>NZ_JALJWE010000001.1:4847500-6844345 GCF_024168685.1 Pseudomonas sp. S3E17
TAAGTGATGCGGTAGAGGAGCGTTCTGTAAGCCTGTGAAGGTGAGTTGAGAAGCTTGCTGGAGGTATCAGAAGTGCGAATGCTGACATGAGTAACGATAATGGGTGTGAAAAACACCCACGCCGAAAGACCAAGGTTTCCTGCGCAACGTTAATCGACGCAGGGTTAGTCGGTCCCTAAGGCGAGGCTGAAAAGCGTAGTCGATGGAAAACAGGTTAATATTCCTGTACTTCTGGTTATTGCGATGGAGGGACGGAGAAGGCTAGGCCAGCTTGGCGTTGGTTGTCCAAGTTTAAGGTGGTAGGCTGAGATCTTAGGTAAATCCGGGATCTTAAGGCCGAGAGCTGATGACGAGTTAACTTTTAGTTAACGAAGTGGTTGATGCCATGCTTCCAAGAAAAGCTTCTAAGCTTCAGGTAACCAGGAACCGTACCCCAAACCGACACAGGTGGTTGGGTAGAGAATACCAAGGCGCTTGAGAGAACTCGGGTGAAGGAACTAGGCAAAATGGCACCGTAACTTCGGGAGAAGGTGCGCCGGTGAGGGTGAAGGACTTGCTCCGTAAGCCCATGCCGGTCGAAGATACCAGGCCGCTGCGACTGTTTATTAAAAACACAGCACTCTGCAAACACGAAAGTGGACGTATAGGGTGTGACGCCTGCCCGGTGCCGGAAGGTTAATTGATGGGGTTAGCTAACGCGAAGCTCTTGATCGAAGCCCCGGTAAACGGCGGCCGTAACTATAACGGTCCTAAGGTAGCGAAATTCCTTGTCGGGTAAGTTCCGACCTGCACGAATGGCGTAACGATGGCGGCGCTGTCTCCACCCGAGACTCAGTGAAATTGAAATCGCTGTGAAGATGCAGTGTATCCGCGGCTAGACGGAAAGACCCCGTGAACCTTTACTATAGCTTTGCACTGGACTTTGAATTTGCTTGTGTAGGATAGGTGGGAGGCTTTGAAGCGTGGACGCCAGTCTGCGTGGAGCCAACCTTGAAATACCACCCTGGCAACTTTGAGGTTCTAACTCAGGTCCGTTATCCGGATCGAGGACAGTGTATGGTGGGTAGTTTGACTGGGGCGGTCTCCTCCTAAAGAGTAACGGAGGAGTACGAAGGTGCGCTCAGACCGGTCGGAAATCGGTCGTAGAGTATAAAGGCAAAAGCGCGCTTGACTGCGAGACAGACACGTCGAGCAGGTACGAAAGTAGGTCTTAGTGATCCGGTGGTTCTGTATGGAAGGGCCATCGCTCAACGGATAAAAGGTACTCCGGGGATAACAGGCTGATACCGCCCAAGAGTTCATATCGACGGCGGTGTTTGGCACCTCGATGTCGGCTCATCACATCCTGGGGCTGAAGCCGGTCCCAAGGGTATGGCTGTTCGCCATTTAAAGTGGTACGCGAGCTGGGTTTAGAACGTCGTGAGACAGTTCGGTCCCTATCTGCCGTGGACGTTTGAGATTTGAGAGGGGCTGCTCCTAGTACGAGAGGACCGGAGTGGACGAACCTCTGGTGTTCCGGTTGTCACGCCAGTGGCATTGCCGGGTAGCTATGTTCGGAATAGATAACCGCTGAAAGCATCTAAGCGGGAAACTAGCCTCAAGATGAGATCTCACTGGGACCTTGAGTCCCCTGAAGGGCCGTCGAAGACTACGACGTTGATAGGTTGGGTGTGTAAGCGCTGTGAGGCGTTGAGCTAACCAATACTAATTGCCCGTGAGGCTTGACCATATAACACCCAAGCAATTTGCGTCGAAAGGCCAGATTGCGGTGTGTGAAGACGCAATGAACCGAAAGTTCGAGATTTCACAAAACACCGACAGCTGTCACATACCCAATTTGCTGAAGCGAGGCCCGCTGGCCACGACTCAGTACCCGAATTTCTTGACGACCATAGAGCATTGGAACCACCTGATCCCATCCCGAACTCAGCAGTGAAACGATGCATCGCCGATGGTAGTGTGGGGTTTCCCCATGTGAGAGTAGGTCATCGTCAAGATTAAATTCCGAAACCCCTGTTTGCTAACGCAGACAGGGGTTTCGTTTATGTAGAAGTCCATGAATTTCATCGGCACGTTGCTAAAGCAACGCTCCGGTACACAGAATTTCTTGACGACCATAGAGCATTGGAACCACCTGATCCCATCCCGAACTCAGCAGTGAAACGATGCATCGCCGATGGTAGTGTGGGGTTTCCCCATGTGAGAGTAGGTCATCGTCAAGATTAAATTCCAGAACCCCTGTCTGCTTATGCAGACAGGGGTTTTGTCGTTTAGAGGGTTTATGAACTCTGTAAGCGAACAGCAACTACGCCTACCCAACTCCCAAATCATGTTCATGGCACTGATCTGCTTTAAGAGCACGACACAGGTAGTAGGAAAGAATTTTTTACTTTTAAATCTTGTACGACAACCTTTGGTCGGTTTCCAACGTAAAAGGGCAATTCATCCCACAATTTTCTAAGCTTTCCTCCCGCTTGGCCGAAAGCCTGATGAGCCATGCGTGCACCGAAATAGAGCGGCTCGAGACGCCGCCTATACCGTTACATGGAATGTTCCTCTCGGCACGCTCACCCCCATTTGGCAAAAAGAAGTCGATGAAATGAATCTCAAATTCAGTCATAAAATTCTGTTGGCCGCGTCAGGCGTTGTGGTTCTGGCCTTCGCGTTATTCACGCTTTACAACGATTACCTGCAGCGCAGCACCATCAAACAGAATCTGGAGTCGTCTATCCAGCAGTCCGGTGAGCTCACCGCGAGTAGTGTGCAGAACTGGCTTAGCGGTCGAATACTGGTGCTCGAAAGTCTGACGCAAAACGTTGCCCATCAGGGTAGTGCTGCTGATCTCCCAGGGTTGGTCGATCAACCGGCGTTCACCTCGAACTTCCAGTTCACCTACGTTGGCCAAACCAACGGTGTGTTCACCCAGCGCCCGGACGCAAAAATGCCTGACGGCTACGACCCTCGTCAGCGTCCTTGGTACAAGCAAGCCGTGGCTGCCGATAAACCCATGCTCACGCCGCCCTATATGGCCGCCGTAGGTGGGCAGATCGTAACTATTGCTATGCCGGTGAAAAAGAACGGCGAGTTGCTCGGCGTGGTCGGCGGAGACCTGAGCCTGCAAACCCTGGTAAAAATCATCAATTCGGTGGACTTCGGCGGCATCGGCCATGCGTTCCTGGTCAGCGGCGACGGCCAAGTCATCGTAAGTCCTGACGAAGACCAGGTGATGAAAAACCTCAAGGACATCTACCCAGGCACTAACGTCCGTATTGAGAAAGTTAATCAGGACGTAGTTCTCAAGGGCCAGGATCGCATCCTGTCGTTCACACCTATCAGTGGCTTGCCCGGTGCAGATTGGTATATCGGCCTGTCGATTGATAAAGACAAAGCCTACGCACCGCTGGGCAAATTCCGTACGTCTGCATTGATCGCCATGCTGATCGCCGTAGTCGCGATTGCCGTGCTCTTGAGTCTGTTGATTCAAGTGTTACTGCGGCCCCTGACCACCATGGGCATTGCCATGCAGGACATTGCCCAAGGTGAGGGCGACCTGACCCGCCGCTTGACGGTCACCAGTAAAGACGAGTTCGGTGAGGTGGGTAGCGCGTTCAACCGGTTCGTGGAGCGTATCCACGCCTCGATTTCCGAAGTGTCTTCTGCAACACGTCAGGTGCATGACCTGTCTCAGCGTGTGATGGCATCATCCAACGCCTCGATCATCGGCTCTGATGAGCAAAGCGCGCGCACCAACAGTGTGGCCGCTGCAATCAACGAACTGGGGGCTGCCACCCAGGAAATTGCGCGTAACGCCGCCGATGCTTCACAGCACGCCAGCGGTGCCAGCGAGCAGGCCGATGATGGGCGTAAAGTGGTCGAGCAAACCATCCTGGCAATGTCGGAGCTGTCGCAGAAAATCAGCCTGTCCTGCACTCAGATCGAAACCCTGAACGCCAGCACCGACAATATCGGCCACATCCTTGATGTGATCAAAGGCATCTCCCAGCAAACCAACTTGCTGGCACTGAACGCTGCGATTGAAGCAGCACGTGCCGGGGAAGCTGGACGTGGGTTTGCCGTGGTCGCCGACGAGGTGCGTAACCTGGCTCACCGTACCCAGGAGTCGGCTGAGGAGATTCATAAAATGATCACTTCGCTGCAAGTGGGGTCGCGTGAAGCAGTGACCACCATGAATGCCAGCCAGACCTCCAGTGAGGAAAGTGTCCAGGTGGCCAACCAGGCCGGTGAGCGCCTGGTCAGCGTAACGCAGCGAATTGTCGAGATCGACGGCATGAACCAGTCCGTCGCTGCGGCCACCGAGGAACAAACTGCCGTGGTGGAAACCCTCAACGTCGATATCAACCAGATCAACCTGCTGAACCAGCAGGGCGTGACCAACCTCAACGAGACCCTGAAAGACTGCGATGCGTTGTCGCAACAGGCCAATCGGTTGAAGCAACTGGTCGATAGCTTCAAGATCTGAGCCGCTGAGTGTACGGGTAGGAGCGAGCCGTTTCGCTCCTACTGCTTACCCAGCAAACGGCGAACATTGTCCAGCGCGCTGTCTGCGAAGCCTTGTACAAACTGTTCAAATCCTTCCTGTGCCGTCTCCAGGGGGTCGGCAATGATGGTCCAGGTTACCTTGGAGCAGTGTGCTCCAAGCGCTTCCACTTTGATTGCGGCCCACAACCTGGCCACGCCCAGGGTGTTGTAGATCGTGGTCCAGGTCATGTGCATCGCTTGCTCATCCCGGCTATTGAGTTGTTCTACGACGCGGTTGCCATCGCGGAAAAATTTCGTGCGTAAAGCGCCCACTCCGGTGCCGATCATTTCGATATGCGTCAAGGAAGGGATGAACGCATCGAAGCCTGCAAACTGCCCCACCATGTTCCATAGACGATTGGCATGGCAGTCGATCACCACAGAGGACACTATCGGCTGGCCGTTCGGGTTATGAATTAACGTATCGGGTTGCAGCGGTTTCATGAAGTTGTCCTGAAGCGGTTCAAAGAAAGCCGATGGCCTTGAGGTAGTTGCAGCCTTTACTCAGCAGTGCCGGGTCTTTTTCGGGGTATTGCTCACCCATCTGCTGAACGCCGCGTTGCGCGTTGTGATGGAGGATCATCGAGGTGTCACCGATGTCTTCATCCAGTCGATCAAGGTAAAACCCGAGGACACCAAACATCGCATTGTCCTGGCTTACCGTTCGCAGCGCCTGCTGCCAATGCGCAGTACTTACCCGCTCGAACCGGTGGCCCGCCCGGTTGAATGCATCCAGGTAGTGCTCCCAGCTCAGTGGTTGTGGGTTATGCAGGTTGAATACGCTTCTATCGGCTTGAAAGCGATTGCAGTGGAACGCAATGAAGCGAGCCAGAAAGTCCACGGGCATCAGGTCGAAATTCAGGTCCAACCTCGGCAGCAAGCCCAACTGCAGCGACCCCTTGAGCATCAACATCAGGCGATTCTTTTGTGGCTGGCAGATACCGTTATGGCTGTTGAAGCTGATATTTCCAGGACGATGGACGTTCACCCAGGCTCCTTGCTCCACTGCACGTCCCAGGACCCGCTCGGCGACCCACTTGGACAGGTTGTAGCCATTTCGGATGTACAGCGGCAGGGTGGCTGCCGCCGGAGCTTCGAGCACATGCCCCGTCGTGCCGATGCTGCTGGCGGCCGACAACGTCGAGACAAAGTTGAAGACTTTCTTGCAGCGGGTTTCGCACAGGCGCAGGCATTCGAATATGGGGTCGACGTTGTCCCTGGTCAGTGAGGCGTAGTCCAGCACGTGGTTGACCCGTGCTGCGTTGTGCACCAGGGCGCCAAAGTCTGTGGCGAGTGCGTCATACGCGTCACCGGCCAAACCCAATCGTGGCAGGCTGACATCGGCGGCGAATACTCGCACCCGGCTCAAGTCCAGATGTTCCAGTTGGTAGTCACGCAACGCCTGGGTAAAACGAGCCATCGCAGGACTCCCCGGCAAGTCACGCACCAGGCAGGCCACCTCGGTGGCACCGGCGTTCAACAACGCCTCGACAATATGGACGCCGACGAAGCTGTTCGCCCCCGTCACGATCACCTTGTGCGGATTGCCTGCGCGGTCCCCTCGCAACGGATTGATTTCCCACTCCCGTTGAGCGTCCATGGCCGCTTGGGCAGAGGATGCGTCTGGCAGTTCACCATCCTCCATCAGCGTTGCGAGCGTACGAATAGTCGGTACTTCAATGAAATGGCTCAACGCGAAACTACGGCCAAATTGCTCGCGAACGCGCAACAACAGCGTCGACAGCAAAATCGAATGGCCGCCCAGTGCAAAGAAGCTTTCATCGATGGGCAACTGGCTGGTGGGCAAGCCCAGCAGCTCACCCCAAAGGTCGCTCAATCGCGCTTGAAGCGGCGTATGTGCGGCGCGGGGAGTGGCCTGCAAAATGGGAAGGAAGGGTCGCAACAGCAGCCCCTTGCGGTCAACTTTGCCGTTGTCGCTGTGCGGCATGGCTGGCAGTTCCACCCAGAAACCAGGTTGCATGTAGTCCGGTAGCCACTGGCGCGCATGCTGCTGCAAGGCCACCAGCGAAGCGTTGGGTTCGGGCTGGGCGACAAAGGCGCAGATCCTGCTTCCATGGTCGATCACCACGGCCAGCTCGCGATACAGCCTGCTGCTGCGCAGGCATTGTTCAATCTCCCGAGGGTCGACCCGAAAGCCGCGGATCTTTACCTGATCGTCGCGACGCCCACCCAGCACAATCCCTTCGGCGGTCCACTGCGCCAAGTCACCGCTGCGGTAGGCCCGAAGCGTTTGGCCGCCCGGCACCAGCAGTTCGACGAACGGGCTGTCAGCCTGCGGCGGCGCATTCACATATCCCAGGCTTACTCCGGGCCCGACGATGTATAGCTCGCCCATCACCCGCTCATCCACCGGTTGCAGATCGTCATCAAGGATCAGCACCTGGCTATTGGCGATGGGGTGGCCGACATTGCGATTATTGTCGTCGGGGGCGAACGTCCGGTGCGTAATCAATACTGTGGTTTCGGTGGGGCCATAGAGGTTGTGCAACTGACACTGTCCTGCCAGCCGCTCGATTACATGGGGTTCGCAGGCATCGCCACCGGTGAGCAGGTGCGTCAGGCCCAGAGGGGGAACCAGCGGCAGGATGTTGAGCAGTGCAGGCGGCAGGAAGGCATGAGTGACGCGCTGTCGGCGGAGCAGTTCCACCAGTTGCCCAGGGTCGCGTCGCTGTTCCTCACTGGGGACGATCAACTCGGCGCCAGCAATCAGGGCGGGGAAGATTTCGATCAATGACGAGTCGAAACCCAGGGGCGAAAACTGCAGGACGCGGCTCCGTTCATCCAGTGTCATGCAGGACCCGAACCAAGCGGTGAAATGCGCCAGGTTACCTTGGCTGAGCAGCACACCCTTGGGCTGGCCCGTACTGCCCGATGTATAGAGCACCATGCACGGCATATCCGAGCAGGGGCGATCGTGCATCAGCGAGGATGGGGAGCTGGCGTTGTGCGGCTCGACTGTGCTGACATCCAGTGAAATGAAACGCTCCCGTAATGGATGTTGGCCGGCATCCAGCAATACGCGGGCCCCGGCGTTTTCGAGCATGACCCGATGGCGTTGTGTGGGTTGATCAGGTCCCAGTGGCAGGTACACCGCGCCACTGCCCAGTATGGCAAGAATGCTGGCATACAATTCCACGGATTTTTCCAGGCATACAGCGATCACCGGTGGCGCCTCAAGCGCCTCCAGCAGCGGGCGCAATCGCAGCTGAATCGCCATGGCCTGCAGGTGCAGTTGGCGGTAGGTCACGGTGTGCCCCGCAATGTTCAGCGCCTGCCGGTCGGCGAACAGGTGAAGGCTGGCCTGCACCCGTTCGATCACCGGTACCTGGGCTTCCTGGATCAGGGCAGGGTTTGCCGTACGATTGAATCGATGCATAAATGCCAACGGCTCAAGCTCGTGCAGGCCGTGCTCGGGCCAGTCAGTGGCAATCGCGCGTGTAGACAGAGACTCGGGGTCACGTGAGAAGCCACTGACCAGCAGCGCGATCCAATCCACCAGCGCGGTTGTTGCCTGCCGACGCAATCGCTGGCCGTTGCCACTGGGCTCCTCGGCGATGTCCAGCAAGGCGAACAAGCGTCGGCCATGGCCATAGGCGCGCACTTGCAGCGCAGGCAACCCACCGTCGCTCAACGGGCCTATCCCCAGGCGCAGACTTATACAGGTGGTTTCGCCCACGTCATCCGGCAACGGCAGGCTGCCGTCTTCAATCCACAGGTCGGTGGCCTCATGCCCTGAAACATGGCCGTACTGTTCCAGCATTGGCCTGATTTCGCCCAGTGCCTTGCTTGTGCCGCACCAGCCGATGGTCAGGCACCTCATGGCGACACCGACAGGTAGTCGTTCAGCACTTGCCCCACACTCGGCGTTTGCAGCAAGCCGCTGTGTTGCAGGAAGCCCATGATGTTGCCCATCAACGGGTGCTGGCGGGTGATGGGGAACGCCAGCGCTGATATTTCATCGCGCAGCACACCGCGCAGGCGCTCGTTGATGTCCAGGTGTTCGATCAGGTGCAGGTCGAAGTTTTTCTGCAGGTCGTTGGTCAGGTAATGTGCCAGGAATGTCGGCAGTACGTGAGCGATGCTGTCACGGTCCTCCGGGCTCGCGGCTTGCCAGTAGATGCGCACCAGCCGCGTCCAGAACTGCGCGTGGCGACCTTCGTCAAACAGGTGGTCGTCCATCAAGCCTCGTATGGAGGCCTTGACACTGAGGTCCTTGGAAAACGCTGCGACATCGTGGGTCACGGTGTTTTCGGCGATGGCTACGCCAATCAGCTCCACAGCATCGCTCAGGTGTTCCGGAGCTTGCGCCTGCGCCGCCGGCAGCGCGCGACTCAGTTCGATATGCCCGGGCAGGTCAATCGGTTGTATGCCCGTCATTGCGACAGTCTGTTGCATGAAATCCAGGGCCACCAAGGCGTGGTAGTCCTCGTCTACCACAACCGTCATCGCATCAACGCGACAGGCAAGCGGGAAGGGCACCGAGAAGCGATTCTTGGCAATGCTGCGCGCGGTCTTGTCGACGATTTCGGTTTCGAAAATCACCACATCGTGGATGAACTTATAGAAGCTTTGCACCAGCACGAAGTCGCGCCATTGCGAGCAATGTTCCATGAAGGTCGCGTTGAGTACCAAGGGCTGACGGCACAGTGGGTAGATCAGCTTGTCGTCGTCTTCCAACAGGCGACGAGGACGGGTTCGGATGGTGGCGCGGCGTTCCCAGTCGTCGGCGATGGTGGTGTAGCCGGCGGTATTCATGGGTACACCTCGTGCAGCGCGGCGCGCACCTCGTCCCAGAACGTGATACGGCTTTCTACGGCGGCAAGGGCTGCGTCATGGGCCTGTTGCGGATAAGCCGGGTCTGCACCCACCAGGCGTTCGAGCAGTTCTTCAGCTGCTGGCCCGTGATGTTCAGTGTCCAACTCGATGTGGCGCCTGAAGTAGCCACACAAGGCCGGTGCCTGGCGATGGATGAGCGTATCGGGCTGCAGGAGGTGTTCGAACATACTTGGGATGACACGCTCACGCCCATGAAGGAATGCGGCTGCTACGCAATGGGTAGGGGCTTGCAGCGCAATGTGCAGCGTGTCGCTGACGAAGCGCGCGGCCCCAGCAGGAACATCGGCCATGCGCAGGGCTGTGCTTGCTTCCACCTCCTGGTGCAGCAGTGCAATGAAACGGTGTATCGCCGAGGTGCTGGCGCCGACTTCGACCATGGCTTCCAGGTACCATTCGAAGTGGCTGCAATGGCCTTGCCTGGGGTGTGAGTCTGATTCTTCGCCCAGCACAATCTCATTGATCAGGCGTGCAGCTTGCGGGTCGGCCGGTGGCAGCCAGGGTAGCCGAGTGCAGGTCAGGTCCTGCTGCAGGCGTTTGGTGAGCGTCATGAAGTCCCAGACAGCGAATACATGGTTTTCCATGAACAGTCGTAACTTTTCCAGCGAAGTTATTTCCAGAAATAACGGATGGCTGCACAACAGCCGTTTTCTTTGTTCCAGTAAAGGTGGGTACATAGTTGATGCCTATAAATTATTGCGTCGCCGCTAAAACAACGTTGGGCTTTTGTGTGCCGCAGAAGATAAAAAAGATGTAAACCAGGCTTTGCGCGCACGAGCG
This sequence comes from Pseudomonas sp. S3E17, assembly GCF_024168685.1. Taxonomy (NCBI): domain Bacteria; kingdom Pseudomonadati; phylum Pseudomonadota; class Gammaproteobacteria; order Pseudomonadales; family Pseudomonadaceae; genus Pseudomonas; species Pseudomonas sp. S3E17. The sequence goes on from NZ_JALJWE010000001.1 coordinate 4,857,674, forward strand.
CTCACGCAAGTGGGACTGCACGGTCGAATTAAGTGGCTGGTTTAGTGATGAAAGATAATAAGCGGGTTAAACAAGTTGGCCAGTATATGAATGCATTAGATGTTTTTCTAAATAATATAAGCTGTCGGCAACTTACTTTATAAGAGTGGGAAGTTTCTTCTGCGCGGGGCGCTACTTGGCCAGGTAGGGCACCCCGCAGTGCTCGACGGGCAAGCCGAGCGACCTGACGCCTTGTTAAAGCGTCTTCTTTGCGGCGGCGTCGAGATTATCGAGATAGGTTGTGATCACGTCCATCCCGCGCATCAAGTGATTACGCAGCGTCAGGATGCTTTCCTCGACCTTCTTTTGTGTCACCAGGTTCAGCAGTTCACGGTGGTCTTCCTGGGAGGTCTCGCCGAGTCCCATCGCCTCGAGGTTGAAACGCAGGAAGCGCTCCTCCTCATTCAGCCCGTGCTCCACCAGCTTGAGCAGCCGCTGGTTGGGGGCCTTGCCATACAGGGTCATGTGGAACAGGCGATTGAGACGACCAATCTCGGTGTAGTCTTTTTCCTGTTCCAGGGCACAGATGAGCGTGTCTGCCTCGGTGATATCGGCTTCGGTCAGCAAGGGAATCGACAAACGCAGGGCTTCAGACTCCAGCAACATTCGCAGCTCATAGGTCTCAGCCGAATTGTCTTCGATCAACGGTGCAACCACGGCGCCCTTGTGGGTGACCACATGCAGCAGTGACTGCGCCTCCAACTGGCGCAAGGCTTCACGCACCGGCATGCGGCTGACCCCGAACAGGCTGGCCAGCTCCTGCTGACGCATGGCGGTACCGCAGGGCAAGCGGCCATCAAGGATGGCATTGCGCAAGGTTTCTTCAATCACGGAGCGAGCAAGATGGGCAGGAATAGGGCCGGTGATCTTGATGCTGTTCAACGGGTTCGGCTTCTGCGTCACGGTTACGCTATCCTCCTTATTAAAATAGGGTGGCTAATTGGATCCAATGCACACTAGAGGCTGCCCATAGGCTTGTCAAACGGGCACGGTTTCGGCTTGTAAGCGTTTCAACGTGCGACTCCGGCGGCCCACGCGCGGGTTTTGCCAGGTCTGACACGCCGCTGACGTATTGCGACATTACCGCATATATATATTCCCTAACGGTATTTAAATTACCGTTCTTATGCCTATAAAGTCACTCTCCTGTCTGACCGGGAGTGAACTCATGTCCGCCACCTCTACTGTTCCAACAGCGACCCTTGCCACTCAAACGTTCGAGATTCGACCACTGCCCGGCAGCGTCGGTGCCGAGATTGTCGGCCTGGATTTGTCCCGGCCAGTCAACGACCAGGATTTCGCCCGCATTCATCGCGCGCACCTGGATCACCACGTCGTGGTGTTCCGCGACCAACGCATCACCCCCGAACAACAGATCGCTTTCAGCCGCCGCTTTGGCGTCCTGCAGATCCACGTGCTCAAGCAGTTCCTGCTGGCCAACCACCCGGAGATCCTGATCGTCTCCAACATCATCGAAAACGGCCAATCCATCGGCCTGGGTGACGCAGGCAAATTCTGGCACTCGGACCTGTCCTATAAAGAGCTGCCGAGCTTGGGCTCGATGCTCCACGCCCAGGAGCTGCCGTCCGAAGGCGGCGATACCCTGTTTGCCGACATGCACAAAGCCTGGGACCAACTGCCCGAGCACCTGCGCAAAGCCGTGGAAGGCCGCAGTGCCGCGCACTCTTATACCGCGCGCTACAGCGAAACCAAATTCGAAGGCAACTGGCGCCCGACGTTGACGCCCGAGCAGCTTGCCCAAGTCGCGGAAGTGGTTCACCCCATCGTGCGCACCCACCCGGAAAACGGCCGCAAGGCGCTGTTCGTCAGCGAAGGGTTCACCACCCGCATCGTCGGCCTGCCGGAAGACGAAAGTCGCGACCTGCTGGCCCAGCTCTACGCCCACAGCGTGCTGCCGCACAACATCTACCGCCACCAATGGCAGCCCCACGACCTGGTGTTCTGGGACAACCGCTCGCTGATCCACCTGGCCGCCGGTTGCCCGAGCCATCTGCGCCGCAAGCTGTTTCGCACCACCATCCAGGGCGACGCGCCTTTCTGATTCGGAGCATGACCATGTCCAGGAAAACCCCATTTGCGCGGCTGGCCGCGACCGTCGGCCTCGGTATCAGCCTGTTGGCCGGCAGCCTGCTGGCGCCGACGGCTGCGCAGGCCGAAGGCGAGATCCGCATCGCCGAACAGTTCGGTATCGTCTACCTGCTGCTTAACGTGGTGCGCGACCAGAACCTGATCGAAAAATACGGCAAGCAGGAAGGTCTCGACATCAAGGTCGATTGGACCCAGCTGTCCGGCGGCGCAGCGGTCAACGACGCACTGCTCTCCGGCTCGATCGATATCGCCGGTGCCGGCGTCGGCCCGCTGTTGACCATCTGGGACCGCACCCGTGGCAAGCAGAACGTCAAGGCCGTGGCCTCCCTGGGCAACTTCCCCTACTACCTGGTCAGTAACAATCCCAAGGTCAAGACCATTGCCGACTTCACCGACAAGGACCGTATCGCCGTGCCGGCGGTGGGCGTGTCGGTACAGTCGCGCTTCCTGCAATACGCCGCCGCCAAGCAATGGGGCGACAAGGAATTCAATCGCCTCGACAAGTACACCGTCGCCGTCCCGCACCCGGATGCCACCGCTGCCCTGATCGCCGGCGGCACCGAACTGACCGGGCACTTTTCCAACCCGCCGTTCCAGGACCAGGCCCTGGCCAACCCGAACGTGCATGTGGTGCTGAACACCTACGACCTGCTGGGGCCGAACTCGCCAACGGTGCTGTTCGCCACCGAGAAATTCCGTAACGACAACCCGAAAACCTACAAGGCATTTGTCGAGGCGCTGACCGAAGCCGCGCAATTCGCCCAGAACGATAAAGGCGCGGCGGCCGACACTTACATTCGCGTCACCAAGGCCAAGATCGACCGCGCTGAGTTGCTGAAAATCATCGACAACCCACAATTCGAATTCAGCGTCACGCCGAAAAACACCTACCCGCTGGCGGAATTCCTCTACCGCGTCGGCGCCATCAAAAACAAGCCTGAATCGTGGAAGGACTACTTCTTCCAGGACGCCAAGCCCCTGCAAGGAAGTTGAGATGAACGCGCCCTTGCAAGGCCACACGGCCAGCAACCTGCACACCCCCTTGCCATTGCTGGCAGTGGACAACGTCAGCCTGGAATACCGCACCCCCGAGCGCGTGGTGCGCGCCACTCACCAGGTCAGTTTCGAAATCGACCCGGCGGATCGCTACGTGTTGCTCGGCCCCTCGGGTTGCGGCAAATCCACGCTGCTAAAGTCAATTGCCGGGTTTATCAAGCCCTGCGAAGGCGAGATCCGCCTGCTGGGGCAAAAGGTCGAACAGCCGGGCCCGGACCGCATCGTGGTGTTCCAGGAATTCGACCAGCTGCCGCCGTGGAAAACCGTCAAGCAGAACGTGATGTTTCCGCTGCTGGCGTCGAAGACCTTACCGCGGTGCGAAGCCGAAGAACGGGCGCTGCACTACCTCGACAAAGTCGGCCTCAGCGCCTTTGCCGACGCTTACCCGCACACGCTGTCCGGCGGTATGAAAGCCCGCGTGGCCATCGCCCGCGCCCTGGCCATGCAGCCGAAGATCCTGCTGATGGACGAACCCTTCGCCGCCCTCGACGCCCTGACCCGGCGCAAGATGCAGGAAGAATTGCTGCTGCTCTGGGAAGAGGTGCGCTTCACCCTGCTGTTCGTCACCCACTCCATCGAAGAAGCGCTGGTGGTGGGCAATCGCATCCTGTTGCTGTCGCCGCACCCGGGGCGCGTGCGCGCGGAAATCCACAGCCATCAATACGACCTGCACAGCCTCGGTGGCGTGGAGTTCCAGGCGTCGGCGCGGCGGATTCATCGCCTGTTGTTCGATGAAGCGCCCGAGGCCGAACGTGAGTTGGGTTTCGCCGACATCCGCATCGCTTACTAAGGGGACAACCCAATGCGCCAGGAATACGAAGTTACCCTTGAGCCGCTGCTCAGCGTCCCCGTTGAACGCGAACTGCCCCTGCGCCAACGCCTGTGGCAGCAAGGCTGGCTGCGCAAGGGCCTGATCCTGATCGTGCTCGCGATCCTTTGGGAAGCCGTCGCGCGCTACCAGAACAACGACCTGCTGCTGCCCAGCTTCCTGCAGACCTTTCACGCGCTCTATGACGGCCTGCTCAGTGGCGAACTGCTGGGCAAGGTGAGCATCTCGCTGGTGGTACTGATCAAGGGCTACCTGATCGGTATCGTGCTGGCGTTTGCCCTGACCACCCTCGCGGTGTCGACGCAACTGGGTCGTGACCTGCTGAGCACCCTGACCTCGATGTTCAACCCGCTGCCGGCCATCGCCTTATTGCCGCTGGCGCTGCTGTGGTTCGGCCTGGGCCAGAACAGCCTGATTTTCGTGCTGGTGCATTCGGTGTTGTGGGCGCTGGCGCTCAACACCTATTCCGGGTTTCTCGGCGTGTCCGAAACCCTGCGCATGGCCGGTCGCAACTATGGCCTCAAGGGCATGCGTTTCGTGTTGTTCATCCTGATCCCGGCGGCACTGCCGTCGATCCTCGCCGGGCTGAAAATCGGCTGGGCCTTCGCCTGGCGCACCCTGATCGCCGCCGAGCTGGTGTTCGGTGCGACCAGCGGCAAGGGCGGCCTGGGCTGGTACATCTTCCAGAACCGCAACGAGCTGTACACCGACAAGGTATTCGCCGGCCTGGCGGTGGTGATCCTGATCGGCCTGCTGGTGGAAAACCTGGTGTTCGACACCTTCGAGCGGCTCACCGTGAAACGGTGGGGCATGCAGCGCTGATACCCCCAGCCTGCTACGATTGCGGCCAGCTCACTCCCGACTGACCACGAGTGCTTGGCATGCAACTACCCGACATGAACCTGTTGGTCGCCCTCGACGCCTTGCTCGACGAGGGCAGCGTGGTGGGCGCCGCGCGGCGGATGAACCTCAGCCCGGCGGCCATGAGCCGTACCCTCACACGTATTCGCGAAGCGGTAGGCGACCCGATCCTGGTGCGCGCCGGTCGCGGCCTGGTGCCGACGCCCAAGGCCTTGCAGCTGCAAGGCCAGGTGCGCAACGTGGTGGAGCAGGCCGCGCTGTTGTTTCGCTCGGCGGATCAGGTTGACCTGAGCACCCTGCGCCGTCGCTTCAGCGTGCGCGCCAATGACTTTTTCATCGGTGTGTATGGCGGTCGGCTGTTCGACACAATGGAGCGCATGGCGCCCCTGTGCGAGCTGTGTTTCGTGCCTGAAGGCGACACCGATGATGAAGCCCTGCGCGAAGGGCGGCTGGACCTGCGCGTGAGCAACACCATGCCGGTCACTCCGGAAGTGAAGGTGCAGAACCTGTTTTCCACCACCTTCGTGGGCCTCGCGCGGGAGGACCATCCGTTGTTTGACGACGAGATCACCGCCGCGCGCTTCGCCAGCTATTCCCATATCAGTATCTCGCGGCGTGGCATCGCCCGTGGGCCGATCGACACCGCGTTGAATGCCCAGGGCCTGGAGCGGCGGGTGGCGATGATCGCCCCGGGGTTTCACGGTGCGATGTTCATGTTGCCCGATTCCGACCTGATTCTGCCGGTGCCCAAGGAAGCCCTGTTGAGCGCCAACCGCTTGAAGCTGCCACTGCGCGCGTTTGCGCTGCCGATCTCGCTGCCGACGTTGGTATTGGCTCAATCCTGGCACCCGCGCTTCGACAAAGACCCGGCTCATAAGTGGCTGCGCGAAACCATGCGCGAAAGTTGCCACGCCACCTGGCTGGAAGCCCAACCCACCTGATCTACAAGCCATGCACGGTAAAAATGTGGGAGGGGCTTGCTCCCGATTGCGGTGGATTAGATAGAAAATCTGGGTCTGGCACACAGCAATCGGGAGCAAGCCCCCTCCCACAAGGGTTCTATAGTGAATCCAGGATTGCGCCTGGCGCACTTATACCCTGCCAACATGTAACTTTTTGTCATGCATGTGTCTGATTAAACTGCTCGGGTATTTCTAATTCCGAGCTGCCTGTTCATGACTTCCCTCGCTGCCCCCACCCTTGCGGCCGCAGCCAGACCCACCGCCATCACCCCGCCTGTATTTGGCCCGCGCATCATCATCGGCCTGGTCGGCGTGTTGCTGGCGGTGCTGGTGTCCGGCCTCAACGAGATGGTCACCAAGGTGGCCCTCGCGGATATTCGCGGCGCGCTGTACATCGGCTTTGACGAAGGCACCTGGCTGGTGGCCGCGTACACGGCCACTTCCGTGTCGGCCATGGCCTTCGCGCCCTGGTGTTCGGTGACGTTTTCCCTGCGGCGCTTCACCCTGTGCGCCATTGGCCTGTTCACCGTGCTCGGGATCCTGTGCCCGTTTGCGCCGAACTACCAAAGCCTGCTGCTGCTGCGTACCGTCCAGGGCCTGGCCGGCGGTGCCTTGCCGCCGATGCTGATGACCGTGGCGCTGCGCTTCCTGCCGGCCAACGTCAAGCTGTATGGTCTGGCTGGCTACGCACTTACCGCCACGTTCGGGCCGAGCCTCGGCACGCCGTTGGCGGCGCTGTGGACCGAGTATGTCGGCTGGCAGTGGGCGTTCTGGCAGATCGTCGGGCCGTGTCTGTTGGCCATGGCCGCCGTGGCCTACGGTTTGCCGCAAGACCCGCTGCGCCTGGAGCGCTTCAAGCAATTCAATTGGCGCGGCCTGCTACTCGGGTTTCCGGCGATCTGCATGCTGGTGATCGGCATTCTGCAGGGCAATCGCCTGGACTGGTTCGAGTCGGGCCTGATCACCTTCCTGCTATGCGGCGGCAGTGTGCTGCTGGTGCTGTTCATGCTCAATGAATGGCCGCACCCGATGCCGTTTTTCAAATTGCAGATGCTCGGCCTGCGCAACCTGGCGTTTGCCCTGGTCGTGCTGGCAGGCGTGCTGATGGTGCTGACCTCGGTGATCATCATCCCCTCGAGTTTCCTCGCCCAGGTCCAGGGTTATCGCCCATTGCAAACCGCGCCGGTGATGCTGCTGATGGCGCTGCCGCAATTGATCGCGCTGCCGCTGGTGGCGGCGTTGTGCAACCTGCGCTGGGTCGATTGCCGCTGGGTTTTGGGGATCGGGCTGGGGATGTTGGTGCTGTGTTGCGTGGGCAGCGCGCACCTGACCTCGGCGTGGATTCGCGATGATTTCTACGGCCTGTACCTGCTGCAAATCTTCGGGCAGCCCATGGCGGTGTTGCCGCTGCTGATGCTCTCCACCGGCAGCATTCAACCGGCGGATGGGCCGTTCGCTTCGGCCTGGTTCAACACCGTCAAAGGCCTGGCTGCCGTGATTGCCACCGGCGTGCTGGATGCGCTGACCACCCAGCGCCTGCACTTTCACTCGACCATGCTGGTGGACCGCCTGGGTAACTCGCCCCTGGCCGACGGCGATGCGCCGGGCCTGGCCCACCGCCTGCACGAGCAGGCCGTGGTGCTGACTTCTTCGGACCTCTATTACGTCATGGCCGCTGTCGCGGTGGCGTTGATCCTGCTGATTTTCTGGATGCCCACGCGGATTTTTCCGCCTCGCGCACCGACCTAGCCACAAGGACTTCCCATGAAACGCAAAGACAAAATCTCCGTCTCCGTTATCGCCGTGTTTGCCGTCGGGGTGCTGGTGTACCTGGTCGCGCCCGGCCTGTTGGGCAACAAGCGCCAGGCCACCAACGACGCCTTCGTCGCCGCCGATTTCACCCTGGTGGCGCCACGTGTGGCAGGCTTTATCAAGGAAGTGCTGGTGGAAGACAACCAGCGCGTCAAGGCCGGGCAACTGCTGGCGCTGATCGACGACCGCGATTTTCGCGCCGCCGCCCAGGCCGCCGACGCCGACACCCTGGTCGCTCAGGCCCAGCTGAAAAACGCCACCGCGACCCTGGAGCGCCAAAGCTCGGTGATCGCCCAGGCCCAGGCCACCGTGGCGGCAGACCGCGCCGAAGTGGCCTTCGCCGAACATGAACTGAACCGCTACAACCACCTCGCCGGCGTGGGTGCGGGTACCGTGCAGAACGCCCAGCAAGCCAAGACCCGCATCGACCAGGCCACCGCGCGCCTGGCTAACGCCACGGCGGTGTTGGCGGCCGAGCGCAAGCAGGTGGAAATCCTCACGGCCCAGCGCGATGCCGCTGAAGGTGGACTCAAGCGTGCCCAGGCCGCGTTGGAAATGGCCAGCTATCAGCTGTCCTACACGCGCATCGTCGCGCCGGTGGATGGCATGGTTGGTGAGCGCGCGGTGCGGGTCGGTGCCTATGTGACCCCGGGCAGCAAGATCCTCGCGGTGGTGCCGTTGGCCGAGGCCTACGTGGTCGCCAACTTCCAGGAAACCCAGCTGTCCCATATGCACGCCGGCCAGGCCGTGCAGGTGCGGGTCGACAGCCTCGACGGGGAGTTGCTCAACGGCCACCTGGAGAGCCTCGCACCTGCCACGGGTGTGACCTTCGCATCGGTCAAGCCGGACAACGCGACCGGCAACTTCACCAAGGTGGTGCAGCGTATCCCGGTGAAAATCGTCCTCGAACCCAACCAACCGCTGACCGAGCGCCTGCGGGTCGGCATGTCGGTCGAGGCCAGCGTCGACACCCAGCCGGTCGCGCCGCAGCGTGAGGTGGCCCAGCAATGAGACACCTTGCCTGGCTCACCCTGAGTGTTATCAGCCTGAGTGCCTGCACTGTCGGGCCGGATTTTCAGCGCCCGCACACGCCGCAAGCCACGCGGTGGAGCGAACCTCAAGGGCGACAAGCCGCCAGCCGAGCAGTGAGTGATCCGCTGCAAGAGCGCTGGTGGGACGTGTTCCACGACGAGCAACTGTCGGCCCTCACGCGCCGCGCGCTGACCGATAACCTCGACCTGAAACTGGCCAGCAGCCGCCTGCAACAAAGCCGTGCGGTGCGCCAGGTGACTACCGCCGAGCGTTATCCCACTGTCGACGCCACGGGCGCCTACCAGCGTAAACGCAACAGCGGCAAAGGCTTGAACGACCCCTCCGGCGAAAACGGGCGTTCCGCGTTCAACCAGTGGGACGCGGGCTTCTCGGCGTCCTGGGAGCTGGACTTCTGGGGGCGGGTCAAACGCGAAACCGAAGCCGCCGACGCCACCCTGCAAGTGGCGGAAAACGATCGCCGCGCCGTGTTGTTATCGGTACTGGCCGAGACCGCCCAGGACTACATCCAACTGCGTGGCGTGCAAAATACCCGCGCGGTGACCGAGCAAAACCTCGACGTCGCCCGCCACAGCCTCAAGCTCTCGCAACTGCGCCTGGCTGACGGCGTGGCCACCGACCTGGACGTCGCCGAAGCCGCCGCCCAGGTCGCCGCCATCGAAGCGCGCCTGCCGGATCTGCAGCAACGCCAGGACCAGTTGATCAACGCCCTCAGCCTGTTGATGGGCGAGCCACCCCAGGCCCTGCACGCGCAATTGTCCAAGGACGCCGCCGTACCGCAGACCCAACGCCAGGTCGCCATTGGCCTGCCATCGGAACTCGCCGAACGCCGTCCGGATATCCGCCAGGCGGAAGCGCGGCTGCACGCCGCCACCGCCAGCATCGGCGTAGCCAAGGGCGATTTTTACCCGCGTATTACCTTGTCCGGCAGCCTCGGTTCCCAGGCCATGCAACTGTCGGATTTCGGCTCCTGGGGCTCCCGCGCGTTTGCCTTCGGCCCGCAAGTGAGCCTGCCACTGTTCAACGGCGGCCGCCTGCAAGGCATGCTGGACCTGCGCGAAGCCCAGCAACAGGAAGCGGCCCTGGCCTACCAGCACACCGTGCTGCGAGCCTGGCATGAAATCGACGACCAACTGACCCGCTACAACGCCAGCCAACTGCGTCGCGACAGCCTCGCCGAAGCCGTGCGCCAGAACCAGATCGCCCTGACCACCGCGCAGCACCAATACGTTGAAGGCGTGGTGGATTTCGTCAACGTGCTCACCGTGCAGAGCGCGCTGCTGGCCACGCAGGAGCAGTGGGTGGAGAGTTCCACCGGCGTGTCGTTGGCCATGGTCGGCCTGTACAAGGCGTTGGGCGGGGGGTGGGAATCGGTGTATCCGCTGCAAACCGCCGAGCGCTGAACCACAAAGAGTTTTGCCAGCCGCGAAACAAGGTGTAATGATAATTGCTCTCAATAATGCATCTGAGCTTTTCATGGACACCGCGACTGACGGCCAGCAACAGCTTCACCTCCTGTACCGCGACCATCACGGCTGGCTGCAAGGCTGGCTGCGCAAGCGCCTGGGCGACCGCGAACACGCCGCCGATGTGGCGCAGGACACCTTCCTGCGCCTGCTGGTCTCCGGTCGCTACCCCGGTGACAAGGAAAGCCGCAGCTACCTGGTGCAGATCGCGCGCAACCTGGTGATCGACCAATGGCGCCGCCTGCGTATCGAGCGCGCCTATCTGGAAAGCATCGCGCACCTGCCCGAGCCCGAGTCGCCGAGCCTGGAAACCCGTGCGCTGATCCTCGAAACCCTGATGCAGATCGACGCCATGCTCGACCGCATGCCCGACAACGTACGTCGCGCGTTCCTGCTCTCGCAGTTCGAAGGCCTGAGCTACGCGCAGATCGCCGAGCGCCTGGGCGTCACGGTCAGTTCGGTGCAGAAGTACATGACCCGCGCGATCATCGCCTGCTACCAGGTGGCGTACGCAGAATGAGGCCCGACGCCCCCATCTCCCCGGCCATTGTCGAGCAAGCCAGCGAATGGCTGATGCTGCACTGGAGCGGCGAGCTGCAAGACGAGCAACGCCTGGCGTTTGTGCAATGGCAGGCGGCGGATCCGGAACACCGTCGCGCCTGGCAACGTCTGCAGCACCTGCAACAAACCCTTGGCAGCGTGCCCATCGACAGCGCCCGTGCGGTGTTGCGCGACACCCCGGACACCCAGCGCCGCGCCGCGTTGAAACTGCTCGGCCTGCTGCTGGTGGCGGGTGGCAGCGGCTACCTGGTGCAGCGCAGCGAACCCTGGCAGGCAGCCTTTGCCGACTACCGCACCACCACCGGCGAGATTCGCCACATGACCCTCAGCGACGGCACGCGCCTGGACCTCAACAGCGACAGTGCAGTGGACCTGCGTTTCAGCGCCAGCGAGCGGCGCATTCGCCTGATCCGTGGCGAGATCCTGTTGACCAGCGGACACGACCCGGTGCGCCCTTTGATCGTCGAAACCCCGGCCGGTGACGTGCAGGCGCTGGGCACCCGTTTTGCCGTGTGCGAACTGCCCGATGGCAGCCGCGTCGACCTGTATGAAGGCCGCGTGCGGGTCACCCCGTTGCAGGGTCCTGCGGTGCAGATGAATGCCGGCGACAGCCTGTGGTTCAACTCGCGCCAAAGCTCGGCGTTGCCTGCGGTAAGTGCCAATGCCAGCAGTTGGACCGCGCATCGGCTGATCGCCGAGCGCCAGCCATTGGGCGAGTTTGTCGCGCAACTGAGCCGCTATCGTCCAGGCCTGTTGCGTTGTGATCAGGCGGTGTCAGGCCTGCTGCTGACGGGGGTGTTCCCGTTGAACGATACCGACGCGATCCTCGCGGCCCTGGAGCGTTCGCTGCCGGTGCAGGTGCAGTCGGTGACGCGCTACTGGGTGACCATCAAGGCGCGGGCCTGAAAATTTTTTTATCGATGCTTGTCGGTTTGCGCGCCCCGTTCGGGATACCTCTTGAAAGCCAATCAAGAAGCGTTCTCACGGGGAGTCCTGCAATGCCGCACCACCCAATCCAACCCTTGGCCCGCGCCTTGCGCCGTGGCCTGTTTGTCAGCCTGCTGGCGACGGTGCCGCTGCTGCCGACCCAGGTGCATGCCGAAGACAGCACCGAAGCGCTGCGTGCCTACAACATTCCGGCGGGCAGTCTCGATCAGGCCTTGAACCAGTTCGCCAGCGCGTCGGGCATCTTGTTGTCGGTCGATGCCTCCCTTACCCAAGGCAAGCGCACCACAGGCTTGCAGGGAAGTTATGGCGTCGGGTCCGGTCTGGAGCGGCTGCTGGCGGGCAGCGGCCTGGTGGCGGTGCAGGCCCAGGGCGGTTGGTCGTTGCAGGCGATGCCATCCGCCGGGCCGTTGCAGCTCGGCGCGACTCAGATCAGCGCCCAGCAGGCCGAGGAAAGCGCCTGGGGCCCGGTGGACGGCCTTGTCGCCACGCGCAGTGCGTCCGGCAGCAAGACCGATTCGGCATTGGTGGAAATCCCCCAGACCATCAACGTGATCACCGCCGCCGAGATCAAGGCTCGCGGCGCCCAGAGCGTCACCCAGGCGTTGCTCTACACCCCAGGCATGACCGCCGGTGGCTTTGCCGACCGGGTCAAGTTGTTCGACGAACCCACCTCGCGCGGCTTCACCCCCACGCCCTTGTACCTTGACGGTTTGCACCTGCCCTACGGCGGCGGCAGCACGGGTGGAGCGCTGCAGATCGAGCCCTACTCCCTGGAGCGCATCGAAGTGCTCAAGGGCCCGGCCTCGGTGTTGTATGGGCAGAACCAGCCGGGCGGTATCGTCAATATGGTCAGCAAGCGCCCCAGCGAAACCCCGGTGCACCAGGTGGTGCTGGAAGCGGGCACCTACGAGCACAAGAGTGCGGCCATCGACCTCAGCGGCCCGCTGGATGAACAGGGGCAATTCCTCTACCGCCTCACCGGCCTGGCCAACGACGGACAGGACGAGATCAACTACGTCGAGAACAAACGCCAGTTCATTGCCCCCAGCCTCACCTGGCGCCCCAACGACGACACCCGTGTGACGCTGTTCGCCCAATACCAGAAGGACAAGGGCGTGCCCGAGGCCCAAGGGTTGCCGGCGTCCGGCACCTTGTGGGCCAACCCCAACGGCAAGATCAAGCGCGATGTGTTTATCGGCGAGCCCGGCGTCAACCAGTACAACCGCGAGCAGTACGTGCTGGGCTACGAGATTTCCCATCGCCTCAACGATACCTGGACCCTCAAGCAGAACGCGCGCTACGCCGAAGTGGACGACCGCTACACCGCACCGCTGCACGGCTACCGCTTCGTCGCCAACCCGGCCACCGGCGTGCAGGACCAACGCTACCTGCAACGCTTCGGCGTGGACTGGGCGCAGAACAACAAAGTGTTTGGCGTGGACAGCATCGCCCAGGCCGAATTCGACACCGGTGCGTTGTCCCATACGGTGATCGTCGGCCTGGATTACTACCACTCCGGCTCGCTGTTCCATGGCCTGTATGACCGCAACCCGCCGGTGATCGACCTGTTCAAGCCGGTCTACGGCCAGCGCCTGAATTTCGGCCAACCGTACCGCTGGGACCGCACCCTGAGCCAGACCGGCCTGTATGTGCAGGACCAGATCAAACTGGATAAGTGGGCCCTGGTGCTCGGTGGGCGTTATGACTGGGCCAGCGTGGTGAACAAGGAGCCGCTGCAAGGCACCCGCTTTGCCAGCAAGGACGAGGCCTTCACCGGCCGTGCGGGCCTGGTGTACCTGTTCGATAACGGCCTGGCGCCTTTTGTCAGCTATTCCGAATCGTTCCTGCCGCTGACCGGCACCGACGCCCAGCGCAAACCGTTCGACCCCTCCACCGGCAAGCAATACGAAGTGGGCATGAAGTACCAGCCGCCGGGCCAGAAGAGTTTCGTGCAGGTCGCGGTCTACCAGCTCGACCAGGAAAACGTGCTCACCACCAACCCCAACGACACCTTCAGTACTCAGAGCGGCGCCATGCGTTCCCGCGGCGTAGAGCTGGAAGCCAAGGCCGCCCTCAGCGACGCCTGGGAGATCATCGCTTCGGCTGCGCGCAACGACATCAAGTACACCAAGGACGAAGAAGGTCGCCAAGGCCGCCACCCCGCTGGTATCTCGCCGCTCACGGCGTCGATGTGGGTCAACTACACCGTACTGGGCGACACCCCGCTCGCCGGCCTCGGTGCCGGCCTGGGCGTGCGCTACGCACGCCAAAGCCTGGGCGACTACTACGAAGGCGCGTTCAGCGTGCCGTCGTACAGCGTCTACGACGCCAGCCTGAACTACGACCTGGGTACCTCGCCGCTCAAGCTCAAAGGCGTGAAACTGGCGATGAACGTGCAGAACCTCACCAACAAGACCTATGTCTCGCAGTGCACCAGCGACCTGGATTGTTACTACGGGGAAGGGCGTACGGTGGTGTCCAGCCTGACCTATGACTGGTAACCACCTTCCAATGTAGGAGCGAGCTTGCTCGCGAAAAACGTTAACGATGACGCGGGTCTTTCTGAATGCTCGCGGCAATCTCAGGTTTTCGCGAGCAAGCATCCATCAAGGATTGCGTAAAAACACCACATACCCCCGAAACCACTCACTCCCCTGCAAATACCCCGGCTCCTCCCACTCTCCACCCTGAATCAAACCGATCTTGAACGGCAGCCCCATCCGGTTCATCCGTGGCAGATACGCCGCGTAATCCGGGATGCTCTGGCGGCCCTGATAGGTCTGCACCACCACCTCATCCACCACGCCTTTGAGCTGGCTGATGGCGGTGGGGTCGGCGTTGCTGCTCCAGTCCATCAGGCCGGTGATGCTCAGTTTCAGATCGGCCGGCAGGCGCTGGCGCAGGTCGCGCAGGAAGTCGGCGTATTCGTGCAGGTATTGGGTGCGGGCGTCGAAGTCGATCTGGATGCCGACCACCGGGTTGCCTGCGTCGCGCCAGCGTTGTACCTGGCCGAGCAGTTGGGTGTAGACCTGTTCGGGCCAGCGCAGGGTGTGGGCGCGGTAGACCACCCAGACGTCGCCTCGGGTGAGGCGCGGCACGCTGATGCCTTGGGCGATCAGTTGCACACCGCGCTGGGGCGCGCGGCGGGTGGCGTTGATCTGGCCCTGGAGGATGTACAGGGTCTTGGCCTGCTTGAGTACCGGCTGGGGCGTGACGCCGCTCCACAGCCAGAAGGCGTCGTAGTCGCGGGCATCGACGGCACCGAATGCCGGGCTTGCCAGCAACAGCACGCCCAGCCACAGGTGTTTCACCAGTAGTACTGCAGCGATTTGCCCCACTGGGTGTCGGCGAAACCACTTTTCAGTTGGCGGAACCAGGCTTTGCGCACGCCGGGTTCGATGTCCTTGCCTCCGCAGCTGTTGTAGCCGGCCGGCGCGTAGCAGTTGATGGCGCGGAACAGGGCGTAGGCCTTGTCGTTTTTCGGCGCCTTGGCGTTGCCGATGACCTGCTGGTAACCGTCGAGCCGCGAGAAGGTTTCACCCTTGAAGTCCGAGGCGGTGCTGCCCAGGCTGCCGGCGGCGCGGGCCTGCTCCAGAGGCATGCCGTCCAAGTTGTTGCGCAGGATGAATTCGCCGAAGCAGTTCAAGGCCTGGGGGTTCTTCGCGTCGGTCTGCAAGGTCGCTGCGGTTTGCGCGATGCTCGGGCAGGCGTAGCCGGATTCGGCCTTGTCGCCGTTCCACTGGAACAGCTTAAGCGTCTGGCTGGCGCTGTAGACATAACCCAGGCTGGTGCCCAGTTTGTCCTCGGGGGCCTGGGCCGGGAGCTGCTTGAGGTCTTCGGCGAAGGTGGCGAACTGGCCGTGCAGCAGGTCTTTGTAGAGCAGCACGAATTGCGCGGTCTGGCGTTCCAGCGGATCGCTCGCCTGGGCAATCTGCTGGCGCAGCAGTTCAGGCCCGGCAACGTTGCGCAGCAGGATGTAGCGCACCTGCCTGGCACCGATCGGCGAATCGCTGGCGAACACCTTGGCCAACTGGCCGCTGCGCTCGTAGTTCATGGCCAGGGCCAATTCCAGCTGGTCGCGTTGCAGCGGCAGTTTTGCCAGCGGCAACAGTTGCAGCCACAGCGCTTCGGCGCCTTTCCAGTCCTGCTTGGCTTCCAGGGCCAGTGCGCGCAGGGTCTGTTGGCTGAAGGCGAAGTAGTTGAGGCTTGCCGGCACGTTTTGCGGCAACTGCTTCAGGGCAGCATCCGGTTGATGCTCGATGTACAGCGCACACACGGCCAGCAAGTACTCATAGAGCTCCGGCTCGCTGGCGAACGCGGCTTTTTGCTTCTCGAGGTCTGCGCGGCTGAGGGCCGGCTGGTTGCCGCCGCGCATCACCATCAGGTCGCTGACGAGCTGGATCATCGGGGTCTTGACGGTATCGCTGTTGACCATCAACAGCTTGAGGTCAGCTTCTTCTACCAGCTCATCCTCAGACACATTGCGCTGCTCGTCGGTGGCCGTCAGTGCCCAGGCGAACGCGTCGGCGAGCTGGGTGTTGTCGTCGGCCAGCCAGTACACCCGGCGCAGCAGACCGTGGGCCGAGGCCGCGTATTCGCCCTGTGGATAAGTCTTCAGGTAGGCCTTGAAGCCCTGCTCGGCCGTGGCCAATGCGGGTTTATCCACACGGTCCAGGTGCGGTACGCCGTCTTCGTCATAGGTGTCGGCCTGGGCCTGGTTGAGCGCTGTGCGGGCGGTCATGTACAGCGCGGTTTCCTTCAGCCACGGCGACTGTGCACTGTCGACGCCAGCAAAGCCTTGCGCGGCCTCGGCGAAGCGGCCGCTGTAGAAATCGGCGGCGGCTTGCAGGTAGGTGCGAAACAGTTGGCCGTCGGCTGACTGGATCTGCTGCGGCTCGGCGATCACCGGGCCATCCCAGGTGCAGGTGGTGAGCAGTTGCAGCCGCGCCTTCGCCAGCAGCGCGCGCTCGGCCGCCGGCATGTCGGCCTTGACCACCTGGCGGATAAACGCCGTGGCGCTGTCATCGTCGTTGCTGCGGCAGCGGCTGCCTTCGCCATTGAGGAAGGCTTCGCCGGCGGTTTTGTACGCCTCGCGCTTGATGCCCAGGGGCGTCAGCAGGGTGTCCAGCTCAGCGGTAGGCGAATCGTCCGAGTCGGGCTCGGTCTCTGCACTGGAGGCAGCGGCCAGGCGATACACCGGGAACGGCACCGGGCCGAAACCCTGGGCCAGGTCATCTTCGCTCAACGCCTTGGGCGCCAACGGCGCGGCCTTTTTGTCCGCCAGCAACAGGCGCAGGTTGGCCCGGCTGTCATTGCCCGGGCTCAGGAACGGCACGTTGTTGCAAGGGTCGAGGCTGTCACGCGAGACACGCCAATCGGGGTAGCACGAATCGTCGGAACTGGCCTGGGCCTGCTGGGAAATACCGGCCAGCAGGGCCAGTGCCAGGGGGGAGAGAAAACCGATGCGCATGACGTGTCCTTGATCCTGGGTCCTTGGAGGGCGGCAATCATAGCGTGTTCCTGTGGGCGCTTCGGTGAAGCCCTACACAAATTGCTGATTTGTCCGATTCCAGAAGCGAACCGGGGGCTTTTGTCCTAGAGTGGCGGTGTTTGCGCTGAGGCACTCAAGGCAACAGCGGGGGAATCGAGGTGCGCCGGTCTGTGGTAGAGCAAAACGAAAAGGTCGGGGCGTTGCCCGCATTCAATCGTCTTACGTGGGAACGCGTCGGTTGGCTGAGCCAACTGTGGTGGGTGCCGATCCTGGGACTGGCCATGGCCCTGCGGTTTTACCGCCTGACATCGGCGGCGATCTGGGGCGACGAGGGCTCCAGCCTGCTGCTCAGTGAATACGCCGCTGCCGACCTGTGGTTTCACGCCGCTCACGATGTGCACCCGCCGTTGTACTTCTTCATGCTGCGCGGCTGGATCGAGCTGTTCGGCGACAGCATCTGGTCGATTCGTGGCATGAGTGCCATCCCCGGCGTGGTTGCCGTGGGCCTGGGTGTCTGGCTGACACGGCAACTGTCTACCCGGCGTGCTGCCGTGCTGGCGGGGATCCTGCTGGCGCTGCTGCCCACGGCGGTGCGCTACAGCCAGGAAGTGCGCATGTATTCGCTGCTGGGCGTGTGGCTGCTGGGGGCCACGCTGGCGCTGGTGTACTGGGTACGCCAGCCCGAGCGGCTGCGCTACCTGGCCATGTATGTGGCGTTGATGAGCGCCGGGTTCTACACCCATTACTTCACCGCCCTGTGCGTGCTGGTGCATTGGGCTTACCTGGGGGTGCTGTGGCAGGCGCAGCCGCGAGGCCGACGGCTGATCGCACGCCCGGCCTGGTGGGTAGCCAATGCCGCGATTGTGCTGTTGTACGTACCGTTGCTGCCGAACCTGCTGGACCTGGTGCAGCACGTCGAACAACTCAAGGTAGGCGGAGACATAGGCTGGGAAGAACCGGTCAGCCTGTTTTCCCTGCCTTCGATGGTCTGGCAGTTCGTGTTACAGGATGAAGGTATCGGCTTCTGGCCACCGCTGTTCTGGTTTGTCCCGCTGTTACTGATGGCCGTGGTCGTGATGACTGCCGCGCGAGACCGCGAACGCCATCGGCCCGCTTGCCTGCTGGCGCTGTTTTTCCTGCTGCCGTTGTTGCTGGTCTACGGGGTATCGTTTATCTCCCCGGTGTTTATCGAGCGCTACCTTACGGTGTACGCCTTGGGTTTGCCGATCCTTGTCGCCATGGCTATCGACCGCCTGCCTGCGCGCTTGTCGCTGCTGGGTGCGGCGCTGTTCGTGCTGTTTGTCGGCGTGGAGCTGGTGGGCCTCAAAAACAACTTCACGGTGGATGAGCACGACCAATTCAACGTGCCGGTGGAGTTCGTCAATCGCAATTACCAGGAAGACGATCGCATCGTCCTCAGCGACATGATGTGGTACCTCAGCTACGTGTATTACGACCAGACCGACGCCCAACTGCAGCTCTACACCCCGCCCAAGCCCGATGGCACGCCGACCCGGCCCAACGCCTACGGCTTCGGCACCCTGGTGGACCAGGACGGCGGGCGCATTTACCTCGACCGTCTGTCGGCACTGCCCGCCGACACCCGCCGCGTATGGCTGATCAGCAGCAACGAAGCGCCGGACGATTTTGCGCCACTGCCCCAGGGCTGGCGCGAACTCAGTCGCCAGGACGGTGGTGGTGCCAGGGCGCGTTTGTTCGTGTTGTGCAACGTGCCGCCACCACAACCCGAGGACTGCCGCTAGACTCGGTTAAATACCTTTTTTCAGGAGCCCGTCATGGAATCGCCCGTGCACAGTTTGCCGTCTTTGTTCAAACAGCTTGGCCTGGAGCATGACCCGGTCAGCATTGATCAGTTTGTGACCGCCCACTCGCCACTCAAGCCGGATTTGAAGTTGGCAGAGGCGTTTTTCTGGACAGACAGCCAGAAAGTGTTTTTGCGCGAGGAAATCTTGGACGATGCGGATTGGGCGGAGGTGGTGGATGAGTTGAATCTGATGTTGCGGGGTGGGCGAGGGGTGTAAAAAAATCTTTTGAAAATCGTGTTTTTGTAAAAAAAAAAGGTGAGCAGTAAAAAAAACTGGGCTCTAATCGCCTGAGTTATTTTTTCTTGGGGGATTCACCTTGGCAACAGTCGGATATGCCCATCTATGTGAAGTCCTGGACCTAAAGATTATTGCGCCCTCCCGTGTTGCGATGATTAAACCCGTGACCAGAATCACTCGAATCGGCACTTGTCTGGCTGTGCCGGCCGCTGTGGCGCCCGCGCATGCTGCGTTATTTGAGCATGTGCTATTTGCTCTCAAGCATGAAGGCGTGAACCTGGCGGTGCTCGCCCAGGTTTTTGAACGGCTTGGTCCTGAGCCCTTTTTGGTTGCCTTGGCGGATTCGCCCAATGGTGCGTTCATTCGCAAAGCTTGTTTTCTATGGGAGGGATTTACCGGGCAGGCCCTGGATTATTCAAAGCCCGTTCGAGGCCGCGTCGTTGCCTTATTCGATCCCGAGCGCTACGTAACCGGACCCAGCATCCGCAACAGCCGCTGGCGCGTGGATTTCAACGGCTTGGGTTCTTTGCATTACTGCGCCACCGTGGAGCGAACGCCTGAGCTGGACGCGTTGTTGGCGCTCAATGTGCTGGCCCGCGCCAAATCCTTCATGGCCACCCTCCCACCCGAAATGATGGACCGTGCCATCCAGTGGGCCTACCTCCACGAAACCCGTGATTCGTTTGCCATCGAAAAAGAACAACCCAGCGAAGAAAAATCCCGCCGCTTCGTTCAACTGTTACGCCAGGCCCACGAAGGCCGCTTGCTGACCGAGGAATACCTGGTAGACCTGCAGAACAGCACCGTCTCCAACCCCTTCGACAAAGCTGTCGCGTTTCGCCATGAGCAGAATCATCTGCACAACGGCCTGCGCGGCGCGGCGGGCGTCAGCTATGTTCCTCCAGCCCCTGAACTTTGCCAGGAACTGATGGAAGAGCTGATGGCCTTCGCCAATCAGCCAGTACGTGAAGTCGACCCCCTGGTAGCGGCGGCAGTCACTGCCTTCGGCTTCGTATTCCTGCACCCGTTTATGGACGGCAACGGGCGATTGTCGCGCTTCCTGATCCATCAGACGCTCTGCCATTACGGTGCACTGGAAAACGGCCTGCTGCTACCGGTGTCCGTCGCGATGAAGCACGAAGAGCAAGCTTATCTGGCGGCTCTCAAAGCCTTTTCCCAGCCGACGCGGGAATTCTGGAACGTCACGTGGCTGGACGGCGATCAAATGGCCTTCGACTTCATCGGCCACCCCTCGATCTACCGCTACTGGGACGCCACCCACTGCGTCGAATTCACCCTGCAAATGGCCCGCCGCGCGTTGGAAGTGGAACTGCGCGAAGAAACCGAATTTCTCGACCGCTACGACCGCGTGATCAAGGCCGTGAACCAGCGCTTTGATGTGCGCGGCAGTGATCTGTCGAAGCTGGTGATGATGTGCCTGGATAACGAGGGCAAGGTTTCCAAGCACCGACGCAAGCAGTTTCAGTACAGCGTATCGGAGGAGGTGTGTGAGTTTATTGAGGAGGAGGTGGGGCGTGCTCTGCGCGAAGTAGGGGAACGTTCTATCGACTAAACGGAAGTGGACGATAGTGGCCGGTGGGAGGAGCTCGCTATTAACAGGCGCTAACTCCCTGCTCTGGACACAACATGAAACGGCTGGTTTTTTGGTTTTGGGGAGCCATGGATGCCCTTTATCTGATTCGGTATGCAGTGGCCAGCACACTAGAGGGAAGGATTCCTTATTTAAGCGATTTTGAAAGTGCTTTATGGGTGCTGCGTGATCATAGTGTTGTGCAGTTATACATGTTCGGCTTTGCCATGCTGCTGCAAGTTTCCATCGTAATCTCGTGCCTTCTGTTTCGCTGTTGCTGGTAGGTGCTCAGTTTTTCCCTAACTACAACTTGGTGTTAATGGCTGCGTTAGTCGTTGCGTCCGAGGCAGTGAAAATTTGGAGCGTCTGGCGGTGGAGCAAAAGGTGCTGACGTTTACCAGCAGGGCCGCTTAGGAGAATGAGCGGTCAATAAGCCGGGTGCACAGACCCAACCATCCACTTGGTCACGGCCACACGGATCCCCCTGCACGATGTGATGGGCCAAAACCAGCGCCGCCTGGATGGCCAGGCCGCACAGCAACCCTGAAGCCGACACCGATCCGATTGTGGGAGGGGGCTTGTCCTAATGCCAGTCAGTTAAGGCTTTTTGTAGGAGCGAGCTTGCTCGCGAAAAACTCATAGGCGCCGCGTTCATTCAGGAAGCACGCGTTATCGTTGGCGTTTTTCGCGAGCAAGCTCGCTCCTACAGGAGGCGATGTACGCCTAACTGACTGGCCTTAGGGCAAGCCCCCTCCCACATTCGTCCTGCGGCGTTGCCACTGAATCGCTCCACCCATCCGCTAAATTGTTTCAAAACTTGACGCAATTCGATCCCTCGGCCATATTGATAGTTAGCAAACTAACTGTATGCGAACTATCCAGTGCCTCAATCCCTCGAACAACTTCAGATGAACCTCAGCAGCAGCATGGTGGTGGGCGCCCGTAACTGGCGCAAAATCTGCCAGAGCACGCTGGTCAGCTATGGCATCTCCGAAGCCTGCGCCGTGCCGCTGCTGATGATCGGCCGCCTGGGCGACGGGGTGCATCAGGTCAAAGTGGCCCAAGCGTCGGGGATGGAAAGCCCGTCCCTGGTGCGTCTGCTCGACCGGCTGTGCCATGACGGCTATGTGTGCCGTACCGAAGACATCCACGACCGCCGCGCCAAGGCCCTGAGCCTCACCGAGCGTGGTCGCGAGTTGGTGCAGGCGGTGGAGGTGCAACTGGTGCGTCTACGCCGCGAAGTGCTGGCGGACCTTCCGACTGCCGACATGGAAGCCGCGCTGCGCGTACTGCGGGCCTTTGAGGCGGCGACGCTTTGAACGGATTTTTTACCGGCTTTCCGCCCGCCCGTGACTGGTTCTATGGGGTTCGTACCTTCGCCGCGTCGATGATCGCGTTGTATATCGCCATGCTGATGCAAATGCCGCGTCCGTACTGGGCGATGGCCACGGTGTATATCGTCTCCAGCCCATTTGTCGGGCCTACCAGTTCCAAGGCGTTGTACCGCGCCATCGGCACCTTGATGGGGGCGGCGGCGGCGGTGTTTTTTGTGCCGATGTTCGTGCAGTCGCCGTACATCCTGGTGGTGGTGATCGCACTGTGGACGGGCACCTTGCTGTTCCTCTCCATGCACCTGCGCACCGCCAACAACTATGCCTTGATGCTGGCCGGCTACACCTTGCCGCTGATCGCCCTGCCGGTGGTGGATAACCCGCTGGCGGTGTGGGATGTGGCCGAGGCGCGGACCGAGGAAATCTTCCTCGGCATTGCGGTCGCGGCGGTGGTGGGCGCGATGTTCTGGCCGCGGCGGCTGATGCCGGTGTTCGATGGTGCGGTGGCCAAGTGGTTTGGCGACGCCCAGGTCTACAGCCAGCGTTTTCTTTCCCGCAATGTGCAGCCGGAAGAAGTCAGCGCCCTGCGCGGCGGCATGGTCGCCACCTTCAATACCCTTGAATTGATGATCGGCCAGTTGCCCCACGAAGGCGCGCGGCCGCAGACGGTGCGCAATACCAAGGAATTGCGCGGGCGCATGATCCACCTGCTGCCGTTGGTGGAGGAACTCGACGATGCGCTGTATGCCGTCGAACAGCGTGCGCCGCAGTTTCTCGAGCAACTGACGCCGCTGCTGGAAGCCACCCGGCAGTGGCTGGAAAACACCACCGAAAGCGCACCGCTGGAACGCTGGCGTGCCCTGCGTGACCAGGTCGACGCCCTGCAACCCCACGGCGAAGTGCTGGACGAGCGCCACACGCTGCTGTTCTCCAATGCCCTCTACCGCCTGGGCGAGTGGATCGACCTGTGGCAGGACTGCCGCAGCCTGCAAGCCGCCATCCAGTGCGAAAGCCAGGACACCTGGCGTGCCGTGTACCGTCACTGGCGCCTGGGCCGGCTCACGCCGTTCCTCGACCATGGCCTGATGCTCTACTCGGCGTTTTCCACCGTCACCGCGATCATCGTCGCGTCGGTGCTGTGGATCCTGCTGGGCTGGACCGATGGCGGCAGCGCGGTGATCCTGGCAGCCGTGGCCTGCAGCTTTTTCGCTTCTATGGACGACCCGGCGCCGCAGATCTATCGGTTCTTTTTCTGGACCGCCATGTCGGTGCTGTTCGCCAGCCTCTACCTGTTCCTGGTACTGCCCAACCTGCACGATTTCCCGATGCTGGTACTGGCGTTCGCGGTGCCGTTCATCTGCATCGGCACGCTGACCGTGCAGCCGCGTTTTTACCTGGGCATGCTGCTGACGCTGGTGAACACCTCGTCGTTCATCAGCATCCAGGGCGCCTACGACGCGGACTTCCTCAACTTCGCCAACGTCAACCTGGCCGGGCCCGTGGGCCTGCTGTTCGCCTTTGTGTGGACGTTGATCGCACGGCCCTTCGGCGCCGAACTGGCGGCCAAGCGCCTGACCCGTTTCAGCTGGCGTGACATCGTCGGCCTGACCGAGCCCGCCACCCTGAACGAACACCGGCACCTCGCCGCACAGATGCTCGACCGCCTGATGCAGCACCTGCCGCGCCTGGCGATGATCGGCCAGGACACCGGCATCGCCCTGCGCGACCTGCGCGTGGCGCTCAACCTGCTCGACCTGCTGGCCTATTCGCCGCGCATCCTCGGCGTGCCGCGGGTGCTGCTCAACCAGGTGGTGGAAGGTGTGGGCGGTTACTTCAAGGCCTGCCTCAAGGCGGGTGAACGCTTGCCCGCGCCCAGCGGTCTGCTGATGACCCTCGACCGCACGCGCCGCGCCCTCAACGGCCAGGGCCTGCAAGACGAAGACGATACCCGCCTGCACCTGCTGCACGCGCTGGCCGGCCTGCGCCTGGCACTGCTGCCGGGTGTGGAATTCATTGGCGGCACTGAGATGGAAGCGCCGCTACCCGATGGAGCGCCTTTATGATCGGTGATCTGGATATCAGCGGGGTGTTCCTGCCCACGCTGCTGGTGCTGATGGGCATTACGTACGTGTTATTCCTGGTGGTGCACGGGCTGTTGACCCGCGTCCACTTCTATCGCCTGGTCTGGCACCGGGCATTGTTCAATGTGGGGCTCTACGCGCTGTTGCTGGGCGCGGTGGACTCACTCAGTCGATACCTGATGACATGAAAAAACCTTTTTTGACCATCGGCCGTGTAGTCCTGACGTTGTTGATCGTGAGCTTCGCGGTCGTCGTTGTGTGGCGCATGGTCATGTACTACATGTTTGCGCCCTGGACCCGTGACGGTCACATCCGTGCCGACATCGTGCAGATCGCGCCGGACGTGTCCGGGCTGATCCAGCGCGTCGATGTGCACGACAACCAGCTGGTGACCAAGGGCCAGGTACTGTTTGCCGTCGACCAGGACCGCTTCAAGCTGGCCCTGCGCCAAGCCCAGGCCGCCGTGGCCGACCGCCAGGAAACTCTGGCCCAGGCAAGCCGCGAGTACAAGCGTAACCGTGGCCTCGGCAACCTGGTGCCCAGCGAGCAGTTGGAAGAAAGCCAGTCCCGTGTTGCCCGCGCCCAATCGGCCCTGGCCGAAGCGCAAGTGACGGTGGATTCGGCCCAACTCAACCTCGACCGCTCGGTAATCCGCAGCCCGGTGGACGGCTACGTCAACGACCGCGCACCGCGTACCCAGGAGTTCGTCACCGCCGGGCGGCCGGTGCTGTCGGTGGTGGACAGCAATTCCTTCCATATCGACGGCTACTTCGAAGAGACCAAGCTCGACGGCATCCACGTCGGCATGGGCGTGGACATCCGTGTGATCGGCGACAACGCTCGCCTGCACGGGCATGTGCAGAGCATCGTCGCCGGTATCGAAGACCGCGACCGCAGCAGCGGCTCGAACCTGCTGCCCAACGTCAACCCGGCGTTCAGCTGGGTGCGCCTGGCCCAGCGGATTCCGGTGCGTATTGCCTTTGACGATGTCCCGGCGGACTTCCGCATGATCGCCGGGCGTACGGCCACCGTATCGATCATTGGCGACAAACCCAATGAGGGAGCCAAGCCATGAAGCAGTTGTGGGCAACCGCTGCGCTGGGGTTGTTGCTGTCGGCCTGCCAAGTGGTGGGGCCGGATTACAAGCTGCCGCAAACGTCTGCCGTCAACCGCGCTGACCTGCAAGGGCAACTGGCGGGCAAGGGCAACGACGTGGTGTCGGCGCCGGTGCCGGCCGACTGGTGGAAGCTGTACAAAGACCCGCGCCTGGACGAGCTGGTACGCCAGGCCATGGCCTCCAACACCGACCTGCGGGTGGCTGCGGCCAACCTGCAGCGCGCCCGTTATCAGACCCAACAGGCTGAATCCGCCGGCGGCTGGAGTGCCGGCGCCAAGGCCGAGGTGCAGCGCCTGCAGGAATCCGGCGAAGCGTTTTTGCAGGCGGACAAAGTGCCGGTGGATAACATCGGCAGCGTCGGCATTACCACCTCGTATCAATTCGACCTGTTCGGCACCTTGCAACGTGGTATCGAAAGCGCCCAGGCCAGCGCCGATGCGGCCCAGGCCGCCGCCGATACCGCACGCATCACCCTGGTGGCCGATGTGGTGCGCTCCTACACTCAAGTCTGCGCGGCCAACGAAGAACTGGCGATTGCCAACGAGTCCCTCGACCTGCAAGCCCAGAGCACCAAACTGACCCAACGCCTGCGTGACGCGGGCCGTGGCGATGAAACCCAGGTCACCCGCTCGCAAACCCAATACAAATCCTTGCGCGCCGACATGCCGCGCTACGAAGCGGCGCGCCAGGCCGGGCTGTTTCGCCTGTCGATGCTGCTGGCCAAGCCAGTGGACCAACTGCCGGCGGGCACCGGCACCTGCGCCGAGCTGCCGCACATCGCCCAGCTGTTGCCGGTGGGCGATGGTGCGGCGCTGCTGAAACGTCGCCCCGACGTGCGCCAGGCCGAGCGCCAACTGGCCGCCGCCACCGCGCGTATCGGCGTGGCCACCGGCGCCTTGTACCCGGACATCGCCATCGGCGCCACGGTGGGCACCGTGGGCCTGCTCGACAACCTCGGCCAGCCCGCGACCAACCGCTGGGGCTTCGGCCCGATGATCAGTTGGACGGTGCCGACCAACGGCGCCCGTGCGCGCATCCACGAGGCCGAAGCCGCGACCCAGGGTGCCCTGGCGCATTTCGACGGGGTGGTCCTCAACGCCATCCGCGAAACCCAGACCGGCCTG
The DNA here is from genome assembly GCF_024168685.1 of Pseudomonas sp. S3E17. NCBI lineage: Bacteria > Pseudomonadati > Pseudomonadota > Gammaproteobacteria > Pseudomonadales > Pseudomonadaceae > Pseudomonas > Pseudomonas sp. S3E17. The sequence goes on from NZ_JALJWE010000001.1 coordinate 4,884,165, forward strand.
GCGCAATACACCGCCGTGCTGCAACGGCGCGCAGCGCTGGCGGACGCCGAGCAATCGGCCCAGGAGGCGGCAGACCAGACCCACCGCTTCTTCCAGGCCGGCCGCGAATCGTTCCTCGCCGACCTGCAAGCCACCCGCACCTACACCGCGATGCGCGCGCAACTGGCGGCGGCGAATACCCAGGTTGCCATGAGCCAGATCGATCTGTTCCTGGCCCTGGGCGGCGGCTGGGAAAGCGGACGAACGCAAGCGTCACAGCCCGGCAAACCCTGAGCGAATAGCTATGCTTGGACAGGCGGGTCGCCGTGACGACTCGCCTGACACTGCTCGCGTTTGCTCATGGGGATTCCAATAATGAAAAACCCTTATGCTCCCGCTTTCTGGTGCGTGCTCTTCGCACTGGTGTTGTTATCGGCCGCGTATTTCTACGGCGTCATGCTCGCCCATCAACTCGACAAGGCCATGGTGTTCCTCGACAGCGCCTGCCTGGTGATCGGCTCCCTGTCCATCGGCGTGGTGGCCTGGGCGTCCTACCAGAACCAGCGCGTGAAGAAAAAACTCCTCGAACAAGGCAAGACCCGCGTCGCGATCTGGGACACCAAGGTCGCCCTGCGTCGGGTCGAAACCGTGTTCGACCGCTATTTCTGGGGCAGCTATTGGCAGCCGGGGCGCACCTTCCAGGAAGTCATGGGCGACCTTACCGGCACGCCCCTGGAAAAAAGCCTCGAAGTCCTGAAAAAACAGTGTGTGGCCCTCGATCGGCAGGTCGCCGATGGCCGGCATTGGCTGAATAACGCGCGGGAATTGTCCGACGTCGCCACGCAGATGGCCCGGGAGCGCTACCAGCTGGACTTCTGCGACCCCAAGTCCGACACCCCCGGCAATGCGGTGATACACCGCGAGTTTGAGGTGCTGGTGTACACCTGGACGGCGCGCCTGAAGAGTTTTGACCACCAGCTCGACGAGATCGAGTTGGAGTATTCGTGAACCAACTGCACGCCTGACCCCTCTGAGAAAGCTGGGCCGTTTGCGGCCGCCAGTGCTAATCTTCCCCCGTTTTCGGCGGGCTTGAGCCAACCCTTTCGGGGTTCAAGGAAGACAGCCCACTTCTCACAGGATTTGATCAGGTCACTTCATGAATAAGCCAGCAGTCGTTCTTTTGGGTTTAGTTGTCGCCGTAGGCGTCGTCAGTGCAGGCGGCGCCTGGTACACCGGTAAACAACTGGAACCGGTGCTGCAAACCGCGATCCAGAACGCCAACAAGGAACTGCAGACCTCCATGGCCGGCGTCGACGGCACCGTGGCCCTGGAGCTGGTGTCCCTGGAGCGTGGCGTGTTCAGCAGCACCGCCCACTACCGCCTGAAGGGCCAAGGCTCGGTGTTCGGCGAAGAAAACCCTAATCCGGAATTGCTGTTCGTCGACCATATCGAGCACGGCCCGCTGCCGTTCTCGCGCCTGGTGACGCTCAAATGGCTGCCGGTCATGGCCACCAGTCACTACGAACTGGAAAAGAACCCCACCACCGAGAAGTGGTTCGCCGCCGCCAAAGACGTGTCGCCGCTCAAGGGCGTGGCCAATATCGGCTACAGCCGCTCGGTCAACGGCAACATCGAATTGCTGCCCTTGACGTTCAAGGACGACACGTCTTCGGTGAACTTCTCCGGCGCCAACCTGAATTTCGACAGCACCGCCGAAGGCCAGAAGGTCAAGGCCGACGGCTTCATGAACAGCCTCAAGATCGCAGCGGTAGATGCCAAGGGCGACGCCTTCGAGGCCGAACTGGCTGGCCTGACCATCGCCAGCAACCTGGAAAAATCCACCTTTGGCTTCTACACCGGGCAAAACACCGTTGAGCTGACCGACAGCACGTTCACCTTCGGCCCGCAGAAATCCGTGCTGACGGTCAAAGGCTTCGAGCAGAAAGACTCCAGCGAAACCAAGGACAACAACCTGGCCGGCCGTGTCGACTACAAGATCGACGAGATCGGTTACCAGGGCAAACCCGTGGGTTCGGCGGCCATGGCCCTGAGCATGAAGAACGTCGACATCCCGGCCATGCTGGTGTTGACCAAGCTGTACCAGGACAAGATGCAGCCGGTGCAAGCCGCTGCCGCAGCGGGCCAGCCCGCGCCTGAGCTGCAACTGACCGAAGCCGAGCAGGCCTTGGCCGAAGCCAACGTCAACCAGGTATTGGCCGCCAAGCCGCAGATCGCCGTGGAAAACCTGTCGCTGAAAACAACCCATGGCGAAAGCAAATTCAACCTGCTGGTGGACCTGGCCAAGCCGGCCTCCATGGAGTTGCCGCCGGTTGAGCTGGGCAAGCAGATGATTGCATTGCTGGATGCCAACCTGACCCTGTCCAAGCCGATGATCGGTGACGTGGCTGCCCTGCAGGCGCAACTCGGTGGCGTGACCGACCCGAAAGCCATCGAGCAGCAGTCCCAGATGGCCGCCGAGATGGTCAGCGGCATGGCGGTCGGCACTCAGTTGGCGACCCTGGTCGGCAGCGATGTGGTGTCCAAGTTGCACTACGCCAACAATGAAGTGACCTTCAACGGCCAGAAGATGACCGTCGAGCAGTTCATTGGGTTTGTGATGGCCAAGTTCGGCGCGGTCAGCGGCGCCCAGTAAAGCGTTCGCCATCGCCCGGAAATAAATAATGTGGGAGCGCAAGTGCCCGCGATAAGGGTCAAACAGTCGACGCACGTACTGACTGGCACCCCGTTATCGCAGGCAAGTCCGCTCCCACATTCCCATTTCAGGCGGGCCGCGCAATTCTGAACAATTGTTCCGGATTGGTCTTTTCCCTACTTTCCTGAGAGATAGTTCACACAGGAAAGCTAGGCCGGGTCATTGGACGCCGGCACCCTGCGGCAATTCGCTCAGGACCACCTATCGTTACAGCTTTCCGTGTGTAAGGAAGCTCACGATATGTTGCGAAACCCACCACTCAGTGCATCAGGCCGGTTGCGACTGCTCGTCGGGGCCGCCTTATGCAGCCAATTACTGATCCCCGCCTTCGCCATGGCCGATCCGGCCTATGACGCGCTGATCATTCAGGCGCGCAACGGCAACTTCACCCCGGCCCTGACTCAATTGCGCCAACTGTCCGCCGAGCGCCAGACGCCAGGCCAGGTCAGCGATCATGTGGTGATCGCCGGCTGGGCCGGCCAGGACGCCGAAGTGCTGAAGGTGTACGAGGCCCAGGGTAAACATCGCAACCTCAGCACCCAGGCGCTCGCCACCGTCGCGCGGACCTATCGCAACCAGAAGCAATGGGCCCAGGCTGAGGCCGTCTATCGCCAGGCGTTGCTGCGTGAGCCGAATAACGTTGACCTGCAACTGGGCCTGGCCCTGACCCAGGCCGACGGCGGCAAGGCGGACGAAGCGGTACAACGTACCCGCGCATTGGTCGCCGCCAAGCCCGATGACCCCAACCGTCGCATGGCCCTGGGCTATGCACTGACCCGCGCCGGCTTGAACTACGACGCGCTGTTCGAGTTCGACCAGGCGTTTATCCGCGCCGGCGACAAGCCTGACGTCGCCCGCGAATACATCGTCGCCCTGCAAAAGGCCCGCCTGCCGGAAGCCGCGTTGCGCCTGTCGGCCCAGCGTCCTGGCCTGCTGGACCCGGTGACCCAGCGCCGCCTGGAAGGCGACCTCGCTGCCGAGCGTGTGCGCATGGCCGAGTTCGCCACACGCAGCGAAAAAGAACGCTACGTGATTGCCGACCGCGCCCTGGCGGATTACGACAAACTGCTCGCCCGCTGGACCCCGGACGCCAGCGCCCATGACGATGTGGTGCGCTGGCGCATCGACCGCCTCGGTGCACTCAAGGCGCGGGCGCGTACCGCCGAGGTGATCCGCGAATACGAGACGCTTAAGGCCGAAGGCGTGCAACTGCCGACCTACGCCGTGCGTTGGGTGGCTGCGGCCTACCTGGACCAGCGCCAGCCGGAAAAAGCCGAGCCGCTGTATCGCCAGGCCCTGAGCGCCCCCGACGCCGAGCCCGATGATCGGGTCGAAGACACCACTGCGCTGTTCTACGCCTTGCAGGAAAGCGATAAAGCCGAGGACGCCAACGAGGTCGCCAAGAGCCTCGCCAACAGCCAGAACCCGCGGGTCGAGCTCAAGGGCTTGCCCATCGGCAACCCCAACGATGCGTGGATGGACGCCCAGCAACTGTCGGCCCAGGCCGGCGTCTACGGCGGCGACCTGCCGGGCAGCGAAGCCGGCCTCGAAGCGCTGGTGGCGAAAGCCCCGGGCAACGTTGGCCTGCGCCTGGCCCAGGCTGACATGTACCGCGCCCGCGAACTGCCACGGCGTGCCGAAGGCATTCTGAAGGAAACCGAAGCCCAGGCCCCTCGGGATATCGGCCTGGAAGTGAGCCAGGCCTACACCGCCATGGACCTGCAGGAGTGGCGCCAGCTCGACGTGCTCACCGATGATGTGCTCGCCCGCAACCCGGACAATCGCCAGGTGCAGCGCTTGAGCCGCCTGCGCGACGTGCATGACATGGCCGAACTGCGCGTCGAGGCGTACACCGGCAAAAGCTTTGGCGGCGGCAATGACAGTGACGCGGGTGCCGTCGCGGGTAGCCGCGATTGGGGCATTGAGAGTCGGATCTACACGCCGCCCATCGACGAAGACTGGCGTGTATTCGCCGGCGCCGGGTACGCCAAGGCCGATTTCAGCGAAGGCACGGGCCAGCATCGCTGGCAGGTCGTGGGCGTGGAGCGGCGTACCCGCGACATGACCATTGAAGCCGAGGTGTCCAACCACTCCTACGGCGATGGCTCCAAACAAGGCGCCGCGGTGTCGATTGCCCGCGACATCAACGACAACTGGCAATACGGCGGCAGCCTGGGCTACCTCCTGAGCACCACGCCGCTGCGGGCGTTGAATGACGGTGTCACGGCCAACGGTGGCAGCGGCTTTATCCGCTGGCGCGCCAACGAAAGCCGCGAATGGAAACTGACCCTCAGCCCCTCCCATTTCAGCGATGGCAACGACCGCTTCGAAGCCTTGCTCAGCGGCCGCGAAGGCCTCTACAGCTCACCGAAGGTGCAAGTGGACCTGGGCCTGGAAGTCGGCGCCAGCCGCAACAGCAAGGAGGACACGGTGTACTTCAACCCGAAGTCGGATTTCACCGTGCTGCCCGTCCTCAACATCAACCATGTGCTCTATCACCGCTACGAGACCCAGTGGAGTCAGCAGTTCCAGGTCGGTGCGGGTACCTATAGCCAGCGGGATTATTCCACCGGTGGCATCGGTCTGGTGGGCTACGGCCAACGCTTTCGCTGGAATGACGTGCTGGACGCCGGCGCCAACCTGAGCCTGATCAGCCGACCTTATGACGGGGATCGCGAACGCGATCTGCGTCTGCTCGTCGACCTCACTTACCGTTTCTAAAAGAGCCTGACCATGACCTTCCTCAGCCGTTGCTTGTTGGTTCTGGGCGTATTGCTGGCCAGTGCCTGCGCCCAGCAACCCGCGCCTTTCACTCCACCCGCCGAGCGGCCGACACCGGCCAACGAGACGGCGTGGCCGAAAAACCATTTCCTGGGCATTGCCTACCATGACGTGTCGGACCGTGACCCTGACCAGGCCGTGGTGGCGGTACGCACCGAGCGATTGATCGAACAGTTGGCCTGGCTGCGGGAGAACGGCTACCAGGCGGTCAGCGTTGACCAGATCCTGGCTGCCCGCAGTGGCGGCCCCGCGCTGCCGCCCAAAGCCATCATGCTCAGCTTCGATGACGGCTATTCGAGTTTCTATACCCGCGTGATGCCGATCCTGCGCGCCTATCGCTGGCCGGCCTTGCTGGCGCCGGTGGGCTACTGGATCGACACGCCGATGAACAAACCGGTGGACTTCGCCGGCTCGCCACGGCCGCGCGGCGAGTTCCTCACCTGGCAGCAGATCCGCGAAGTGTCCCAGTCCGGCCTGGTGGAAATCGCCGCGCACACCGATGCCAGCCACACCGGGATCCTCGCCAACCCCCAGGGCAATCTCGAGCCGGCGGCGACCTCGCTGCGCTATGACCCGGCCACGGGCCGCTATGAAAGCCAGGCCCAGTTCCAGGCGCGGATGCGGGCGGATGTCTCGGCGATCTCCAACAAGATCCAAACCGTGACCGGCAAGAAACCACGGGTATGGGTGTGGCCGTACGGCGCCGCCAAGGGCACCTCGCTGGCGATCGTCAGCGAGCAGGGCTACCAGATGGCCCTGACCCTGGAAGACGGCCTCGACAGCTCCAGTGACCTGATGAACAGCCCCCGCTTCCTGGTGGCCTCCGACCCGGACGGTGAACATTTCGCCAACAGCATCGTCGCCGTGCAAACCCCGGCACCGCTGCGGGTGCTGCATGTGGACCTGGACAACGTCTACGACCCGGACCCGGCCCAGCAGGCGCGCAACCTCGACCAACTGGTGCAGCGCGTGGTGGACATGGGCGCCGGTACGGTGTTCCTGCAAGCCTTCGCCGATCCCAAGGGTGATGGCCTGGTGCACGAACTGTACTTCCCCAACCGTCACTTGCCGGTGCGTGCCGACCTGTTCAACCGCGTCTCCTGGCAGTTGCACACCCGTGCCCATGCCGCCGTGTATGCGTGGATGCCGGTGTTGAGTTTTGCCCTCGATCCCAAGCTGCCCCGCGTGACGCGCTGGGACCCGCAAACCGGCCAGGTCGCCACCGACCCTGACCAATACAAACGCCTGTCGCCGTTCGACCCGCAGGTGCGCAAGATCATTGGCGAGATCTATGAAGACCTGGCGCGCAACAATGCCATCGACGGCGTGCTGTACCACGACGACGCAGTGCTCTCGGACTTCGAAGACGCCAGCCCCGCCGCGCTCAAGGCCTATGCCGCCAACGGCCTGCCGGGCAGCATCCAGGCCCTGCGCGCCGACCCGGCGGTGATGCAACGCTGGACGCGCTTCAAGAGCCGCTACCTGATCGACTTCACCAAAGAGCTGACCGCCAAGGTCCACGCCATCGGCGGGCCGCAGGTGCAGACCGCGCGCAATATCTTCGCCGAGCCGATGCTCAACCCGGCGAGCGAGGCCTGGTTCGCCCAGAACCTCGATGATTTCCTCCAGACCTATGACTGGACCGCGCCGATGGCCATGCCGCTGATGGAAGGCCAGGAGTACAAGACCTCCAATGCCTGGCTGGAGAAGCTGGTGGCGACGGTCAAGGCGCGTCCCGGCGCGATGGAACGCACCGTATTCGAACTGCAGGCCAAAGACTGGCGCACCAAGACCGCGCCGGATATCGACGCTGTGCAGATGGCGGAATGGATGGGTGTGCTCAAGCGCCAGGGGGTCACGAGTTTTGGCTACTACCCGGACAACTTCCTGGAAAATTCCCCGGACCTGAAGACTGTGCGTCCGGCCCTTTCCAACCAATGGAATCCTTGACCATGTTCGACAGAATCCTGGCGTTATTCGTGCTGGCACTGGTATTAGGCGTGCCCCTGGGCCTGATCTTCCTGGTCACCGGGCAGTTCCTGATGGACTTCGTGTTTTTCTACCCGCTGTTCATGTCGGCGCTGTGGATCGCCGGCGGTTTGTACTTCTGGCTGCATTGGGAGCGCCACTGGCCCTGGGAGGAAGACACTCCGGCACCGACCCTGGCCGGCAACCCGCTGATCTCGATCATCATCCCTTGCTACAACGAGGGCGATAACGCCGCCGACACCATTCATGCGGCGCTGGGCCAGCTGTACCCGAACATCGAAGTGATCGCGGTCAACGACGGCTCCAAGGACAACACCGCCGCCGTCCTCGATGCCCTGGCACTGGAGCATCCGCGCCTGCGGGTGCTGCACCTGGCGCAGAACCAGGGCAAGGCCGTGGCCTTGCGCATGGGTGCGGTGGCCTCGCGCAGCGAATACCTGGTGTGCATCGACGGCGATGCGCTGCTGGATAAAAACGCGGCGGCCTACATGGTCGCGCCGATGCTCGACAACCCGCGCCTGGGCGCCGTGACCGGCAACCCACGCATCCGCACACGCTCGACCTTGATCGGCCGCGTGCAGGTGGGCGAGTTCTCCTCGATCATCGGCTTGATCAAGCGCACCCAGCGCGTGTTCGGGCGGATCTTCACGGTGTCGGGTGTGGTGGTGGCGTTCCGTAAAAAGGCGCTGGACCGCATCGACTACTGGAGCACCGACATGATCACCGAGGACATCGATGTCAGTTGGAAGCTGCAGCTCGATCACTGGAGCATCTTCTACGAGCCGCGCGCGCTGTGCTGGATCCTGATGCCCGAGACCGTCGGCGGCCTGTGGAAACAGCGCCTGCGCTGGGCCCAGGGCGGTGCCGAAGTGCTGTTCAAGAATATCCGTGGCATCTGGCAATGGCGCCATCGCTACCTGTGGCCGCTGCTGTTCGAATACTGCCTGTCCACCGGTTGGGCCTTCACCTTCCTGCTCTCGGTGATTTTCTGGGGCCTGGGCAAATTCATCGTGCTGCCGCCGGCAATCACGGTGGACTCCCTGGTCCCGCCGGCCTTTACCGGCCTGGTGCTGGCGATGGTGTGCCTGGTGCAGTTCGCGGTGAGCATCCTGATCGACCGCCGCTACGAGAAAGACCTGTGGAAAACCCTGTTCTGGACCGTGTGGTACCCGATGGTGTTCTGGCTGGTCAGCCTGTTCACCACCCTGGTCAGTTTCCCCAAGGTGCTGTTCAACCAGCACCAGAAGCGCGCGCGCTGGGTCAGCCCGGATCGCGGTATCAAACCTGTTGAAGAGGAGGCGTGAGCATGAAACTGGTCAGAACTCGCCAAAGTACCGTGATGTGGATCATCGACGTGATCCTGACCTTGATGGCCTGGGCCGGACTGGTCTGGCTGCTGGCGCGCGGGATCACTTCGATGCTTGAAACCCACGGCGGCCCGCGTATCGAGGCGCCGATTTTCGCGGCGCTCAATACCTTGCAGATCTACCTGTGGATCGCACTGTTCAACGCGGTGATCCTGGTCACCTGGGCACGCTACCAGCAACGCAAGGGGCGCAAGTTCGCCCAACGCCGCGCCGAGGCCAAGGCCCTCACCGACCAGAACCTGAGCGACAGCTTCAGCCTCGCCGAGGGCGACCTGGAGCAACTGCGCCGGCCTGGTGTGCTGGTGATCCACAACGACGAAGACGGCGGCGTGTCGGAAGTCAAAGCCCACGTCTCCCGCGACGTGGAAAAACCAGGCTTGACCCTCGTGCCTGGCGCGTCTCAGAACAAAGACGCCAGCTAGTGGTGTAAACCACAATCCAATGTGGGAGGGGGCTTGCCCCCGATTGCGGTCGATCAGCTAATGAATACTTGGCTGACACCCCCCTATCGGGAGCAAGTCGAATCGTCGCACCGCCCCCCACATGGGACTCTTACCCTGCCGATCCCGATTATTGGGATCCAATTCACAAAACTCCCGCGAACTTATCTGTTTTTTTCGGTACTAACTTATCTCGGAAAGAACTTGATGGCCAAGTAATGGCAACTTATAAGTTCTCCGACGAATCGCTATCAGAACAGCTGCCGCCTGTCGGAATAATATTTTCAGTTTCAGGTCGTGTATCTTTTTTATGATTTTTTATTGTTATTAATCAACGTGTTGCGTGAATAGCTGGCGCGGACATGCAACTGACTCTGTTTCTTGGGTTACTGCTAGTTCGATGTTAGTTTCGCGGCCCCTGATTTTCGACGGACCGAACATGTCTTTTTTATTGCCACGGACTCGGTATTTGCTATGCACTTTGCTGCTTGATTATTTGAGCGGCAACAGTGCCTTGGCCGCCCCTACGCCGGGGGATCAGGACCTTATCCGCGACCGCCAGAACCGGCTTCTCGAAGAGCAGCGTCGGCGCCTGGAAGAGCTCCAGGGCCTGCCCGGCAAGAGCAATCAGCCACAGGCCTCGGCACAACCTGCGGACTCACGCTGCTTCCCCATCCAGGACATCGAACTCAAGGGCGCCGACAGTCTCTCCGCTGCCGACCGTAACCGCCTGCTTAAACCCTATATCGGCCAATGCCTGGGCGTTACGCAGCTCAATGAACTGCTCAAGGTCATCACCGATTGCTACATTGCCCAGGGCCGCGTCGCCAGCCGTGCTTACCTGCCGCAGCAGGACCTTTCCAGCGGCCACCTGCAAGTGCTGGTGGTCGAAGGCAAACTCGAAGGCCTGAAGGGGCACCCTGATGACTACGCATAAGCTTGAATTTCGTCACAGGCCAAAATTTTCAGAGCCTATTGAAAAGCGGCACCAAAATTTTCTGGAAAAGTTGTCCTGCTTAGGCAAGCCCTGGGACTTGGCCGGTGCTGTAGAAGTTTCCGATATTGAAGGCGAGCTTGTTGTTGCTGTTTCTTTAGATAAGTTTCTTCCCAAGGGAATAAAAGGCCGAATTGCATATGCTCTTAGAAGTGAGAAATATCTAGAAGATGATGCTCAATTTGATGACTCTCTATTCGTTGAGTTTTCGAATGCTAAAGTTGATTATTCCGACTTGTTGAAAAGGATTTTCCCTGCATACGTACATGCTTTTGGTGCCTATAGAGCTGCACTGCATGATTGGTCGGTTACTAGACGCGACTGGCCGGAAGTAGTAGCTGCATGCGATGCTACAAAAAAAGATGTTAACGGGAGAGATGGTGTTTTTCGTATAAATGCGGTTAATTATTTTGATGAGGCATTGTGCATTCGCGCATTTGGGAAAAGTCCTCAACAGATTATTAGCTGTCTCAAGGGGCACGTTGAGGAGGCGTCGGAACTGGCCGGAGGTGTGCTGATTGTTGTTAGCTATACACCGCTGTCCACCAGTGAGATAACTACTGCTGGAGAACGATTAAAAAAACTTTTGGTTGGGTGATGCGAGGGGCTAGGAGCAAAAGAAGTACGTGTTTCAACTCTAGCCTCAGAGCTTGCCGGTGTACTTCATCGCGCACCAATAGCTCCATATCCGCCAATCTCGAGCGGGACAATCCGGTGGGAATTCCTCAGGGTCAGGTCCCTCTTTCCTCTGAGTGTCGGAGGCGGTATGACGAATCGTCGCATGTATGTTCCCATCGAGATAATTGGAAATCGCAACAGGAGTGTTTGGTGATGACTGAATGGGCACTGTTACGCGAGCTTAAAAAGGGTGATGCGCTTGCTGTGCCCGAAGCAGGACTTTTACTCATCGATGAGGGAGTGTACAAGATTTCGGTCACTCAGTACTGCTTGGCAGATGCGATTAAAGAGGACGGGCAGGATAAGCTGAAAGTATTGTCATTTTACTGGGCGGCCAGTGACGCAGCATTTCAGCGAGCCTATTACAGAGACGTCGAAAGTGATGATGGGGCTGTTTGCCCTCCGCCCTTTGAGTTGATGCCAGAGGAGGCAGGGGCGACCTATATTGAAATAAAGCGAGCGTTGGAGACTGCCGGTAATATTCGAGAGTATGCCTCTTATCGTGTGATGTCTGATGGCGCTTTTGTTCATAAGAGTTTGGAAGGTCCGTCAGCGGTCTATTATTTTCGCTCATTGGGGTTGTTGAATGATGAGGTGCCTTACGCAATTTTGTGGAAGTGTCAGGGAGTTTGATAGAAGTGAGCTTAATTGTTTTCTGTGTTTGAGCTAAAAAGGATCGGGTTCTATGAGTTACTCGGAAAGTCTGTCTGTTTTAGAGGGGCAAATGTGGGTTAAAAGAGCGGCTATTTTTCTTTTGATTCTCGATCAAACTTTAGATAATCTATCGTCAGCTCCCGCTACCTATACTAAATGTAGTGAGGCTATTGAGTTGTGCTGGTCATGGTTAACCGATAGAAGTTTAAGCCCTGAGCAGTTGGCCTACTATTTAGACTCGGATGAAATGCAAAATGGTCCTTTGGGAGAGCATCATTTCATTACGGAAAGCTTAGAGCAAGACAGCTTGATTCTGATACTTCTGGTCATTGGCTTTTTTGCACATCAGGCTTATAAGGTTTCAGGTCGGCAAGAAAGAATGTCCGCCTCAGTCAACGAGGCAGGTGAGCAGGCTGTTGAATACATAGTCGAATATATCTATAAGGTCGGAGCGGGTGGCGTGTTAGACGTTTATCTATCTAAAAAGGGTTAATGTTCAGATGCAAGGAGTGGCGATGAAAGGCGCGTCGGAAGTTGGCGTTCTTATAAGAGAAATAGTGTCCGGTGCGTTGTATGAAGGTGATTATGGAAGCTGCATAAGTAACCGTGAATTAGTCTTGAGAGGTGTTGAGGTTCTCGACCGCGTAGGTGTGCCACTCGACTATCTTGAGTTCCTTGAACAGTTTGGATTTGGTGAGCTGGATAGCGCACTTTACATCGAGGATGGTCCAACAAAGTATTCAGTTGTTGCCGGATGTGATGTGGTTGCTTATCGTAATATGTATGTATTTGCCAGCACCGGGAGCGGTGTCCTTTATGCATTCGATGCTGCGAATAATTGGTCAATTGTCGAAATTGATCCTGAATTGAATGATGCGGAAGTCTTATATGAGGATTTTTCCAGCTTCATCCTTAGCCAGTTAACGGTGATTAAAGGTTATGTGGATTGGCGAGCCCAGCAGTAATATGCGCGGCGCCAGCATTTGCATTATTAAGGACGATCAATGAAACCCGCAAAATTCTCCCTCCAGGCCTTCCTGATGGCCTGCCTCATACCCGGCTGGGGTTTGGTGTATGTAGGCCGTACGCAGTGGGGTATCCGGGTCGCAGCGTTGTTGCTCGGCGGGGTCGCGCTGATGGGCGCCTTGGGGTTGGTCGCTACGCCCCTTGGGCTGTATGCATTCTTCGCTTTCGTCATCACTGTCAAACTGACCTCTGCCATCGTGTCCGCCGTGTTGGCCCGTCGCTACAGCGGTCCGCCCAATGTGCCGCGTAAACGCTTCCATGCTCTTTACGTCGGCGTGGTGCTGATCCTGGTGCTGACGCTCGACGTCTTTCGGGTGCCGTTGCTGGGCTTCAAAAACTATTACATTCCATCGGGGTCGATGGTGCCGACGTTGTCGATTGGCGACTACATCATGTCTGACCTGCGGGCTGGCGTGCCCAAAGTGGGGGATATCGTGGTGTATCGCTGGAACGGCACCGAGGCGGTCAAACGGGTGGCGGGAATCGGTGGTGACACTCTGGCCATCGTCCATGGCGAGGTGATCCGCAACGGTGAGAACCTGGGTTTGTTTCACGCACCGGCTGAGCGCGTCAAAAAGGACTACTCCCTTGAGTTGGCGCCACTCCAGGTAGCGCCGGGGCATGTGTACCTGTTGGGCGACAACCGTGATGTCAGCAACGACAGCCGCTTCATGGGGCAGGTCGCGGTTGAGGATGTGGTGGGCAAGGTCACCGGCATCTGGTTCTCGAATGAACGAGCGCGTATCGGGACGACGTTTCCATGAGCTTTTCGAGTATCGGCTGTCGGATCGCCCAGTGGCTGTGCCTGCTGCTGATGTGCGTCAGCGCCATCGCGTTCATCCTGGCCTGGGCCTACCTCGATCGTGATTCGTCTTGGTTGGGCACGGCCGCGGCGGGTTTCGTCTGGGGTGGGATCGGGTTGTTGTTCGCGTGTGTGTTTGAACGGTCTCGAACCGCCGCGGCGATGCTGCGATTCATGCTGACTTGGACATCGGCGTTGCTGGTGCTTGCAGCGGGGGTGGCCTATCTGGTTGGCCTGCTGTGGGTCGGGCCGGAGCAGGACTTTATGGACGCTCAACTAAAGGGCGCGTCGTGCGGTAAGTACACGGGCACGATTGAGAAAGGGTGGGAGCAAATCTGCGCCCGTTCACATTCAGAACCGCCACAAACGCCGTGAGGTTAGAGCCACCGCGTATGGACACGAGCGGGCATGTACAACGTGTGCCGTCCTCGATGACATCTCTTCGACTTTTGGATAAATGATTGTATGAGCGAATCAGTATCGGCCGCCGGTACCTGGAACCTCGCCAGCCCAGGCAAGCGCCTGCTCGGCTATTTCATCGATATGGCCGTGGTGCTTTCCCTGCTGTTTTTGAACCGAAACCTGGACTATGCCTATTTCTATCTGGGCTCTGCAGGAGGCCCGGCATTGTTTGATGGCCTCCACTATGTGCTGCTGTTTTCAGCCTTCGGGTACTACCTGTTTTGCGATGCCTTGCCCAAAGGCCAGAGCCTGGGCAAACGGGTGTGCCGCACGGCCGTGGTGGGTTACCCGTACCCCACGAACTGCACGCTGTTCCAGTCGTTCCTGCGCAATGTTCCGAAGCTGCTGTTCAGTGTGTTGGACGGTCTTTTTGTACTGTTCGGCCTGCGTCGTCGCTTGGGCGATATGTTGGCCAAGACGATTGTCATCAATACCTGAGCAGGGCGGCCTGGCCGGGCCGCCCGGTTTAACTCAGGACGGGTTGGCGTTCAGCCTGCGACTGATCGCATCCAACAAATCACAGCCGTCGCGCAGCGGAATCGCCAGCAGATGGGCGAAGTCCTGCAGCACCACGGCATCGCTGCTGAGCTGATCGCGGAAGGCCAGGTTTTCCAGCAATTGGGTGACGGCTTGGATGCGGTGCACGGCGGCGTCTTGGAGAACGTCGAGGGGGGCTTGGGTGTCGATGAGCAGGGCGGGGACGGTGCAGTCGTGGCCGGTCAGGGGCATGTAGCGGTTCATAGGTAAAACCTCGGTCAGTAGAGTGAGGCTGTCACCTATCGTCGCCAAACGAATGGGTGACAGCTGTACGCAGGTTGGCGAACCGGGACCGAGTTCCGGCAGACCCGAAGGTCTCCCGCGCACAACTGCCATAAAGCAGCGATGCGGGTACGAAAGCCCCTGCAAGCAAGCAGAAAGCTTTCGCATACGGTCAACGGATCGCCAAATCCGATCGCCCTGTTGGACGACGGCCGGACTATAAGCCCCTCACCCAAAACCGCGCAAGGCATCAGAGTAATGGCACAATGCCTCATGCAATGCCACCCACTGCCGACACACTGGCGATGCCCAGACGCATCAAAAATCTGAATCGGCCTTCGCCAGCGTTTTCGAAACCGCCCCACCGCTACCCACAAGGAAGAAATACATGATCAAGTTGTTCTGCAAAGCCGCTGTCCTTCTGTCCCTGGCCACGCTGTTTGGCTGTTCTTCGACGCCGTCGGTAGAGAAGATGCAGGCTGACGTGGCGAGCTATGCGCTGCCCAAGGCTGCCGTGGCCGATAAAGGCCTGGTGTATGTCGTACGCCCTAGCAACGTCGGGATGCTGGTACGGTTCAACGTGTTCCTGGATGACAAGGAAGCCGACTCGGAGATGGGTTACAACCGCGGTAACCAATACATCTATTTTTTCGTGACGCCGGGCAAGCACGTGATCAGCTCCAAGGCTGAAAACTGGGCGGACATGCCAATCGACGTCAAGGCGGGTGAGGTGGTTTACCTCAAGCAGGAAGTCGAAATGGGCTTCGCCGTGGCGCGCAACAGTCTCAAAGTGCTGAGCGATCTGGAAGGCCGTTATCTGGTCAAGGATGCGTCCTTGGGCACCGTGGCAAAAGAAAGCAAGTAACTAAAAACGCTTAAGACGGCCGGGCTCGAGCTCGGCCGTTGTCGCTGTTCATCCGCCCTGCACACTTAGCTTGGTAAGGGGCTGACACGCGATTCTTCAACTCTCGTTGATTGACCACGACATAAGCCGGAGTGGCACCGTATGGACGCAAATCCCCCGGTATGCGCCTGACCTTTCCGGCCCGCAATTATTTAGACCCAAGGAAGCTGTCAATGAAACTGCATCGTCTGTTTATCTCACTCACTGCGCTGGCGACCTGCACCAGCAGCTTCGCCGCGGCGCCTGTCCTGCAAAGTTTTCTCGCCTGCGACCAGAACTCCCTGGCGGTGGTAAGCCAGCCAGGGCTCAAGGAACGTGTTGCCCATAAGCTGGAGAACGGCAAGATCACGCTCAGCGGCGGCACAAAGTCCGATATGGGCCAGCGCTGGATGTTCGACACGCCACTGACGCTTGACGGTATGACCTTGACCGGCTTTTTCGCCGAAGACCAGGACCTGATGGGTTCGCGCATCATCAACTGGGGTTTCTACACCGAGCAGGCGCCCGACGCGCTTTACGCACAGCTGAGTAAAGTACCGGGTACGGCGTTGGAGAAAGCCAACGGTATCTACGCGCGTGCGCAGATCTGGTCTCACAAGCAATCAGCCTGGGTGCCGGAAGGCGGCGATGACAACGCGGGCAAGCTGGTCACCGATACGGCCGAACGCATCTTGATGGTCGAGCCCGCACCCGGTGACCTGGCCAAGACCAGCAATGGCATGATCACCTGCTCGGTTCAGGGCGCGGTGAGCGCAGCGATGCTCAAGACCACTCGACCTGACCTGATCAAGTGAGCTGAGGCTGGCAGCGATACCGCGGGCATGTTGAATGCCTGCGGTGTTCTCCGGTTTTTCGCGAGCAAGCTCGCTCCTACAGAGGGCGGGGTTACAGCAACTTGCGCTGCACCGCTTCATCCAGCGTACTGCGCGTCAGCGCCTCGACCACTTCCCGCGTGTCCGCCTGGAACGGGATGCCCACGATCAGTACCAGGTGCATCCAGGTGCGCACTGATTCGCTCTTTTTGACGCGGCCCAGCTCCTTGCCATCCTTGTCCTTGAACACTGTCTCCAGGGTGAAGGTGTTTTTCGCTGTGCTCGGGATGATGAAGAACGTCGCGCCGGTGATGATCGCCGAGGCCATGCTGAACTGTTCGTTGTTGTGCAGCGTGGCATCGACGTAGATATCCGATTCGACCTTGTCAGTGCTCACCCGCGAGAAACGGTTGGACTGGCGAAACGAATCGGCCACGGCCTTTTCCCACAGCGCCATCGGGGCGCCGACTGCAGCGTTGCCAGGGCCGCCGTTGACGTGGTTCTGCGCGGTGGTGTGCACGTACGCCGTGGGCTTTTGCACCGGCGCGTTGGCGGTCGGTGGCCAGGTCTGTACGGCGGGCAACTCGTGCTGCGAGTAAGACACGCAGCCAGTCAGCAGGACGGCGGCGAGTACCAGGCTGTGTTTGATCAATCCTTTCATGCATCACTCCTTGAAATTACGGTTTGGCCAGGTTGGCGGTGGCGGTGTCGAGCAGTTGCCCGACCAGTTTGGTCAGCTGTTGGCCGCCCATCGACGGTGCCCAGTATTGGCCGCTGTAAAGCCCGACGTTGTGTTCGAATTTGATCGAATCCTTGGCCTTGGCCAGTTCCTTGCCGTTGCGGTCGACGATCACCAGGTCGCCGGCCACCTCGAAGCTGTCCACGTAGATCGGGCCGTTGACCCAGATCCAGATGGTCAGCGTCAGCAGCGCGCCGGGTACGTACGCCGGGTGTGGCGCGCGATGGCCCTTGAGGGCGGTCATGTTGAATCTGAGTGTCACGTCCTGCTCGCCCAGGCGCACCGGATACTCGGTGACCTGCTTGAAGTAACCCCCGGTGCGCACGTACTGAGTGATCTGGGCCGTCAAGGAGCTGCTGATGGCGGCCTTGTTGGCTTCGTTGACGTCGGCGGCGCTCACCGTCACGTCGGCGATTTGCGCACTGCGCGGGCTGCTGACAGCGACCGGGTGGAGCGGGGCGGCGATGGGGCCGGTAACGGTGTAGGAAACGCAGCCGGTCATCGACAGCGCAGCGATCAGGGCCGTAGCCCGAAGCAGAGTATTAAGCACGCAATGTCCCTATAAGTGAGCAAGCCAAGTTACTGTCTCGACCCGTATCCCCATAACTTGAGGGAATGTGCGCCACCGCACGGCAACCGACGAAACACCTTGAGAACCGCTCTCAACTCCGTAAAATGCCGCGATTGTTTAAAGCACGATACTTTTCAGGGATGAATTCAGACATGCGCGCGTTTGCCGTATTCCTCTGCGTCTGCCTACTGTCGGGCTGCGCCTCCAAGCCGGAGTACTACATCTCTCCGGCACCGGTCACCATTCCCAAGGCTGCCACTGACTGGCTCGACACCTTCAACGTTGAGGTGAAGGGCAAGAGTAAGCACCTCATGTCGGATGAAAAAGCTCGCCAGCAGCTCGGTGCCGAGGTGCTGCACTTCGCCCAGAATCGCCCCAGCCTGGAGCCCAGCAACTGGCGAGGCCAGGCGCGGCAATGGAAGAGCCTTGGCGGCATTTCCAGTGTCGAGCGGTATTTCACTCGCGGGCTAAGCGACTACACCCGCGACGACCTGCGCGATATTCCGTCTTGCTAGCGTCAGCTGCTATAACCCGATTCCCCCATTTTAGGAGCACTCCTTGAAAACACTGTCCAACATCCTGCTGTCCGGCCTTGCCGCCGCAGCACTGCTGACCGTGGCCGGTTGCGCCACGGAGAGCAACCGCGCCATGCCGGTGGAACAAGTCGCCAGCGCCAACGTGGCCTATTCCGGCGTGCGCGTGCCCATCGCCGTGGGCAAGTTCGACAACCGCTCCAGCTACATGCGAGGCATCTTCTCCGACGGCGTCGACCGCCTCGGTGGCCAGGCCAAGACCATCCTGATTACCCACCTGCAGCAGACCAACCGCTTCAGCGTGCTGGACCGCGACAACATGGGCGAAATCTCCCAGGAAGCCGCGATCAAGGGCACCGCGCAGAAGCTCAAGGGCGCTGACTACGTCGTGACCGGCGACGTGACCGAGTTCGGCCGCAAAGAGACCGGCGACCGCCAGCTGTTCGGCATCCTTGGCCGTGGCAAGACCCAAGTGGCCTACGCCAAGGTCGCACTGAACATCGTCAACATCAGCACCTCCGAAGTGGTGTATTCCACCCAGGGCGCCGGTGAGTACGCGCTGTCCAACCGTGAAGTGGTCGGCTTCGGCGGCACCGCCAGCTACGACTCCACCCTCAATGGCAAGGTCCTCGACCTGGCCATGCGCGAAGCCATCAACCGCCTGGTCGACGGCATCAACGCCGGCGCCTGGAACCCGCGCAACTGATCAACAGCACCTCAAGGAGCAGTACACGGATGAGCAAGGCAGTGAAGTTGGCGCTGATGCTGACAGCAATCGCAGTAGTGAGCGGGTGCCACACGGCGCCCCAGCCCCTGTATCAATGGGAAAGCTACCAGCCGCAGGTTTACGAGTACTTCAAGGGCGAGCCCAAGGAAGCGCAGGTCGAGGCGTTGGAGCGTGATCTGCAAAAGATCAACGCCAGCGGCCGCAAGGCGCCGCCGGGTTACCACGCGCACCTGGGCATGCTGTACCTGAGCATGGGCAAGGATGACCAGATGGTGCAGGAGTTCCGCACCGAGAAGGCGCTGTTCCCCGAGTCTGCTTCGTACATGGACTTCCTGCTGAAAAACGCCAAGACCGGAGTGGCCACTAAATGAGCCTGTTGAAACTCACCGGTGCCTTGCTGGCCCTGGCTTTGCTCGGCGGTTGCGCAGCCCCCAAGACCATTGACTACACCGCGTACAAACAGGCGCGGCCCAAGTCGATCCTGGTACTGCCGCCGATCAACGAGTCGCCGGAAGTGCAGGCCTCGTACAGCCTGGTCTCGCAAGTGACCTACCCGCTGGCCGAAGCGGGCTACTACGTGCTGCCGATTGCCCTGGTGGACGAAACCTTCCGCCAGAACGGCCTGACCACCGCCAACGATATCCAGGGCGTGCCACCGGCCAAGCTGCACGACATCTTCGGCGCGGACGCGGCGCTGTACATCACCGTCAGCGAGTACGGCACCAAGTACATGCTGATCTCCAGCGACACCGCCGTGACGGCCTCGGCCAAACTGGTGGACCTACGCACCGGCACCACCCTGTGGACCGGTTCGGCTCGGGCCTCCAGCGAAGAAGGCAACAACAACAGCGGCGGACTGGTGGGCATGCTGATCACCGCGGCGGTCAAGCAAGTGATCAACAGCTCCACCGATGCAGCCCACCCGATTGCCGGCATCACCAGTGCACGCCTGCTGTCGCCGGGCCAACGCGCGGGGCTCCTGTACGGCCCGCGCAACCCGAAGTACGGCACGGACTGATATCCGGATTCTGAGAACACCACAGACCAACTGTGGTGTTATTTGAATCAGGGTTAACCCGAACATCCCGCACCTTGCGTCTGACCTTGTGAACGGATCATTCATTCACGAGGTTCAGCCCATGTCCCGTCCTCTGCTCTTCCTGCGTCCTGCTGCCCAAGGCTTTGCCGTCACCCTGGTGGTGGCGCTGGCCGGGTGTGGGCTGTCTTCGTCCCCTGAGTTGGCCAAACCGGCCGAGCCCGTTGCCGAGTTGCAACGCGCGTCGCCCCAGGGCGCCATGGTCAAGCGCATGGCAATGCCCGCGCCAATGCGCATGCAGGAATCAGCGGCGATGGACTACCGCAGCGAACCCCGCGAGCAATACGCCAACCTGCCGGACAACCCGGTGCATCGCGTGGCCGAAACGCCGGTGTCCACCTTCAGTGTGGATGTCGACACAGGCAGCTACGCCAACGTCAGACGCTTCCTCAACCAAGGCAGCCTGCCGCCCGAAGGCGCTGTGCGACTGGAGGAAATGGTCAACTACTTCCCCTACAACTACGCCTTGCCCACCGACGGCTCACCGTTTGGCGTGACCACCGAGGTCGCCGCCACACCGTGGAACCCGAATACCCAACTGCTGCGCATCGGCCTCAAGGCGTCCGACCGCGCCGTGGCGGACCTGGCGCCGGCCAACCTGGTGTTCCTGGTGGATGTGTCCGGCTCCATGGACCGCCGCGAAGGCTTGCCGTTGGTGCAAAGCACCCTGAAACTGCTGGTGGACCAGTTGCGTGATCAGGACCGGGTTTCATTGGTGGTGTATGCCGGCGAATCCCGCGTGGTGCTCAAGCCTACGTCGGGTCGCGACAAGGCCAAGATCCGCAATGCCATCGATCAACTCACCGCTGGCGGTTCCACGGCAGGCGCATCCGGTATCGAACTGGCCTACCAGATGGCCCGCGAAGGCTTTATCGACAAGGGCATCAACCGCATCCTGCTGGCCACCGACGGTGACTTCAATGTGGGCGTCAGCGACTTCGACAGCCTCAAGCAAATGGCCGTCGAGCAGCGTAAAAGCGGGGTGTCCCTGACCACCCTTGGCTTCGGTGTGGATAACTACAACGAACACCTGATGGAACAACTGGCCGATGCCGGCGATGGCAATTACGCCTATATCGACAACCTGCGCGAAGCCCGCAAGGTGCTGGTGGACCAGCTCAGTTCAACCCTGGCGGTGGTCGCGCGGGATGTGAAAGTGCAGGTGGAATTCAATCCGGCACAGGTCAGCGAGTATCGACTGCTGGGCTATGAAAATCGTGCCCTCAAGCGTGAGGATTTCAACAACGACAAAGTCGATGCCGGTGAGATCGGCGCAGGGCATACCGTGACCGCGCTGTATGAAATTGTGCCGAAGGGCCAGAAGGGCTGGTTGGAGCCATTGCGCTACGCCACTGCGCCTGCGGCCGAAGGTCAATCCGATGAACTGGCGATGCTGCGCGTGCGCTACAAGCCCGCCACGGGCGGTGACAGCCGCTTGATCGAACGGCCCATCCGCCACGAAACCACCCAGGCCAGCGACGATCTGCGCTTCTCGGCGGCGGTGGCCGCCTTCGCCCAACAGCTCAAGGGCGATGGCCGCTACACTGGCAGCATGAGTTTGAAGGACACCGCCGCACTGGCCCGTTCGGCCCGGGGCGATGACCCGTTCGGCCTGCGCAACGAGTTCGTGCAACTGGTAGAGCTGACCCAAAGCCTGAAACCTTGATCTCGACCACGACACGGATCAAATGTGGGAGGGGGCTTGCCCCCTCCCACACTTGAACAGCGTTAAATTTATAAAAGGAGTTCGCCCCCTGCATGGCTGTTCCAGATGATCCATCCAGCGACGAATCGCTGCTGGCCCGTTACCGAACCGGTGACGCCGCCGCGTTCGAAGCCTTGTACGCGCGGCACCGTCAAGGCCTCTACCGCTTCCTCGTGTCCCTGAGCAACAAAGCCGAACTGGCCGAGGAAATCTACCAGGACACCTGGCTCAGCCTGATCCGCAGCAACACCCAGCCACAAGGCCGGGCGAGTTTTCGTACATGGCTGTTCCAGATCGCCCGCAACCGCCTGATCGACCACTGGCGCAAGCACGGCATCCACAACCCGCTGCACGACAGCTACGATGAGCAATTGCACGCCCAGGCCGACGACAGCGCCGGCCCCGAGCAACAGCTGAGCCTGAGCCGCGACCAGGCGCGCCTCGACGCCGCCCTGCAAGACTTGCCCGAAGACCAGCGCGAAGTCTTCCTGCTGCGCCTGCACGGCGACCTCGACGTGCCGCAAATCGCCGCCCTCACCCAAGCCCCGCTGGAAACCGTCAAAAGCCGCCTGCGTTACGCCCAGCAGAAACTGCGCCGCCTGCTGGCCGAGGAGATACTTGCATGACCGACTCCCGACACACGCCCGACACCGACGACGTGCTGCTCCAGCATTACCGTCAACACAGCAGCGGCGAGCCGCCCGCGCCCCTCGACGCCTTCATCCTCAACGCCGCCCGCCGCGAAGCCCCGGCACCGCCACCGAGCCTGTGGCAACGCTGGCTGCACGCCTGCCAACGCCCGCGCTGGCAAATGGCATTCGCCACCGTGGCCGGCTTGGCGCTGATGATCGGCGTGGTCACGCGCTCGCCCGTGCCGCAACCCGAAATCTCCACGGCGACCTTCTCCGCCATGCACGAGGAAGCCGCCCGCCCGGCGCCGCAAGCGTTGTCCGCACCGGCGCCGATGGCGCGCATCGCCGCCGCGCCCAAGGCTGAACGTGCGCCGGTTCAGGCTGAGATGGCAGGTGCGCTGGCAGATGAATCGAGCGCCAGACTCAGCAAGCGCGCACCGTCAGCGTTGCCGTCGCTGGAGCAAGAGTTACAGGCGATAGTGCGCTTGCGTGAAGCGGGTGAAAGCAAAGCCGCGGATGAAAAATTGCTGGCGTTGCACGCGCGCTTCCCCGAGGAAGACCTGCCGGCGCGGCTGGAGGCGCTGCGCAAGCATTGACCAAGAAAGAATGGGCCACCGGTAATCTGTGGTGAGCGGGCTTGCCCCGCGCTGGGGTGCGAAGCACCCCCAATGAAGACAAATGCGGTATACCCGATAGCGCACAGCGTCTGGTTTTGGGGCTGCTGCACAGCCCAACGCGGGGCAAGCCCGCTCACCACAGTGCCCTCAAACCCCGTCTTCAACGCCGCGCATCAAAAACCATGCGCACCGCCAGGCCAGCCAGCACAGTCCCCATCAGCCAGCGCTGCACCAGTTGCCATACCGGCTTGGCCGCCAGGAACGTCGCGATGGAACCGGCCATGATGGCGATCACCGCATTCACGCTCACACTGATCATGATCTGGGTAAACCCCAGCACGATGGATTGCGTCAGCACGCTGCCGTGGCCAGTGGGGGAGATGAATTGGGGCAGCAATGACAGATACATCACCGCGACTTTCGGATTCAACAGGTTGGTCACAAAGCCCATCATGAACAGCTTGCGTGGGCCGTCCCTGGGCAAGTCGCGCACATGAAACGCCGAGCGCCCGCCGGGCTTGACCGCTTGCCAGGCCAGGTACAACAGGTAAAGCGCACCGCCGAGCCGGAGTGCGTCATACGCATACGGCACTGCCATCAGCAACGCGGTAATCCCCAGCGCCGCGCACAGCATATACACGACGAAACCCAGCGCCACGCCGCCGAGTGAAATCAACCCGGCCAGCGGCCCCTGGCAGATCGAGCGCGAAATCAGGTAGATCATGTTCGGGCCGGGCGTCAGCACCATGCCAAGGGAAATCAGACCATACGCCAGCAGGCTCGACAGTTCGGGCATGGGTTAACTCCTGTAGGTTGAGCGCGTCGTTGCGCAGGTTGGATGCGCCTGATGGTAGGGCGGGAGCAGGGCGTGCGTTAGATACAGATCGGCTGACAAAACGTCATACAGGTGGCTTGGGCCGCTTGAGCACCCTTGGTTGGCGCCGGTTCGTCAGTTAAGGGCGAACACCCTACTTGTGGTGAGCGGGCTTGCTGTGATGAGCGGGCTTGTTGTGGTGAGTAGTCCTCGATCACGTGGGGCGTGGAGGTGCAATCTCGAATGGGTTATCGGGTGAGCCTGCGCAAGCTTATTGTGGTGATCGGGCTTGCTGTGGTGAGCGGGCTTGCCCCGCGCTGGGGTGCGAAGCGCCCCTATTGAAGACGACTGCGGTGTATCAGGCACGCCCCTGGCATCAACGCTTGCAGTGAGACGCAACGTCTCACGGTCTCGTCGCTACCGCGTGCGATCTGGCATGGCGCGTCTCGTTTGACCTCAATGCCGGCCACCCTGAGGTTTGCATTCGGCGGCTCTAGGAGAGGGGCGTCCAGGCGTTTTTGCACAGCTGGCACCGGCCTTGCTCTGGCCACTGGCAACCCACCCGGCGCGCCAGTGCCAACCGTTTCAAGGAGACTTCGCTATGAGCCTTTCGAGCAACTCGCAACGCAGCATGCGTGCCGCTGTCTGGCACGGTCGTAACGACATCCGCGTCGAAGACGTGCCGCTGCCCGTTTCGCCGCCTGCCGGTTGGGTGCAGATCCGCGTGCAATGGTGCGGCATTTGCGGCTCCGATCTGCATGAGTACGTGGCCGGCCCGGTGTTCATTCCGGTCGACGCCCCGCACCCGCTGACCGGGATCAAGGGCCAATGCATTCTCGGTCATGAGTTTTGTGGCGAGATCGTCGAACTCGGTGCCGGCGTACAGGGCTTCAGCGTCGGCGAGCCGGTGGCAGCCGATGCCTGCCAACATTGCGGCACGTGCTACTACTGCACCCATGGGCTGTACAACATTTGCGAGAACCTGGCCTTTACCGGCCTGATGAACAACGGTGCGTTCGCCGAACTGGTCAACGTGCCCGCCAACCTGCTGTACAAGCTACCGGCGAACTTCCCTGCTGAAGCCGGGGCGCTGATCGAGCCTCTGGCCGTCGGCATGCACGCGGTGAAAAAAGCCGGAAGCCTGCTCGGGCAAAACGTCGTGGTGGTCGGTGCCGGCACCATCGGCCTGTGCACCATCATGTGCGCCAAGGCGGCGGGCGCGGCCCAGGTGATCGCGCTGGAAATGTCCGGCGCGCGCAAGACCAAGGCCCGGGAAGTGGGGGCGACCCATGTGCTCGATCCGAATGAATGCGACGCCCTGGCCGAGGTCCGCCGCCTGACCGGCGGGCTCGGCGCGGACGTCAGTTTCGAATGCATCGGCAACAAACACACGGCCAAACTCGCCATCGACCTGATCCGCAAGGCCGGCAAGTGCGTACTGGTGGGCATCTTCGAAGAACCCAGCGAGTTCAACTTTTTCGAGCTGGTGGCCACGGAAAAACAGGTACTCGGTGCGCTGGCCTACAACGGGGAGTTCGCCGACGTGATCGCGTTTATCGCGGATGGGCGGCTGGACATCTCGCCACTGGTGACGGGGCGCATTCAGTTGGAGCAGATCGTGGGGCAGGGCTTTGAGGAGCTGGTTAAAAACAAGGAACACAATGTGAAGATTATCGTGTCGCCTGCCAGGGTCTGACGCGCACGCTGACCGCCGCAGTCTTTGCCCCGCTCCCGACTCCTCAAGCAAGACAGAGAAGGGGAGTGGGGGGCGTGTGGGCACGACTGAAAAACTCGGCCCGTCGAGATCACCGTGAGGTCGTGCGTGAGCGTGAAGTGGCGATGACCGCCCCCGTAATGATCAACACCGCGGGAATCATCAAGATCGGCTTGGCATCGCTTTGCCCCACGGCAATCAGCAGCAGCGTGGAGAACAGCGGCGCCAGGTAAGACAGGGCGCCCAGCATCGATAGGTTTCCGTGCTTGGTCGCGTGGTCCCAGGCGAAAAAAGCCAGGCCCACCGGGCCCAGCCCCAGGGCAACGATTGCGGCCCACTGGCCCGGCTCAGGCCGCACCGTGGTTTCGAAAGCCAGGTGACAGAGCCCGCCGGCCACTGCCACCAGCCCGCAAATCCCCCCGATGATGTTGCTCGGAACATGGCTGAACCGCCGGTTGAACACCGAATACATCGCCCAGACCCAGGCACACGCAAAGGCGGCGGCGTAACCGATAACCGGCATCGACGCACTGTCACTCCGGGCCCGCAGTTGCATGATGAAGGCCGTCCCCGCCAGGCCGAGCAAGGCGCCCAGCAGCTGGCGCTTGCGCAGCGACTCGCCGGTGGCAAGGCTCGACAGCAGCACGATCAGCAGTGGCCACAGGTAGGCAATCAGGCTGGCTTCAGCCGCAGGCGCGGCCTTCAGGGCAAAGAAATACAACGCGTGATAGACAAAGATCCCGGCAAACCCCGTGGCCCACACAGGCCAGGGCTGGCGCCAGCTGCTGAACCCAGCAGCGCCACGCAGCCCCAGCACGCACAGGCTGGCCACGAACGCGACCGCGAAACTCGAAGCCAGCAACTGAAAGGCCGGGATGCCGGCGGTCAAGGTGGTCAGAAGCGCCAGGCACGCCCACAAAAACACGGCAATCACCCCGATCAGCGTCGCACTGGCGGCGCCCTTGGCAAGGGTGATGGATGGGTTGGAAGTGCTCATGCAAGCCCCGTCTGCGGATAATCCTCAAGCGGGAACAATAGAAAGGTCGAGAGAGCGAGTATTGATCAGACCCGCCGAAGAATTGTTCGGGACTGCTGTTTTTTCAGTGATCTCGCCCTTGTTTTCGCACCACGGCCGGCGTCAGATGGCGGGCTTTCTTCAGGGCATGGGTTAACGCACTCTGGTCGGCGTACCCGGCGCGATGCGCAATATCAATGATCGACAAAGATGTTTGGCGCAACAGGTCAATGGCCAGATTCAGACGCAAGTTCGCGATATGCGAGAACGGCGTTGTGTTCAGGTGCTGCCCAAATAGCACATACAAGCGCCGCTCACTGGTGCCCGCATAACGCGCAATATCATGCGCCGTCAGGGCCGTGCCCAAGTGCTGCTCGATGTAGGCCAGCGCGCGAGCAAGAATGAACTGACCGGGATCGCTCCGCGCAACCTCGGGCTGCAATAACGAACACAACAACAACCGACTCCAGGACTCGGCCATCGCGAGCGACCCGACCAACTGTGGCCCGTTGCTGCTGGCGTAATCGAGCAAATGCCGTATATCGGGCCTGACCGCAAAAAAGCGCTTGTCGTTGAGTGGGTCAAATGACGCAACCGTACCCTTCTGCGCCTCGCCACGCTCGGTCGAGACGTCCAGCACCAGGAAACGGTTATGGGTGTTGGCCAGGAACGTATGCCGGGCCCCAGCAGAAATCACCACCCCCTGACTCGCATCGACCTTGCCACCTCGTCCGTCGACCTCAATCTCCATTGACCCGGATTGGGGGAGTACGACTTGATGAAAGTCGTGCTGGTGAAGCTCGACCTGACCGGAGTAGGAGCGCAATGAGAGGGAGAGCGATTGGGGGGTGGGGGTGCTCATCCGTGAGTCTCCGGGGGTGAGGGGGGTATCGTATGTCAGGGTTCTGGCTGGATGCCAGACTGTTTCTGGGGGGAGGGATTTTGCTGGGCTTGGGGTTGTGTTTATGAGGACGTTAAGGCGTGTGATTCAAAGGTGCGAGAGGGGGGGATTTGCGGGGGGAGGACAGCGGTAAACCGTCAGAAACAAGAAAGCCCGCACGGGGCGGGCTTCTTGGGGTGTTTCGTAGACTGTCTGAGACAGTCCGAGACTGCTATATGGTGCCCCGGCGTCATTTGAATTCAGACCATAAGCAAATGATTCATATAGAGATTATTAGGTCTATAAATTCTAGGGATGCATACGGGGATACAAAGAGATTCCTACTAGCTTATGTTGATCTGGCCATTGAGTACTAAATTCCGCTCTAGCTGGATACCAAGCCCTAGCGAGCTTTGCTTGCGGGATCAGGCTGTCCTGAGCCCGAAGATACCGTTTAGGGTCGGATTTTTACGTTGATTCCGGACAATACTGGCAAGACGCGATTTCTTCGTAGTTCATGCACTTGATGCGGTCATCAACCCGTATGTTTTGTCAGAAACGGCGGAGTGATGGAAGGGCGCAGTTTTATCCAGCTATATTGGACAATAAATCTCGATCTAGCATCGGAGGCACAGTGGCACTTCCAGAACCAGATCCTTTTCAGTGGGAGGGCGCACTCCAGTGGATTGAGGCGCTGATCAGCGGTAAATGGGGAGGATGGCTCATTCTTCCTCTGGTCTACGGAATTTTCCGATTCGGCGAGTATATGCTCAAGCGAAAGGTCGAGAGCAAACCTGAAACGGAGAAAATTGCGCAATACAGTCAACTCGCCGACCTTCAAAAGAAGCTCGACGAAAATGACATGTCGATCGGTGACCTTCACAGACTGCGAAGTCAGGTTCTTGGCGAAGAAGCGGCGAACGCGGTCATAGTGGCTACGCAATACGCCGATGTAGCAAAACAGTTAGTTATGGACGTCAAATGCATTGAACATGAACTTAAGGAACCTAGTGAACAAATTTCTGAGTATTGGGAGAAGACATTAACGCAAGCTGACATGAACTTACTGTCTGCGGTAAAGGCACAAGAAGCCGATCATGATCTGACCGCATTGGTGCTCGATTTGATGCAGCGCCTATCTACCGAGGAAGCTGCATGGCTACAGAAAGCCCAAGATCAGTGGCAATCGTTTAGAAAGGTGGAGGCGGAGCGGGAAGCGATAGCTTGGGAGGGCGGGTCAATTCGACCCCTAATGACTAACGCTAGGTTTGAGGCCATAACCCGTGAACGAATCGCCTCGTTGCAAGGCGAGACTACAGGCCCTGATGGTTCTAAGCTGGAGCTCCACAGAGTAAAAACACCACAAAATTTACTCCAACACTTGGAGCGTGGGGTGCCCAGGGCGCGTGTTAGCGACTTATTGGGGACACCTACGTACATTCATGGAAATATCTGGCTTTTCCGATATGAGGAGACTCAGGTTGAGCTTTCCTTTGACGAAAACGGAGGTATTGCTGACGTTGTTGTTGCCTTGTGTCACGGAGAAACCTATGGGGGATACAATCCTTTCGTTGATATTCCGCTTGGGAAGCTAACGCTCGCTGACATTCTTGAAATAGATCCGCAAATCACCGTAGGCCACCGTTGGAGCATGCGAACGGAGGAGTTGACCGTGCATATTGGTATTGGTCCCCCGGGCGTATGGATGGGCTATTATTTTGGAGCGCTGTCTATTTTCAGCGGTGCGGGTAGTTTGCAGGAAGTTCTCTTTGAATGGGATCGTGAAACGGAAAGGCTGGTCACAGACCCCAAAGATGTTCTAATAAACTGGATGGGTACCTCTAACTCACTCGAGGCTCCTTATTTCAGTTGGTTTATCAAGTAGAAATGGAAGGCTTAAGCCGGATGAATGTCGACCCTGTAGTTCACACACCGATCTGTGAACCCTGAACCTAAATATAAACTTATGAAGCGATATTAGGCTATTTAAAAGGTCGTGAGATACATACTGCCCTTTTTTGGTGGCGTTTGATCTATTTATGCGTGATTAGCAAAGTACTTTGGCTTGAGGTATAGCACTCGCTTCAACGCTTAGGCACCAGAGTTGCGGTTGGGCATTTATAGCGCGTTGTGAGCAGGTGGTATGACAAAAAAACCTCGGCCAGTTATGCCGATCCGGGCACTCAGGTGCGATGGTGCGGCAAAAGATAGCTGTTTCACAAAAAATGTTCGGCTAGCCACCGTTTGGATTGTCTTCCCCCCGTTTCCCAGGCTACCCTCACCTTCTAGAAGCAGCCAGGAAGCCTATTGCCCCACGGATAGGGAATGCTGCTCATATTGGGGGAAATTGCTACGAGGCTATAGCATCGCTCGAGGTGCAAGGCGTAGAAATAATTTGATTCCTCTGAGAGAACGCTTGAAATTATGGAGTTACACAGGAGTGGACATGAATAATGGAGTGTTACAAGGCAGAACAAACGCCCTAGTAGCAGAATATATATATACAAGTAAGTTAAAGCTACTTGAAACTCTGTCTTTGACCATAAGCTGTTTAACAATTTTAGTGCCTATTTTGTTTTCCGCAGCAATTTTAATTGCGAAAGGAACCCCGTACGAAAGCGCTCTGAATGTCGTATCTATAATGCTGTCAGTACTGCTTTTGACTTTGTCAGTTTTTTCGTTGATTTTAAAAATTGATCAAAGGCGAGAAAATTATTTAATCGCAAGGAGATCAAATATTTATGTGGGTAGTGAAGCTCTAAAGTTACTTCATAAGGACGATTCGGAGCTTTCATGGTTCTATAATTATCTTGTTGAAATGGATTCAAGAGATCAAGAGAACCTCGGGAGTGTAAGTGGGGTTCTCAAAAAGGAAGCCTATCGCTACTCTTTGAGTAAGTTGGTTCCTGGAGACGCAAATGTAGTTTGCTCCTTTTGTGAGTCATCTCCATTTAATTTTATACCTGGTGAGTGTCAGGTATGCGGTAACACACCTGTAAGGAGGCAGCATGTCAGTAATTAGACAATTTGATACTTGGTATGAAAAACTTTCTGATGCAGAGAAAAGCGAAATACTAAAGCACGTGTTAAATACAAAGTGCCAGATAGCATGCGAAGGATTTCACGCGGGTCCGGCCGGGTTGTTAAGTAAAGGGCTCTTTGTAGCACCGTCAGGAAATCTTGCTGAAAAAGTGTGTGCACTTTGTGGTAAGTGAGATAGTTGTTTAACCTTCGGCTGTTTCGATTACTGATGCCCCTAAAATCCAGGGCTACTAAGAGCTAAAAAATGCCTAAGCCGCCTCCGCTCACCAAATATCAGACCAATAAACTTGCGGTTTTAGAACCGCGATTAAAGCTGTGTGTAAGATCTGCGAATTTAGATCTAGCGAAGCAGATTACTGCTGAAATCCAACTTCTACTTCGGCCTACCGGGCATGAGGTAAGGCTTTTACAATCAAAAAACTGGCTATTTGAAACGGCTATGGAAGCGAATAGTATTTTGTTTGCAAAGCTGGGTTTTGAAGGCGTCATGAAAAAAAGCTCCGAAGGAACAAGGCTTAATCTCGAAGCAACATCCTTGTTGGCGATCTGTTATTTGCGCGAAAAAAATTTAATAAAGGCTCGCGAGTTAATTATTAAGGCCATTCGAAATATTGGCAATATAAAGTCTGATGAGCGCAGAAAACAGTTTCATAAGAGATTAATCGAGCGGTTGGAGGAGGAGAGTATTTTAGTAGGGCTTCAGACTGAAGGTGAAGCGCCTCTTGATATATCGAAGGTTAATCAAGAGGCGATAAATCTTATAATGAGTAAGAATGAAGATCAAATCTTGATAGAAATGGGGAAAGCTGTTCCAAAAGATTCAATAGATATATTGAAGGAAGTCCGAGATACTTATCAGCTTAATCTTCCCAAACCAGATGTCAAGTTCTTGCCTCCCCCACTGACCGAAGAAACTAAGCTTGAACTTGGAAAAAGAGCAAGCTCGGCCCTTAAGCGCGTTGCTTGGCGGGCCATATGCAACCCAGAGAGCGAGGTTTATAAGGCATGGAGCCAAGGGCTTTCGGTTGTATACGATAAAAAATACATCGCTGGAGCGATTGTTACATCGTTCTCTTCATTTAGCATCTCCGCAACTATGATAGCCGCTAGTGCGGTCGCGCTCGCAATTAAGTTTGGAGTTGAAGTTTTTTGTGAAACATTCGTGCCGAGCGGTTTGATGATAGATAAAAAAGAAAAACCTTAATGTTGTTTTGTAGTGTAGGCGAGAATTGGTGATTTAATTGGGGGGGCTATTGATTGATAGCGTACAAGGGAGTCAGCGTTATGGTGGTCTTGCCCAATTTTTATAATCGTTCCGGGTGGTTTTATTGGCTTGAGAGAAGTAAGTATGCTGCAGATTCTGACTGTCAGAAGATACCAGTTAGGTTAATAGAACGAATTTATTAATTCTGAGACAAGGAAAGCAGAATGAAAGCATTTCTTTCACATTCATCAACCGATAAACCGTTTGTCGAAGAAGTTGGAAAGCTACTAGGGCGTCAACATTACTTACTTGATCGGCATCAATTCGATATAGGTCAAGATTTTAAAAACGAAATTTCCAAATGTCTTACCTCTGCTGAAACGTTCGTGCTTTTTGCAAGTAGGGAAGCTCTAAAATCACATTGGGTGTCATACGAAATAGACATCGCTGAAGACAAACGTTTAACAGGGCTTTTGAGTGACGCTTTAGTTTTTCTCCTTGATGACGTGACACATTCTGATTTGCCTCCTTGGCTTAGCAAAGGGTTAGTTGTTAACGCGAAATCACCTAGCGCGGTTGCGCGAGAGATTGCGCAGGTATTAGACAAGAGACTTGGAGCCACACGTTCTACGTATTTTTTTGGTAGAGGCGCGGAACGTGACAGAATTAGTAAAGCATTGAACCCTGTAGCTAGGGAGCTCCCGAGAATTTTGGCCTTGTGGGGATTGCCTGGTATAGGTCGAAAGACATTACTTGAAGATGTAGCGCGTAGTTATTTGCAATATAAAGATTTCGTTGCGTTGGAAGTTGAAAATGGCGATGAGCTTCCTGACTTACTATTTAAGCTGGCCGAGGAAAAAGAGTTTTGGGCAGATATTAAGTCCTTGAAGGTTCTTGGAGATACTATACGTGGGGAGTCCGAAAATGCTTCACTTGAACGCTTAGAGAAATATCTTACAAATTCAAGCGATAGATCTTTCTTAACCTTAGTTGATGCTGGAGGGCTGGTTACGGAGGATGGAAGTATATCGAAAGTTTGTCGTGCGATAATAGATGTGGCCTCTAGGAATAAGGGGCTCTATCTTGGCATGGTTTTAAGAAGAATGCCTAGTGGTTTAACCGGTCCTCAAGCTGCCTATGATGGAGTGGTATGTGAGCCAGTAAGAGCGCTTTCAGGTGATGATATAGAACATCTCTTGGTTAAAGTTCTGAGTGATAAAGAAGTTCGCTTTGATGGACCTCAAATCAAGATGCTTGCTGAGTTCGTCAGAGGATATCCTCCAGCTGCGTATTACGCTGGAGAGTTGGCTGCAAGTGGTGGGCTCGATTTGCTACTGAGTGAGCCACGGCCAATGATAGACTTTCGTACTAGAGTTCTCTCTGCTGCGTTGAACGGTGTTGAAAGTAGATCATCTAAAGCTAATGTACTTGAGGTGCTTGCTTTTTATAGTCCGCTTCCTTACGCGGTCGTGGGAGAGTCCACAGGACTTGGTGCTGCCGTACTGGCGCAGATACTGGGTGAACTGATTAACCATTCTGTTTTGGAAGTTAATGAGGACGGTTTCTATCGCCTTTCGGACCCTCTCCTGGAGGCGGCTCAACATCTATTTGATCGGTGGAAAACTCCGCATTTAAAAGTAGCCAAGGCATTACAGAAGTTTGTAAAAGATGTAGGCGTCGAGCGCGGTGGTTTAACAGTTCTACGTAGTCTTTATCGCGCGCGGCAACTTGCAAGATTAGAGCCGACTGACGATGAGATT
This sequence comes from Pseudomonas sp. S3E17, assembly GCF_024168685.1. Lineage (NCBI taxonomy): Bacteria > Pseudomonadati > Pseudomonadota > Gammaproteobacteria > Pseudomonadales > Pseudomonadaceae > Pseudomonas > Pseudomonas sp. S3E17. Next base: position 4,917,574 of record NZ_JALJWE010000001.1, read on the forward strand.
AGTTTTCCAGCAGACTTAGTAAGGCTAACAGAGGATTTTTATCATCAGCGTGAGTATGATCGCGCGATCGAAATAGGTGAGCAAGCCTTGAACATTCGACCTGATAATATTGATGCTCGAAGCTTCCTTGTTCGTTCACACGCGCAGCTCGGAAATTTTCCGGAAGCAGTAGTTCAGGTTCAAAAGCTAAGAGACTTAGGAGCGCTCAAGGAATATTATTTCTTACTCGGCTTCAGTGCGCGCCTGCAATCCGATCTCCCAGAAGCAATTCGTAATTATGAGGAAGCCGTAAAACGTGGAAGAAAGGGGGTTGCAATAAATCGTGAACTGGCCAGTTGTTATTTCCATTCTGGAAACTTTCCGAAAGCAAAAGAACATCTCCTTTTGGCTCAGGGAAGCAGTGATAGAAAAAATAGATACGTGGTCGATCTGTTGGTTACAATTGCGGTGGCCGATGGAGATGAAGCTGTAGCGAGAAAAGCTTTAATTGATCTTGAAGAAGTAGATAAGCGAGGATTTTTCCTTCATAGGTCCTCGACCGTAGAGTTCAGGTTTGGCAACAAGGTAGTGGCACGTGAAATGGCTCGGCAAGCTATTGAGGCAACTAGTCGTCCTCCTTTTGCGATGCTCTCTCAGCGGATCAAGTGCGAAATTGCTACTGACGAACTTCCTGAGGCGGCAACTCATCTTCGTGAGGCGGAGCAACGATTTAATATTACTCAGCGCGATTCTATTTTAGCCCTTAAATGTAAATGGGAATTGGCAAACGGTGAGGTATTGAATGCTGAGACGCTGTGGCAGCAAATAGCTAACAAAGAAAAACCGTCAATGAAAGCTTTGAGGCGTGAGGTTGTAATTGCCTTGCTGTCTGTTGTGAGAGTTGATACTGGTGGGAACTCACAGCTTGAGATGGAACTGTCTTCTCTTACCCAGGCACTCGGGCAATTGGATTGGGATGCTTTTGGTGAAATGATAGACTAGTTTATCGAAGGACGGCCATCCAATATTGGATGGCTGTAGGGGTTTTTATTATAGTTAATTTTGTTGATGAGTTTTCCAAGGGACGGAGTCTTTTTTTTGAGATTGCTTCCCCGATTATTTGGTGCTGGGCACATGGTTTGAATTAAGTTGAAGTGCCCAGAAGTTTTCTAATCGATTCTGGTAATAACATTTGAACAATTGGCGTAGCTACTGTGACTGCATCCGCTAGCCCGCCAAGGATGCTCATTAGTTTTGACCCCTCTTTTGTATTGGACAGCGCGTTAGCATAATCTTTATCAAAAAAGCCATGTCCGAGTATTTGCTCTATTGAGTTTGTAATTGGGATTGAACCCGCCAACCTGTATTCCTCAAGAGCTATTACTATTTTTCGCAGTGATCTGACCATGTACTCCTTAACTTTTTCCTCCAATGAAGAATTTAAAATTTCTGCGATTAGCTCGTTTATTTTCTTCGTGTAGTCTTCTATTTCTTCGGCGCTTAGAATGGTCGGCTGCTTGGATTCTAGTAAGTCTACCGCAGCTGTAAGATGATCAATTGCAGTATTATCTATATAGTCAATGAAGGAATTAAAGTTTGCGAGCATATTTTGGCCCGCAAAAGCTTGGTCTAATGCATTCTTCCAAGCGTCGGTAGGTCGAATCTGTCTGGGGAAAAGGCTTTTTACAGTCTCACATGTCTCTTCAGATAACTTTATAACTTTAGCCAGTCTTTCGTGCGTCAGCGCTAGATTATTTTCACTTTTGAGGATTTTCTCCCAAACTATTAGAGTGTTTGCGTTTTTGTTTGCGTCTTTTGCTTCTAGTATTATTTCTAGAAGTCTTGCGGCCGGATTTCCATTCAGCATTTTATTGTCCGTCGAAAGTGCGATATATTTTAATTGGGTTAGTGAGGTTGATTAGGGTTGGTTGTCTCATTCTATTTTTTAGGCTTCAAATAGCTCGATACCTTTATGATTGATGCGTGGTGAATATGTATGCTTTAGTAGTTTACTCACTTTACAAGTAAAGTTGTCGTTTCGTCAATTTTCCACCTAACCATGCACCAAATTTATGGGGTTGTATATATGTATAAATGGGTAGCGCAACGCGGCGGGCTAAGGTGCGCAGAATGACAGTCCCTCGTTTCGGTAGTGATCATGATTTTGACGCAGATTTAGAGCACGTTGCTAAGATTTATTGTTGACGCAATGCGTTGAGTGAGCTGTGTCCTGGAGCTTGCAAACTGCGCGCGTAAGTCAGTAGATGCGGTACGTGCCCTAATCTACGCCGTTTTCATTTTGCTCCATATCTTTAGATTACGATAATGGTGGACCAATGCCCTAGCTGCGCTGCCCTTGTTATTAGGATTCAAAGAAACGAGCGGAACATCTGATTTGGGGTTGGGGTGTTGAAGATTCACTCATCCCGAGCCCCTCCATCGGTATCACCTCCAGCGAGTGCTGTTGAGGCGACCGCCCAGGCCCATTGCTCCGCCTGACACCGCAACAGCACTAGTAAGAACTGGCAAGGTTTAGCTAGGCTGTCTCGGCTATCTACTAACCTAATACTCAACCGGATACGGAACCCCCTAAAGCCACTTGAATCTGTAAAAAGATCGGGGTTCGAATTACCCCAATCCAAATAACCTCCCAAAGGACCCATGAACAGCGCGAAAAGGTGTTGTTTTGCCTGCTGTCTAGACGCTTGGCGGCAGGCGTGTGGTGACCCTCTGATGCTCGCTGAAGGCGCGCAATGCGATGGGGTGATGGAGGTTAAAAACCGATACCCCTCAAAAAACGGTGTTCCAGGTGTTCCACTAAGGCTGAAAGCCACGAGTTACGGGGCTTGCAGAGTGGAACACCTTTTTATTTGAGCTGGAACACAGGTGTTCCAGCGGCAAAAGGTGTTCCACGTTGATAGTCTGTTGATTCAGTCCGAGAGCCGCTCCTCAACGGTCGGCAAGGTTGCGTCAGGAGTGATTTGTGTGAGGATAGATGTAGTAGATTCGGTCTGGCATGTGCGTGGCAAACCCCGCTGCTGCCCACGTTGTATACGGCAATACTTTCCGTACAAAACCTAGAGAATATTGGCAGTGGCGTGTAAAAAACAGTGAGGTTGGTATGTCAAGCTTAGAGATGGTAAGGAGTCGATTTGAGTCGTTGAATGGTATTCGCGCAGTGGCCCCGGATTTTATTGAAAAGCTGGAGCATGAGTTGAAAGTATCACTTCCCAGTAGCTTCAAATTGGTGGGGGAGTTTTTTGACGGAAGTGGTATTTATGTTTTACCGCTGTACCAGATCGGTTGGGAATCTCCAACTAATGTTCTTGTTGAAACGAAGCGCTTGAGAAGCAGTGGCCCACTTTCTTCAAATTATCTTGTGTTGGGGGAGCCTGCTGAAGGTCTAATCGTGATGGACTGCAACTCCCAGTTGGGGCAGGTGCTCTGGTGTGATGCGATTGATGTTAACCGCATTGGTAAAGAAGCATTGATGACAGCACCTGAAGTATGGGGTTCCTACTTGGATTTTGTTGAGTATTTGGTGTCGGAGGAAGAGTCTGATCGGCTGTAAGCAGCGCGTAAAGGCGTGTTCGATGTCGACCCATCCTCTGCTCGGGAAAAACCAGATCCTTGATCAATTCCCAAGATGCATCGGAGAGTTCGTAACGCTTTGACATGCGGGCCTCCAGCCAATCATGGCGCGATTCTAACCATACGGACTTTTCTTACAGAACCTCGCTGACGGCGCCGAATGTGACGGGGTGACGGAGCTTAAAAACCAATACCCCTCAAAAAACGGTGTTCCAGGTGTTCCAGGTGTTCCACTAAAGCTGAAAGCCACGGAGTACGTGGCTTTCAGGCTGGAACACCTTTTTATTTGAGGTGGAACACCGCGTGTTCCAGGGGAAAAAGGTGTTCCACGTTGATGCTGTGTCATTCAGTCCAACAGCAGTTCCTCAACTGTCGGCCTCGCAGGGCCTGGACTGATTGTGAGAGGGCCGACGTATTGAAATCGGTCTTCCCTGTGAGTGGGAGGCATGGGAATCCGAATGTCCTGCAAGGAACCGTGTAGCCCCATGAGCTGTGCGACTTGCTGATACCGTTTGGCTACTGCCACGAACTCATTAGCGCTGCTTCTTATTTGCTCCGCTCGTTTGTACATGATTGCTCTCAAGAGCTCTTTGTTTGAAACCTCCAACTCTTGGGCGCACTGTTCAAGTCGTTGGTCGATTTCAACCACTTCCTGTTCAAGTTTAGCGATGGCAGCAGTTCGAGCCAGATGCTTGCCACGGCTTCTGTTCGACTCGCCAAGGATTGATTGCAGAGCTGTGTCTGCTTCGGCTTCTGCAGCCGTATCGCCGGCAGCAATAGCCGCACTGTAGGCTTTGAGCGCCTTGTCATGCGCCGATGCTCTTGCTTCCTTGTCCAGAGTGTCCTCAGCAACCAAGGCCGTTAACTTGTGGGTTAGCTGCTTCTTGGTCCTCTCCAGTTCGTGGAGCGTTTCACGTTGAGCTGCGTATTTGTTCTGAGCCGCTTTAATTTCGGGGGTTGAAATCGAGTTTCTGTTAGACATGCGGGTATCTCCATTTATATATGGTGCTGCGAAAGGCTTGCCGGAATGGCAGGCTAAAATGGATAACTAATTTATGCGGCCTCGAAGGAGTGCCCGCTGTCATCCGCCATGAGTGCGGAGGAGTTAAAAACGTAGGCACGGGCTTTAGGCATGCCCGGCAGCCTTACCGATTGAGCCGCTTTGCCATCGCTGCCAGGCTCTAAAATGGCGCGGCTCAATAGCTCTTTGTTCACGGCGTTCAGGTTCATGCCTTTGAAGACTTCGGAACACCAAGCCTCGGGCAGTACGTAGTAGGTAGTGGTGGTGTGCGGCGCATCACCCAGGCCATGCTCCAGCGTCTTGCGAAAGCCCAACCGGTCAATGGTGCGAGGGCCGTGCTCGTCGATCTTGGCGGCGGCGGATTCCCAGCGAGTGAAACGGCTCTCTCCAAAACGCTCGATCACTTGGCGAAGCCGCGCCACGATGGCATCACTCTCGAAGTTTCCGGCGCCGCCGCGCTCATTCAGCCAGGCATTGAGACAAACCTTTGCCGCAGTGGTCGCTCCACCCTCAGGCCAACCTGTTATCCCCAAGGCGGTGGCCAACTCTCCAGCGGCAGCGGCCAACCCAAAACGAGTGGCAGCACGTTGGGCCTGTCCGCTTGCTGATTTAGGTAGTGACGTCGAGACAAACCGCTCAATGGTGTGGCGCAATATGGTCGACCACCCGAGCCTTCCCCGGTCGAGAGAAACAACAAACGCTATTCCTGAACGTGACGACCGGCCTGGCTTCGATCATTGACGCGTGCTTTGCCACTGCCATTACCCAGCATGTAAACCGTTTCGCCAATGATGCGTGGATCGCACATGTCGATTTCATCGAGCACCAATAAGCCATCTGAGTGCGCGGCGGCGATGGACTCCAGGGCATTGTCAGTCCAGCGCCAAGAGCGAACGCAAAGACGCTAAAACCGTGACTGACAATGGAAGACGTTTGATTTCAGAGCATTCAATGGGCCTGTATCCCCGAGTTCTATTTTTTATCCACGCAGTGGGAAGGTATAGGGGGACAGAGGTGAACAGCCAGAAACAAGAAAGCCCGCACAGGGCGGGCTTCTTGGGGTGTTTCGTAGACTGTCTGAGACAGCCAGAAACCAGTATGTGGTGCACCCGGCGGGATTCGAACCCACGACCCCTGCCTTCGGAGGGCAGTACTCTATCCAGCTGAGCTACGGATGCTTGTGCGGGCGACATCATACCCATGTCGACCTTGGGCGTCCATGCCGGTCTTTGGCCGTTTCCCAGTAGGAATTTGCCGCTGGAAGGCCCTGCGCCGGGCGCCGTTGGTCAACGCGGCGGAACGCGCTCAAATCACGCTGATCAGAAAAATCCGGCAAATGCGCCGTTTTCGTTCTTTTTTTCGAACAGACTATTGCCCTGTACCCCCATTGATCCTAGGATTCGTTTGAGATTTCAAACGCTCTGTCTCTCGTGCGCTATTCACTGATCGCGCGCGCGGGGGCTGATTTCCCTGACGGCAGCCCACAAGGCGCCTTTCAACAACTCTAATTCGCTCCGCGTGCGCGCGGTGCTGTTAAGGAAAGCCGACATGCAGCTCAAAGATTCCCAGTTGTTCCGCCAGCAGGCCTTTATCGATGGCGCTTGGGTGGATGCAGACAACGGCCAGACCATCAAGGTCAACAACCCTGCCACGGGCGAGATTATCGGCACCGTGCCAAAGATGGGCGCCGCGGAAACCCGCCGCGCCATTGAGGCCGCCGACAAGGCGCTGCCGGCCTGGCGTGCGCTGACCGCCAAGGAGCGCGCCAACAAGCTGCGTCGTTGGTTCGAGCTGCTGATCGAAAACCAGGACGATCTCGGTCGCCTGATGACCCTGGAACAAGGCAAGCCATTGGCCGAAGCCAAGGGCGAAATCGTCTACGCCGCGTCCTTTATCGAGTGGTTCGCCGAAGAAGCCAAGCGCATCTATGGCGACGTGATTCCCGGCCACCAGCCCGACAAGCGCCTGATCGTGATCAAGCAGCCTATCGGCGTGACCGCCGCCATCACCCCGTGGAACTTCCCGGCCGCGATGATCACCCGTAAAGCCGGCCCGGCCCTGGCCGCCGGTTGCACCATGGTGATCAAGCCGGCTTCGCAAACCCCGTTCTCGGCCCTGGCCCTGGTTGAGCTGGCGCACCGTGCCGGTATCCCGAAAGGCGTGCTGAGTGTGGTTACCGGCAGCGCCGGCGACATCGGCGGCGAGCTGACCAGCAACCCGATCGTGCGTAAATTGTCCTTCACCGGTTCGACCGAAATCGGTCGCCAGTTGATGGCCGAATGCGCCAAGGACATCAAGAAAGTTTCCCTGGAGCTGGGCGGCAACGCGCCATTCATCGTGTTCGACGACGCGGACCTGGATAAGGCCGTCGAAGGCGCGATCATCTCCAAGTACCGCAACAACGGCCAGACCTGCGTCTGCGCCAACCGCCTGTACATCCAGGATTCGGTGTACGACGCGTTTGCGGAAAAACTGAAAGTCGCGGTGGCCAAATTGAAGATCGGCAACGGTCTGGAAGAAGGCACCACCACCGGCCCGCTGATCGACGAAAAAGCCGTGGCCAAGGTCCAGGAGCATATTGCTGATGCCCTGAGCAAAGGCGCCAAGCTGTTGGCCGGTGGCAAGGTCATGGAGGGCAACTTCTTTGAGCCGACCATCCTGGTCGACGTGCCGAAAAACGCCGCCGTCGCCAAGGAAGAAACCTTCGGCCCGCTGGCGCCGCTGTTCCGCTTCAAAGACGAAGCCGAAGTGATCGCGATGTCCAACGACACCGAGTTCGGCCTGGCGTCCTACTTCTACGCCCGCGACCTGGGCCGTGTGTTCCGTGTGGCCGAGGCCCTGGAGTACGGCATGGTCGGGGTCAACACCGGGTTGATCTCCAACGAAGTGGCGCCGTTCGGCGGCATCAAGGCCTCGGGCCTGGGCCGTGAAGGCTCCAAGTACGGGATCGAGGATTACCTGGAAATCAAATACCTCTGCCTGGGCATCTAAGCCGGGAAGGGATTGCAGTAAACGCAAAGGGCACGAGAGCGCTGACCCTTTGCGTGTTTCACACCGTTATTCGTAGTGGCCGGGAAAGCTGTGGCAGTCGATCATCGCATGCTGCCGTAGTTGCCTCCCCGCCACGTATTCCTTGAGCAACGCCACCCGATGAGTGGCGAATGAGGACTTTATGAGCAAGACCAACGCTTCCCTGATGAAACGCCGCGAAGCCGCTGTACCGCGCGGTGTTGGCCAGATTCACCCGATCTTCGCCGAGTCCGCGAAGAACGCCACGGTGACCGACGTTGAAGGTCGCGAGTTCATCGATTTCGCCGGCGGTATCGCCGTGCTGAACACCGGCCACGTGCACCCAAAAATCATCGCTGCCGTGACCGAACAGCTGAACAAGCTGACCCACACGTGTTTCCAGGTACTGGCCTACGAGCCGTACGTCGAAGTGTGCGAAAAAGTGAACGCCAAGGTCCCCGGCGATTTCGCCAAGAAAACCCTGTTGGTCACCACCGGTTCCGAAGCCGTTGAAAACGCCGTGAAAATCGCCCGTGCCGCGACTGGCCGTGCCGGCGTGATCGCTTTCACCGGCGCCTACCACGGCCGCACCATGATGACCCTGGGTCTCACCGGTAAAGTCGTGCCTTACTCGGCCGGCATGGGCCTGATGCCAGGCGGCGTGTTCCGCGCGCTGTACCCGAACGAACTGCACGGTGTCAGCGACGACGACTCCATCGCCAGCATCGAACGCATCTTCAAGAACGATGCCGAGCCGCGTGATATTGCCGCCATCATCATCGAGCCGGTCCAAGGCGAAGGCGGTTTCTACGTCGCGCCGAAGCCGTTCATGAAGCGCCTGCGCGAACTGTGCGACAAGCACGGCATCCTGCTGATCGCCGATGAAGTGCAAACCGGTGCCGGCCGTACCGGTACCTTCTTCGCCATGGAACAGATGGGCGTTGCCGCCGACCTGACCACCTTCGCCAAATCTATCGCTGGCGGTTTCCCCCTGGCCGGTGTGTGCGGCAAGGCCGAATACATGGACGCCATTGCCCCTGGTGGCCTGGGCGGCACCTACGCCGGTAGCCCGATCGCCTGCGCCGCTGCGCTGGCGGTGATGGACGTGTTTGAGGAAGAGCACCTGCTGGACCGCTGCAAGGCTGTCGGCGAGCGCCTGGTGACTGGCCTCAAGGCGATTCAAGCCAAGTACCCGGTGATCGGTGACGTGCGTGCCCTGGGCGCGATGATCGCGGTCGAGTTGTTCGAAGACGGCGACAGCCACAAGCCAAACGCTGCGGCCGTTGCCGCCGTGGTGGCCAAGGCGCGTGACAAGGGCCTGATCCTGCTGTCCTGCGGCACCTACGGCAACGTGTTGCGCGTACTGGTGCCGCTGACCTCGCCGGACGAGCAGTTGGACAAAGGCTTGGCGATCATCGAAGAGTGCTTCTCCGAGCTGTAAGCGGCAGTTGGCCTGATCGATAAGAAAAACCCGCTTCGGCGGGTTTTTTTGTGCCTGAAGCAAGCCAGCTCTTATCAAATTTAAAATAACTTACTGATTTTAAAGGGTAAAAAATTTCACTCTAAAATCCTGAGTCTTGCATAAACAATTTCAGGCAACCGCATTCTTGTGGTGAGCGGGCTTGTCCCGCGTTGGGGTGCGAAGCGCCCCTAATAAAGACGAATGCGGTGTATCAGGCACTCCTCCGCGCTTGGTTCTGGGGCTGCTGCGCAGCCCAACGCGGGCGGTGCGACGCTTCGACAAGCCCGCTCGCCACAGAGGTTCCAGTTTGCTGCGCGACAGCGCTACGTCGAGAGGTCGTGGGGCCTCCCAGATTGGATTTCTGTTGCTGCAACCGGAAGTGGTCGGCGTCAGCCCGCGATCACGCGATTCTTGCCCAGGCGCTTGGCCTCATACATGGCGGCATCGGCGCGGGCGAACAGGCTGTCCAGGGTGGAGTCTTCCTCGGTCAGGCTGGCCAGGCCCTGGCTGATGGTCACGCTGAACGCCTGGCCCTCATAGCTGAAGCTCAGCGCCTGAATCTCCTTGCCCAGGCGCTCGGCCACCTGCAGCGCCATCTCCGGCGCGCAACCTGGCAGGACTGCGGCGAACTCTTCGCCGCCAATGCGCCCGAACAGGTCGCCACGGCGCAGGACCCCGCGACCGCTCTCGGCGATACGCCGCAGCACCTGGTCGCCCTCTAGGTGGCCGTAGGTGTCGTTGACGTCCTTGAAGTCATCGATGTCCAGCAGCAGGAAGGCCAGCGGCGCGCCTTGGGCGCAGGCGCTGTCGAAGGCCTGGTTGGCGCATTCGAAGAAGTGTCGGCGGTTGCTGCTCTGGGTCAGCACGTCGGTGGTGGCGAGACGGTGCAGCTCCAGTTCCAGCTGTTTTTTTTCCGTGATGTCTTCGGCCATGCCGACGACGATCACCGGCTCGCCGGGTTCGACCTGCTGGTTGATGTAGCACTTGTCGCTCAGCCAGCGGATCTGCCCGTCGGCGGTGATGATGCGGTACTCGCGGTCTTCCACGGCACCCTGCTCCAGCACGCGCGCCAGGCTGTGTTCGGCGTAATCGAGGTCTTCGGGGTGAATGCTATTGCGCCATTCGCGGTGGTCGGCCAGCAGCAGGCCGGCGGAACGTCCAAAAATCCGCTCGTATGCCGGGCTGACGTAGAGCACGCGGCGGGTCTGCCAATCGATGGCCCACAGCACGGCGTTTACGCTGACCAGCAGAGAACTGAGCAATTGTTCGCGCTCACTCAGTCGCTCGACTTCGCCCTGGGCATGTACCAGTGCCAGCAGGGTTGCTGCCGCGGCCGGACGCGGAGGGTCAGCGGTAGGGCTGTCGGCGGTGAAGGGCTTTTCGAGAACCATCGGCACAACTCTCTCTGGGCGCGCCGCAAGATCGAGCAGCGGTCACTACAAGGGGCCACCATGATGGCGAAGTGTTCATTGAGAGAGGCGAATTGCAGTGAAGTTCCGTCAACAGGCTCGATTGGCGGTGTCCGAGAAATGGCGCCAAAAAGCTGATGGGTGGGAGGGCAAGCCCTCCCACGCGACTGTCAGACCGCCGCAGGACGCAGCGAATAGGTCTTCAATTGGTGGGCAAAATCCCGCAGGGACTGGATGCCGCTGGCCTCGGCCTCGTGCACCCATTCCTTGATGGCGGCGAGCATATCGTGGCCGTTGGAGCTGGTCTTGAGCCAGATCTGCTGCAGCGCCAGGCGTTTTTCGTAGATCACTTTCAGCGCCTGGCTGTGTTCCAGCATGCTCTGGATCCGCAGGTGGTGGCGGTCGTCCAGCAGGCTGGTTTCCCGCGACAGCAGGCGTTTGGCGCGGTGGAACTGGTGGCGCACCGAGTGATCGACTTTTTCCAGTTCCTGCTTGACCAACGGGCCGATCACCAACTTGCGGTACTGGGCCATGATCTGGAAGCGGTTGTTGAGGATCGCCATGGCGGTGTCCATGTCCAGGTGGCCCTTGCCTTCCACGCGGTGGGCAATCGGTGCCACGCGCTGCACCTTGGCCAGGCGCAGGAAGCTGAACACCTTGATCCATGCCCAGCCCAGGTCGAACTCCCACTTCTTCACCGACAGCTTGGCCGAGTTGGGGTAGGTGTGGTGATTGTTGTGCAGCTCTTCGCCGCCGACGATGATGCCCCACGGCACCAGGTTGGTGGCGGCGTCACGGCATTCGAAGTTGCGATAGCCCACGGCATGGCCCAGGCCGTTGATCACGCCGGCGGCCCAGAACGGAATCCACATCATCTGGATTGCCCAGATGGTGATGCCGATGGTGCCGAACAGCAGCAGGTCGATCACGCCCATGATCGCCACACCCAGCAGCGGATAAGGAGTGTAGATCTTGCGCTCGATCCAGTCGTCCGGGCAGTTCTTGCCGTAGATGCGCAGGGTCTCGGGGTTTTCGGCCTCGGCACGGTACAGCTCGGCGCCTTTGCGCAATACGGTGGACAGGCCCTTGATCACCGGGCTGTGCGGGTCGTCGACGGTTTCGCACTTGGCGTGGTGCTTGCGGTGGATGGCGGTCCACTCGCGGGTGTTCTGCGCTGTGGTCAGCCACAGCCAGAAGCGGAAGAAGTGTTTCAGGCCGGCATTGAGCTCCAGGGAGCGATGGGCTGAATAGCGGTGCAGATAGACCGTGACCCCAACGATGGTCACGTGGGTCATCAACAGAGTGACTGCCACCAGTTGCCAGGCCGACAAGTCAAGAAAACCGTTGTACCACATAGGCTGTATGGCCCTCAGATAAAGAAAAGAACAGCACACGCATTATCACTAAGCCTACAGAGAAAACCAGCGGCCCTTTCAGATAAGACTTACGAGATGTTACATATCCTATAATCCCCATTCTTTGTAGGACGATTCTGGGTTTTTAGTAAGGATTACTGGGCATATGCTGTTTTCATACCGAGGAGCCCTGCGTGCTGGGCTGGTATACCTGCTGGCTTCGAGCGTCTGGATAGGCCTCACTCATCGGGTATTGATCGAGTTTCTCGATAATCCGACCGACCTGCACCGGTGGTTGCAGGTGCGCGGTTACGTGTGGGTGGCGCTCAGTGCCTGGTTGATCTACCTGATCTGTGCCCGATCTGCCCAGGCCGACCAGCAGCAACCCTTGAAAGAGAACCGCGAGCGCCTGCGCCAGGCTGCTGCCGTGTTCGATTGCACCCGCGAAGGAGTGTTGGTCACCGACGCCAAGGGCCTGATCGTGCATGTGAACCGGGCCTTCATGGAAATCACCGGCTACCAGCGCGATGACGTCATGGGCCGGCAGCCGAGCCTGTTCAAGTCCGGTCGCCATTCGTCGAATTTCTATCAACAGATGTTCCAGACCCTGGAACACACCGGTGAATGGAGCGGTGAAATCTGGAATCGGCGCAAAAGCGGTGAGATTTATCCACAGTGGCAAACCATTCGCGTGATTCGCGATGACCTGGGCCATATCAGCCATTACGTCGCGGTGTTTTCCGACATCAGCGCCATCAAGGATTCCGAGCACGAACTGGCCCACCTGGCCCACCACGACCCGCTGACCGACCTGCCCAACCGCCTGCTGTTCACCGACCGCGCCGAGCAGGCGCTGGCCTCGGCGCAACTCCACAAGCGCGGCTGCGCCCTGCTGTTGCTGGACCTGGATCACTTCAAGATCATCAACGACAGCCTTGGCCATAATGTGGGCGACCAGTTGCTCAAGCTGGTGGGCGAGCGGCTCAAGGCGCTGTTCGGCCCCGGCGTGACCCTGGCGCGCTTGGGCGGGGATGAGTTCGCGGTGCTCGCGGAAAACTGCTCACAGGTAGTGCAGGCGGCGGCTTTGGCGCAGCGCATGCTGGATGTGATGAAGCAGCCGTTCATCTTTGACGGCCATCAGCTGTTTATCAGCGCCAGCATCGGCATCAGCCTGTTCCCCAATGATGCCCTGAGCGCCGAGCAATTGTTGCGCAACGCCGATTCCGCGCTCTTCAAGGCCAAAAGCGTGGGCCGCGAAGGCTACGCGTTGTACACCGAAGAACTCACCGCCCACGCGCAGAACCGGGTGGAAATCGCCAGCGAACTGCGCCGCGCCCTCGAACAACAGGAGCTGCGCGTCTACTACCAACCGGTGCACGACTTGCACACCAGCCGCCTGATCGGCGTCGAAGCACTGGTGCGCTGGCAACACCCCGAGCGTGGCCTGGTGCCGCCGGGTGATTTCATCCCCATCGCCGAACGCACCGGGTTGATTGCCGAGATCGATGGATGGGTGATGGACCAGGCCTGCCGACAGATGTGCCGATGGCTGGCCGACGGCGCGCCGCTGAGCTTTATTGCAATCAATGTATCCAGCCGCCTGTTTGCCCGGCGCGAACTCTACGATCAAGTCGCCCAGGTGCTGCACGCTACCGGCCTGGATCCGGCCTTCCTGGAGTTGGAAGTCACTGAAAGCGCGGTGATGGACGACCCCGAAGTGGCCCTGGAACAACTGCACCGCCTGCGTGAACTGGGCTTGCGCCTGGCCATCGATGACTTCGGCACCGGCTATTCCTCCCTGCTGCGCCTCAAGCGCCTGCCGGTGCAGAAACTCAAGATCGACCAGGGCTTTGTCGCCGGGCTGCCGTGGGACGAAGACGATGCCGCCATCGTGCGGGTAGTGATCGCCCTGGCGAAAAGCATGGGCATGCAGGTGCATGCCGAGGGGATCGAACAGGTGGAGCAGGCGCGGTTCTTGTTGGAGCAGCACTGCGATATGGGCCAGGGGTACTGGTTTGGGCGGCCGATGCCGGCGCAGGCCATTGACTGGGACTGCGCCCCCGCCATCCAGGCTTGAAATGCATTCAAATGTGGGAGGGGGCTTGCTCCCTCCCACATTTGGATATTCACAAGGCGTTATTTCAGCGCTCGGTCGCAAAACCCGCGTGCAACCCCACGTCCTGCCAGAAAATTCTTTCTGGTTATATAAACATTCTTAAATAGTATTTTTAAGAATATCCGCGCTTATCTACTATCGCCCTACGCCGCAAGCAGTGCCGCCACTGCGAGGCACTATTCATTTCAGGAGCGAGACCATGAGCGCATCTCTACGTAGCGTCGACGGCCAGGACGAAGCAGCCATTTTGCGCGAGATCCAGAGCGCCTTGCGCGATCTGCGGTTTGGCGCGGTGGAAATCACTGTGCACAACGCTCAAGTGGTACAGATCGAACGCAAGGAAAAATTCCGTTTGCAGAACCCGGGTAACAAACCGAGCTAAGCAATAACGGCGATAGACCCCGTCACTATAAGAAAAAGCCAACACCCAGAATTTTCAGGAGCTTCTATGTCGTCGATTCGCCGTTATGCCCTGGCCGCCCTGGCCAGCGCCGTGTTTGCCGGTTCCGCCGTTGCCAAGGACTACGAGTTGCTCAACGTCTCGTACGATCCTACCCGTGAGCTGTACCAGGACTACAACGCTGAGTTCACCAACTTCTGGAAACAGTCCCACCCCGGCGACACCGTCAAGATCCAGCAATCCCACGGGGGTTCGGGCAAGCAAGGCCGGGCGGTGATCGACGGCCTGCGCGCCGACGTGGTGACTCTGGCCCTGGCCGGTGACATCGACGAAATCGCCAAGCTGGGCAAGACCCTGCCGGAAAACTGGCAGACCCGCCTGCCGGACGCCAGCACCCCCTACACCTCGACCATCGTGTTCCTGGTGCGCAAGGGCAACCCTAAAGGCATCAAGGATTGGGGCGACCTGATCAAGAAAGACGTGTCGGTGATCACGCCCAACCCGAAAACCTCCGGCGGCGCGCGCTGGAACTTCCTTGCCGCCTGGGCCTACGGCCTGAAATCCGGTGGCAGCGAAGCCAAGGCCCAGGAATACGTCAAGGAGCTGTTCAAGCACGTGCCGATCCTCGACACCGGCGCGCGCGGCTCGACCATTACCTTCGTCAACAACGGTCAGGGCGACGTGTTGCTGGCCTGGGAAAACGAAGCCTTCCTGGCCCTGAAAGAAGACGGCGGCGCCGACAAGTTCGACATCGTCGTGCCGTCCCTGTCGATCCTCGCGGAGCCGCCGGTGGCCGTGGTCGACAAGAACGCCGAGAAAAAGGGCAACACCGAGATCGCCACTGAATACCTCAAGCACCTGTACAGCCCGGCTGGCCAGGAGATTGCGGCGAAGAACTTCTACCGCCCACGGGATGCAAAAGTGGCCGCCAAATACGCCCAGCAGTTCCCGAAACTGGACCTGGTGACTATCGACAAAGACTTCGGCGGCTGGAAAACTGCCCAGCCGAAATTCTTTAACGACGGTGGCGTGTTCGACCAGATCTACACGGCGCAGTAAGCCAAAGTACCGGTAGGAGCGAGCTTGCTCGCGAAGATCGTCAACGATGACGCGGGCATTCTGAATGAGCGCGGTGCCCTTGAGGTCTTCGCGAGCAAGCTCGCTCCTACAGTGGTTTCTACCTTTAACCAAGGACTCTTATGTCGCGTCGTATTTCCCCCGTCATACCCGGCTTCGGGCTGACGCTGGGCTACACCGTGGTGTACCTCAGCCTGATCGTACTCATCCCCCTCGCGGCGATGTTCGTACACGCCGCTCAACTCACCTGGGATCAGTTCTGGAACATCATCTCCGCACCCCGTGTGCTGGCGGCGTTGAAACTGAGCTTCAGCACCGCGCTGTACGCCGCCCTGATCAATGGCGTGATCGGCACGCTGCTGGCCTGGGTGCTGGTGCGCTACACCTTCCCCGGCCGCAAGATCATCGATGCGATGATCGACCTGCCGTTCGCCCTGCCCACCGCCGTGGCCGGTATTGCCCTGACTGCGCTGTACACGCCGACCGGCCTGGTGGGCCAGTTCGCCGCCGACCTGGGCTTCAAGATCGCCTACAGCCCCTTGGGCATCACCCTGGCGCTGACCTTCGTGACCCTGCCGTTCGTGGTGCGCACGGTGCAGCCGGTACTCGCCGATATCCCCCGGGAAATCGAAGAAGCCGCCGCCTGCCTGGGCGCCAAGCCGTTGCAGGTGTTCCGCTACATCCTCGTCCCCGCGCTGCTGCCCGCCTGGCTGACCGGCTTCGCCCTGGCGTTTGCCCGTGGCGTCGGTGAGTACGGCTCGGTGATTTTCATCGCCGGCAACATGCCGATGAAAACCGAGATCCTGCCGTTGCTGATCATGGTCAAGCTCGACCAGTACGACTACCGCGGCGCCACCTCCATTGGCGTACTGATGCTGGTGGTTTCCTTTGTCCTGCTGCTGCTGATCAACTTGTTGCAGCGGCGCATCGAACGTCCATAAGGAGGCGCGGAACATGTCCCAATCGTCTATTTCCGCGGCATCCTCGGCCAACGCAGCCCGCCGTGGCAGCGCTGTTTCCCGGCGCATCCTGATCAGCCTGGGCTGGCTGGTGTTCTTCCTGTTCCTGCTGCTGCCGCTGTTTATCGTGGTGTCCCAGGGCTTGAAGAACGGCCTCGGTGCGTTTTTCACCGCGATCCTTGAACCGGACGCGTTGTCCGCACTGAAACTCACGGTGATCGCCGTGCTGATTTCGGTGCCGCTCAACCTGGTATTCGGCGTCAGCGCGGCCTGGTGCGTGAGCAAGTACTCGTTCCGTGGCAAGAGCATCCTGGTGACGCTGATCGACCTGCCGTTCTCGGTCTCCCCGGTGATCGCCGGCCTGGTCTACGTGCTGATGTTCGGCGCCCAGGGCCTGTTTGGCCCTTGGTTGCAGGCGCATGACATCCAGATCGTGTTCGCCTTGCCCGGCATCGTGCTGGCGACCATCTTCGTCACCGTGCCGTTCGTCGCCCGCGAACTGATCCCGCTGATGCAGGAGCAGGGCACCCAGGAAGAAGAGGCCGCGCGCCTGCTGGGCGCCAATGGCTGGCAGATGTTCTGGCATGTCACCGTGCCGAATATCAAATGGGGCCTGATCTACGGCGTGGTGCTGTGTACCGCGCGGGCCATGGGGGAGTTCGGCGCGGTGTCGGTGGTGTCCGGCCATATTCGCGGCGTGACCAACACCTTGCCGCTGCACGTCGAGATTCTCTACAACGAATACAACCACGTTGCCGCGTTTGCGGTGGCGAGTCTGCTGCTGATCCTGGCGCTCTTCATCCTGCTGCTCAAGCAGTGGAGCGAGAACCGTATTAATCGCCTGCGCGCCAGTGCGGCTGAGGAATAAGTCATGTCGATCGAAGTCCGTAACGTCAGCAAGAACTTCAACGCCTTCAAGGCCCTGGACAGCATCAACCTGGATATCCAGAGTGGCGAGCTGGTGGCCTTGCTTGGGCCTTCCGGCTGCGGCAAGACCACCTTGCTGCGCATCATCGCCGGCCTGGAAACCCCGGATGACGGCAGCATCGTGTTCCACGGTGAAGACGTCTCCGGCCACGACGTGCGTGATCGCAACGTCGGTTTTGTGTTCCAGCATTACGCGCTGTTCCGCCACATGACCGTGTTCGACAACGTCGCCTTCGGCCTGCGCATGAAGCCGAAGAACCAGCGCCCGAACGAAAGCCAGATTGCGGCCAAGGTTCACGAACTGCTGAACATGGTGCAGCTGGACTGGCTGTCCGACCGTTACCCGGAACAACTCTCCGGTGGCCAGCGCCAGCGTATCGCCCTGGCCCGCGCGTTGGCGGTCGAGCCGAAAGTGCTGCTGCTGGATGAACCCTTCGGCGCCCTCGACGCCAAGGTGCGTAAGGAACTGCGCCGCTGGCTGGCGCGCCTGCACGAAGACATCAACCTGACCTCGGTGTTCGTGACCCACGACCAGGAAGAGGCCATGGAAGTCGCCGACCGCATCGTGGTGATGAACAAGGGCGTGATCGAGCAGATCGGCTCACCGGGCGACGTCTACGAAAACCCGGCCAGCGATTTCGTCTACCACTTCCTCGGCGACTCCAACCGCCTTCACCTGGGCGAGGACAAGCATGTGCTGTTCCGTCCGCATGAAGTGTCGCTGTCGCGGCATGAGCTGGAGGATCACCATGCGGCCGAGGTGCGTGATATACGCCCGCTGGGCGCGACTACGCGGGTGACGCTCAAGGTGGAAGGCCAGTCCGAGCTGATCGAAGCCGAAGTGGTGAAGGACCACGACAGCCTGACCGGTTTGGCCCGTGGCGAGACCCTGTTCTTCAAACCCAAGGTCTGGCAAAAAGCCTGAGTTCACCGCAATTCCAACTCTGAAACTGGGACCAAATGTGGGAGGGGGCTTGCCCCCGATAGCAGTGGGTCAGCAGCAGATAAGCTGACTGAAACACCGCCATCGGGAGCAAGCCCCCTCCCACATTCAGACCTGTCTCGGCTTCAGATCGCGGCGAACCACCGGTCCCGAGCGCTCTTCGATCTGCTGCTTCAAACCCTTGCGCAGCCCCAGCAAAAACGCCACCTCCGCCACCACAAACAACGGCCCCACAATCAGCCCCGACACGTCGTCCACAAACGCCGGCTTCCTGCCCTCGTAGTAATGCCCGACAAACTGAATCACCCAGCCCACCACAAACAGGCCGACGCCGCTGCTGAGCCACACCATCGTGCTCTGCGCCGCCAACGCATGCCCGGCCCATACAGACAAGCCCATCAACACCGTCATCAGCGCGCCCAGGGCCAGTTCAAGCCGCAGGTAAAACCACGCGGAAAACAGCGCCACTATCACCGCCGGGGAAAGCCACAGCCCGCCCACAGCCCATTCAGGGCGTGACAGCAGCACGGCCACGGCGACAACAATCAGCGGGATGCCAATGAAGTGGCTGGCGATATTGCGTGGGTCGCGGTGGTAGGCGGCGTATTGACTGAGATGATCGACGAGGCTTTTCATTGTTGTTCCTCCTGTAGGATGTTTGATCATGCCCTGTCAGCCTGGGACTAACTGTCAGTTGGGCGACAATCTTCGGAGTTCTCATGGATGCGACGCATTGGCACGCCCGGTTGGCCGTCGGTCACTGGTTCAGTCACCTGCCCGTACCTTTCCAGCATAGTCTGCTGGCCCATGCGCGGCTGCGGCAGCTGACGGCGGGACAGTACCTGTTCAAGCGCGGCGACCCGCCCTGCGGCTTGTATGCGGTGCTCGAGGGCACGTTGCGTGTCAGTGCGGTGAATGAGCACGGCAAGGAAGCGCTGTTGAGCCTGGTGGGGGCGCCCTACTGGTTCGGCGAGATCTGC
The DNA here is from genome assembly GCF_024168685.1 of Pseudomonas sp. S3E17. Lineage (NCBI taxonomy): Bacteria > Pseudomonadati > Pseudomonadota > Gammaproteobacteria > Pseudomonadales > Pseudomonadaceae > Pseudomonas > Pseudomonas sp. S3E17. The sequence continues at coordinate 4,936,802 of NZ_JALJWE010000001.1, forward strand.
CTGTTCGACGGCTTGCCGCGCACCCACGACGCCTGCGCCACGGGGCCGTGCACGCTAGTGCAGGTGCCGCAGCAGGCGCTGCTGAAGATCCTCGAGGAGTCCCCCCGGTACTGGCGCGACCTGGCGTTGCTGATGAGCCAGAAGCTGCGCCTGAGTTTTATCGGCCTCGAACAGCTCAGCCTGATGCCCGCGTCGGTGCGCCTGGCCCACCGGCTGTTGATGATCGTTGAGGGCTACGGCGACATGGCGCCTTCAAAACGCGTGCTGCAACTGCCCCAGGAAGACCTGGCGGCGATGTTGAGCCTGTCGCGCCAGACCACCAATGCCTTGCTCAAGGACCTGCAAGCCCAGGGCATCGTGCGCCTGGGCTACGGCGAGATCGAAATCCTCGATGCGCAGCGGCTACGAGAGGCGGCGCACACCTGAGGGTGTTAGCCTGCAAACCTGATCAATCGAGGTGTGTTATGCGTGTGCTGTTAGTGGAACATGAATCCGAAGAGGCACAGCGGATGGCCCGGGGCTTGAACGAGGCCGGCTACACCGTGGAAGTCGCGGCCAATGGCATGGCGGCGCAGCGCTTTGTCGAAAGCGCCGAATACGACCTGGTGATCCTGGATGTGATGTTGCCTGGCCTGAATGCCTGGAAGCTGCAGCAGGCGATCCGGCAGCAGGGTGAGACACCGGTGTTGTTCCTGACCACGCCGGGCGGGATTGAAGATCGCCTGCGCGGGCTGGAGTTGCATGAGGATGACTACCTGCTCAAGCCGTTTGAGGCCAAGGGGTTGGTGATGCGGGTCAGGAAACTGTTGCGGCGGGATCGGGGTCGCTGATTGATCCCGTCACTGTAGTGCCTGAAAGATTGCCATCGGGAGCAAGCCCCCTCCCACATTTGAAATGCGTTCCCCTGTGGGAGGGGGCTTGCCCCCGATGAGGCCTTCAGCCTCCCCACATATTTCCTTACCGCAACCCATCCCGAAACTGCCCCGGCGTCATCCCCGTCCAGCGCTTGAACGCCCGATTAAAGCTGCTGGTATCGGCAAATCCCAACAAATGGCTGACCTCGGCCAATGAACACTGTGGATCACGCAAGTGGAGCAACGCCAAGTTCTGGCGGCACTCATTGAGCAACGCATCAAACCGACACCCCTCATCCGCCAGATGCCGCTGCAAACTGCGCAAACTCAAGTGCAGTGCCTGGGCAATCCGCTCGGCACTCGGCTCGCCATCGGGCAGTTGTGCCTCGATGGCCGCGCGCACCTTGCGTTCCCAGGTCAGCGGTTGCAGTTGCGCCAGGGTGCGTTTGAGCACGGTTTCGTTATGTTCGGCCAGTTCCGGGTTGGCGTCGTCCAGGTGGCTGTCGAAATCGCTGGCGGCGAATTCGAGGCGGTCTTCCTCGGCGCCGAAAAACACCGGTGCGCGGAACACCGTGTGCCAGGGCTTGGGGTCGGCGGGTTGCGGGCGCCGCAGGTAAACCGCCAGCGGCGCATAGTCGCGGCCCAGGCGGTTGCGGCACGTGCGTACATAGATCGCGGCAAACGCGTCGATGGCTTCCAGCGCCGGCGCCGGGCTGCCCGGCGGTTGCAGCAGGCGAAAGCGGTAGCGCTCGCCATCGCCGCTGAGTTCGAGGGTCAGGGCATCGCTGACCACCTGGTGATACCGCACGATGCGCTCGAACACCTCGCGCAGGCTGCCGCTCGCCACCAGCGCATAACCCAGCGCATGAAAGGTGGTCGGGCTGACAAACCGCGACACCCGCAACCCGATGGCCGGATCGCCGCTGGCCTGCACCGCCAGTTCCCACAGGCGCGTGGTGGCCGACAGCGGGTAACGCGCGTTGGGGTCGTCCATCTGCTGCGGATCGAGCCCGGCCTGGGCGCACAGCGCGGCACTGTCGAGGCCCAGGGCATCGAGCTGCTTACGCAGGGCGCGGGTCCAGCTGGCGAGGGAAGTCGGTTCGGTCATGGCGATTGGCGCTTGCGGTCAACAGGTTGGCGTGTGGGGCTAGCGTCCTGCAAGAAGCCCTGGTGCAGGATGTAACCATCAATGAATAAGAGGATGGGAGCATGGACGGTACTTCTGCAAGTCCCCAGCAGATGAACGCGCAACAGCGTTCGGCGCATATCCGTGAAGTGGTGCTCGCCGAAGGCGTACGCTTGCGCCGCCGGCACCCGTGGTTGCAGCATCAGGACGCCCTGGGCGCGGGCATCCTGGCCTTTGCCCTGCTCGGCATGATCGGCTCGGCGGCGCTCTATATCAGCGGACACATGGCCTGGTGGGCCTGCCTGCTGCTCAATGCGTTCCTGGCCTCACTGACCCACGAGCTGGAACACGATTTGATCCACAGCATGTACTTTCGCAAACAGCGCGTGCCCCACAACCTGATGATGGGCCTGGTGTGGCTGGCGCGGCCGAGCACCATCAACCCGTGGATCCGTCGCCACCTGCACCTCAATCACCACAAGGTCTCCGGCACCGAGACCGATATGGAGGAACGTGCGATCACCAACGGCGAGCCCTGGGGCTTGGCGCGGTTGCTGATGGTGGGCGATAACGTGATGTCGGCGTTTATCCGCATGCTGCGCGCCAAGACCTGGGGCCACAAACTCAAGATCCTCAAGCGCTCGCTGCTGGTCTACGCACCTTTGGCGCTGCTGCATTGGGGCGCGTGGTACCTCTTCCTCGGTTTCCATGCCGCCAACGGCATCGCCAGCCTGCTGGGCACGCCGATCGGCTGGTCCACCGGCACCTTGCAGATGATGCAGGTGATCGACATCGCCGCCGTGGTGATCATCGGCCCCAATGTGCTGCGCACCTTTTGCCTGCACTTTGTCAGCTCCAACATGCACTACTACGGCGATGTGGAACCGGGCAATGTGATCCAGCAAACCCAAGTGTTGAACCCGTGGTGGCTGTGGCCGTTGCAGGCGTTCTGCTTCAACTTCGGCAGCACCCACGGGATTCACCATTTTGTGGTGAAGGAGCCGTTCTACATCCGCCAGATGACGGCCAAGGTGGCGCATAAGGTCATGGCCGAGATGGGCGTGCGTTTCAATGATTTCGGCACGTTTGCGCGGGCCAATCGGCTTGAGCCCATCTCGTCGCCCCAGGCCCGGCTCAATCCGGCTGAAACGGCGACGCGCTGAGCACCACGCCGGTTTCGTCGACGTACTGTTGCCAGTGGCCGATCAACGTGGCGAGCTTGTCCGGATGACTCAAGGCCAGGTCGTGGATTTCGCCAGGGTCCTGGCCCAGGTCATACAGCTGCCAGGTCGCCGGGCCCACGGGGCCGGGGATATACACGGCTTTCCACTGGCCCTGGCGAATCGCGCGGCGGCCAAACAGTTCCCAGCCGGTCACCGTGTTGTCGTCGTGCACCTGGGCGGTCTCGCCGGAGAGGAAGCCCAGCCACGACTTGCCCCGCAGCGGCGCCACCGGCTTGCCACGCCATTGTTTGCCCGGATGGCGCACGCCGGCCAGGTCGAGAATGGTCGGCGTGATGTCCATCACCGTGCCGAACCCATGGCTGATACGACCTTTGAGCGACAACTGCGGATAGTGCACCAGCGCCGGCACGCGAATCCCGCCCTCGGTGGTGAATGCCTTGAACAACCGCGACGGCGCCGTTGCCACCTGCGCCCATGACGGGCCATACCAGACATAGGAATTGGCGCGGCCGATATTGTCCAGGCTGTTGTCGTAATGCTGGTTGAGGTAGGTGAGCAACTGCGGCCCGAACTTGGGGAACGCCTCCAACAGCGCACCTTCGGCGCCGTTGTCGGACATGAACACAATGAACGTATTGTCCAACTGCCCCTGCTGGCGCAGGTAATCCACGACCCGGCCGATGTTCCAGTCCATGCGCTCGACCATCGCCGCATACACCTCCATGGCCCGCGCCGACACCTGGCGCTGTTCGTCGCTCAAGGCGGCCCACTGGGTGTTCAGTTCGATCAACGGATGGGGTTCGACATTGGCGTCGATCAGCCCCAATGCCTTGAGTTTTTCCAGGCGTTCCAGGCGCAGCACTTCGGGGCCGGCGTCGTAGCGGCCACGGTACTTTTCGACGATGTCCGCAGGCGCCTGCAACGGCCAGTGCGGGGCGGAAAACGGCAGGTAGGCGAAGAACGGCCGGGCCTGGTCGCGCTCCTTGAGGTAGTGCAGCAGCTTGTCGCCGAAGGCATCGGAGGAATAGAAGTCCTTGGGCAGTTGCTCGACGAACCGGTCGTCTTCGATGTACAGCGCCGGGGTGGATTTGAGCAGGCCCGGGGTGTGCTCGTCATAGGTCGGCTCGAAGCCGTAATGGTTGGCGGCGCCCGGTAGCAGCGAGAACGAGCGCTCGAAACCGCGGGCGTGGGGCGCGAGTTCGGCGGTCAGGCCCAGGTGCCACTTGCCGCTCATCAATGTCTGGTAGCCGGCCTCGCGCAGCAGCTCCGGCAGTGCTACCACCTTGTCATTCAAGTAGCCCTCGTAGCCGGGCTTGCCGATCAGCTCCGGCGTCAGCGCCTCGGCCATGGTGCCGATACCGGCGATATGGTGGTCGGTGCCGGTGAGCAGCATCGAGCGGGTAGGCGAGCACGTCGGGGCGGTGTGGAAGTCGGTCAGGCGCAAGCCGTTCAGGGCGAGTGCGTCCAGGTGCGGCGTGGAAATTTCCCCGCCAAACGCACCGAGGTCGGAGAAGCCCATGTCATCGGCCAGGATCACGAGAAAATTGGGACGTTGCGGCATCAAGGCACTCCTTTTTTCAGCAGGCAATAAAGGCCAATGGCAGATCGCGGATCTGTTCGCGCACCGGCGGCTGGTAGTGGCCATCGTTGGTCAATTCATGCAGCAGTTCTTCACGCAGTTGATGGAATTCAAAACTGCTGCGCTGACGTGGATGTGGCAGGGCGACGTCCACCACCTGCTTGATCCGCCCCGGCCGGGGCTCCATCACCACCACGCGGTCGGCGAGGAAAATCGCTTCCTCCACATCGTGGGTCACCAATACCGTGGTGATTTTGGCGCGGGCACGGATCGCCAGGAGTTCGTCCTGCATCTGCTGGCGGGTCAGGGCGTCGAGGGCGCCGAAGGGTTCGTCCAGCAGCAGGATGCGCGGGCTGGCCACCAGGCCGCGGGCAATCGCCACCCGTTGCGCCATGCCGCCGGACAGTTGGTGCGGATAGGCGCGGGTGAAGTCGGTGAGGCCGACCAGTTCGATAAAATCGCTGATGCGCCGATTGCGCTCTGCTTCGCTCAGTGGCTCGTTGACCAGGCCCAGGCCGATGTTTTCCGCCACGGTGAGCCAGGGGAACAAACGATGCTCCTGGAACACGATGCCGCGCTCGCCGCCAATGCCGCTTACGGCCTTACCGTCGACGCGGATCTCGCCGCGAAACTGCGTATCCAGCCCCACCAGCAAACGCAGCAGCGTAGATTTGCCGCAGCCGCTGGAGCCGACAATCGCGACGAATTCGCCTTCGGCAATCTCCAGGTTGAATTCGCGGATGGCTTCCAGCTCGAAGCCGTCGACGTCGAAGGTCTTGCCCACATGGTTGAAGCTGACGATAGGTGCGTTCATGCGTGTCTCCAGCGGGTGGCGCGGGTTTCGATGCGCTGGCCGATCAGGTTGAGGGCCGCGCCGGTAAGGCCGACCAGGAGCATGCCGCTCATGATCAGGTCCATGCGCAGCAGTTGTTGGGCGCCGATCATCAGGCTTCCGATACCGCCGTTGGACGGCATGAAATACTCCGCACCGATGGTGCCCAGCCAGGCGTAGATCAGGCTCAGGCGCAGGCCGGCGAAAATGCCGGCTGCGGCACCTGGCAGTACCAGGCGTCGCAGCCGTTGGAACAGGTTCAGGCGCAACACCTGCGCCGCTTCGTTGAGCTGCGGCGACAGATTCAGCACGCTGCGTTGGGTGGCGATAAACAATGGGAAGAAGGCGGCGAGGGCGATAAACACCCACTTGGCCAACTCGCCCAGGCCAAACCAGGCAGTGAGCAGCGGCACCCAGGCGAAAATCGCGATCTGGCGCAAGGCGCTCAGGGTCGGCCCGAGTACCCGCTCACTGCGCCGTGACAGTCCCAGCCACAGGCCCATGGCAAAGCCAACGCCGCCACCGAGCAGCAAGCCGCCCAGGCTTCGCCCCAGGCTGGTGCCCAGTGCACCGCTGAGGTTGCCATCCACCACCCCGGCGACGGTGGTGTGCAGCACCACCCAAGGGCTGACCAGAATGTTCGGGTCGACCCAGCCTTGTTGCGTCGCGACCTGCCACAGCGTCAGCAACAGCAGGGGCAGCAACCACGGTTGCAGGCGCTGCCAGCCTTGATAGCGCGGCCCGCGACGAATCTGCGCCGTGGCCGGATGGGGCCAGTGCACCCATTTGCGGTCCAGCCAGCCAATGCCACGGTCCATCACCACGCCGAATACGCCGATGACCACGATGCATACGAAGACGATATCGAGCATGAACAGCTGGCGCGCCCACACCATCAGGTAGCCGATGCCTTCGCTGGAGGCCAGCAACTCCACCGCCAGCAGCGAGGTCCAGCCGGCCGCCAGGGCCAGGCGCACGCCGGCCATAAAGGCGGGCAGCGCGGCAGGCAGGATCAGGCGCCGGATCAACAGGTGCGTGGGCAGGCGCAGCACGCGGGCGGCTTCACGCAACTGGGGTTGGGCGTCGCGCACGCCCACCAGGGTATGCAGGGTCACGGGCACCACGATCGCCTTCACCAGCACCACCAGTTTCAGGGTTTCGCCAATGCCGAAGAACACCATGAACAGTGGAATCCAGGCCAGGGTCGGTACCTGCGACAACGCGCTGAACGTCGGAAACACCAGGCGCTCGGCGCGCGCGCTGAAACCCAGCACCGCCCCCAGCAGCGCCCCGGCGCCAATGCCCGCCAGCAACCCCCAGAACAGGCGTTGCAGGCTGATCGCCAGGTGGCTCCACAGCTCGCCGCCCGCCAGTTCCACGGCGCTGCTCCACACCAGGGACGGTGGCGGCAGGATCTGCTCGCTCATCCAGTGATTGCGGCTGGCCAGCCACCACAGCGCAAACAGCGTCACCGGCAGCAACCATGGCAACAGCCGTTCACTGCGCAGCGGCCAACGTGGCGTGGCGCCGGGAGCCGCGAGCGGGAGGCTCAAAAGTGAGATTCGGGCCATGGAGGACCTCCGTTGTCGCCAAGGGCGTTATATGATTTCGATCTTATAAAAACGTAATCAAGATGATTGGGGGATAAGAAAAGCCATTTAAAGCCGCGCCCCGGCACGCATCCAATGCATTCGAAGAATATTTTCGATGCTATTCATGCATAGCCCTCTGGAGCCTGCGTTTCCCTTCGCATAGTCCTAAAAGCTATTAAATTGTGAATTTATAGTATTTAAAGTTTTGACCAGGTTGTGCCTACTTTCTGCTCCCCAGGCGACCCTCGCCCACAAGGAGCTGCGCTTATGAAACTGCCGTTCAAACGTCTGATCACCCTGGTCGCAGGCACCGCACTGGCGGGCCTGGTTCAGGCTGCCGACCTCAAGGAAATCCGCATCGCCGTGCCCGACCTCAGCGCAGGCAGCCAGCACAGCGGCGGGGGCATAACGGACGTGCTGCGCGAGCAGCAGATCTTCGAAAAAGCCTTTGCCGACCAAGGCATCAAGATCCAGTGGAATTACTTCAAGGGCGCCGGCCCTGTGATCAACGAAGCCTTCGCCAACGGGCAGGTGGACCTGGCGTACCTGGGCGACCTGGCGGCGATCATCGGCCGCTCCAATGGCCTGGAGACGCGCCTGCTCAGTGCCACCGCACGGGACATCAAGCAGTACCTCGGCGTGGTGCCGGGTTCTGGCATCAAGACCTTGCAGGACCTCAAGGGCAAGCGCGTCGCGGTGTTCCGTGGCACGGCCAGCCAGTTGTCGTTCAACAGTGCATTGGCCAGCCAGGGCTTGAGTGAGAAGGACTTCAAAGTCATCAGCCTGGACTACAACGCCGCCAATGCCGCGCTGGCCGCCAAGCAGATCGACGCCACCTGGGGCGGTTCGAACCTGACGGCGTTACAAGCCAAGGGGCTGGCTGAAATACCGCTGACCACCAAGGACCTCGGTGGCGCCGGCAGCATCCAGGCGGTGCTGGTGGGCAGCAAACAGTTTGTCGACGAGCACCCCGACGCCGTCGCCAAGCTGCTCAAGGCCCAGCAGCAGGCGGTGCACTGGTTGACCGATGACAACAACAAGCAAGCCTACATTGCGCTGGTGTCCGGGCTGGCCAGTTACCCGCCGGTGATCCTCACCAATGACTTGAAAGACCAGACCCTCAGCGAGATTTTCCCGTCGACCCTGGACCCGGTGTTCCTGGCTAAATTGCAGGGTTCGGTGGACCTGGCCTCCAAGGAGAAGCTGATTCGCAAGCCGTTCCAGGTGAGTGACTGGGTGGCGCCGAGCCTGGCGGCGGCGGGGCTTTGAGTCGGGTGGTGCCTGGGCTATCGCCATCGGGGGCTTGCCCCCGATGAGGCCCTTCAAACCGCCACACTCACCTCCTGCCTGTCCACCTCTACCAGCGTCTCGATCATCGCCTTCGCCGCAGGCGACAACCGCGAACCGGTGCGGCTGACAATCCCGCAGCGGGCGCTCATGGTCTCCATGTTCTGCGGGAGGTTGCGCCAGTGCAGCAGCTTCAGCGTGCCGTGGGCGATGTCTTCGGCGAACGCCTCCTCGGTGCCCACGCCGATGGCATTGGACTGCAGCACGATCTTCACCAGCGCCGGGAAATGTTCGGTCTGGATGCTCGGGGAAAAATCCATGCGCCCGCTCAGGTTCGCCAACAGTTTGCGAATGCCCTGTGAGATCAGCGGTGCCGCCAGCGGGTAGTCGAACATGTCGTTGGTCGACAGGCTGTCCTTGGCCAGCAACGGGTGCCCCGGGCGGCAAAAAAATACCCCGCGCTTGGGGGTCAGCGCGCGGGTCTGGAAATTCGGGTCGGCTTCGAATTGGCGGATGTCGGCGATAAAGAATTCGATCTCTTCACGGCTCAGGGCACGGCTGAGTTTTTCCCAGTTATCCACCTGGAAACTGGTGCGGATTTTCGGGTGGGCGCTGATAAAGTGCGCCACCGCATCCGGCACCAGTTTCACCGCCGGTGCCGGGCCGCAGCCGAAGCGCAGGTCGCCGGCGTCGAGCTTGGTCATGCGCGTCACTTCACTGCTCAGCAACGCGGCGCCGTGCACCAGGGACAGGGCATGTTGCAGCACCACTTGGCCCTCCGGCGTGGGGCGCAGGTCCTTGTGGCCACGGTCGACCAGCACGCAGCCGAACTCCTGTTCCAGCCCCTGGATGCTGCGGCTGAACGCCGGTTGGGTGATGCCCATGGCGTCCGCCGCACGCACGAAACTGCGGTGTTCGTTGAGGGCGATGAAGTAGCGCAGTTGGCGAAGATCCATATGCTTTCCCTGCATCTTAAAAATAGGTCGAAGGCATTTGCGACCACGGGAGCAGAGGTTTTAAATGCAAGCTCTTATTCCGTCAATGAAGCATTCGTTCATTTGCTAGACCTAAATTGCATATGGATAGAGCGTTGTCGGAAAGCGTCCCCATCAGCAGGCACAAGAGGGTCATCACCATGAGCAACGCCGCATTAGCTGTTCAACCCGTCGCCCAGGCGCTGGATATTCACCCGGTCGCCGGCCGCATCGGCGCCGAGATTCGCGGTATCACACTGTCCGGCGATCTGGATGCCGCCACGGTCGAAGCCATCCAGCAGGCGCTGGTGCAGTACAAGGTGATCTTCTTCCGTGAGCAGACTCACCTCGATGACCAGAGCCAGGAAGCCTTCGCCCATCTGCTCGGCGAGCCGATTGCCCACCCGACGGTGCCGGTGCGTGACGGCACGCGCTTCCTCATGGAGCTGGACGGCACCCGTGGGCAGCGCGCCAATTCCTGGCACACCGATGTGACCTTCGTCGATGCCTACCCGAAAGCCTCGGTGCTGCGGTCGGTGCTGGCGCCCAAGTCCGGTGGCGACACGGTCTGGGCCAACACCTCGAGCGCCTACAACGACCTCAGCGTCGAATTGCGCGCCCTGGCGGACAACTTGTGGGCGGTGCACAGCAACGAATACGACTACGCCGCGCTCAAGCCGGATGTGTCGGCCGAGCGACTTGAGGCATACCGCAAGGTGTTCACCTCGACGGTGTACGAAACCGAGCACCCGGTGGTGCGCGTGCATCCGGTCAGTGGCGAGAAAACCCTGCTGCTGGGGCACTTCGTCAAGCGCCTGAAAGGTTATTCCCAGGCGGACTCGACCCAGCTGTTCAACCTGCTGCAAAGCCACGTCACCCGCCTGGAAAACACCGTGCGCTGGCGCTGGAACACCGGCGACGTTGCGATCTGGGACAATCGCGCCACCCAGCATTACGCCGTCGACGACTACGGCACCCAGGAACGCATCGTGCGCCGGGTGACGCTCAAGGGCGATGTGCCGGTGGGCGTGCAAGGGCAGCGCAGCCAGACCACCAAAGGTCTCTGATGTGGGAGGGGGCAAGCCCTGATGCCAGTCAGGCAAGGGTGAACACCGTACCTGTGGTGAGCGGGCTTGTCCCGCGCTGGGCTGCGCAGCAGCCCCAGAACCAGGCGCAGAGGAGTGCCTGATACACCGCATTCGTCTTCATCAGGGGCGCTTCGCACCCCAACGCGGGGCAAGCCCGCTCACCACAGAGGTACCCGTTTGCTGCGCGACAACGCTACTTCGAAGAGGCAGTGGAGCCCCCAACATTCGATGTGTGGTTTACCACACGCCGATCTGCACCACTTTCTCCGCTTCCGGCTCACCGTAACGAAACCGTTGGCCACGCAGATCGATCTCTGCGTGGCTGATGGTGGTGCGCCGCTTCAGCCCGCGCAGCCATTCGAACAGATACCCCACATGGGTTTCGCGCACTTCGGCATAGGCCGGGTCGTTGCCCAGGTCGTGCAGTTCCTGCGGGTCGTTTTCCAGGTCGAACAGCTGTGGGCGGAAGCCGTCGTAAGCCAGGTATTTCCAGCGTTCGCTGCGCACCATGGTCATCCGGCAACGGTCGATGGGTTGCGCCAGGCGTTCGCGGGCCGGGGCCTGGAAGGCGTAGTCGTACTCGGCGATGGCGTAGCGGCGCCAGCGGGTTTCCTGGCCGTGCAACAGCGGGATCAGCGAGCGGCCTTCCAGGCGATGCTCGGCCGCTGGCAAACCCAGGGCGTCGAGGAAGGTCGGCAGCGCATCGATGGTTTCCACCAGACGCGCGTCCACCGTGCCACGGCGGGTATCGGCGGCGGCGCGTGGGTCGCGCACGATCAGCGGAATGCCCACCGCAGGTTCCAGCAGAAATTCTTTTTCGCCGAGGAAGTGATCGCCGAGGAAATCGCCGTGGTCGCTGGTGAACACGATCAGGGTGTCGTCCCAACGGCCATTGCCTTGCAGGAAATCGAACAGGCGCCCGAGTTGGTCGTCGACCTGTTTGATCAAGCCCATGTAGGTGGGAATCACCGTGAGCCGTACCTCGTCACGGGAAAAGTTAAGGCTCTCCTGGTGCTGGCGGAACGCCTGGTACACCGGGTGATCGCTGGTCTCCCCTGGCTGGATCGGTGCCTGGATATGCTCGGCGCCATACAGCGCGTGATAGGGCGCCGGTGCGATGTAGGGCCAGTGTGGCTTGATATAGGACAGGTGCAGGCACCACGGTTGTTCGGCCTGCTCACGGATAAAGTCGATGGCGCGGTCGGTGGTGTAGACGGTTTCCGAGTGTTCCTCGGCCACGCGCGCGGGCAGGCCTGCATTGCGCATGTGCCAACCGCTGAGGACTTCGCCGTTTTCACCGGCTGCCGCATTGGCCCATTCGTGCCACGGGTTGGCGCCACTGTAGCCCTGCTCGCGCAGGTAATGGGTGTAGGGCGCGGACTCGCGTTTATCCTCGAACAGCGGGCTGTCGGGGTAGATGCCGTCGTGACGCAGGTACGCCTCGAAGCCGACCTCGTTCAACGGCTCGGCCTGCTTGCTGTCAGGGTCGATATTCAGGCGTTGCAAGGCGTCCACATTGGGCGTGGCGTGGGTCTTGCCGACCAGCGCCGTGCGGATGCCGTGGGGGCGCAGGTAGTCGCCGAGGGTCAGTTCTTCCAGGGGCAACGGCACCGCGTTCCACGCCACCTGGTGGCTGCTGACGTAGCGCCCGGTATAGGCCGACATGCGCGAGGGCCCGCAGATGGTGCCTTGGGTATAGGCGCGGCTGAAGCGCACACCGGCGGCAGCCAGGCGATCGATGTTCGGCGTGTGCAAGTGGGCGTGGCCGTAGCACGACAAGTAATCGCGGCGCAGTTGGTCGCACATGATGTACAGCACGTTGCGCACGGGTTTGGGGTGGGACATGGGGCTTCACCAGACGGAGGACAGGTGAGGTTTTTCGCCGTTCGGGCAGGGGGCTGGCAAGTGCATTTGGGGACTGGCTTTGATGCAGTGAATGCATGGGCTAGACCGCGACGTTCTCCAGCGCGCACACCTCTTCATCCAACTCATCGATCTGCTTGATCTGCTCGATCATCGCTTCGGCCAGCGGCGACAAGCGATACCCCGCACGGCTGACGATGCCGTAGCGGGTGTAACGCTCCTCCAGATCCTCCGCCAGGCCCTCGATCGTCAAGCACACCAGTTCGCCCCGGGCCATGTGCAGCACGTCGCTGTTGGCGCTGACGATGCCGATGGCGTCGGAGCGCAGCACCACGCCCATCAGGCTATAGCCGTTCTCGCATTCGACATTGGGCAGGAAATCGGGCCGGCCGCTGAGGTCGACGATGACCTTGCGCAGGTTGGGCGGGCGGATGGTCACGGCCAGCGGGTAACTCATCAGCTCGGCGGCGCTTACGCTGCCACGCCCGGCCAGGGGGTGGCCGGCGCGGCAGCAAAAATACCAGCGGCGCGGGCGCAGGCGGTGAGTGTGATAGTCCGGGTTGGCCTCGAAGTGGCGGGTGTCGGCGACGAAAAACTCGAACTCTTCACTGAGCAGGCGTTTGCTCAGGCTTTGCCAGTCGTCCACCTGGTACTGCACCCGTGCCTTGGGGTAGCGCCCGATAAAACTGCCGATGGCGCGGGGGATCAAGCCGCCGGCCGGTGCCGGGCCGCAACCGAAGCGCAATTCTCCCGCCTCCAGGCCATTGAACTGGCTGATCTCATTGGCCAACTGCTGCGCACCGCTGACCAGGCGCCGGGCATGCTCCAGCAATACCTGGCCTTGTTTGGTCGGCGCCAGGTCTTTGCGGCCACGGTCAATCAGCTGGCAACCGGCGCTGTGTTCCAGGGCCTGGATACTGCGACTGAACGCCGATTGCGACAGGTTCACCGTCAACGCGGCGGCGACAAAACTGCGTTGTTCGGCAAGGGCGATGAAGTGACGAAGCTGGCGCAGATCGATATGCATTTTTCACATCAAAAATATCCGGGAAATGCATTGGCTATGCATTAGGTCGACTCCTTATAAAGGCTATCTCTTATGCAGTAAATGTTCGTAAAAACATAAATAAATAACCTAAAGGAATATATCTCGATGGATATTTCCGGGTTCCGGAGCCGCTTATGAGTCTGTTGAAGTCCTTGCCCCTGGCCATTCTGGTGGCCGGCAGTTCCAGTTGGTCGCCGACCCAGGCCGCCGAAACACCCGCGCCGGTAAGCAAGGGCGAGAGCGCCGGCGGCGAGTTGGAGACGGTCACCGTCACCGCCCGGCGACGCACCGAAAGCGCCCAGGCAGTGCCGACGCCCATGAGCGTGATCGGCGGGCAGGCGCTGGAGAGCCAGCGGGTGTACCGGATTCAGGATTTGCAGCAACTGGTGCCCAGCGTCAACGTCGCCTACATGCATGCGCGCCAGTCCAGCGTGTCGATCCGCGGGCTTGGCAACAACCCGGCCAGCGATGGCCTGGAAGGCAGCGTAGGGCTGTATATCGACAACGTGTATCTCGGGCGGCCGGGCATGGCGGTGTTCGACCTGATGGACATCGAGCAGCTTGAAGTCTTGCGCGGCCCGCAAGGCACCTTGTTCGGCAAAAACACCACCGCCGGGGTGATCAACATCAGCACACGCACGCCGAGTTTTACCCCGGAGCGCAGCATTGAAACCTCGCTGGGCGAGGACGGCTACTTCCAGACCAAGGGCACGATTTCCGGCCCGCTCACCGATGACCTGGCGGGGCGTTTCTCGGCCTATCGCACCCGCAGCGACGGCGACATCAAGAACGAATACAACGGCCATGACCTCAACGGCGGCTCGCGCCAGGGCTTTCGCGGGCAACTGCTGTACAAGCCCAGCGAGGTGTTCAACCTGCGCTGGATCGGCGATTACAACGAAGAGGATTCCAGCGCCGGCACCCGGGTGCTGTACAGCACCGGGCCGACCATCAACGGCACCAACCTCTACCAGTCGCGGGCCAACGCGGCAGGCGCGACCCTGGTCGATGGCACCCACCGCAAGGTCAACCTGGACAGCGACCAGCACGTCACCGTGTTCCAGGGCGGTACGTCGCTGGAGGCCAACTGGACGTTGCCGAGTGATTTCACCCTGACCTCGGTCAGTTCCTATCGCTTCTGGAATTTCACCCCGCGTAACGACGACGGCCTTAACGTGCCGGCGTCGTACAACGCCGGGGTGTCGGTGGAAGATAAGCAGTGGTCCCAGGAATTCCGGCTGGCTTCACCCACCGGCGGGTTCTTCGATTACGTGCTCGGTGCCTACTACTTCGGCAACTCCCTGGACAACAAATCCTTTTCCTATTACGGGCCCCAGGCCGACATCTGGAACGGCACGCCAGCCGGCGCACTGGCCAACGTCAGCAGCGTCGGCAACGGGCACATTCGCACCGACAGTTTTGCCTTGTTTGCCCAAGGCACCTGGCACCTCACCGAGCGCCTGGATTTCACCGCCGGCCTGCGCGGCACCTATGAAGAAAAAAGTGCCTGGGTCACGCGCAACGCTCCCCTTGGCGGTGCGGCGGTCACCGGTGCTGCCGCGACGGCTCGACGCGGCCGCGCGGGGGCGTACGATTCCGGTGACCTCACGCAATACAGCACCAGCCCCTCGGGTTTGCTCAACCTGAGCTACCGCTTTAACGAAAACCTGCTGGGCTACGCGACGCTGTCCCATGGCGAGAAGTCCGGCGGGGTCAACCTGGCGGTAGGCTCGGCACCGACGGCCGGGGCCGACTCGCTGTTGATCGGCACAGAGCGCGCCAATAACGCCGAACTGGGTTTCAAAAGCACCCTGTGGGACCGGCGGCTGCAGCTCAATGCCAACCTGTTCTGGACCCAGGTCAACGGCTACCAGACCAATGCCTATGACCAGGACAACCGTGTGCAGTACCTGACCAACGCCGGTTCGGTGCGCTCGCGGGGTGTCGAGGTGGAAAGCACCCTGGTGCCGATCAAGGGCCTGACGCTGAACCTCAACGGCTCGTTCAACGATGTGAGCTACCTGTCTTACAAAGATGCGCCGTGCCCGCCGGAAGTCAGTCTGCGCCCCGGTGCGCCGGCCTCCTGTGACCTGAGTGGGCACCAAGTGGTGGGGGCCTCGAAATGGATCGCCAACGCCAACGGCGAATACAAGTGGAACCTGGATAACGGCTTCGAACCCTACGTCACCGCCAGCTATGCCTTCCGCTCCAAGGCCGTGGGCACGGTAGAGGACTCCGACTATGGACAGATTCCTGCGTACGCCGTGGTCAACCTGTCCACCGGCCTGCGTGGCAACTATGAGCAAGGGCAGTGGGACGTGTCGTTATGGCTGAAAAACGCCTTCGACAAGACCTACTACACCACGCTGTGGACGGGGGGGAACGGCGGCTACGAAGGCCTGCTCGGTACGCCGCGTACGTTAGGAGTGACCGGGCGCTATGACTTCTAGCCCCGTGCGATAGGTGGCCGGGCTGAACACGCGCGTCACCACCAGCATCGCCACCGCCGTGACCGTCAGCACCACCCAGGCGCTGACAAAGTTGCCGGTCAGCCCGCGCAGCCAGCCGGTCAGCCACGGCGACACCGCATTGATCAAGAAGCCCACGCCTTGCACAAAGGCCGCCAGTTGCCCGGCCTGGCGTGGGTCGCGATGGTGGTCGAGGGTCAGCAGCAGGCTCAGGGCGAAACACGCGCCCAGGCCGAAGCCGCACAACGCCACCCAGAGGTGCGGATATTCCTGCGGCGCGACGATCAGGCCGAGGTAACCCACGGTCTGGGCCAGCAGGGCGATGCCCAGCAGCGGCCGACGGTCGATACCGCGCTGCGCCAGCACCGGCATCAACAGCGCGGCGATCACCTGGAAGATGGTCATGAACGCCAGCAGCGAACCGCTGGGCAGCACGCCCCAGCCCAGTTGCTGATAGTAGGCCGGCAGCCACGCCACCAGGCTCATGTAGCCGCAATTGACCAGGCCGAAATACAGCGCCAGCAACCAGGCGCGACGATTGCGCAGGTCCTTGAAGGCCGGCACCACCTGTGGATTTCTGGCCGCGCCCAGGGGCAGCCAGGCCCATAGCAGCAAGGCGCCCAACGCCGGCAGCAGCCACACCCCCAACCCCGCCTGCCATTCCTGGAAATGCGTGGCGACCAGCGGGCTGAGCAGCGCTGCCAGCCCGCCGCCCGCCATCAGCGAAGCCGAGTACACACCCATCGCCACCGGCACGCGATGACGGAATTCGCGCTTGATCATCGCCGGCACCAAGGCCTGGATCAGCGCCACACCCGCACCGCCGAGCAACGCCGTGACCAGCAGCGCCGACGCCTGGCCCATCAGCCAGCGTGCCAGGCATGCCAGCAGGATCATCATCAGGCCCAGGGCGATGCCACGCCGTTCGCCGAGGCGGGCTTCCACGCGCACGCCCACCAGCGCCACCAGCCCCATGCATACCACCGGCAGGCTGGTCAGCAGGGCGCTGCTCTGGAAACTCAGGCCGGTGGCCTGGCGGATTTCGCCGAGCAACGGGCTGATGGAACTGAGGATCGGCCGCAGGTTCAGGCCGAGCACCACCAGCAGGCCCCAGCCGGCGAGGGATTTATTCAGGGTCATGCAACGCTCTTGCAGTCGGCAAATGAGGCGTGAGTATGGCCAGCACCCAAAGTATTCTGAAATTAAATATAACCATGCCAACCAGTGGCAAAGAGAATGGTGACGCTGATGTTCGATCCCGTGTTGTTGCGCAGCTTTGTCGCCGTGGTGGACTGCGGCAACTTCACCCGCGCCGCCGAGCGCCTGCACGTGACCCAGTCCACCGTGAGCCAGCAGATCCGCCGCCTGGAAGAGGCGGTGGCGTGCCAGCTGCTGGACCGCGACCAGCGCCGCGTGGTCGCCACCGCCGAGGGCGAACGCTTGCTGGCCTATGCGCGGCGCATCCTCGCGCTGCATGAAGAAGCCACCGATGTGTTGATCAACCAACAGAGCGACGGCGTGCTGCGCCTGGGGGTACCGGAAGACTTTGCCGCCGAGCGCCTGATGCCGTTGCTGTCGGCATTTGTGCTGGCCTATCCACGGGTGCGCCTGGAGGTCGCCAGCGGCCTGGGCCCCGAGTTGCAGCGTCAATACCGCAGTGGTGAATTCGACGTGTTGCTGGTCAAGCAGATGGGCAGCAGCGATGACTGCCTGGCGTCGTGGCCCGAGCCGCTGTGTTGGGTCGACAGCCGCAGCGCGCCGTGCCTGGGGCGCGACCCTCTGCCGTTGGTGGCATTCCCGGTGGGCGGCCTGTACCGCAATGAAATGCTGCACCACCTGGAAGTGGGCGGCTGGCGCTGGCGTATCGGTTATTCCAGCGCCAGCCTGGCCAGCGTGTGTTCGGCGGTGGCGGCGGGGTTGGGTGTGAGTCTGTTGCCGCGACGGGTCGTGCAGCCAGGGCATGTGGAACTGGGGCCGGACAGCGGTTTGCCTGTGGTGCAAGGCGTGCGCCTGGCGTTGTATGCCCGTCATGGCCTGAGTGCTGCGGGGCAGTGCTTACAGGCCGAACTGTTCGATTTGTGCGCAAACAGCCCTGTTGAGCCATGCCTTAACTGAATATTTTGTATGCCTGAAAAGCATCAAAAAAAACCACCTCGGCGCCAGGCCACGCCGGCCGGGGCTTTGGTGTTTGCAGAGCATTCGTTTATTCAAATTTGATCTATCTATAACTTCAAAGATTACTTTAAGGGATAAGCGTCTGGCCCCGATGATTCAGCCCTCGACGGCCTTCCACGCAGGCCCGTCGGTTTTTCTGTTTCGAAACCGTAGGGAGTCAATCAATGGGCAATGTCCAGACCGCCGCCAGTGCACCCGAGGCGCAATGGCGCCAGGCACCGAGTGGTGAGTTGGTCGACCTTGGCCGGCCGCACCGCGCGCCGTTGGGGCAATTGCGGACGCAGCAAACCCCGAAGCGCTTCTCCAGCCGCCGCGAAGGGATCCTGCTCGGTTTGTTGGTACTGGCTCTGCACGGTGCAGTGATTTATTGGGTCAGCCAGAAACCCACGCCGGTGCTGCCGATTGTGCCGCCGGAAATTCCGCCGATGACCATCGAATTTTCCCAGCCGGCACCGCCCGTGGTGGAACCGCCACCGCCTGTGCCGCCACCACCGCCACCGCCTGTTGTCGAGCCACCGCCGCCGGTGGTGGATGAGCTGGCCGCCAAGCCGGCGCCGCCCAAGCCGATTCCAAAGCCCAAGCCCAAGCCGGTGCCAAAGCCTGAGCCCAAGCCCGCACCGAAACCGGTGGAGCAGGCGCCCACGCCACCGCAACCGGCGCCACCGGCCCCCGCGCCCGCTCCGCCCGCGCCAGCCCCGGTGACACCGGCTTCGGCCAACGCCGCGTACCTCAAGAACCCGGCGCCGGAGTACCCGTCACTGGCGCAGCGTCGCGGTTGGGAAGGCACGGTGTTGTTGCGGGTGCATGTACTGGCCAGCGGTAAGCCGGGGGAGATCCAGGTCCAGAAAAGCAGCGGTCGCCAGCAACTCGACGATGCCGCACTGACCGCCGTGAAGCGGTGGAGCTTCGTGCCGGCCAAGCAGGGCGATGTGGCCCAGGACGGCTGGGTCAGCGTACCGATCGACTTCAAGATTCACTAACTATTGCGCTGCGGTGTGCAGCACACGCCGCGACTTGTACAGAGGGAAAACATCATGGCATTAGCATCTCCACTTGAATCCATCGAAAGCGCGGTGATCTGGCTGCTGGTAGTCTTTTCGGTCGCCACCTGGGGCCTGGCCCTGCTCAAGGGCGTGCAGTTCGGTCGCCTTAAAGCGCAGGATCGCAAGTTCCACAAACAGTTCTGGGCGGCGTCGAGCCTCGACTCGGCCGCCGAGTTGGCCGAAACCCAGCCTGGCGCCGCTGCCCGTGTGGCCCAGGCCGGTTACGCCGCGATCCAGGTCGGGGAAGCGCCGCACGCGGCCGACCTGAGCCAGGCGATCAACCACCAGGACCGCCTCGAGCGTGCCCTGCGCCAGCAGATCGTACGTGAACGCCGCTCCCTGGAAACCGGCCTGGCCGTGGTCGCCAGTATCGGCAGCACCTCGCCGTTTATCGGCCTGTTCGGCACGGTGTGGGGGATCATGGAAGCGCTCAAGGGCATCAGCGCCGCCGGCTCCGCCAGCCTTGAAACCGTGGCCGGCCCCATTGGTGCAGCCCTGGTCGCCACGGGAGTGGGGATCGCCGTCGCGGTGCCGGCGGTGCTGGTCTACAACTACTTCCTGCGTCGCCTCAAGCTCACGGCTGCCGACCTGGATGACTTTGCCCACGACTTCTACAGCTTGGCGCAGAAGAACTCTTTCCGTGTGCTGCTGCACCCGGCCCTGACTAAACATGCGCCGGGTAACCCGCAAAAAGTGAAGGAGGCATCCTGATATGGCCTTCTCCACGCAAGACAGTGATGAGGTACTGAGCGAGATCAACGTCACGCCGCTGGTGGACGTGATGCTGGTGCTGCTG
Source organism: Pseudomonas sp. S3E17 (assembly GCF_024168685.1). NCBI lineage: Bacteria > Pseudomonadati > Pseudomonadota > Gammaproteobacteria > Pseudomonadales > Pseudomonadaceae > Pseudomonas > Pseudomonas sp. S3E17. The sequence continues at coordinate 4,956,711 of NZ_JALJWE010000001.1, forward strand.
GTGGTGTTTATCGTCACCGCGCCGCTGTTGACCAACGCGATCCCGATCAACCTGCCCAAGACCGAGGCCGTAGCCCCGGTGGAGCAGAAGGACCCGCTGGTGGTGAGCATCGACGGCGCCGGCAAACTGTTTATCAACAAGGACGAAATCCAGCCGGACCTGCTGGAATTCAACCTGCAGGCGGCCAAGGCCAAGGACCCCGATGTGCGGGTGCAACTGCAGGCTGACGATGGTGTGAACTACGGCGAAGTGGCGCGAGCCATGGCGTCTATCGAGCGCGCGGGGATTACCAAGCTGTCGGTGATTACCGCACGTTAGTTGCAAAAGCCTCGACAATTTTTTGGCCGTTTCCTTGGCAGGGTGCGGCCTTTTTTTTGCCTCCGTTTCAGTAACATCACACGATCAAAGTGCGCCAACCCCAGCGATTTGCGGATACCGGATTTCAACTTCTTGCTGAAACTTTCTAGCGCTCTCTTTAAGCCAGTCAATCAACCGAGCGATATCAGGTTCCGACTGCCGCCCATTCCTACAAATAACGTAGTACGCCGCCGGCGACATCATCAGCGGGCCGCCTAGTGTGACTAACGCACCTTCTTCCAACTGGTCATACACCAACGCTGTCCTGGCCAGCGCAATCCCGCCACCCTTCACCGCCAGACTGATTGCCAGGCTTGAGTCCGGAAAGCGCGGCCCATGGTGATAAGGCGCAGCTGCCACGCCCTGGAACGCAAACCAGCTTTCCCACCCTGGACACACTTGATCGTCCACACGGTGAATGAGTGGATACCGCGCGATATCCGTCAGCGAAATATCGCCATTCATGCGTTGAAACTCCGGTGAGCAAACCGGGAACACGGCATCGCGCATCAGAAGCTCGGCATGATGATCCGGGTAGTCGCCGTACCCCATCACAATCGCAACATCGAATTGATGGGCACCGAGATTGGCGCTATTCATATCCGCACTGGTCAATACCAGGTCGAGATTGAATGAAGCGTCGGTATGGGAACCATGCATTCTGGGGATTAGCCAGGTCGAACACAGGGACGAAGTGCACGAAAGATAAAGGGGCTGAGATTTGCGCGGATTCAGCGAGTGCAACACCGTCTCAAGGGTTTTGAAAAAATCATCGGTCACCGGCAACAAAGCCTGCCCGGCGGTTGTGAGGTTGACGCCCCGCGAATGGCGCTCGAACAACTGAACGCCCCACCACTCTTCCAGACCTGCGATCTGATGACTGATGGCACTGGCGGTGAGGCTCAACTCTGATGCTGCGCGGGCGAAACTGCCTGTTCGTGCAGCACTGACAAAGGCTTGCAGCATGGGTGTAGGTGGCGGACGTTGGCCCATCAGGTGCTCACTTTGATCAGGATGATCCCGCAAACAATGACGAACGCCGAAAGCATCCGCCGCCAGCCGAACCGCTCGTGAAAAAACAGCGCGGCAATAATGGCGCCGATAATAACACTGGTTTCCCGCAACGCTGAGACCTTGGCCACCGCATCCAGCGACAGCGCGAACAGCACCAGGCCGTAGGAAGCGAGGTAAAAAACGCCGCCCATTACGCCGACTTTCCAATGGTTGCGAATGGCCTCTGCGAATTCCAGACGTTTCTTGAAAAACGCCAGCGCCGGAATCGGAATGCTCTGGAATACCGTCAGATAGATGATGTATTGCAGCACCGTCTCACTGGCTCTGACACCTTTGGCATCCACCACTGTGTAGGACGCGATGAAAGCACCTGCGCACACCGCCATCAGAATTGGTTTGAACATACGCGCGGACATCCTGCGCACGAATGTCAGGCTGATAATGCCTACGCAAATCAGCAACACCCCCGCCATGGCATGAAACGATAGCTGCTCGTGCAGCAGGAAATAGGAAAACAGCGCGACTAAAACCGGTGGCACCCCGCGCATGACCGGGTAGACCTGCCCAAAGTCGCCGGTTTCATACGCTTTGATCAGAAACAATCGATAGGCCGTGTTGAGCACCACGGAAACCAGCACGTAGCCCCACACCTGCAGGCTTGGCGTATTCACCAGCGGCAGCGCCGCCAGGCAGATCAGCAACGCCGTACCATCGACCATGGCCAAGGTCATGAAGCGACTGCTCCCCGCCCGGACGACCGCGTTCCAGGTGGCGTGCATGAAGGCGGAGATCAAAACAAGGGTGATCGCGATGTTGGAGTTGTCCATGGGGCTCGGCTTGTGATGGGAATATGAAGTTGTGCCTTATGGCCAGCGAGGGATCATCGTTTGCGCAACCACATTCGTAACATGTATCGATTGAGATCTTTCAAAGAGACTGAGTCATCAATCTCTAAGCGCGGAGCGCTCTTATCGATGAAATGCGTTCGGGTATGGAGAAACTTGTTGTCAGCTGAAATAAGAACCTGCCCTGGTTCAAGCAGCACTCGATGTTGAACTGACGATTGATCAAGGACTGTATCTAGAAAATCCAATGCATGTATTTGCGCCAGGGTTAATGGCGCTCCCGCTTTGATGTGGGCCGATTCGATATAGACGCGGAAGTACCTAATCAAAGGGATGCCCTCATTTGAAAAGCTCAAGATTGGCGCTCTGAATAATTGTTCTTCCTGCGCCATACCTCGATTTTCAAAATAGAAATCGCACTTAAGTTCTTCCAGTACCTCAGGGAATGCCATTAATTCAGCGTATACCGCACTTGCGTCTATCAGAATACTTTCGCCGCCGAGTAAGGCTTTCTGGCCACAAGCCAGAATCAAATAATCGATAGGGAGCGGATCGCTTACGCCATCGTTATGGACATATGCGCCCTGACGGGTCTGATGATATCTCGCACCTTCTTCAATGCTTTTACCTCCCCGGTCATACACCTCAATAACCCTATGGCCAAGATGGTTCTGCACCATTGGCGCTCCCAGCAAAGAGCCGAACGTCCATATCAAAGATTTGAAACCTGCAAGATCATCGACTTTAAATCCATCTAGGATAAGGACGTGTTTTTCGTGATCAACGATTTTTCGTATATTGCGCAGTTCTGCGCTGAGGGTCTGCGAGTGATGGGGGGCGATGTAAGCAGGCTTTGCATCGAATCGATTAGTTTGATCATCCGGTTCGGAGCTGGCTTTTGCGCTCAGTAGTTCGTTGAATGCGGTTTTAGAAAGCCTGACTTTAGAAATTTCGTGGTGGAAAGTACTTATATTTATATTCATTGCGATTATTTACGGGGTTGGTTGGAGTCAATATTTAACTAACCTCACCACTCTCCAGAAAAGCGAAAAGTCGTCAGCGGAGCCATAAAAAACCGTCATGGAAGATATTTCCTACAAGAAGGTTCATCAGGTGATCGATGCTGGCATTTCGTCATGATTTGTAAAGGGCCAGCAAGCCGTGTCCCTTTAAATTGCAGGACGTTTCCGAGACAATCCCCGCCGCCTTGTGACTGTTGGAATGGATGGCTAGTCTTCGGCCCGTCGCTGGTTTTCAGCGATCGGGTTTAGCAGCCTGAGTTCAATAGGCACACGGTTCACATCCGCGTTTATGGTGGCTGTGCGTGGGGCACCCTCGGGTGCGCTGGTGTTCCTATTGGCCAGTCTGCTAACCCGCGTACAGCTGCCACCTATCGTTTAGCAGCGTTAGTGGTCGCTCCCGTGTTCAATAGGAGTTACACCATGACCAAAGCACTTCCCGACCCACCCGTTGACTGCCTTGTCGCCAACGAAAACCTCTGTTTCGAAGACGCCCAACTTTATATCGCTCCCCTGATCCACAGCGCATCGGCCACCGTATGGGACTGCTGTGAGCACCTGCAGCCGCACGACCGCGCGAAAGTCCATGCGGTGTGGCATTTGCTGGACATGGCCAAGACCGTGGTGGATCGCACCATCGACTGCATGCCTCGTACCAATCACGTCATCTGAAACCACTGCAAATTGAATGTGAAATCGAGTCAATGTGGGTTTGAGTTTTTGGTTATTAATAAATAGCTTCTTATTCCTTAACGAATATAACCCTCGTCCCTATACTGTCCTACAACGTTAAACGCTGCAGGAGGGCACACCCATGCACAGCGAGTTGATTCGTTATCTGATCGTGCCGGGCTGGCAAGGATCGCCAGAAGATCATTGGCAAAGTCACTGGCAGAACAGCCTGCCCAACAGCGCACGCGTGGAGCAGGCCGATTGGCTCACACCGCGCCGTGAAGATTGGGTCGCCGCGCTGGCCGAGGCGATCGCCGCCGACAGCACCCCGGTAATTCTGATCGCCCATAGCCTGGGCTGCATCACCGTGGCCCATTGGGCGGCCACTGCCCCTGTGCAGTTCCTGCGGCAGGTGCGCGGTGCCTTGCTGGTGGCTCCGGCGGACGTCGAACGTCCGGCGTGCTCGCCTGCCCTGCGCAACTTTGCGCCGATCCCGACCGACCTGCTGCCGTTTCCCAGTCAGGTGGTCAGTTCCGATAACGACAGCGCCGTCAGTGCCCCCCGGGCCCTGGAGCTGGCGCGTAACTGGGGCGCCGAAGCCGGCATCCTGTCGGGGGCCGGGCATATCAATGTGAAGTCCGGTCACCAGCGCTGGGAGCAGGGGTTTGCCTACCTGTATCGCCTGCAAAGCCGCCTGGAGCATCACGCCCGGCGCACCGCCTGATATTTTTTCAACGCCCCGTCCCTGAGTGGATTTGGGGCGGGAGCCTGCCATGAGTCTGCATGAAACCTTCGGTCAGCCACTGCTGACCTTCCCCGACGCCGAAAAAAGCCCGCTGAGCATCCGCGCCAAGGCGCTGGTGTTTGTCGACCCGCGCTCGCGCAAGCTGCGCGAAGACCTTGAAAATCTCGCCCCGCGCGCCTTGCCCGTATTGATTCGAGGCGAGACCGGCAGCGGTAAAGAATTGCTGGCGCGGCATATTCACCGGGGCAGCGACCGCTCCGGTTTGTTTGTCTCGGTCAATTGCGGTGCCATCAGCCCAACCTACGCCGACGCCGAATTGTTCGGCTACGCTGCCGGCGCCCACAGTGGCGCGGCCAGCAGCCGGGCCGGGTGGTTTGGCTCGGCGAATGGCGGCACTTTGTATCTGGATGAGATCGGCGACTTGCCGCTGCCGATCCAGGTGAAACTGCTGGCGGCCCTGGAAAACCATGAAGTCACCCGCGTGGGCGCCCACCAGCCGAGCCCGGTGGACGTGCGCCTGGTGGCCGCCACCAGCATCGACCTGGCCCAGGCCGTGGCCGCCGGCAAGTTTCATGAGCGGCTGTTCCATTACCTGAGCGAAGGCCAGCTGGACTTGCCGGCATTGCGTGAGCGGGTGGGCGATATCCTGTCGTTGGCCGAGTACTTCCTTGGTATCTACAGCCAGCGCCTGGACCTGCCGGTGCCGCTGATCAGCGATGCGGCCCAGCGCGTCCTCGAACACCATAGCTGGCCGGGTAACACCCGCGAGCTGGAGAACGTCATTCACTTCGCCTTGCTGGTGAGCAGCGGCGACGAAATTCTGCCCGAGCACCTGAACCTGCCGGTGGCGGGGTCGCCCTTGGAGCAAGTGCAGCGCATCTTCGCCAATGCCAGCCCGGCTGAGCGGGAAACCTTGCGCAGCTTTTTACAGAAACAAGCCGCTACATGAGCAAAATGGAATATCAAAGTGAATAAAAGATATTGTTCGGGAATAAAAAATATAGGTATTGTCCATTCCACGCCGCGATAGCACTTCGCTGGCACACCACCTAAAAAACGGTCGTCAGAGACGCCCCCGGAATTCCGATAAGGACACTGCATGAAAAAGGTTCTGTTGTTTACCGCACTGGCGGCTGCCCTGACTGCAAGCTTCGCCCAGGCCAACGAGAAACTGGTGGTGGCCGCCACCCCGATCCCGCACGCCGAGATCCTCGAACTGGTCAAGCCAACCCTCGCCAAAGAAGGCGTGGACCTGGAAATCAAAGTTTTCACCGACTACGTACAGCCAAACGTACAGGTTGCCGAGAAGCGCCTGGACGCCAACTACTTCCAGACCCTGCCGTACCTGGAAAACTTCAACAAGGGTAAGGGCACCAACCTGGTCACCGTGGTTGGCGTGCACGTTGAACCCTTCGGCGGTTACTCGAAAAAGATCAAGAATATTTCCGAGCTCAAGGATGGCGCCACCGTGGCCATCCCGAACGAAGGCTCCAACAGCGGCCGCGCCCTGTTGCTGCTGCAGAAAGCCGGCGTGATCACCCTGAAAGACCCGACCAACGCCCTGGCCACGCCGAAAGACATCGCCAGCAACCCGAAGAACCTGAAGTTCAAGGAGCTGGAATCGGCCCTGCTGCCACGGGTGCTGGACCAGGTTGACCTGGACTTGATCAACACCAACTACGCCCTGGAAGCTGGCTTGAACCCAGCCAAGGACGCGCTGATCATCGAAGATGCCAAGTCGCCGTACGTGAACTTCCTGGTGGCGCGCCCGGACAACAAGGACAGCGACGCTATCCAGAAACTGTCCAAGGCCCTGACCAGCCCGGAAGTCAAAGCCTTCATCGAGAAGAAGTACAACGGCGCAGTCGTGCCCGCGTTCTGATGTAAGCCAAAACCCCCTTCAAGGTTTCAACGCCGACGGCTCACATAGCGTCGGCGTTTTTTATGTGTGGAATCTGGAATGCAATCAAAATGTGGGAGGGGGCTTGCCCCCGATAGCAGTGGTTCAGTCAATGCATCTGTGACTGACATACCGCTATCGGGGGCAAGCCCCCTCCCACATTTGATCTTCATCTCACAGTGGATTTTCAGCGTATCAGAGCGCGCGGCTATTGATCGCCCTGCGCAACGCCACCAACCATTTCACCAGCTCCTGCGGATCAATCGGTTTCGCTTTGTTCATTGTTCATTCCCTCGAAACACAGACCCCCCAACCATAGCCGTCACCTGGAAAACCCGCGAATCCGTCGGTTATCTTTTTGGGTGATATCAATATGCTTTTTCGGTATTTAAATTTTACTTTTTATACCTTTAAAGTTCGCGCTACCCGGCGTTACCCACGCCGGATCGGACGGCGCTCGCCGCATTACCCCTGCGGTGTCATGGACTCACAATGACCTTCGATTTCGCTTTTATCCTCAGCACCCTGCCGGCGTTTTTGAAAGCCGTGGGCGTCACGCTGCAAGTGGGCCTGATCGCCATTGCCACCTCGTTGCTGGTGGCGCTGATCAACGCTGCACTGCTGGTGTTTCGCACGCCGTACTTGTCGCGCCTGGTGGCGCTCTATGTGGAACTGGCGCGCAATACACCGCTGCTGATCCAGCTGTTCTTCGTGTACTTCGCCTTGCCGGCCCTGGGTTTGAATATCTCCGGGTTCTGGGCGGCGATCATCACCATGACGTTCCTCGGCGGTGCCTACCTCACCGAAGTGCTGCGCGCCGGTGTGGAAGCGGTGCCGCTGGCGCAGATCGAGTCGGGCAAGTCCATCGGCCTGTCGGACTGGCAACTGCTGCGCCATGTGATCCTGCCCCAGGCCGGCATCCTCAGCCTGCCGGCGTTGTTCGCCAACTTCATCTTCCTGCTCAAGGAGACCACCGTGGTCTCTGCCGTGGCGGTGCCGGAGATTCTCTACACCACCAAGAGCTACATCGCCCTCTACTACAAAACCTACGAAATGCTCGCCGTGCTGACGCTGATTTGCGTGCTGCTGTTCTTGCCGCTGTCGCTGCTGCTCAGCCGCCTGGAAAGGAGGCTCCAGCATGGCCAGTTCGGGTCTTGAGTTGTTGTGGGTGTCGTTGCCGCAACTGGGCAAGGGCGCTGCGCAAACCCTGTCGATTTCGTTGTTGAGCATCGCCTTCAGTACGGTCGGCGGTGTGTTGTATGGCGTGCTGCGCACCTTGAACAACAGGCTGGTCAACGCGGTGCTGCGGGTTTACCTGGAGCTGTTCCGGGCGATTCCGGTGCTGGTGTGGTTGTACCTGCTGTTCTTTGGTCTGCCGATCTTCTTTGGCCTGAGCATCCCCAGCTTCTGGTGCGCGGTGCTGGTGTTGTCGCTGTGGGGCGCCAGCGAAGTGGGCGAAGTGGTACGCGGCGCGTTGCATTCGCTGCCCCGCGGCCAGCGCGAAGCGGGCCTGTCGATTGGCTTGTCCGACCCGCAGTTGTACGGCTACGTGTTGCTGCCCCAGGCCCTCAAGCGCATGACGCCGCCGACCATCAACGTCTACACGCGCATCATCAAGACCAGTTCCCTGGCGGTGCTGATCGGTGTGGTGGACGTGATCAAGGTCGGCCAGCAAATCATCGAGCGCACCTATGAGTCGGTGTTGATCTACGGCGCGCTGTTCCTGTTTTTCTTCTTTATCTGCTACCCGTTGTCGGCCGCCTCCAAGGTGCTGGAACGGCGCTGGGCCCAAGCATGAGCGCATTGATCGAGTTCCAGGGTTTCAACAAATTCTTCGGCGACCAGCAGGTGCTCAAGGGCATCGACCTGAGTGTGCAAAGCGGCGAAGTGGTGGTGATCCTCGGCCCCAGCGGCTGCGGCAAAAGCACCTTGCTGCGCTGCCTCAACGGCCTGGAAGTGGCCCATAGCGGCAGCCTGCGGTTTGCCGGCAAAGAGTTGTTGGATAAAACCACCGACTGGCGCCAGGTGCGCCAAGACGTGGGCATGGTGTTCCAGAGCTACCACCTGTTCCCGCATATGAGCGTGCTCGACAACATCCTGCTCGGCCCGCTGAAAGTGCAAAAGCGCGAGCCGCGCGAAGCCCGCGCGCAGGCCGAGAAACTGCTGGCGCGCGTCGGCCTGGCGGACAAGCGCGACGCCTTCCCGCGCCAGCTCTCCGGCGGCCAGCAGCAACGCATCGCCATCGTCCGTTCGCTGTGCATGAACCCCCAGGTCATGCTGTTTGACGAAGTCACCGCCGCCCTCGACCCGGAGATGGTCAAGGAGGTGCTGGAGGTGATCCAGGGCCTGGCCCGCGATGGCATGACCCTGCTGATCGTCACCCACGAAATGGCCTTCGCCCGCGCCGTCGCCGACCGCGTGGTGTTTATGGAGGCCGGTTGCATCCTCGAACACAACACCCCCGAAGAATTCTTTACGAACCCGCAAACCGCACGCGCGCAGCAGTTCCTGGAGAAGTTCTCCTTTGTCTCAACACTGCCCAAGAAAACCAAGGAACTGGAGCTGCTATGAAAAAGTTACTGCTGCCACTGTTGGCTGTCGCCTTACTGGCCGGCTGCGATAAAAAGGCCGAAGAGCCCACCAAGCCTGCGGCCGCTGCCGTGAGCTACCTCGACAAGATCAAGGCGCGCGACAAGCTGATCGTCGGCGTATTCACCGACAAGCCACCGTTTGGCTTCGTCAACGAAGCGGGCCGCTATGTCGGTTTCGATACCGACATCGGCCGCCAATTCGCCAAGGACCTGTTGGGCGATGAGAACAAAGTCGAATTCGTCGCCGTCGAGCCGGCCAGCCGTATTCCGTTCCTGCAAAGCGACAAGGTCGACCTGATCCTCGCCAACATGACCGTGACGCCCGAGCGCAAGGAAGCAGTGGACTTCACCAACCCCAACCTGAAAGTCGCGGTGCAGGCTTTGGTGCCCCAGGACAGCGCGGTGAAAAGCCTGGATGACCTGGCCACCCGCACCACCATCGTCACCACCGGTACCACTGCCGATATCTGGCTGACCAAGAACCACCCGGACTGGAAACTGCTGAAGTTCGAGAAAAACTCCGAGTCGCTGCAAGCGCTGTCGGCCGGGCGTGGCGATGCCTACGCGCAAGACAACCTGGTGCTGTTCAGCTGGGCCAAGCAGAACCCGGGCTACCGCGTGCTGGAACAGAAACTCGGTGACGAAGCGCCCATCGCCCCGGCGGTGAAGAAGGGCAATATCGAACTGCGTGACTGGGTGAATGCCGAGTTGGCGAAGCTGGGTGAGGAGAAATTCCTGCTCAAGCTCTACGACCAATATGTGCGCAAGGAGCTGAGCGATGACACCAAGCCTGAGAGCGTGATCGTTGAAGGCGGGAAGTGGCAGGGCTAGTTCTGCGCTGACTGTTATGCCGCTATCGGGAGCAAGCTCCCTCCCACATTTGAATGTATTCACACGTCACATGTGCGAGAGGACTTGCCCCCGATGAGGCCGATGAACTCACCTCAATACGCCTTCCCCATGCAGATAAGGAACCCTGAACTAAGCTCACAGTCGCATACACACTGGCACATCGCATCGCGCACAAGGAGTCTGCATGGGCGGTCGTATTTCCATCTGTATCGTCGGTCTGGGTTTAGTGGTGTTGCTGAGCGCGTGTGGCCAGGAAAAAGCTGAGCCCAAGGCCCATTCGCGGGTTTTTGTTCAAACCGTACAACCCGCCGATTTCGCCGCGGCCGTCACGCTGACCGGAGATATCCAGGCCCGCGTGCAAACCGATTTGTCCTTCCGGGTCGGCGGCAAGATCATCCAGCGCATGGTGGATGTGGGCGATCGCGTCAAAGCCAGACAGGTGCTGGCCAGGCTCGATCCCAAGGATTTGCAGACCAACGTCGATTCCGCCCAGGCCCAGGTCGTGGCCGAGCAGGCGCGGGTCAAGCAAACCGCCGCTGCGTTTGTGCGCCAGGAAAAGCTCCTGCCCAAGGGCTACACCAGCCGCAGCGAATACGATTCCGCCCAGGCCGCGCTGCGCAGCAGCCAAAGTGCCCTGGCCGCCGCGCAGGCGCAGTTGGCCAACGCCCGTGAACAACTCGGCTATACCGCGCTGATCGCGGATGCGCCGGGGGTGATCACCGCGCGCCAGGCCGAAGTCGGTCAGGTGGTGCAGGCCACCGTGCCGATTTTCAGCCTGGCCAGCGATGGCGAGCGCGATGCGGTGTTCAACGTCTATGAGTCACTGCTGGTTGAGCCGCCGCCGGATGCGCCGATCACCGTCAGCCTGCTGGATAACCCGAGCATCAAGGCCGTAGGTAAGGTGCGTGAAGTCACACCTGCCGTGGCCGCCAATACCGGCACGGTGCAAGTGAAGATCGCCCTGCAATCGTTACCCGAAGGCATGCGGCTTGGTTCGGTGGTCAGTGCCACCGCCAATGGCCCGGCCAAGGCGAGTATCGAGCTGCCCTGGTCGGCGTTGACCAAAGACCTCAACGAGCCCGCCGTATGGCTGGTGGACGGCGAGGGCAAGGCGCAACTGCACAAGGTCACGGTGGCGCGTTACCTCACCGGCAAAGTGATTATTGGCGACGGCCTCAAGGGTGGCGAAAAAGTCGTGGTGGCCGGTGGGCAATTGCTGCACCCCGGCATGCTGGTCGAGATTGCCCAGCCAGGAGCCCAGCCATGAAGCGCCTGACGGTTGTACTCGCCGCCAGCCTGTTGCTGATGGCCTGCTCCAAAGAAGAACCGGCGCCCGAGCCCGTGCGCCCGGTGCTGTCCATGGAGGTGAAATCCGAGGACCAGGAAACCCTCGGCCGTTTCGCCGGCACCATCCAGGCGCGCTATGAAAGCAATCTGGGCTTCCGGGTCCCCGGTCGCATCGCCCGGCGTGCCGTGGATGTGGGCGCCGAAGTGGACAAGGGCGCCTTGCTCGCGGTGCTTGACCCTACCGACCAACAGAACCAGTTGCGCGCCGCCCAGGGCGATTTGGCACGGGTGCAGGCCCAGTTCATCAACGCCCAGGCCAATGCCCGTCGCCAGCAGGAGCTGTTCAACCGTGGCGTCGGCGCCCAGGCCCAACTGGACGTGGCCCAGACCGACCTGAAGACCACCCAGGCCTCCCTCGACCAGGCCCAGGCTTCGGTCAACCAGGCCAGGGACCAGCTCAACTACGCCGAGCTGCGCACCGACCACGCCGGCATCGTCACCGCCTGGAATGCCGAGGCCGGCCAGGTGGTCAGCGCCGGTCAGCAAGTGGTGACCCTGGCACGCCCGGACATCAAGGAGGCGGTGATCGACCTGCCCGCCGGCCTCGCCGAGCGCCTGCCGGCGGATGTGGTATTCCTCGTCGCCGGGCAACTCGACCCCAGCGTCCACACCACCGCCACCGTGCGCGAGATCGAACCCCAGGCCCAAAGCGCCACGCGCACCCGTCGCGCGCGCTTGACCCTGGCCGAAACGCCGCCCGCATTCCGCCTTGGCACGGCGATCAGCGTGACCTTGAGTTCGGCCATCGCCCCACGCATCGAGTTGCCCCTGAGCGCCTTGCAGGAAGTCGACGGCAAGACCCGCATCTGGATCCTCGATACCCAAAGCCAGACCGTGCAACCGCGCGACATCACGGTGCTTAGCCGTGACGCTGACAGCGCCTTGCTCAACGGCGGCGTCAAACCCGGCGAGCGTATCGTTACCGCCGGCGTGAACAGCCTGAAGCCCGGGCAGAAAGTCAAAATCGACGAGGACAGCCCGCGATGAAAGGCAGCTTCAACTTATCCGACTGGGCCCTCAAGCATCAGTCCTTCGTCTGGTACCTGATGTTCGTCGCGCTGCTGATGGGCGTGTTCTCCTACATGAACCTGGGCCGCGAGGAAGACCCCTCGTTCACCATCAAGACCATGGTGATCCAGACCCGCTGGCCGGGCGCGACCCAGGAAGAAACCCTCAAGCAGGTCACCGACCGCATCGAGAAAAAGCTCGAGGAACTCGACGCCCTCGACTATGTGAAAAGCTACACGCGACCGGGTGAATCCACGGTGTTCGTGTTCCTCAAGGACACCACCAGCGCCAAGGCGATTCCGGAGATCTGGTACCAGGTCCGCAAGAAGATCGACGACATTCGCGGCACCTTCCCCCAGGGCTTGCAGGGGCCGTCGTTCAACGACGAATTCGGCGATGTGTTCGGCTCGGTGTATGCCTTTACCGGCGACGGCCTGTCGATGCGCCAGTTGCGCGACTACGTGGAGCAGGTGCGCGCCGAGATCCGTTCGGTGCCGGGGCTGGGCAAGGTCGAGATGATCGGCCAGCAGGACGAAGTGATTTACCTGAACTTCTCCACGCGCAAACTGGCGGCCCTGGGCATCGACCAGCGCCAGGTGGTGCAAAGCCTGCAATCGCAGAACGCGGTGACCCCCGCCGGGGTGATCGAGGCCGGGCCGGAGCGCATCTCGGTGCGTACCTCGGGGCAGTTCGCTTCGGAGAAAGACCTGGCCAACGTCAACCTGCGCCTCAATGACCGCTTCTATCGCCTGGCGGATATCGCCGAGATCAGCCGTGGCTACGTCGACCCGGCGCGGCCGATGTTCCGTTTCAACGGCAAGCCGGCGATTGGCCTGGCCATCGCCATGCAGAAGGGCGGCAATATCCAATCGTTCGGCAAGGCCCTGCACACGCGCATGGACGAACTGACCGCCGACCTGCCGGTGGGCGTCGGTGTGCATAAGGTCTCCGACCAGGCCGAAGTGGTGGAAGAGGCCGTCGGCGGCTTTACCAGCGCGCTGTTCGAAGCGGTGATCATCGTGCTGGTGGTGAGCTTTATCAGCCTCGGCATGCGCGCCGGGCTGGTGGTGGCGTGCTCGATTCCACTGGTGCTGGCGCTGGTATTCGTGTTCATGGAATACAGCGGCATCACCATGCAGCGTGTGTCGCTGGGTGCGTTGATCATCGCCCTCGGCCTGCTGGTGGACGATGCGATGATCACCGTGGAGATGATGATCACGCGCCTGGAAAAAGGCGAAACCAAGGAGCAGGCGGCGACCTACGCCTACACCTCCACGGCATTCCCGATGCTCACCGGTACCTTGGTGACCGTGGCCGGCTTCGTGCCGATTGGCCTCAACGCCAGTTCGGCGGGCGAGTACACCTTTACCCTGTTCGCGGTGATTGCCGTGGCGATGCTGGTGTCGTGGGTGGTGGCGGTGCTGTTTGCGCCGGTGATCGGCGTGCATATCCTCAGCGCCAAGGTCAAACCCCACAGCGCCGAGCCGGGGCGCATCGGCCGCGCGTTCAATGGCGGCATGCTGTGGGCCATGCGCAACCGTTGGTGGGCGATCGGCATCACCGTGGGCCTGTTCGTGGCGTCGGTGTTCTCCATGCAGTTTGTGCAGAACCAGTTCTTCCCGTCGTCGGACCGCCCGGAAATCCTCGTCGACCTCAACCTGCCGCAAAACGCCTCGATCAACGAGACGCGCAAGGCCGTCGACCGCCTCGAAGCGATCATCAAGGACGACCCGGACATTGCACGCTGGAGCACGTATATCGGCCAGGGCGCGATCCGTTTCTACCTGCCCCTCGACCAGCAACTGGAAAACCCCTACTACGCGCAGTTGGTGATCGTCAGCAAAGGCCTGGAAGAGCGCGGCGCCCTGATTGCGCGCCTGCAGAAGCGCCTGCGTGATGACTTCGTGGGTATCGGCAGTTTTGTGCAACCACTGGAAATGGGCCCGCCTGTGGGGCGTCCGATCCAGTACCGCGTATCCGGCAAAGACACCGACCAAGTGCGCAAGCACGCCATCGAACTGGCGACCCTGCTGGATCAAAACACCCACCTGGGCGAGATCATCTACGACTGGAACGAGCCGGGCAAAGTGCTGCGCATCGACATTGCCCAGGACAAGGCGCGCCAGCTCGGGCTGTCCTCCGAAGACGTGGCGCAACTGATGAACAGCGTGGTCAGCGGCGCCTCGGTGACCCAGGTGCACGACGATATCTACCTGATCAGCGTAGTCGGCCGTGCCGAAGACGCCGAACGTGGCACGCCGGAAACCTTGCAGAACCTGCAGATCGTCACCCCCAACGGCACCTCGATTCCGCTGCTGGCCTTCGCCACTGTGCGGTATGAGCTGGAGCAGCCGCTGGTGTGGCGCCGCGACCGCAAGCCGACCATCACGATTAAAGCGTCGGTCCGCGATGAGATGCAGCCGACCGACCTGGTCAAGCAGCTCAAGCCGGAGATCGATCAATTCAGCGCCGGCCTGCCGGTGGGCTACAAGGTCGCCACCGGCGGTACCGTGGAAGAAAGCGGCAAGGCCCAGGGCCCGATTGCCAGCGTGGTGCCGTTGATGCTGTTCCTGATGGCGACGTTCCTGATGATCCAGCTGCACAGCGTGCAGAAGATGTTCCTGGTGGCCAGTGTCGCGCCGCTGGGGCTGATCGGCGTGGTGCTGGCGCTGATCCCCACGGGCACGCCCATGGGCTTTGTGGCGATCCTCGGCATCCTGGCGCTGATCGGCATCATCATCCGCAACTCGGTGATCCTGGTGACGCAGATCCACGAATATGAAGTGGCCGGCTACACGCCGTGGGACGCGGTGGTGGAAGCCACCGAGCATCGGCGCCGGCCGATCCTGCTCACGGCGGCGGCGGCGAGCCTGGGCATGATCCCGATTGCCCGGGAAGTGTTCTGGGGACCGATGGCCTACGCGATGATCGGCGGGATCATCATCGCCACCTTGCTGACGCTGTTGTTCCTGCCGGCGCTGTATGTGGCCTGGTACAAGATCCGCGAGCCAAAGCAGGAACAACAGGAACAACACGGTTAAAAATGTGGGAGGGGGCTTGCTCCCGATGGCGGTGGGTCAGCAAAAAATATTTGTCTGACCCACCGCCATCGGGAGCAAGTCGAATCGTCGCACCGCCCCTCCCACAATTGATCTCAGCTGGGCATGTGAGACGTGGGAAATTTCCGGAAGTGACGCCTGTTGCCCTGGCCAACCGTTGAGCGCTTTACCCTTCGACCTCCACCTCTCAACGGTCGCCTGCCATGAACCGTCTGCGTCTTACCTTGCTGATCTGCTGCTTCCTGTCGCCCCTGGCCTTTGCCGGCACCGTATTGGAAAACCCGTTGTGGCGAGTCGAACTCGACCCGGCCACCCTCGCCATCCGTGTGACACCCAGTGGTCAGCCCCAGGTGCAGGCCTCCAACGGCGTAGCGGCGCGTGCCGTCAGCCAACTCGAACAAAACGCGCAACAGGTCAGGTGGCAATGGGACGACGGTGCTTATCGTCTGACCGCCAGCCTTGAGCAGCGCGACCTGGTGCTGTCGATCACGGCGCGGGAAGCCGGTGAGCTGCCGATTCTTCTGCAACCGCCGAGCGCCATGGGCCGAGGGTTGATATGGCCGTTGGCCGAGGGGCATTACGTGCCGGCCGGCAATGCCATGTGGAACGCTTTCCTGGTGGCGCAGGGTGACATCAACACCACCCAGGACCTCAGCCTGCCGCTGTGGGGCGTCGATCACGGCGCCTTTACCCTCAACTGGCTGCTGACCAATCCCTATAACAACCGCCTGCGCTGGCGGGGCCAGGCGTTGTCGCTGGCCCATGAGTTCACCTCGCTCGGGCCTGCCGCCCCCATGACCCTGCTGTTGCACCTGGGCGAAAGCGATCCCCTGGCCGGGGCCAAGCGCTATCGCCGATGGCTGGTCGCGCAGGGTCGCTATGAGCCCCTGGCAGACAAGCTGCGGCAAACCCCTGGGGCTGAAAAGCTGCTGGGCGCCAGCCATGTCTACCTGTGGGGCAATGACCTGCTGGCGCCGGAGGATGTGCGTGATTGGCCGTTGTTGCTCCAGCGTTTGCGCGCTCATGAACTCAGTGGCCTGTTGGACAAGGACTCCGCAGCGGTGCTGGTGCAGCCCCGCGCCTTGAATCGCTACGAGCAAGGCGTGCTGTTACGCGGCCTCAACGCCGCGATCAACAGGAAGGCCCGGCAGAGTTGGCAGGTGGACGAGCCCGATATGACCCGTCTTGCCGCGCGCTACGGCGAGTTGCGTCGCGAATTGGCCGTGGACTTTGCCGGTGCCCTGCGCGATAGCCCCGGCACCTGGGGCAGCCAGGTGGTACAGACGCTGCGCGACGCCGGGCTGCCACGCTTGATGCTGACCCTGGGCGAAGGCTGGGAAGGCGGCCTCTGGCACCCCGAAACCATCCGCGCCGGTGTCGACGCCGGCTACCTGATGGCGCCCTACGACTCCTACCAAACCGCATTGTCCGCCACCGAAAACCCCGACTGGACCACCGCCCACCTGGGCAGCCAGGCTTACCGCGACTGCGCCATCGTGTTGAAGGACGGCACGCTCAAGACCGGCTTCCAGCAGTCCGGCCACTACACCGACCCGCGCTGCGTGCGGCCTCTGCTGGAGGCGCGGGTGAAAGCCGTGCAGGTCAAGGCCGGCTTCAACGCCTGGTTTCTCGATGCGTACGCCACCAGCATGCTGTTCGACAGCTACCGCGGCAGCGCACCGATGACCCAGGCGCAAAACGCCGAAGGCAATATCGATGCAGCCCGTTGGCTGAACACCACACTGCAATTGCCGACCGGCTCCGAAGACGGCAACGCCATCACCGCCCAGGGCATCCTGTTCGCCCATGGCATGCAAACCCCGGTGCTGGGCTGGGGGGATCGCGACATGACCCAGGACAAACAGTCGCCCTACTACGTGGGCAACTGGTACCCGCCGGAGCAACCGGCGGTGTTCTTCAAATCGGTGCCGCTGAACGAGCCGTTTCGCACCCTCTACTTCGACCCGACGCTGCGCCTGCCGCTGTATCAGGCGGTGTTCCATGGCTCGGTGATCACCACCCATCACTGGCTGTTCGACAGCCTCAAGCTGAGCAATGTACGGGCTGAAAATGAGCTGACCCAACTGCTCTACAACGTGCCGCCGCTGTATCACCTGAGTGCTGCGACGCTCAAGGCGCGGCTGTCGCTGATCCAGCGCCAGGATCGATTTTTCCGACCGCTGCATGAGCGCCTGGCCACCCAGGCGATGACCGGGTTTCGCTGGCTGACGGCGGATCGGCAGGTGCAGGAAACCACGTTTGCCGATGGCACGCGGTTGGTGGCGAATTTTTCCACGGGGTCCAGAGAGGGGTTTGCGGCAAGGAGTGTGACAGCGGTGGTGGATGGGACCTCGGTGGTGTATCAGGTGCAGTAGGGGTGTGTATCAGTCCGTCATCGGGGGCAAGCCCCCTCCCACAGGGGCATGCATTCCAAATGTGGGAATGCGCTTGCCCTGACTCAAGCCTTGCGCCAAACGCTGGCCAACCAGGGCTGCTGGGGTCGAGGCAACCCGGCGGGTCGGTAGTAATGCTCCAGTTCCACGAAGCCGGCGGCGGTGAGCAGTGCCTGCCACGCCTCGAGGTCGTGATAGGAACCATAGCGCGGCCCATTCCAGCCTTCCTGGTTCTCACCCCGTGGATTGGAACTGAACAGCACACCGCCGGGCTTCAGCGCCCCATGCAGTTGCTTGAGCACACGGGGCAGTTCCTGCTTGGGGATATGAAACAGCACCGCATTGGCAAAGATCCCGTCAAAGCGTTCGGTGGGCAGATCCAGCTTGAGGAAGTCCTGCTGCAACACCTCACAGCCGCTGTCTTCGCGCGCCATTTGCGCAAACCGCTCGGAGCCATCCAGGCCGACGGCGATATGCCCCAGGCGCGTAAAGGTCTGCAAGTCCCGCCCCGGCCCGCAGCCGAAATCCAGCACGGTAAAGGGCGCCGAGCCCTGGATATGGCGCAGCAGCGCGTCGATGTTCTGGCTCACATCGTGATCGCGGGTGCCTTCACGGAAATCCTCGGCCACCTTGTTGTAGTGGCCGAGGGTGGTGGACGTGATCTGGTCGAGGTCGTCGGGTTTGAGGGGCATGGTGATGAATACCGGGCGCTGAGATGGCCCGACTATACCTCACCTCTTGTTCAGTACTCGCGCCAGGCGATCGCCGCCGAGTTGAATCACCGCCACCAGGATCACCAGCAGCACAATCACTGTGAGCATGATCTGCGTATCGAAACGCTGGTAGCCGTAGCGATAGGCAATGTCGCCCAAGCCACCGGCCCCGATCGCCCCGGCCATGGCCGACGAGTTGATCATGGTCACCAGGGTGATGGTGAACCCGCCGACAATCCCCGGCAGCGCTTCGGGCAGCAGTACATGCCAGATGATGTGCCAGCGCCGGCAACCCATGGCCTGGGCGGCTTCGATCAGGCCGTGGTCGACCTCGCGCAGACTCACTTCGGCGATCCGCGCAAAAAACGGCGTGGCGGCGATGGTCAGCGGGACGACCGCCGCCCACACGCCATAGGTGGTGCCGACGATCAGCCGCGTGAACGGGATCAACGCCACCATCAGGATCAAAAACGGAATCGAGCGGAACAGATTGACGAACGCCCCCAGCACCCGGTTCAGCGTCGGCGCCTGGTAGATGCCGCCCTTGTCACTGGTCACCAGAAACACTGCCAGCGGAATCCCCACCAGCAAGGCGATCAACGACGACACGCCGACCATCAACAAGGTGTCGATGGCGCCTTGCACTAAACGATCAAACCACATAGCCCAGCACCTCCACCTGTTGTGCCCAGTTCGCGGCGCGGTTGCGCAGTTCTTCGGTTCCATGGGGCGAGCCATTCACCGCCAGCAGCAGTTGCCCCAGTGCGTGGCCCTGAATTCGTTCGACACCGCCCTGCAGTAAGCGCACACGCCCGCCGAGGGCGCTGAACAGCGCGGCCAGGTCCGGTTCATCGCTGGCACTGCCGGTGAACTGCAAGCGCAGCACTACGGCGGCGTCCGGCGATTCAGGCTGGGTGTGCAAACGGCTTTGCAGTTCTTCCGGCAGCCCATGTTGCAGCGGCGCCAGCAGGGTCTGGCTGACCTCGTGCTGCGGGTTGCCGAACACTTGCCACACCGGGCCTTGCTCGACGATGCGCCCGTGTTCCAGCACCACCACGCGGTCGCAGATGTCGCGGATCACCGCCATCTCATGGGTGATCAAGACGATGGTCAGGCCCAGGCGCCGGTTGATCTCGCGCAACAGGCCGAGAATCGATTGGGTGGTCTCCGGGTCGAGGGCCGAGGTGGCTTCGTCGCACAGCAGGATCTGCGGGTCGTGCACCAGCGAGCGGGCAATGCCCACGCGCTGTTTCTGCCCACCGGACAGCTGCGCCGGGTAGGCCTTGTGCTTGTCCTGCAAACCCACCAATTCCAGAAGCTCACGCACCTTTTGCTCTCGCTGGGGCTTGGGCACGCCGGCGACTTTCAGTGGCAATTCGACGTTCTGCCACACGGTCTTGGCCGACATCAGGTTGAAGTGCTGGAAGATCATGCCGATACGCCGGCGCAGCGCCACCAGGTGGTCTTCGTCGAAGTCGCCGATGTCCACCTGATCGATCAGCACGCGCCCGCTGCTGGGTTGTTCCAGGCGGTTGATGGTGCGGATCAGCGAGGATTTGCCGGCGCCGCTGCGGCCGATAATGCCGAACACTTCACCGTGCTGGATCGCCAGGTCGATGCCTTGCAAGGCATGCACGCCGCCGTCGTAGGTCTTGCCCAGGTTGATAAAGCGCACGTGCGCGCGGTTCAGGTCCGGATGCAGTTCTGTCTGCTCGGCGTCCCTGGGCGGTGAACCCAGGTCGCGCAGTCGAGAGTGGGCGGCGGTCATTTTTTATCTTCCCAACCGACTTGGTAGAGCTTGCCGAGGGATTTATCCAGGGCGGCACGCACCACCGGCGAGTGCTGGTAGATGTCGACGAACTTGATCACGCGCGGGTCGGTTTTGCTTTTTGGCTGGATCACGAACTGGATCACGTATTCCGGGTGGTCGAGGCCGTCGAACAGCAGCGCCGACTCGGCATCGAAGGTCTTGGACAGGCGGATGTAGGCCGGGTAGCCCTGCACCAGGTCCGCGTCGTCATAGGCGCGCACCAGTTGCACGGCTTCGACTTGCAGGATCTTGATCTTCTTCGGGTTGCTGACGATGTCTTCTTCGGTGGCCTTGTAGCCCACGCCCGGCTTGAGGGTGATCAAGCCGGCCTTGGCCAGCAGTTGCAGGCCGCGACCGCTGTTGATCGGGTCGTTGGCAATCGCCACGCTGGCGCCCTGGGGCAGGTCGTTGATGCTTTTGTATTTCTTCGAGTACAGCCCGACGTTGTTGATGATGCCCGGCGCGTACGGCACCAGGTCAAAACCGGCGGCGGCCTTGGCGTTTTCCAGGAACGGGATGTGCTGGAAGTAGTTCACGTCAATATCGCCGGCGGCCAGGCTGACGTTGGGCGCGATCCAGTCGGTGAACTCCACCAGCTCGACCTTCAAGCCTTGCTTGCCGGCTTCGGCGACGGCGGCTTCCAGGGGAATCGCGAAGGCGGCGGTGGTGCCGATTTTCAACGGTGCATCGGCGGCGAACACCGCCGAGCTGAACAACCCGAAGGCCAGGGCCAGTGCTTTGACTGGGTGGGAGAGCAGTGTTTTTTTCATGGTCGATTTCCAGTCATAAGGTATTTGTACAAGCAGTGGAGATCCACTGTGGGAGGGGGCTTGCTCCCACATTTTCCAATCAGTGGCGGTAGGTCGAGCCGGTGTGTTGTTCGGGTAAGCGAGCACTGGCGTGGAAGACTTTTTCGCGCAGCGTGCCGGTCTCATAAGCGGTCTTGTACGAGCCCCGTCGTTGCAACTCCGGCACTACCAGATCGATAAAGTCCACATAGCTTTCCGGCGTGACAATGCGCGTGAGGTTGAAGCCATCCAGCCCGGTTTCGCTGATCCAGGATTCCAGCTCGTCAGCGACCTGTTCGGGGGAGCCGACCAGGGTGATATAGCGCCCGCCGAGGGCGTGCTGTTCGAGCAATTTGCGTCGGGTCCAGTCGTTGTTCTGCAGGTTCTTGGTGGCCGACTGGATCGCGTTGCTCTTCACGTACTGGATCGGCTCGTCCAGTTCGTACTGGGCAAAATCAATCGCGGTGGACGCCGAAAAGTGCGCGACGCCGGCCTCCGCGCTGGCATAGCTCAGGTACTGGGCATGCTTGGCCCAGGCCAGTTCTTCGGTGGCGCCGACGATCACGTTCAGCCCCATGAACACCTTGATGTCATCCGGGTTGCGCCCGGCCTCGACCGCGCTGGCGCGCACCTTGTCCACCTGCACCTTGGTCGCGGCCTTGTTCTGCCCGCTGATGAATACGCACTCGGCATGGCGCCCGGCGAACAACAGGCCACGGTCTGAACTGCCGGCCTGGAACAGCACCGGCGTACGCTGCGGCGACGGCTCGCACAGGTGATAACCCTCTACCTGGTAGAACTCGCCATGATGCTCGACTTTGTGCACCTTGCCCGGCTGCGCGTAGACCCGCGCCTGCGGATCGTTGAGCACCGCGTCGTCTTCCCAGCTGCCTTCCCAGAGTTTGTAGAGCACTTCCAGGTATTCATCGGCCTGGTCGTAGCGCCGGTCATGCTCGACCTGTTCGGTGAGGCCCATGGCCTTGGCGGCGCTGTCGAGGTAGCCGGTGACGATGTTCCAGCCGACCCGGCCACGGCTCAGGTGGTCGAGCGTGGACATGCGCCGGGCGAACAGATACGGCGGCTCATAGGTGAGGTTGGCGGTGAGGCCGAAGCCGAGGTTCCTGGTCACGGCGGCCATCGCCGAAACCAGCAGCAGCGGGTCGTTGACCGGCAGCTGGATCGACTCCTTGAGCGGCACATCGATGGAGTTCTGGTACACGTCATACACACCGACGATATCGGCGATGAACAAACCGTCGAACAGCCCGCGCTCCAGGGTTTGCGCGAGGTCGGTCCAGTACTCGATGCTTTTGTACTGGGTGGACGTGTCCCGTGGGTGGGTCCACATGCCGTGGTTGATATGCCCGATGCAGTTCATGTTGAAGGCATTGAGCAGGATCTTTTTCTTTGCCATCAAATGGTCCCCCGCAGTGGCGGGTTTTCAGCGTTGAGGTAGTAATTGCCCACCGCGTGGTACTTCCAGCGCACCGGGTCGTGCAGGGTGTGCACGCGGGCGTTGCGCCAGTGGCGGTCGAGGCCGTGCTCGGCGAGGGTGGCCTGGCTGCCGGCCAGCTCGAACAGGGTGCTGCCGGCGGCCAGGGAGATCTCTGTGCTCAAGGCGCGTACTTCAGCGACGGCGATGGACGCTGCCGCCACGGTCTCTGCATTGCTGTCGGCCTGGGCGCGGTCGAGGTATTCACCCGAACGCTCCAGCAAGGCTTCAGCGGCGTGCAGGCGAATGCTCAGGTGGCCGAAGCTCTTCAGGGTCAGTGGGTCTTCGGTGGCCTTGTCGTTGCCGGAGTCGATCCACGGGCGGGTCTTGGTGCGCACAAAGTGCAGCGCATCTTCAAAGGCGGCGCGGGCGATGCCGGTGTCGATGGCGGCGTGAAGAATCTGTGCCAGCGGGCCGACCGTGGTCGGGCGCTCGAAAGCGCTCTGGAACGGGATCACGTCGTGGGCAGCGACCCACACGTTATCGAACACCACCGAGCCGCTGCCGGTGGTGCGCTGGCCGAAGCCGCTCCAGTCGTCGATGACCGTCAGGCCTTCGCTGTCGCGGGGGACAAAGGCCAGTTGCTGGATGCCGTGCTCATCCACCACCGAGGTGGGAATGCGCTGGGCATAGATCGCGCCGGTGGCGTAGAACTTGCGACCGGTGATGCGGAAGCCGTCGCCGTCGCGGGTGATCTTGGTGACGCGATCATGGGCGGTCCTGGTGCCCAGTTCCGCCAGGGCGTTGCCGAAACGCTGGCCGGCGAGTACTTCGGCGTACAGGCGTTGTTGCTGTTCAGGGCTGCCATTCACGCGCAGCACTTCGAGGGCGTAGAAATGGTTTTGCGGAATCTGGCCCAGGGAGGCATCCGCCTGGGCGATCAGGGCAATGACCTTGGCCAGGGTGACGTTGGACACGCCCGCGCCACCGTACGCCTTGGGTACGCTGATGCCCCACAGGCCGGAGCGCGAGAACACGTCCAGCTCTGGCAGCGGCAGGCGGCGTTCGCGGTCGCGCTGGGCGCTGTCGCGGCGCAAGTCTTCGGCCAGGTCGCTGGCGACAATAAGGGCTTGTTCGTCGCTGGTGATAACCGCGACACGGTGAGAAAAGGTCATGAGTTTCTCCAGAGGTCTGGTCGGTTAAATCCAGGAATGGCGAGCCGGCAACGTGCCGTTCAAGCGATAGGCGCCGACGGCGTGATACTTCCAGCGCACCGGGTCGTGCAGGGTGTGCACCCGGGCGTTGCGCCAGTGACGGTCGAGGTTGAATTCGGCGAGGGTGGCGCGGCTGCCGGCCAGTTCGAAGAGCTTTTCGCTGACCAGCAACGACACTTCAGTGGTGAGCACCTTCGCTTCGGCCACGGCAATCGACGCACGCGCGGCGGACTGTGCGGTGATCGGCGCGGCGCTGACCTGGTCCAGCACTTGCCCGGCCTTGCGCAACAGCGCCTCGGCGGCGTGCAGTTCGATCTTCAGCTTGCCGATATCGGCGATCACGTAGAGGTCATCGCTGGCACGCTCGACCTTGGCGTCGATCCACGGGCGCGAACGCTCCCGCACAAAGGCGATGGTGTCATCCAGCGCGCCACGGGCGATGCCGGCGTCGATGGCGGCCTGGATCAGTTGGGAAACGGCGCCCTGGATAGTCGGGCTTTCGCCGATACGCCAGTTGTCTACGACCAGTTCGGCGTCCACGGGCACGCGGTCCAGCAGCACGGTGCCGCTGGCGGTGGTGCGTTGGCCGAAGCCCGACCAGTCATCCACGATGCGCAGCCCTGCGGTGCCACGGCGTACAAACGCCATGACCTGCCTGCCATCGTCGTTCAGCGCCTTCACCGCCACCCAATGGGCAAACAGTGCGCCGGTGGAGTAGAACTTCTGGCCGCTGATCACGTAACCGTCGCCTTGGGCGGTGATGCGCGCCTTGAGCTCCAGGGTGTTCCTGGTGCCGCGTTCCGGGCCGCCATTGCCGATGCGCCAGCCGTCGAGGACGCTCTGGAACAGCTGCTCTTTCTGGCGCTCGGTGGCGGCGCCCTGCAACACCTGCAGGATGCCGAAATGATTCTGCGGGATCTGCCCGAGGGCCGGGTCTGCCGCGCTGATGATCGCGAAGACTTCGGCCAGGGTCACGAATGAGACTTGTGGGCCGCCGTATTCGCGGGGGATGGAAATGCTGCCCAGCCCACTGCGGGTGAATTGTTCGATCTGCGCCCACGGCAGTTTGCGTTGCTGGTCACGCTGGGCGGCGTGCAGGCGCGCGGCCTGGGCCAGCTCATGGGCAGCCTTAAGCGCCTCTGCATCGTTGCGCAGCACGGTGGCCGGCAACAGCAGGGGAGCAACGTCCAGATCACTCTGGGGGGGTGTTAGAGCCAAGTTAGACATCAGCGCCGCTCCTTGGCTGCACGTAATGCCCTGGCGTTATGCACCGGGGTAATTCTGACCATACCGACCTCGCATTCAATGAAATAAAAACAGAAAAATCAGAGATGTCCGGTGGTCCGGTGCATATACCCTAAGCGTGTTAAATATTTAAATAAACTAACTTTTGGGAATATGTATAGAAGGTCTGTCACCCCGGTTCACAGGGTGAGCCGAGGGGCCGTGGTTGGTAGACCCGCGCGGTCCCGGCCGGCTGGCTCGGCGCGCAGGCGGCAATGCGCAACGTACGCGTGGGCGCCCAGCGCGAATTGTTGCCGACACGATCGAGAATGCAGTACGTCACCTCCAGGCGGCTGTCGTCACCCGCCTCGACAATCACCGTCGAAGGCACCCACACCTGCACGACCACCCCGACGGCTTTGGCCTGGATCCTGGGCAGGTCCATGCGTACATCTCCCCAGCGCAGGGTGATGGCATCGCCGGTGGCCATGTTCAGGTAAGGCGCGATGGTCAGCGGAATACCCCGTCGCACCTGGCGACCGTTGACGCCGTAGCGACGGATGGTCTCGGGCAAACCGACGGGGGCGAGGTTGTGGTTTTCGTCGCTGTACAGGGGGGAGGGCTGGCCGCCGGGGTATCGGGTCTTTACACACACACCTTTCACGGCCGAGCGGACAGGTGCACGACCGACTTGCATGACCTGGTAATGCACCTGGGCCGGGCCGTCCAGCACAAAACTTTCCGGCACCCGCAGATGGGTCGGCGAGCCGACCTTGCACGCGCTCACCCTGCGTGAGGCGGCAAAGCAGTTGTTCCAGAACAGTTCGATCAGGTCGCCCTCATCCATGCCGGGGTAAGGCGCGATGTCCACCTGCAGCTGACTGGCCGCCAGTGCGTTGATGCCGTGCCGGTTAGCCTGGGGCAAGGTGGGGGCCGTGAGCAGGGCCGGGGTTGCAGTGCGCGTCATAAGTAATCTCCTTGATGCAGCCAGCAGCAATCGTTCCAGCCCCGCGGCGCGGGTGCGCAGGTGGACTGAAAGGAACGATTCAGTGAGTAGCCGGGATAGGATCCAATCCTCTGGACGCTAGATAAGAGGGTTGGCCAAGGAGCGTCAATGGCGGCAAAAGGCTAAACGGCGGGTTGGAGCAGATTCAGAAAGGTCTGACTGGACAGGGGATTTTTGGATCGGGGAGACGGCGTGTTTACGCGTGGACGGCGAGGATTTTCTGTAGGAGCAGATTGTGTGGTGAGGGAGCAAGCTCCCTCGGCACATCAGTGGGCGAGGAACTTGCTCAGGAACTGCCGGGTGCGTTCTTCCTTGGGGTTGGCGAACAACGCCTTGGCTTCGCCTTGCTCCACGATCACGCCCTTGTCGAAGAAGATCACCCGGTTGGCCACATCGCGGGCAAAGCTCATTTCGTGGGTAACGATGACCATGGTGCGGTTTTCTTCGGCGAGGCTGCGGATGGTCGCCAGCACTTCGCCCACCAGCTCCGGGTCCAGCGCCGAGGTGGGTTCGTCGAACAGGATCACCTCCGGCTCCATGGCCAGCGCGCGGGCAATCGCCACGCGCTGTTGCTGGCCGCCGGACAGGCGCCGTGGGTAGGCGTCTTCCTTGCCCGCCAGGCCAACCCTGGCCAGCAGCTTGCGCCCAAGGGCAACAGCGGCTTCACGGGGCATCTTCTTGACCACGGTCGGCCCTTCGATGACGTTTTCCAGCGCTGTGCGGTGGGGGAACAGGTTGAAGTTCTGGAACACAAAACCCACGTGCTGGCGCAGGCGCCGCACCAGGCCTTGTTGCTGGTTGAGCGGTTTGCTGCCGTCGATCTGGATGTCGCCCACCTTGATCCGGCCGCTGGTGGGTTCTTCGAGGAAATTCAGGCAGCGCAGGAAGGTGGTCTTGCCGGAACCGCTGGGGCCGATGATGGCGACGACTTCGCCTTCCTTGACCTCCAGGTCGATGCCGTTGAGTACCACCTGACCGTTGAATTGTTTGGTCAGTTTTTCAACCACGATCATGCTTCAAGACTCCAGGTCATGCCGGTTGACCCGGTCTTCCAGGCGGTTTTGGAAATGCGCCAGGATGCTGGCCAGCACCCAGTAGATCAGGGCGGCGGACAGGTACATGGTGAAAATTTCGAAGGTGCGCGCAGACACCAGTTGAGCCTGGCGGAACAGTTCTGGCACCTGGATGGTGGCGGCCAGCGCGGTGTCCTTGACCAGCGAAATAAAGCTGTTGCCCAACGGTGGCAGGGCGGTGCGCATTGCCTGCGGCAGGATGGCCCGGCGCAGGGTCTGCGAACGGGTCATGCCGATACTGGCAGCGGCTTCCCATTGGCCACGCTCGATGGAGGCGATGGCGGCCCGCAGGATTTCACAGGCGTAGGCGGCCATGTTCAGTGAAAAGCCGATCATGGCGGCCGGGATCGGATCCAGCTCGATGCCCACTTGCGGCAAGCCGTAGTAGATCAGAAACAGCTGTACCAGCAAGGGCGTGCCGCGAAAGAACGACACGTAGACGCGGGCTGTCCAGCTCAGCAGTTTGAAGCGCGACAACCGCATCAAGGCCAGGCCGAAGCCCAGCAGCAAGCCGAAAAACATCCCGCCAAGGCTGAGAATCACCGTGTAATACGCGCCCTTGAGCAGAAAGGGCGCGGAGTCCAGCGCGAGTTGGAAACCTGCTTCCATTATTGAGTGACGTCAGCGTTGAAGTACTTCTCGGACAGCTTCTTCAAGGTGCCGTCGGCGCGCAGCTTGTCGAGGGCCTTGTTCACCGCTTCAAGCAGCTCGGGCTCGCCTTTGCGCAGGGCGATACCGGCTTCCTGGCGGGAGAAGGCGTCGCCGGCAGCGGCGGTGTCCGGGGCTTTCTTGGCGTATTCCAGGGCGGCCAGGCGGTCGATCAGGATGGCGTCGATACGGCCGATGCGCAGGTCCTGGAACTTGGTCGGGTCATCGTTATAGGTCTTGATAATGGCTTTGGGTTGGTTGTCCTTGAGCCATTGTTCGTAGTTGGTGCCCAGGCCTACCCCGACTTTCTTGCCGGCCAGGTCGTCGGCGGTCTTGATGGTGTCGACGTTCTTTTTCAGCACCAGCGCCTGGATACCGGACACCGTGTAAGGCGTGGAGAAGTCGTACTTCTTCTTGCGCTCTTCGGAGATGGTGACTTGGTTGACCACCGCATCCAGGCGCTTGGATTCCAGGGCGGCGAGGATGCCGTCCCATGGCGTGGCTTGCAGCTTGACCTTCACGCCCAGCTCTTTGGCCAGGGCCTCGGACAGCTCGACTTCGAAGCCGCTGAGCTTGCCGCTTTCATCGACGAAGCTGAACGGCGGGTAGGTGCCTTCCAGGCCGATTTTGATCTCGCCGGCCTTTTTGATGTTGCCCAGTTGCTCGCCGGCAACCGCCTGGCCCAGCCAACCGGCGCCGAGAGCCAGACCCAAAGTGCCAACCAGCAACGTGCGACGGAATACAGAAATAGTCATGAAGAGCCCCTGTGTTTTTTATGTTGAGCGAAGCAGGTGACGCAGTAGACGTATCCTGCCTTAAAGCGCGTAGCGCGTCTTCGCCTACGGCGCGATGATAAAGCCGGGTTTTAAGACTTGAAAATAATATAAATCTTATTTGATATTCTAATTAGGAATATTTGGCGAGTCTAATGTGGGAGGGGCAGGCCCCCTCCCACAAGTAGCCCGCGTTTATTCAGTTGAAAACCGAGTCATAGGCAAACAACGCCGGTGCTCCACCGGTATGCAGGAAAATAATCGGCCCATCTTCGAAGCGCTGGCGGCCGATACCGTCCAGCAAGCCGGCCATGGCCTTGCCAGTGTAGACCGGGTCCAGCAGCAGGCCTTCCTGGCTCGCCAATAGCTTGACCGCCGACAGGGTGCCGGCGTTCGGTTCACCATAACGGGGGCCGAAATATTCGTCCCACAGGATCACCTTGAACGCGTCGGGGAGGTCCACGCCGAGCAACTCGGCCGTGCGTTCGGCCAGGCCCTGGACTTTCGGGAACTGCGCTTCTTCCGTGCGCGATACGGTGATGCCGATCACAGGCAACTGCGGCAGCACTTCACTCAAGGCCAGGGCCAGGCCGCTGTGGGTACCGGCGCTGCCGGAGGCCAGCACCACGGCGGCGAATTCGATACCGCTGTCTTCGATCTGTGCGGCCAGCTCCAGGCCGGCGCGCACGTACCCGAGGGCGCCGAGGGCATTGGAGCCGCCGATGGGCACCAGGTATGGCTTCTTGCCGTTGCTGCGCAGGCGATCGGCAAGGGCGTTGAGTTGGTCGTCGACGTTGTCGAGGTTTTCCACCAACTCTACCTTGGCGTCGAACAGCTCCAGCAGCAGGCGGTTGCCGTTGCCCAGGTAGTTGGGGTCTTCGGTGCCGGTGGGGTTTTCCAGCAGGGCGACGCAGCCCAGGCCGAGCCTGGCGGCGAGGGCGGCGGTCTGGCGTACGTGGTTGGACTGGATCGCGCCGGCGGTCACCAGGGTATCGGCGCCCTGGGCGATGGCATCGGCCGCCAGGTATTCGAGTTTGCGCAGCTTGTTGCCGCCCATGGCCAGCGGCGTGGTGTCGTCGCGCTTGACGTAGATGTCGCGTCCCAACCAGGTCGACAGCCGTTCGAGTTTTTCCAGGGCGGTGGCGCCGCCGAGCAGTTCCAGGCGGTTAAAACGGTCGAGCTGTTGCTTGATCATGGCTACGCACGGTGGCTAAGGGATGGAGCGACTATAGGCAGGCACTTTTCATCGGGCAACCGACAATCGCTTATGTCTGATGGTTCTTAGCATCACACCATTGGTTCTTAAGGGCGGCCAGGGTGGATACCGTAAAGTGATGGCCATTACGTCAGGAGTGAATACCGTGAGTGAGCGTTCCAGCCATTGGCAATTACAGACCATCGTCAGCCAACTGCGCAGCGCCCGTGACCAGTGGCGAACACGCAATGGCCGCTTGAGCGGCGAGCATGGCGGCCGCGAATTGCCGTCCCGTGAAGCCGTTGCCCAGATTCTCGAGTCCCTTTGCGGTGCGTTGTTTCCGATGCGCCTGGGGCCGGCGGACTTGCGTGAAGAAAGTGAAGATTTCTACGTCGGCCATACCCTCGATGTCGCACTGAATGCCTTGCTGGCCCAGGCGCGCCTGGAGTTGCGTTATGCCGCGCGCCAGGGCGGCGAGGATGACAGCCAGATCGACGCCCATGCCATCCGGCTGATCCAGGATTTCGCCCTGGCCTTGCCGTCCCTGCGCAGCCTGTTGGACACCGACGTACTCGCTGCCTACCACGGCGACCCGGCCGCACGCAGCGTGGATGAAGTGCTGCTGTGCTACCCGGGGATCCTCGCGGTGATTCACCACCGCCTGGCCCACCACCTGTACCGCGCCGGCTTGCCGCTGCTGGCACGGATCAGTGCGGAAATCGCCCACTCGGCCACCGGCATCGATATCCACCCCGGCGCGCAGATCGGCCCGAGTTTCTTCATCGACCACGGCACGGGCGTGGTGATCGGCGAAACCGCGATCATCGGCGAGCGGGTGCGCATCTATCAGGCCGTCACCTTGGGGGCCAAGCGCTTCCCGGCGGACGAAGATGGGCAACTGCAGAAGGGCCATGCGCGCCACCCGATTGTCGAGGATGATGTGGTGATCTATGCCGGGGCGACGATCCTCGGGCGCATCACCATCGGCAAGGGCTCGACCATTGGCGGCAATGTGTGGCTGACCCGCAGTGTGCCGGCGGGGGCGAATATTACGCAGGCGAATCTGCAGCATGATGATGGGGCGCAAAAATAGCGCCGGTCTTAAAAATCACACAAAACCCTGTGGGAGGGGGCTTGCTCCCGATAGCGGAGTGTCAGTCAAAAATGAATTGGCTGGACCACCGCCATCGGGGGCAAGCCCCCTCCCACATTTTGACGGCATTTCACACGGAGCCCGTATTTCAGTCAGCAGTCGCTGAACGATTTCCTTTGCTCACCCGTCATACCACTCAGCCCTGCGATTAGCCCCAAACCGCCTATTCATGTTTAACTTGAACGTTCGTTCAAGTTAAACCCGGTGGTTCGCTGCCCGCTCACAACAGGAGGCTTACCTTTGCTGAGTCCGTTTTATACAGCCACATCCCTCACCCTCGGGGTGCATCGTTCATGAGTGCATCGTCCACCCCATCCAGCGGCCTGGTGCGCATGAATGCGCCGGTCTTTTACTTTGCCGCCACCTTCATCTTGCTGTTCGGCATCACTGTCATCGCTATCCCGCAACAGGCCGGGGCCTGGTTGCTGGCGGCGCAAAACTGGGCGGCCAACACGGTCGGCTGGTACTACATGCTGGCGATGACCCTGTATCTGGTCTTCGTGGTGGTCACCGCGCTATCGGGCTACGGCAAGATAAAACTCGGTGCCGACCACGACGAGCCCGAATTCAGTTACCTGTCCTGGGCCGGCATGCTGTTCGCCGCCGGGATCAGCATCACGTTGTTCTTCTTCTGCGTGTCCGAGCCGCTGACGCACCTGGTGCAACCGCCCCAGGGCGAGGCCATGAATGCCGACGCCGCGCGCCAGGCCATGCAGGTGCTGTTCCTGCACTGGGGCCTGCACGGCTGGGGCGTGTTTGCCTTTGTTGGCATGGCGCTGGCGTATTTCGCCTACCGGCATAACCTGCCGCTGGCGTTGCGCTCGGCGTTGTACCCGCTGATCGGCAAGCGCATCAATGGCCCTATCGGCTATGCGGTGGATGGCTTCGGCATCATTGCCACGGTGTTCGGCCTGGGGGCCGACATGGGCTTTGGCGTGCTGCACCTCAATTCCGGCCTCGACTACCTGTTCGGCGTTGCCCACACCCAGTGGATCCAGGTCGGCCTGATCACCCTGATGATGGGCGCGGCGATCCTGGTCGCCGTGGCCGGCGTCGACAAGGGCGTGCGGGTGATGTCCGACATCAACATGCTACTGGCCTGCGCGCTGCTGCTGTTCGTGTTGTTCGCCGGGCCGACCCAGCACTTGCTCAACACCCTGATCCAGAACATCGGTGACTACCTGGGCGCGTTGCCGACCAAGAGTTTCGATGTGTACGCCTACGACAAACCGAGCGACTGGCTGGGCGGCTGGACGGTGTTCTACTGGGCCTGGTGGATCGCATGGTCGCCGTTCGTAGGCCTGTTTATCGCGCGCATTTCCCGTGGCCGGACCATCCGCGAATTCGTGTTCGGCGTGCTGCTGATCCCGCTGGGCTTCACCCTGGCGTGGATGTCGATCTTCGGCAACAGCGCCATCGACCAGGTGCTCAACCACGGCATGGCCGCCCTCGGCCAGTCGGCCATCGATGATCCGTCGATGAGCCTCTACCTGCTGCTGGAAACCTACCCGTGGAGCAAAACCGTCATCGCGGTCACGGTGTTTATCAGCTTCGTGTTCTTCGTAACTTCCGCTGACTCGGGCACCGTAGTGCTGTCCACCCTCTCGTCCAAAGGCGGCAACGCCGATGAAGATGGACCGAAATGGCTGCGGGTGTTCTGGGGTGCGATGACCGCGCTGGTCACCAGTGCCTTGCTGTTTGCCGGCAGCATCGATTCGCTGAAATCGGCGGTGGTGCTGACCTCGTTGCCGTTCTCGCTGATCCTGCTGCTGATGATGTGGGGGCTGCACAAGGCCTTCTACCTCGAGTCGCAAAAGCAGATTGCGCAGTTGCATTCGCTGGCGCCGGTGTCGGGCTCCCGCAAGGGCACCGGCGGTTGGCGCCAGCGTTTGAGCCAGGCCGTGCATTTCCCGTCGCGGGACGAGGTGTACCGTTTCCTTGAGACCACGGTGCGTCCGGCGATCGAAGAAGTGACGGCGGTGTTTGTCGAAAAAGGCCTCAATGTCGTCACCCAGCCCGACCCGTCCAACGACAGCGTCAGCCTGGAAATCGGTCACGGCGAAGAGCATCCGTTCGTGTACCAGGTGCAGATGCGCGGCTATTTCACGCCCTCATTTGCACGCGGCGGCATGGGTTCCAAGCAGCTCAACAATCGCCGCTACTACCGGGCGGAAGTGCACCTGAGCGAGGGCAGCCAGGACTACGACCTGGTGGGCTACACCAAGGAGCAGATCATCAACGACATCCTCGACCAGTACGAGCGCCACCTGCAGTTCCTGCACTTGGTGCGTTGAGGCTCAGGCCCTGAGGTACAGGGCCAGTGCCACCAAGGGCACGCCAAACACGCCACTGCCGATCACCAGCTCCGACACCAGGGGTTGGCCGGCAGTGACCACCCCCACGGCGCCATTGATCAGCGCCACCCCCAACCAGATCGCCACAAAGCTGTAGGCCAGAATGTTCCGGCTGACGCCAAGCTTCTGTCCGATCAACAGCATCAGGGCCAGCAGGATCAAGCCCGCGGTGATCACCAGGGTGGTGTGCATGTTCAGAGCTCCTTGCCCAGCGCGCTGTCCAGGGAATAGCGGCCTGCACCGCGAAACACCAGGTACAACGATAGCAGCGCCATCAGCACCGGGTACTCGATGCCTCGGTCGATCCACGGCCACGTCGGCCCCAGCAAGTAAGCAATGGTCAACATCTGCACGGTCAGCATGGCCGCGACCAGCCGTGTGCCCAGGCCGAGGATCAACAGCAATCCACCGACCGCTTCCAGCAAGGCCACCAGCAGGCCGATCAGCTCCGCCTGCGGCAAGTGCAGGCGGTTCTGGATCAGGTTGATGGAGGCCGCCATCGGGTCTGCCATCGAACCATGGGCGTTGCCCAGCAATTTGGGCAGCCCGTGGGTGATCATGATCACCCCAAAGCCTGCGCGCAGCAGCGTGTAGGCCAGGGGTTCGGCGAAGCGGTAAAGCGGGGCGAGTGCGGGGATCAACAAGGTCATGGCGAGCCTCCGTGTTCTCAGTGGTTGACCGGCTTGAGCAGGTCCTGCAGACCGACTTTCCAGAACAACTCGGCACGTACCCGGTCGGCCACACCGTTGACGATTTCGCAGCCGTCTTCGGACGGGTCGATATGCCGACGCAAAGGGCGTGTGCCGAAGGGCAAGTCGACGATCTCGACGATGGCCTGGGCGACTTCGGCCACATCAGCATCCGCGGGCTCCAGTGCCGCCAGGCCGTGCAGGGCAGCTTGCGCCACACCGGCATAAGGGCCGTCTTCATACTCACTCACCCGCGCCTGGTCGGCGGGCTTGCCGGAGTGGACGAAGTGGTTGGTGCCCTTGGTGAATGCGCCGGGCACGATGATCGAGGTCTCGATGCCCCAGCGGGTCAGCTCACTGGCGTAGGACACCGCCAAGGAGTCCATCGCTGCCTTGGCCGCGAAGTACGGCGCCAGAAACGGCGGTGTTCCACCACGAGCGCTGCTGGACGACACCCACATCACCAGGCCTTTGCCCTGCTTGCGCAAATACGGCAGTGCGGCGCGGTTGACCCGCTGGGTGCTCAATACGTTGATGTCATACAGCTGGGCGAATTGCTCCGGCGTGAAGGCTTCGGCCGGGCCGAACGACATGTGTCCGGCGTTGTGGATGATCACATCCAGGCGTCCGCAGTCCGCGACAATCCTGGCAACGCCGGCCTCTACTGAATCGCTGTCGGTCACGTCCAACTCGGCACTGCGCAAGTCCACCTGATGCGCGCGGGCATAGCGCTGCACTTCGGCCACCTGCGGCGCATTGCGCCCTAGGGTTTCGCGCATGCTGGCGTAGACCGTATGGCCGGCGTCGGCCAAGGCGCGGGCGGTGAGCGCGCCAAAACCGCTGGACGCACCGGTAATCAGGATGATCGATTTCATGGGGGTGACCTCGTCGGAAGTGGGCTTAGGCGTAGCGGTGGAAACGTTGCTGCACGGCGTGGGAGAACCAGCCGGCGAAGGCCCCGAGGCTGCTGGCACCGCCCAGTTCGGCGAAGGTTTCCAGCGATGGCTCGAGGTGCGAGGCGAAGTAGGTGATCAGGCCGAGAAAGTAGCTGACGAGGTTGTTCATCACCGGTACGGCCCTCAGGGAAACCACGACCATGGCCACGACAAACACGACGGCAGGTAATGCCCATACGCCGAGAATCGGAACCAAGGCAGCGATGCTCCTGGCCGCCAACATGCCGAACACAATCCCAAGCAATACGCAGCCGAGGTTGGCCAGGCCGTCGTGCAGGGTCAGGCCGCGACTGAAGAAGGCGACCCAGCCGACAAACATCGCCCAGACGGGCAAGGTCAGCATCCCGCTGGTACCTGCCGCCACGGCGGCAGTGGTCGCCGCGATGGCTGTTATCAGGTTGAACATCCACTTGGATTGGCTGCGAGTGTGGTTAGTACGGTCGAGTGAGTTCATGAGCACGACTCCCTATTTTTGGTGGGTGGTTTAAACGAGCCCGCCGTTGGCGCGCAGGATTTGCCCATTGATCCAGCCACCGGCCGGGCTCACCAGAAACGCCACCACGCGGGCGATGTCTTCCGGTTGTCCAAGGCGTTCCAGCGGCGGCATCTTGGCCATGCCCTGGATCTGCTCTTCGCTCTTGCCGTGCTGGAACAACTCGGTGGCGACCGGGCCTGGCGCCACGGCGTTGACGGTAATGCGCCGCCCGCGCATCTCTTTGGCAAACACCTGGGTCAGGGACTCCACTGCCGCCTTGCTGGCGATGTACACCGCGTAGCCGGGGAAGTTGAGGCCGACGGTGCTGCTGGAAAAATTGACGACGCGCCCGCCGTCGTTCAAGCGGGTGGCGGCTTCACGCAGGGCGTTGAACGTGCCACGGGTGTGGAGATCGAAGTTCTGGTCGTAGAGTTCGTCGCTGTGCTGGGCCAGGGGCAGCGTCTTGAGGATGCCGGCGTTGTTGATCAGCACATCGACCTTGCCCAATTGCGCCTCGGTTTCGTCGAACAGGCGCTTGATGTCGGCGGGTTTGGCGACGTCACCTTGGATCGCTATGGCCTGATGGCCCGCCTGACGCAGTTCCACCACCAGCTTCGACGCCTCGGCGGCGCTGCTGGCGTAGTTGATGGCCACGGCGTAACCGTCGGCGGCGAGTTGTTTGGCGATGACGGCACCAATACCACGGGAAGCGCCGGTGATGATTGCCACTTGAGTCGTCATGATCTGGGTTCCTTGAACGGGGGGCTGGAAGCAGATTCACATGTTTACCCTGGGCGATAAATGCGCCAGAGTTGCCTTGACTGTTCAATAATCACCAACAATAAGGGTGTAGGAGTACAGCGTGGATCAAGTCAAAGCCATGAAGGTCTTTGTGCGTATTTACGAGCGTTCCAGCTTCACGCTGGCGGCTGATGACTTGAACCTGCCCCGTGCGACCCTGACTCACACCCTCAATCAATTTGAAGCCTGGCTGGGTACGCGCCTGCTGGAGCGCAGCACTCGGCGTGTGCGCCCGACCCTGGATGGCGAGGCGTACTACCAACGCTGCGTGCAGCTACTCGCGGAGCTGGAAGAAGCCGAGTTGGCGTTCCGCAGCGTGGCGCCCAAGGGGCGTTTGCGCGTGGACCTGCACGGCACGCTGGCCAAGTATTTTGTGGTGCCGGCGCTGCCGCAATTCATGGTGCGATACCCGGATATCGAGCTGTCCATCAGTGAGGCGGACCGCTTTGTCGACCTGATCGCCGAGGGCGTGGATTGCGTATTGCGTGCGGGCACCCTGGGGGATTCCGCGTTGATTGGTCGGCGCGTCGCCAACCTGCGCCAGGTGACGTGCGCGAGCCCTGCCTACCTGCGCAAATACGGCGAACCCAAGAGCCTGGCCGAGTTAAGTAAACACCGCGCGGTGAACTACATTTCACGCACCACGGCCAAGCTGTTTCCGTTCGAGTTTATGGTCGATGGCGAGTTGCAGGAAGTGAGTATCGACGGTGCGCTGTCGGTGTTCGGCGCGGAGATTTACTCCGCCAGTGCGGTGGCTGGGTTGGGGATTATCCAATGCCCGCATTACCGCATGGCCGATCTGATCGAGCAGGGCGTGATGCGCGAAATTCTGCAGGAAACACCGCCGCCCTTGATGCCGGTGTCGGTGCTTTATCCACAGAACCGACACATGTCGCCGAGGGTGCGTGTGTTCGTCGACTGGCTCGCGGAAATCTTCGAAAACGCCCGCTAACCCGCGTAGTTAAAGGCTTTCATAAATTTAATTTCATCCGTCTGCATGGGGTTTTGACGCGCAACTGTCATCTGGTCACTGCGTAATTGTGTGAAGCGTTTGACGCTTTCATTTCAGAATAGTGACGGAGACCGGTAACAATGAAGACGTTGATAAGCCCTATGGTGGGTGCCGCCATGGCGAGCTTTATGCTGTCCGCCCACGCCGATTTTATCGATGACAGCCACGCCGACGTGACCCTGCTCAACCGCTATCTCAACCAGCAGGGACGGGACGTGGTGAACAGCAACGCCAAGGCCCACAGCATTCGGGATTGGGGCCAGGGTTTCGAGTTCAATTTCAAGTCCGGCTACACCGAAGGGCCGGTGGGCTTCGGCCTCGATCTGCAGGCGTTCTATGGGTTGAAACTGGATTCCGGCGGCGACCTCAACGACAAGGATCACCAGGGCCGCTATCCCGGCAGCATGTTCCCGCTGGACAACGGCAAATCCGCCGATCAGTTCGGCGTGCTCAGCCCGACGTTCAAGATGCACTTTGCCAAGGATGAGTTGCGCGTCGGTACGCTGTACGGCAACAACCCGGTGCTGGCCAACACCGACGGGCGCCTGTACCAGCAGACCAATACCGGTGTGCAACTGGTGTCCAAGGACCTCAGCGACTTCACCTTCACCGGCGGCGATATCTTCAAGACCAAGATCCGCAACGAAACCGGCGACCAGGGCATGATCACCGCGGGCGGGACCAAAGAGAGCGACCGCTTCCTGTTCGGTGGTGCGGATTACACCGGTATACAGAACACCACTGTCAGCCTGTGGTACTCCAACCTGGAGGATTACTACCAGCAGTTCTTCCTCGGCGCCAAGCGCCATGACGCCTTGTCGGTCGGTGCGATCGATACCGACGTGCGCGTGTTCCGCAGCCTGGGTGTGGGCGGCAACGCCGACGGTGACAAGGACTTTGCCGCAGCGGGCCTGTATGGCGATGGCGTGAACAAGGGCCGCATCAACCAGTCCACCGTCAGCCTGCTGGAAAGCTACAGCCTGGACGGTCATACCGTCGGCCTGGGCATCCAGAAAAACAGCGGCGACAGCGACTTCCCGTACCTCGACTCCGGCCTTAACAGCGGTGACGCGCGCCAAGGCCCAGGCTCGGGTGCCGACACCCCGGCGCTGACCAACATGCAGCTGAACAAATTCCAGCATGCCGGCGAACGCACCTGGCTGGCGCAGTACAAATATGATTTCGGCAAACTCGGCCTCAACGGCCTGACCTTCTCCGCCGCCTACGCCCACGGCGATGACATCCGCACCGCCCAGGGCACCACCAGCGAATGGGAGCGAAACGTGGCGGTGGCGTATCAAGTGCCGACCGGTACCCTCAAAGGCCTTGGCGTGACCTGGAAAAATGCCCACGCCAGTCCGGACATTACCGGTGCCACCGTGCAGGATGAAAACCGCTTCTATGTCAGCTATGTCGTTCCACTCTGGTAGGAAATTGCTGTAAAACGGAAGGGCAGACTTAAGCGATTCAGCTGGTTAAAAGGCCTGGGAATATCGTTATTCCCAGGCCTTATTTGCCTACGTCCAAGAGAGGATTCGATGACTTACATTGCTGCCGAAAACCGCTATGAATCTATCCCGTATCGCCGCGTAGGCCGCAGTGGACTGGTGCTGCCGGCACTGTCCCTGGGGCTGTGGCACAACTTTGGCGACAGCACCCCGATCGACACCCAGCGCGCCCTGCTGCGCACCGCGTTCGACCTGGGCATCAACCACTTCGATCTGGCCAACAACTACGGCCCACCCTACGGCAGCGCCGAGATCAACTTCGGTCGTTTGCTGCGCGAAGACTTCAAGCACTACCGCGACGAATTGATCATCTCCAGCAAGGCCGGCTGGGACATGTGGCCGGGGCCTTACGGCCAGGGCGGCGGCTCGCGCAAATACGTGCTGGCCAGCCTGGACCAGAGCCTGCAACGCCTGGGCGTCGACTACGTGGATATTTTCTACTCCCACCGTTTTGATGCCGACACGCCCCTGGAAGAAACCGCCAGCGCCCTCGCCACCGCCGTGCAACAGGGCAAGGCGTTGTACATCGGTATCTCGTCTTACTCCGGGGTGAAAACCCGCGAAATCGCTGCGCTGCTCAAAGAGTGGAAAGTCCCGCTGCTGATCCACCAACCAGCCTACAACCTGCTCAACCGCTGGGTGGAAAAAGACCTGCTGGACACCACCGAAGAACTCGGCGCCGGAGTGATTGCCTTCACGCCGCTGGCCCAGGGTTTGCTCACCGACAAGTACCTCAATGGCGTGCCGGCCGACGCCCGGGTCAACCGCCCGGGTGGTGGTTCGTTGCAGGCCAAGCACCTGTCTGAAACCAACATCGCCCACGTGCGTGCGTTGAATGAAATCGCCCAGCGCCGCGGCCAGAGCCTGGCGCAATTGGCGCTGGCCTGGACGTTGCGCGACCCACGGGTGACCAGCGCGTTGATTGGCGCGAGCCGGCCGGAGCAGATCATCGAGAACGTCGGCGCGTTGAAGAACTTGAGCTTCAGTGCGGAGGAACTGGCGGAGATCGATCGGTTTGCGCAGGAAGGTGGGATTAACCTGTGGGAAAAGCCATCCAGCGCGGAATAACCTGATAGCACCGGGTCAATGTGGAAGGGGGCTTGCCCCCGATGGCGGTGTGTCAGTCACTTGATTAGTTGACTGACCCAGAGCTATCGGGGGCAAGCCCCCTCCCACATTTGATTTGCAGTGTGGTTTAGAACGGCACATCCCCAAGAATCGTCGCCCGATGCATCACCCGCCGTTGCGGCCGGTAGTCATCCACCGCGTAATGTTGGGTCACGCGGTTATCCCAGAACGCCACGTCGTTCTCCTGCCAGCGCCAGCGGAGGGTGAATTCCGGGCGTGTCGCGTGGGCGAACAGCAGCTTGAGGATCGCCTCGCTTTCCGCCGGTTCCAGTTCATTGATCCTGGTGGTAAACCCATCACTGACAAACAGCGACTTACGCCCGCTCACCGGATGCGTGCGCACGACCGGGTGCGACAGCGGTGGGTTTTTCCTGCGGGTTTCTTCCCAGCGCGACAGGTCTTCGGCACTGTTGCCAAAGCGTTCCAGCGGGAAGGATTTGGTGAAGTCGTGGGTAGCCGTCAGCCCATCGAGCAACCGCTTCAACGGCTCGGACAGCGCCTCGTACGCCGCGATGCCACTGGCCCACAGCGTATCGCCGCCGTACGCCGGCAGCAGCTTGGCACTCAGCACCGCACCGAGGGCCGGGGTGGGCAGGAAGGTCACATCGGTGTGCCACACGGCGTTGTCGCGCACGTCGGTGACGGCGGTGTCGAGGATCAGCACTTCGGGCTGTTCCGGCACGTTGGGGTAGATCGGATGGATGTGCAGGTCGCCGAAGTTCGCCGCGAACCGCGCCTGTTGCGGCGGGGTGATCGGCTGGCCACGGAAGAACAGCACCGAATGGCTGAGCAACGCCTGTTCGATGGCATCGCGATGTTCGGTGCTCAGCGGCCGGGTAATATCCACGCCACTGATCTGGGCGCCCAGGGCGGTGCTCAAGGGGGTAACGGTCAGGCTGCTCATGCTGTTCTCACTCAATGTGCCTGGCCATGCCAAGGCACTAACTTACGCTGCAGGGCGCGCAGGCCCATTTCCATGGCGAAGGCGATCAGGGCGATCACCAGGATCCCCAGCACCACCACATCGGTCACGAGGAACTGCGCCGCCGACTGCACCATGAAACCCAGGCCGCTGGTGGCCGCGATCAGTTCGGCGGCGACCAGGGTCGACCAGCCCACACCCAGGCCGATGCGCACCCCGGTGAGGATGTCGGGCAGGGCGCTCGGCAGGATCACATGGCGAATCAGCTGCGCACGGGTGGCGCCCAGCGACTGCGCCGCCCGCAGCTTGGCCGGGTCGACGGTGCGTACGCCGGTCGCGGTGGCGATGGCGATCGGCGCAAAGATCGCCAGGTAAATCAGCAGCACCTTGGACAGCTCGCCGATACCGCACCAGATCACGATCAACGGCAGGTAAGCCAGGGGCGGAATCGGCCGGTAGAACTCGATCAGCGGGTCGAGAATGCCGCGGGCGATGCGGTTGGCGCCGATGGCAATGCCTACCGGCACGGCGGTCAGCACCGCGAAGCCCAGGCCCAGGCCGATCCGGCTGAGGCTCGCGCCCAGGTGCTGCCACAAGGTGGAATCCATATAGCCCGTGGTCGCCAGCAGCCAGCCTTTTTGCAGCACGGCGGAGGGCGGTGGCAGGAACAACGGTTCGATCAGGCCGGTGGCGGTGACAGCCCACCAGAGGGCCAGCAAGGCGACCAGGGTCAACAGGCTGATCCAGCGTGTACTCAGGCTACGACGCACAGGAATGACCGCGTGCGCCACCGGCTTGGCAGCGGCGGGGAGTTCGTAGCTGCTCATGCGGACACCTGCCGTTGCGAGAACACTTTGCCCAGCACGTGTTCGCGGGTTTCGATAAAGCGCGGGTCGGACTTGATCGCCCGCGCCGACTCACCGGCGGCGTAGCGCTGGCCGAAGTCCAGGTGCAGGCGTTCGACGATCTGGCCCGGGTTGGGCGCCAGCAGGATCAGGTCGGTGGCGAGGAACACCGCTTCTTCGATGTCGTGGGTAATCAGGAACACCGGCTTGGCCGTGCGCCGCCAGACTTGCAGCAACAGTTCCTGCATCTGCTCTCGGGTGAAGGCATCGAGGGCGCCGAAGGGTTCGTCCATCAGCAGCACGCGCGGGTCGGCGGCCAGGGCGCGGGCCAGGCCGACGCGTTGCTTCTGGCCGCCGGAGAGTTGCCAGATGCGGCGATTGTCGAAGCCGGCGAGGTCCACCAGCGCGAGCATTTCCCGGGCGCGTACTTCGCGCTGCGCCTTGGGCATGCCGGCCAGTTCCAGGCCGAAACCGACATTGGCCAGCACGTCCTGCCAGGGCAGCAGGGCGTCGTCCTGGAACACCACGCCACGTTCGGCGCTGGGGCCTTTGACCGGTACGCCATCGAGGGTGATGCGCCCGGCGGACGGTTCGACAAAGCCGGCAATGAGGTTCAACAGCGAAGTCTTGCCACTGCCGGACGGGCCGAGGGCCACCAGCAATTGCTGGGGCCCCAGGTCGAGTGAAATGTCGGACAGTACCGGTTCTGTGGCGCCTGGGTACTGTGCGCTGATGCGCTCCAGTTGTAGCAAGGCCATCGCGATGAACTCCTTGAATCAGTTAGTGATGAACTTGGCGCTGACGTATGGGGCGTAGTCCGGCAGCACGGCGTCGACCTTGCCTTGTTCCTTGAGGAACGCAGCGGTATCGGTCACGGCCTTGGTGGTCGGTGCGCCCAGCAGGGTCACCTGGTCAGCGGCCAGCGGGTAGACGTTGCCTTGCAGCAGCAGCGGGATGTCGCTGGCCTTGGCGCCGGAGAGTTTCACCAGTTTGTCGACGTTGCCTGTGTCGGCGAGCCAGGCTTGTGGGTCTTTGCGGTAGGCGGCGTAGGCATCCAGGGTGACTTTGGCGAAGGCGGTGACGATTTCCGGGTGCTTCTCGGCAAAGTCCTTGCGCACGATCCAGGCATCGAAGGTCGGCGCGCCGAACTTGGCCAGCTCGCCGGAGGTGATCAGCACCTTGCCGTTTTCCTTGGCCACGCCCAGGGCCGGGTCCCATACGTAGGTAGCGTCGATGTCACCGCGCTTCCAGGCCGCGATGATCGCCGGCGGTGCGAGGTTGAGGATGGTCACTTTCGATGGGTCGATGTTCCAGTGCTTCAGCGCGGCCAACAGGCTGTAGTGGCCGGTGGAAACGAAGGGCACGGCGACTTTCTTGCCGATCAAGTCCTGGGGACCGTTGATCCCGGAACCGTTGCGCGCCACCAGGGCTTCGGCACCGCCGATCTGGGTGGCAACCAGGAAGGTTTCCACCGGCACCTTGCGGGTGATCGCAGCGGTCAGCGGGCTGGAACCGAGGTAGCCGATCTGCACGTCGCCGGAGGCGATGGCGGCGATGATGTCGGCGCCATTGTCGAATTTGCGCCAGTCGATCTTGGCGTTAGTGGCTTTTTCGTACGCGCCGTCGGCCTGGGCAACTTTGGCCGGGTCTACGGTGGTCTGGTAAGCGATGGTCACATCCGCCGCCTGGGCAAACAGGCTGGCACCGGCCAGGGACAACGCGGCCAGGAGGCGCAGAGGGGTTAACAGTTTCAAGGGGAAGCTCCTCAATCAGGCGGCCGAGGGTCGGCGTGTGAGGAGACTAAATGATCTAAGAATCCGAAAATAAATAACATTTTCGAATTAGCTTATGGGCGAAAGGTTGAAGCGAATCTTGAGCGTGATGAGGGCAAATGTGGGAGGGGGCTTGCCCCCTCCTACTATGGACCGAGTTCGGTCTTAGTTACTGATCGCCAGAATGCTCGCCTGGTACGAGCCGACAAACACATCAAAGTCGCCCACTTCGTTCTGCTCCAGTTCCGCCTGCTGCGCCAGCGACGTGCGCGCCAGCTCTTCAAAGCGTGCCTGCTCTTCTGCGGGCAACGGCTCGCGGCGGAAGTACTCGGCGTGCACCTCGCTCTGATGCAGGGAGAACTGCGCGAAACTCTCTTTGCGCTCGGCCATCGCCGCCAATACCTGTGCCGAAGGGGTCAGGGACGGGTCCTTGACCTTGGCCAGCTGGGCGTCCAGCGCCTGGCTGTGTTCGGTGATGCCGTGGCTTTCATCCAGCAGCGCAGCCAGCGGGGCAATCTTCTCCAGCAGCTCGGTGGCCCATTCCTTCATGTCCACCGCCTGGCCCTTGCGCTGCAATTGCAGGCCCGGGCGCCGGCCTTCCTTGACCACGCTGAGGAAGTTGGACGTGGCGTTGCCGCACTCGTTGTCGGCGAACAGCGGGCTGTCGTTCAACGCGCAGTACAGCAGGAATGCGTCGAGGAAACGCGACTCCGGCAGGTCGATGCCCATCGGCAGGAACGGGTTGATGTCCAGGCAGCGCACTTCGATGTACTGGATGCCACGGGCCATCAGCGCCTGGATCGGCCGCTCGCCGGTGTAGGTCACGCGCTTGGGGCGGATGTTGGAGTAGTACTCGTTTTCGATCTGCAGGATGTTGGTGTTGAGCTGTACCCACTCACCGTCCTTGTGGGTGCCGACTTCGACATAGGGCGCGTAGGGCGTTGCCACCGCTTCGCGCAGGCTGTCGGTGTAGCTGGCCAGGTCGTTGTAGCACGGCGTCAGGCCGGCTTGGGCGTTGCTTTGGTAACCCAGGTCGCTCATGCGCAGGCTGGTGGCGTACGGCAGGTACAGGGTGTCTGCATCGAGCACTTCCAATTGGTGCGAGCGACCGCGCAGGAAACCCGCGTCCAGGGCCGGCGATGCGCCGAACAGGTACATCAGCAGCCAGCTGTAGCGGCGGAAGTTGCGGATCAGTGCGATATAGGCCGTGGACTGATAGTCACGGTCGGTGCCGACGAAGCCTTCAGTCTCCTTGAGCAGCGGCCACAGCTGTTCCGGCAGGGAAAAGTTGTAGTGGATGCCCGCGATGCACTGCATGGTCTTGCCGTAACGCAGGGCCAGGCCCTTGCGGTACACGTACTTGAGCTGTCCGATATTGGAGGTGCCGTAGTAGGCAATCGGAATGTCTTCCTCGGCCGGCAACGGGCACGGCATCGAGGGGCTCCACAGGTATTCACTGCCGAGCTTGGTGTAGGCAAAGCGATGGATCTTGTCCAGGCTGCTCAAGGTACCGGC
Source organism: Pseudomonas sp. S3E17 (assembly GCF_024168685.1). Classification (NCBI taxonomy): domain Bacteria; kingdom Pseudomonadati; phylum Pseudomonadota; class Gammaproteobacteria; order Pseudomonadales; family Pseudomonadaceae; genus Pseudomonas; species Pseudomonas sp. S3E17. Next base: position 5,001,519 of record NZ_JALJWE010000001.1, read on the forward strand.
CGGGTTGGGCAGGGCCGGGGTAATGAACTCCAGCAGCGATTCCGAGTAGTCGGTGGTGATCTGTTCATGGGTCAACGCGGCGCCCAGGGCTTCGGGGTGCGGCGTTTGCGCCAGGCGACCCTCACCGGTGACACGTAGGCATTCACGCTCGATGCCGTGCAAGCACTGCTCTAGCAGGGAGAGGTGTTCGCGCTTGCCGAGCAGGGCCAGGCGGCGGTTGAGAAGTTCGCTCAAGTTGGATTCCTTCACGCGTCAGTCGCCCCAATATGGGGGTGGGCAGGACGGTCTACAAGGGTGAAGTTAAAACTGGCGTGATCGCCTGGTTTTGAGTCGATTTGACCCGCGTTAAAAAAGCCTACTTCACTCCATGAATTGGGCTATAGCGCAGCAAGAAAATTCCGACGCTGTTATCGCAGCGCCGAAATTAACTCAAATCGGGGGCGGGGAGCTATAGGACAGCGAACGTGCCCTGTGCTTTTGCGACAAGTCTTTCGTCCTGATACACATCGGCTTCGACCACCAGCGTGCGCCGACCGGCGTGAATCACGCGGCTGGTACACAGCACGTCACCGTCTTCCACGGCGCGGATGTAGTTGATCTTGCATTCGATGGTCGCGCTCTGCTGGTCAAACCCATGGGTGCTGGAACAGGCCAGCCCCATGGTGATGTCCACCAGACTGAAAATCGCCCCGCCATGGAGCTTGCCCGCGCGGTTGCGCAGGTGCGGCTCCAGGGTCAGGGCCACTTCGGCAACGCCTTCTTCGAGGCGTTGCAGGCGGCAGCCGATCAGTTCGCTGAACGCGCTCTGGGTCAAACCGGCGGGGATTTCCATCAGCGTTTCTTCAACTGCTTGGCGTTGGCGAACAGCGAGGCCATGGCGTTGTTGCTTGGCGCCGCGGTGGCGGTTTCCTTGCGCGGTTGACTGTTTTCAGAGCGGTTCTGTGACTGGCGCGGTGCCGAGCCAGGACGTGCACCACGGGCGCCGTCGATTTTTTCGCCGGGGGTGTCGCCCATGCGCATCGACAGGCCAACGCGTTTACGCGGGATGTCGACTTCCATGACCTTGACCTTGACCACATCACCGGCTTTCACCGCTTCGCGCGGATCCTTGATGAACTTCTCCGAAAGCGCAGAAATGTGTACCAAACCGTCCTGATGCACGCCGATATCGACAAACGCGCCGAAGTTGGTCACGTTGGTGACCACGCCTTCGAGGATCATGCCCAGTTGCAGGTCCTTGAGGTCTTCGACGCCGTCCTGGAACTCGGCGGTCTTGAACTCGGGACGCGGGTCGCGGCCAGGTTTTTCCAGCTCTTGCAGGATGTCGGTGATGGTCGGCACGCCGAAGGTTTCGTCGGTGTACTTCTTTGGATCCAGGCGCTTGAGGAACGCGGCGTCGCCGATCAGCGAGCGGATATCGCGGTCGGTCTCGGCGGCGATACGTTGCACCAATGGATAGGCTTCCGGGTGAACGGCGGACGAGTCCAGCGGGTTGTCGCCGTTCATCACGCGTAGGAAGCCGGCGGCTTGCTCGAAGGTTTTTTCACCCAGGCGCGCGACTTTTTTCAGCGCAGCACGGGTTTTGAAGGCGCCGTTTTCGTCGCGGTGAGTGACGATGTTCTGCGCCAGGGTGGCATTGAGGCCGGAGATACGCGCCAGCAACGCTACCGAGGCCGTGTTCACGTCCACGCCCACGGCGTTTACGCAGTCTTCGACTACCGCATCCAGGCCGCGTGCCAGTTTCAGCTGCGACACATCGTGCTGGTACTGGCCGACACCGATGGATTTAGGATCGATTTTCACCAGTTCTGCCAGCGGATCCTGCAGGCGACGGGCAATGGACACCGCGCCACGGATCGACACGTCGAGGTCCGGGAATTCCTTGGAGGCCAGTTCCGACGCCGAGTACACCGAAGCACCGGCTTCGGAGACCATCACCTTGGTCATCTTCATGGCCGGGTATTTCTTGATCAGCTCGGCGGCCAGCTTGTCGGTTTCACGGCTGGCAGTGCCGTTGCCGATGGCGATCAGGTCCACCGAATGTTTGGCGCACAGGGCGGCCAGGATGGCGAGGGTCTGGTCCCACTTGTTGTGCGGCACGTGTGGGTACACGGTGGCGTGGTCCAGCAGCTTGCCGGTGGCATCGACCACGGCGACCTTGCAGCCGGTGCGCAGGCCCGGGTCGAGGCCCAGGGTGGCGCGCGGGCCGGCCGGGGCGGCCAGCAGCAGGTCGTGCAGGTTGTGGGCGAATACGTTGATCGCCTCGGTTTCGGCGCCGTCGCGCAATTCGCCGAGCAGATCGGTTTCCAGGTGGGTGTAGAGCTTGACCTTCCAGGTCCAGCGCACGACTTCACCGAGCCACTTGTCCGCAGGACGATTCTGATTCTGGATGCCGAATTGTTGGCCGATCATGCCTTCGCACGGGTGCATGGTGCCCGGCAGTTCGTCGCCGACTTTCAGCGCGGAGCTGAGAATGCCTTCGTTGCGGCCACGGAAAATCGCCAGCGCACGGTGGGACGGCATACTTTTCAGCGGTTCGTCGTGTTCGAAGTAATCGCGGAACTTGGCACCTTCTTCCTCTTTGCCGGCGATGACGCGGGCGCTGAGGGTGGCTTCCTGTTTCAGGTAGTTGCGCAGTTTTTCCAGCAGGTTGGCGTCTTCGGCGAAGCGCTCCATCAGGATGTACTTGGCGCCTTCGAGGGCGGCCTTGACGTCGGCAACGCCTTTCTCTGCATTGACGAAGCGCGCGGCTTCGGTCTCCGGGGTCAGCGACGGTTCGTTGAACAGACCGTCGGCCAGCTCTCCCAGGCCGGCTTCCAGGGCGATCTGGCCCTTGGTGCGGCGTTTCTGTTTGTATGGCAGGTAAAGGTCTTCGAGGCGGGTCTTGGTGTCGGCGAGCTTGATGTCGCGTTCCAGCTGCGGGGTCAGCTTGCCCTGTTCCTCGATGCTGGCGAGGATGCTGATACGCCGTTCGTCGAGTTCTCGCAGGTAGCGCAGGCGTTCTTCCAGGTGCCGCAGCTGGATGTCGTCGAGGCTGCCGGTCACTTCTTTCCGGTAACGGGCGATGAAGGGAACCGTGGAGCCTTCATCCAGTAGAGCGACGGCCGCTTCGACCTGTTGTGGGCGTACGCCGAGTTCTTCGGCGATGCGGCTGTTGATGCTGTCCATAAAACCACCTGAAATTCTGAAAAGCAGCCCGCAGGCCCGGAAAACAAGGCCTTGCGCGGCTGGTTGAGCGGCCCGACCGGCGCCGCTACCTGGGTCAATAGGCAGCCTATTGACCCTCGAAATCGAAAAAATCACGACAAGCGGGTGAAAAAAACCGGCATTAAACGGCAACGATCTGACGTTGCCCTGCACGAAGGCGCCGCATTATAACCAGCGTTCTGCTCTTGGGGGGTACTGCGCCAGTGGTTGGAAGGCGCGGGTTCGCTGGCAGTAGAGGAAAAATCTGCTAACAATGCACACGGTGCGTATAACGGCAGCTACGCCATAATGCGCGCCGAGATAAGAGGAGCATCCAATGAGCAGCACTGCACAAACTGCTGAAGGCGAAAAAATTCTCATCGTTGATGACGATCCGGGGCTGAGCAGCCTACTGGAGCGTTTCTTCAACTCCAAGGGCTATCGTGCCCGCGCGGTGCCGAACACCGAGCAGATGGACCGTCTCCTGGGGCGTGAAGTATTCAACCTGGTCGTACTCGACCTGATGCTGCCCGGCGAAGACGGCCTCACCGCCTGCAAGCGCCTGCGCGGCGCGAACAACCAGATTCCAATCATCATGCTGACCGCCAAGGGCGATGAGCTGAGCCGCATCAAGGGCCTCGAGCTGGGCGCCGATGACTACCTGGCCAAACCCTTCAACCCAGACGAGTTGATGGCGCGGGTCAAAGCCGTGTTGCGTCGTCAGGCACCGCCGGTACCGGGCGCGCCGGGCAGCGAAGACGAAAGCGTTACCTTTGGCGACTACGAACTGTCGCTGGCAACCCGCGAGCTCAAGCGTGGCGACGAAGTGCACATGCTCACCACCGGTGAGTTCGCCGTGCTCAAGGCCCTGGTGATGAACGCGCGTCAGCCGCTGACCCGCGACAAACTGATGAACCTGGCACGCGGTCGCGAATGGGACGCCCTGGAGCGCTCCATCGACGTGCAGATTTCCCGTCTGCGCCGGATGATCGAGCCGGACCCGTCCAAACCTCGGTATATCCAGACGGTATGGGGTGTGGGCTATGTGTTTGTGCCGGATGGCACCGCAACCAAGTGACCGATGATTTGCAGGGCGGGCATCCTGGCGCTTGACTCCATGAGGGTCGACGGGATGCCCGGCGTCTGCAATTCTGCGAGCGCCGCTCGTTCCTGCAAGGTGTCCAGCTGTCTTCTATGAAAACCCCTCTGTGGTTCCCGCAAAGTTTCTTCTCCCGCACCCTTTGGCTGGTGCTGATCGTCGTGCTGTTTTCCAAGGCGCTGACACTGGTTTATCTGCTGATGAACGAAGACGTGCTGGTGGACCGGCAGTACAGCCACGGTGTCGCCCTGACGCTGCGTGGTTACTGGGCCGTAGACCCTGAGAACCGCGAAAAGGTAGCCAAGGCCTCGACGTTGACCCGCGTTGACGGGGCTGGTGTACCCGAGGGTGAGCAGCATTGGCCCTACAGCGAGATCTACCAGCGCCAGATGCAGGCCGAGCTGGGCGAGGACACCGAGGTGCGCTTGCGCATGCATGTTTCACCTGCACTGTGGGTGAGGGCGCCGAGCCTTGGCGATGCCTGGATCAAGGTTCCGCTGTATCCGCACCCTTTGCGGGGGCAGAAGATCTGGAACGTGTTGGGTTGGTTCCTGGCCATCGGCTTGCTTTCCACCGCGTCCGCGTGGATTTTCGTTCGCCAGCTTAACCAACCGCTTAAGCGCCTGGTGTTTGCCGCCCGCCAATTGGGCCAGGGGCGCAGCGTGCGCCTGCCGGTCAGCGATACGCCCAGTGAAATGACCGAGGTGTATGGCGCCTTCAACCAGATGGCGGAGGATGTCGAACAGGCCGGGCGCGAGCGCGAGCTGATGCTGGCGGGGGTGTCCCATGACTTGCGCACGCCCTTGACGCGATTGCGCCTGTCCCTGGAGCTGATGGGCAACCATAGCGACCTCACCGACGACATGGTTCGCGACATCGAAGACATGGACGCGATTCTCGACCAGTTCCTGGCGTTTATCCGCGATGGTCGTGACGAGGTGGTGGAGGAAGTCGATCTTACGGACCTGGTGCGTGAGGTTGTCGCGCCCTACAACCAGAATGGCGAGCAAGTGCGCATGCGCCTTGAACCGATCCAGCCGTTTGCGTTGCGTCGGGTCTCGATGAAGCGCCTGCTGAACAATCTGATAGGCAACGCTTTGCACCATGCCGGTTCGGATGTGGAAGTGGCTGCGTATGTGTCTGGCGACAGTGCTGCGCCGTACGTAGTGCTGAGTGTGATGGACCGGGGGGCGGGCATCGATCCGGACGAACTGGAGGGTATCTTCAACCCCTTCACCCGTGGCGACCGTGCCCGGGGTGGCAAGGGGACCGGTCTGGGGCTGGCGATCGTGCGGCGGATTGCGTCGATGCACGGCGGCAATGTCGAGTTGCGTAACCGCGAAGACGGTGGTCTTGAGGCGCGGGTACGTTTGCCGCTTGGGCTTATGCTGCCAAGGGACGCGGTCTAGAAACAGCTGCAAGTTTCAAGCTTGAAGCCGCAAGAGAAAGGCAGACAGCTTTCGCCCTTTCTCTTGCAGCTTATAGCTTGAAGCTGACAGCCGCGTCTCTAGCCCTTGCCCTTGGTCCTGGTCATATTCGGCCCACCATTTTTCTCCAGATGCTGGATGATGATCCCCGCCACATCCTTCCCGGTGGTGGTCTCGATCCCTTCCAGGCCCGGCGACGAGTTCACCTCCATCACCAGTGGCCCATGGTTGGAGCGCAGGATGTCCACACCCGCCACGGCCAGCCCCATGACCTTGGCCGCTCGCAACGCGGTCATGCGTTCTTCCGGGGTGATCTTGATCAGGCTGGCGCTGCCGCCGCGGTGCAGGTTGGAGCGGAACTCTCCGGGCTTGGCCTGGCGCTTCATGGCCGCGATCACCTTGTCGCCCACCACGAAGCAGCGGATATCCGCGCCACCGGCTTCCTTGATGTACTCCTGGACCATGATGTTCTGCTTGAGGCCCATGAACGCCTCGATCACGGATTCCGCTGCGGTCGCGGTTTCACACAGCACCACACCGATGCCCTGGGTGCCTTCCAGCACCTTGATCACCAGCGGCGCGCCGTTGACCATTTCGATCAGGTCGGGAATGTCGTCGGGGGAGTGGGCAAAGCCGGTGACCGGCAGGCCGATGCCCCGCCGCGAGAGCAGTTGCAACGAGCGTAATTTGTCCCGCGAGCGTGCAATGGCCACGGATTCATTGAGGGGGAAGACCCCCATCATTTCGAACTGGCGCAACACGGCGCAGCCATAGAACGTCACCGAGGCGCCAATCCGCGGGATCACCGCATCAAACCCCTCCAGCGGTTTGCCGCGGTAATGGATCTGCGGCTTGTGGCTGGCAATGTTCATATAGGCACGCAACGTGTCGATCACCACCATTTCATGGCCACGTTCGGTGCCGGCCTCGACCAGGCGGCGGGTGGAATACAGACGCGGGTTTCGCGACAGCACAGCAATCTTCATGCAGCACCTGGGGCAGAAATAGTAGAGACCGGGAACACCGGCTTGTCTTGAACGTACTTGACGCCGGGATTGACCACCAGGTGGCCGTCAATCAGCGCCTTGGAACCCAGCAACAGGCGGTAACGCATGGCTTTGCGGCAGGCCAGGGTGAACTCCACCCGCCATACCCGATCACCCAGTGCCAGGGTGGTGCTGATCACGTAGCGCACCTGCGCATGGCCATTGGAGCTCTTGATGGTTTTCATCGTCACCAGGGGCGCTTCGCAGCGGCGATGACGCAGTTGCACAACGCTGCCCAGGTGCGCGGTAAAGCGCACCCACTTCTCACCGTCGCGCTCAAAAGGCTCGATGTCGGTGGCATGCAGGCTGGAGGTGCTGGCACCGGTGTCGATCTTGGCACGCAGGCCTGCCACTCCCAAGTCGGGAAGTGCCACCCACTCACGCAGACCTACAACGGTCAAATGGTCAAATGTCTTCAATATGGGTAACCGGTCAATTCGCCCAGGCCTGAGGAGAAACCTCGGCCAGGGCTTTGAATGCGGGCCTGGCGAACCAGTAGCCTTGCATCAGAAATATTCCGCAGTCAGACAGAAAGTCGCGCTCGCCGGCACTTTCGATGCCTTCGGCGATGACAGTAACGTTCAACTGCTCACAGATTGTGACAATCCCCTGGACGATCACCTGGCGGACACGATCCTGGTCGACATCGCGGATCAGCGCCATGTCGAGTTTGATCAAGTCAGGTTGGAAATCGGCCAGCAGATTCAGCCCCGAATAGCCCGCGCCGAAGTCGTCGATGGCGGTCTTGAAGCCGAACTCGCGGTATTCACGCAGAATATTCGTCAAATGGCGATAGTTATCTACATGCTCGCTTTCCAGTGTTTCGAAAATCAGTTGGTTCAGCGGGAAGTTGTGCGCGCGAGCCGCCTCGAGGGTGCTGCGGATGCACAGCTCCGGACGGTACACAGCGTTGGGCATGAAGTTGATGGAAAGGTGGGTTTGCATCCCCAGGGCCGCAGCACCGGCGATCGCCTGGGTGCGGCAGCGCTGGTCGAAGCGGTAGCGGTTGCTGTCATTGACCTTTTCCAGCACCGACATCGCCCCTTCGCCCTGTGTACCGCGCACCAAGGCTTCGTGGGCAAAAATCGAATGGTCCCGAAGGTCCACGATAGGCTGGTAGGCGAAAGCAAACTCGAAACCCAGGGGTTCGCTTTGCTGGCAGCCTGCGCAACGCTGTTCAGGCGAGGTGAGTGAAGTGGGAAAGTCGGTCACGGCGTATCCTCGCGAAAACAGGGTGCTACCTGGCGTATCTTAGGTGAGCCTTGAGGTTTATGCGTCGAAGGGTTTCAACGTTACAGTTGCGACATTTGTCAGAGCGAGGAATTCAAGTGGCTCAAAAGCAGGAAGAGGAAGAAAAGGTCCGTCTGGACAAGTGGCTTTGGGCGGCGCGTTTCTTTAAGACACGTGCCTTGGCCAAGGCCGCGATTGAGAGCGGCAAGGTGCATCATCGAGGCGAGCGCTGTAAGCCGGGCAAAGAGCCACGTGTCGGTGATGAGCTGCAGATTCGGATAGGTTTTGACGAAAAGACCGTCGTGGTTCAGGCACTTTCCATCGTGCGCCGTGGCGCCCCCGAAGCACAGGCGCTGTACACCGAAACCGAAGCCAGCATTGCCAGGCGCGAAAATGCGGCTGCCCTGCGCAAGGCGGGCGCCACGGGGATGACCACCGATGGCAAGCCGAGCAAGAAGCAGCGCCGCGACCTGTTCAAGTTTCGCGGCAGTGGCAATGATGACTGATTGCGCAGCGGCCCATTCAAGTGTGGGAGGGGGCTTGCAGCGTTAAGGGGATGTACGCACGACGCTCAATCCACTGATCACTGGCAGCTTGCCAAGTAACCTGAAGATCGGCGTCGTCACGTGTAACAAAGCGGCCGACACCTTCGCTGCAAACGGCGTGTAATAACCCCAGCCCAACGCCAACAGTGCCAGCAGCACCCCGCCGATATAATCGTCCTGCCCCCAATGCGCGCCCGCTACCAGCCGCGGCATCATGAACAACAGCGCCAGGCCCCAGATCACCAGCACCTGGCCGATACGTCTGGCGAACACGCTCATGAACATTGCCCAGATCAGCAACACCGAGGCGTGATCCCCCGGAAAGCTTTGGCTTGAGCGGTCCTTCAGCTCCCAGGTCTTCTCCAGCCCCGGGAAATAGTCACTCATCTGGATCGCCCCGGCGATGACCATCGACGGGCTGCTGTGTTGCCAACCCATCTGCGCCGCGAGTTTGGAAAACAGCATGCGGATAAACAGCAAGAGCAACAAAATACCGACAAAACCTAACAGGGCCTGGCGTACCTGCGCGGCTTTGAACACCCAGTCGCCGCGAATCAGCAGCATCAGCAGGATCACCCCGACCACCGCATCAAACGGCCGCAGACTGGCCACGGCCCACACGTGCAGCCATGTCGCGCTGCTCGCCAGCGGGTCGTTGAGAAGGTGAAACAGCCACTCGTCGAAAATCACACAGAGCATCTGCCCCGTGGGCCACAGCCAAAAACACAGCAGCCCGATAGCGAGTAGATTGCACAGAGCCCATCGCCGGAGGTTCCACTTGGCTTGGAACAAACCCGGATTGTTCATAAACTGTCCCTCTTCGCTTTATATAAGCTCTCTGTTTCCAGGAGAAAGCCGCACCAAGATGGTGCTAAAGCGTTTAATTTTATAAACCTTGTAACCAATTTGTCATCAATTCAGATACCCAGACCTATGACTGATCTACCGGATACCGACTTCACCCAACGCTTCATCTTCGACGAGAGCGACGCCCGCGGCGAAATGGTTTCGTTGGAGCGCAGCTACGCCGAAGTCCTCGCCAAGCACCCCTATCCGGAGCCGGTCGCACAACTGCTCGGTGAGCTGATGGCCGCTGCTGCGTTGCTGGTGGGCACCATGAAGTTCGACGGTTTGCTGATCCTGCAAGCCCGTTCCGAAGGGCCGATTCCGCTGTTGATGATCGAGTGCTCCAGCGAGCGCGAAATCCGTGGCCTGGCCCGTTATGAAGCCGACCAGATTGCCGCGGACGCCAGCCTGGCCGAGCTGATGCCCAACGGCGTCCTGGCGCTCACCGTCGACCCTACCTCAGGCCAGCGTTACCAGGGCATCGTCGACCTCGACGGCAAAACGCTGTCGGAATGCTTCACCAACTATTTCGTGATGTCCCAGCAAGTGGGCACCAAGTTCTGGCTTAACGCCGACGGCAAGCGCGCCCGTGGCATGTTGCTGCAACAACTGCCGGCCGACCGTATCAAGGACGACGAAGATCGCGCTGAAAGCTGGCGGCACTGCATTGCCTTGGCCGATACCCTGAAAGCCGAAGAACTGCTGGGCCTGGACAACGAAACCATCCTGCACCGCCTGTACCACGAAGACCCCGTGCGCCTGTTCGACGCGCAGACCTTGCACTTCCACTGCAGCTGCTCCCGCGAGCGTTCGGGTAACGCCCTGGTCAGCCTGGGCCTGGAAGATGCGCAGAACCTGGTGGTGGAACACGGTGGCAATATCGAGATCGACTGCCAGTTCTGCAACGAGCGCTACCTGTTTGACGCTGCCGATGTAGCGCAATTGTTCGCCGGCGCAGGTATCGACACGCCTTCCGACACCCGCCACTAAAACGTTTAAGCACAGGTAAATCACCTGTCAAATGCCGGATTAGAGGCGTTCTGACGGGAGGGCCCTACTCTTTTTGGGCTTTTCTGGCATAATCCGGCCCACTTTTTTCGCGGTAGTAGTGCGCAACTTTCTACTACAAAACGTTTGGAGCACTCGGCCACAGGCCGACGGGGAACCTCATGACGCAAGCCAATAACGCCGTATACACCGATCTGAGTGTTGACGATCTGGTCAAAGAAGCCCTGCAGCGCGGTGAAGGCGTGCTTGCCGATACCGGCGCGCTGGTCGTGGAAACCGGTCACCGTACCGGCCGTTCGCCAGTCGACCGTTTCATCGTTGAAGAGCCTTCCACCCAGGATTCCATCGCCTGGGGCCCGATCAACCGCAAGTTCCCGGCCGACAAGTTCGATGCCCTGTGGGCCCGCGTCGAGGCGTTCAACAACGCGCAAGAGCATTTCGTTTCCCACGTTCACGTAGGGGCTTCCGAAGACCACTACCTGGCTGTGAAAATGACCACCCAGACTGCCTGGCAGAACCTGTTCGGTCGTTGCCTGTTCATCAACCCGGCCCAGTACAACCCGGCCGGTCGTGACGAGTGGCAAGTGCTCAACGTGGCCAACTTCGAGTGCGTGCCTGAGCGTGACGGCACCAACTCCGACGGTTGCGTGATCCTCAACTTCGCCCAGAAAAAAGTGCTGATCGCCGGCATGCGCTACGCCGGTGAAATGAAGAAAGCCATGTTCTCGGTGCAGAACTACCTGCTGCCGGCTTCCGACGTACTGCCGATGCACTGCGCCGCCAACATTGGCGAAGCAGGCGACGTGACCCTGTTCTTCGGTCTGTCGGGCACCGGCAAGACCACCCTGTCCGCCGACGAAAGCCGCTACCTGATCGGTGACGACGAACACGGCTGGGGCGAAGGCGTGGTGTTCAACATCGAAGGCGGTTGCTATGCCAAGTGCATCGACCTGTCCGAGAAGAACGAGCCGGTTATCTGGAAAGCCATCAAGCACGGCGCCGTGCTGGAAAACGTCGTCATCGACGAGGCCAAGCACGCCGACTACGCCGATGTCAGCCTGACCCAGAACAGCCGCGCCGCCTACCCGCTGGAGCACGTTGCCAAGCGTTCCGAGAAGAACCTGGGCGGCGAGCCAAACGCGGTGATCTTCCTGACCTGCGACCTGACCGGCGTACTGCCGCCCGTGTCTATCCTCAGCGAAGAACAAGCGGCCTACCACTTCCTGTCCGGCTACACCGCACTGGTGGGCTCGACCGAAATGGGTTCCGGCAGCGGCATCAAGTCGACCTTCTCCACCTGCTTCGGCGCACCCTTCTTCCCACGCCCGGCCGGCGAATACGCAGAGCTGCTGATCAAGCGCATCCGCGGCTTCGGCTCCAAGGTGTACCTGGTCAACACCGGCTGGACCGGCGGCGGCTACGGCGTTGGCAAGCGCTTCAACATCCCGACCACGCGCGGCGTGATCGCGGCGATCCAGAGCGGCGCGTTGATCGGTGCTGAAACCGAACACCTCGACACCATCAACCTCGACGTGCCATTGGCTGTACCGGGCGTTGAGACCGGCCTGTTGAACCCACGTAACACCTGGGCTGATAAGGCTGCTTACGATGAAGCGGCGAAGGCCCTGGCTGGTCTGTTCATCGAGAACTTCAAGAAGTTTGAAGTGAGCGAAGCGATCAAGGCTGCGGGTCCGAAGTTGTAAGATTCGCAAGCTGTTAAAAAGCCGTCCCTAGCGGGCGGCTTTTTTGTGCGCGAAGGGTTAGTCGACGATAGGCAGAATCATTGCCCCTCCACCTTTGACTTGCGGTGTGCCTGGAGCTGATCTTCGTTCAGCTCAGGTTTTCCAGCGTCTGGGTGTCCCAGCTGTGGGTCTTGATGGCCAGGTAGAGCATGCCGATGGTCAGCGGGACCTTGTCGCCATGCCCCTTGCCCCGACGCTTGAGGAACACGTCAAAGACCGGTGGGTTGAAGTAACGATAAGTGTCGTAGTCGCCGAGGTCGAGGGCGAACTCCTGCTCCAGCGCTTCCATGAGTTGCTTGGCTTCACTGCCGTCACAGCCCAGGTCGAAATTGAGTGAGGTTTGCAGGCGGATGGTCTTGTGTTTCGGCAGGCCGATTTCTTCGTGCAGCAGTTGCAGGAGTTGCTGCATCACGGGGTCTTCGGGGAAGTTGGGGGCGAGGTTCATGGTGGGGGCACGCAGGAGTGGATGAAGGGGCTGGTTGCGTTGGAGGCGGTATTTGTTTCGAGTGATGAAGAGCGCCAAGCCTATCAAGAATACAAAGACAGGTAGGAGGGGCATTCTGAGGATCACCGCTACGTAGGGTAGTAGGAACGTCAAAATAAGGCCTGTTGTAAGAAATGTGACTGCGAAGTGCTTTCTGAGCATTGGGTCTGTGATTTGGTAGTGCAGCACCAAATAGATAATGAGAAAGGAAGCGGATTGAAGGTAAAGGGCCATGTCACTAAGACTCGTCCGAGTAGACATGCATTGAGAGTGTTGACCGCGCCACCGTTTTTGCTTCAAGCAGGCATAGATTGGCCAAAGCATGCCGATTGTCAGGCACAACAGTGAAGCGAGTCACTGTGAAGATGACGCCATAGTGGCCGATGTGTTGAGCCCTTTCGATGTTCACAGGTTTCTGCCGAGAAAGTTGAGACCGCGCTATTTTCATTCAGCTACGGGTAACTTCTATAGAGGGTCAAGCGGGTGTTTGGAGCAATTTGGGAAGGGGATGTCGCGGTGTTTGGAGGTTTCCTACAACGGTTTCCGGCATTTGTGGCTTGGCAGTGCTTGTAGGAGCGAGCGTGCTCGCGAAAAACTCAAGGACGCCGTGTTTTTTCTGGTCCATCGCCTCGCCGTTGATCAGATCATTTCCACGCAGAGCGCGAGGAGCGATCACTGCCCTGCAGGCCTGCTGACACACCGCTCAAAAATCGCCTCCAACCCCCGATAATCACACGCCACCGCATCAATATTCGCCGGTATCCATGCCGCGTGTTTCACCAGCCACCAGTTCACTGAAAACCCCGCGTTGACGATGATCTGTTCGAACAAAATCCGCTGCGCCCGGCCGTTGCCCTCGCGGAAGGGGTGGATGACGTTGAGGTCGCCATAGGCTTGGGCAATCCTGCTTATCAACTCGGTTTGGCTGGCACCGACAAACCAGTTTGCCTCTTCCATCTGCCGGATGATCTTCGCGGCTTCCGGGGGGATGCGCTCCGGGGTGCAGAACAAGGTGTCGCCTTTCTGGATGTTCACGCTGCGCAACTCACCGGCCCAGTCGTAGATGTCACCGAACAGCGTGCGGTGGATGTGTTGCAGGCGGTCGAGGTCGTAGGGCGGGGGGAAGAGCGGGAGGCTGCCTACGGCGATTTCGGATAATTCCCGCTCGGCCTGGTGCAGGCGGGCGTCGTCGAGCAAATCGAGGCGGTTGCGCAGGACGCTGCTACCGGGATAGCAGTACGGATCCTGGCCCACCCCGTATTTGTCGAGCATCAGCGTGGGGTGTTGCGGTACTTGGCAAGGACGGCTTCGCGGGTCGGCAGGGGTTTGTCGACGTCGGCCGGCTGGGTGTCGAACCCTTCCAGGCGCAGGCTGGCCAGGTAATTGGAACGGCGGATCTTGTGGTAATGATCCTGTTTTTGCTCAAACGTCAGTTCGCTCATCGCAGCGTACTCCTGGGTAGCAAGGTTTGATTGTAGCGCAATGCTTCAATGGGCAGGCGGGATAAAAACCACGTCACATTTTGTATAAAAAGTCCGCCGACACCCGGAATTCAGCGTATGTTTCACCGCAAAATCTTGCAGGGCGATTTCCGCCCGCGACTTAAAGGGAGTTAGGCATGGGTTTGCTTCGTGTTGCTTCGGCGATGTCATTGTGTGCGGTGGCTTTTTCGGTCCAGGCCGGGCAGTTGCCGATCGAAGTGCTCAGTGCGGTGGTCAAGGACCAGAAAATCGCCGATGCCGAAGTGCTGCTGCAACGTAACGGCGCACAGAACGTGGTGGGCCGCACCGACGCCCAGGGCCAAGTGACGCTGACCAGTGAGGCTGCCGATGATGGGAGCAACCTGCTGATCATCAAGAAGCCTGGTTACTCCAACCTGGTGGTGAAGTGCCCCTGCGCGGGCATGACCTACGCCATCAGCCCGGTGATGGAAAACCTCGATGGCCTGCGCGTGGTGCTGACCTGGGGCAAGACGCCGAGTGACCTCGATTCCCACATGATTTTCCCCGGCAATAACATCTACTTCGAAAACCAGAAGGGTACCGATGCCGAGTTGGATGTGGATGACACCGACAGCTACGGCCCGGAAACCATCACCCTGCAGAAAAAACACTACGGCGAAAGCTACGTTTATGCCGTGCATGACTACAGCAATGGCGGCAACCCAGGCTCGCGCCAGTTATCCGACAGCGAAGCCAAGGTGTTCGTGTACATGGGCCAATCGCTGGTGCGTACCTACTACGTGCCCAAGAACCGCAGCGGCAACCTGTGGACGGTGTTCCGCATGACCGGCAGCGGCGACTTCCAGGACATCAATACCTTCAGTGGTGTGACCGTGAATGCGGCGAATGTGCTGAACGAAGTCAAACCGCTGCTGGATGACAGCGTGGCGGTCACCGCCGTCACCGTCAGCTCTTCCGTACAAACCGATGCGAAGCGTCTGAACCTGCAGGGTGAAGCGGCCTACCAGGCCGGCAAGCTGGACCAGGCGATCGACCTGTTCCGTCAGGCTATCGAGCTGGACAATGGCTTCGGCAAGGCCTACGGCAACCTCGGCCTGGCGTATCAGAAAGCCGGCAACACTGCCGAGTCGATCTGGGCCAATCGCAAGGCTATCGCCCTCGCCACCGGTGCCAATGCTGCAACCGTACGTGCAGGTGCCTATTACAACATTGCGCGGATCTACGAAGCGGCGGGGCAGTTCCCGGATGCATTGCGTCACTACCAGTTGGCCAAGGAGCAGAAGGCCAACCCGGTGTATGACACGGCGATTGAGCGGGTGCAGAACCGCTGATTCAGCTGTAGCGCAGGTCTGAAAATGTGGGAGGGGGTTTGCTCCCGATAGCAGGGGGTCAGTCAGTTATTGGTAACTGATCCATTGCCATCGGGGGCAAGCCCCCTCCCACATTTGGATCTGTGTCTTTCCTGCAACCTCCTCAGTTTATTCCCGATTCGGCCCTAGGCCGTCCCCCACCCTGTGTATCATCCTGTCTCTTTTTTCCATGCGACCTTTCTCGATTCGCTGAACGTGCTGGGCTACGTTTTTAAGCCACCTTCAGCGGTCAATGGAGTGACAGCCTATGCACGACACCCTCCAGCAGGTCTTTGGTTATCCACAGTTTCGTCCGGGCCAGGAAGAAACGGTCAGCGCCGTACTGGCCGGTCGTTCGGCTGCGGCCATTTTCCCTACGGGGTCGGGCAAGTCCCTGTGTTATCAGCTGTCGGCGGTGTTGCTGCCGCACCTGACGCTGGTGGTGTCGCCGTTGTTGGCGTTGATGCAGGACCAGTTGGGCTTCCTGCAACGCCACGGTATTTCGGCGGGCAGTATCGATTCGGCGCAAAGCCGCGAGGACGCCAATGACGTGATGGCCCGCGCGCGTTCCGGCGAGCTGAAAATCCTGATGATTTCCGTGGAGCGCTTGAAGAACGAGCGTTTTCGCCACTTCCTGCAAAGTGTGCAGATCTCGCTGCTGGTGGTGGATGAGGCGCACTGTATTTCCGAGTGGGGCCACAACTTCCGCCCGGATTATTTGAAGCTGCCGGACTACCAGCGCCAGTTCAAGATCCCACAAGCGCTGCTGCTGACGGCTACGGCCACGCCCAAGGTGATTGCCGACATGCAGGCCAAGTTCGCCATTGCGCCGGACGACGTGGTCACCACGGGCTTCTACCGGCCCAACCTCAACCTGTTGGTGGAGCCGGTCGCCGGTGCGGACAAGCGTCGTCGCCTGGTGCAGTGGATGAGCGAGCGGGCCAACCAGCCCAGCATCGTCTACGTCACCTTGCAGAAAACCGCCGAGCAGATTGCCGAGCACCTGAACCGCAACGGTATCCAGGCCGAGGCGTATCACGCCGGCTTGCCCCACGACAGGCGTGAAGGCATCCAGCAGCGCTTCATGGGCGGGCGCTCCAATTGCATCGTCGCTACCATCGCGTTTGGCATGGGCATCGACAAGAGCGATATCCGCAATGTCGTGCATTTTGACCTGCCCAAATCCATCGAGAACTACAGCCAGGAAATCGGCCGCGCGGGGCGTGATGGGCAGCCCTCGGACTGCCTGGTGCTGGCCAACCGCGACAGCCTCAATGTGCTGGAAAACTTCGTGTATGGCGATACGCCCGAGCAGGACGGTATTCGGCGGGTGCTGGAAGAGTTGCAGGCAGCGCGCAGTGAAGGGCAGTGGGAGTTCCTGCTGAGGTCGCTGTCGGACCACAGCAACATCCGCGAACTGCCACTGAAGACACTGCTGGTGCAATTGGAGCTCAAGGGCGTGATCGCGCCGCGCTACGCGTTTTATGCCGAATACCGATTCAAGTACCTGGTCGAGCCCGAGGCCCTGCTGGCGCGTTTTTCCGGCGAGCGCCAGCAGTTTGTCGCGGCGATCATCCAGGTGTGCAAGCGCGCGAAAACCTGGGCGACCGTGGATTTCGACGCGCTTTACCAGCAACACAATGCCGAACGCGGCCGGGTGGTGAAGGCCCTGGATTACTTCCAGGAGCAAGGCCTGATCGAGTTGGAAAGCAAGCAGATGACGGAGGTCTACAGCCTGCTGGATACCGAGTTTGATCCACAGGTGTTGAGCGCCGAGTTATACACAGGCTTCAAGCAGCACGAGGTGACGGAGGTGGCACGGATCCACGCCATGCTCGATCTGTTCGCCACCGAACATTGCCTGGGGCAGCGCCTGGCGCGTTACTTTGGTGATGAAAATGCACCGCAGCGCTGCGGGCACTGCTCTGTGTGCCACGGCCATGTCGCGCATTTGCCGGCGCCGCCGAGCCTGCCGCCGCTTGTGGATAAAAACTTCATGGGGCTGTGCGGTGATTTTATCCACAGGCATCATGAGCACACCGGCCAACTGCCGGGCGCTGAGCGGCTGACACGGTTCCTGGGGGGTATCAGCGTGCCGCTGTTTACCAAGCTGAAGGCGCGGGGCATTCCCGGTTTCGCAGCGCTGGAAGACTACCCCTACGCCGACGTGCGTGAGTGGGCCCAGGCCCATTTGAATGCCCTGTAATCCTACTTTCATGAGACGTGCCCATGCCTGACTCAATGCCGCAACGCGCCGATTACCGTCACTTCCAGCCGATCATCACGCGTTGGCACGACAACGATGTGTACGGCCATGTGAACAATGTCACCTACTACAGCTTCTTCGACACAGCGGTGAATACCTACCTGATCGAACAGGGTGGGTTGGATATTCATGACGGTGAGGTGGTGGGGTTTGTGGTGAGTTCGGCGTGCGATTACTTCGCATCGATTGCCTTTCCCGATCGCCTGGACATCGGCCTGCGGGTGGGCAAGCTGGGCAACAGCTCCGTGCAGTACGAGTTGGCGGTATTCAAGGCCGGCGAAGAGGAGGCCTGTGCGGCGGGGCGCTTTGTGCATGTGTTCGTGGATCGGGGGACGAACCAGCCGGTGACGATTCCGGGGATGTTGCGCGAGGCGTTGCAGCGGTTGGTGGTCTGACTTCGGCGTTGCAGGCACCACGGAACCCAATGTGGGAGGGGGCAAGCCCCCTCCCACATTGGTTTTGCAGTGTTCTTTCGCGCTTAGCGGTGACGGTAGTGATGCTTGTTCTTGCGATGCCCGTAGGCGTGGCCGCGGCCGCGATGGTCGTCGCGGTCATAACGGCGGCTATCACGACTACGACGATCATCGTCATCGCTCTTGTTGCCCATGTAGTTGCCCAGCGCACCACCCGCGCCACCGCCGGCCGCTGAACCGATCAGTGCCCCGGTGCTGCCGCCGACACTGCGGCCCACCACGTTGCCGCCGGCTGCGCCCAGTGCGCCGCCAATGGCTGCTTCGCCGCGGCTGCGCTTGTCTGCGCCGACCGCACTACCGCCTGCGCCGCCCAGGGCCGCGCCGATGGTCGAACCGGTGTTGCCGCCCAACTGCTGGCCGACAACCGAGCCTAGAACCCCGCCCAATGCGCCGCCCACACCGGCTTCGGTGGTGCCACCGGCCATGGCTGCGCCACTGACCAGGCCAAGGGACAACAAGAGAATCGAGGAGAACTTCATAGAGAGACCTCAAGAGGATGACGGCGCGATCCTGAGGCTGTATTGACATGGTTACAATAGAAATCCGACCAGTAACACGAGTTGTACACAATTCTCTAAGTTGCTGTTTTAGCTGGGGAACTTAAGTAGTTTTTGCGAGTCTTTAGCTACTTCGGAACGGCCGCTTTTATGCAAAAGCGGCCTTTTTTGTGCCCGAAATGATCAGTCAGGCCGAACGCGCCATGATCAGCCTATTGTCACTGGCAGCTTCCAAACGTATCGCCACGAACTTCGACGTCGGTGTATGGCTGCCATCCCCGGTGCTCTCCAGCGGCACCAACGGGTTCACTTCCGGGTAGTAAGCCGCAGCCTGCCCCGCCGGAATATCAAACGCCAGCAAGGTGAAGCCCTTCACCCGACGCTCGCGGCCGTCTTCCCATAACGACACGATGTCGGCTTTCTGTCCCGGCTTGAAGCCCAGGCGGATGATGTCGGCTTCGTTGACGAACAGCACGTCACGCTGGCCTTTGACCCCGCGATAGCGGTCGTCCAGGCCATAAATGGTGGTGTTGTACTGATCGTGGGAGCGCATCGATTGCATGATCAGGTCCGGCACGTGGCCCGTGGCGTGGGTGCGCTCGTGGATCAGGTCCTTGGGCAGGATGTTCGGGCGGAAGTTGGCACGGCCCGAAGGCGTGTTCCAGCGCCGAGCACCGGCGGAGTTGCCCAGGTAGAAACCACCGGGGTGTTTCAGGCGTTCGTTGAAGTCCTTGAAGCCTGGGATGGTATCGGCGATCAGGTCGCGGATGCGGCTGTAGTCGGCCACCAACCAGTTCCAGTCCACCGGTTTGCTGCCCAGGGTTGCGGCGGCGATGCCGGCGAGGATGGCCGGTTCCGATTTCATCAACTTCGACAGCGGCTGCAGTTGGCCGTTGGAGTCGTGGACCATGCTGAACGAGTCTTCCACCGTCACCGCTTGCGGGCCTTCGGCCTGGATGTCGATGTCGGTGCGGCCCAGGCACGGCAGGATCAGCGCGTCCTTGCCGTGCATCAGGTGGCTGCGGTTGAGCTTGGTGCTGATCTGCACGGTCAGGTCGCAATTGCGCAGTGCTTCAAAGGTGCGCGGGCTGTCCGGCGTGGCTTGGGCGAAGTTGCCACCCAGGCCGATAAACACCTTGGAGCGACCTTCAAGCATGGCGTGGATCGCTTCCACCACGTTGTGCCCGTTGGTGCGCGGCACCTGGAACTGGAAGCGTCGCTCCAGGGCGTCGAGGAACGCCACCGGTGGGCGTTCGTTGATGCCCATGGTGCGGTCGCCCTGCACGTTGCTGTGGCCACGCACCGGGCACAGACCGGCGCCGGGGCGGCCGATGTTGCCGCGCAGCAGCATCAGGTTGGCGATTTCCTGGATGGTCGGCACCGAGTGGCGGTGCTGGGTGATACCCATTGCCCAGCACATGATCACGTTCTTGCCCTTGGCGTACATGCGCGCCGCTTGCTCGATCTCGACCAGGGTCAGGCCGGACTGTTCGACGATTTCATCCCACGAGGTATCGTCGATCTGGCCCAGGTAATCCAGCACGTTGGCGGTGTGTTCATTGAGAAAGTCGTGATCGAACACGGCTTCCTTGCCTTCGGCCTGAGCCTGGCGCTCCCATAGCAGCAGGAACTTGGCCATGCCGCGCAGGATCGCCATGTCGCCACCCAGGGCCGGGCGGAAGTATGCGGTGTTGGTCGGCTTGTCGCCGTTGGTGAGCATTTCCAGCGGATGCTGCGGATGCTGGAAGCGCTCCAGGCCGCGCTCCTTGAGCGGGTTGATGCACACCACCTGGGCACCTCGTTTGACCGCTTCCCGCAGCGGTTCGAGCATGCGCGGGTGGTTGGTGCCGGGGTTCTGGCCCCAGACGAAAATCGCATCGGCATGTTCGAAGTCATCAAAAGTCACGGTACCTTTGCCGACGCCCACGCTCTGGGCCAGGGCCACGCCGCTGGCCTCGTGGCACATGTTCGAGCAGTCCGGGAAGTTGTTGGTGCCGTAGGCGCGCACAAACAGCTGGTACAGGTACGCCGCTTCGTTACTGGCACGGCCCGAGGTGTAGAACTCTGCCATGTTCGGGCTGGGCAGGGCGTTGAGGTGCTTGCCGACCAGGTCGAAGGCCGCTTCCCAACTGATGGGGGTATAGCGGTCGGTTTCAGCGTCGTAGCGCATCGGCTCGGTCAGGCGGCCCTGGTACTCGAGCCAATAGTCGCTTTGCTCCAGCAGCGCGGTGACGCTGTGCTTGGCGAAAAACGCTGCGTCAACACGGCGCTTGGTGGCTTCCCAGTTGACCGCCTTGGCGCCGTTTTCGCAGAACTTGACCATGCCGCTTTCCGGCGAGTCGCCCCAGGCGCAGCCGGGACAGTCGAAGCCGCCGTTCTGGTTGGTCTTGAGCATCATGCGCAGGTTTTTCAGCGCGTTGTCGCTGGTCAACCAGGCCTGTGCCACGCTGATCAGCGCGCCCCAGCCGCCAGCCGGGCCCTTGTAAGGCTTGTAGCGCGGGGTTGGGGTTTGGTCGGCTTGATGATGATTGCTCACGGCTGGTTCTCCATCGCAGGGCTGTAGACCCGCGGCGCACTTTTCTGCGGCAGGTGGATGAGATTGAGGTGATGCCGGCGAGCCCATTGAAGGGCCAGGCCGGTGGGCGACGACAGGCTGACCAGGGTCTGGATGCCCGCGCGCAGGACTTTCTGGATCAATTCGAGGCTGCAACGGCTGGTGACAATCGCCAGCCCGCCGTCGGTCGGGACCCGTTGGCGGATCAGCGCACCGATCAGCTTGTCGAGGGCGTTGTGCCGGCCGATGTCTTCACGACCCATCAGCAATTCGCCCTGGTTATTCATGAACACGGCCGCATGCACAGCGCCGCTGTACTGGCCCAAAGGCTGGAACGCACTGATGCGCTGGCGCAGCCCGTCGAGCCATTCGGCAGGCGGCAAGGGCGCGCCGGGCAGCACTTGAAGGTCCGGCAGCGCCTGCTCCAGCGCTTCCACTCCGCACAGGCCGCAGCCGCTGGTGCCTGCCAGCTGGCGGCGCTGCTGCTTGAGGTTCCAGAACGCACGGCTGGAGATCTGCACCTGAGCGTATTGGGCCGAACCCGAACCGCTGAGTTTCAGATCATAAATATCGCTGACGTCGGCGATAATGCCGCTGCCGATGCTGAACCCGACAATAAAGTCTTCCAGGTCCGTGGGCGTGACCAGCATCACCGCCTGGCTGATGTCGTTATAGGCAATCGCCAACGCCACTTCTTCCGCCAAGGCGGTGCTCGCGACCTCAGTGCGCTCAAGGTTGCAAAACTGGTAGCTCTGGCTGGCGACGGGCGCGGACGTTTCCGAAGCAGGCGCCGCGCAGACTGGGCGCTTGGCGTTCATGGGGCAGTACCACCGGCGGATTGATCAGTGTTTAGACTAGGCGCGACAAAGCGTCGCGTCTAATTGCCAGTACTGATCTACCGATAGATGACGTCGATCAAGACTCTGTTTGCGATTTCTGAAACAGCGCGAAACACGCCTCTGCCAATGCCGAACGCGGCGCGCTGCGCCGCATGATCAGGCCCAGGCGCGCCAGGGTGTGGGCGTCTTCGATGGGTTGCAGGCGCAAATGTTCGGTGAGGGCGTCCAGGCCGCCGTCCAACGGCATGACGGCGCAGCACAGTCCGCCATGCACAGCTTGTAACAACTGATGGACGGCGTCGGTTTGTAACAGCGGCTGCGGGTGCAGGCCCCGGCTGTGGAAGTTGTGGTCGATGGACTGACGGAAGTGCATGCCACTGGTGAGCATGCCCAGGGGCAGTTCGATCAATGCCTCCCAGCTCAGCGGCTTGTCGCCAAAACTGAAATAGCGCTGGTCGTAGAGCAGGCCCATGCGGGTTTCGCCGAGGGCCAGGGAATCGAAGCGCTCGTTGTCCAGGCGGTCGAGGTAGGACACGCCCAGGTCCAGGCGATTGCTCGCCAACTGTTCGAGGATCTGCTCGGAGCTGAGGGCCGAAAGCTCAAAGCGCAGGCTCGGATGCTCCTTGTGCAGTTGTTGCATCAACGCCAGCGGATCAAAGCTCGACAACGGCACCACGCCCAGGCGCAACGTACCCACCAGGTTGCCACGGCAGGCGGCGGCTTCGGCCTGCAAGCCGTCATAGGCCGCCAGCACCGTGCGTGCCCAGGCCAGCACGCGCTCGCCGGGGGCGGTGAACCCTTCGAAACGCTGGCCGCGATTGACCAGCGGCAAGTCCAGCTCTTCTTCAAGGCTGCGCAGGCGCATCGACAGGGTTGGCTGGGTGATGTGGCAACGCGCCGCGGCCTGGCCGAAGTGACGGGTCTCGTCGAGGGCGATGAGGAATTTCAGCTGCTTGATGTCCATCTTCGCTCCAGGGCTTATTCCAATGGCGGGGGGATTCTAGCGCGTTTGCGTCTTTGGTCGGGCTGGAACCTAAGTCTGCCGGACTGGTCTAGTCTTGGGCATCTGGAAATCAACTACCAAGGAGAGCGCACTATGAGCATTTTCAGCTTTATCAAAGACGCCGGCGAAAAGATTGTCGACCTGTTGACGCCGGGTAATGCCAACGCGAGTGAGCAGTTGAAGGAACACGTAGCGAAGGTGGGTCTGGGGAATCCGAATGTACAGACCACGGTGGATGGCGACAAAGTGACCGTGACCGGTGAAGTCGCCACCCAGGAAGAGAAAGAGAAGATTCTGCTGGCGCTGGGTAACATTCAAGGCGTGGCCAGTGTGGATGACCAGATCACCGTAACCGGTCCGGCAGTGGCCGCCGCCCGTTTCGTCGTGGTGAAAAAGGGTGACACCCTCAGCGCGATTTCCCTGACGGTGTACGGCAACGCCAACCTGTACAACAAGATCTTCGAGGCCAACAAGCCGCTGTTGTCCCATCCAGACAAGATTTACCCAGGGCAGACGCTGCGTATTCCTGAGTAATACACGGGCGAAAAGGTGGGAGGGGGCTTGCTCCCTCCCACAGGGTTCAGAGCCCGACAATGAGATCGCGGTAGTCACCGACTGCTGCAAACTCAGCCGTGTCCTTTGGCCCCTTTTTGCTGTCCGGTTCTTTCACCGCCAGCAAATGCCCCACGCCAAACGCCTGGGCACTGCGCAGGATCGGCAGGGTGTCGTCGATAAACAGGCTGCGAGCCGGATCGAACTGGATGTCAGCCTGCAAGGCATCCCAGAACTGTGGGTTTTCCTTGGCGAAGCCGTAGTCGTGGGAGCTGATCAATCGCTCGAAATACGGCGCCAGTTCAATGCGCTCCAATTTCAACGACAGCGAATCACGATGGGCGTTGGTGATCAGGATCACGCGCTTGCCTGCCCGTTTGATCGCCGCCAGGAAGGTATCGGCATCCGCGCGCAGGGCGATCAGGTCGGCGGTTTCCAGCTTGAGCTCACGCACCGGGATGTTCAGTTCCGCACTCCAGAAATCCAGGCAATACCATTGCAACTGTCCGGCGTTACGCTCGAACAGAGGCTGCAACTCCATCTCGGCCATGGCTCGGCTCACCCCGTGCAGTTCGGCGTAACGCTGGGGCAGGTGTTCCATCCAGAAATGGTTGTCGTAATGCAGGTCGAGCAGGGTGCCGTCCATGTCCAGCAGGACGGTGTCGATGGCGTGCCAGGGCAAAGAGGGCATGGTGCGGTCTCATGTAAGTAAAGATATCCGACACAGACAATCGGAAAAGCCACGGTATAGTAACCCGATCACGCCAAGGAGCCGCTTATGCGCCAGAAACCCACCGTCCTCGCCCGCGAAATAGTCGCCAGTAGCCGTTTGTTCCGCGTGGAGGAAGTGCAACTGCGCTTTTCCAATGGCGTTGAACGGACCTACGAGCGCCTGGTGGGCCGCGGTGCCGGCTACGGCGCAGTGATGATCGTGGCGATGATCGACGAAGATCATGCGTTGCTGGTTGAGGAGTACTGCGGCGGCACCGATGAGTATGAGCTGTCGTTGCCCAAGGGCCTGATCGAACCCGGCGAAGACGTGCTGGCGGCGGCAGACCGTGAACTCAAGGAAGAAGCCGGCTACGGCGCACGGCAGTTGGAACACATTACCGAGCTGTCGTTGTCCCCTGGCTACATGAGCCAGAAAATCCAGGTGGTGCTCGCCACCCAACTCTATGAAGAACGCCTGGAAGGCGATGAGCCCGAGCCGATGCGTGTGGACCGGGTCAACCTGCGCGAGCTGTCGCAGCTTGCGCAAAACGAGCAATTCAGCGAAGGCCGCGCCCTGGCGGCGTTGTACCTGGTACGAGATTTGTTGATTCAGCGTGGAGCGTTTACCCCATGAGCGAACTGTTTTTAGGCCACCCGTTTATCGCCCCTGTGATCGAGTTGGCCCGCCAGGCGGGTGAAGTGATCCTGCCGTACTGGCGCGCCGATGTGGCGGTGACCTCCAAGGCCGATGATTCGCCGGTCACGGCGGCCGACCTGGCCGCTCACCATCTGATTCTCGCGGGCCTAACCGCATTGGACCCGAGCATCCCGGTGCTGTCCGAAGAAGACGCCGACATTGACCAAAGCGTACGTGCCGGCTGGCAGCGCTGGTGGCTGGTGGACCCGCTGGATGGCACCAAGGAATTTATCGCCGGCAGCGAAGAATTCACCGTCAATATTGCCCTGGTCGAACAGGGCCGCGTGGTGTTCGGCGTGGTGTCCATGCCCACCAGTGGCCGTTGCTACTTCGGTGGTGCCGGCCTGGGGGCGTGGCGTTCCGACGTGAACGAAGCGCCCAGGCAGATCCAGGTGCGCGAGGCGCCGGCAGTGGGTGAGGCGTTTACCGTGGTCGCCAGCCGCCGGCATACCAGCCCCGAGCAAGAGCGTCTGCTGGACGGTTTGAGCGAAGGGTTGGGTGAGTTGAAGCTGGCGAATATCGGCAGTTCGTTGAAGTTCTGCCTGTTGGCCGAGGGCAGTGCGGATTGCTACCCGCGCCTGGCGCCGACTTCGCAGTGGGATACGGCGGCGGCGCAGGGTGTATTGGAAGGAGCGGGCGGCGAGGTGCTGGAGTTGAGTGGCGAGCCGTTCAGCTATCCGGCGCGGGCGTCGTTGCTGAATCCGTTTTTCCTGGCGTTGCCGGCGAAGGCGGCGTGGCGTGAGCGCTTGCTGACCTTGGCCCGCTCTTAATACCTCAGCCGATCTGAATGTGGGAGGGAGCAAGCCCCCCTCCCATATTTTTTTGTGTATTGGCTTCTAGCGGTGCAAGACGTATTGGCCGGTGAACGTAACGGCCCGCTCTTCACTGCCCTCATTCACGATCCAGGTGTCCAACGCCAGCCGCGCCCGGCCATAGCGCCTGTAGGTCGCCAAAAAGCGTTTCCACACCTTCTCCTCCGGCGCCGCGCAAATGGCGGTCGCGTCTTGCGTCACCGGCAGCGGATAACTGATCTGCCCTTCCTGAATCACGATATGCCCGTCTTCAATCCCTTCCTCGCGCAGTTGCAGGTGCATCCAGCCCCAACCCGCCAGCACCGCTCCGCAGTAGAGGCTGCCGCCGAACATGGTGCTCTTGTGATTGATATTGGCGTGCAGGGGCAGGTGCAGCCGCAGTTGCCCGTCTTGCCAGTCGAGTACCCTGAGGCCCATTTCGCGGGTCAGGGGGATGTCGTGGTGGAGGATGGATTCCAGGTAACGGCTGTCGCGGCTCATGGCGGCCTCTTGGTGGGTGGGCAGGGTCATTCGTCGTCAGTGCTTGGGTTGGCGAAGTTCAGGCCGTGCTTGCGCAGTTTGTCGTGCAGGGTCTTGCGCGGTACGCCGAGGGCTTCTGCGAGGCTGCGCATGGAGCTGTGGGGGCGGGTCAATTCGGCGGCGATCAGGCTTTTTTCGAACTGCTCGACCTGTTCGCTCAAGCCGCCCGGCGTGGAAGTCAGCACGCTGCTGGCGGGGTTGTCCGGGGTGCTGTCCAGCGCCAGCTCCAGGCCCAACGCAAAGCGCTCGGCAGCGTTCTGCAATTCGCGCACATTGCCCGGCCAGCTGTGACGCAACAGCAGGGCACGCTGGCCCGGTTGCAGCTCATGCAACGGCAGGCCATGGCGGCTGCTGGCTTCGTCGGCGAAGTGCTGGAACAGCATCAACGCATCTTCACCGCGCTCGCGCAGTGGCGGAATACGCAACGGCGCGACGTTGAGGCGATAGTACAAGTCGGCGCGGAAGCGGCCCTGGTCGGCGGCCTGGCGCAGGTCTTCCTTGGTGGCGGCGATGATGCGGATATCCAGCGGGATCAGCTGGTTGCCGCCGAGGCGTTCCACCACACGTTCCTGCAACAGGCGCAGCAGCTTGACCTGTACGTCCAGGCTCATGCTTTCGATTTCATCCAGGAACAACGTGCCGCCATTGGCGAATTCGAATTTGCCGATGCGCCGCTTCTGCGCGCCGGTAAAGGCGCCGGGCTCATGGCCGAACAGTTCGCTCTCCACCACCGACTCGGCCAACGCCCCGGCATTGATCGCCACAAACGGCCCGCTGCGCCGGCTCGACAGGTCGTGCAGCGCGCGGGCCACCACTTCCTTGCCGGCGCCGGTTTCGCCGAGGATCAGCACATCTGCGCGGGTTGCGGCCAGGGCGCCGATCTGCTCGCGCAGGCGCAGCATCTGTGGCGAGTGCCCCACCAGGCGGGTGCTCAGTTGTTGGCGGTCGCTCAGGGCCAGGCGCAGGCTGCGGTTGTCGAGCACCAGCCGACGCAGGGCCAGGGCGCGGCGCACGCTGTCGAGCAGGGCGTCGCTGGCGAAGGGTTTCTCGAGGAAGTCATAGGCTCCCGCGCGCATGGCCTGCACCGCCAGCGGCACGTCGCCGTGGCCGGTGATCAGCAGCACCGGCAGGTCCGGATCCTGGCCGTGCAGCTCGGCCAGCAGCTCCAGGCCGTCCATGCCGGGCATGCGGATGTCGCTGACCACCACGCCCGGCCAATCCCGCGAGAGGCGCGAGGTGAGGCCGGTGGCTTCGCCCAGGGTCAGGACGTTCAGCCCGGCCAGGTCCAGGGTCTGGCACAGGGCCTGACGCAAGTGCGGATCATCGTCGATCAACACCACCTGAATCTGGTTATCGATACTCATACACTGCGGTCCTCGGACGGTTGCAGACTGACGCCCGGCGAGCCGGCACGCAATTTCAAGGTTAACAGCGCGCCACCTTCCTTGTGGTTGGCAAACAGCAGTTCGCCGCCAAAGGCACGCATCAGGGTGTCACAGATCGCCAGGCCCAGGCCCAAGCCCTGGGTGCGGGTCTTGGTGGTGTAGAACGGTTCGCTGGCGCGGCCCAGGGCTTCCATGCAAAAGCCCGGGCCGTTGTCGCGAATGTACAGGTTGACGCCCTGGGCGGTGGTTTCGGCACTCAGCCACAGTTTGCGCGGCGGGCCTTTTTCGGTAAGGGCGTCGAGGGCGTTGGCCAGCAGGTTGCCCAATACCTGGCGCAGGCGGGTTTCGCCGGCCTGCACCCACAGGGTCGCTTCCGGCAAATCGCGGATCAGTTCCACTTCCATCGAGCGCCGCCGCTTGGCCAGGAGTGCCAGGGCATCGTCGAGGGCGGGTTGCAGGGCCACGCTCTCCGGCGCGTGCCGGTCGCGCCGGGCGAAGGCGCGCAGGTGGGCGATGATCGAGGCCATGCGCCCGGTCAGTTCGCTGATCAGCTTGAGATTGCCCCGGGCATCGCTGGTGCGCTCGTGGTCGAGCAGGATCTCGGCGTTTTCCGCATAGCTGCGAATCGCCGCCAGGGGTTGGTTGAGTTCGTGGCTGATACTCGCCGACATGGTGCCCAGCGCTGACAGCTTGCCGGCCTGAACCAGGTCATCCTGGGCGCGCACCAGTTCCTGCTGGGCGTGTTCGCGCTCCAGCACTTCCTGTTTGAGGCGCCGGTTGAGGCCTTCCAGATCGCTGGTACGTTCGACCACGCGCATTTCCAGCTCGCGGCGGGCCTTGGCTTCGAAGGCGATGCGGTCCAGGTAGTGGCGGCGGCGTTGCATCAACAGGCCCAGCAGCAGCATCAGCACCAGCAACGTGGCGCCGCCCACGGCGACCACCGTGCGCACCGGGCGGCTGATCAAGGATTGCGGTGCAAGGATCTCCACATTCCAGCCGGTCTCGGCAATGGCGGTGGATTGGCGCAGCCATGCGCTGCTGCTCAGGCTCAAGGGTTGCGGGTCGCGCGTGGGGTAGGGCTGGATGGCGATGATGGCCTGGCGTTCCTCGGCGGTCAGCGGCCGGGTGGCACGGAAGCGCCATTGCGGGCGCGACGTGAGGATCACCACGCCGTTGTGGTCGGTGACCAGCAGTTGTTCCGGGGTATTGCCCCACAGGCTTTCGGTGTGGTCCAGGTCGACCTTGACCACCAGTACGCCGATGATCGTGTCGCCATCGCGCACGGCGGCGGCGAAGAAATAGCCGCGCTTGGCCGAGGTGGTGCCCAGCCCGAAAAACCGCCCCAGGCGCCCGGCCATGGCTTCGCTGAAATAGGGCCGGAACGAGAAGTTGCGCCCGACAAAACTGTCCTGCTTGTCCCAATTGGACGCGGCGAGGGTCTTGCCGGTGGTGTCCATCAAATACATCACTTCCACCCCGGCCTGGGCGGCGACGTCCTTGAGCAGCAGGTTGGCGTTGACCAGGTTGGTGCTGACCTGCGGTGCGCCCAGTGCCGTGCGCAAGGCCGGCAAGTCGCCGAGGATCTGCGGCAGCACTTCATAGCGATGCAGGGTGCCCAGCAGGTTGGCGACGTACAGGTCGAGGGTCTGGCGGTTTTGCCCGGCCAGTTCGCTGCGATAGTAACGCTCGGCCAAGTGCTCCAGCGGCCACAGCAGCGGTGCCAGGCACAGGGCCAACAGGGCAAGGCTGCGCCAGCGGGGTCTTCGCGGAAGGGGTGGAGTCATGGGAGTCGTGCGCCTGTGGGTACAGACGCATTATGCCTAGTGCTGCCCGGCAAGACACTCGCGCAATGCGTCTTGCCACAAGGGCTGACTGACGTGCCATTGCTGGCGCAGGTGGCTGCAATCGAGGCGTGAGTTCAGCGGGCGCCGGGCAGGCGTCGGGTAGGCGCTGGACGGGATTGCCTCCAGTTCGGCAGACGCGCGGCCACTGGCGCGCAGGTGTTCGCCGATCGCCTGGGCAAAGCCGAACCACGAGGTTTCACCCTCGGCGGTCAGGTGGTAGATGCCCCATTCCCCGGCCTTGCCCGCCTGCCAGCGTTCGATCAGGGCGCGCGTACTGGCGGCAATGGTCCCGGCCCACGTCGGCGCGCCGATCTGGTCGGCGACGATGCGCAGGTGGGGTTTTTCTTGCAGCAGGCGCTGCATGGTCAGCAGGAAGTTCTTGCCGTGGTTGGAGTAGACCCAACTGGTACGCAGGATCAGGTACTGGCCTCCCACTGTGGCAATCGCCTGTTCACCCGCCAGTTTGCTCTGGCCGTAGACGCCCAGGGGATTGGGCGTGTCAGCTTCGGTGTAGGGCCCAGGCTTGCTGCCGTCGAACACGTAGTCGGTGGAATAGTGGATCAACGGGCTGCCCAAGGCCTTGGCTTCCTCGGCGAGAATCCCGGGGGCGGTGGCGTTGATGGCGAAGGCGAGGTCCGCTTCGCTTTCGGCCTGATCCACGGCCGTGTGGGCGGCGGCGTTGATGATCAGGTCGGGGCGGTGAGCGCGCACCTGCTGGCGGATGCGCTCGGCGTCGGCCAGATCGAGTTGCTCGCGGCCGAGCACAATCAGTTCGCCCAGGCCTTGGAGCTGCTGTTGCAGCGCCTGGGAGACTTGGCCATGTTGGCCGGTGATCAGGATTTTCATGGGAATAGATCGGCGTCCATCAGCAGTTTTCCAGCCTGGTCCTTGGCGGACAGTTGCGGCGGTTCGCTCAGTTGCCAGTCGATGGCCAACGTCGGGTCGTTCCACAGGATGCTGCGTTCCGCACTGGGCTGGTAGTAGTCGGTGGTCTTGTACAAGAACTCGGCGGAGTCGCTCAACACCACAAAGCCATGGGCGAACCCTTCCGGCACCCACAACTGGCGATGGTTCTGTGCCGACAGACGCACGCCCACCCATCGCCCGAAATTCGGCGAACTGCGGCGGATGTCCACGGCCACGTCCAACACTTCACCGGCGGTAACCCGCACCAGTTTGCCCTGAGTGTGTTCCAGTTGGTAATGCAGGCCCCGCAGCACGCCTTTTTGCGAGCGCGAGTGGTTGTCCTGGACAAACTCGCGCTTGAGCCCGGTGGCCGCTGCAAAGGCGCGAGCATTGAAGCTTTCGTAGAAAAAACCGCGCTCGTCACCGAACACCTTGGGTTCGATGATCAGTACGCCGGGGAGTGAGGTGTCAACGACGTTCACCGGTTGCCTCCCGCCAACGTGTACAGGTATTGACCGTAGCCGGTCTTGCCGAAGTATTTGGCGCGTTCGAGCAGATGGTCGCGGTCGATCCAGCCGTTGCCATAGGCTATTTCTTCGAGGCACGCCACTTTGAGGCCCTGACGGTGTTCGATGGTCTGCACGTACTGTGAGGCTTCCAGCAGGCTGTCGTGGGTGCCGGTGTCGAGCCAGGCAAAGCCACGGCCGAAGCGCTCGACGTGAAGGTCTCCACGCTCTAGATAGGCGTTGTTGATGTCGGTGATTTCCAGCTCGCCGCGGGCTGAGGGTTTGACGGCTTTAGCGATGTTGATCACGTCGTTGTCGTAGAAATACAGTCCGGTGACGGCATAGCTTGATTTGGGCGTGGTCGGTTTTTCTTCGATGGACAGGGCGCGGCCTTCGCTGTCGAAGTCGATCACGCCGAAGCGCTGCGGATCCTTGACCCAATAGCCAAATACCGTGGCGCCTTTGCCGCGCTTGACCGCTGCATGCAACTGCTCGCTGAAACGCTGGCCGTGGAAAATGTTGTCGCCCAGGATCAGGCAAACGGGGTTGTTGCCGATGAACTGTTCGCCAATCAGAAAAGCTTGTGCCAAGCCGTCCGGCTGCGGTTGTTCTGCATAGCTGAAGCTGACGCCAAACTGGCTGCCATCGCCCAGCAGGTTGCGGTATTGCGGTAAGTCCGCCGGGGTGGAAATCACCAGGATCTCTTTGATGCCTGCCAGCATCAGCACCGAGATCGGGTAGTAGATCATCGGCTTGTCATACACCGGTAACAGCTGTTTGGACACTCCCAGGGTGATGGGGTGCAGGCGAGTGCCGGAGCCACCGGCCAA
Source organism: Pseudomonas sp. S3E17 (assembly GCF_024168685.1). Classification (NCBI taxonomy): domain Bacteria; kingdom Pseudomonadati; phylum Pseudomonadota; class Gammaproteobacteria; order Pseudomonadales; family Pseudomonadaceae; genus Pseudomonas; species Pseudomonas sp. S3E17. The sequence continues at coordinate 5,033,338 of NZ_JALJWE010000001.1, forward strand.
TACGATTCCTTTCATCATGCGATCAGATCCCTCGTGTCGGTATTGCCCAATCGTTCACCCTGATAACTGCCGTTCTGGACCCTGCGGCACCATTCCAGGTTATCGAGGTACCACTGCACGGTTTTGCGCAGCCCGGTTTCAAAGGTTTCTTCGGGTACCCAGCCCAGTTCGCGTTCGATCTTGCCTGCATCGATTGCGTAGCGTTGGTCGTGGCCTGGGCGATCCTTAACGAACGTGATCAGGTCGGTGTATTGCTCCACTCCGTGGGGATGTTGCGGTGCCAATCCCTCCAGCAGGGTGCAGATGCTGCGTACTACGTCAATATTCTTCTGTTCGTTGTGGCCGCCGATGTTGTAGGTCTCGCCGACCACGCCGTGTGTCACGACGCTGAGCAGTGCCCGGGCATGGTCTTCGACAAACAACCAGTCGCGCACTTGCAAGCCATCACCATAGACCGGCAATGGTTTGCCCGCGAGGGCGTTGAGGATAACCAGCGGGATCAACTTCTCGGGGAAGTGGAAAGGCCCGTAGTTGTTGGAGCAGTTGGTCAGCAGCACGGGCAGGCCGTACGTGCGGTGCCAGGCGCGGACCAGGTGGTCGGACGCGGCTTTGCTGGCCGAGTAGGGCGAGCTGGGCGCGTAGGGCGTGGTTTCGGTGAACAAGTCGTCTACGCCGTGGAGGTCGCCGTAGACTTCGTCGGTGGAAATGTGGTGGAAGCGAAATGCACGTTTTTCTGGCTCGGCGAGGGTTTGCCAATAGCCACGGGCGGCCTCCAGCAAGCTGTAAGTGCCGACGATATTGGTCTGGATAAAATCCGACGGGCCGTCAATCGAACGGTCGACGTGGGACTCGGCGGCCAGGTGCATGATCGCGTGGGGTTCAAAGCGTGCGAGCACGGCGCTGACGGTGGCCTGATCGATAATATCGGCCTGGACGAATTCATAACGGCTATTGGACGCGATGCTGGTCAGCGATTCCAGGTTGCCGGCGTAGGTGAGCTTGTCGAGGTTGAGCACTTCGTGCTCAGTATGCTGAATCAAGTGACGTATCAAAGCAGAACCGATAAAACCGGCGCCACCGGTAATGAGAATGCGCATGTCGGGGGCCCTTTCCTCAGACGAACGTTTAGCGAGTGCAGCATAGCCTGTGTTGGCGTGACGGGCAGGACGGCATGTGTATGGGGGTTGCGTAATCCCCCTGAAAAGTGGCGATATACACCTCTAAAAATTCGAGGTCATCCCCCATGCTGCTCGCCACGTTGATCCATCGTGCCAGTCTACCCTGCCCGCAAGTAGGCCCCGACCAGGCAGCGCAATTGCTCGAGCAGCACTACGGCCTCACGGGCACCCTGCAATCACTGGGCAGCCAGCAAGACCTCAATTACAAAATCGACAGTGCCCGCGGTCGGTTTGTTCTGAAAATCTGCCGGGGCGACTATGCGGCGATTGAGCTGCAGGCCCAGCACGCGGCCCTCGACACCCTGCAGGGCGTGCGGGTGCCCAAGGTCATCAAGGCCCTGAGCGGTGAAGAGCTGCTGAGCGTGACGGTCGATGGCCAGCCCCTGCACGTGCGGCTATTGGACTATATCGACGGCCAGCCGTTGACCCATCTGCCGCATTTGGGACGCGACGTGATCGCAGGCTTCGGCGACCTGTGCGGGCGCATGAGCCTCGCGCTTGCTGATTTCTCGCACCCAGGGCTGGACCGCACCCTGCAATGGGACCCGCGCCATGCCCGGGAACTGATCTCCCATCTGTTGGCCACCCTGGAAAACCTGCCCCACCGCGCCGCACTGGAACAGGTGGCCGAGCAGGTTGAACAGCGCATTCGCCCCCTGGCCGACCGCCTGCCCTGGCAAGCGGTGCACATGGACATCACCGATGACAACGTGGTGTGGCAGCGCGATGCGCAACGGCACTGGCAACTGCAAGGCGTCATCGATTTCGGCGACCTGGTGCACACCTGGCGGATTGCCGACCTGTCGGTGACCTGCGCGGCCCTGTTGCACCATGCCGAGGGCGACCCGTTTGCCATCCTGCCGGCGGTCCGGGCCTGCCATGCCGTGACTCCACTGCAGCGCGAGGAGTTGCAGGCGTTGTGGCCGCTGATCGTCGCCCGTGCGGCAGTGTTGGTATTAAGCAGCGAACAGCAGCAACGCCTGGATCCGGACAACACTTATCTGTTGAAAAACGCCGAACACGAGTGGGAAATTTTCCATGTGGCGACGTCGGTGCCGTTTGAACTGATGGAGGCTGCGATTCTCGGCAGTGTCGGTGAGACGCTGCCGTCGATTGCCAGCCAGGACTTCGCGCCGTTGCTACCGGGCCTGGTGGGGCGTGAGTTCGCGCTGATCGACCTGGGTGTGCTCAGCCCGCATTTCGAAGCCGGCAACTGGGAACTGCCCGGCATTGATCGGCAACTGCTGGATCAGGCGGCGGCCGTGCATGGGCTGGCGGCAAGTCGTTATGGCCAATATCGGCTGTCGCGTACCTGCCCGGACAGTGCCACCGAACCGCAGACTTTCCCCCTCCACGTAGAGCTGCATCTGCCCCACGGCACGGTGTTGGAGGCGCCTTTTGCCGGAACGCTGCATCAGGATGCCGATGGCCTTGTGAGCGTGCAAGGTGTGGAGCTGAGCGTGCGGTTGTGGGGCGTGGACACCCGGTTGAAGCACGGTTCATTGCTGGTGGAAGGGCAGGTTCTCGGTGAGGTCCATGGGCCGCTGACCGTGCAACTGTGCCGTGCCGACCTCGAACCGCCGCTGTTTTGTACACCGTCCCGGGCCTTGGCCTGGCAAGCCTTGTGCCCCTCGCCTGCAGGGTTACTGGGGCTGGCCTGCGATGCCGAACCGGAACTCGACCCCCATGCCCTGCTGGCCCGGCGTGATGCCAGTTTCGCCCGCTCGCAGAAGCACTATTACGTCGACCCGCCACGCATCGAGCGCGGCTGGCGCAACCACCTTATCGATATGCAGGGCCGTTCCTACCTGGACATGCTCAATAACGTCGCCGTGCTGGGGCACGGTCACCCGCGTATGGCGGCTGTGGCGGCGCGGCAATGGTCGCTGCTCAATACCAACTCGCGGTTTCACTATGCCGCCATTGCCGAGTTTTCCGAGCGCTTGCTGGCGCTGGCGCCGCCGGGCATGGATCGGGTGTTCCTGGTCAACAGCGGCACCGAGGCCAACGACCTGGCCATCCGCCTGGCCTGGGCTTACAGCGGTGGGCGCGACATGCTCAGTGTGCTGGAGGCCTATCACGGCTGGTCGGTGGCGGCGGATGCGGTGTCCACCTCCATTGCCGACAACCCCCAGGCCCTGAGCAGCCGCCCGGAGTGGGTCCACCCGGTCACTGCGCCGAACACCTATCGCGGTGAGTTCCGCGGGCAGGACAGTGCGCCGGACTACGTACGAAGCGTGGAACACAACCTGGCGAAAATCGCTGCGAGCAAGCGCCAACTGGCCGGGTTTATCTGTGAGCCGGTGTACGGCAACGCCGGTGGTATCTCCTTGCCGCCGGGTTATTTGCAGCAGGTGTACGGGTTGGTGCGGGCCCAGGGCGGCGTGTGCATCGCCGATGAAGTGCAGGTGGGTTACGGCCGCATGGGGCATTTCTTCTGGGGCTTCGAAGAGCAGGGTGTGGTGCCCGACATCATCACCATGGCCAAGGGCATGGGCAATGGTCAGCCACTTGGCGCGGTGATCACCCGTCGTGAGATCGCCGAAGCATTGGAGGCCGAGGGGTATTTCTTCTCATCGTCGGGGGGCAGCCCGGTGAGTTGCCGGATCGGCATGGCGGTGCTGGATGTGATGGAAGAAGAAAAACTGTGGGAAAACGCCCAGGTGGTCGGCGGGCATTTCAAGGCGCGGCTGGAAGCACTGATCGACCGTCATCCCCTGGTGGGCGCGGTTCACGGTTCCGGTTTCTATCTGGGCCTGGAGTTGGTGCGTGACCGGCAAACCCTGGAGCCCGCCACCGAAGAGACCACCCTGTTGTGTGATCGCTTGCGGGAGCTGGGGATTTTCATGCAACCGACTGGCGATTATTTGAATATCCTCAAGATCAAGCCGCCGATGGTGACCTCCAAACGTAGCGTGGACTTCTTTGTCGACATGCTGTCGAAGGTGCTGGATGAGCAACTGTAGATAATCGATTGTTATCGGTGATTGGCTGTCATATTTTTCATCCAGGCTGTTTGTTCGCTTCTAAAGCCGATTTTTATCCGTTATAAAGTCGGCCTTTACCCCATTCGGAGTCCTGATCGCCATGACCACCCTGCACAGCACCCCCCGCGCCGATGGCTTCCACATGCCCGCCGAATGGGCGCCACAGACCCAAACCTGGATGGTGTGGCCGGAGCGCCCGGACAACTGGCGCCTGGGCGGCAAGCCCGCGCAGGCCGCTCACGTGGCCGTGGCCAAGGCCATCGCACGTTTTGAGCCGGTGACCGTGGCGGTTTCTGCCGGCCAGTACGAAAACGCCCGCGCCCGCCTGGACGTGCCGAATATCCGTGTGGTGGAAATGTCCAGCGATGACGCCTGGGTGCGCGATACCGGCCCGACGTTCGTGATCAACGACCGTGGCGAAGTACGCGGCGTGAACTGGGATTTCAACGCCTGGGGCGGCTTTGACGGTGGCCTGTACTCGCCGTGGAACCGCGACTCGCAGGTGGGCGGCAAGATCCTCGAAATCGAGCGCGCACCGCGTTACCGCACAGAAGGCTTTGTGCTGGAAGGCGGCTCGATCCACGTCGACGGCGAAGGCACCCTGATCACCACCGAGGAATGCCTGCTCAACCGCAACCGTAATCCGCACCTCGACCGTGCCGAGATCGAAGCGGTACTCAGCGCCAACCTGGCTGTGGATAAGATCATCTGGCTGCCGGACGGCCTGTTCAACGACGAAACCGACGGTCATGTGGATAACTTCTGCTGCTACGTGCGCCCGGGCGAAGTGTTGCTGGCCTGGACCGACGACCCGCAAGACCCGAACTACGCGCGTTGTCACGCCGCCATGGCTGTCCTGCAAAGCAGCACCGACGCCCAGGGGCGCTCGTTCACAGTGCATAAAATGCCGATCCCGGGGCCGTTGTATGCCACTGAGGAAGAGTGCGCAGGTGTCGATCCGGTGGATGGCACACAGGAACGTAATCCGACCGTGCGGTTGGCGGGATCCTACGTCAACTTCCTGATCGTCAACGGCGGCATCATCGCGCCAAGTTTCGACGACCCGTTGGACGCTGAAGCCAAGGCTATCCTGCAGAACCTGTTCCCGCAGCACGAAGTTGTGATGGTGCCGGGCCGTGAACTGTTACTGGGTGGCGGTAATATCCATTGCCTGACCCAACAACAGCCGGCCCCGCATAAAAACTGAGTGCAGTTGTAACAACGCCTTTCCGGCAATCGCGCGTCCCTCGGTTTCGGCTTCTACAGCAAGCCCACGGCCCAGCACGGTCGTGGGCTTTTTTGTGTCCGCCCAGCTGTAGACACGCGACATTGGCATAGCTCTTGTATCGGTGTTGCTCCAGTGGCCCAGGGTGATGACCGCACAGTTCTGTCATAAACCTTGAGTAAGTTAGCCGCTCACGCAGCAGGAGAGAGCGCTGAAATGAACGCCAATATCAACCCGATGTACACGCGCACCTTCCACCCTTCGCGGGTGGACGGTGACGCGATCCATGCGCTGGGGCTCTGGTTGAAGGAAAACGGCTCGCGACAAGTCAGGCAGCAGCCGGATTTGCGCAGTGTGATGAGTGAACGCTACCCGGTGGGGTTGTTCAGCGAGGATGAAATGCACGCGTTGTGCGAGTTGATGAGTAACTAACGAAATAGCCTTGGCTTCATCGCAGCTGCCTCGCTTGCGCTCGGCAGCTGCGATAAGAAGGGGGTTTACGTTTAGAAGCTATAAGTGCCCGTCACCACCAGGTTACGCGGCTCGCCCGGCTGAATCTGCGGCACACTGGTCGCCGATTCGTAGTAGGTCTTGTCGGCGATGTTGTTCAGCGCCGCGCGCACATCCCACTCTTTCTGCCGGAACCCGACCAATGCATCCCAACTGCCATAACCCGGAAGCACCACGGTGTTGAGGCTGTCGGCGTAGCGGTCGCCGACCAGGGTCAAACCGGTTTCCGCGTACCAGCCCATCTCCGGTTTCCAGGTGACAAACAGGCTTGCATTGCGCTTGGCCACGTCGCTGACGCGCTTGCCTTCAAAGCCGTTGTTGTCTTTTTCGACCTTGGCATCCTGCAGGCCGACACCACCGCGTACAGACCAGTTGCCGACGATCTTGCCGGTGGCCGTCAGCTCCACGCCGCGGGAGCGCTGCAGGCCGCTGAGCAGGGTAATGGTGCGGTCCAGCGGGTCGCTGGTGCGGCGGTTGTAGAGTTCCAATTCGTACACCGCCAGGGTGGTGCTCAGGCGGTCGTCGAGCCAGTCGCTTTTCACGCCGATCTCTTTTTGCTTGGTCAGCTCGGGGCTCAGGTCGTTGACGCTGCCGGCGGCGTTCGGGGTGATGCCGATCAGGCCGCCACCGGCCGGTGAGAAGGTCTTGCTCCACGAGGCATAGAACGAGTGGTGTTCCAGGGGCGTCCACACCAGGCCAAAGCGCGGGCTGGTGCTGTGGCTTTTGACGTCTTGTCGGGTATTGAGCAGTTTGTTTTTGGTGTCCACTTCGAAGCGGTCGTAACGCAAGCCGGCCAGCACTTGCCACTGGTCATTCAGGCGCAGTTGGTCTTGCACATACAGGGCGCGGCTTTCGACTTCGGTGTGGTTGTTACTCGATACGTTCATGCGCCCGGTGTGGCTCAGATGACGGTTGGGCTGGTTGAGGTCCAGGGCCGGTACGGCCGAGGCGGGGGCGCTGAACAGCTTTGGATCGCGGCGCTGGCTGCCCAGCTCCACGCCGGTGAGCAGGCGGTGTTCGAGGCCGAAGGTGCTGAAGCCTCCTTCCAGCTCGACGTTGTTGAAGACGTTGAGGGTGGTCAGGTCTTGCTGCCAGCGTTGGCGCGCCACCCGATTGGTCGCGGCGCTATAGCCGGTCTGGTACGTGTTGTCGAAATCGCTGTCGAGCTTGAACACGCCGAGGGTCTGGCGCAGTTGCCAGTTATCGTTGAGTTCGTAGGCCAGTTTGGAACGCAGGGATTGGGTCTTGTCGTCGATGTAATCGCGGCTGTCGCCGTAGGTGGTGCTGCGACTGACGTCGGCGGGGCGGCCGTTGACGCCGGGGATGCCGCGATCCGGCGTGCGGTTGTAGCGGCTGTATTCGTATTGCACCAGCCAGTTCAGATCCGGTGTGAGCTGCCAGCTCATGGACGGCGCGAACAGTTGGCGATTGCCGCTGACGTCGTCGCGGAAGCTGTTGTTGTCCTGGTTGCCCATGTTCAGGCGCAGGCTGATGTTGTCGGTGGGATCGGTGCTCAGGTCGGCATACACACTGCGCAAATCGTTGCTGCCGCCCTGGGCCTCGATGCTCGACTTGCGCCCGGCCGTTGGCAGTTTGCTCACGCGGTTGACGATCCCGCCCTGGCCGCCTCGCCCGTAAAGCACGGCTGCCGGGCCTTTGAGCACTTCGATGCGCTCGATGTTGTGCAGGTCGCGTACGTACTGGCTGTCGTCGCGAATGCCATCGAGGTAGAAGTCGTTGCTCGCGTCGAAGCCACGGATACGCAAACTGTCGAAGCGCGTGTCGGCGCCGCTGCTGACGTTGGGGATGCCCCTCAAGGCCTGGCCCAGGTCGTTGGTGCCGTAGGAACGTAGGCTTTCGGTCTTCACCGAGTCGATGGCCTGGGGCACATACCGTACCGGTGTGGCGGTGCGGGTCGCGGTGCTGGTTTCCTTGACGCGCGGGTCGTCTTCGTCAGCTTCGGCGCTGATCGAGGTTTCAGGCAAGGTGGTGGCCGCACAGGCAAAACCGGCAGACAGCAGAACAGAAAGCCCAAGGGTCATGGGCGTCAGGCGAAGGGCAGGCATGGTGGAATGCATCCAAAGGGTTTGGCAGGAAAAAGCGCGCTAATGGTAATGCTTTGCATTTGCGCGCGTTATCCATTACCAAACGTATCCGCTTTGAAATGTGTTACGAAATGTGTTTCCGGGGTCGTTGAAGACTGAATTTGGTCGTTTTCAGAAAGGCCGTAGGCCTTTGCTTAGAATTATTTCGCCTAAATACAGACGATTCACGAAATTGACACATAGTTCAACGCGCGACTAGGATTGCGCCCAACGCCTGTGGCTAACCGCCATGACTCATCCAATAAGAAAAGGCCCGCGGCATGTTCAGTCGTCCGCGGGCCTTCTTTTTTCGGAAAAAGTCGACACCAGAAAAGCGACATGGAGCCTGGTGTCATCGCGCGTACTCAACCCGTAATAAGGAATACAAAAAAATGTTGAAGCAACGGATGAGTCTGATCGCTCTGGGGATTTTGAGCGCATCGACAGCAATGGCAAACGACCAGGAGCAATCCAAGGGTTTCGTTGAAGACAGCCACCTGAACATCGCAGCCCGTAACGCCTACATCAGCCGTGACTACAAAAACGGCAAGCAAGACAAAGCCGAATGGGGCCAAGGCTTCATCGGCAAGTTCGAGTCCGGCTTCACCCAAGGCACCGTCGGTGTGGGTGTGGACGTGATCGGCCAATATGCTATCCGTCTGGACGGTGGCCAAGGTCGCGCCGGTGCGGGGGGTATCGACTTCTTCAAACAGGGTAATGGCACCACCAACCCTGATGGCTCGGCAAACCCTGGCTCGGCACCACACGACCTCGCCAAAGGCGGCGCAGCGGTCAAGTTCCGCGTCTCTAACACTGTGCTCAAGTACGGTGATCAGTTCCCTAACGTTCCGGTCCTGGCCTACGACAACTCCCGTCTGCTGTCCGAAACGTTCACGGGTACGTCGATCGTCTCCAAAGAGATCGCCGGCCTGCAACTCGACGCCGGTCACTTCACCAAGGAAGCTCGCAAGAGCGCCGAAGGTACTGACAGCGGCCGTCTGAAAAGCATCGACTACGTCGGTGGCAGCTACAAATTCACCGAAAACCTGTCGGCCGCGCTGTACGCCTCCGACATGCAAGACGTGCTGAAGAAGCAATACGTCAATGTCAACTACGTGCTGGCCCTGCCAGAGAAACAGTCGCTGACCTTTGACTTCAATGGCTACAAGACCAAGCTGGACAAGAGCTTCGCCCTGGAAAACCAAGGCAGCGAAGACGCTCGCGACAACAAGATCTGGAGCCTGGGCGCCACATGGGCTGTCGGCCCGCACAGCTTCACCGTCGCTCACCAGCGCAGCACGGGCGACACCGGCTACCTGTACGGCGGCTACCGCAACGCTGGCGGCATCGGCGACGGTGGCAACACCATCCTGCTGGCCAACTCCTACTGGTCCGACTTCAACGGCAAGGACGAGCGCTCCTGGCAAGCCGGCTACGGCCTGGACTTCAGCACCTTCGGCGTGCCTGGCCTGACCTACAACGTGGCCTACGTGCGCGGTACCAACATTGACGACGGCTCCAACCGTGGCAATGGCACCGAGCGCGAGATCTTCAACCAGTTCAAATACGTCGTCCAAAGCGGCCCGGCCAAAGACCTGAGCCTGCGTGCTCGTGCGTCCTGGTTGCGCGTTTCCAGCAATGCCGACAAGTACAACGTAGGCGGTAACGAAATCCGTCTGTTCGCCGACTACCCGATCAACGTTTTCTAAGTGATCACACGTCGCGCCTGATTCCAGGCGATAAAAAACCCCGACTGGTTCGGGGTTTTTTTATGGGTGTGCATCAGTCCTCGCGGCTCTGCAAAATCTTGCGCGCCAACGCTGCATTCCTGTAGTCGAGCATCAAGGACAACCCCTCATAGGGTTCGATCTTTTTATTGTCGATACACAGCTGTGCCATCAGCAGCAGTACCTGGCGTTTCTTCTTGTTGACCCGCACGCCGGGTACGCCGAACGCGGTCTTGCGCGTTACGGGTAACGGCGCCTCGGGCGTCAGTTGAACGGTTACCCAGATGCCCTGGACAAACTGCAACGTGATCTCCTCGATATGTTCGATGGGCAGCGGATGCGCCAGGTTATTGAACACAAAATGCTCCGGCGTCAGGCGCAACGCGGTCTGCGGCGCACGCTTGAATCGACGGATGCCCAGCCACAGCAGGCCCAGCCCGATAAGGCCCAGGCACGCGCCCGCGCCGACTGCCGACAGCGGCGTGCCTTTCAAACGCTCCGGGGCGAGCCAGACTCGACTCAGGATAAACAGGGCCGCCAGCACAAAGGGCAGGCCCGACACCGTCATCAGTACCCCGCGCCACTGGCCGCCTTCATGCAGGCTGCGCTCACCCTCGGCCGAAGCGGCCAGGGTTTCCAGCAGCTGGGTGTGCGCGCTGTTCTCCGACACGGCCATATCCATCACGTCGCGAGACAGCTGCTCGCGCAGTGCCTGGGGGGCGCTGAAATAGGCATCCATCTGCGCATTCGCTATGTCGGGATCCACCACGCGGGTGGCGCCGCGCAGGGTATTGTCCAGTGGCACGTGCAGCGCCTGCAGGCGTTCGCCATTGGAGGGGTGGGAGTCGGTGGGATGGGGTTGATGAATCTCCAGGGCTTCGGCTGATGGTTGCAGTTCACACTCACGCAAGCGCGCGAACACGGCGTCGGGCAGGTCTGTAGCCGTACCTGCCTCACACAACGCCAACAGTGCATTCTCGACGTGCGGCTGCAACACCGACACCCGCAACAACGCCGAAGCCGTCGCAGCAGGACCCGCCAACTGCGCGCCGGCAGCGTCCGCCAGCAATTCGCGCTCACGGCTCCAGTGGTTCACCGCGTCATCAAAGCGCTGCATGAAAAACACACCGAACATGAACGACGGCCGCATCAGCCGTCCCTGGATAAAATCGCTGGCCAGCATCGTGTTCAACAGCGCCTCCAGGCTGCGATTGACCCCATCGTAGATCGGCAAAAAGCGCAGGCTGTATTCCGTGTCCTGCCCCGCAAAATGCGCCAGCTCGTGGCCGATCACCGCGCTGATTTCTTCACGGCTCAGCAGGCCCAGATACAGCAACGGCACATGCAAGGTGCGCCCCTGCAGCGAAGTGTTCGCCGGTTGCACAGTGGCCGCGCTGGATGTCACGTAAAAGCCCTGGGCCAGGCTCACCACGATGTGGTCCGGTGGCAGCGCGCCGAGCCGACCCGCCAACGCGTCCACATGGCGCCACAACCCGGGAGCCTGCGCGGGCGTCACCACCTGGCCGAACATCTCCAGCGGCTCAGGCTTGAACATCCCCAGCATAGGGCGCAGCTGTTTGAGCAACTGCCAGATCGAATACACACAGAACGCCGCGATCACCCCCAGCACCGCCATCAGCTTGACTTCGCCACTGCCCAGTCGGCCGATATGCCACATCCCCAAGCCTTCGAAACTCAACGCCAGCGCGACGGCCGCCGCCATTGCCGCCACATGGCCCACCAGCACGTAGGGCAACAGGCGGCTGCCCAGAGAGAACACCTGCAATAACCTCTCCCGTGATTGCCGTGCCCGCCGCCCGGCCCAGTACGTACCTGCCAACGCAGCCGCACCAATCAACGCCGCCAACAGACCCAAGCCCATCACCCACGGCGCCAGGACCCGCATCGCATGGTTCACGCGGTGGGCAATGGGCAGCTCGGCTTCGATTTTTTCCAGCCGCGAGAGGGCCGTTTGCACGCTGATTTTTTCATCGACCAGGGCGACCATCGCTGTCGGCTCCTTAGCCGCCAGCGCCTGGAGTTGCTGTTTAGCGATAGTCACCGTGACGTAGTAATCGGCCACCGCAGTGGTGGTTTCGTCAGCACGCTGACGCTCCCAGCCACCGAGGGCGGCCAGCAACAGCGGGAAAACGATGAGAAGGCAGATCAGTTTCAGGGCGTTCATGGGAGTCCGTTCACAACGCAGGGGTGTTCAGGTTTATACCGAAAAAAACGCCCCTGGGTATCTACACCACCCTTAAATGCGGGCACACACACTCTGTGGTGAGCGGGCTTGCCCCGCGCCGGGCTGCGCAGCAGCCCCAATAAAGGCACTGAGATTTTTCTGTTAAAACTAAGCGCCTGGTTTTGGGGCCGCTTCACAGCCCTACTTACAGCCCGGTATTCCCAGGCGACTCCAACACCTTCACCGCATCATCAATAGCGGACCTACAAAGTCCAAGCATGTGACTAAGGTGGAAAATTTATTGCTTGTCCCTACCGCCCCTCAATCAACGCCCGCTCCTCCAACCAAATCTCCTGAACAAACTGATCCGTAATCGCATAAATCCCATGCCCTCGCCGCATGATGATGTTCTCCGCCACCAGCGCAATCACCACGGGTTGAATCTCTTCAACCCGCACTTCGCGGCCTACCGTCTTTGAATATTCCGCAGTTGCATCGGTAGAGAAAATCCCCCGAGCATCGCCTTCCGTAGCCGCGATCTTGTTGAAAATCGCCTGAGCCAGGCTGCCCAGCTGTTCGACTTTTTCAAGCTCAATACTTGCCGCCGCTGAGCGTAAGGTGCTGGCAATCACGGGGAGGAAAAGATCAGGATCACCGCCCTGTTGCAGTAGCTGACGCAATGCCTTGAGCATTTCCTCGGGTCGATTGCCCAGGGTATTGAAGGCTTCGACGGCGGCTTCAAGTGAGGGGAGCTTTTCCTTCTTCACCGTCATTGCCAGTCGGTTGAGCAGGAATTCAACGTAGTCACCCTTTAGCAGTGGATACGCGGCCGATGTCGCGCCGGAAAACGCTTGGTTGCGTTTGGCGGTCAGCTCGCTTACCTGGGCTCTGTGGGAGCTTGTGCCGATAAAAAGGAAGTAGCCCGGCGTATTCGGGCGCGGGTTGATTGCATCACGAGCAGCCTTGAGGGCCAGGAGCAGTTGGTTGCCATCGTCGGAGGAAATGGCATGTTGCACCTCGTCGATGATCAGCACGAGATCAGTCTTCGCTTGGTCGACGACCTCTGCGAGTGCTTGCGCCAATGTGGGGCCGTCGGCGTTGCCGATGCTGTCGAGTTTGAAACCGAACTTGAATCCTGCTGCGCCTAGATCGACATTGCTGACTCGCTTGAGCGTTTCCAGGATTGAAGAGCCCGGCGTTTGCAGTTCTTTCAGGGTCTTGTGGATGGCGTTGTGCACGAGCGTTGCCGGGTTGGCCAGCGTGTTGCTCCAGAGGTCGACATAAATCACCAATGCGCCTGCTGCTTCCAGGGCGGGGATGAGGTCGTTGCGCAGGAAGGTTGTTTTACCTGTACGGCGCAGGCCAGACAGAAAAAGACCCGAGCGTAGACCTTCATCTAATACGCCTGGATTGAGAAGCTGGTTTGCCATCAATTCAGCCAGTTCAGGGCGCTGAAATATGCTGCTCATGCAATTATCCCTTTTTATGGATACGCCATAATTATTGCCAATACATAATTTGGCATAAAGGATGAAATCCGGAGCTTTGGCGCGAAAAGAGGTGATTCAACGGGAGAGGAGGTGAGGTGTGGAGGGGATGATCGAGGATGAATATATGGTAAACCTCCTGAATTCGAACGTTGTCGATCATCCCTTCCGTAGAGAATAGGCAGGAATCCGCCAAAAGCTGCCGTGGCAGCAGGCTGCCGAAAGCAGTCCGCTGTCAACGCCCTCTATCGGCCGACGCTGTTGAAATATCGAGTACGAAAGCGGTTTTGTCTGGCAATTGCGCTACGTACCGATCCGGTCTCCAAGGTGGTGCTTACCAGTTGTAACTCACCGACCCGGTCACATTTCGGCGATACCCGTATTTGCAGCTGTCGCCGGTGTAACCACACTGAGAGACATAGGTTTCGTCGGTCAGGTTGGACGCATTGAGCGCCAGCTTCGCCCCTGCATAGGATGAAGACAGCTTGCCCAGGTCGTAGCTCAGGCTGGCGTCAAACAGCGTGTAGTGGGGGATGCCTTCGCTGTTTTGCGAATCGATATAGCTCTTGCCGACATAGCGTACTCCTCCCCCTATCGCCAAGCCCGATAGCGCGCCGCCCTGAATGGTGTATTGCGACCAGAGCGAGGCCAGTTGTTCAGGGGTATTGCCAGGTTGATTGCCTTTCTCATCGGCCGTATTGCTGCGGGTAATTTCAAGGTGTGAATAGCTGTAGTTGGCCATCAACTCCAGCGCATCGGACACCTGCGCCTTGCTTTCCAGTTCGATACCGCGCGACTGGATTTCTCCGGTCGCCACCGAGAAACGATTGTTGGCAGGATCGACAGTCAGTACGTTTTGCCGCGTCAGGTCGAACAGCGAGACGGTCACGTAGCTGTCACTGCCCTTGGGCTGGAATTTGATCCCGACTTCGTACTGGCGACCGGTTTCGGGTTCGAAGGCACTGCCGTCACGCGCCACTGCCGTGATGTTAGGGAAAAACGACTCGGAATAGCTCGCGTAGGGCGCCAGGCCGTTGTCTGCCAGGTACATCACACCGGTCCGCCACGTGAAGGCGTGATCGCGCTGCTTGAGGTCTGCCGCCGTGTCGGTGGCGTAATGGACCGTTTTCGAGCGTGCCCAGTCTTGGCGACCGCCCAGGTTAAAGACCCAATGTTCGTCGAATTTGAGCTGTTCCGAGAGATACACACCCGCCTGGTCTAGCTGACGACGCTGGTTGATGTCGTAAAAGGCGTCCAGGTCGCTGTAATCCTGGTGATAGACCGGCGCATAGATATCCAGGGGATCAACCACGTTGCCACCCCCCAACTGGTTGGTACTGGCATGTTGCAGATCGATACCGACCAGCGTTGTATGTTCGAAACGGCCGGCGTTCCACTGGGCCTGGAAGTGGTTATCGAGCAGCGCATTCTTCACTTTTTCGTGGCCCAGATATCCGAAGCGGCCCACGGTGCGCTGGTCGTCATCCAGGCCGTATTGGTAAATAGTGCGCTGTTCCTGGTAGGAACGGCTGTAACGGGCGTTCTGGCGGAATGTCCAGATATCATTGAGGTGATGTTCAAACTGATACCCCAGTGACCACTGTTCTACATCGTACTTGTCGAAGTCAGGGTCGCCGACAAAACGATCCGTAGCGATCCGTCCGTAACGCGAGCTGTCGAGGGTGCCTATCCGCGGCAACGCGTAGTAGCCCAGCACATTGCGGTCTTTTTGAAAGGACGCCAGCACCGTCAACGAGGTGTCGTCCGAGGGGCGCCAACTGATTGCCGGGGCGATGAATTGACGGTCATCACGGGCGTAGTCGATTTGCGTACCGCTGTCTCGCCACAGCCCGGTGAGGCGATAAGTCAAGACGCCGTCCTCGCTAAGCGGCCCGCCGAAGTCCGCAGCCAATTGCTTGCGATCAAAACTGCCTGCCTGCGCCACCAGTTCATGCAGCGGCTCATCGGTGGGACGCTTGCTGATCACGTTGACCATGCCGCCCGGTGAGCTTTGACCGTAGAGCACCGACGATGGCCCGCGCAGCACTTCCACGCGCTCCAGCCCATAGACTTCACCCACGGCACGGCTCTGGTTGGCAAAGCTGTACTGGCGCAGGCCATCGCGATAGATACCACCGCCAGTCGTCGCGTCAAAGCCACGAATACTAATCGTGTCGCGTCGGGTATCGACACCGTTGGCTTCACCATTGACCCCCGCCGTGTAGCGCAGCACCTGCCCGATGCTTTGCGGCTGCTGGGCATCGATCTGCTTGCGGGTGACCACGCTGATCGATTGCGGCGTTTCCATGATCGACGTATCGGTCTTGTTGGCACTCATGGTCCGGCTGGCGACCAGGCCATCGTTGCGGCCCAACGAGGTGTCGTATGCGGTGCCACTGATCGCAGTCGGCGCTAACTCCAACACGTCGCCGTTGCTCGGTACCAGCAGCAGGCTACCGTCGTCCTGGCGCTCATAGGTCAACCCCGAGCCGAGCAAGAGCTGCGTCAGGCCGGCCTCAGTACTGAAATCGCCTTGCAGCCCCTGGGTTTTCTTGCCGGCCGTCAGCGTTGAGCTGCCCGCCATGGTAATCCCCGCCTGTGCGCCGAAACGTGACAGCGCAGAATCCAGGGGGCCAGCGTCGATGCTGTAATGCTGCGAACTACCCGCGGCAAAGACTGGAAGGCTGCAAAGCGGTTGCACGCTGAGCAACAACAGCCCAAGCGTACGGGCACGCAGGGCGCGGGAAGGTGAAGTCATACGGGGCTCCTAAGGGGTCAAGACCCACCTCTGGCGGGTGGGTGATCCCTATAGGCCAAGCGAGTACGAAAAAACTATCGTGCAGCGGAAAAAATATTTCAGGCGGGCACGATCGAGACCCAATACCGCGTCATGCGCTCGATACGCACCGGCAGCGTGCGCGCTACCAGGGTCAAGGCTGCGTCGGTGTCATCCAGCGAAAAACTGCCCGTGAGGCGTAATCCTGAGACCTGCTCGTGACAACGTAAAACACCGGGACGATAACGCGAGAGCTCCGCCACCAAGGCATCCAGGCGCAGGCGATCCGCCGGCAGAATCCCGCGCAGCCAGGCCTGGGCGACCAGCAGATCGGGGCGGCTCGGTACGCCGATACCCAGGCGGTCCACCCGTGCCTGCCATCCGGCCTCAAGTGAAGAGAACGTTGGCTGGCCGCGTGAGTGCACCTGCACCTGGCCGCCCACGACGGTGACCTGCGTGCCCTGCCGGTCATGGCGCACCTGCAACTGCGCATCGCGGCTCTGCAGGATCGCGTCCGGCGTGATCAACTGCAGCGGGCGCGATTCTGCTCGCACCTTCAAGGCCAGCTCGCCCTCTATCATCTGGATGCGCCGCACCTGGTCATTAAAATCCAGGTTCACCGCACTGGCCGTGTTCAGCCATAGCGAGCTGCCATCCACCAGGGTCCACTGGCGACGCTCGCCTGTTCCTGTGCGGTGGTTCGCCAGCGCGGCGCGCACTGGCGTGGAACCCGCGCCTTGCCAGGCAACTGTGCCAACCGCACCAAGGACCAACAGGCGCTTGAGTAACTGCCGACGTTTCTGCATGTCCGGCCCAGCCGACGCCAGTGCCCTGCGCGCGGTGGCATCGCGCAAAAGATTCGCTCCGGGCTGCTGCAACAGCGGCAAGCTGGCGACACGTTGCCAGGCCTGCTCATGCTCATCGCTCGCCTCGCGCCAACACTGCAATGCTTCCAGATCAGGCGCACTCATAAGCCCGGACTGCATCCTGACAAGCCAATCAATGGCGATATCGCGCACCTGCGGATTAATCTCGGCCCTCATTCGAAACGGCTCGCATAGCACACACTGAATGCCTTGCCCATGGCCCGTTGCACTTGAGCCACAGTCAAACCCAACTGCGCAGCGATCTGCGGATACGTCAGGCCGTCGAGCTGAGACATGAAGAAAATCTGCCGTATGCGCTCAGAGAGCCCAATCAACAGCGAGTCGAGCTGCAACAAGGTTTCGATCACCAGATACCGGTCCTCGGGTGACGATTCCCCCCCTTCGGGCCGAGCAGCCAACGCTTCAAGATAAGCCCGCTCGATCTCCTGGCGGCGCCAGCGATTGACCAGCAGTCCATTCGCAATCGCCGCGAGAAACGCCATCGGCTGGCGCAACTCGCGCACCTGCTGAGGGGCGCGCAGCACACGGATAAACGTGTCGTGGGCCAGATCCTCGGCATCGGCACTGTGCCCCAACCGCCGGTTCAGCCAGCCCTGCAGCCAGCCGTGATGATTCTCGTACAACTGTTCGACGGACGATGTTGGGCTGGCATCCTGCATGTGAGGCTCGCACTGCGTGAATGATAATGCTTCTCATCGTATTGATCGGGCGCATGGTTGTACAGCGTTTACAGCTGTTTGATGGGGTGGAATTCTCCGTCCATATTCCTGACGGCCTTTGAATTACCCTGGCCGGGTTTGTTTTCTTGCAGTTGCCGATATTCATTCAAACGCCAAACAGCACAAAGCCCCGAGTTATGGGGCTTTGTGCTGTGGTGATGAGTCTGGACCACTGACTTGCAATCAGTTGGTCAATTACCTGGGCGCTTCGCGGTCACCTGGCAAGCTATAGGTCGTTCGATACGCATACGTGGTCATAATCAGCTCCCGGCAATCGGGCACTGGAGACGCTTTCCCTGCATGAGGGAAACGCTTCAGCATTAGTATCTGCAATGCCTTCCTACACGGCTTTGAAATGCCAGGATTCATCAGCCAAGTAGCGGCTCAAAGCGCGCTGCAGGTGGTATTGACGATCTCGGTCGGTCGCCTGCGCCAGTTGATCCAACTCGCTGGCAAGTTCGGGCTTTACTTGGAAAGACAGAACGGGAGAGGCTGCCATAACGCTGCTCCATACATTTTTGTGTACGCTGTGTACACGGTATGCAGACGTTATGCTTTGGCTGGTAGTCGGCCAATAGCGGTTTGTCGGTTTGGGGAATGATTTACAGGCGAGCGACTGGGTTGTATTAACCCAGAAACAACAAAGCCCTCACATTTCTGTGAGGGCTTTGTTTTGTATGGTGCCGGCACCAGGAGTCGAACCCGGGACCTACTGATTACAAGTCAGTTGCTCTACCAACTGAGCTATACCGGCGTGTTAGGGCGACGATTATAGCGACTGCCAAGGTTCTGTAAACCCCTGAAATCTGACTATTTTTGCGAAAACCCAAGTTTTCGCACATCTCCCCGCATTTCTCCGTGCCGCCAGCAAAAAATCAACGCTCGTGCATCGCCTCTGCGCGGGATTTGATGATCGGCTTGAGCAGGTAGCTCAGGATGCTTTTCTTGCCCGTGATGATGTCCACGGAGGCAACCATGCCCGGGATGATCAGCAACGGTTTCTCATCGGTGCCCAGGTGGCTGCGGTCGGTGCGCAACTTGATGACGTAGAAGGTGTTTTTCTTCTCTTCGTCCATCACGGTGTCGGCACCGATTGTCTCGAGTTTGCCTTTGAGGCCACCGTAGATGGTGTAGTCGTAGGCGGTGAATTTGATCATGGCTTCCTGGCCGGGGTGCAGGAAGGCGATGTCTTGTGGGCGGATCTTCGCTTCCACCAGCAGGGTGTCGTCCAGTGGCACCACTTCGGCCATGTCGCTGCCGGGCTGGATCACGCCGCCGACGGTGTTGACCAGCATCTGCTTGACGATGCCGCGCACGGGCGAGGTGACCATGGTGCGGCTGACGCGGTCTTCCAGGCCTTTGGAGGTGGCTTGGGCCTTGCTCAGGTTGGTGCGGGCTTCGTTCAGTTGAGCCAGGGCTTCGCTGCGAAACTTGCCGCGGGTCTCGTCGATTTTGCGCTGCACTTCGTTGATGGCGGCCTGGGCGCGGGGGATGGCCAGGGTTGTGCCGTCGAGCATGCCGCGGGTTTCTACCTCGGAGCGTTTGAGGCGCAGCACTTCTACCGGCGAGATCGCGCCTTGCTGTACCAGTGGTTCGGACATGCCGATTTCCTGGCGCAGCAGGTTCAGGCTATTGCGGTATTGGTCCTGCTTGGAGCTGAACTCACGTAGCTCCTGCTGGCGTTGCAGCAACTGCTGTTGCAGCCCGCCAATTTCGTCTGCCAACTGCTGGCGGCGGCTGAGGTACAGCGACTCTTCGTTCGAGGCCTGGTTGGGCACGGCTTTGCGTGCGGCATCGGTGATGTTCAGCGGTCGATTGTCGACCTCGGCGCTGAGGCGTTCCACACGCAGTTCCATGGCCACCCGGTCGGCTTCGGTTTCGCCGACGTTGGAGGCAAATCGGGTGTCATCCAAGCGGATCAACGGCGCGCCGGCTTCGACGATCTGCCCTTCATGCACGTAGATCTGCGCGACGATGCCGCCTTCCAGGTTCTGGATCTTCTGGATGCGCGACGAGGGGATTGCCTTGCCTTCGCCCTTGGTCACTTCGTCGATGATCGCGAAGTGGGCCCAGAGCAGCAGGAACACGAAGAAGCCGATCACGCCCCAGATGGTCAGGCGCACGATGCGGGGTGCGTCGTCGATCAGGGCCTTTTCGACCTCGGGCAGTGGCTGGTCATCGAGGGAGTCGCGGCCCTTGAAATAGCGGAAGATGACGTCCTTCAAACGGCCTGCGCCGGACTTAAGCAACACTGATCTGCCCCTTTTTCAGCGCTTCCATAACGGCCGCCTTTGGACCGTCTGCGAGGATCTGGCCACGGTCGATCACCAGCAGGCGGTCGACCAGGCTCAACAGCGAAGCGCGGTGGGTGACGAGAATCACCGTCTTGTTTTCGATAACCGACTGCAGGCGCTGTTTCAGGCGCTCTTCACCGGTGTTGTCCATGGCGCTGGTGGGTTCGTCCAGCAGCAGAATCGGCGGGTTCAGCAGCAGCGCACGCGCCAGGGCGACGTTCTGGCGCTGGCCGCCGGAGAGGTTTTGCCCGCGTTCGCCCACTTGCAGTTCGTAACCTTGCGGGTGCAGCCTGGCGAATTCATGCACGCCGGCGAGTTCTGCGGCTTGCAGCACCATCTCATCGTCCACGTAGCGCGCCCCTGAGACCAGGTTGTCACGCAAGGTGCCGGCCAGCAGTTGGATGTCCTGGGCGACGTAGCCGATGTTGTGGCGCAATTCGCTGACGTCGATCTGGCGGATGTCCACGCCATCCACCAGCAACGAGCCGGAGTCCGGCTGGTACAGGCCGACCAGCAGCTTGGCCAGCGAGCTTTTGCCCGAGCCGCTGCGGCCGATGATGCCGATTTTCTCGCCGGGACGAACATTCAGGTTGATGCCGCGCAGTGCCAGGGTTTGCTGGTTCGGGTAGGTGAAGTCAACCTCGCGGAACGTCATCGCACCTTGCAGCGATTTGCGGCTGAGCGGGCGCTCGTCGAAGTTGCGTTCCTGGGGGAGCTCCATCATCTGGTCCACCGAGACCATCGTCACCTTGGCTTGCTGGTAGCGGGTGAGCAGGCCCGACAGCTGGGCCAACGGGCCAAGCGCGCGGCCGCTGAGCATGTAGCACGCCACCAGGCCGCCCATGCTGAGGGTGCCGTCGATGATCTGGTACACACCGAAGATGATCATCGCCACGCCCGCCACTTGCTGGATCAGCAACGTGATGTTCATCGCCAGGCCGGACAAGACCTTGACCCGCAGTTCCAGGCGGCTGAGGGTGCCAATGGTCTGTTCCCACTGGTATTGACGTTCGCTTTCGGCGTTGTTGACCTTTACCGCATCCAGCCCGGCGAGGGTTTCGATCAGGCTCGACTGCCGTTCGGCACCCAGGGCCATGGTGCGCTCGAGTGTCGCGGTCAGGGGTTTTTGCAGGAAATGGCCGATACCCAGGGCCAGCGGGAAGGCGACGATGGGAATCCACACCAGGTGGCCGCCCAGCAGCGCGATCACTGCGAGGATGATCAGGGTAAAAGGCAAATCGATCAGGCTGGTGAGGGTCAGGGAGGTGAGGAAGTCGCGCATCCCCTGAAACTCGTGGATGTTGGAGGCGTAGCTGCCGACGCGCGCCGGGCGCATTTTCATCGACATGCCCACGATGCGCTCGAACAGCGTCGCGGAAATGATCAGGTCGGTTTTCTTGCCCGCAAGGTCCAGGCACAGGCTGCGCATGCTCTTGAGCAACAAGTCGAACAGGTAGGCGCCGCAAATACCGATAGCCAGCACCCACAGGGTGGCGGTGGCCTGGTTCGGCACCACGCGGTCGTACACGTTCATCACAAACAGCGGTGCGGCCAGGGCGATCAGGTTGATCACCAGGCTCGCGGCGATGGCGTCGGCGTAGAGCCAGCGCGAACGTTTGAGCGTGTCCTTGAACCACGAGCGTGCGCGCGGGATCAGCGTGCCGCTGGTGATATCAAATTTATGCTGCGGTTGGGCGAAGAACACCCGGCCGCTGTAATCCTGGCTCAACACCTCACGGGTGACCTGGACTTCGCCGCCGTCACTTTCGCTGAGCAACAGGCGGGCGGTATCGCCTTCCCATCCCAGCAGCACCGCACTGCGCCCTTCCTTTAACAGCAGCAAGGCCGGTAATGCGATGGACGGGATCTGCTCCAGCTTGCGCTGCAGCAAACGTCCCTGCAAACCTGCCCGTGCAGCTGCACGCGGCAGCAGGTCGGGGCTCAGGCGCTGCCCGGCCAAGGGCAGGCCGGTGGTCAGCATGGCCCGGCTGGCAGGCTTGTAATGCAGTGAGCAGAGAGCCAACAGCCCATCCAGCAACGGGTCGTCATGCTGAGTGCGCGGGTCATGGTTGAGTTGCGCCAAACCTATTTCAGAATCCAAGCTGACTCTCTCTTAAACGGTTGTGTGGTCCAACGCCGTCAAGAATCAGTTCATCCCTGGCAGGTTTACCGACGGTTTAATATCGTTCTGCACAACTGATGCCAGCGGGGCAACCACACCCTGACTTCTCAGCAGTTGGCCCATGTCGGCCTTGATTCGATACTGGGTGTAGATATAGAGGCTCTTGATCTGTGCCAAACGCTGCTGAGCGGTGAACAGTTCGTTCTCGCTGTCGAGCAAGTCGAGCAGTGTACGCTCACCCAGGCTGAACTGCTGCTGGTAAGAGGTGCGCACTTTGGTGCTGCGGTCGACGTACTGTTGCGCGATCGGCACCTGCTGGCTGGCATTGTTGTAGGCGTTCCACGCCAGGCCGAGTTCTTCGTTCAACTGACGCAGGGCGTTGTTGCGAATGTCCAGCGCCTGAGTGGCCTGGGAGGCCTTGGACTGCAGGCTGGCCTTGTCGCTGCCGCCGTTGTAGAGGTTGAACTGCATGTTCAGCATCGCGGAGTAGCCATTGTCATGGCCTTCTTCACCGCCGATGTTGTTGTTGGCCGAGCGTTGCAGCACCGCATCGAAGCGCGGGTAGAAGGTCGACTTGGCGGCTTCGTACTGCTTTTCGGCAGCCGCGATGTCTGACTCGGCAGAACGCAACACCGGGCTGTCCGCGATCATCTCACGGCGTGCCTGATCCAGGCTGGCCGGCAGGGCGGTCACAATACCCATCGGCTTTTCCAGCTGGTCCGGCTCTTTGCCGACCACGCTCAGGAAGTTGGTATTGGCGTCCGCCAGGTTGGTCTGCTCGGTGATCAGGTTGTTTTGCGCCTGAGCCAGGCGGGCTTCGGCCTGGTCCATGTCCGCCATCCTGCCCACGCCACGGCTGGTACGCAGTTTGATCTGGTCAAAAATGCGTTCGTGGCTTTTCAGGTTGTCTTCTGCCAATTGCACCATCTCGCGACGGGTCAGGACATCCAGATAAACCTGGGCGACCGTCAGTGCGGTGCGCTCGGACGTATTGAGCAGCGCATACCCACGGGAGTTGGCGGTGGCTTGTTGGCGGCCGACTTCATTAATGGTGCCAAAGCCCTGGAACAAATTTTGTTGCAGGCGGATGGTCGATTCGCCGCGGTTCAGGGTTTTCCAATCATGGCTGTTGCTGGCGGCGCGGGTAGAGGTGTTGTCGGAGCTTTCACGGCCATAACCGCCCAACACGTCGACTTTAGGCAGATAACCGCCCTGGGCCTCTCTGACCTGGTAGTCAGCGGCGATGCGCGCATTGATAGCTGCCTGGATCTCCGGGTGGTTTTCCACAGCGCTTTGCATTGCCTCGGGCAGGGTCTGCGCCTGAACGAAACTGGCGGCTAAAGCAAAAGGCATAGCTTTAAAAAGTTGCAAACGCATTTTGGTGTTTCCCCGGGGATTGGTTGCCTGAAAAACCGCAACAAAATTGGAATATTGCATTGGAGTGGCAACTCGAAACGCCCGTTTTTCTTGGGTGCCGAAGGGCGTAAACAGAAAGTCGCGAGGCCGCTTAAATATCAATGTGACATTACTGGGCGGATTGTTTAGGATGACGCCCAATAGGTCAATACCTTGACGGAAAAGTAATTTGATGAACCAAACAACAAATTATTGACGCCAAAATAACCACGCAAAATGTAAGTACTCCAGCTATCGATCGGCAAAGAGAAAGAAGCCGGTCTCCATGATGGATACCATTGAACGGTAATACACGGAGAGTCTTTTTTATGAGCAGCGTTGCGGTCGTCAAAAGCATTGTCGGTCAGGTGTTTGCGGTTTCCCCTGAGGGGATTCGTCGTCTGCTTGTAGAAGGGGATCGCTTGTTCGCTGGGGAGCAGATCGACACCGGCCCGGCAGGCGCCGTGTCTCTGGAACTGGCCGACGGCCGTATTCTCGATCTGGGCCGTGACAGCCAGTGGAGCGCAAACGCTCCTGACTCGTCCACCGACCTCAGCGCCGCCACTGCTCAAGCCGCACCGTCTGTTGCTGAACTCCAGCAAGCCATCGCTGCCGGCGCCGACCCGACCCAAGACCTCGAAGCCACTGCCGCCGGCCAAACCGCTGCTGGTTCAGACGGCGGTTCCGTAGGTGGCGGTCACAGCTTTGTTGTGCTGGACGCCACCGCAGGCGTGGTTGACCCCACCATCGGCTACCCGACGACCGGCTTGAATGCCGCTGATGCGGTGAACACTGTTCTCACTGGCGCCGACAATAATGGCGTCGACCCACGCAACGTCACCATCACCCTGACTGCCACGCCAACCATCACCGAAGCCGGTGGTGTTGTAGCCTACACGGTGTTTATCACCCAGGCGCCGACCAGCGACCTCACCGTGACCTTGTCCAACGGCCTCGCTGTCGTGATCGCCGCCGGCCAGACCTCGGGTGTGCTGAACGTCACGTTTGCCGGTAATGACACGCCTTACCTGGACGCTTCGTCGATTTCCGCGACCATCGCCGGTACCTCCGGCGGCGGCAACCTGATCATCACCACCGACCCGACGCCGGCGGTGACGCAGATCAACGACACCATCGACACCACCACCGTCACCCTGACTGCGACTGCATCGGTGGATGAGGGCGGCAAGATCGTCTACACCGCGACGGTGACCAACGCGGCGCAGACCGACGTTGTCATCAAGCTGTCCAACGACCAGACCATTACCATCGAAGCCGGTAAAACCACCGGTACAGTCAGTGTCGACACACCTGCCAACCTGGCGGATGGCAAAGACCTTACCGTCAGCGCCACCATTACCAGTGCCACCGGTGGTAATTACGAGAACCTGGCGATCAATCCTGCGCCGGCCACTTCCACTGTTGTTGCTGTGGATGATCCCAGCGTCTTGGTTGCCGATGCCAACACGATCGTCGAAGATAGCGTCGCTACCGGCAACGTGCTGAGCAATGACAGCGACATTGATAACGTGTTGACTGTCGCGACCTTCAACGTGGCGGGTACCACCTACAACGCGGGCCAGACCGCCATCATTGCAGGCGTGGGCAGCATCACGATTGGTGCCGATGGCGCGTATGCGTTTACGCCGGTCAAGGATTACAGCGGCGAAGTGCCGCAGATTGGCTACACCACCAATACCGGGTCGAGCAGCACGTTGACGGTGACGATTACACCGGTCAACGACGCGCCCGTCATCAGTATTGAGCCGCAAACCCTCGATGAGAACGCCGCTACAGCGGGTACCGTCGCTGGTACTTTCACCGCGACCGATGCAGAAACACCACGCGAAGGGTTGACTGTTTCCTTTACGGGTAACAGCAACGCAGACGGCTACTACGCCATCGTTGATAACAACGTTGTGCTGACTCAGAAAGGTGCGGACTTTGTTAACGCCGGCAATCAACTGCCGAAGATCGATCTGACCGTCACTGACCCTGAAGGCCTGAACTCCAACGGCACCGGTCAACCAACTGTCACTCTGCACAACGATGTGCCGGTCATCAGCGTTTCCCCAGAAACCATCGATGAGAACTCCGCTACGGCGGGTACCGTCGCTGGCCGCTTCACTGCGACCGATGAAGAAACCCCACGCGAAGGTTTGACTGTTTCCTTCACCGGCAGCAGCAACGCAGATGGCTACTACGCCATCGTTGATAACAACGTTGTGCTGACCCAGAAGGGCGCGGATTTTGTTAATGCCGGCAATCAACTGCCGAAGATTGACCTGACCGTCACTGACCCAGAAGGCCTGAACTCCAACGGCACTGGCCAGCCGACCGTCACTTTGCACAACGATGTTCCGGTGATCGCCATTGCGCCAGAAACTATCGATGAAAACTCCGCTACGGCGGGCACCGTCGCTGGCCGCTTCACCGCTACGGACGAAGAAACCCCACGCGAAGGCCTGACTGTTTCCTTCACCGGCAGCAGCAATGCAGATGGCTACTACGCCATCGTTGATAACAACGTTGTGCTGACCCAGAAGGGGGCCGACTTCGTTAACGCCGGCAATCAACTGCCGAAAATCGATCTGACCGTTACCGACCCAGAGGGCGCCAGCTCTAATGGCACCGGCCAGCCGACCGTCACTCTGCACAACGATGTGCCGGTCATCAGCGTTTCCCCAGAAACCATCGATGAAAACTCCGCTACGGCGGGCACCGTCGCTGGCCGCTTCACCGCGACCGACGAAGAAACCCCACGCGAAGGTTTGACTGTTTCCTTCACTGGTAACAGCAATGCTGATGGTTACTACGCCATCGTTGATAACAACGTCGTGCTGACCCAGAAGGGCGCGGATTTTGTTAACGCCGGCAATCAACTGCCGAAGATTGACCTGACTGTCACTGACCCAGAAGGCCTGAACTCCAACGGCACCGGTCAGCCGACCGTCACTCTGCACAACGATGTGCCGGTCATCAGCGTTTCCCCAGAAACCATCGATGAAAACTCCGCTACAGCGGGCACCGTCGCTGGCCGCTTCACCGCTACGGACGAAGAAACCCCACGCGAAGGCCTGACTGTTTCCTTCACCGGCAGCAGCAATGCAGATGGCTACTACGCCATCGTTGATAACAACGTTGTGCTGACCCAGAAGGGGGCCGACTTCGTTAACGCCGGCAATCAACTGCCGAAAATCGATCTGACCGTTACCGACCCAGAGGGCGCCAGCTCTAATGGCACCGGCCAGCCGACCGTCACTCTGCACAACGATGTGCCGGTCATCAGCGTTTCCCCAGAAACCATCGATGAAAACTCCGCTACGGCGGGCACCGTCGCTGGCCGCTTCACCGCGACCGACGAAGAAACCCCACGCGAAGGTTTGACTGTTTCCTTCACTGGTAACAGCAATGCTGATGGTTACTACGCCATCGTTGATAACAACGTCGTGCTGACCCAGAAGGGCGCGGATTTTGTTAACGCCGGCAATCAACTGCCGAAGATTGACCTGACTGTCACTGACCCAGAAGGCCTGAACTCCAACGGCACCGGTCAGCCGACCGTCACTCTGCACAACGATGTGCCGGTCATCAGCGTTTCCCCAGAAACCATCGATGAAAACTCCGCTACAGCGGGCACCGTCGCTGGCCGCTTCACTGCGACCGACGAAGAAACCCCACGCGAAGGCCTGACCGTCTCCTTCACGGGTAACAGCAATGCTGATGGCTACTACAGCCTGTCCGGCAATAACGTTGTACTGACTCAAAAAGGCGCCGACTTCGTTAACGCCGGCAATCAACTGCCGAAGATTGACCTGACCGTCACTGACCCTGAAGGCCTGAACTCCAACGGCACTGGCCAGCCGACCGTTACTCTGCACAACGACGTGCCGGTCATCAGCGTTTCCCCGGAAACCATCGATGAAAACTCCGCCACTGCGGGCACCGTTGCTGGCCGCTTCACTGCGACCGATGAAGAAACGCCTCGCGAAGGCCTGACTGTTTCTTTCACCGGCAACAGCAACGCAGACGGCTACTACACCATCGTTGATAACAACGTTGTGCTGACCCAGAAGGGCGCGGATTTTGTTAACGCCGGTAATCAACTGCCGAAGATTGACCTGACTGTCACTGACCCAGAAGGTCTGAACTCCAACGGCACCGGCCAACCGACCGTCACTCTGCACAACGATGTTCCGGTGATTGCCATTGCGCCAGAAACCATCGATGAGAACTCCGTTACGGCGGGCACCGTTGCTGGCCGCTTCACTGCGACCGACGAAGAAACACCACGCGAAGGTTTGACTGTTTCTTTCACCGGCAACAGCAACGCAGACGGTTACTACACCATCGTTGATAACAACGTTGTGCTGACCCAGAAGGGCGCGGATTTTGTTAACGCCGGTAATCAACTGCCGAAGATTGACCTGACCGTCACTGACCCAGAAGGCGCCAGCTCCAATGGCACCGGCCAGCCGACCGTCACCCTGCACAACGACGTGCCGGTCATCAGCGTTTCCCCAGAAACCATTGATGAGAACTCCGCCACAGCGGGCACCGTCGCTGGCCGCTTCACCGCTACGGACGAAGAAACCCCACGCGAAGGCCTGACTGTTTCCTTCACCGGCAGCAGCAATGCAGATGGCTACTACGCCATCGTTGATAACAACGTTGTGCTGACCCAGAAGGGTGCCGACTTCGTTAACGCCGGCAATCAACTGCCGAAAATCGATCTGACCGTTACCGACCCAGAGGGCGCCAGCTCTAATGGCACCGGCCAGCCGACCGTCACTCTGCACAACGACGTGCCAGTGATCGCCGTTACCCCGGAAACCATTGATGAGAACTCCGCTACGGCGGGCACCGTCGCTGGCCGCTTCACCGCGACCGATGAAGAAACCCCACGCGAAGGCCTGACTGTTTCCTTCACCGGCAGCAGCAATGCAGATGGCTACTACGCCATCGTTGATAACAACGTTGTGCTGACCCAGAAGGGCGCGGATTTTGTTAATGCCGGCAATCAACTGCCGAAAATCGATCTGACCGTTACCGACCCAGAGGGCGCCAGCTCTAATGGCACCGGCCAGCCGACCGTCACTCTGCACAACGATGTGCCGGTCATCAGCGTTTCCCCAGAAACCATCGATGAAAACTCCGCTACGGCGGGCACCGTCGCTGGCCGCTTCACCGCGACCGACGAAGAAACCCCACGCGAAGGTTTGACTGTTTCCTTCACTGGTAACAGCAATGCTGATGGTTACTACGCCATCGTTGATAACAACGTCGTGCTGACCCAGAAGGGCGCGGATTTTGTTAACGCCGGCAATCAACTGCCGAAGATCGATCTGACCGTCACTGACCCTGAAGGCCTGAACTCCAACGGCACTGGCCAGCCGACCGTTACTCTGCACAACGACGTGCCGGTCATCAGCGTTTCCCCGGAAACCATCGATGAAAACTCCGCCACTGCGGGCACCGTTGCTGGCCGCTTCACCGCGACCGATGAAGAAACCCCACGCGAAGGCCTGACCGTCTCCTTCACGGGTAACAGCAATGCTGATGGCTACTACAGCCTGTCCGGCAACAACGTTGTACTGACGCAAAAAGGTGCTGACTTCGTTAACGCCGGCAATCAACTGCCGAAGATTGACCTGACCGTCACTGACCCTGAAGGCCTGAACTCCAACGGCACTGGCCAGCCGACCGTTACTCTGCACAACGACGTGCCGGTCATCAGCGTTTCCCCAGAAACCATCGATGAAAACTCCGCTACGGCGGGCACCGTCGCTGGCCGCTTCACCGCTACGGACGAAGAAACCCCACGCGAAGGCCTGACTGTTTCCTTCACCGGCAACAGCAATGCCGACGGCTACTACGCCATCGTTGATAACAACGTCGTGTTGACCCAGAAGGGCGCTGACTTCGTTAACGCCGGCAATCAACTGCCGAAGATTGACCTGACCGTCACTGACCCTGAAGGCCTGAACTCCAACGGCACTGGCCAGCCGACCGTTACTCTGCACAACGACGTGCCGGTCATCAGCGTTTCCCCGGAAACCATCGATGAAAACTCCGCCACTGCGGGCACCGTTGCTGGCCGCTTCACCGCGACCGATGAAGAAACCCCACGCGAAGGCCTGACCGTCTCCTTCACGGGTAACAGCAATGCTGATGGCTACTACAGCCTGTCCGGCAACAACGTTGTACTGACGCAAAAAGGTGCTGACTTCGTTAACGCCGGCAATCAACTGCCGAAGATTGACCTGACCGTCACTGACCCTGAAGGCCTGAACTCCAACGGCACTGGCCAGCCGACCGTTACTCTGCACAACGACGTGCCGGTCATCAGCGTTTCCCCGGAAACCATCGATGAAAACTCCGCTACTGCGGGTACCGTCGCTGGCCGCTTCACCGCTACGGACGAAGAAACCCCACGCGAAGGCCTGACTGTTTCCTTCACCGGCAACAGCAATGCCGACGGCTACTACGCCATCGTTGATAACAACGTCGTGCTGACCCAGAAGGGCGCGGACTTCGTTAACGTCGGCAATCAACTGCCGAAGATTGACCTGACTGTCACTGACCCAGAAGGCCTGAACTCCAACGGCACCGGTCAGCCGACCGTCACTCTGCACAACGATGTGCCGGTCATCAGCGTTTCCCCAGAAACCATCGATGAAAACTCCGCTACGGCGGGCACCGTCGCTGGCCGCTTCACCGCTACGGACGAAGAAACCCCACGCGAAGGCCTGACTGTTTCCTTCACCGGCAACAGCAATGCCGACGGCTACTACGCCATCGTTGATAACAACGTCGTGCTGACCCAGAAGGGCGCGGACTTCGTTAACGCCGGCAATCAACTGCCGAAGATTGACCTGACTGTCACTGACCCAGAAGGCCTGAACTCCAACGGCACCGGTCAGCCGACCGTCACTCTGCACAACGATGTGCCGGTCATCAGCGTTTCCCCGGAAACCATCGATGAAAACTCCGCTACTGCGGGTACCGTCGCTGGCCGCTTCACCGCTACGGACGAAGAAACCCCACGCGAAGGCCTGACTGTTTCCTTCACCGGCAACAGCAATGCCGACGGCTACTACGCCATCGTTGATAACAACGTCGTGCTGACCCAGAAGGGCGCGGACTTCGTTAACGCCGGCAATCAACTGCCGAAGATTGACCTGACTGTCACTGACCCAGAAGGCCTGAACTCCAACGGCACCGGTCAGCCGACCGTCACTCTGCACAACGATGTGCCGGTCATCAGCGTTTCCCCAGAAACCATCGATGAAAACTCCGCTACAGCGGGCACCGTCGCTGGCCGCTTCACTGCGACCGACGAAGAAACCCCACGCGAAGGCCTGACCGTCTCCTTCACGGGTAACAGCAATGCTGATGGCTACTACAGCCTGTCCGGCAATAACGTTGTACTGACTCAAAAAGGCGCCGACTTCGTTAACGCCGGCAATCAATTGCCGAAAATCGATCTGACCGTCACTGACCCTGAAGGCCTGAACTCCAACGGCACCGGTCAACCAACTGTCACTCTGCACAACGATGTGCCGGTCATCAGTGTCGCCCCGGAAACTATCGATGAAAACTCCGCTACTGCGGGCACCGTCGCTGGCCGCTTCACCGCGACCGACGAAGAAACCCCACGCGAAGGCCTGACTGTCTCCTTCACCGGCAACAGCAACGCAGACGGCTACTACAGCCTGTCCGGCAATAACGTTGTACTGACTCAAAAAGGTGCCGACTTCGTCAACGCCGGCAATCAACTGCCGAAAATCGACCTGACCGTCACCGACCCAGAAGGCGCCAGCTCCAACGGCACCGGTCAACCAACCGTCACCCTGGTCGACGACACCCCAACCGCCGCCGATAACCATATCGAGAGCAACGAAGACACCCCAATCGAGCTGACCTGGGGGACTTTTGGCGTACACGATGAGGATTCCACGAGTCCGGCAGTGGTGTTCACCAGCCTGCCTGCCGGTTCCATCGAATACAAAGTCAACGGTGAGTGGGTCAAGCTCACCACGGCCGATCTGAAAACCGACACCTCGCCGGGCAAGGCCTTCACCCAGGCTGACTTCGATAACCACGACGTGCGTTACAGCCCGGCGGCCAATGAGTCGGGCGACAACAGCTTCGGCGGCACCGGCGTGGGTAACAAGCAAGGCGATTACACCGAGCTGAAGTTCCAGGCGACTGACGGCAACTCCTACAGCGAGACCAAAACCATCACCGTGGATATCCACCCGGTGACGGATGTGCCAATCCTGAACATCGGCCAAGTGCCAACCGGTTTGACCATTCAAACCTGGACCGGCAGCAACCTGCCAGGTGCCTTGGGCACCAATGGCCAAGGCGTCACCGAGTCCAGCACCCTGATTAAGGTGATCAACGCCCAAACCGCTGATAGCGCAGCCTCCACAGGCGTGACCAGCAATGTGAGCAACGGGAATGTGGCCGAAGGCACCGCGACCAAAGTGTCGGGCCTGGTTTACCTGGAAGCCGGCCAGAGCTACACCTTCACCGGTACTGCCGACGATAGCCTGGCAATCACCGTGGGCGGGAAGCTGGTCGCTTCCGAGACCTGGAGCCAGGGCAACGGGATTGGCGGGTCGTCCTATACGCCGACCGAGTCGGGTTATTACACCCTCGACATCTACCACTACAACCAGAACGGTCCGGGCAACTACGACGTCAACGTGTCGATCAACAACGGCCCGTCGGTGTCGCTGGGCAGCAGCGGTGTGCAGACCTACACCAGTGCAGCAGCATTGGAAGCCGCCGGCATGGTGCTCGGTGACAGCCATGTGGTGAATGGCGAAGGCTATTACACCGGCAACGTCTACAACCACGGCCTGGAAGACACCGCGATCAAGATCGCGCCGATTACTGCCACGTTTGTCGACAACGACGGCTCGGAAGCCCATAAGGTTGAAATCAGCGGCTTGCCGGAAGGCGCCGTACTCACCGATGGCACCACGGGCCATAGCATCGTCTCGACCGGCGCGAACACGCTGTACGACGTGAGCACCTGGAACCTGAGCACCCTGACCGTTACACCGTTCAAGGATTCCACGGCCAGTTTCGACCTGACCGTGACGGCTACGGCCAAAGAGTTGAGCACCAACGTTGAAGAAGTCACGACCGGCAAAATCAGCATCGTGGTCACGGCGGTCGATGACGCCCCGGTATTGGGTAACGGTTCGACCAACGCATTTGGCGACACCTACATCGAAGGCAAGCCAGGCGGCTACGTTGCCGCGAACCTGACCATCACCGACGTCGACAGCGACACCCTGAAAAGCGCCAAAGTTACGCTGGTCAATCACTTGACCGACGACGTACTGATCGCAGATGTCAGCAACACCAAAATCACCGTCAACTATGACAAGGGCACTGGCGTACTGACCCTGTCCGGCGAAGCCACGAAGGCTGAATACCAGGAAGTCCTGCGTTCTGTGCACTTCGCCAGCGAAAGCGAAGACCCGAGCCCGGCCAATCGCAACCTGACCATCACCGTGAACGACGGCCATTCGGACTCGGCGCCGGTGACCTCCGTGGTCTACGTGGTTCCGGTCAACGATAAACCGGTGGTCAGTTTTGACAGCACCACGTTTGTCGAGCAAAAAGCGGCGGTGGCACTGGTCGACAACCTGAGCATCACAGACGTAGACAACAAAACCTTCAGCAAAGTGGTGGTCACGGTTGATCATCTGGTGTCCGGTGACCTGCTCAGCAATGCCGACGTGCTCAAGGCGCTCGCCATTGCCGGTATCACCATCACCGAAAGCGGCAGCGCCGCCGATGGAAAAATCATCTACACCCTGACCAGCAACTCGCCAGCCGGTAGCAGCGCTGCCGACTTCATCAAGCTGGTTGAAGCGATCACCTTCCAGGCCCCGGGTAACAATCCGGTTGGCACTGATCGCACTGTCACTATCGACGTCACCGATAACGGTGGCGGTAACCTCGACCGTGAGCCGCCGGAAACCGCCAGCGCCACTGGCAAGGTCACCGTCGAGCTGTTCAACGACGCCCCGACGGCATCGGCTGCCTCTGCAGGCGCTGACGAAGACCATGCGGCCAAGATCGTCCTGAGCGGCGCTGATGTGGACGGCACCGTCGCCAACTTCGTCATCAAGACGTTGCCGGATAACGGCAAGCTGTACAGTGACGCCAGCCTGACAACCGAACTCAAAGTCGGCGATTCGGTACCCGCGGGTGCCGATGGCAAGGCGGCGGTCTACTTCTCCCCGACTGCTGACTGGAGCGGCACAACGTCGGTCACCTTCACGGCGGTCGACAATGGCGGTAAAGCCAGCGCTGAAACCACTGCCCCAGTGACGATCGCTCCGGTCACCGACGCGCCGTACCTGAACCTGCTCGGTGGCGGCACCGTCACCTCGATCAACTTCGACAGCGCGCACCTCAACGGTTCGTGGAGCACCGTCGCTGTCGGCGATGCCAACAATGTGGCCGGCAACGGCGCCACTCCAGCCACCCAATGGTTGACCGGCAATAGCGACGGCAAAGTCGAAATCGGCCAAAGCAGCATTTATGGCGTAGAGACCCCAGGCAACAGCCAGGTCATCGAACTCGAGAAAAATGCCGGCGACGACGCCAGCCTTTACACCATCATCAAGGCCGAAAGCGGCACGGCGTACAGCATTTCGGTGGACTACTCCCCGCGCGCCGGGGCTGAGACCAATTCGGTCATCGACGTGTTCTGGGGCGGCGTCAAAGTCGGCACCCTGGACACCACCGTCGTTGGCATGAAGACCTACACCTTCGTGGTGCCGGTCACCGCTGACGGTGATGCCAAGCTTGAATTCAAGGCCCCGGCCGGCGAGACCAACAACTCCCTCGGCGGCGTGTTGGACAACATCAGCGTCACCCAGGTGCTGAACACCGGCCTGGAAGACCACGCCATCAAATTGTCGGCCATCGACGCTTACGCCACCGACAAGGATGGCTCGGAGACGCTCAAGCTGGAAATCAGCGGTATTCCAGAAGGCGCGACCATCACCGATGGCAAAACGGGCCATACGTTTACTGCCAGCGCTGACGTTCACAGTGTCGACATCAGCCTGTGGGACAAGGCCACTCTGGTCTTCACCCCGGCACAAAACGCCAATGGCCTGGTGAACCTCACGGTGACCGCCACTGCGCAGGATGGCGATGCTGCTGCGGTTTCCAAGTCGATCACGCTGCCGATCAATGTGATTGCGGTCAACGATCTGCCCGTCATAGATGTCGTGGCGAACCCGCTGCAGGAAGGTGCCGTGGCTGAAGGCACCGTTGCCGGTCACTTTACCGTCAGCGATGTCGAGACACCGGTTGCTGAGCTGAAAGTCGGCTTCACCGGCGACAGCAACAAAGATGGCTACTACACCCTTCTTGGCAATGCCGTGGTGTTGACCCTGGCGGGTGCAAACTTCGTCAACGCGGGTAATAAGCTGCCTGCGATTGATCTGACCGTGATCGATGCCGATAAAGGCAGCTCGCACGCTACTGCCACGCCGGATGTGACGTTGGTAAACGACGTGCCGCTGATCAGTGTCGCGCCCGTCACCATCGACGAGAACTCTGCTACAGCGGGCACCGTCGCTGGCCGCTTCACTGCGACTGATGAAGAAACGCCACGCGAAGGTTTGACTGTTTCCTTCACCGGCAACAGCAACGTAGACGGTTACTACAGCCTGTCCGGCAACAACGTTGTACTGACGCAGAAGGGCGCTGACTTCGTTAACGCCGGCAATCAACTGCCGAAGATTGATCTGACGGTTACCGATCCAGAGGGGCTCAGCTCCAATGGCACTGGTCAGCCTACTGTCACCTTGCATAACGACGTGCCGGTGATCAGCGTCGCACCGGTCACCCTTGACGAGAACTCTGCTACTGCGGGCACCGTCGCTGGCCGCTTCACTGCGACTGATGAAGAAACACCACGCGAAGGCCTGACTGTCTCCTTCACCGGCAACAGCAACGTAGACGGTTACTACAGTCTGTCTGGCAACAACGTTGTACTGACGCAAAAAGGTGCTGACTTCGTTAACGCCGGCAATCAACTGCCGAAGATTGATCTGACGGTTACCGATCCTGAGGGGCTTAGCTCCAATGGCACTGGTCAGCCTACTGTCACTCTGCATAACGACGTGCCGGTCATCAGCGTTTCCCCAGAAACCATCGACGAGAACTCCGCTACAGCGGGTACCGTCGCAGGCCGTTTCACCGCGACCGATGAAGAAACGTCTCGCGAAGGCCTGACTGTTTCCTTTACGGGCAACAGCAACGCAGACGGCTACTACAGCCTGTCCGGCAACAACGTTGTGCTGACCGAGAAGGGCGCTGACTTCGTTAACGCCGGCAATCAACTGCCGAAGATTGATCTGACGGTTACCGATCCAGAGGGGCTCAGCTCCAATGGCACTGGTCAGCCGACCGTCACTCTGCACAACGACGTGCCGGTGATCAGCGTCGCGCCAGTCACCATTGATGAGAACTCTGCTACTGCGGGTACCGTCGCTGGCCGCTTCACCGCGACCGATGAAGAAACACCACGCGAAGGCCTGACTGTCTCCTTCACCGGCAACAGCAACGCAGACGGCTACTACGCCATCGTTGATAACAACGTCGTGCTGACCCAGAAGGGCGCTGACTTTGTTAACGCTGGCAATCAACTGCCGAAGATTGATCTGACGGTTACCGATCCTGAGGGGCTCAGCTCCAATGGCACTGGTCAACCGACCGTCACGTTGCACAACG
Source organism: Pseudomonas sp. S3E17 (assembly GCF_024168685.1). Taxonomy (NCBI): domain Bacteria; kingdom Pseudomonadati; phylum Pseudomonadota; class Gammaproteobacteria; order Pseudomonadales; family Pseudomonadaceae; genus Pseudomonas; species Pseudomonas sp. S3E17. Next base: position 5,069,694 of record NZ_JALJWE010000001.1, read on the forward strand.
ACGTGCCAGTGATCAGCGTCGCACCAGTCACCATCGACGAGAACTCTGCTACAGCGGGCACCGTCGCTGGCCGCTTCACTGCGACCGATGAAGAAACAGCACGCGAAGGTTTGACTGTTTCCTTTACGGGCAACAGCAACGTAGACGGTTACTACAGCCTCTCCGGCAACAACGTTGTACTGACGCAAAAAGGTGCTGATTTCGTTAATGCCGGCAATCAACTGCCGAAGATTGATCTGACGGTTACCGATCCAGAGGGGCTTAGTTCCAATGGCACCGGCCAACCGACCGTTACTCTGCACAACGACGTGCCGGTCATCAGCGTCGCGCCAGTCACCATCGACGAGAACTCTGCTACTGCGGGCACCGTCGCTGGCCGCTTCACCGCGACCGATGAAGAAACGCCGCGCGCGGGTCTGACGATCACCTTCACCGGCAACAGCAACGTAGACGGTTACTACAGTCTGTCTGGCAACAACGTTGTACTGACGCAAAAAGGTGCTGACTTCGTTAACGCCGGCAATCAACTGCCGAAGATTGATCTGACGGTTACCGATCCTGAGGGGCTTAGCTCCAATGGCACTGGTCAGCCTACTGTCACTCTGCATAACGACGTGCCGGTCATCAGCGTTTCCCCAGAAACCATCGACGAGAACTCCGCTACAGCGGGTACCGTCGCAGGCCGTTTCACCGCGACCGATGAAGAAACGTCTCGCGAAGGCCTGACTGTTTCCTTTACGGGCAACAGCAACGCAGACGGCTACTACAGCCTGTCCGGCAACAACGTTGTGCTGACTCAGAAAGGTGCGGATTTTGTTAACGCCGGCAATCAACTGCCGAAGATTGACCTGACGGTTACCGATCCAGAGGGGCTTAGCTCCAATGGCACTGGTCAGCCTACTGTCACTCTGCATAACGACGTGCCGGTCATCAGCGTTTCCCCAGAAACCATCGACGAGAACTCTGCTACTGCGGGCACCGTCGCTGGCCGCTTCACCGCGACCGATGAAGAAACGCCGCGCGCGGGTCTGACGATCACCTTCACCGGCAACAGCAACGTAGACGGTTACTACAGTCTGTCTGGCAACAACGTTGTACTGACGCAAAAAGGTGCTGACTTCGTTAACGCCGGCAATCAACTGCCGAAAATTGATCTGACGGTTACCGATCCAGAGGGGCTCAGCTCCAATGGCACTGGTCAGCCGACGGTCACGCTGCATAACGACGTGCCGGTCATCAGCGTTGCCCCTGAAACCATCGATGAGAACTCCGCTACGGCGGGCACCGTTGCTGGCCGCTTCACTGCGACTGATGAAGAAACGCCACGCGAAGGTTTGACGGTTTCCTTCACCGGCAACAGCAATGCCGACGGCTACTACGCCATCGTTGATAACAACGTTGTACTGACGCAGAAGGGCGCTGACTTTGTTAACGCCGGCAATCAACTGCCGAAGATTGATCTGACGGTTACCGACCCTGAGGGGCTCAGCTCCAATGGCACTGGTCAGCCTACTGTCACCTTGCATAACGACGTGCCAGTGATCAGCGTCGCGCCAGTCACCATCGATGAGAACTCTGCTACTGCGGGCACCGTCGCTGGTCGTTTCACCGCGACTGACGAAGAAACCCCGCGCGAAGGCCTGACTGTTTCCTTTACTGGAAACAGCAACGTGGATGGCTACTACAGCCTGTCCGGCAATAACGTTGTACTGACGCAAAAAGGTGCCGACTTCGTTAACGCTGGCAATCAACTGCCGAAGATCGACCTGACGGTTACCGATCCTGAGGGGCTCAGCTCCAATGGCACTGGTCAACCGACTGTCACCTTGCATAACGACGTGCCGGTCATCAGCGTCGCGCCAGTCACCATCGACGAGAACTCTGCTACTGCGGGTACCGTCGCTGGCCGCTTCACTGCGACTGACGAAGAAACCCCACGCGAAGGTTTGACTGTTTCCTTTACTGGAAACAGCAACGTGGATGGCTACTACAGCCTGTCCGGCAACAACGTTGTGTTGACCCAGAAGGGCGCCGACTTCGTTAACGCCGGCAATCAACTGCCGAAAATCGACCTGACCGTCACCGACCCTGATGGCGCCAGTTCCAACGGCACCGGCCAGCCGACGGTCACTCTGCACAACGACATCCCGGTGATCACCATCGCGGCCAATACCCTCGATGAGAACGCCGCTAAGGCGGGCACTGTCGCCGGTACCTTCACGGCCTCCGACGAAGAAACGCCGCGCGCGGGTCTGACGATCACCTTCACCGGCAACAGCAACGTAGACGGTTACTACAGTCTGTCTGGCAACAACGTTGTACTGACGCAAAAAGGTGCTGACTTCGTCAACGCCGGCAATCAACTGCCGAAGATCGACCTGACTGTCACCGACCCTGAAGGCTTGAACTCTCACAGCACTGGCCAGCCGACCGTCACCCTGCACAACGACATCCCGGTGATCACCATCGCGGCCAATACCCTCGATGAGAACGCCGCTAAGGCGGGCACTGTCGCCGGTACCTTCACGGCCTCCGACGAAGAAACGCCGCGCGCGGGTCTGACGATCACTTTCACCGGTAACAGCAACGTAGACGGCTACTACAGCCTGTCCGGTAACAACATTGTGCTGACCCAGAAGGGCGCGGACTTCGTCAACGCCGGCAATCAACTGCCGAAGATCGACCTGACTGTCACCGACCCTGAAGGCTTGAACTCTCACAGCACTGGGCAGCCGACCGTCATCCTGCACAACGACGTGCCGGTCATCAGCGTCGCGCCAGTCACCATCGACGAGAACTCTGCTACTGCGGGCACCGTCGCTGGCCGCTTCACTGCGACTGATGAAGAAACACCACGCGAAGGTTTGACTGTTTCCTTTACTGGAAACAGCAATGTGGATGGCTACTACAGCCTGTCCGGCAACAACGTTGTGTTGACCCAGAAGGGCGCCGACTTCGTTAACGCCGGCAATCAACTGCCGAAGATCGACCTGACTGTCACTGACCCTGAAGGCTTGAACTCTCACAGCACTGGGCAGCCGACTGTCATCCTGCACAACGATGTGCCGGTGATCAGCATCGCGGCCAATACCCTCGATGAGAACGCTGCTAAAGCGGGCACTGTCGCCGGTACCTTCACGGCCTCCGACGAAGAAACGCCGCGCGCGGGTCTGACGATCACTTTCACCGGCAACAGCAACGTAGACGGCTACTACAGCCTGTCCGGTAACAACATTGTGCTGACCCAGAAGGGCGCGGACTTCGTCAACGCCGGCAATCAACTGCCGAAGATCGACCTGACCGTCACCGACCCTGAAGGGCTGAACTCCCACAGCACCGGGCAGCCGACCGTGATTTTGGTCGACGACACTCCAACCGCCAGCAACGGCTACATCCAGAGCAACGAAGACACCTCGGTCGAACTGACCTGGGCCACCTTCGGCGTCAAGGATGAAGACTCCGCTAACCCGAAAGTGGTGTTCACCAGCCTGCCTGCCGGCGCCATCGAGTACAACGTCAACGGCACGTGGGTCAAACTCACCACCAACGATCTGAAGACCGATACCTCGGCGGGCAAGTCGTTCAGCCAGGCTGACTTCGATAACCACAATGTGCGTTACACCCCGGCAGCCAACGAGTCGGGCGACAACAGCTTCGGCGGCACCGGCGTGGGTAACATGCAAGGCGATTACACCCAGCTGAAGTTCCAGGCTACCGATGGCAACTCCTACAGCGACACCAAGACCATCACTGTGGATATCCACCCGGTGACGGACGTTCCGGTCGTGACGGTCGGCGCATTCGGCGCTGTGCCGACAGGCTTGACCATTCAAACCTGGACCGGCGGCACCCTGCGCACTGATTTGGGGACCAACGGTAACGGTGTGGTCAACTCCAGTGACCTGATCAAGGTGATCGACGCCAAGATCGCTGCGAGCGCTGTCTCTACGGGTGTGACCAGCAGTGTCAGCAACAGTAACGTGGCGGATGGCACCGCGACCAAGGTCTCTGGCCTGATCTATCTGGAAGCCGGCAAGAGCTACACCTTCACCGGTACGGCCGATGACAGCCTGGCAATCACTGTAGGCGGCAAGTTGGTCGCCAGCGAGACCTGGAGCAAGGGCAGCGCGATTACCGGGACGGCCTATACGCCGACCGAGTCGGGCTATTACACCCTCGATATCTACCACTACAACCAGGCTGGCGCGGGCAACTACGACGTCAATGTGTCGATCAACAATGGCCCGTCGATGTCGCTGGGCAACAGCGGCGTGCAGACCTACACCAGCGTGGACGCGTTGAAAGCGGCCGGTGCGGTCCTCGGTGACAGCCACGTGGTCAACGGCGAAGGCTATTACACCGGCTACGTCTACAACCGTGGGCCGGAAGACACCGCCATCAAGGTCGCGCCGATTACCACCACGTTTGTCGACAACGACGGTTCGGAATCCCACAAGGTGGAAATCAGCGGCTTGCCGGCAGGCACCGTGATTACCGACGGCACCACGGGGCACAGCATCACCTCGACTGGCGCAACCACGCTGTACGATGTCAGCACCTGGAACCTGAAAACCCTGACGGTTACACCGTTCAAGGACTCCACCGCCAGTTTTGATCTGACCGTGAAAGCGACGGCCAAAGAGTTGAGCACCGGCGTTGAAGCGGTGACCACTGGCAAAGTGAGCATCGTGGTCACTGCGGTCAATGACGCGCCAACCCTGGACCTCAGCACCGTCGACGGCTCTGTTGCCACTGGCTTCAGCACCTCGTACACCGAACGCGGCACCAACGGCGTTGCGATTACCGGCAATGTGGCCATCGCTGACGTCGACAGCACCCAGATGCAAAGTGCGACCATCACCCTGAAAAACGCCAGTTCGGGTGACGTGCTCAGCTCCAACCTGGTGGCAGTGGGCGGTACCTACAAAGGCGTCACCGTGACCAGCGTCGGCACCGACGTCAGCGGCAAGATCGTGCTGACCCTGTCGGGTGTGGCGGATGCTGCGACCTACAAGGCGCTGCTCGAGTCGTTCCAGTATTCCAGCACCAGCAAGTACCCGGCCATTGGTGACCGCACCATCGACATCGCCGTGACTGACAATGAAGGCAGCAACAGCCTGAGTTCGTCAGTGGCGACGACGACCATCACGGTCAAGCCCCAGGTCTACACCCCTGTCACGGAAGGCGGTGCGGCGGCGGATACCATCGACCTGGGCTCCAGCTCGGCCAACAACATCGTGGTCGGCGACAAGGGCGGTATCACCACCCCGGGCAGCAACTACAACATCGCGTTTATCGTCGACACCTCGGGCAGTATCGGGTCGAGTGCGATGTCGTCGATCAAAACCCAGCTCTCCAGCATTTTCGATACCTTGATCGCCAACGCCAAGCTGACGGGGTCGGGTGTGGTGAAAGTGCTGCTGGTCGACTTCGATACCAAGGTTGAATCCCAAGTGTCGGTCAACCTGGCCGACCAGGCTGCCGCCAAGGCTGCCTTGCAGGCCGTGTTGAATAATATGGCCTCCAACCCGAGCGACGTGACCAACTACCAGGATGCCTTCAACGCGGCGACGGCCTGGTTCAAGAGCAGTGACGCCACCAGCAACGCCGGTGCAAAAAACCTGACGTATTTCATTACCGATGGTGAGCCGAATGTCTACAACGCCACGTATGACAACATCAGCCTGGGGTATACCAGCTCCTGGTGGGGGTCCAACGTTACCTTTGACAACAAGGTCAACGGCTACACCTACACCCTGGGCCAGACGACTCCGGTCACCGCAACGATCTATGGCCAGACGCAGGTCATCGTCGACAAGGACGGCAAGGTCTACTCGTACGACTCGTACGGCACCAAGACCTTTGAAGGTTATGTTGTGTCTGACGGCCGCGGTGGTTTCGACGTCGCGGGCGCTGCCGGCAACTCCGGCCGTTATGACTACGCGCTGGAAAACGCCAAGGCCGCTTACACGGCGTTGACGACTGCGGTCTCGGGCGGTGTTGAAGTACAAGCCATCGGCCTGGGCAACAACGTCGATAAGGACATGCTCCAGAAGTACTTCGATACCGACAAGACGGTCAGCACGATCGACACCGCGAAACTGGCGGATACCATCACCGGCCATACCGCCGATGCGGGTGCCGACAGCGTTTCCGGCGGTTCGGGCAATGACATCATCTTCGGTGACCTGATCAGCTACAAAGGCCAGGAAGGCAGTGCGGCACTCAAGGCGTTCGCCGCCGAGAAGCTGTCCACCACCGTCGACCAGATCGATGACCGCACCTTGCATCAGTACATCACCGAGCATGTGCAGGACGTCGGTGCACTGGCCAACGCGTCGAACATCTATGGCACCAATGATGGCGGCGACACCCTGATCGGCAATGCCGGCAACGACATCCTGTTCGGCCAGGGCGGCAACGACACCCTCTCCGGCGGTGCCGGCAACGACATCCTGGTGGGCGGCAAGGGTAACGACATCCTGACCGGCGGCGCGGGTGCCGATACCTTTGTGTGGCTCAAAGGCGACACCAACACCAACGGCGGCTTTGATCGCATCACGGACTTCAAGCACGGCGAAGGCGACAAGCTGGACCTGTCCGATTTGCTCCAGGGCAATAACGACAACAACTTGTCCAGCTACTTGAAGCTGACCACCGACTCGTCGGGTAATTCGACGTTGAGCGTCAGCAGCACCGGGTCGTTCACGGCGTCGGGTGGCGGCACGGCTGATGTCACCATCAAAGTCGATGGCGCCAACTGGGGGGCTGGCAGCTCCGCGATCAACAACCTGATCGCGGGTGGCGACTTGACCGTCAAACACCACGACTGATCACCCACGGGGCGTCAATCTTTCGAGATTGGCGCCCCGTTGGCATCGGCTTCGGAAAAATGCGTGTAATCTCTGTGGGGCCGTGCGCGGCGCCTGCAGGGATTTTTTATTGGGAGAACGTTGATGTTCTACGTGCAACGCGATCAACACAACGCTTTGATTCGCGTCGAGGCGCAGGCCTACGCCGAAGCCACCGAGACGCTGCCGGCTGACCATCATGAGATTCAGGCGTGGTTTGCCGATGATCTGGTCGACAACAGCCTCAAACAGCTCAAGCAAAGTGACCTTGAGATGATTCGAGTGCTGGATGACTTGATCCAGGTACTGATCACCAAGAACGTGATGAGCATCACCGACTTGCCGCCGGCAGCACAGGCCAAGTTTTTGGAGCGTACCCAGGCCAGGGCGGCGTTGGGTGGCTTGAGCGAGCTGATCAATGACGATGAAACCGGTTTGATCTGACGCCCACGCACCTCCTTCACGGCGTACCCGTCAAGGAGGCACGATGCGTCAGTGCTTCACTTCCAGGGCGCCGGTTCACCGACCAGTTGGCCTTGCACCCCTTCAATACCCATCTCGCGAATCACTCGTAACTCACCCTCGGTTTCTACTCGCTCGGCAATCAGCGGCAGGTCAATGCTGTGGGCGGCGCGCTGGATCGCTTCGATAAAGAAGCGCTTATGGCTTTCCTGGTCGATGGCTCGGATGTAGCTGCCGTCGATCTTGAGGTACGCCAGGCCCAGGTTCGCCAGGTTGCCGATCATGCTGAAGCGGCCACCGAAACGTTGCAGGCCGAGGCTGTACCCGAGGCTGCGCATGCGGCGGGTAAGACGCTCCAGCTGGGTTTGCTCGGGCACTTGCTCTTCGCCGATCTCCAGCGTCAAGCGCGGCCCCAGAGCCGGGTGCTGGGCCAGGCGTTCGAACACCCGCTCCAGGGCCTGTGGGTCATTCAAGGTTGCGGCCGAGAGGTTCAGCGCCACCGCTGGGGTGTGCTGCGTCAGGTGCTTGATCACCAGGTCGAGCATCAGTTGATCGAGGCGCGCGGTCCAGCCGAAGCGTTCCAGCCAAGGCAGGAAGTGGCCGGCCGCGATGGTCTGGCCCTGATTATCGAGCAGGCGGGACAGCACCTTGTAATGCAGCACCTGTCGGGTGTCGCTGCTGCTTACTACGGGCTGGAAAAACAAACGGAAGCGCCCTTGGTTCAGGGCGTCGTCGAGCAATGTGTGCCAGCTGTGCGGGTCGTCGCTGGTGGTGCCCGTGGTTTGGTGTTCCAGGCACACCCAGCTTTGGCCAACGCTGGCTTCAGCCTGGGCCAGTGCCTGGTCGGCCAGCATCAACAGATCTGCCGAGGCATCGCCAGGGTTGTACGGCGCCAGCCCGATGAAGGCCACGGTCGACAGGTCGGTGGCGCCCGTTTCGTGCAGGCTTTGCAGGGTGCTTTCCAGCGCCTGGGCCAGTTGCAGCGCTTCGTCCCGCACCAGGCCCGGGGCAAGCACCGCGAACTCGCCACCTCGACTGCGGGTGATCAGGTTTTGGGTTTCCGGGTATTTGGCACAGGTTCGCACCAGCTGCTGGCTGACGGCCTGCAACAGTTGGTCGGTACGCTGCCCGCCCAGGCGCTGGTTGAGACCGCTCAAATCGTTGACCCGCAACATCAGCAGGTAGCCCGAACTGGACTCTTCGAGATTGCTGACCCGCGATTGCAGTTGCATCTCGAAGTAGCGACGGTTGGCCAGCCCGGTCAGGCTGTCCTGGTAGGACTCCACCCGCAGCTTCTCGCTGCGCTCGGTCTGCTCGTGGAACAACGCCTTGAGCTTCTCCACCATCTGGTTCATGGCCTGCACGACGCGGCGCAATTCGGGGGTGTGGGGCAGGTCGGGCAGGCTGAGGAACTCGCGACGCGCAATGGCGTGGGACTGCTCCACCATATAGTCCAACGGCTTCAACTGGCGGCGCAGCAACAGCGCGCCGAGTACCGCACTTACGGCACCGCAGATCAGCAGCCAACCCAGGCTGCCCAGTGCGCTTTGCCAGAGTTTTGCCAGGGCAAACATCGGGTGACTGACCACTTCAACCCGTGCCGCCTGCTGCCAGCCACGGCTGACGATGGCATCGCCGCCGGCCGGCGCCAGGCCGATCATCTTCACGAACCAGGCCGGTACGTTGCTGGCGTCCGGCTCGGCGGCACGTTCCACCAGCACCTGGTTATTGCTCAGGTCTATCACGCGGATGCTCGCGTAGTAGCCACTGTCGAAGATCGAGCTGACCATCAGTTCGGTCATCGCCGGGTCGTCGATGTTCGGCGTCAGTGACAGTGCCAGCGCAGTGGCCGCGTCCTGGGCGTGGGAGCGCAGTTGGTTGACGTACTGGGTACGCGAACTCTCCAGGCTGACGATGAAGCTACCGCTGAACGCGACCACCAGGAACACGCAGATAGCGATCAGCAATTGTTTGAACAGTGACATCGTAGCTCCTGTTAATTATCCGAACTGGTCGGAAACCCTTCTGCGCTCATTTTCTTCAAGACGTCCTGCCAGCGTGACAGGCGCTTGGTATCACCGACTTTTTTGTTGCCCGCAGCGCCCGGCAGCCACAGCCCTTCGCCGTTAAACGCATAAACGGGCAGCAGGTCCGGACGTTGGCTGGCAGGCAGAATGGGGTCCATCAGGCTGTCCAGCACCAAGGGCATGGCTTCGGGGCTTGCATAGTATGTCAGCACCATATGCGCACGGTTCTGGCGCAAGGCCTTGACGTAGGTTATGCGCAGCTTCTCGGCCGGTACGCCCAGATGCCGCAGGCTGAAGTATTTGGCGATGGCGTAGTCTTCACAATCGCCCGCGCCTTTCCACAGGGATTGAATGGGGGTCGCCCAATAATCAATCTCGTGCCACAGGTCGATGTCTTCCTCGTAGTGCAACTGGCGGTTGAAGAACAAGTTCACTACTTTGAGCTGCTCGGCCTCACTTACCTGCTTTTGCGTCGACAGCAATTGTTGCCACGCATCGATGCGCTGACGCCCGGGGCCCAGTGGCCCGTAAAGCGACTCGGCGCGGCGGCTGATCTGGCTGAAATCCCAATCGGCGAGCAAATCGCCCAGCAGGCCGCCACCCAGCAACAGCGTGATGGCAAGACCGTACAGAATCCGCGGGAGTTTAAAGCGTAACGCCACTGCGATTACCCAAGCTTGCAGCATTGAAGGTGCGGCAATGGTGCGGTGATACTGGGTAAAAAACAATGGCACGATGAAATCACCGCCATTGAATTGGAGTAAATATGCGTCAGGAAATTGGCCTTTTTCCGCTCGTCCGAAAGGGTTGTGTGGGTTTCATCAAAATAATGACACCTCGTTAGCGCTGTCACAGAATATGGCAACGAAGACGCCTACAAAAAGACCTGCGGTGAAGCCTCACCTTGCCGACCTTTCACGTCTTTAAATGGCGCTGTTAAGGAGCTCCGGCTATGAGCCGCACTGATGATCTATTTGCCTTGTTCGGCAAGGGCGTTTCCCGGGACCCCACGGGAAGAAATGCGCGCTTGCACTTTTTTGGCAGCATTCCGTTCGATGATGGCACTCGGGTAAACCACAAAGAGGGTTCGCGCCTAAGTGCTCAGGGGACTTATGCCCATGAACATCCACAAAATGAACCATTGAGCGCGCTACGCCCGACCGTTGTGGCGTTGGTGTCAGTCAATGGTGGCGTGGGCCGAAGCACCTTGGCTACGGCGCTGAGCAGCGGCCTGCAGCGTCTGGGTGAGTCGGTCGTGGCGGTAGACCTGGATCCCCAGAATGCCTTGCACCAGCACTTTGGTGTCGATCGTGAGCTACCTGGCGTGGGCCGTAGCAGCCTGCTCAACAGACCCTGGCAGAGCATCCTGCAATCGGGGTTCGCCGGATGTCAGGTTATCCCCTTTGGCGACACCGACACCCAACAGAAGGAGAACCTGCAACGTTGGTTGACCCGTGAACCGAAGTGGCTGGCTCAGCGCCTGTCGGCACTGGGGCTGAGTGAAGGGCATATGGTGATCGTCGATACCCCCGCAGGGAACAACGTTTATCTCCATCAGGCGTTGAGCGTGGCCGATATTGTGCTGGTGGTCGCCCAACCGAATGCCGCTTGCCTCGGCACGCTGGATCAATTGGACGCACTGCTGGCGCCCCACCTTGAGCGTGAACGCCCACCCCGTTGTCACTTTGTGATCAATCAACTGGACGAAAACTCGGCGTTCAACCTGGATATGCTCGATGCCTTCAAGCTGCGTCGAGGCGAATACCCGTTGGAAGTCGTCCACCGTGATCCGGCGATCAGCGAAGCCCTGGCCTTTGCAGCCGACCCGCTGGGTAGCTCGGTCCCGAGCCTGGCCGGTGACGATATCAGCGAACTTTGCCGGTTATTGATCGCCCGTAAAAAGCGCGCCTAAAGCACGGTTTATAAGCTTGACGCCAGATGCTTATGCACAATCGGTGGGGTACAGGTGTCACGAAACTGCTGTTTTGTGCAACCGTTCTCAACACGCCGCAACTGCCTGTTTTACGTGCGTTTTATTGTATGAACAAAAAATGAACAGCGTGGCTTTTTGCCGGTAGCGTAGATGGCTACAGGCTTTGTAAAGATTCCATCAACAGAGTTATCCACAGGTCGGGGTGCGACAATCCTGCCCCTTAATCGCGCTCGGCAAGCACCATCAAGTTGCGTGGTGTCAGTGCGGTTTCGCAGAAGCTGCCCACCTCGACCCTGTAGCCACGTTCGGCCAGAAACAGTGCCCGATCCAGGACCAGCCACAGCTCAAGTGGGCGCCGAAACAGCCCACGCACCAACTCCAGGTTCCTGACCTCGGCCAAACGTCGCCAGCCGTGCGCCTCCAGCGCCGCCCAATCCTGTTCACCTGTGGATAACCCTTTGAGACTGGCCAACGCCTGGCAGTAGTCGGCGAAGGGTTTGTCCAGCCAACCGGCGGGCAGGGACGGGGTGGGCAGGTACTCGTCGCAATGGCGTAACTGGCGTTGTAACTGATCGAAACCCAGGCGGCGGGCCATTGAGGTGTCCCGCTGCAGCCGCACGCGTTTGCCGGCCGTGACGGTTTCGCTGAGGGGCAGGCCAAGGTCGTCGACCGACAGCTGCAAGGTGGAAGCACGGCCCGCTTCGGACAGCGGTTGGTAGGCGTCCGCGTGGATGCGGTTGTAGCAGCACGGCGCTACGGCCAGTTGCTTGCAGCCGGCGGCACTGGCCAGTTGCAGCAGGCGCACATGCAGGTCGCCGCAGGCATGCAGGGCGACGGGGGTGTGCTCGGGGTCTAGGCTTACGTCCGCCATGACATCTTGCAGGCGATGGGTGACGGGCAGGCCATGGTGGTCGCTCAAGGCCTGGCCTGCCGCGATCAGCGCCGGGTCGTATTCCAGGCAGGTCAGTTGCTGGCCGGTGTGCAACAGGCGGCGGCCGAGGTGGCCCTTGCCGGCGCACCAGTCCAGCCAATGCCGGGGTGTTTGCGCAAACTGCAACGCGGCGCCGAAGGCTTCGATTTGCTGCCATTTACGCCCGGGTACGTCGACATTCAGGCGGCGCGCCGCCGGTTGCAGGGGCTGCGTCGGTAACTTATCCACAGCACTGAGGCGCAAGGCTTCGCGGGCCAGTGAGGGAAAAGGCGCTGGCGCCGGTAGGGTGTGGGGATGGTTATGGCTGGTTTCCGCGTCGGACAAGGAGCGTTGACGCAGCCATCGGGCCAGTTGCGGATGCTCGGTTTCCCAAGGCAACTGCCGATGCACAAAGGGCCGTGGTCGCCACAGCCCTTGGTGCTCGATCAGAAACGCATCCAGCGCCTCGAAGCGGGCTTCAACGTCCCTGGCAGGCATCGACGCGCAGCCAGCGTTCCAGCAGCTTGAAGCCGCGTACCAGCAGGAAGGAGATCAGCAGGTAGAACACGCCGGCGGTGAAGAACATCTCCACCGTCAGGTAGTTGCGCGCGATGATCGTCCTGGCCATGCCAGTCAGCTCCAGCAGAGTCACGGTGCTCGCCAGCGAGCTGGCCTTGAGCATCAGGATCACTTCGTTGCTGTAGGCCGGCAATCCGATGCGCGCGGCCCGGGGCAGGATGATGTAGAACAGCGTCTTGGGCCTGGACATGCCCAGCGCACGGGCGGCTTCGATTTCCCCAGGCGGAATGGCCTGGATGGCACCCCGCAGGATCTCGGCGATGTACGCTGCGGTGTGCAGCGTCATGGTGGCGGTGGCACACCAGAACGGATCGCGCAGGTACTTCCACATGAAACTTGAGCGGATGCTGTCGAATTGGGCCAGGCCGTAATAGACCAGGAACAACTGCACCAGCAGCGGCGTGCCGCGAAAGAAAAAGATATAAGCGTAAGGCAGGGCGCGCACAGACAGGTGCCTGGACGAGCGCGCGATACCCAGGGGGATGGCCAGGATCAGGCCGAGGATCACAGCGATGCTCACCAGCTCCAGGGTCAGGATGGCGCCCTGGATAAACTTCGGCAGCCACTTGATGATGACTTCCCATTCCATTACGTCGTCCTCACGAAGCCGCGGGCGGCGCGTTGTTCCAGGAAGTGCATGGCCACCATCGACAGCGACGTCAGGCCCAGGTAGATGAATGCGGCGACCATATAGAAGGTGAAAGGTTGTTTGGTAACCGTTACGGCAATCTGCGCATGGCGCATGATTTCTTCGAGGCCGATGACCGTGACCAGCGCGGTATCTTTCATCAGGATCAGGAACAGATTGCCCAGGCCCGGCAGGGCGATGCGCCACATCTGCGGCATGATCAACCGGGTAAAGATACGAAACTTCGACAGGCCCAGCGCCACACCCGCTTCGCGGTGGCCTTTGGGAATGGAGATGATTGCACCCCGCAGCACTTCCGTGGCGTAGGCGCCGAAACACAGGCCCAGGGCGATCACGCCAGCGGCAAAGGCGCTGAGGGACAGGTCGGGAATATCGAGCAGCTCACCCAGTGAGCGCATGGCGTTGATCGTGCCGAAGTAAATCAGCAGCACCCACAGCAGCTCCGGCACACCGCGAACGATTGTCGAGTAAGTACCGCCCAGCCATTGCAACGGCTTGTACGGGGAAGTCTTGGCCAGGGCACCGGCGAGGCCGAGTACCAGCCCCAGGCATAACGCTGTGAGCGCCAGTTTGACGGTCATCAGCGCGCCGGCAGCGAGCGCCGGGCCGAATCCGTAGAGATCGAAATTCATGGTGTTTTCATATCGCGGCAGGCATTGCTGAAAGCCGGCGCGCTCAAGTGAGCGTGCCGGGCAGGCCGTTCAGGTCATTCGATGCTGAACGGGAAGTACTTGTCGTTGATCTTCTTGTAGGTGCCGTCAGCCTTGATCTCTGCCAGGGCTTTGTTCAGGCGCTCGCGCAGCGGGTCGCCCTTGCGTACGGCGATACCGATCTTGTCGCTCTCGACAACCGGGTCGCCCTTGAACTCGTAGGCCGAACCGTCTTTGCTCTTGAGCCATTCGTACTGCACGTACTTGTCGGCGAGGATCCCGTCGAGGCGGCCGGACGTCAGGTCAAGGTAGGCGTTTTCCTGGGTGTCGTAGAGCTTGGCTTCGGTGTCAGGCAGCTTGTCTTCCAGGTAGGTACCGGCCAGCGTCGCGCGTTGGGCGCCGATAACCTTGCCCTTCAGGTAGGCGGCGTCGGTCTTGAAGTCTGCGGTGGCCTTGAGCGCGATGAACTGCAGCTTGTTGGAGTAGTACGGGTCGGTGAAGTCGACGGCTTGCTTGCGCTCGTCGGTGATCGACAGCGAGGACACCAGGAAGTCGAACTTCTTGGCATTCAGGGCCGGGATGATGCCGTCCCAGTCGGACACGTACACGTCGCACTTCTCGACTTTCATCTTGGCGCACAGGGCGTCGCCGATGTCTTTGTCGAAGCCGACCACTTGGCCGCTGGCGTCTTTATTGTTGAACGGCGGGTAGGCCGCTTCGATCCCCATGGTCAGGGTTTCTGCAATGGCCGTGGCGCTGAACGCCATCGAGACGGCCGCGGCCAGAAGGAATTTTTTATAGTTCTGCATGCATGTTGCTCCGTTAGCGGTTGCTGGACATGAATTGTTTGCAGCGCGCCGAAAGCGGGTTTTCAAACACCTGCTGTGGCGATCCTTGCTCTTCGATCAGGCCCTGGTGGAGGAACACCACTTCACTGGACACCTGACGGGCGAAGCCCATTTCGTGGGTGACCAGCAGCATGGTGCGGCCTTCTTCGGCCAGCGCGCGGATCACATTAAGTACTTCCTGGACCATTTCCGGGTCAAGGGCTGAAGTGGGTTCGTCGAACAGGATGACCTTGGGCTGCATCGCCAGGGTGCGCGCGATGGCGGCGCGTTGTTGCTGGCCGCCGGACAATTGCGCCGGGTAGGCATGGCGCTTGTCGGCGATACCGACCTTGTCCAGCAGGGCTTCGGCCACTTCTATGGCCTCGGCCTTGCTTTGGCCGAGCACGCGGCGAGGGGCCTCGATGATGTTGTCGAGGATGCTCATGTGCGGCCACAGGTTAAAGTTTTGAAACACAAAACCGATTTCGCTGCGCAGGCGGTTGATCTGCTTGCCGTCAGCGGCCAGCAACTCGCCGTTTTTCGCGGCCTTGAGCTTGAGTTCTTCGCCGGCCACGAGGATCTGGCCCTGGTGTGGGTTTTCCAGCAGGTTGATGCAGCGCAGGAACGTGGACTTGCCGGAACCGGAGGAACCCAGGATCGAGATCACATCGCCGTCGCGAGCGGTCAGCGAGATACCTTTGAGTACCTCCAGCTCACCATAGCGTTTATGCAAGTTGCGGATTTCAAGCGCGGGCGTGGCCTCGGCCATGTGGGGTCCTCATTGTGTTCATTGCGATCTTCGCTGTTGGGCCGCCTTCCTGGCGAGGCGCCAAGCTAGCATAGCGTCCTGATGGCGGCCAACAGCGCGGCGGGCGGTAAACGGGCGGTGTGCGGCAGGGTGTCGCATCGGCACAGCAGGGTGTCGCGCCATCAACAACCGAACAACCGTTTTAACCCGTGAATCCGCAGGCTTCGCGTGAAAAAGGGCGCGATGGTGCCAGCTTTGGGCGGGTGTTGGAAGGGTTAAACGGGCAAACGGTAGCTATCGGCCCTTTTATGGCGCGCTGCGTACTTTTCGTGTGTGTTTTTGGTGCGCTTGTTCGTCTTGAAAGTGAGTCGCACGGTAACGCTATAGCGGAATGCCATTGTTCTCAATGACTTGCGATGACTGGTGAATCGTCCTGCAGGCCGCGTCAATCGCGGTTTTGTAACATTTTGGCGCAAATCTTGCGTAAAAAATAAAGAACGCCCTGTTGGTTTCTTTTCACGAGGAAGAGCCCAGGCCGGGCGGACCGTTTTCGCAATTCCTCGCAAAGGTGTGTCAATGAGTAGTACGCAAAGCTCCAATGACCTCGAACAGGGGCTCAAACCGCGTCACGTCACCATGCTGTCGATTGCCGGCGTCATTGGTGCCGGTTTGTTTGTCGGCTCAGGCCATGCGATTGCTGCCGCCGGCCCTGCGGTCCTGCTGGCATATGCCGCAGCGGGTACGCTGGTGGTCTTGGTGATGCGCATGCTGGCCGAAATGGCCGTGGCGTCGCCGGACACCGGTTCGTTCTCCACTTACGCCGACCGTGCGATCGGTCACTGGGCCGGTTTTACTATCGGCTGGCTGTACTGGTGGTTCTGGGTGCTGGTGATTCCATTGGAAGCCAACGCCGCCGCGACCATTCTCCACGCCTGGTTCCCGGATGTGGCCATCTGGGCCTTTACGCTGATCATTACCTTGCTGCTGACGGCAACCAACCTGTTCAGCGTGAAGAACTACGGTGAGTTCGAGTTTTGGTTTGCGTTGATCAAGGTCGTGGCGATCGTGGGCTTTGTGATCCTCGGCCTGGCGGCGATTTTCGGCTTCCTGCCGACCAGCCAGGTCAGCGGCGTTTCCCACCTCTTTGACACCCAAGGCTTTATGCCCAACGGCATGGGCGCGGTATTGGCCGCGATCCTGACCACGATGTTCTCCTTCATGGGCACCGAGATCGTCACCATCGCCGCCGCTGAATCGAAGAACCCGGGCCAGCAAATCACCAAGGCCACCAACTCGGTGATCTGGCGGATTGGTTTGTTCTACCTGTTGTCGATCTTCATCGTCGTGTCCCTGGTGCCTTGGAATGATCCGACCCTGGCGGCGGTAGGTTCCTACCAGACCGTGCTGGAACGCATGGGTATCCCGAACGCCAAGCTGATCGTCGACCTGGTGGTCCTGGTTGCCGTTACCAGCTGCCTGAACTCGGCGCTGTACACCGCTTCGCGCATGCTGTTCTCCCTGGGCCGTCGCGGCGATGCACCGGCCGTGGCCAAGCGCACCAACAAGAGCGGCACGCCTTACTGGGCGGTATTGCTGTCAACCGGCGCGGCGTTCCTGGCGGTATTTGCCAACTACGTGGCACCGGCTGCGGTGTTCGAATTCCTGCTGGCCAGCTCCGGCGCCATCGCGTTGCTGGTGTACCTGGTGATTGCAGTGTCGCAACTGCGTATGCGTCAGAAGCGCATGGCGACGGGCGAGAAAATTGTCTTCAAGATGTGGCTGTTCCCAGGCCTGACCTACGCGGTGATGGTATTCATCGTCGGCACATTGACCATCATGCTGTTCCAGGAAGCGCATCGGGTCGAGATCATCGCGACTGGGGTCTTGAGCTTGCTGGTAGTGGCGGCCGGGTTGATTGTGTCCAGCCGTCGCAAGGCGCAGAGAGTGGGAGCTGCGGTGCTGAATTGATGTGATGGAATGCGGTGCTTGATTGCGCCGCAGTTCAAATGTGGGAGGGGGCAAGCCCCCTCCCACATTTGGTTTTAGTTGGTGAGGGCCTCGGATGCGGCGACGTAATCCGCCTGGAACTGCGGCGATTCGATCCACGCCAGTGCGGCGGCTTCATCGTCGCTGTCGGTGGCCCACTGCCGATACTCGATCAGTGCCGCCAGGATAAAGTCGGTGGCTTCCTCTTCGCCTTCCTGCTCCAGCACCAGCGCGAGCAGCGGGTGGGCCAGGAATACCGCGCAGAGGGCCTGCTGGCTGGTCTCGCCGGCGGTGCGCATCTCCACGAAGAGCTCGGTCAAATCCACTGACTCAAGGTCAATCCGGTCGTCATCGCCGGCAAACGCATCCGGCTTGCTCGCGACGGCGCGCTGGGTGCGGTTCTGCTTGGCCTTGGCCTTGGCCCGGTGGGCACGTTTTTGCTGCTTGTTCGGCGAGGCCATGGGCTCACGTCCTTGGGTCAGGATCTGGGTGGGGTATTGAAGCGCAGGTTGAGGGAAATCCCAAGGGTATCCGCCGTTAATTGACCGTGTTGCAGCCATGCCAATGCAATCGGCCACAACCGATCCTGATACTCGCTGCGAAAGAACGCGAAATGTCCGACCTGTTTTTCGCCGATGTCTTCAGGGGCAATGCGCAGATGGGTGCGCTCGCTGCCGTCGAAGTAACCCAGCAACCGTTCAATCGCCGCCACGGTGCCGAAGGGGTCATCGGTGATGCTGATCGCCAGCACCTGCGCCTTTACGCGGCTGAATGGCAAGTCCGCCAAGGCCCGTCCGCTGGGCCGCGTCTCATACCTGGGCGTTGGCGTGCTCCAGTCGCGCACCACGCCTGCCGGCGTATCCTCCAGCCAACCCAGGCGCTTGCCGGGGAAATACCCGCAGAGTGCCGTGATCACCGGCATGACCACATGCCATTTGGCAAACATCTGCCAGCGCCCGGCGGCGGCGTAATCGCGCCAGTAGGCGAACTGCGCGCCCACGGTCACGATTCGCCGGATCACCGCGCCGGATGCCCCCAGCCCCGCCGCACAGCCGCCAAAACTGTGGCCGACCACATCAATCGGCTGGCCTGGAAACTCCCGCTGTGCCCGCAGCAGGATCGCTTCGAAATCCAGCGTGCCCCAATCCGACCACGACGCCTTGAACCCGCGCAACGAACCGCTGCGCGACTCGCCGATGCCGCGATAGTCGTAGGTGATCACGTCGAAGCCGTTGGCGAACAGGTAGTCGGCGAAACGTGAGTAGTGGCGGCAGCGCACGGAGGTGGCGGCGTTGATGATGACGACCGGGCGTTCGCGGTCGGTGCGCGGGTGGCGCCAGGTGAAGCCGCCGAGGGGATGGCCGTCTGCGGCGGATTCGAGGAATGCTTCTTGGGTGGGGCGGGTTGGCAGGTTCATAGGTCCGCTCGATCCGTGCGCTTTTTTGTGGTGCTTGGAGGCTCACGCGCTTTTTATAGGGAGTCGAAATTAACAAATTTAGCGCGCCATGGGTGTGAAGATGGCCATGACGCTCGACCTTGGCCCTTTGGGTGCATAGGCTGACGATCTTTCGATTGATCTGAGCTCGACCATGACCCGCGACACCCTCGAACACCACCAGATCCCCCTCTACTTCGCCGCTGTCCTTCTGGCTGGTGCTTTCGGCCTGCTCGCGCCTTCATTGGCCCAGGGCCTCGGCGCGCTGGTCACGCCCGCCATCGCGGTGTTGATGTATGCGATGTTCCTGCAAATCCCTTTTCTGGACCTGCGCCAGAGCTTGAGTCACAAGCGCTTTCTGTCGGCGCTGCTGTTGGCCAATTTCATCCTCGTGCCGTTGCTGGTGTGGGTGTTGACCCGTGGCCTGGTGGAGCGCCCGGCATTGCTGGTGGGCGCATTGCTGGTGTTGCTGACGCCGTGTATCGACTACGTGGTGGTGTTTACCCATATCGGTAAAGGCGATTCACGCTTGATGCTGGCGGCGACGCCGGTGTTGTTGTTGCTGCAGTTGCTGCTGTTGCCGGTGTACCTGGGGTTGATGCTGGGGGTGCAGTCCGGGGTGGTGGTAGCGGTGGGGCCGTTTATAGAGGCGTTTGTATGGTTGATTGTGCTGCCGATGGTGCTGGCGGTGATCACTGCATCCCTGGCGCGCCGATCGGCACTTATCAATGCCTGGAACAATGCCTGGGCATGGTTGCCGGTGCCTGCGATGGCGGGGGTGTTGTTCGTGGTGATCGGTTCGCAGATCACTTCGGTGGTACGTGACATCAGCCTGCTGCTGTCGGTGATCCCGGTGTATATCGGCTTTCTGGTGCTGGCGCCATTAATGGGGGCGCTTGCGTCGCGGCTGTTCGCGCTGCCGGCGGTAACGGCCCGGGCAGTGACGTTCAGCGCGTCGACACGGAATTCGCTGGTGGTGCTGCCCCTGGCGCTGGCGCTGCCCGACGATGTGCGTGGGCTGGCGGCGACGGCGGTGATCTTGCAAACCCTGGTCGAGTTGGTCGGAGAGTTGATTTACGTTCGGCTGATCCCGAGAGGGGTGTGGCCCGCAGGTCGGTAAAAGCGCCAATGTTCAGGTTTGTTCAGGCGTTATTCAGGGGCGCGCTCGGCACCATAGGTTTGCGCTCTCTACCTGACAGGTCTACCGATGGATCAACGCAACCGTTTTCGCCTGGAGTCCCTGGGCATTTTCCTGATCGCCTTGCTGCTGTTTACCCTGGGTATCTGGGATCAGCAGCCGCAAGGATTTGACGGTCGCTGGGCGCTGTTCCTGCAGGAAATGTTTCGCCATGGCGCGAGTCTTTTTCCCACCACATATGGGCAGCCTTACGCGGACTACCCTGGTACCGCGACCTTCTTCAGTTGCGTATTTGCCCGGTTGTTCGGTGCGCCCAACCATTTGGCCAATGTGCTGCCCACTGCCCTTGCATCCGCCGGGGTCGTAGCCTTGATCTATCGCTTGCTGGTCCCGGCGAGTCGCCCGTGGGCGTTGCTCACGGTGCTGCTGACGTTGCTCACTACCCAATTGCTCGAGAAGTCCCGCTCGGTATGCCTGGACCAGATGGTGGCGTTGTTGTGTGTCGGCAGTTTCTACCTGCTGCACAGTGGTGAGCGCCTGGGCTCACGGTTCAGGCAACTTGCGGTGTTCCCGCTGTTCATCCTGGGTTTCGCGATACGCGGCCCGCTGGGCTTGATCGAAGTCTGCGGCGTGGTATGTGTGTATTGGGCGCTGGGCAGCCCTGGAGAGCGGGTCAGGCAGGTGTTGATCCACGGCATCGTCGGCCTGGTATTGCTGGCGGCCTGTTGGTGGCTGTTGGTGAAGCTGGCGCGCATCAGCGGCGGCGATGGGTTTGCCGATGAAGTGTTCAAGATGCAAGTGGGCGGGCGCCTTGATGAAAGCGGCGAGCCGTTCTATTTCTACTTCCAGCTGAGCATGTACCGTTACTTCCCCGTGGTGCCGCTGGCGTTGGTCACATTGGTTGCGCTGCGTCATCGTTGGGCGGAGCGGTTTGATGACCCGGTTCAATTGGTGGTGCGGCTCGGTGCCTGTGGCTTGATGATCCTGCTTGGCTTGTCGGTGCCGCATTTCAAGCGTGCCTATTACATCCTGCCCATGGTGCCGATGTTTGCGGCTGTCGCGGCCTATGGGCTGCTTCAGGCGCAAGGCTGGCTCTCGGGCGTGCGCAGGGGCTATGAGTGGCTTGTCGCGGCGTTGCCGGCGCTGTGCGTGGTTGCCGTGTTGGTCTGTCGGCATGGGTGGCAGAAGCACGGTTACTGGCCTGACGTCTCGTTGCCGCTGTTGGTGGGGGCGCTGGTGCTCCTGCAAGTGGCGGCCGTGCTTGCCTGGCGGCGAGCGGGGCGGCTGGTGTGGCTCAGCGCGTTCGCGCTGGGCGCGCAATGGCTGGTGCTGGTGACGGTCGTGGAGCCTGCCAAGGATTTGCAGTTCGACACTCGGCAATTCGTCCGCCAGGTGGAAGCGCTTCGCGTATCGCAGCCTGGTCAACTGGTATTCCTGAATCTCGGCAGGGACACCTGGGCGGTGCGCTACATGATGAATCTGGATCATGACGAGCAGCCGCTGTTTGTCGGTGCTGCAGATGTTGAGCGATTGAGCGCGTTACCGCGACCGTCGTGGGTCATTGCGGCGCGCAAGGAAACCGCGTTGCTCAAGGGCACGCCTCTGGAGCATCAGGTGCCAAGTTTTGAAGGGCGTTTGAATGACAACCCACTGATGGTGTTTCGGCTGGAATGAATCAGCCGCCTCATCTCAAAATCGCGACTTGGATCACTCAAATTGCAGACAATAAAAAACCCGCACTAGGCGGGTTTCTTATGTGTTTCAGATGACGTTTGCACCACCTGAAACTAATTAGTGGTGCCAGAGACGGAATCGAACAGATGGCTAAAGATCTTGAATTTAAAGGGTTTATCTTTGGTAGGTATGTGAATCTACTCACAAATCTACTCTCTTTTTGAAATGTGCCTCTGCGGAGAGACGTTTTTGACGTGCACAAACGCCACTCCGTTACTCATAGTCTAATTGCCGATGAACGGTCGGAGTGGGAAGCAGTTATGTTCTTAGGTTGCCGAGGGATTTCCGGCATCCCGATCACAGGTGAATTCAGTGACGTTGATGCCGCGGGCTCACTTTTGGCTCAACTCTATTCACATAATCGGCAGAACGATGTTGCCAGATAACACTTTTCGCTTGAGCTTCAAAGGTGTTAGATCTCTCGACTGTTAAAGTATCGACCTGACTGATTTCAAGCGCTAGGACACCACTGACACAGCAGGTCTCGGGGGGCATAAGCAGCAAGTCCCTGGGCACTGGATGAGTCAATGATGAATTTAAAACGTGCCAGTTGATAGAGCTGAATATTTAACCCGGTGGCGGTCCATAATGCGCTATTGCCAGATCGAAAACTTTAGCCTCCACATCCAAATAGGAGTCTAGTATCTCCTGCGAGACAGGGCTGGCTTCTTTATTCATGACAGATACAGCATGGCCGCGCTCATCCTTGCGTTTCACATTGAAGGCAAAAAACGCAGCATAGCGTTTAGGGGAAACCCCTTCAAACGTCTCAAATATGATTTTATGCTCAGCCGCGAGATCAATCGATATTGCGTCAGAATGAAGATCCATTGCGAGGCTTTTTTCATAGGGTTCAATGTAGACAACCCTTTTTATCCCAGAGGCGATGATATGTCTGGCGCAGTTATGGCAGGGGTATGTAGTGGTGTACATAATGCCATTGAGAGTTGTTCCGGAGGACTTGCGTGCAATATTTAATATCGCTTCCATCTCGGCGTGTATAGCGCGTGAGTACTCAATAAGAGCGCCCGCAGGTGTGTCTTTTAATATTTTCTCGGAAAGCTCGGTTGCTAGTTCTGAACTAACTTTCCCGCTGTCTCTTAAAATATGGACTATGCTATTTACTAGTCTAAGTTTATGGAAGTCGTTATAGCATTTTCTTCCGTGGGTCACGCAGCGCTGATCGTTTGGATTGTCGGCCGTATACAATCCGCCGCCAGCCTGGGGCACATCATTCCATCCTACTGACATGATGTTACCCGATTCGTCGGCGATAGACGCGCCAACCTGACGGCTCAGACAAGCGGACTTCAGTGATGCGGAGTGGGCAGCATACATTCCAGATTCATCACTGGTGGGGGTTAATCCGTTCTGCCCGTGCACAAGCCCCACAAATCGGCTACATGGTTTAGCTAGGCTTCTCACAGTTGTCAGAGCATTTCGAATAAAAAAGTCTGACTTTTGTACCGTTTTCTCTAAAAGTTGGCCATGACGTATATTTTCGTTGCGATCGCGCTCTACCAATTCTTGAGCTGCAACGGGATTCATTCCTTCTTGACGAAGCTGTTCTAGTCGTAGCTGTTGAGGGCTCATAACGCCGACAAGATAAAAGACATTTTTATAAACTAAACGGAAAAGGTCGACCTCTGCAGGGTTTTTTAATTGGTCGACAATATAAACAGTTCTAGGTGGGTCGTCGTCACCACTTTCATTTATCTGAAGTTGGCGAGACAGCGACAGGTCGTGAATTGCCAGTGTTGCTAGACCTTCGTCACCTAATGCTTTTCTGAGCGCGTTTCCCAGGTCTTGCAGAACTCGATATCTCTCATCGACGCCTAAATTGTTTAGGTCTTTGCCGAAGTGCTCTGTAGGCAAGGGGTGTGTCGAATAGTACTTTTTAATAATGGTGCTTAGTTTGATATGTATAACTTCATAGTTGCACAGGCCAAACTGATTTTTTAGTTCGTCAACGACATCTGCTAAGTTACACCCAACGGCACCGCAAACGCCTATGACTATTTCTTTGGTGAGTCGCGACTTGATGCGCGCTTGAATATTTCTATCCTGCTCGGGGGCGGCAATAGGTGCCACCCCAGCTAGAGGCAATGCTTTTACGTTCCCTGTACTCATGATTTCCTGCTTACCAGTGGGTTTTTTTTGCCCGCTCCAGAATTTGCTGAGTCGCGATCTCATGGTCAGTTTTTTTCTTTTTCAGGGCGAACGCGTCTGTGTAAATGACTGCTCCTTTAGAGGCGGCTTCAGGAGCCACCTTTATCGCCCCAATCGATTCTGACTTTTCTTGATTTCGCATTTTATCTCATCCGGATGAGTGAAAAGGCTTGCGCCTCACAAATCTCTATGCTAGCGACCAGTCTGGTTGCACGTGCAGAATAATAGACTGTATAGCTTAATAAGTATCGGGGATCGCGACGAAACCGTTAATTATTTTTCGAATGCTTTTGCACCATTGAGTGCGGGATTGATTCACGTTCCTCGGTCAGAATAGCCCATATAACCACTATGCACTGACGGGATACGCTTTCTGTCTCATGCTTCGTGACCATGGTCGCTCAAGCCTATGCTTTCCTTTTCTACTTCGATTGACTTGTAACCCTCAGCGCATGCTTGAACGAGCTCAGAATTAGCATCCTCAATGCGTCGCTCTGAGGTCCTTGCTTTGGGTGTGAGCACGATGTTTGTGCCTATGGCAGCATTGGGCTGCATTCAAACTGCGAGCTTCGAGAAGGGCAAGGCCTTGATTCCCGGGCAAACAACCACGGCTACCATTCAGGTATGGGAGGTGCCGCGAATCTACCGAGATCCCGGCTGATGCTGGCGCCAGAACGAATCAGGGCGTGCAGATGATCTGCCGATGATACCAGTTGGTGGTAACCACTACCCTGTAGCAGGGTGGTGCAGTGTAAGGTACAAAAATTGAGCCAAAATCATAATTAAATCGCGCCTGCTCCGACCTGCTGTCAGGTCGCTGGAAGCCCCGGAAAATACTAGACGAGCATCTAGCGCCAGCACGCCACCTTTGATGCTGGAAGCGGAGCATTGCTTGGGCTGCGGGCAACTGCCCCTTGTTCTGTCGTCGGGAATCCGTCTAGTGCCTGTCTAGTATTGCCTGGCGCGCTAAGCATTTTTCTGGCCCGGTATTTCACCACCCCATCGCGCCAGGATATTGATCGAGCATCCACCTTGACGGCCGCCTCCCAAATTTTAGACGGGGCTGGTGCTGGTCAGGCAGCCCGAATGCTCGCAAAGCCTTGAGCTGCGTGGCTTTCAGCGCGCCAACCGCTGACGGCGCCGGATAAATCCGTCAAGACCTGTCAAGAATTTCGTCAAGGCTGGTCAAGGTTTATGGCCGCGTTTGCCGGGTTCGATCGTGTGCTACTTGTCCCGCAAGTGACTGCCGCGGTTTACCCCTGTTTCTGGACGAGGTAGCTACCCGGCCGCATGCCCGATCCGCCGCCAGCCTTTGCTGGCTTTGGCCCGCGGACCGAGTTGGATGAACTGCGGCCTCTCCAGCCGTCCAGAGCCTGTCCAGAATCCTAGCCTGCGTCACGACTGCCCCAGACTGCCGGCGACGGTCAGCTCAGCAATGCCCTGGCGAATGAACACCAGGTTATCGTCGAGCGTTTCGAGCGCGCCGCGGACGTTGTTGGCAATGTCTGCCGATCCGCGTTGCTCGACCCAGTTGGAAAGCTCCTCCACCGCGGCGGCCAGGGCGAGCTGGTTTTGATTGAGGCGGTCGAACAGGCTGGCGATCAGTTTGGTGTCCGTCATGGTGGCTCTCCGTGTTTCGAGGAAGCGTAGCACCGGCGCCGTGAACGCCTGGAATCACCTTTACGTGGTGTGCGTCTGCCGGCGGCAAAATGCCCTGGCGATGTGATACGGGATTTCCCCGCGTCTAACACGTTAACCCCGCCCGCGTTGGCCGATGGGCGTTCTCAGGCGGCCACGCCCGCCGAATCCGTCTCATGCCTGTCTCACATTCGCCGGCGATTCGGTAAAGGCCAGGTAAAAGTAGGTGGGTCGAAAGTGCCGTATTCGTCTGGGGTCTGTCAGGGGTATCAGTCGCCACCGTGTGCTTGTTTGACGGGCTGGCCACGCAATAAGCCTCAGACGCCCACCCGGCGTGGGTTTGGTCTGATGGCTACCTCGCATTCCGTCAAAGTGTGGTCAAAGTGGAGAGAACTATAGTGCCGGATCTGGCTGGCGGCCGTGGTGCCGTTCCCGGTGACAGTTCGGGCACAAGGCTATGGCGTTAGCTACGGTATCGTGTCCTCCGTCAGCTAAGCGTTTGACGTGGTGAACCTCCAAGTAGAGGCTCCCATCCGGCCGCTCAAATGGGGCGGGTGAGCGACACCCCTCACAGGTTCCGTTCGCCCGAAGCTGAACCTCAGCTACGACATCAGGATTACGGCGGAATGTTTTTACTATGAGATGCCTTGCTTTAGGAACAGGGTTGGCTTGCTCAAGACGATTGGCTCGTTTAGCAGCAGTGTCTGCAATTGACTGAGCTACCTGCTGCGAAAATAGATCGTCTTCATCGGAGAGCTTAACCATAGGTGATAACCCTGGCAGTAGCTCCTCGTATAGAAGACGTAGCGATGAGTTTTCGGCCAGCTTGGTAGATTCAAAAGAGTCGAGATACTCAATGTGTCCACTCAACGACTGCAACGCGGGGAGCAGGGCTGAAGCGCCTACGTTAGTAGTCAAATGCAAAATCATGTACCGGAGCGCCTCTACTTGAGGTGTCAGCTTGAGGGTTCTGCCGCTGCGCAGACCATCATATGCGCGAAGGTAGGCATTTGCGGTCTTTGTTTTGAAACCGAAGTCATTTTGTAGCGCCCTCCGAGCCTTAGCATCTGTGGTTTTGAGATTCCAAACATCGGCCCCCAGGCGACACGCCGCCTGATACATATCCTCTGTTACCTTCGTCCTTGGCATATCGGTTCTGCTCAGAAAAAGTCTAGCCATGATCATATCTGAACGCTCAGGTCTGGAGATGAGCCGCCAACGATTTAACTCAGCGCGCGCCATATGCGGCAGTTCCTAAGTACGGTCGTTTGGGTAGGCGATTCTGCCGGTTGCCAGTGGGAACCACTGCAAAACCCTGGAAACCACAGTGGAAACCAGCGCCTGGCAACCATAACTTTTGATAACAGGGTGGCGGCCTGGTTCGCACCAGGTTCGCGTTAGGGGGTGCGAACCTCAGTGCGAACCTGCTGCCAGTACGCACCAGAATGCGTACCCACCGTGCGTACCGATCCGCGTACTTGCTGTGCGCAATTTGCGCAGTTACTGCGGATTCCGATGGCGAGCCGTCGCTGGAGCTGTGGAGCCTACATGCCGGCCTAGGCATATCACGCGGCCCAGTGCGTGAATACGTTGCGTGAAGGGTGCGTGAAACCTTGCCGTGGGAGGGCTTCGCGCATTGACCTGGTGCGCGACGGACGTGCGCGAAAGACTGCGGGAAAAGAGGGCCGCCGCGTCTGGTCACTGCCCTAGGTATCCGCGTCGTATCAATGCCAATCGGTGGATACCAAAGTGGATATTCATTGGAGCAGTGTTCTACACGCTCGGTTTATGCTGCTTGGAACCCTTCCATTTGAACGCATTTAACACGTCAGAAAGTAGCCCCTGAAGGGCCGCCATAGACTCCGGCGAGACATCGACCTCTCCGTAATGACCATCAGCCATTGTTGAGCCGTATTTTGATCCATTCAGGCTGTTCAGGATCAAGGCACCGCCGGGTGCCTTGATCATTTCATTATCTACTGGCTTCAAAACCAGAGGTTTGCCACCGACCCCAAGGGCACGCGCGCGGTCTTCTAGGTGCTGTGCTGAGTTCCGGACACCTCGTAGGCTTGGAAACGAGATTGCCATTTTCTTGTGGGTGTCACCTAGTTCGGCTGGAGCGTTTTCAGTTATTGCCAGAACTCCCAGAAATTTGTCGAAACCATCAAGTGCGTATAAAAAGGCGCGCGCATAAAGAAATGACACGTTGTGCTCGTACTCTCTGGGAGTCGCCCCTCTCGCCCACTGCTCCCGTTTAAAGCGCACGTCAGTTTCAAATCGGATTTCTTCCCAGTTTTCATGGAGGTTCATGCCTCCCTTTTCCAGCTCAACAACCTGTTGGATTTCGCTACGAAGCTGTGCGTCTCGTTCCCATTTCTCTCGATTCAATCCGGGTAAGGTCCGGGCCTGTTGTGAGCTCGAAAATAGGTTCAGCGCTAAATTGGCTTCGAAAAACTGGGATTGTAGGTTGTCCAGCAGTCCACCAACCTTCCAAGACCAGTCCCGGTCCTCATAGTCCAACCAGGTGCCAGGGACCACGAACTCGAAAATATACATAGACACCTCGATATGCTTAACGAACGTGTCGCAGTGTAGTCAGGGTTTGCCCAGATTTTGTACCTGTTGATTGAGCTGGTCAGCGCCAGCGACTTAACAAAACTTAACCTTTTTTCAGGTCGAGAACCTGTCAAAGCCTGTCATCGGGCGATCACTGAAATCTGACAAAATCTAACATCGGTTCGTAGGCAGGCCCAGCGCGACGTTGACACCCAAGAAATCAATAGCAATTGATAAGTTCTCTCCTTGATAGGAGTTAAACATCACTCGCCATTTGTATGCGTCTTAAGCTTTTGTGCAATAACTTGCACTTGACTTCCAACACACAACGCTACCTCTAGCGTGAAGTGAACGCCTTCCATTACATCTTTCGATGCGCCAACCTTACTCAGGAAATTAAGAGTATGACTAAACCGCTCTTCATGGGTTGGATGGGAGTCACTGAGAATAGGCTCCTCATCGACAAGGATCGACTTTACCCGCTCGCATGTATGTAGCGCGTAGAAAAGCAATAACGGGCCGATAAGTTGAAACGCGAATGGGTTTTTGTTCCTGACCCCATATTCAGTCGATATAGCAAGACCAATAGCATCACACTCAAGTTCATGACTCTTAGCGTCTTGGCCAGGCCTAATTCCGGATGTCTCAGGGTAATCCTCGTGAGCTAGGAAATGACCGATCTCATGGCCAATAGCGAATATCTCCATGGCGTTCACCAGCAAGGTGCGAAAGGCTGTCAGATCATCATCTTGTGCCATTCGACCGAAACCTACCAGTGAGCCAGAATGGGCATATCGTAATGAAAGCCTAGCTGCATCCATGATTACGTTCCCCTGAAGAAGCTTTTGAACTATAGCTTCGGGCGAGTTTCGTTCTTCCTCCGGCAGTTCAGCTACCTCAGCGATCGCCGAAGAAAATACCTTTGACCAATAGTTGCAAAAGGAGAACGTGCCTTGGCCTGCGAAGAGAAGGTGCTCCGCTGATGACGCTAGTGCTACTGGGGAAGGATCTAAACCGGGGGAATTGACAAATTTTACAGGGTTTTTCAGTTCAATCTTATTTTTCTTACATATATCGAGAGCAATCTCTACTAGCGGTTCGAAAATTTCCTTCGCAAAAAAGCTGTCATATTCACCTTGATCCTCGTGTTTCAGTATGGACGTTGCGAGAGTTTGCAACCGATCGCCGTCTGATTTACTAAGCGAATGCAACTGTTCAGAAAGCTCGACCCGATTTTCTTCAAACCATACTTTTCGTCCTTTCCAGAACGCGTCTGAACCTTCGGGCGCTAACTGACGTTGAAAGTACTCTATATAACGTTGGTTTTCGTTGTCCATACGGGCTGCTCACAATGACCATGACTAAAGGTTGTAGGGGGAAGAAATCGTTTTTTCTAAGGTGCTAGGTTTACTCCACACGAGTTGTGCTGGACATTGAAGTTCTCAAAGTACGCTGGAGCGCGCTAGCGCGCTTTCCTTCGCAAATGATGTGACTTAAGCATTCTTGCCACGAGATAGACGATTTGGTCTGAGTGAGACCATATCGTCTGTCTCAAAGCGTGACAAAGCCGCTCGGAGGCGGCCCTATCTTTCCGTTACAGCGTGGTGGGGAGAATGTCTAAAACACCGTCACCGCTCGTTGATATGCGGTAGTTTTTCACCTTTCCGTCCGTGACGATTGCCTCTCGCTCTTGCCTGTCAGCACCCATCCCGCAGATGCCGCTTCCTTGGTATGCCGCGCCGACAACAACCGAGCCAGCAGGGACGTGGAGGGCAACCCTTTCTCCGGGCTTGAGTAATGCGGCCACTTTTCCATCTACGAAAAGGCCCACCGAGCAAAGACTTCCCGTATGGCCAGAGTCTCGGGTTACCGACAGTGTGCCGGTACCTGGGGAGCTCGTCTGATATGCGAGAACCCTTTCATGAGGTACCGCAACAGCGGTTTTCGTGGGTACCGGAGAAGTAGCACAGCCGGCCATCAGGGCAACCAGGGCGGCAACAGCGGTAATTTTCAGCATGAGAGCTCCTTTCCATGAGGCGGCCACTTTAGCACCGCCCCGTGGCTCCTACATCTGGTCTTCGGCGTAGATAGCGGCGCTGATGATCGCGCCTCCTACCCGTCGCTTGCCGTAGCAAAGCGGAACAGGGTTGCCTGATGCGGTGGTGTTCTTGGCGCTACCGAAGGCGTAGCCGGGTGTGTTCTCGGGCGCAGCGCTGGTCTTCAGGCCGCCGGCCTGAGGGCTGAGCATCTGAATTATCCCGCCGATGGACATTGCAGCGCCTGCCGAATACAGAAAAGGTGACGCGGCAGCGAATGGGGTGAAAGACAGCACGTATGCTGCTGCAATCAATATCCCGCCAACAATGGTTTGAAGAGAGCCTGCGCGCTTACTGCCGGTGATCACGGGCGCAATTATGATGTCGCCTGCGCCCTGGAAACCCAGCTCCGTCTCTCCGACATTCTTCTTGCCCACGAACACTGCAAACTCCAGACCTCTCGACTTGGCGTTGGAGATAAATCTCTCGAGCCCGGGGATCTGCACGCATAAGGCTTTTATGGCTTCCGCCGGCGTGCGGACGGCGAGCGGGTAAGACTTTCCGAATTGTCGCAACTGCGCGCAGAGCCTGATGTTTCTCATCGGGGTGTATTCAATCGAAAGTGCGGCCATGATTTGTTTCTCCTACTTGTCGCTGGTGGTGTGGGTTGGTACTTCGGCGCCGATCTGCATGGCGAGCATCATTCGGGATGCCATGGCGTCGTCACGGATAGCCTTTTCGCGGCGCGGGTCTGGATTCCACGCCCAGCAATGGGTTGACACAGACGCTCGAGCGAACGGCTCTATTGGCTTCATCAGATCTGCTGCTATACAAGCCTCGTCCTCGGTGTAATACGGGCCATCGATCTCCTTACGGCCACCCTTGACGATGTGGTCAACGCCCCAGACGTAATACCCCGCCACCGCTTTCGGATTGATCACGAAGTCAGTCACCTTGCACGCTTCGGCGAAACGCTCCCGGTGCGTGGGCGCCTGGCCCGCTGTGTTGTTGTCTTGGTCTGTCATGGTTTCCTCTGTGCGCCGCTGGCGCTGGTCATGGGCGGGTGCCCGGTGGTGTTACTCGGTGTCGCGCCACGTTTTCGTGATTCGCAAAACGTGGCGCGGAAAATGGTCATTTGCCGACGATGCTCAGGGCGGGCGGCAGCTTTGGGCCGTATGGCGCACCAGGGGCGAATGGGTCGGGCAACTGGTCTTCTGGGCATTCCCTGATGAACCGGATCATGGCCGCGTGGCAGGCTTGATACAGCGGGCCACCGGCGCCCCATTCGTCGCTCTTGCGGTCGGCGCTGTCCTCTAGCTGGGATATGTACGCCACTCCGCGAAGGCTGGTATCACCGTCTGCGCTGGCCTGCTGGCGATGTACTGGGTTGGCGCCCAGTAGGTCACACATCTGGTCGAAGCCCAGCGCCTGCGCCAGCCCCTCGCGGTCGAACATCAGTGATTGGCCAAACCCTGCGAGTGCGCTCCACGCTCCGCTGCGGGTGGCTTCTTGGTGTTCCAGGGCTCGCTCCTCCAATTCAGCAATGGCCTGTCGGGTGAAGGGGAGGAATGCTTTCAACTTGCCCGCCTGCCGGCGAAGAGCTCGCCGTTCACTGCGGATAACGTCGAGCTGGTCAGCAATGGCGCGACAGATTCGCCGGGTGGTGATGAGCTGCGTGGCAGCGCTGATGCCGGGTTTCATTCCGATGTTGCACAAGCGGGTGATAAGGCTGGGCGTCATTGGTGCGCCTCCATAGGTGTGTTGTCGTAGCTGGCGCGCAGGTGGGCGCCAGCCGTGCAATGGCGGCCGGTGGGTGCGTAGCAGCTCCGACAAACCATGATGTGGTTGAGGTACTGGTCACGGGCTTGCCGCCATTCGGGCGTGGCAGTGGCGGCGCTTGCGTGTGGGCTTGTGATGAGCCTGGGAGTGCGCTCGACAGGGTTGGCCAGCACCAGGCGTGGGCGAGGCCGACTATCCATTTTTGGCGTGTCGGTACTGGCAATGGCTGGCGGCATGTGATCGAGCAAGCCGGAAAGGAGACTCATGGCGTCACCTCGGCCTGATTGCTCCATTGCCCATATGTGTCTCTAGAAAAAAATCGGGGGAACGGGGGAACAGTGGGAACAGCCAATGTTTCCGGGGCTTTCAGAGGGGGTTTCTGTTCCCCACGTTTTATTGTGGGGAACGGTGATAACCAAATTCTGGAAAACGCAGACACGCTTATATTCAAAAACATGTTTGTGTTCCCCCTGTTCCCCATACATTCAATAAGGGGGAACGGCCGCAGCCCACGGTTTTACTGGCTGTTCCCCCGTTCCCCCTGTTCCCCACGTTTATAGGTTCCTGTGAACTCGGGCACTCATACTTGGTGGATATGGTGCTCATGCGCCGCCCCCTTCGCTGTCCATGGCTTCTGGATCGATCACGTACAGGCGCGCCGATCCGCCGGCGGGGATGCGATATTTTTTGGTTTTGCGGCTATCGCGATCGGTGTCGCGTTTGGCCAGGGCTCCGCCGACCTCCAGTGCCTTGACCACGCGGGTGAGACCGAACCCATGGGCGGCCTCAATCAGCGCGGACTTGTTGAACAGATAGAGCCGCTTGCCGGCCACCAGCTCCCAGTACCCGGCGCGGTTGAATACCTTGGCGTCCACCTCCGCTGCGTCGACATCGGAGAATCGGCTGCTGCCGTGCTTGTCGATAAAATCGATGATGCCGGCCAGGATCTGGCGGTCTTCTGCGTTGCCCCCGCCGACACGAGAGAGCCATTCCCCGTAGAGCAAACGGCAGTCGGAGAGGGCGGTGCCGGGCGCCCAAGGGAGCAAGCCGTAGGCGATGGCCATTTCGCCCGCCAGTGCGATCACGGCGAACCGATCAGCCACGCGGCCGGCCTGGGCGTTGTCCTCGACGAACTGGGCGCGGATGCCGTCAAAGTCACTGAGCAGCCCGGGCTTATCGTCGTCGGCGACTAGGCACTCCACAAACGCTGGCCCGAGGTGGCCGTGGTGGGCGCCGACCGCCACGGTGAGCTGTCGGTGAAAGTCCGCTCCCTCAAGCCCGTGCAATTCGTCAAAGGCTCGGTGTGTCCGAGTACCGGCGTTCACGTCGACCATGCGTAACTCGGCGCCAGCGTGTGCGGCATTGCCGGATATAGCCGCGTGCTCAGAGAGGGAGCGCTCGCCGCTGGAGAGTGTCAGCAGGCGCCAGCTCAATTTGGCGCGGCCTTCGCGCTCTCGGGTCATGGTGCCTTTGCCCTGGCCGTTGGCGAGGGAGTAGGCCATTTCCTGTACGCGCTTGGGGTCGGCGCGCTTGATCTCATCCAAGGGCAGGATGGTGTCATTGCGGCTCGACGCCTCGATCTCCAGGCCGCCCTTGGTCATGTCCCAACTGGCGGCGAACACGCCCGGATCGCCCCATACCGACGATCCGATCAGTTGCGCCAGCGACTTACCGCTCGAGCTATCGCCCACCAGGTGAACACCGCCACCTAGCACGCCGACCAAACTCAGCAGTGGGCCAGCCAGCGAGCAGCCGATCGCGAGTGTCAGCACCGGGTTGCCCGCGCACTTGGCGGCTACCTCCGATTGCCACAGCGCCAGCTCGCCGCGCCGGCTGAAAAGTACCTGAGCCTTGTTGCTGGCCTGGTACCGCACATTGGCGCTACCGATGGTTCGCCCAGGCAGCACGAACGCTCCCGATTCATGCCAGCCCGGCCGGCTGGTGGTGGCAAACACTTCTGCAGGATGCTGGTCGAGCAGGTACTCCATGAACGTGCCGCGTTTCTTGAGGGCTATAATGACGCCCATCCCGAACAAAGCGCGCCGGGCGTCCTCGCCGCTGCCGCCGAACACTTCCATGGCGATGATCCATTCCTTGATACCGCCCTCTGTGACCAGGCGCAGCAAACGGCCTTCGCTGCCATCGTCGCTGTTGGTGGTGCGGGCGACGACGGTGACGGGGCTGGAGATCCACTCATCAGTGATAGGCCGGTCGCCGGTGTCGCCCTCGGCGTCGTCCTGGTCAGCGGCGGCGCGCTTGAAGCTATGCCAGTAAACGCCCGGGCGCAGCTTGCGGCCCTTCTCATTGATCACCCAATGCTCATACACCGCCCAGCAGGGGCGATCTGGCGCAATGGTCGCGGCGTCCGGCCGAAGGTTGATCACGTTGGTGTCAGGCTTGGACATGGGCGAGTTTCCAGTTGGCGAGGTCGTTGAAGTCGGTGAGGTCATCGGGGGCGCCTTCCGGCCACTCAGGGAAAGCCACTTTGCCACCCACGGCCGCCGCCGCTGCGTTTGCCGCTGCGCGTCCCGGGTTGCCATCGGTGAGCCGGTCGTCGTCGCCGGCGATTACGATTGGCTGGCCCGGATAGCGAGCGCGAAGTGCCGTCGCCGCCGGGAGCAAGTTGCCCGCGTTCATGGCAGCGGCAACGACATGGCCGCCGTGCTGGTGGAGGCTGGCGGCCGTCGCCCACCCTTCGCAGATGCAAAGCACAGAACCTGGCTCGATGATGCCCAGCGGCGAATAGGTGCCCTTGATCCGGCCGCCGAACAGGAAGCGCTTGTCGCCGTCCGGCCCGATCCTTTGCAGGTTGACCAAACGCCCATCCAGGTACAGCGGGATCAGCAGGTCCGCGCCACGCTGGCGCAGGCCGTAGGAGCGAACCGCCTTGGCGACCAAATACGGGTGTTCGGGTGAGGCGCGGCGCGCATTACGCCACCAGTGGTTAGCCTTCTCGGCGGCCTGCTGCTGGCGCCGGTGTTGCTCGGCTTCGCGCTGACGCCGGGCCTGGTCGACCCGCTCGCGAATTTGGGCCGCTTCGCGGGCGTCAACCGGTTCGCGACTGCACCAGGTGCTGGCGCCACCGGCTTTCCAACTGCCGAACGCGCCGGATGCAATGCCGTCCAGGTACAGCACATACCAGCCGTTGAGCGAGCCAGGCTTATCCTCCGGCACACGGAACCTGTGGATTGCACCGTCGGGCTCTGGTAGCCAGTCGAGAGGGCCATAGACGGCCTGGAGCGCATCACGGAATAGGATCGTTGCGTCAGTCATGCTGCCCCCTTCGGTGGGGTAAACCGCTTGGCCAAGTTCTCCAGTTTCTGAGTCAGGCGCTCCAGCTCATTGCAGTGGCGGCCTTGGTCACCCTCTGAGATTCGTAGCTCCAGGAAGCCGATCAGGGTTTCCACCAGCAACGCATAGCTGGCGCTGTCGATGTGGGCGCCAGTGGTTGGCGGCACGCTGCCGCCTTTGCGTTTGATCGGAGTGACGTTACCCATGGCTGACCTCCCGGCCACCAGCGCCAGCAAAGGCCCGGCAAACTTGACCGTTGTTCACGCCGTGCCAGCGGGTGATTTCGTCGATTGAGTCAACCAGACAGGCCGTCACCTGAGCGCCAGCACTGCGCATAACAACGCGCCCGCACTCGGCGTCGGCCTCGGTCAAGAACGGTCCCAGCAATGCCTTG
Source organism: Pseudomonas sp. S3E17 (assembly GCF_024168685.1). Lineage (NCBI taxonomy): Bacteria > Pseudomonadati > Pseudomonadota > Gammaproteobacteria > Pseudomonadales > Pseudomonadaceae > Pseudomonas > Pseudomonas sp. S3E17. The sequence continues at coordinate 5,105,486 of NZ_JALJWE010000001.1, forward strand.
GGCACCTTCGGATGCGTGACGTAAAACAGTTCGGCGGCTTTTTTCAGGCAAGCCGATCCCGTCGACGCAGATGCGCCGTTTTGAATTTTCATGCTTAACCTCTTAGGTCAGGGCGTCGGCGCTTCGCGTGAGTACGCGGTGGCTTTGGACAAAATGTGAGGCTGATAAAAAGGATCGAATGTGAACGCATGTGCTGGCTCATAGGGCGACCTCGCGGTATTCCTGAGCGCCGCCCAGGTCGTCCGATCCGAATAGGGCTTGATTGACGGCCTTCCGGCTTTCCAGCATCAGATCGTGTTCATCGTGCGTGCCGACGCCCGCCGCCACCCAGTCAGGCAGTTCCTTGCGGCGCCGCATCTCGTTCAAGTGCGTCCACCACCGGGTAGCGTGTGTACGCTCGGCAGAAATCGCCTCGGCCACCTCGTTACTGCGCTGGTCCAACAGGTAGTGCGGCAATGGCGCTGCCTTCTGCGCCTCGCCGTTCGCATCATCCAGCTCGTTTTCCATGCACTCACACCACTGGTAAACCTTGGTGTTCCAGTGGGTCATCTCGATAGTGCCCAGTTGCGCGAAGGCGTGAGGCGTGCTGTCTTCGGGGAAGGTCTCAAGCATCAGCGTGAAGATTGCGCGCACGCTTTCGAACGCGCTGGTCACTTCATACAGATCCTGCACGCCGGTCTCGGCTATTTCCTTGTAGGAGCGGCTCATAGGTCACCACCGGCGCCCAGGCCAGCGCACCCGGACAGAGCGGCGGAGATTGCCTCGCGGTTGCAATCGGCGGTGTTGGCGCCGTCAGCTGCTAGGTTCCACGCGACATCTACCAGATTGCGGACGTGCTGACTCGTACCCCTGTCTGCCAATGCGGCATAGAGAACGGCCTCAACTTTGCGCAGGGCGATCTGGGCGCTTTCGAGATCCTCAAGCGTGTCGTGGGCGATCTCTTGGATCGTGCGGACGGGAGTATTCATCGCGCACCCTCAGCAGACTCCAGCGTACGAGCGATGGCCATATGGGAGTTGTAACGGGCGAGGCGAACGGAAAGTGATGAGTTTGCGCGGAGGGCGCTCAGGGCCATGCGGCGTTGAGCAAATGCGCGAATCGCAGACGGATTTAGGGCGGGCATACGTGGAGCTCCTAACGTAAAGAGGGAGCTGCCACGTTCGTTACCAAGCGAATGGGTGGCAGCTGTGCGCAGGTTGGTAAACCGGGACGTTAGGAACCCGGCAGGCACGAATGCCTCCCACGCACAGCCGCCATAACACGTAACTGCGGGCACAAAAAAAGCGCCTGCAATCGTAATGGGGGCGCTGTTGCGCCTAACGTTCAGCGGGTTACCAAGCCCGGTCGCTGAATTTGCAGCGACGGGCAAACCATACCGACGAGCGCGATTGCTTGCAACAAAACTTATCGACCGTTTATCGCTGATCATGAGCGTAGCTGTCATACCGCAACACTCCGGAGGTGCTTGGCCGTTAGGCTTTGGACATAGCGCAGTAGGGATGCTTTGCGGGCTACGAAGTCCTTGCCCTGGCCGATCAGCAGCACGTCGCGGATCTCGATCAAGGTGACCAGCACCAGCTCATGGGCGCTGAGCTCATCGCGATTGCGGCCGGCGAATTGCCCGGTGATCGCCTGGTTGATCAGTTTGGCTTCGTTGATGAAGTGGTGGCGCTGGGGAGTCTTGCCACTCTCCTCATGAGCGATTGCCAGAGCCTCACACAGACCGCGATAGCCGACGGCCGATTGCTGGCGGGCCTGTTGCCATTTGGCCTGGTCACCACGTACCAGAGCGTCGATCTGCTCGTCGCACCAGATCTCAAAGTCCACAGAGAGCCAGCGGGCGAATTTCACAGCCAGCTTCGGATGGAGCCAGGTACCGCTGTTGGCAGTATTGCCTCGACGGGTCGTAACAAGAGTAATGCGGGATTTTCCCGTATTACTCTCAATCATCCTGCTCGCCAGTTTCTCTATGTACTCCTCGGTGGAGCCGAGACGCAGCCACTCGTTGGGAACCTTATCGAAGCGGGCGGCTGCAACGGTCGCGTTGATCCAACCGTCAGCATTGAAGTTGATGACCTGGCCCTCGTATGAGAGGGGGACAACACGGGTGCTCATGCCGCCACCTTTGCGCCAGGTTCAGCGATCAGTGTGTAGACGGCAACACCACGGTGGATGCGGCCCCACTCGTCCGTCATCGTGATTCGGTTGGTGATGATCTTGTAGCCGGCATTGCGCAAGTCGCAGATACGGGCACCAGGACGGCAGATGTTTAGCTCGCGCATGATGGTGAACGTGTCAGCAGGCCCCTTACGAAGACGCGGAACAAGCCGTACTAGTTGGGCGTGGTTACTGGTATCGTAGAGGTGCGTTTTTTCTGGGCTGGCCTTATTGGGTTGGCCTTTTTTTTGGGCGGTCATCTAAGCCGCCTCCGCTCGCAGAGCGATAAGAGATTCGCACCAATTAATAACCTCGGCCTCAATCCACACGGCCGACTTCGGCCCCAGCATTACCTGCTTAGGGAAGCGTCCAGCGGCAATACGACGATAGATCTCTGATGTGGAGAGAGTGGTCAGGGCTTTGACCTCGCTTAGCTTTATGAAGCGTCGAGGCGGCTCACTTGCTTGGGTGGGCTGTTCTGGTTTGCGAATAGGTTGGGCTTGAGTTGCCATCGTCTGCGCCTCCTGGGGCGTTGTTGGTAATCGACGATGCCAATGCTAGAAGGGGCTTTATCCACAGAAAATTAGGTGGGTATTTTTAATCTGGTTATAAGTTTTATGACTAGATTATTTTTTTGATTTTGGAGGGCGACCAGGCAGGCTTGCTCCGTCGGGAATTCCGGTCATTTGCTTCAGCCACCTCACTACAGTCGATGTAAGCTCCGGCATCGCACCTGCATGCTCAGGCTCGTTGGCAATCATGTGAATCTTTATGAAGTCTGCCATATCGCCAATACGGTAATCCTTGAAGTCTGGAGACGCCCACAGCTGCGCTGCCATTTCATGCACCGCCACAATTGCACGCTCTTTAGCCGGTTGACGGCGCGGCCCCTTGGTTTGTTCGCTCGAAATCTCTAACTTTTCCTGCAGCTTTTGGATTTCTAATCTTTGGGACTGGATGGTTCGCTCTTTCGCTGAAAGCTCCATCATGCTTAGCCGATCTCTGGATTCCAAAACAGTTACTTCGGCATTTCTGGCGAGGGCGATCGTTTCAGCTTTTTCAGCCCGAGCTAATGCTATTTCCAACTCAATGGTGAGTTTGCTGGCTGACTCGTTTGCCTTTCTCTGATCATTTTGATGCTTGAGCCATTTGCGAAGTTTCTTATAGCCGTCTGCGCTCATCGGCGCAGGTTGGTCAACCCAACTAGCAGCCCGCCCAGAATTGACCGCTTGGACGACCGAGAGTGTTTGGTTGGCTGCTGGCTCTTGTAGGGCAGAATTTATGGCCGCTGACTCCGATGCGGCTGCGAGCTGGCGAGATATCCAACTCCTCTCCACAAGAACTCGGCTAGATTCGACTGCCCCGTTTTCTGTATGAAGCAGCACAGGAACGTGCTTGCCAGTTGCCGCCATAAGGTATTCGCCAATGTCCTGATATGTGAGGGCAATATCAGGGTCTGGCTTGCCGTTCTTGATTACGCATATGGTGACCTGGTTGAATTGAGATTCGGTGTCTAAAACCCCTAGCATCAGGTGCGCAAACGCCTCCAGCAGTGCTGGGCGCCCTGCTTTGATGGAAACGCAGGCTGCTTCAAGCGATATATATTCCTTGGGTGAAAGCATTCCGCGCCTCTGCCATCCCGTGCCACTAGTGGATAAAATCACAGTGCCAGAATGTTAACAGCAAACTCCAACCAGTCCCAAGCAAACTCGCCCCTACGCCGGAACACTAAGCTTTGAGCTTAATACTCACGACATTGGCCCCTGCGCATAGCACATCTATCGAGTCTGCCCACGCTTGCATCATTTCCCGACGCTGCTCGACATAGGCTGCATGGTTGTAGGTGCCGCGTATTTCGTCGGAATCACCATGGGCAAGCTGGCGCTCTATCCAATCTTTGTTGTACCCACGGCCATTTAGCTCGGTGCTGAGCAAGTGGCGGAATCCGTGGCCGGTCTGACGTCCTTCGTAGCCCATGAGGCGAAGCGCTTTGTTGACGGTGTTTTCACTCATGGGGCGCTGAGGGTTGGCGCCAGCAAAAACTAGCTCATATCGCCCGGTGACCTCTTGAAGCAGGCGCAAGATCGCAACAGCCTGGCGGGGCAGGGGGACGATATGAGGACGGCGGGCTTTCATGCGTTCTGCTGGAATTGTCCAAGTGGCGCGCGCCAGGTCGAACTCTGTCCAGGGGGCTTGGCGAAGTTCGCCTGGACGAACGGCCGTGAGCGCCAGCAAGCGGATGGCGTACCGGGTCAGCGAGTGGATATTCGCGGCTTCGCTCTTTGCCAGCAGCTCTGGGAGTTCAGCATAGGTGACGTGCGGATGATGGCGTGCAGCTTTCGGAGGCGCTGCTACCACACTCAGATCCGTGGCTGGGTTGGCGTCAACGACACCCTTTGCCAGCCCGTACCGAAATATCTGGTGTAGCCATTGACGGATCTTGCCAGCGGCATTGAGCGTGCCTCTTGCCTCCACCTTACGCACCAGCTCTACCAGGTCGGGCCGGGTGATCGCTTTTACAGGGCGAGAACCAATACCTGGAATCAAATCATTCTCCAGGTACAGCTTGGCCTTGTAGGTTGTACTTTCTGCCCACCGTGGGGCGTTATAGGCGAACCACTCACGAGCCAGTGTCTCGAAAGTCAGTCCGTCGACCTTCTGTGCTTGTTTGGCGGTTTTTTTCTGCTCGCCGGGGTCTGTGCCCTCAATCAGTAGCTGGCGTGCCCCATCGCGAAGCTGACGAGCTTTCAGCAGGGTGATCGATGGGTATGCGCCGAGCGCCAGCATCTTCGCGCTGCCGTTGAAGCGGTACCGATAGCGCCACAGCTTGGAGCCTGTCGGGGTCACTTCTAGGCACAGGCCATTGGCGTCGGTCAGCCTGTAAAGCTTGTCCTTCGGCTTGGCAGTGCGGATGGTGGTATCTGAGAGTGGCACGCAGCCTCCTTGCAGGCCGCACCAGGCGGGCGTATTGCCGCCCTGGTGTGAGTAGATTTCTAGACCGAACTGGATCTACTCACGAATCTACTCACATATGTTTGGGCTTACAAGGGAGCGGTTGGGAACCGTAGAAAGCAAAAAACCCGCACTAGGCGGGTTTCTTGGGTGCTTTCAGGTGTGCTTGGCATCACCTGAAAACGAAAGGTGGTGCCCAGAGACGGAATCGAACCGCCGACACGGGGATTTTCAATCCCCTGCTCTACCGACTGAGCTATCTGGGCAACGGGGCGCATTAAACGGGTTTTTCAGGGGGTCGTCAAGCAAGTTTTCAAAAAATATTTAATTATTACCGTCGCTTACGTGCCGACCCCGATTTTTGATCAATTATTGAGCAGGCGGCACGTAGCCGTCAGCCTTGGCGTAATCCTCGCCGGAAAAGAACTTGTCCATTTCGCCTGACAGGTATTTACGGTCTTCGGCGTTCATCATGTTCAGGCGTTTTTCATTGATCAGCAGCGTCTGGTGTTTCAGCCAGTCGCCCCATGCCTGGGCGGAGATGTGATCGAAAATGTCCTGGCCCTTCGCACCTGGGTACGGAGGGCGTTCCAGGCCTGGCAATTCTTCGTTGTACTTGCGGCACATTACGGTGCGGGTCATGACGACTCTCCTGCGTTCAATACATCGGCCGCGCGTTTCAGCAGTTTCTTTACCGGGGCGGCAAGGCCCAGGCGCGGCGGGGTGGCGAGGTTATACCAGAGCCAGTCGGCCTCGGCCACGTGATGGGCGGATTCCTCGACCTGCACCAGCCAGGGTTCGATGGCCAGCTGGAAGTGGCTGAAGGTGTGGATCAGCCCCGGCAGTGGCTGGTGCTCGCCCAGCTCGAGTGCGTGCTGGTTGGCCAGGTGTTCGAGGTCTTGCAGGTCGTCCAGTTCGGGCAGGCTCCACAAGCCGCCCCACAAGCCGGTGGAAGGGCGGCGGTAAAGCAGGATGGCGCCTTCGGCATTGGCCAGCATCGGCATCAGCGTGCGCTTCTGCGGGATGGTCTTGCGCGGCTTGGGGATCGGGTAGCGCGTCTCCAGGCCGAGCATATGGGCTTCGCAGTTTTTTTCCAGCGGGCACAGCAGGCAGCTGGGTTTGCTGCGCGTGCAGAGGGTGGCGCCCATGTCCATCATCGCCTGGGTGTAGGCGTTGACACGATCATGGGGTGTGAAGCGCTCTGCGGTCGCCCACAGCTGCTTGGCCACCTTGGGTTCGCCGGGGTAGCCCTCTTGTGCGGTGAAGCGCGCCAGCACGCGTTTGACGTTGCCGTCGAGGATCGGTGCGCGCAGGCCCATGCTCAGGCTGGCAATCGCGCCGGCGGTGGACAGGCCGATGCCGGGCAACTCAGTGAGTTTTTCCACATCCCTGGGAAAATCGCCGCCGTACTCGGCCACGATGATTTTCGCGGTCTTTTGCAGGTTGCGCGCCCGAGTGTAATAACCCAGGCCGGTCCACAGGTGCAGCACTTCGTCCTCCGGCGCGGCGGCCAGGGCTTCGACCGTTGGCAGGGAGGCCATAAAGCGGTCGAAGTAATTGAGCACCGTGCTGACCTGGGTCTGCTGCAGCATGATCTCCGAAACCCACACCCGGTAAGGCGTGATGCCCTGCTGCCAGGGCAAGTCATGGCGGCCGTGGCGGTCGTACCAGTCCAGCACCGCCGTTGAAAACTGCTCGTTTTTCATCGTTTGAACAGGCCTTTCAAAGCATCTTTGAGCTGCGGATTGACCTTGTCGAGCTTCTCTTCCAGCTTCTCGCTGAGCTTGTTGCCGGCCGCCTTGATCGCGACCTGGCTCAGGCCGTCCTTGTCCAGGCGGCAGGCCTTGGCACCGAGTTCCAGCGGGCCACGGCAGCGCAGCGGCACTTCGATGCCCTGGAAGTTGGCGCTGACTTCGCAGGCCGGGTCCGGTACTTCGCGCTGGTCGCCTTCGACGATGATGCCGACGCGGTAATCCATGCCCAGTACGCGCAGGTCGACGTCACCGTTGCCATTGACCGCCAGCCCGGGGATGCGCACTTTCAGGTCGGGGTTGTTGGCGACGCCGTTACGGAAGGTCAGGTTGCCCTTCAACTCCTGGAACGGTGTGTCCTTGCCGCGTTGTTCGCCGCTCAAGGTCTTGCGGTTGAGCAGGGCGATACCGGTGCACAGTTGTTGCTCGAGGTTGGCGTTGAGCAGCACGCCGTTGTTGATCACAAAGCTGGCGGTACCGTTGAGGCTGTCTATCAGGGCTTTCTGGCTATTGCCGCGGCCGCTGAGGTTGCTGTCGAGGGTGACCTGGCCTTTCACCGGCGGCGTTTGCCCCTGGGCCTGCAGGATGCGTTCGACCGGAACCTGCCTGATCCGGCTTTGCAGGGCCAGCAGCGGAATGTCCTGGCGCACGTCCAGGTTGCCGTTGGCCTGGAAGGTGCCGTTGTAGAGCTCGCCGCTCAGAGTGTCGAGCTTGAGTTGGCCGTCGACGCCGGACGCTTTCAGCACGGCATTCTGGATCGGCAATTTACTCAGGGTCAGTTGGCCGAAGGCGAGGTCGGCATTCACATCCAGCTTGCGCAGGTGGGCCAATGGCAGCAGTTTGTCGGTGCTCCAGGCGCCTTTTGTCGGTGCTTCCGGCAGTGGCGTGGTGCCCCCGGCCGCCATGGCGCCGGCTTCGCTGTTCTGCACTTCGGCCTGGCGGGCGGCGGTCGCGCCCTTGGCGGATTCGGACTTAGCCGGCAGGTAGTTGTCGGCGTTGAAGGTATCGCCCTTGAGCTGCACGCGCAGCGCCTGCTTGGCAAAGTCGTCGACGGCGATACGACCGGTAAAGGTGCTGCCATCGAGTTTCAGGTTCAGGTCTTCCAGCGCCAGGCTGGTCGGCGTGCCCTTGAGGCGGCTGACCAGCTCGACCTTGCTCAGGCTGCCCTCGGCCATGGGCGGCAGCGGGTTGCCGACGCTGTCGAGGAACTTGGCCAGGTCAAACTGGGCGATGGACAGCGCGCCGCTGAGCTGCGGGGTCTTGTCCAGGTCGTTGACCTTCAGCTCGCCCAGGGCGCGCAACTGGTTGGCCGAGAGCTTCAGGTTGGTCCATTCGGCGATATTGGCCGCCTGGTCCACCAGTAGCTGGCCTTGTGTGGAGAAGGTCACGGTCTTGCCTTGCAGCGGCTCGCCAGTGGCTTCGCCGGTGACTTTCATGTCTTCGAACTGGTAGCGCTTGAGCGCGCGTTCGATACGCAGGTTGCCGTTGAGCTCGGTCTTGACGCGCATCACCGGCTGGTTGCTGCCGAAGAAGGCGGTGAGTTTCACCGGGATGCTTGCACCTTCGTGCACGGCGCCGGTGCTCAGCTGGATGCTTTCGGCGCTGAATTGCTTGCCGGTCTGTTCATCGTTGTATTCGACGCGGGCGTTGTTGACCGTCAGGCTGTCGATATCCAGGCGGATCGGCTTGGACGGTTTTTCCTCTTCGGGCTCGGCAGGCGCTTGCGCCGGCGCGGGGGTTCCGGCAGTTGTCACCGGTGCGGTCTTGCCGATGTCTTCCCAGTTGCCATGGCCCTGCTTGTCGCGGTTGAGGCGCAGGTTCAGGCCTTCGACCCGCACATCGCTCATCTGTACTTCGCGACGCAGCAGCGGCAGTACGCGCACCGACAGGCCAAGCATTTGCAGGTCGGCGAAGGGTTGGGTCGGCGTGGTCAGGGTCGCCACGCTGGCTTCGTGCAGTTCAAGGCCGAGCCAGGGGAACAGGCTCCAGCCGATATCGCCATTGAGCGTCAGCTCGATGTGGGCCTTGTCGCGGGCAATCTGGCGAATCTCGTCTTTATAGTCGTTGGGATCGAAGAGATGGGTCAGGGCAAAGCCCAGAGCCACAATGATCAGCAACAGCCCGAGAAGTACCAGACCCAGGATTTTGCCGAACGCTTTCATGGGCGAGTCCTTGTATGTCGATTTCAAAATTTAGCCGCAGAGTATAACGCCCGACGGCCTGCGTCAGTTCACCGATCGTTACATTGTATCCACAGGTCGGGAAGCGGGTTTTTGACGCCAATAAAACCGAAAAATCGCAAAAAGATGATGTCATTTTGGTTTTTCTGTCATCCGCTAATGCTAATCTTCAGCCGTTCGTTCGCCTTCTGCGACTTATCGTCGCGCCAAAATGGAGCTTCACTCTACAAAAACGGCCACGCTTTGCGTGCAAGGCCGAGGGAGAGAGCGCCTGACGAACGCATACTAATAACTGGGGGATTCATCAATGAGCACTAGCACTGTGGCCGGCACTACAGCCGCCCAGCCTGCGTTCCTGTCGAAGGAGCGCATTATCGCCAAGCCCGGGTTTAACCGCTGGCTGGTTCCACCGGCCGCCCTGGCCATCCACCTGTGCATCGGCATGGCCTACGGCTTTTCGGTGTTCTGGCTGCCGCTGTCCAAGGCGCTGGGTATCACCAAGCCTGTCGCCTGTGCACCGGACATGAGCTTCATCGCCCAGGTCTTCTCGTCCCAATGCGACTGGCCCATCTCCATGCTGGGCTGGATCTACACCCTGTTCTTCATCTTCCTGGGTTGCTCGGCAGCGATCTGGGGTGGCTGGCTGGAACATGCCGGGCCGCGCAAGGCCGGTGTTGTGTCGGCGTTGTGCTGGTGCGGCGGCCTGCTGATCTCGGCGCTGGGTATCTATACCCACCAGATCTGGCTGATGTGGATCGGCTCCGGGGTCATTGGCGGTATCGGCCTGGGCCTGGGCTATATCTCGCCCGTATCGACCCTGATCAAGTGGTTCCCGGACAAGCGCGGCATGGCCACCGGCATGGCGATCATGGGCTTCGGCGGCGGCGCAATGGTGGGCGCCCCGCTGGCTGCTGCGCTGATGGGGCACTTTGCTTCGCCGACCAGCGTGGGCGTATGGCAGAGTTTCCTGGTCATGGCTGCGATCTACTTCGTGTTCATGATCGGCGGCGCGCTGTCCTACCGCGTTCCACCCACTGGCTGGAAGCCTGAGGGCTGGACCGCACCGGCGAAAAAAGCCAGCAACGCAATGATCACTCACCGTCACGTGCATGTGAATGTGGCGTGGAAAACCCCGCAATTCCGCCTGGTATGGCTGGTGCTGTGCCTGAACGTGTCGGCGGGTATCGGCATCCTCGGCATGGCTTCGCCGCTGCTTCAGGAAGTGTTTGGCGGCAAGTTGCTGGGTGTTGATGTGCCGTTCGGTCAACTGGACGCCGGTCAACTGGCCTCCATCGCGGCCATCGCTGCAGGTTTCACGGGTCTGTTGAGCCTGTTCAACATCGGTGGCCGGTTCTTCTGGGCGTCGTTCTCCGACTACCTGGGGCGTAAAAACACCTACTTCGTGTTCTTCGCCCTGGGCTTTGCCCTGTATGCGCTGATCCCGAACCTGGGGCACCTGGGCAACGTGGCGCTGTTCGTGGCGGCGTTCTGCATCATCCTGTCGATGTACGGCGGTGGCTTTGCGACCGTCCCGGCCTACCTGGCGGACCTGTTCGGTACCCAGATGGTCGGCGCGATCCACGGTCGCCTGCTGACCGCCTGGGCAGCGGCGGGCGTGCTGGGCCCGGTGCTGGTGAACTACCTGCGTGAGTATCAACTGAGCATCGGCGTTGAACGCGCTGCGGCCTATGACATCACTTTGTATATCCTCGCCGGCCTGCTGGTGCTGGGCTTTATCTGCAACATGCTGGTCCGCCCGGTGGCCGACAAGTACTTCATGACCGACGCGGAACTGGCCGCCGAGCAGGCGCTGGGCCATGACAAGGGTGCCGATGCCAGCACTTCCCTGGAGTGGAAAGCGGCACCCGGCACCGTGCCGTTGGCGATCGCGGCCTGGCTGGTGGTGGGTATTCCGTTGGCGTGGGGTGTGTGGGTGACCCTGCAGAAGACGGCGGTACTGTTCCACTAAGTTGAATACAAGCGGGTGCACCATCCTGGAGCGCCCGCTTGTGTATACATGTCTATCCCCGACATTCCCCGCCTCAACTCGTCAGTCTTATCCCCTTCGATGTTTCTGTTTAGCGCCCGCGCCCCTATAATGGTTGCCTTTTTCGCCCAATGATTTTGCGGAGCTGGTGATGGCCGAACGTAAGGCGTCCGTCGAGCGCGACACTCTGGAAACCCAGATCAAAGCCTCGATCAACCTGGATGGCACCGGAAAGGCCCGATTTGATATCGGTGTACCTTTTCTTGAGCACATGCTGGATCAGATCGCCCGTCACGGGCTGATCGACCTGGATATCGTCAGCAAGGGCGACCTGCATATCGACGACCACCACACGGTGGAAGACGTAGGCATCACCCTCGGCCAGGCGTTTGCCAAGGCCATCGGCGACAAAAAAGGCATCCGTCGCTACGGTCACGCCTATGTCCCGCTGGACGAAGCGCTGTCGCGTGTGGTCATCGACTTCTCCGGCCGCCCAGGCCTGCAGATGCACGTGCCGTACACCCGCGCCACCGTGGGCGGCTTCGATGTCGACCTGTTCCAGGAATTCTTCCAGGGCTTCGTCAACCACGCACTGGTCAGCCTGCACATCGACAACCTGCGCGGCACCAACACCCACCACCAGATCGAAACCGTGTTCAAGGCTTTCGGCCGCGCGCTGCGCATGGCCGTGGAGCTGGATGAGCGCATGGCCGGGCAGATGCCCTCGACCAAGGGCGTCCTGTAATGCAGACGGTCGCGGTTATCGATTACGGCATGGGCAACCTGCACTCGGTGGCCAAGGCCCTCGAACACGTAGGGGCCGGCAAGGTGCTGATCACCAGCGATGCCAACGTGATTCGCGAAGCCGACCGCGTGGTGTTCCCCGGTGTGGGCGCGATCCGCGATTGCATGGCCGAGATCCGTCGCCTGGGCTTTGACAGCCTGGTGCGCGAAGTCAGCCAGGATCGTCCGTTCCTCGGCATCTGCGTGGGCATGCAAGCCTTGCTCGATCGCAGTGAAGAGAACGACGGCGTCGACTGCATCGGCCTGTTCCCCGGCCAGGTGAAGTTCTTCGGCAAGGACCTGCACGAAGACGGCGCCCACCTGAAAGTCCCGCACATGGGCTGGAACGAAGTCAGCCAGACAGTGGATCACCCGCTGTGGCATGACATCCCGGACATGGCGCGCTTCTACTTCGTGCACAGCTACTACATCGCCGCCGGTAAACCGCGCCAGGTGGTGGGTGGTGGGCACTACGGCGTCGACTTCGCCGCTGCGTTGGCCGAAGGTTCGCGTTTTGCCGTGCAGTTCCACCCGGAGAAGAGCCATACCCATGGCCTGCAATTGCTGCAGAACTTCGCCGCCTGGGATGGGCGCTGGTAAATGGCCAGGAAGCCGAAGCCGCCGATCTTGACCCTCACGCCGGAGCAGGAAAGTGAGGCTACCCTCAAGATCAAGCGCTTCATGGAAGACCGCTTCGAGCTCAAGCTGGGCTCGTTCGAGGTCGCCGAGATTCTTGAGCTGTTCACCACCGAAGTGGCTCCGCACTATTACAACAGGGCGATTTTCGATACGCAGACGCTCCTTAAAGAAAGGTTCGAAAGCATCGAAAGCGACCTGTGGTCGCTTGAGAAACCCTGATTTCCCAAGCATTGCTGAATATCGAATAAGGTTTGCCAGATGCTGATTATCCCCGCTATCGATCTCAAGGACGGCGCCTGCGTCCGTCTGCGCCAAGGCCGTATGGAAGATTCCACCGTGTTCTCCGATGATCCGGTGAGCATGGCTGCCAAATGGGTGGAAGGGGGCTGCCGGCGTCTGCATCTGGTGGACTTGAACGGCGCCTTCGAAGGCCAGCCGGTCAACGGCGAGGTGGTCACCGCGATCGCCAGGCGCTACCCGAACCTGCCGATCCAGATCGGCGGCGGTATCCGCTCCCTGGAAACCATCGAGCATTACGTCAAGGCCGGCGTGAGCTACGTGATCATTGGCACCAAGGCCGTGAAAGACCCGGCCTTCGTCGCCGAAGCCTGCCGCGCGTTCCCGGGCAAAGTGATCGTGGGCCTGGACGCTAAAGATGGTTTCGTCGCCACCGACGGCTGGGCTGAAATCAGCACCGTGCAAGTCATCGACCTGGCCAGGCAGTTCGAAGCCGACGGCGTGTCCGCCATCGTTTATACCGACATCGCCAAAGACGGCATGATGCAGGGCTGCAACGTGCCGTTCACCGCGGCGCTGGCGGCTGCGACGAAGATTCCGGTGATTGCTTCCGGCGGCATTCACAACCTCGGTGACATCAAGTCACTGCTGGACGCCAAGGCCCCCGGCATCATCGGCGCCATCACCGGCCGCGCGATCTACGAAGGTACCCTGGACGTCGCCGAAGCCCAGGCTTACTGCGATGCCTATAACGGCTGAGGACTGACCATGGCGCTGGCCAAACGCATCATCCCTTGCCTGGACGTCGACAACGGTCGCGTGGTCAAGGGCGTCAAGTTCGAGAACATCCGTGACGCCGGCGACCCGGTGGAAATCGCCCGTCGCTACGATGAGCAAGGTGCCGACGAAATTACCTTTCTCGACATCACCGCCAGCGTCGACGGCCGCGACACTACGTTGCATACCGTCGAGCGCATGGCCAGCCAGGTGTTTATCCCGCTGACCGTGGGCGGTGGCGTGCGCACCGTGCAGGACATCCGCAACCTGCTCAATGCCGGTGCGGACAAGGTCTCGATCAACACTGCTGCGGTGTTCAACCCGGAGTTCGTCGGCGAAGCCGCGCAGCACTTCGGCTCGCAATGCATCGTGGTCGCCATCGACGCCAAGAAAGTCTCCGGCCCGGGCGAAACTCCGCGCTGGGAGATCTTCACCCACGGCGGTCGCAAGCCGACCGGCCTGGACGCGGTGGAGTGGGCGATGAAGATGGAAGGCCTGGGCGCCGGGGAAATCCTGCTGACCAGCATGGACCAGGACGGCATGAAGAACGGCTTCGACCTGGGCGTGACCCGCGCCATCAGCGATGCGCTCGGTATTCCGGTGATCGCCTCCGGCGGCGTCGGTAATCTGCAACACCTGGCCGACGGCGTGATCGAAGGCCATGCCAGCGCGGTGCTGGCGGCGAGTATTTTTCACTTTGGTGAATACACCGTTCCCGAGGCCAAGGCCTACATGGCGGCGCGCGGTATCGTCGTTCGCTAAACGTTGCTGGACACCATGGCAGGCGCGCGGCACTCTCTGCGCTTGCCATGGATTCCGGTAGCCTTCATGTTCAAGACCCTGCTGCTTGCCCTCGCCAGCACCTCCATCTTCATGGTGAGTGCAGCCCACGCCGAAGAGCCGTCCGACGCCTCCCTGGTATTGCTGACGGAAAATTTCCCGCCCTACAACATGGCCAAGAACGGCAAGAACTTCGCCAGGGACGAGAACATCGAAGGCATCGCCGTAGACATCGTGCGCGAAACCTTCAAGCGTGCCGGCATTTCCTACAATCTCACCCTGCGTTTTCCCTGGGAGCGAATCTACAAGCTCGCCCTGGAGAAACCCGGCTATGGCGTGTTTGTGATGGCGCGTTTGCCGGATCGTGAAGCGCTGTTCAAGTGGGTTGGCCCCATCGGCCCGGACGACTGGGTGCTGCTGGCCAAGGCCGACAGCAAGATCCAGCTCGACGACCTGGAGCACGCGCGCCGCTACAGGATCGGCGCCTATAAGGGCGATGCCATCGCCGAGACCCTGGAGAAGCAGGGCCTTAACCCGGTGGTGGTGTTGCGTGACCAGGACAACGCGCAAAAGCTCGTGGATGGCCAGATCGACCTGTGGGCCACCGGCGACCCGGCCGGGCGTTACCTGGCGCGCCAGGTCGGTGTGACCGGGCTCAAGACTGTGCTGCGGTTCAACAGCGCCCAGTTGTACCTGGCGCTGAACAAGGATGTACCGGATGAGACGGTGGCCAGGCTGCAGGCAGCGTTGGATCAGTTGCGCTCTGAAGGGCGGGTGGAACAGATCATGGCGGACTATTTGTAGCGGTAGACGCCGTTCTTGCCGTGCCCCGCCATGGCTTGATTGCTGCGCACACTGATCATCAGCTTGATATCAATCCACTCGATGCCCTGGGCCTGGAGCTTGGGCAATTCGCGCTCGAGCACCGCCAGCGTCTGCGGATAGGGGTGGCCGATCATCACCGCCGAACCCTGTTTATGCGCCAGCTTGATCGCGGTTTGCAGCTGCGTGGCAATCGCCGCTTCGGTGCGCTCATCATCGAGGAATACATCCCGCGAGACATGGGCCAGGCCGATCTTCTGCGCCTCGGCGGCGGCCACGGTCTGTGCGCTGGTGCGGCTGTCGACGAAGAACTTGTTGCGCCGCTGCAGTTCCGCCATCAGCCAGGCCATGGCGGCCGGCTGGGCGGTCATGCGACTGCCCATATGGTTGTTGATGCCGGCGGTGTAGGGCACGGCCTTGAAGGCGGCGTCCAGGCGTTGGCCAAGTTCTTCCATGGAGAGTTCCGGGTGCCAGGCGAACGGGCCGGTGGCGGGGTCCATGGGCATGTGCAGGATCACGATCTTGCCGGCCTTGTGCGCTTCGCGGGCGAATTCGGCGGCGTGGGGCGTGTCGGGCATGATCGCCGTGGTCACCGGCCCAGGCAGGGCCAGCACGCGACGATCCCGGGGCAGGTTTTGCCCCAGGTCGTCGATGATAAGGGTCAGGTAGGCTTTGTGGGATTCGCCGGCAGGGGCCGCTTGGGCGACCCCTGCCAGGCTGCACAGCACAGCAATGATCAGGGCAACACGCATATCAACGGCTGCGCGTAATGCTCAGGCCCTTGAGCAGGCTCAGCGCCTGGGCCAACTGGTAGTCATCGTCCTGCGGCATCGGCTTGGCTTTCTTGCTGCTGCCGGTTGGCTGGTCGGCACCGCCGTTGCCATTGCCCAGGTGACCTTGCAGGTCGGCTTCCTTGTAGTACTCGCTGTCGATTTCGTTGGTGATCTTGGCCTTGCGCACTTCGATGTCCGGCACGATGCCCTGGGCCTGGATCGAGCGGCCGTTCGGCGTGTAGTACAGCGCGGTGGTGATCTTCAGGGCGCGATCGTTGTTCAGCGGCAGCACGGTTTGTACCGAGCCTTTGCCGAAGCTGGTGGTGCCCATCAGCACGCCGCGCTTCTGGTCTTGCAGGGCGCCGGCGACGATTTCCGAGGCCGAGGCGCTGCCGCCGTTGATCAGCACGGCCAATGGCACGTTCTCGCTGAGGTCGTTGCCGGTGGCCGAGAAGCGCAGCTCGGAGTTGGCGATACGGCCCTTGGTGTAGACGATCAGGCCCTTGGTGATGAAGTGGTCGACCACTTCCACCGCCGACTGCAGCACGCCGCCCGGGTTGTTGCGCAGGTCGAGCACGATGCCGCTGAGTTTCTTGCCGTTGTCCTTGCGCAGCTTGGCCAGGGCCTTGGCCACTTCTTCGCCGGTCTTGACCTGGAACTGGGTGATGCGGATGTAGCCGTAGCCCGACTCCAGCAACTGACTCTTCACGCTCTTGACCACGATGGTCGCGCGGGTGAGCGTCACGTCAAACGGGTTGCCGCCGTCGCGCACCAGGGTCAGGGTGATTTTCTGGCCGATCTTGCCGCGCATCTTGTCGACGGCTTCGGTCATGGTCTGGCCGCGGGTCGGCTGGCCGTTGATCTTGACGATAAAGTCACCGGCCTGGATGCCGGCCTTGGATGCCGGGGTGTCGTCGATGGGCGAAACGACCTTGATGTTGCCGTCTTCAGCGCCGACTTCAATGCCCAGGCCGCCGAATTCACCACTGGTGCTTTCCTGCAGCTCGGCAAAATCTTCCGGACCCAGGTACGCGGAGTGCGGGTCGAGGTTGCTGAGCATGCCCTTGATGGCATTCTCCAGCAGGGTCTTGTCGTCTACAGGTTCGACATAGGCGGCCTTGATCCGGTCCATGACCTCGGCAAAGGTGCGCAGCTCGTCCAGCGGCAATGGCGCCTTGGTGGTCGCGGCCGTGGCGGCGGGTGCAGCCGGGGCGGCCTGGTCGGCAAAAGCCAGAGGCGCGCCGATGACCAGGGCGATCGTCAGGGCCAGCGAAGTGAGGCGGGACAAATGCAGCATGTCGAACGAACTCCTAATGTAGATGCGACCCTATCCTTGGGACCGGCACCATTGTGCGGGATCGCTCGGGCGACCCTGCTGACGAATAGCGAAGTACAGCGCCGGGGTGTCCTGGCCACCACTGTTACCGACAGTGGAGATGGATTCACCGGCTTTTACAACATCACCTGCCGACTTGAGTAACGTCTGATTGTGGCCATAAAGGCTTAAATAGCCATTACCGTGGTCGAGAATCACCAACAAACCGGCGCCCCGCAGCCAATCGGCGAACACCACGCGCCCACCATGTACGGCGTGGACCTGGCTGCCGGCAGAGGCGCTGATCATCACCCCGTCCCACTTGGCGCGGGTGTCATCGCCCCGGGTTTCCCCAAAGCGTGCCAGCAGTCGACCATCAACCGGCCATGGAAGTTTGCCGCGGGCTGAAGCAAAAGGCCCGCCGAACGACTCGCCGGCACTGGAAACCAGCGGGCCAGGGGCGGCATGTGCCGGTTTGCGCGGCGCCGGGGCATCGCTGGTGGCTGCCAGTTCGGCCTCACGCTGGCGCTTTTTTTCCGCTTCCTGCTGGGCGATCAGCGCTTTCTGCCGCGCTTCTTCGGCCTCGCGTGCCTGGCGTGCCAGGGTTTCTTCGATGGTCTTGAGCACTTTGGCCAGGTCGGCCTGGTCCTGCTCGCGGGCCTGCAGCTTGGCGTCGCGGGCCTTCACGTCGTCATTGAGCTTGGCCAGGGCCAGCTGGCGCTCCTTGCGGACTTTGTCCAGCTCGTCGCGCTGGGCGTTGAGGCTGGCTTTCTGGTCCTCCAGCTGCGACTGCTGGTTGGCGATTTCCTGTTCGACATTGGCCAACTGGCGCAGGGTCTCGTTGAAGCTTTTCAATTGCTCCAGGCGGGCCTTGCTCAGGTAGTCGTAGTAGGTCAGGGTGCGCGCGAATTTCTCCGGGTTCTGCTGGTTGAGCAGCAGCTTGAGGTATTCCTGGCGGCCGCTCTGGTAGGCGGCGCGGGCCTGGATCGCGATCAGGCGTTGCTGTTCAACGCGTGCGCTCTGGAGTTTTTTTTTCTCAGCGTCGAGTCGCTCCAGTTCCGACTCGCTCTTCTTTAGTTCTTTTTGCAGCTCCTGGACCTGCTTCTCCAGCTTACCCATTTCGGTTTCCGTGCCGCGCAGGTCTTTCTGCACCCCGGATTTTTCTTCCTGGAGCTTGCCGAGCAGTTTTTTCAGCTCGGTAATGTCCTGACGCGTAGCGTCCAACTGTTGTTGAGTTTGTGCGCGCTCGTCGGCAAACGCCGGTTGGAGCAGGCAGACAAGAGCGAGGGTAATCAAGGCGCGAAGCATAGAGGCGGGCGACACCAGGGAAAGGGACGGCCTAGTATGCCCGCCAAGCGCTGCAAAAAAAACGCCCAATTCGGCCTGGAAGGCAAGATAGGTGCCGAGCGGCGGTGGTATGGCAAAAAGACATCTGCCAAACACCGCAGATCCCATGTGGGAAGGGACAAGCCCCTCCCACATGTTTGTTGAGATCAGACCAGAATTGAGGTCCCGGTCATCTCTTTGGGCTTCTCCAGCCCCATCAGCATCAGCATGGTCGGTGCCACATCCGCCAGCACGCCGCCATCACGCACTTTGAAATCGCGCTTGCCTACATAGATGAACGGCACCGGCTCGGTGGTGTGGGCGGTATGGGCCTGGCCGGTGGTTTCGTCGGACATCTGCTCGCAGTTGCCGTGGTCGGCGGTGATCAGCGCTTCGCCGCCGACTTTTTCCAGGGCCTCGACAATGCGGCCGACGCACAGGTCCAGGCATTCCACGGCCTTGGTCGCAGCTTCCAGGTTACCGCTGTGGCCGACCATGTCGCCGTTGGCGTAGTTGACCACGATCACGTCGTAACGCTGGTGGTCGATGGCGTCGACGATCTTGTCGGTGACTTCCGGCGCGCTCATTTCCGGCTGCAGGTCGTAGGTGGCGACTTTTGGCGAAGGGATCAGGATGCGTTCTTCGCCCGGGAACGGTTCTTCACGCCCGCCGGAGAAGAAGAAGGTGACGTGGGCGTATTTCTCGGTCTCGGCAATACGCAGCTGGGTCTTGCCGTTCTTCGCCAGGTAGTCGCCCAGCACGTTGTCCAGGCTGCCGGCAGCAAAGGCAGCGGGGGCCGGGATGCTGGCGGCGTATTGGGTCAGGCCGACGTATTGGACTTTTGGCTGGCGCGCCCGCTCGAATTCCTTGAAACCGTCTTCGACAAACACACGGCTCAGCTCGCGCGCGCGGTCGGCGCGGAAGTTCATGAACACCACGGCGTCGCCGTCTTCGACCTTGACCGGCTCGCCGATGGTGGTGGCCTTGACGAATTCATCGCTCTCGCCACGGGCGTAGGCAGCTTCCAGGCCTTCCTGGGCGGTGGCGGCGTGGAATTCGGCCTGGCCGTCGACGATCAGGTTGTAGGCCTGGGACACGCGGTCCCAACGGTTGTCGCGGTCCATGGCGAAGTAGCGGCCCACCAGGCTGGCGATGCGGCCCTTGCCCAGGGCGGCGAAGGTGGCGTCCAGCAGCTCGATGGAGGATTGCGCGCTTTTTGGCGGGGTGTCGCGACCATCGAGGAAGGCGTGCAGGTAGATCTTGTCGGCGCCGCGCTTGAAGGCCAGCTCGGCCATCGCCACCAGATGGTCCTGGTGACTGTGAACGCCGCCGTCGGACAGCAGGCCCATGAAGTGCACGGCTTTGCCGGCGGCCACGGCTTTATCTACCGCTGCGCAGATAGTCGGGTTCTCGAAGAACTCGCCATCGCGGATCGATTTGGTCACGCGGGTGAAGTCCTGATAGACCACTCGTCCGGCGCCGAGGTTCATGTGGCCGACTTCCGAGTTGCCCATCTGGCCGTCCGGCAGGCCCACGTCCATGCCCGAGCCGGAGATCAGGCCGTTGGGCACCGTCGCGGTCAGGCGGTCGAGTACGGGCTTCTTGGCCGCGTACACCGCGTTGTCGTGGTGGCTTTCACTGTGTCCGAAGCCATCGAGAATTATCAGGACCAAAGGTTTAGGCGTAGTAGTCATAGATCCTCTCGCGGCGGTAATAAAGGAAGGCAATTGAAAAGGGAGTGGCAGTTTAAAGCGAAGTTCCGACCACGTCACCGCCTTACGGGGGTTGGCCCCCCCTGACGGCTGTGTATACTTACCGCCATTTTAACGCCCTGGAACCTCCTTGATGGTTGATCACCTGATTGCATTTGCCACTGCCCACTATCTGCTCGTGGGTGCCTTCGTCATCCTGCTGGCGCTGCTGATCGCTCACGAATTGAGCCGTGGTGGCCGCAGCCTGAGCACGTCGGAGCTGACCGCGCTGGTCAACAAGGATGAGGCCATTGTGGTGGATATCCGCCCAGTCAAGGATTTCGCCGCCGGCCACATCGTCGGTGCCCTGAACATTCCTCAGGACAAGCTGATCGCGCGCCTGGCCGAGCTGGAAAAGCACAAGGCCAAGACCATCATCCTGGTCGACGCCCAGGGCCAGCACGCCGGTACCCACGCCCGCGAGATGCTCAAGAGCGGTTTCACCGCCGCCAAGCTGTCCGGTGGCATCAGCAGCTGGCGCGCCGATAACCTGCCGCTGGTGAAGTGATATGAGCCAGGTCGTCGTATATTCCAGCGATTGGTGCCCTTACTGCATGCGGGCCAAGGCCCTGCTGGAGAAAAAGGGCGTTGCCTTCGAAGAGATCAAGGTCGATGGCAAACCCCAGGTGCGTGCCGAAATGGCCCAGAAGGCGGGGCGCACGTCGGTGCCGCAGATCTGGATCGGCGCTAAACACATCGGTGGTTGCGACGACCTGTTTGCCCTGGAGCGCGCCGGTAAACTCGATGCGCTGCTGCTCGTCTGACTCCTAACCCCTAAAAGACCCCAAGATCAAGAAGGATCTGCGATGACTGACCAACAGAACACCGAAGCAGCAGAAGCCCAAGGCCCACAATTTTCGCTGCAGCGTATCTATGTGCGTGACTTGTCGTTCGAAGCGCCGAAAAGCCCGGCTATCTTCCGCCAGGAATGGACCCCAAGCGTTGCCCTGGACCTGAACACCCGTCAAAAGGCACTGGAAGGCGATTTCCACGAAGTCGTGCTGACCTTGTCGGTCACCGTCAAGAATGGCGAAGAAGTGGCCTTCATCGCTGAAGTGCAACAGGCCGGTATCTTCCTGATCCAGGGCCTGGACGAAGCGTCCATGAGCCACACCCTGGGTGCGTTCTGCCCGAACATCCTGTTCCCGTATGCCCGCGAGACCCTGGACAGCCTGGTCACCCGTGGTTCGTTCCCGGCGTTGATGCTGGCTCCGGTGAACTTCGATGCCCTGTACGCTCAAGAGCTGCAGCGCATGCAACAGGAAGGCGCGCCGACGGTTCAGTAATCTCGAACCCGACGCAGAACCCAATGTGGGAGGGAGCTTGCTCCCGATGGCGGTGGATCAGTCACGTAGATGTCGACTGACACTCTGCCATCGGGGGCAAGCCCCCTCCCACATTTGTTATGTGTGCTATTTGAAGCCGAGTTGGCGCCAGCCTTCGTAGACGGCAACGGCGACGGTGTTCGACAGGTTCAGGCTGCGGCAGCCTTCGCGCATCGGCAGGCGCAGGCGATGGCCATCGGGCAGGGCGTCGAGTACCTCGGCCGGCAGGCCACGGCTTTCCGGGCCGAACAGGAAGGCGTCGCCTTCGGCAAAGTTGGCATCATGGAACGGTCGCGAACCCTTGGTGGTGAACGCGAACAGCCGTGGGTGGCCCAGGCTTTCCAGGCAGCTGGCCAGGTCGGCATGGCGCTGCAGGGTGGCGTACTCGTGGTAGTCCAGGCCGGCACGGCGCAGGCGTTTGTCGTCCATGTCGAAGCCCAGGGGCTCGATCAAATGCAGGTGGCAGCCACTGTTGGCGCACAGCCTGATAACGTTGCCGGTATTCGGCGGAATTTCTGGTTGAAAAAGGATGACGTGAAACATGCACGGCTCCGAAGGCAAAGATGCGCTGCATTCTACCCCTGAAGAAGACCCAAGACCGAAGCTAATGCCGAGGGTCATGGGCTCATTGGCGATTGTCGGCCTGATGGTGGGCCTGATGATCGGTCGCCTGACCACCCCAGACCCGGTCGAGTTGCAGCAGATAGAGACGGCGGCGGACGGTGTGGTGGCGTGGTTTAACCGCGAACCCAAGCTGCATGGTGAGCATATCGACGGCACCGTGGCGCTGTTGTTCGACGCGCAAGGCAAGGCCGCCAGCGGGCAGCTCAAGGTCAACGACAAGGATGTGAACTGGCGCGTGCGCAAGACCGATGCGGGCTTGCTGCTGAACCTGGTGGCGGCTCGGCCGTTGCGCGGGGAGTGGAAGGGCGAGGAGGTCGATGACCGCTGGCGGCTGGAGATCCATCTCCAAGAGCAATAAAAGAGGGAGTTCCCGGCCTGCCTGTACCAGGGCTCCCAAAACGGGGTGAAGCCAGAGGCTTCGGTGTTAAAGAGGGAATCCCCGGCCTGCCTGTACCGAGGTTCCCGAAAGCGGTGTGGAGCGCGACGCGGTTCGCATCAAGCACCCCGGGTGTAAAGAGGGGATTCTCGGCCTGCCTGTACCAAGGTCCCCGAAACTGGGTTGTACTGGGGTTGTTGCAGGGCGCGTGCCAGAGTGGCTGAGTTGTGGCAAAAAATTTCTCCAGAAAGCGCAAAGCCCCGGAATACGGGGCTTTGGTGTTTTCGGGGTTCAGTGTTTTCTTAACAAAACGCTGGTTTCGGGCTTGGAACGTGTGCGCGATGCTAGAACAGGGTGCATTGAAGCGGTGCACGGTTCTGAGTCCGTGTGGAGGTCCAAATGTGAGAGGGGGCTTGCTCCCGATGGCGGAGTGTCAGTCGATATCTATCTGACTGATCCACCGCTATCGGGAGCAAGCCCCCTCCCACATTAGACCTCGGTAGATGGGAGATCAGGCGTCGTCGCCCTCATCGTCATCACCGCCATCGACCTTCATGCCCAGCTCCTTGATCTTGCGCGTCAGGGTATTGCGACCCCAACCCAGCAACACGGCGGCATCGCGACGGCGGCCGGCGGTGTGCTTGAGGGCGGTTTCGATCATGATCCGCTCGAAGGCCGGTACGGCGCTGTCCAGCAGGTTCGACTGGCCGCGTGCCAGGGCCTGGTCGGCCCATTGGCGCAGCGCCTGTTCCCAGTTGGTCACCGGGGCCGAATCCTGCGGCAGGCTCAGCAGTTCCGGCGGCAAGTCGCCGATATGCACTTCGCGGCCGGACGCCATCACGGTGATCCAGCGGCAGGTATTCTCCAGCTGGCGCACGTTGCCGGGCCACGGCAGGTTCTTCAGGTATTCCTCGGTCTCGCTTTTCAGCAGCTTCGGCTCGACGGCCAGCTCCTGGGCGGCGCGGCTGAGGAAGTGGCGGGCGAGGGTCGGGATATCTTCGCGGCGGTCCGACATGCGTGGGATGTGGATGCGGATCACGTTGAGACGGTGGAACAAGTCTTCACGGAACTTGCCGGCGTGCACCAGGGTTTCCAGGTTCTGGTGAGTCGCGGCGATGATGCGCACATCGACCTTGACCGGTGTGTGCCCGCCCACGCGGTAGAACTCGCCGTCCGCCAGTACGCGCAGCAGGCGAGTCTGGGTGTCGGCCGGCATGTCGCCGATTTCATCGAGGAACAGCGTGCCGCCGTCCGCTTGTTCGAAGCGGCCGCGACGCAGGTTGGCTGCGCCGGTGAACGCGCCTTTCTCATGTCCGAACAGCTCGGACTCCATCAGATCCTTGGGGATCGCCGCCATGTTCAGTGCGATAAACGGCGAGGCCGCTCGCGGGCTGTGGCGGTGCAGGGCGTGGGCTACCAGCTCTTTACCGGTACCCGACTCGCCGTTGATCAGCACGGTGATGTTGGAATGGCTCAAGCGCCCGATGGCGCGAAACACTTCCTGCATCGCCGGCGCTTCACCGATGATTTCCGGGGTGCGGGTCAGGGTCGGCGGAGCTTCCTGGTTCTGCTGTTCCTGGGCGTGCTGGTTGGCGCGCTTGACCAGCGCCACGGCCTCGTCCACGTCAAACGGCTTGGGCAGGTACTCGAAGGCACCGCCCTGATAGGACGCGACAGCGCTGTCCAGGTCCGAGTGGGCAGTCATGATGATCACCGGCAGGCGCGGGTGCTGCTCGCGAATCCGCGCCAGCAGGTCCAGGCCACTGGCGCCGGGCATGCGGATGTCGGAGATGATCACGTCGGGCTGCTGGCGCGCCAGGCGGCTCATCACCCCGTCGGCGCTGTCGAAGCTCTGGGTGGTCATGCCTTCCTGTTGCAAGGCTTTCTCGAGGACCCAGCGGATAGAACGGTCGTCATCGACGATCCACACAGTTTCACTACGGCTCATGTCGATGGGGCTCCTTGTTCCAGAGGCAGAAAGATCGAGAATGTGGTGTGGCCGGGATGGCTCTCACATTCGATCAGACCCTGGTGCTGGCTGATGATGTTCTGGGTAATGGCCAGGCCCAGCCCGGTACCGTCCGGGCGGCCGCTGACCATGGGAAAGAAGATGGTTTCCTGAAGTTCCGCAGGGATACCCGGGCCGTTGTCGATGATCTCGACCTTGGTCACCAGGCGATGGCGCACGTGGCCGATGGTGAACTGGCGCAGGGCACGGGTGCGCAGGCTGATGCGGCCAAGGCGCAGCTCGTTCTGGCTGCTGATGGCCTGCATGGCGTTGCGCACGATGTTGAGCACCGCCTGGATCATCTGCTCGCGGTCGATCAACACGTCGGGAATGCTTGGGTCGTAGTCGCGCACCAGGGTGATGCAGCCCTGGCTTTCGGCTTCTACCAACTGACAGACGCGCTCCAGTACTTCGTGCACGTTGGTCATCGCCAGCGACGGCAGCTTGTTGGAGCCGAGCATGCGGTCCACCAGGTTACGCAGGCGGTCGGCCTCTTCGATGATGACGTTGGTGTAGTCCTTGAGGTGCTCGTCCGGCAGTTCACGGGCCAGCAACTGCGCCGCGCCGCGAATGCCGCCCAGCGGGTTCTTGATCTCATGGGCCAGGCCGCGCACCAGCATCTTGCTGGTCTCCTGCTTGGACAGCTGGGCTTCTTCCTTGGTGATGCGCAACAGGCGGTCGCGGGGGTGCACTTCGAGCAGCAGCAGCGTGGCGCCGTTGCTCAGGATCGGGGTTACGGCGTAGTCGACGGTCAGCGTCTGGCCGGTCAGTGCCGTGAGCATCGCTTCACGCTTGGTGAACGGGTGTGCCTGCTCCACTGCCTGGCGCAACGAACTCAAGGCTTCGGCCGACTCGGTGAACAATTCGCTGATGAACTGCCCATGGCTGCGCTGGCCGCTGATGGCCAGGAGCATCTCTGCCGCCGGGTTCATGTACTCAAGGCGCAGGTCGTCATTGAGCAGGATGGTCGCGGTGGTCAGGTTGTCGAGTAGCAAACGGTGCAGTGCATCGCTGATGGTCATCGGGACCTCTTTTGGAGCAAGGCGCGGGCTTGAGGCACACGCTGATACAAGGAAAATGCAAAAACCAAACCAAGGCTCCGAAAAGAAGCGTCAATCCCCTGAAATAAGGGGTTAAGGCGCGAAACTGTGGCGTTCTGCCAGCCCGCTCGGGAAGTTTCGAACCAAAATGGTGTGAGTCAGTGGGAAGGGTGCGGGATGTCGCACCAATATAGTGCGGTTTTGTGAAGGTTGTTCAGGAAGTGCCGAATTCACACAAATCCAATGTGGGAGGAACTCCCACATGTTCGGGGCGGGTTACAGATTCAGTCTTTGTGGATGCATAGCTCGGCCGTGGCGCGAATCATCGCCAGCTGCCGCAACGGGTCGTTCAGCGGCTCATGCACCGCTTCAGCCAGCCATTGAGGGCACTGCGGGTCGCTGCGTTGTGGCGTGAAGTCTGCGAGTTGTTGCAGCAGGCGTTTTTGCAATTGATCCAGTTGCGGGCGAATCTGCTTCACCAGGTCCGGGCGCGGGTCGTGGGGTGCCTTGCCCTGGAACTGCCAGTCGGACAGGTGGGTGTATTGCACCAGCTTGTTTGCCTCGATCTGCGCCGAGAAAAATTGCTCGGCGGCGGCGGGCTCCAGTTTGTAACTCGGTGCCTGGGCAACGACGCTGGCGAGCACGTCCTGCTCGCGCTTTTTGTCTTCTACCGGTTTTTTACTGTCCCATTTGCTCAGGGCCACCTGGTCGGCAATGGCCAGGCGTTCGGCGATGCTGTTGAGCAATGGCGCCAGTGTCGGCGGTGCAGCGAATGCACTGGCGCTGGCGAACAATAAAGTGAATGCAAGTAGACGCTTCAAGAGGTGACCTCCTAGGGTGCGGGCAAAAAAAAGACCTCCCGAAGGAGGCCTTTTTCATCACGCTGCGTCAAGCAGCGCTACCGGATCAGCAGCTGTAGTACAGCTCGTATTCCAGTGGGTGTACGAAGGTGCGCACTTTGATTTCTTCTTCGCTTTTCAGCTCGATGTAGGCATCGATGAAGTCGTCGCTGAATACGCCGCCTTTGGTCAGGAACGCACGGCCCTTGTCCAGCTCTTCCAGGGCTTCTTTCAGGCTGCCGCACACTTGTGGGATCTCTTTGGCCTCTTCAGGCGGCAGGTCGTACAAGTTTTTGTCGGCGGCGTCGCCAGGGTGGATCTTGTTCTGGATACCGTCCAGGCCGGCCATGACCAGGGCAGCGAAAGCCAGGTATGGGTTGGCTGCTGGATCCGGGAAGCGAGCTTCGATACGGCGAGCGCGCGGGCTGGACACGTAAGGAATACGGATCGAGGCGGAACGGTTGCGAGCCGAGTAGGCCAGCATGACCGGTGCTTCGAAACCTGGGACCAGACGCTTGTAGGAGTTGGTCGACGGGTTGGTGAAGCCGTTCAGGGCCTTACCGTGCTTGATGATGCCGCCGATGAAGTACAGGGCGGTGTCGGACAGGCCGGCATAACCTTCGCCAGCGAAGGTGTTCTTGCCTTCTTTGGCGATGGACAGGTGAACGTGCATACCCGAACCGTTATCGCCGTACAGTGGCTTAGGCATGAAGGTAGCGGTACGGCCGTAGGCATCAGCCACGTTGTGTACGCAGTACTTCAGGGTCTGGACTTCGTCAGCCTTGGCGACCAGGGTGTTGAATTTCACACCGATTTCGTTCTGGCCGGCAGTCGCCACTTCGTGGTGGTGAACTTCGATGACCAGGCCCATTTCTTCCATGGCGTTGCACATGGAGGTACGGATTTCGTGGTCATGGTCGAACGGCGGAACCGGGAAGTAGCCACCTTTGATGCCTGGACGGTGGCCTTTGTTGCCGCCTTCCACGTCCTGGTCGGACATCCACGAACCTTGTTCGGAGAAGATCTTGAACATGGAGCCGGAGATGTCGGACTTGAACTTGACCGAATCAAAGATGAAGAATTCCGGCTCCGGGCCTACGAATACGGTGTCGCCGATACCGGTGGACTTCAGGTATTCCTCGGCACGCTTGGCGATCGCACGTGGGTCGCGGTCGTAGCCTTGCATGGTCGAAGGCTCGATCACGTCGCAGACGATGATCAGGGTTGGGTCTTCGGTGAACGGGTCGAGGACGGCAGTGCTGTCGTCCGGCATCAGGATCATGTCGGAGGCTTCGATGCCTTTCCAGCCAGCGATGGAGGAGCCGTCGAACATTTTGCCTTCTTCGAAGAAAGCATCATCCAGCGCGTCGCGAGCCGGCATGGTCACGTGGTGCTGAGTGCCTTTGGTGTCCGTGAAGCGCAGATCAATCCATTTAACGTCATGATCTTTGATGAGTTGAACCGACTTCGACATAGTGTCCTCCGGGTGGCTTCGGGCTGGGGTAGTGGAGTTAGCCCTTAGAATGTGGGTGATGCCGGCGCGGATAGTCCGCCATGGCAACCTGCCTCACAAGAGAGCAAATTGCATGCCAGTGCGCCAACATGGGTTTTTTGCTCCAAAAACGCCCCTATAAAGGTGCATTGCGACAAATGCCCGAAATTAGCGCACCGCAATGTGGCGCGCGCGAGTGTAAACGCACCTATTTAGTGCGAGTCGAGTGTTGTGCATATTAACTGGTTAAACCTTGAGCGATTTCCGCTATAATCCGCGCCCCCCTTTTTCGGCAGGCCCTGCGCGCGCTGTTTCCATGAAATTAATCGTTAAAGTCTTCCCCGAGATCACCATCAAGAGCCGACCGGTACGGATGCGTTTCATCCGTCAGTTGGCCAAGAACATCCGTGCCGTGCTCCGCGATCTGGACCCGGCTGTGGTGGTGAACGGTGTGTGGGACAACCTCGAGCTGGAAACCCGCCTGACCGACGCCAAAGCCTTGAAGGACATGACCGAGCGCCTGAGCTGCATGCCGGGTATCGCGCATTTCCTGCAGGTGGATGAGTACCCGCTGGGGGACTTCGACGACATCACCGAGAAATGCAAACGGCACTTCGGCGACAGCCTTGAAGGCAAGATTTTTTCGGTGCGCTGCAAGCGTGCCGGCAAGCACCCGTTCAGCTCCATGGACGTCGAGAAATACGTCGGCAGCAAGCTGCGTCGCGAGTGCGGCGCCGCCGGAATTTCCCTCAAGGCGCCGCAAATTGAAGTGCGCATGGAAATTCGCGACCAACGGTTGTTTGTGATTCACAGCCAGCACGACAGCATCGGCGGCTACCCGCTGGGCGCCCTGGAACAGACCCTGGTGCTCATGTCCGGCGGTTTCGATTCCACGGTGGCGGCCTACCAGATCATGCGCCGCGGCCTGATGAGCCACTTCTGCTTCTTTAATCTGGGCGGGCGTGCACACGAATTGGGCGTAATGGAAGTTGCGCACTTTATCTGGAAGAAGTACGGCAGCTCCCAGCGCGTGCTATTTGTGAGCGTACCGTTCGAGGAAGTGCTGGGCGAAATTCTCGGTAAAGTCGATAACAGTCATATGGGCGTAGTTTTGAAGCGTATGATGTTGCGCGCTGCGTCCCGAATCGCCGATCAGTTGCAGATCGACGCGCTGGTGACCGGTGAAGCGATTTCCCAGGTTTCCAGCCAGACGCTGCCGAACCTGTCGCTGATCGACTGCGTGACCGAGAAGCTGGTATTGCGCCCGCTGATCGCCAGCCACAAGCAGGACATCATCGACTTGGCAGAAACAATCGGCACCGCCGACTTTGCCAAGCATATGCCTGAATACTGCGGGGTCATTTCGGTGAACCCCAAGACCCACGCCAAGCGCAACCGCGTGGAGTACGAAGAACAACAGTTTGATATGGCGGTTCTGGAGCGTGCGCTCGAGAACGCCAAGCTGGTCCCGATTGATCGTGTTATCGATGAACTGGGCCAGGATGTGCAGATCGAAGAAGTCAGCGAAGCCCTGGCCGGCCAGATCGTCATCGACATCCGTCACCCGGATGCCACTGAAGATGAGCCGCTGGAAATCGCCGGCATCGACGTACAAACGCTGCCGTTTTATGCATTGAACGTGCGTTTCAAGGAACTGGATAACAGCCGTCAGTACCTGCTGTATTGCGACAAAGGCGTGATGAGTCGCCTGCATGCCCACCATTTGCTCAGTGAGGGGCATGCCAATGTGCGCGTTTATCGACCGAGCTAAGAGCCCGGGGCTGTTTGCCTGTGGCCTGCGTCACCGGCCCCCCGACTCTGCCGTCAAGCTGTAACGGCAAGGCCTGACTCTACTGTTAATCGCTGCCACGACCTGTCAGCACACCGAATCCTCTGATCGAGATACACAAGTGATCGAAAATCTACGTAACATCGCCATCATTGCCCACGTTGACCATGGTAAAACCACCCTGGTAGACAAACTCCTGCGTCAATCCGGCACCCTGGAGCGCAACGAGCTCAACGACGAGCGCGTGATGGACTCCAACGACCAGGAAAAAGAGCGCGGTATTACCATCCTGGCAAAAAACACCGCCATCAACTGGAACGGCTACCACATCAACATCGTGGATACCCCGGGCCACGCCGACTTCGGCGGCGAAGTAGAACGCGTAATGTCGATGGTTGACTCCGTTCTGCTGCTGGTTGACGCTCAAGACGGCCCTATGCCGCAAACCCGTTTCGTGACCAAGAAGGCGTTCGAAGCCGGCCTGCGTCCGATCGTGTGCATCAACAAGGTTGACCGTCCGGGCGCGCGTCCGGACTGGGTTCTGGACCAGATCTTCGACCTGTTCGACAACCTGGGTGCTACCGAAGAACAGCTGGACTTCAAAGTCGTCTACGCCTCGGCCCTGAACGGCATTGCCGGTCTGGACCACACCGACATGGCCGAAGACATGACCCCGCTGTACCAGTCGATCGTCGACAACGTACCTGCGCCGAAAGTTGACCGTGACGGCCCGTTCCAGATGCAAATCTCGGCACTGGACTACAACAGCTTCCTGGGTGTGATCGGCGTTGGCCGTATCGCCCGTGGCAGCGTCAAGCCGAACACCCCGGTTGTGGCAATCGGCGCCGACGGCAAGAAGCGCAACGGTCGTATCCTGAAGCTGATGGGTCACCACGGCCTGCACCGTATCGACGTTGAAGAAGCCTTCGCCGGCGACATCGTGTGCGTCAGCGGCATGGACTCGCTGTTCATCTCCGACACCCTGTGCCAGCCGGACAATGTCGAGGCGATGAAGCCTCTGACCGTCGACGAGCCAACCGTTTCCATGACCTTCCAGGTAAACGACTCGCCTTTCTGCGGTAAAGAAGGCAAGTTCGTGACTTCCCGTAACATCAAGGAACGTCTGGACAAAGAGCTGCTGTACAACGTTGCACTGCGCGTTGAAGAAGGCGACTCGGCTGACAAGTTCAAGGTTTCCGGCCGTGGTGAGCTGCACCTCTCGGTACTGATCGAAACCATGCGTCGCGAAGGCTTCGAAATGGGCGTTGGTCGTCCTGAAGTGATCATCCGTACCGTTGACGGCGTGAAGCAGGAACCGTTCGAAAACGTCACCATCGACACCCCTGAAGAATCCCAGGGCAAGGTCATGGAAGAGATGGGCCTGCGTAAGGGCGACCTGACCAACATGGTGCCGGATGGCAAAGGCCGTGTGCGTCTGGAATACAACATCCCGGCTCGTGGTCTGATCGGTTTCCGTAACCAGTTCCTGACCCTGACCAACGGTGCTGGCATCCTGACCTCGATCTTCGATCGCTACGACACCATGAAGTCCGGCGACATGTCCGGCCGTCAGAACGGTGTCCTGGTATCGGTAGAAACCGGCAAGGCGCTGACCTACTCCCTGGAAACCCTCCAGGCGCGTGGCAAGCTGTTCGTTGAACACGGTCAAGAGATCTACAACGGTCAGATCGTTGGCCTGAACAGCCGTGACAACGACATGGGCGTCAACCCAACCAAAGGCAAGAAGCTCGACAACATGCGTGCTTCGGGTAAAGACGAAACCATCGCCCTGGTTCCACCTGTTCGCTTCACCCTGGAACAGGCCCTGGAATTCATCCAGGACGACGAACTGTGCGAAGTGACGCCGAAGTCGATCCGCCTGCGTAAGAAGATCCTGGACGAAGGCGAGCGCACCCGCGCTGCCAAGAAAGCCAAGAACTGAGTTAACTCAGGCTGAATGAAAAACGCCCCCGGTCGAAAGGCCGGGGGCGTTTTTTTATGCCTGCAGATTTTGGGGTGGCTGTACTGGTCTCATCGGGGGCAAGCCCCCTCCCACCTTTGAATGTGTTCACAGATCAAAATGTGGGAGGGGGCTTGCCCCCGATAGGGCCCTTGAGAGCCCCACAAAACCCGGATCAGAACTTGTCGAGGGTCTTGAACTTGGTCTCGCGCACCACTTCCTTCGGCTTGTACGCGCAATACCCCGGGCGCGGCCCGATCTTCGGGTGGTTGCGGCAAGTATCCGGGCGCTTGTCATAAATAGTGCAGAAGCGCGTCTTACGATCCAGGTACAGGCAGTCGTTGTTGCTCATGCGCTGCAGGGTAAAAATCTCGGATTTGTTGTTGTAGCGCTCGACGATACCTTCCTTCTGCAACCGCTTGGCGATGTTCTTCGGCGGGTCGCCGCGCTCGAACTCATCGACGATGCCAATGCGGATCAGGTCCTTGATCTTCACCTCAACCGGCAGCGTGCAGCAGCTGGACACGCAGCCGCCGCACATATGGGCGGAATATTTCTGCCAAGTCTCGAGACGGTCGAGTTCCGCGGCGGCGATCAGTTGAGGCTTCATCAGGGTTCCAAAAGGTGGGGCGGTATCCGGGCGCGCGATCATACCGGGATTGGTGGTTTTTTGAACAATATTTTGCGTATTTCAGCTCAAAGGCCTGGCCGTGGGCTGATCGGGCACGACCCCTGCATCAAAAGCGTATTAAAGGTGAATGAGTTAAAAAACTGCCGAACCAGAGCGTCTACCGTCTGTCAGACCGACTAGGCTCTAGCAACTCCTTCAATCTCGCCCGAGGTCACACCGATGTCTCAGGAACCGCTTGCACGAGAAGCAGAGGTAGCCGCATTCCGCGATGCTGTCTTGACCAAACTCACCTACGCGGTGGGCAAAGACCCGGACCATGCCTTCGACCATGACTGGTTCGAAGCCATTGCCCTGGCCGCCCGCGACCAGATGGTCGACCACTGGATGGACCACACGCGGCGTATCTACCGCAAAGGCCAGAAGCGGGTGTATTACCTCTCCCTGGAATTCCTTATCGGGCGCCTGCTCTACGACAGCCTGAGCAACCTCGGCGTGCTGGAGATCGCTCGCGAAGCCTTGTCCGAGCTGGGTGTGGACCTCGAACGCATTCGCCTGCTGGAGCCCGACGCGGCGCTTGGCAACGGCGGCCTCGGCCGTCTGGCGGCATGCTTTATGGAAAGCATGTCGACCTTGGGCATCGCCGGCCACGGTTATGGCATTCGTTATGAGCACGGCTTGTTCCGCCAGGCGATTGTCGATGGCTGGCAGCAGGAACAGACCGAACGCTGGCTGGATTTCGGCAACCCGTGGGAATTCGAGCGGGCCGAGGTGATTTACCCGATCGGCTTCGGTGGCAGCGTCGAGACCCTGCCGGATGCCTCCGGTAAGCTGATCCAGGTGTGGACGCCCAACGAAACCGTGCGCGCCGTTGCCTACGACACCCCGGTGGTCGGCTGGCGCGGCGCCAGCGTGAATACCTTGCGCCTGTGGCGTGCCCGTGCGGTGGAAGACCTGCACCTGGAGCGCTTCAACGCCGGTGACCACTTGGGCGCCGTCGCCGAAGTGGCCCGCGCCGAGAGCATCTCCCGAGTGCTTTACCCGGCGGACAGCACCGAAGCGGGGCAGGAGCTGCGCCTGCGCCAGGAATACTTCTTCGTCGCCGCCTCGCTGCAAGACCTGTTGCGTCGCCACAAGAACATGCACGGCTCGGTCCTCAGCCTGGGCGAGCACGCAGCGATCCAGCTCAACGACACCCACCCCTCGATCGCCGTGGCCGAGTTGATGCGTCAGTTGGTCGACCTGCACGACATTCCGTGGGAAGCCGCGTGGGATGTCACCGTCGAAACCCTGTCGTACACCAACCACACCCTGTTGCCCGAAGCCCTGGAAACCTGGCCGGTCGGCCTGATGGAGCGCATGCTGCCCCGGCACATGCAGATCATCTACCTGATCAACGCCCAGCACATCGATGCGCTGCGCGCCAAGGGTATTCATGACTTCGACGTACTGCGCGCCGTGTCCCTGATCGAAGAAGACAACGGCCGCCGTGTGCGCATGGGCAACCTGGCGTTCCTCGGCTCCCACAGCGTCAACGGCGTGTCCGGCCTGCACACCCAACTGATGCGCAGCACGGTGTTCTCCGAACTGCACAAGCTCTACCCGGAGCGCATCAACAACAAGACCAACGGCATTACCTTCCGCCGCTGGCTGTACCAGGCCAACCCCAAACTCACCGATATGCTGGTGGAAGCCTTGGGCCCGGACATTCTCGACACCATCGAAACCCGCCTGGGCGAGCTGGAAACCTTCGCCGAGAAACAGACCTTCCGCAAAGCCTTTGCCGACCAGCGCCTGCACAGCAAGCGTGCGCTGGCCGAGATCATCCATGAGCGCCTGGGCATTTCGGTGAACCCGGCAGCGATGTTCGACGTGCAGGTCAAGCGTATCCACGAATACAAGCGCCAGTTGCTCAACCTGCTGCACACCGTGGCGCTGTACCAGGCGATCCGTGCCGAGCCGGGCACCGACTGGGTGCCACGGGTGAAGATCTTCGCGGGCAAGGCGGCGGCCAGTTATCACCAGGCCAAGTTGATCATCAAGCTGACCAACGACATCGCGCGCACCGTCAACAACGACCCGACCGTACGCGGCTTGCTCAAGGTGGTGTTCCTGCCCAACTACAACGTCAGCCTGGCGGAAAGCATCATCCCGGCGGCGGACTTGTCCGAGCAGATCTCCACCGCCGGCTTTGAAGCCTCGGGCACCAGCAACATGAAGTTCGGCCTCAACGGCGCGCTGACCATCGGCACCATGGACGGCGCCAACGTGGAGATGCACGAGCGCGTGGGGGCCGATCACATGTTTATCTTCGGCCTCAGTGCGCAGCAGGTCGAGGCGCGTAAACATGCCGGTGAGTTCAACGCCGGGCCGGACATTGCGGCCTCCCATCGTCTGAGCGACGTGCTGCAAGCGATTCGGGGCGGGGTGTTCTCGCCGGACGATCCGGGCCGCTATGTGGGCTTGATCGACGGGTTGATCGACTACGACCGCTTCCTGGTCTGCGCCGACTTCGATTCCTACTGGGATGCCCAGGCGCGGGTCGAAGCGCATTGGCATGATTCCAAGGCGTGGTGGCGTTCGGCGGTGCTCAATACCGCACGGATGGGCTGGTTCTCGTCGGACCGGACGATCCGCGAGTACGCCACTGAAATCTGGAAAGCCCTCGACTAAACACCGCAATACAAAATGTGGGAGGGGGCTTGCTCCCGATGACGGAGTGTCAGTCGACAAATATGTCGACTGGTACACCGCTATCGGGAGCAAGCCCCCTCCCACATTGGTTGCGCGTCGATATACTGAGCGCCGGTTTGCTTAGGGAATATCGACCATGCAATGGATTTTCATGCTGATTGGCCTGGTGCTCGGCTGGACGCTCGATGAGTCGTTCTATGATGCGGGCATCGGTGCGCTGTTGGGGTTGGGCATCGGCCAGGCGATTCGCCTGTCGAAGCTGGCGACCCAGGCGCAGCAACAGGCTGTTCAGTTGGAAACCACGCAGAAGGCGTTGATCGCCCTGGGTGAGCGCCTGCGGCAACTGGAAGTACCCACACCGACACGCACTGTCATCGTCGAGCCGCCTGTGCCTGAGGCGGCACCTGTCGCCAAGGCGCCTGAACTGGTGTGGGAGCTGCCGGCTGAGTTGGCGCCTGTCGCCATGGTCGCCGAACCGAGCCAGCCATTGCCGGATGACGTCTGGACGCCTGCCCCGACGCCACGCCCGCCTCAAGAACCTGCCGCTCCCCGTGGCCCCAACCTGATCGAGCGCGCCATCGGCGGCGCACGCAATTGGCTGTTTGGTGGCAACACCGTGCTGCGTGTCGGCGTGGTGCTGCTGTTTCTCGGCCTGGCCTTCCTGTTGCGCTACGCCACCGAAGGCATGGTGGTGCCGATCGAACTGCGTTACGCCGGCGTTGCCGCGGCGGCCCTTGGCCTGTTGGGCCTGGGCTGGTGGCTGCGGTTGCGTAACAGTAACTACGGCTTGATGCTGCAAGGCACCGGGATCGCGGTGCTATACCTGACGGTGTTTGCCGCGATGCGCCTGCACCCGTTGATCGACCCGAGCGCGGCGCTGGGCCTGCTGGTGGCGGTCACGGTGTTCTCGGCGATCCTGGCGATTACCCAGGATGCGTTGGGACTGGCCTGTGCGGCCGCGCTCGGCGGCTTCGCGGCGCCGATCCTCACGTCGACCGGCGCCGGTAATCATGTCGCGCTGTTCAGTTATTTTGCCCTGCTCAACGCCGGTATCCTCGCCATCGCCTGGTTCAAGGCCTGGCGCTTGCTCAACCTGATCGGCTTTGTCGGCACCTTCGGTATCGGCTTTGCCTGGGGCATGCGTTCCTATACGCCGGAACTGCTGTGGAGTACCGAGCCGTTCCTGATCCTGTTCTTCCTGATGTACCTGGCTATCGGCCTGTTGTTCGCCCGGCGCAAATTGCGGGAGATGGGCGACGCGCCCGAAGGCCGCGATGCGTTGTTGCGCTGGTCGGCGGCCAAGGGCGATTACGTTGATGGCAGCATGCTGTTCGGCCCGCCGCTGGTGGGTTTTGGCCTGCAGTTCGCGCTGGTGCAGCACCTTGAGTTCGCCGCTGCGTTCAGCGCGCTGGGCCTGGGCATCCTCTACATGGGCCTGGCCCGCGTGCTCAGTGGCGGGCGCGCCTTGCTGTTGGCGGAAACCTGCCTGGCTCTGGGGGTGATCTTTGCCAGCCTGGCGATTCCCCTAGGCCTCGATGCGCGTTGGACCGCAGCCGCCTGGGCGGTGGAAGGTGCCGGGATCTTCTGGCTCGGCTTGCGCCAGCAACGGCCATTGGCGCGCGCCTTTGGCGTGTTGCTGCAATTGGGTTCGGCGCTGGCGTTTCTTAGTGAATTGCGCGTCGGCGAACACACGTTGCTGGAGGGCGCTCCCTTGGGGGCGCTGCTGCTGGGCGCGGCGTTGCTGTTCAGTTTTGACCAACTGCGCAAGGCCTCGACGGAGCAGGCGGCAGAGTGGGAGCGCAAGGGCCTGCCGGTTCTGGCCAGCCTCGGCCTGACCTTCATGTACCTGCTCGCGCCGCTGCTGTTGCTGACTCAAGGCACCGCGATCAGTTGGGCGCTCGCCGGTCTGGCGACACTGTTTATCGGCTTGCGGATTGGCTCGCGCACGTTCCTGTTCACGGCGTTTGCCGTGCAACTGCTGGGTGGGGCGTTGTTCCTGCTGCGCTTGCAAGGCGGTGACTCGGCGGCGGTACTCAATGCAGGCTGGAGCGGCTTGCTCACCGCCTCGTTGATCGGCCTGGCGTTGATCGGCGGCATGCTGCTGGCGGCCCGCGACGATATGGTGCGCAGCGATGTACGGCTGTTGCGCGGGCTGTCTGTGGTGCTGCTGGCCGGGTTGGTGCTGATCAACCTCGCCGTGCTGTTTGTACTGCCATGGGAAAGCGCCAGCGGTGTGTGGGCGGCCAGTGGGTTGTTGATCATCTGGTTGAGCCTGTACCTGCAACAGCGCGTCAGTTTCGTGTTCGGGTTGCTGCTGCAGGTGATCGGCGGCGCCTCGTTCCTGCTGGCGGTGCCGGAGCTGCTCGGGCCTCTGACCAGCGAAGGTTTGCGTCCGCTGGGACATAGCGGTTTCTGGACACCGATGGTGTTGGGCCTGGCCGCCTTGGTCGGCGCCTGGCGCTTGCAACGTGAGCCCCATGCGCCGGTGTTTGCCGTACTCAAGCTGCAACGCCTGTCTGACCTGCTGCTGGTGTGGGGCGCGGCGTGGTGGGCGTTGGCGCTGATCGCTGAAGTGCTGCGGTTTGTTCCCGCTGAGCTGCGTGCCTCGCTGCTGCTGGGCATTGCGGCGGTCAGCGTGGCGATCTGGGCGTTGCTCGCGACGCGGCTGCGCTGGGCCTCGCTGGGCGTGCTCTGCACCGTGTTGATGCCGGCGGCGGGGATGGTATTGCTGGTGTCTGCGCATAATTATTACCACCCGGCAGCGCACTACGGCTGGCTGGCCTGGCTGGCGGTGTTCGGGGTGCATTTCATCGCGCTGCGGCTTTTGGCGACGCTGGTGCCGGCAACCGTCCTGAGCATTGCTCATGTGTTGGGTAGCTGGATGTTGATCGGCGTATTAGCGCTGGAACTGCGCTACGGCCTGTTGTTGCTGTCGAGCGAATACAACGCCTGGCGCTGGCTGGGCTGGGCGATCCTGCCAAGTCTGTACCTGGTGCTGGCTGCCGCACCGCGCAACTGGCCGTGGCCGGTGTCGGCGTATCCACGGGAATATCGCGTGTTGGCGGCGCTGCCCTTGGCGGTACTGATGCTGGGCTGGTTCTGGCTGGCGAATACCTTCAGTGACGGCACGGCCAAGCCGTTGCCCTATGTGCCGTTGCTCAACCCGCTGGATCTGGGCTTGCTGTTTGCGCTGCTGGGCGTGTACCTGTGGTCGCGCAGCGTGGCGCCGCAACGCGGGCCGCGTGCCGAATTGCTTGCCCAGGGCATTGCCGGTGTTTCGCTGTTCGCGTTCTTTACGGCCCTGGTGATGCGCACCGCCCACCACTGGGGCGGCGTGCCGTTCCATCTGGATGGGTTGCTGGAATCGATGTTGGTGCAAGCCGGCCTGTCGATTGTCTGGACCCTGATCGCCCTCGGCCTGATGATCGGTGGCCACCTGCGCCATCGCCGCGAAGTCTGGCTGATCGGCGCGGCGCTGATCGCGGTGGTGGTGGCCAAGCTGTTCTTTGTCGAGCTGAGCAACCGTGGCGGCCTGGCGCGGATCGTGTCGTTTATCGGCGTGGGCGGGTTGTTGCTGGTGGTGGGCTACTTTGCGCCGCTGCCGCCCAAGCGTGCCGAACCTGTGTTGGAAACTGAAGGAGCATCCTCTTGATCGGTAAGTTAAGCGTGGTCGTGCTGGGCATCTGTACGACGTTGTCGGCGTGGGCGCAGGAAACGCCGGCCGACTTCAGCAGCCAGGTGCCGCTGAGCGTCAGCGGCAACGGCCCCTGGTATCGCCTTGAGTTGCCCTTGGCCGTGCAACTGAATGCGCGCCAGGCTGACCTCAGCGATGTGCGCGTGTTTAACGCTGCCGGTGAACCCCAGGCCTACGCGCTGGCGCGTCAAGCGTCGCAACGCACCGAAAGTCGTGAAGTCGCCGACGTGAAGTGGTTCCCGCTCTACGCCGCCGACACCCAGGCAACCTTGCCCGGTGTGGTGATGAAAACCACGGCCGAAGGCACCCTGGTGGAAATCAAACCGTCCACCGCACCCAAGCCCGGCAAGCAGGTGCTGCGTGGCTGGGTGCTCGATGCCAGTAAAATCAAGGCGCCGTTGCAGCAGTTGAGCCTGGACTGGAGCCGCGAGCAGGAGGGCTTCCAGCGCTTCAGCATTGAAGCCAGTGATGACTTGCAGCACTGGCAATCCTGGGGGGAAGGGCAAGTGGCGCGTTTGTCGTTTGCCGACGAGCGGGTCGAGCAGCATGACGTCAGTTTGCCGGGCCAGTCCGTGCGTTACCTGCGCCTGGTGTGGAAGGGGCAAGCGGCGCCGTTGCTGACCTCGGCCAGGTTGGCCAGTGCCACCAGCAGCAGCCTGCCGCTGCCGCTGGTTTGGTCGCAGCCGCTCTCGGGCACGCGGCTCAAGGCGGGTGAGTACACTTGGAAGTTGCCCACCGGGCTGGGTGTCGAACGCTTGCGTGTCGAGCTGAAGCAGGCCAATACGCTGGCGCCGGTGACCTTGGCGGGGCGACGCGATGGCAATCAAGCCTGGCAGCCGCTGAGCAATGGTCTGCTCTACCGCCTGACCCAGAATGGACAGGACGTGGTGCAGGACGAGTTGCAACTGCCCGGCCAGACGGTCACCGAACTCAAGTTGCAGGTCGACGAGCGCGGCGGCGGCCTGGGCGTCGAAGCGCCGGCCCTGCGCTTCGCGGTGCGCGCCACGCAGTTGGTGTTCCTGGCGCGGGGCGAGCCGCCGTTCACGCTGGCGCTGGGGAATGCCTCGGTGAAGGCGGCGAACCTGCCGTTGTCGACGCTGATCCCGGATTACACCGCCGAGCGCCTCAACACCTTGGGACAAGCCAAGGTGGCCGGGGCCGTCGCAGTCACTTCGCCACCGGTCCCGGCGGCTGTCGACAGCGGGCCGAACTGGAAAAAACTCGGACTCTGGGCCGTATTACTGCTCGGCGTGGCGGCGCTGGGAGGCATGGCCTACAGTTTGCTGCGCAAGCCGCCGGTGGCACGTTAAATAAAGTCCATGAACTCTATTGGGTTTAAATCCTCTGATAGGAGGAAATACGCCCCGACTCGCGTTAAACTGCGCGGGTTTTTAGCCCCCCCTTCATCGGAGCCTTCCATGTCCCGCGTTACCTTGAGTCGCTATTTGATTGAGCAGACCCGCAGCAACAACACGCCTGCCGATCTGCGCTTCCTTATCGAAGTGGTGGCGCGTGCTTGCAAGGAAATCAGCCACGCCGTGTCCAAAGGCGCATTGGGTGGTGTCCTGGGCAGCATGGGCACTGAAAACGTGCAGGGCGAAGTGCAGAAGAAGCTCGACGTGATTTCCAACGAAATCCTGCTCGAAGCCAACGAATGGGGCGGTCACCTGGCCGGCATGGCGTCCGAAGAAATGGACAATGCCTACCAGATCCCGGGCAAATACCCGAAAGGCGCCTACCTGCTGGTGTTCGATCCACTGGACGGTTCTTCCAACATCGACATCAACGCCCCGGTTGGCACCATCTTCTCGGTACTGCGTTGCCCGAACGAATACCTGAGCCAGAACGAAGCCCTGAACGAAAAGGCCTTCCTGCAGCCAGGCACCGAGCAGGTCGCTGCCGGCTACGCGATCTACGGCCCACAGACCATGCTGGTGCTGACCCTGGGCGATGGCGTCAAGGGCTTCACCCTGGACCGTGAAATGGGCAGCTTCGTCCTCACCCACGAAGACATCACCATTCCGGCTTCCACCCAGGAATTCGCGATCAACATGTCCAACCAGCGCCACTGGGAAGAACCGGTCAAGCGCTACGTGAACGAGTTGATGGAAGGCGAAGAAGGCCCGTTGAAGAAGAACTTCAACATGCGTTGGGTCGCGGCGATGGTGGCCGACGTACACCGTATCCTGACCCGTGGCGGCCTGTTCATGTACCCACGTGACAGCCGCGAGCCGTCCAAGCCGGGCAAACTGCGCCTGATGTACGAAGCCAATCCGATGTCCTTCCTGGTCGAGCAGGCGGGCGGTGCGTCCACCGACGGCCACCAGCGCATCCTCGACATCCAGCCCGACGGCTTGCACCAGCGTGTGGCGGTGTTCCTGGGTTCCAAGGAAGAAGTTGAGCGTGTGACCGCCTACCACAAGAAGTAAGCTGCGGCGATAAGTGAACGGCGTTGTTGTGAGCCGGTTCACCCTTAAAGAAGCCCCGAAACGTTTCAGCGTTTTCGGGGCTTTTTTGTTTTCGTTCGTCGGGAACCAGACACCCCTTTTCCCTTCTAAGCTTCTGGCAGATACCCAAGCTGCTTCGTCCCTCCAGGAGTTATTCCATGTCGTTACGCCGTCTCGCTTTGCTGGCTTTTTGCGTGCTGTTGGCCGCTTGCAGCAAGGTCAATCAAGAAAACTACGCAAAGTTGTCGGCCGGCATGCCTAAGGCCGAGGTGGAGTCGCTGCTGGGCAAGCCGACCGATTGTTCCGGCGCACTGGGCATGTCCAGCTGCACATGGGGCGATAAAAACAGCTTTATCAGCGTTCAATATGCCGGTGACAAAGTTCTGATGTTTTCCGGGCAAGGCCTGAAGTAAACCGGGGCGAAAGCCTGCGGGAGAAGAAGAATGATGCGTTTTGTTTTGTTCCTTTGCGCCAGCCTGTTTTTGGCGGGCTGCGCCAGCCATTCTGGCGATGATCTGCAACCCAAGACAGCGAGCAACGTCAACCTGAAGCGTTACCAGGGCACCTGGTATGAGTTGGCCCGATTGCCGATGTACTTCCAGCGTAACTGCGCGCAGTCCGAAGCCCGCTACACATTGCTGCCTGATGGCGATATGTCGGTATTCAACCGCTGCCTCACCACCGAGTGGAAGTGGGAAGAAGCCAAGGGCACGGCCACGCCGCAGGTGCCTGGCAAGACCGACAAGCTCTGGGTGGAATTCAACAACTGGTTTACATCGCTGCTGCCAGGCGTCGCCAAGGGCGATTACTGGGTGCTGTACGTCAGCGATGACTACAAGACCGCCATCGTCGGCAGCCCGAGCCGGCGCTATATGTGGATCCTGTCACGCACGCCGACGGTCAGCGCGGACACCCGCGAAGACCTGTTGAGCAGGGCGCGGCAGCAAGGGTATGACACCACGCGGTTGATCTGGCGTACGTCGGATAAGCAGATGGCGAAGACTTCGCAGTAACGCGAAAACCCCATCAATTAAATGTGGGAGGGGGCAAGCCCCTTCCACATTAGTCAGCCCAACAAATCCCTCAAGACCTGCGTGAACGCTCGGCTGCTGTCTTCCTCGCCAGCATGTCGCCCATCGCGCACGACCCACTTGCCGTTGACCAGCACATCGCGCACCTGCCGATCACCCCCAGCGAACAGCCAACGGTTGAGAATCGCGTCTTCGGTGGCTGTCGCCAGGTAAGGATCATTACCGTCCAGCACGATCCAATCCGCACGCTTGCCCACTTCCAGTCGACCGATCGGC
Organism: Pseudomonas sp. S3E17; assembly: GCF_024168685.1. Taxonomy (NCBI): domain Bacteria; kingdom Pseudomonadati; phylum Pseudomonadota; class Gammaproteobacteria; order Pseudomonadales; family Pseudomonadaceae; genus Pseudomonas; species Pseudomonas sp. S3E17. The sequence continues at coordinate 5,147,939 of NZ_JALJWE010000001.1, forward strand.
TGCCCCAGCGCCTGTGCGCCACCGTCCAGCGCCGCCTCGAACAACGTACGCCCGACCATCGGCTGATCGCTGCGATACAAGCGGTTGCGCCGTTGATCGCGCAGGCGTTGGCCGTATTCCAGCCACCGCAGTTCTTCCACCACGCTCAGGGACACATGGCTGTCGGAACCGATGCCCAGGCGTCCGTCCTGGGCGAGATAATCCACGGCCGGGAAAATCCCGTCGCCCAGATTCGCCTCGGTGGTCAGGCACAAACCGGCAATTGCGCGGCTCTTGGCCATGCGCGTCACTTCTTCCGGGTTGGCGTGGGTCGCGTGCACCAGGCACCAACGTTCATCGACCTCGACGTTGTCGTACAGCCATTGCAACGGGCGTTTGCCGCTCCAGGCCAGGCAGTCGTCGACTTCCTTTTGCTGTTCGGCGATATGGATATGCACCGGGCACGTCTTGTCGCTGGCGGCCAATACCTCATTGATCTGCTGTGGCGTAACCGCGCGCAGGGAGTGGAAGCACAAGCCCAGTTGCTGCGCCGGTTGCGCCGCGAGGATCGGTTTGAGGTGCGCCTGCAGGTCCAGGTAGTTTTCGGTGCTGTTGATAAACCGTCGCTGGCCTTCGTTCGGCGCCTGCCCGCCAAAACCCGAGTGGGTGTAGAGCACGGGCACCAAGGTCAGGCCAATACCGCTGCTGGCGGCCGCGTGGCTGATCTGCCGCGACAGTTCCGTACGGTCGGCGTACGGCTGACCGCTGACGTCATGATGCACGTAGTGGAATTCGGCCACCGAGGTGTAGCCGGCCTTGAGCATCTCGATATACAACTGCCGCGCGATCACCTGCAGTTGCTCCGGGCTGATCTTGCCGACCATGCGGTACATCAGGTCGCGCCAGGTCCAGAAACTGTCATTCGGGTTGCCGGCTACTTCGGCCAACCCCGCCATGGCGCGCTGAAAGGCGTGGGAGTGCAGGTTCGGCATGCCCGCCAATACCGGGCCCCTGAGCCGTTCGGCACCGGCTGCGCTGGCGTTGGCCTCAACCTGTGTCAGCAGGCCATCGGCGCTGACTTCAAGACGTACATCGTTGGCCCATCCACTAGGCAGCAGCGCGCGTTCGGCAAAGAAAGCGGACATGATTAGAGCACCCCGGTCGTGTGTTTATTTGTATATACATATACAGACGTTTGCCTGCTCGGTAAACTCCGGCAATCTATGCATCTTTTCCCCTTGCAAGGATTCCCTGTGCCGACTCCGCCCGCCAAGTCTTCACTGGCTGCCCATATGGACGAAAGTCCGGCGCCCTTGTATGCCCGCGTCAAACAGATGATCAGCCAGCAGATCCTCAACGGCAACTGGCCGCCCCATTACCGCGTACCGTCGGAGAGCGAACTGGTCAGCCAGTTGGGCTTCAGCCGCATGACCATCAACCGCGCGCTGCGTGAGCTTACTGCCGAAGGTTTGCTGGTGCGCATGCAAGGCGTCGGCACGTTCGTCGCCGAGCCCAAGAGCCAGTCGGCGCTGTTTGAAGTGCACAACATTGCCGATGAGATCGCCTCCCGCGGTCATCGGCATACCTGCCAGGTCATCACCCTGGGCGAAGAGGCTGCCGGTTCCGAACGCGCCGTCGCCCTGGAAATGCGTGAAGGCGGGCGGGTGTTCCACTCGCTGATCGTGCATTACGAAAACGATATTCCCGTGCAAATCGAGGACCGTTTCGTCAACGCCCTGGTCGCGCCGGAATACCTGCAACAGGACTTCACCCTGCAAACCCCCTATGCCTATCTCAACCAGGTGGCGCCGTTGACAGAGGGCGAGCACGTGGTCGAAGCGATTCTCGCCGACGTTGCCGAGTGCAAGTTGCTGCAGATCGAGCCGAGCGAGCCGTGCCTGTTGATTCGCCGGCGTACCTGGTCCGGCCGTCAGCCGGTGACTGCCGCGCGTTTGATCCACCCCGGTTCCCGCCACAGCCTGGAAGGACGGTTCAGTAAATGAGTGCAGTAAAAGTCTGGCGCGCCGCCGATTACGTGCGCATGCCGTGGAAAAACGGCGGCGGCAGTACTGAAGAAATCACCCGCGATGCCGGCGAGGGCCTGGAAGGCTTCGGCTGGCGCCTGTCGATTGCCGATATCGGCGAGTCTGGCGGGTTTTCCACCTTTGCCGGCTACCAGCGCGTGATCACCGTGATCAAAGGCGCAGGCATGGTGCTGATCGTGGATGGTGAGGAGCAGCGCGGGTTGTTACCGCTGCAACCGTTCGCCTTCAAGGGCGACAGCCAGGTTTCATGCCGCTTGATTACCGGGCCGATCCGCGACTTCAACCTGATCTACTCGCCCCAGCGTTACCATGCGCGGTTGCAGTGGGTGGATGGTGTACAGCGGTTCTTTACTACGGCGCAGACGGTGCTGGTGTTCAGCGTGGCGGATGAAGTGAAGGTGCTGGACGAGGTACTGGGCCATCACGATTGCCTGCAAGTGGACGGTAACAGCGGTCTGCTGGATATTTCCGTCACGGGTCGCTGCTGCATTATCGAACTGACCCCGCGGGGTTAAAAAATGTGGGAGGGGGCTTGCTCCCGATAGCGGTGGATGAGTGGGTATATCCTGGGCTGACACACCGCAATCGGGAGCAAGCCCCCTCCCACATTTGTTTCTCACTGTTCTTGCGATCTGTTTCCAGGTCTCGCACCAATTTGTTACCGAACGCCCCAGCGTGGCGCAAAGCCGCGCTGTCGTGACACACCTCCTTCGCTATAAAACCCCTTCGCAAGAAATTTCATCACGCCTCGAAGCCCTGATTTCCAAGGCTCGTACGCGCTTTTCAGAAAAATCCGAATACCTTCCTCAGAAAGTTGGCCGCTTGATTGCATATGCTTGTATGTACAAGTAAAGATGTGTGCGTAAGACTCTCCTTCGCACCATCCATGTTCGCGCATCGATCGCCGAGGAGTTCTTGTTGTGACCAAGCCTACAAAATACCGTGACGTCGAAATCCGCGCCGCCCGCGGTAACAAGCTCACCGCCAAAAGCTGGCTGACTGAAGCGCCGCTGCGCATGCTGATGAACAACCTCGACCCCCAAGTGGCTGAGAACCCCAAGGAACTGGTGGTGTACGGCGGTATCGGCCGTGCAGCGCGCAACTGGGAGTGCTACGACCAGATCGTCGAGAGCCTCACCCACCTGAATGACGATGAAACCCTGCTGGTGCAGTCCGGCAAGCCGGTCGGCGTGTTCAAGACCCACAGCAATGCCCCACGCGTGCTGATCGCCAACTCCAACCTGGTGCCGCACTGGGCCAGTTGGGAGCACTTCAACGAACTGGATGCCAAGGGCCTGGCCATGTACGGCCAGATGACCGCCGGCAGCTGGATCTACATCGGCAGCCAGGGCATCGTCCAGGGCACCTACGAAACCTTCGTCGAAGCCGGTCGCCAGCACTACGATTCAAACCTCAAGGGCCGTTGGGTCCTCACCGCCGGCCTCGGCGGCATGGGCGGTGCCCAGCCTCTGGCCGCGACACTGGCCGGCGCGTGCTCGCTGAATATCGAGTGCCAGCAGGTCAGCATCGATTTCCGCCTCAACAGCCGCTACGTCGATGAGCAAGCCACCGACCTCGACGACGCCCTGGCCCGCATCGCCAAGTACACAAAGGAAGGCAAGGCCATCTCCATTGCGCTGCTGGGTAACGCCGCTGAAATCCTGCCGGAACTGGTCAAGCGTGGCGTACGCCCGGACATGGTCACCGACCAGACCAGCGCCCATGACCCGCTCAACGGTTACCTGCCGGCCGGCTGGACCTGGGACGAATACCGCGCCCGCGCCAAGACCGAACCGGCTGCCGTGATCAAGGCCGCCAAGCAGTCGATGGCGGTGCACGTCAAAGCCATGCTGGAATTCCAGAAGCAAGGCATCCCGACCTTCGACTACGGCAACAACATCCGCCAGATGGCCCAGGAAGAGGGCGTGGAAAACGCCTTCGACTTCCCAGGCTTCGTACCGGCGTACATCCGCCCGCTGTTCTGCCGTGGCATCGGCCCGTTCCGCTGGGCTGCGCTGTCGGGCGACCCGCAGGACATCTACAAGACCGACGCCAAAGTCAAAGAGCTGATCCCCGACGACGCCCACCTGCACAACTGGCTGGACATGGCGCGCGAGCGCATCAGCTTCCAGGGCCTGCCGGCGCGTATCTGCTGGGTCGGCCTGGGCCAACGCGCCAAGCTCGGCCTGGCGTTCAACGAGATGGTGCGCAGCGGCGAGCTGTCGGCACCGGTGGTAATCGGTCGTGACCACCTGGACTCCGGCTCGGTCGCCAGCCCCAACCGCGAAACCGAATCCATGCAGGACGGTTCCGACGCCGTGTCCGACTGGCCGTTGCTCAACGCCTTGCTCAACACCGCCAGCGGCGCGACCTGGGTTTCGTTGCACCACGGCGGCGGCGTGGGCATGGGCTTCTCCCAGCACTCCGGCATGGTCATCGTCTGTGACGGTACCGACGAAGCGGCCGAGCGCATTGCCCGCGTGCTGCACAACGACCCGGCCACCGGTGTGATGCGTCACGCAGACGCTGGTTACCAGATCGCCATCGACTGCGCCAAAGAGCAGGGCCTCAATCTTCCAATGATCAAGTAACCCGATGTGGGAGGGGGCTTGCCCCCGATGGCGGCGAACCCAGGACAATCCATCAGAGGTTGAATACACATGGCTGCAAACGACACCACCCCGTTGATCGAAAGGCGTTCGATCGACTACATCCCGGAAGCGGAAAGACACGGTCGTCTATTGAGCCAGTTCACCCTGTGGCTGGGTGCCAACCTGCAGATCACGGCGATCGTCACCGGGGCCCTGGCCGTGGTGCTGGGCGGTGATGTGTTCTGGTCGTTGCTCGGTCTGTTGATCGGTCAACTGCTGGGCGGCGGCGTCATGGCGTTGCATGCGGCGCAAGGGCCCAGGCTGGGCCTGCCGCAGATGATCTCCAGCCGGGTGCAGTTCGGTGTGTACGGCGCGGCGATCCCGATCGTGCTGGTCTGCCTGATGTACCTCGGTTTCACCGCAACCGGCACCGTGCTTTCCGGCCAGGCCCTGGGCCAGTTGTTTGGTGTCAGCGACAGCGTCGGGATCCTGATCTTCGCCAGTGTCATCGTGCTGGTCACGGTGCTCGGTTACCGGGTGATCCACTTCATCGGCCGCGTTGCCAGCGTCATTGGCGTGATTGCCTTTGTCTACCTGTTCAGCCGTCTGATGAGCCAGGCCGATGTCGGCGCACTCCTGCAAATCCGCCACTTCAGCTGGAGCAGCTTCCTGCTGGCGGTGTCGCTCGCGGCCTCCTGGCAAATCGCCTTCGGCCCGTACGTGGCGGACTATTCACGCTACCTGCCGAGCAACACGTCCTCGCTGAAAACCTTTCTTGCCGCAGGCGCAGGTTCGGTGGTTGGCGCGCAGGTGGCGATGATCCTCGGCGTGTTTGCCGCGGCCATGTCCAACGGGCAATTTGCCGGTCACGAAGTGGCCTACATCGTCGGCCTGGGCGGTACCGGAGCCACTGCGGCGCTGCTGTATTTCAGCATCGCGTTCGGCAAGGTCACCATCTCCACGCTGAACTCCTACGGCAGCTTCATGTGCATTGCCACGATCATCAGCGGCTTTCGCGGTCGCCTCGAGGTCACGCGCTTGCAGCGCCTGTTTTTCGTACTGGCCATCGTCGGTACGGCGACCCTGATCGCCTTGCTCGGGCAGCACTCGTTCCTGGGGGCGTTCAAGTCCTTCATCCTGTTCCTGCTGGCGTTTTTTACCCCATGGAGCGCGATCAACCTGGTCGACTACTACTGCATCACCCGCGATCGCTACGACGTGCCGGCGCTGGCCGATCCGAACGGGCGCTATGGCCGTTGGAACCTGCTCGGTATCAGCGTGTATGTCTTCGGTGTGCTGGTGCAATTGCCGTTCATCTCCACCAAGTTCTACACCGGTCCCCTGGTGGCGGCCCTGGGGGATGTGGATATTTCCTGGATCATCGGCCTGGTTCTTCCCGCCGCGCTCTATTACTGGGCGGCGAAAAAGTGGCCTCGCGCAACGCCTGAACACCTGACCCTGCCGACAGAGCAGGGCGCTGCACCGACGACGACAAACGGGCTGGTTGCACAGGCCTGATGGGACGTGGACAGGGCAGGATGCCTACTGACTGCCGTAATCCATTTCAAGATTTGGGAGCGTCACAACAATGAAAATGCATAAGACCCTGTTGGCCACCGTGTTTTCCGCGGGCTTGCTGGCCACTGCTGGCGCCCAGGCGGCCGGTTGGTGTGAATCCGGCAAACCGGTGAAATTCGCCGGCCTGAACTGGGAAAGCGGCATGTTGCTCACCGACATCCTGCAAACCGTGCTGGAAAAAGGCTACGACTGCAAAACCGACAGCCTGCCGGGCAACTCCATCACCATGGAAAACGCCTTGAGCAGCAACGACATCCAAGTGTTTGCCGAAGAGTGGGTCGGCCGCAGCGAAGTCTGGAACAAGGCCGAGAAGGCCGGCAAAGTCGTCGGTGTCGGTGCCCCGGTGGTGGGCGCCGTCGAAGGCTGGTACGTACCGCGCTACGTGATCGAAGGCGACGCCAAGCGCAAGCTGGAAGCCAAGGCGCCGGACCTGAAAAACATCGCCGACCTGGCCAAGTACGCCGCGGTGTTCAAGGACCAGGAAGAACCGTCCAAGGGCCGTTTCTACAACTGCCCGGCCGGCTGGACCTGCGAGCTGGACAACAGCGAAATGCTCAAGAGCTATGGCCTGGAAAGCACCTACACCAACTTCCGCCCAGGCACCGGCCCGGCGCTGGATGCGGCGGTGCTGTCGAGCTACAAGCGTGGCGAGCCGATCCTGTTCTACTACTGGTCGCCAACCCCGCTGATGGGCCAGGTCGACCTGGTCAAGCTGGAAGAAAAACCCGGTGTGGATAAGACCGTGAGCATCAAGGTCGGCCTGTCCAAGACCTTCCACGAGCAAGCCCCGGAACTGGTGGCCGTGCTGGAAAAAGTCAACCTGCCCATCGACCTGCTGAACCAGAACCTGGGGCGCATGGCCAAGGAGCGCATTGAGTCGCCGAAACTGGCGAAAATTTTCCTCAAGGAACATCCTGAAGTCTGGCACGCCTGGGTGAGCGACGAGGCAGCCAAGAAAATCGACGCGGCCTTGTAGGTCAAGTGTGCACGGCTACCCTCATGGGTAGCCGGGCGCCTGGCCACAACCCACTGGATCGAGAGCACGCTATGTTTCCTGAGAGTTTTACGTTTTCCATCGCCGACTGGGTCAACGGTTGGGTGGATTCACTGGTCACCAACTACGGCGATGTGTTCCGGCACATCTCCGACACCCTGCTGTGGGCCATCGTCAACCTGGAAGGGCTGCTGCGCGCCGCCCCATGGTGGCTGATGCTGGCCATCGTCGGCGCCGTTGCCTGGCATGCCACCCGCAAGGTGCTGACCACGGCGGTGATCGTCGGTCTGCTGTTCCTGGTGGGCGCGGTCGGCCTGTGGGACAAGCTGATGCAGACCCTGGCGCTGATGATGGTCGCCACGGTGATCTCGGTGTTGATCGGCATCCCGCTGGGCATCCTGTCGGCGCGCAGCAATCGCCTGCGTTCGGTGTTGATGCCGCTGCTCGACATCATGCAGACCATGCCCAGCTTCGTGTACCTGATCCCGGTGCTGATGCTGTTCGGCCTGGGCAAGGTGCCGGCGATTTTCGCCACGGTGATCTATGCCGCACCGCCTCTGATTCGCTTGACCGACCTGGGGATTCGCCAGGTTGACGGCGAAGTCATGGAAGCCATCAACGCCTTTGGTGCCAACCGCTGGCAACAGCTGTTCGGCGTGCAATTGCCGCTGGCGCTGCCGAGCATCATGGCCGGTATCAACCAGACCACCATGATGGCGTTGTCGATGGTAGTGATCGCCTCGATGATCGGCGCCCGTGGCTTGGGTGAAGACGTATTGGTCGGCATCCAGACCCTCAACGTCGGCCGTGGCCTCGAAGCCGGGCTGGCGATCGTGATTCTCGCCGTGGTCATCGACCGCATTACCCAGGCCTATGGTCGTCCACGGCATGAGGCGAGCAAATGACTACTGTCAGCAAAATCGAAGTTAAAAACGTCTTCAAGATCTTCGGCGCCCGCTCCAAGGAGGCACTGGCGATGGTCGGCCAGGGCAAGACCAAGGACCAGGTGCTGGCCGAGACCGGCTGCGTGGTCGGCGTGAACGATTTGTCCCTGAGCATCGGCACCGGCGAGATCTTCGTGATCATGGGCCTGTCGGGCTCGGGCAAATCCACGCTGGTGCGCCATTTCAACCGCCTGATCGACCCCACCAGCGGCGCGATCCTGGTGGACGGCGAAGACATCCTGCAACTGGACATGGACGCCCTGCGCCAATTCCGTCGGCACAAGATCAGCATGGTGTTCCAGAGCTTCGGCCTGCTGCCCCACAAGAGCGTGCTCGACAACGTCGCCTACGGCCTCAAGGTGCGCGGCGAAACCAAGCAGGTCTGCGCCGAACGCGCGCTGCACTGGATCGAAACCGTGGGCCTCAAGGGCTACGAAAACAAATACCCGCACCAGCTTTCCGGTGGCATGCGCCAGCGTGTCGGCCTGGCCCGCGCCCTGGCCGCTGACACCGACATCATCCTGATGGACGAAGCCTTCAGCGCCCTCGACCCGCTGATCCGCGCCGAGATGCAAGACCAGTTGCTCGAGCTGCAAAAGACCCTGCACAAGACCATCGTATTCATCACCCACGACCTCGACGAGGCCGTGCGTATCGGTAACCGCATCGCGATCCTCAAGGACGGCAGGCTGATCCAGGTCGGCACGCCGAGGGAGATCCTGCATTCGCCGGCGGATGAGTACGTGGATCGGTTTGTCCAGCGGCGTGCGGCGGTGGTCTGACCCAGGTTCTGTGGTAAGGCTCAAGCGCCCTCCCACATTTGCAATGCATTCCCCTGTGGGAGGGGGCTTGCCCCCGATGAGGCCGGCAAAGCTGTAGAGAATATGAAGAGGTCAACAATGTCCCAGGCAGTAAAAATCATCATCGCCGACACTCCGCTGCGCTGGCAGGACGTGGTCGCCGTGGCCCGTCACGGTGCGGTGCTCGAACTCTCGGGCCAGGCCTGGGCGCGGATCGACAATGCCCAGGCCATCGTGCAGCGCATCGTCACCAGCGGCGAACGTGCCTATGGCGTGAACACCGGGCTGGGCGCGCTGTGCAACGTGTCCCTTAAGGGCGAGCAGCTGAGCCAGTTGTCGCGCAATACCTTGCTCAGCCACGCCTGTGGCGTCGGCCCGGTCCTCAGCGACGAGCAGACCCGCGCGATCATCTGCGCGGCGGTCATCAACTACAGCCACGGCAAATCCGGCCTGCATCCGCAGGTGGTGCATTCGCTGCTGGCACTGCTCAACCACGGCATCACGCCGCAAGTACCGTCCCAGGGCTCGGTGGGTTACCTGACCCATATGGCTCATGTCGGTGTGGCGCTGCTGGGTGTAGGAAATGTGAGCTATCGCGGCCGGATCGTGCCGGCGCAACAGGCCCTGGACGAAGAAGATTTGCGGCCGGTGGTGCTCGGCGCCAAGGACGGCCTGTGCCTGGTCAACGGCACGCCGTGCATGACCGGCCTGAGCTGCCTGGCCCTGGCCGACGCCCATCACTTGCTGCAATGGGCCGACGTGATCGGCGCCATGAGCTTCGAGGCACAACGCGGCCAGATCGATGCCTTCGACGAAGAAATTATCGCCCTCAAGCCGCACCCGGGCATGCAGCATGTCGGCCGCAACCTGCGTGCGTTGCTCGATGGCAGTGAAGTGATTGCGAGCAGCAAAGGCATCCGCACCCAGGACGCCCTGAGCATCCGCTCGATCCCGCAGATCCACGGCGCGGCGCGCGACCAGGTGGAACACGCCACTCGCCAGATCGAGACCGAACTCAATAGCGCCACCGACAACCCGCTGGTGCTCGGCACGCCGGACCACTACCGCGTGGTGTCCCAGGCCAACCCCCACGGCCAGTCCGTCGCCCTGGCCGCCGACCTGCTGGCGATTGCCCTGGCCGAAATCGGCTCGGTGGCCGAGCGCCGCCTCGACCGCCTGATCAACCCCCACGTCAGTGGCCTGCCGGCGTTCCTGGTGAGCAACCCCGGGGTCAACTCCGGGATGATGATCGTGCAGTACGTCGCCGCCTCGCTGTGCGGACAGAACCGCCAATTGGCGCAACCGGCGGTGCTCGACAACTTCGTCACCTCGGGGCTGCAGGAAGACCACCTGAGCATGGGCACCAACGCCGCGCTCAAGCTGCACCAGGTAGTGGCCAACGTCACCCAGATCCTCGCCATCGAGTACCTGCTGGCGGCCCAGGCCTTCGAATTCCTGAAAGACCAGCGCTTCGGCGCGGGCACCGATCGCGCCTGGCGCCTGTTGCGTGAAGTGGTGCCGGCCTATGAGCAGGACCGTTGGCTGGCGCCGGATATTGCGGCCGCCGCCAAGGTGCTCAAGGACACCGCATTACCGAATCTGCACTGAACACTTATTTCAAAAGAATAATTCACAAGGAGTATGAATGTGACTGCGCTAAACCTGATTCCAGGCCAATTGAGCCTCGCCCAACTGCGGGCCATCTACCAGCAGCCGGTAACCCTGCGCCTGGATGACAGTGCCTCGGCCCAGATCGAAGCGAGTGTGGCCTGCGTGGAACAGATTCTCGCCGAGAACCGCACCGCCTATGGCATCAACACCGGTTTCGGCCTGCTGGCCTCGACCCGCATCGCCAGCGAAGACCTGGAAAACCTCCAGCGTTCCCTGGTGTTGTCCCACGCCGCCGGCGTCGGTGAGCCGATCAGCGATGCGCTGGTGCGGCTGGTCATGGTGCTCAAGGTCAACAGCCTCAGCCGTGGGTTCTCTGGGATTCGCCGACAGGTGATCGACGCGCTGATTGCGCTGATCAATGCCGAGGTGTACCCGCATATTCCTCTGAAAGGCTCCGTTGGTGCTTCCGGTGACCTGGCGCCGTTGGCGCACATGTCCCTGGTGCTGCTGGGCGAAGGCAAGGCGCGCTACAAGGGCGAATGGCTGGAAGCCACCGACGCGCTGAAAGTCGCCGGCCTGACGCCGCTGACCCTCGCCGCGAAGGAAGGCCTGGCGCTGCTCAATGGCACCCAGGTGTCCACCGCCTATGCCCTGCGTGGCCTGTTCGAAGGCGAAGACCTGTTCGCCGGCGCCCTGGCGTGCGGCAGCCTTACAGTGGAAGCGGTGCTGGGCTCGCGCTCGCCGTTCGACGCGCGTATTCATGCGGCTCGCGGTCAACGTGGGCAGATCGATTCGGCGGCGGCCTATCGTGACCTGCTCGGTGAGAGCAGCCAGGTGTCGCAATCGCACCAGAACTGCGACAAAGTGCAAGACCCGTACTCCCTGCGCTGCCAGCCACAAGTCATGGGTGCCTGCCTGACTCAGTTGCGCCAGGCGGCCGAGGTACTGGTGGTCGAAGCCAACGCCGTGTCCGACAACCCGTTGGTATTTGCCGCTGAGGGTGACGTGATCTCCGGTGGCAACTTCCACGCCGAACCGGTGGCCATGGCCGCTGACAACATGGCCCTGGCCATCGCCGAAATCGGCTCCCTGAGCGAGCGTCGTATCTCGCTGATGATGGACAAGCACATGTCGCAACTGCCGCCGTTCCTGGTGGGCAATGGTGGGGTGAACTCCGGTTTCATGATCGCCCAGGTGACCGCCGCCGCCCTCGCCAGTGAGAACAAGGCATTGGCTCATCCCCATAGCGTCGACAGCATCCCGACGTCCGCCAACCAGGAAGACCACGTGTCGATGGCCCCGGCGGCCGGCAAGCGCCTGTGGGAAATGGCCGAGAACACCCGCGGCATCCTCGCGGTGGAATGGCTGGCCGCGTGCCAGGGCCTGGACCTGCGCGAAGGCCTGAAGACCTCGCCGAAACTGGAAAAAGCCCGTGGCTTGTTGCGCGACAAAGTGGCGTTCTACGACAAGGACCGCTTCTTCGCCCCGGACATCATCGCCGCCAGCGAACTGCTCGCCAGCCGCTGCCTGAATGAGTTGGTGCCGGCCACGTTGCTGCCGAGCCTGTAAGCGGTTCAGAGAACGGCATGGCTCTCTGTGGTGAGCGAGCTTGCCCGCGCCGGGCTGCGCAGCAGCCCCAAAAAAGGCCGCGAGCGCTTCGCACTCGAGCGCGAGCAAGCTCGCTCACCACAAACAACTTTCTCAGGATAAAAATAATTAGGGACGAGAAATGCACCAGCAAGAAAAGGGTTTGAAACGCGGGCTGAGCGCCCGACATATTCGCTTCATGGCCCTCGGTTCCGCGATCGGCACCGGGCTGTTCTACGGTTCCGCCTCGGCCATCCAGATGGCTGGCCCCGCCGTGCTGCTGGCTTACCTGATCGGCGGCGCCGCGGTGTTCATGGTGATGCGCGCCCTCGGTGAAATGGCCGTGCACAACCCGGTCTCCGGCTCCTTCGGCCAATACGCCAGCACCTACCTGGGCCCGTTGGCCGGTTTTATCCTGGGCTGGACCTACGCCTTTGAAATGATCATCGTCTGTCTCGCCGACGTTACCGCCTTCGGCATCTACATGGGCTTCTGGTTTCCCGAGGTCGCGCGTTGGGTCTGGGTGCTCGGCATCGTGTTTTTGATCGGCGGCCTGAACCTGTGCAACGTCAAGGTCTTTGGCGAGATGGAGTTCTGGCTGTCGCTGCTCAAGGTCGGCGCCATCGTGGCGATGATCCTCGGCGGTTTCGGCATCATGCTGTTCGGCATCCACTCGGCCGGCGAAACCCAGGCCAGCGGCCTGAGCAACCTGTGGGCCCACGGCGGCTTCATGCCCAACGGCATTGGTGGGCTGATCGCCTCGTTTGCCGTGGTGATGTTCGCGTTTGGCGGCATCGAGATCATCGGCATCACCGCCGGTGAAGCCAAGGACCCGCAGCGCGTGATCCCCAAGGCGATCAACGCCGTGCCGCTGCGCATCCTGTTGTTCTACGTGCTGACGTTGTTTGTCTTGATGGCCATCTACCCATGGCCGCAGATCGGCAGCCAGGGCAGCCCGTTCGTGCAGATCTTCAGCAACCTCGGGATAGGCTCGGCGGCGACCCTCCTCAATATCGTGGTGATTTCGGCGGCCGTGTCGGCCATCAACAGCGACATCTTCGGTGCCGGCCGCATGATGTACGGCCTGGCGCAGCAAGGGCAGGCGCCCAAGGGCTTTGCCCGGTTGTCCAGGCAAGGCGTACCGTGGATGACGGTGGTGGTGATGGGCGCCGCCTTGCTCGGCGGTGTGCTGCTCAACTACCTGATCCCGGAAAACGTGTTCCTGCTGATCGCGTCGATTGCCACCTTCGCCACCGTATGGGTGTGGCTGATGATCCTGTTCACCCAGGTCGCCATGCGCCGCTCGATGACGAAAGAGCAGGTCGCCGAATTGAAATTCCCGGTGCCGTTCTGGCCCTACGCGCCGGCTGCGGCCATCGTGTTCATGCTGTTTGTGTTTGGCGTGCTCGGTTACTTCCCGGACACCCAGGCGGCCTTGCTGGTCGGTGCGGTGTGGATCGTGTTGCTGGTCGTTGCCTACCTGCTGTGGGTCAAGCCCGCCGCCGGGCAAGCGGCCAAGGTCCATTACGACCCGGCCTTGTCTCATCGATAACTTAGGGAGGCGTTGATGAAAACCCTTTGGCAACACTGCCACGTTGCAACCATGGCCCAGGGCAAATACTCGATCATCGAGGATGCCGCCCTGGTCACCGCCGGTTCGCTCATCGAGTGGATCGGTCCGCGCAGCGAAGTACCGACGGCGGATTACGCCCAGGTGCATGACCTGCACGGCGCGTGGGTCACCCCCGGGCTGATCGACTGCCACACCCACGCGGTGTTTGGCGGCAATCGCAGCGGCGAATTCGAGCAGCGCCTCGAGGGCGTGAGCTATGCCGACATCGCGGCCAAGGGCGGCGGTATTGCCAGCACCGTGCGTGCCACCCGCGCTGCCACGGAGGATGAACTCTTCGCCAGCGCCCATAAGCGCCTGCGCAGCCTGCTGCGCGACGGCGTTACCACGGTGGAGATCAAGTCCGGCTACGGCCTGGACCTGGCCAACGAGCGCAAGATGTTGCGTGTGGCTCGGCGCCTGGGCGAAGCGCTGCCGGTCAGCGTGCGTGCCACGTGCCTGGCGGCCCATGCATTGCCGCCGGAGTACAAGGACCGCGCCGATGATTACATCGAGCACATCTGCGCCGAGATGCTGCCGGCCTTGGCGGAGGAAGGATTGGTGGACGCGGTGGATGCGTTCTGCGAATACCTGGCGTTTTCCACCGAGCAGGTGGAGCGGGTGTTCAAGGTCGCCCGGCAACTCGGCCTGCCGGTAAAGCTGCACGCCGAGCAGTTGTCGTCGCTGCACGGCTCCAGCCTGGCGGCGCGTTACCACGCGCTGTCGGCGGATCACCTGGAATTCATGACCGAAGAAGACGCCACCGCCATGGCCGCTGCCGGCACCGTCGCGGTCTTGCTGCCGGGGGCGTTCTACTTCCTGCGCGAAACCCAGCTGCCGCCGATGGACGCCCTGCGCAGGCACGGTGTGAAGATCGCCATCGCCAGCGACCTCAACCCCGGCACCTCGCCGGCGTTGTCGGTGCGCCTGATGCTGAACATGGCCTGCACCCTGTTCCGCATGACCCCGGAAGAAGCCCTGGCCGGTGTCACACAACATGCGGCCACTGCCCTGGGCATGGGCGACACCCATGGGTCCCTGGAAGTGGGCAAGGTGGCCGACTTTGTCGCCTGGCAGATCGATCGCCCCGCCGACCTCGCCTATTGGCTGGGCGGTGAGCTGGATAAACGCGTCGTGCGCCACGGCGTCGACGTCACTGTATAAGGAGCACTGCTGTGGATAAGGTTCTGAGCTTCAAACAAGGCCGTGTGCCGCTGCTGATCAGCATGCCCCACGCCGGCCTGCGCCTGACGCCTGCGGTGGAAGCCGGGTTGATCCCCGAAGCGCAAAGCCTGCCGGACACCGATTGGCACATCCCCACGCTGTATGACTTCGCCGAAGCGCTGGGTGCCAGCACCCTGTCGGCGGAGTACTCGCGGTTTGTCATTGACCTGAACCGGCCTTCGGACGACAAGCCGCTGTACGCCGGTGCCACCACCGGTCTGTACCCGGCGACCCTGTTCGATGGCGTGCCGTTGTTCCGCGAAGGGCTGGAGCCGAGCGAGACAGAGCGCGCCAGTTACCTGCAAAAGATCTGGGGCCCGTATCACCGCACGCTGCAAGAGGAACTGGCGCGGCTCAAGGCTGAGTTCGGTTATGCGCTGCTGTTCGATGCGCACTCGATCCGCTCGGTGATCCCGCACCTGTTCGAGGGCAAGCTGCCGGACTTCAACCTCGGCACCTTCAACGGCGCCGCCTGCGATCCGGAACTGGCGAGCCAGCTCGAG
The DNA here is from genome assembly GCF_024168685.1 of Pseudomonas sp. S3E17. Lineage (NCBI taxonomy): Bacteria > Pseudomonadati > Pseudomonadota > Gammaproteobacteria > Pseudomonadales > Pseudomonadaceae > Pseudomonas > Pseudomonas sp. S3E17. Next base: position 5,163,404 of record NZ_JALJWE010000001.1, read on the forward strand.
GCCATCTGTGCCACCCATCCTCAGTACACCCATGTGCTGAACGGGCGCTTCAAGGGCGGGCATATCACCCGCCATTACGGCAATCCAGCGCAGGATATCCATGCGGTGCAGCTGGAATTGTGCCAGAGCACGTATATGGAAGAGTTCGAGCCGTTCCGCTATCGCCCGGATCTGGCCGAGCCGACGCAAGTGGTGTTGAAGCAGCTGCTGGAAGGCTTGCTGGCGTGGGGGCGCAAGCGCTACGAGTGACGAACGGTCGCCCCTGTGCAACTCACAGTCGCCACAGGTCGTGTTGGGAGAGGTCTCGCTCGGTAAGGTTGTGGTTATGGCGCACCAGACGCCACTTCCCATAATAAAAGCTGCCGAGTGAGACCTCTTTCATGAAAAGGCTGTTCAACCGTTACCTGTTGACCCTCACCGGCGCCGCACTCCTCAGTGCCCAAGCCATGGCCGCCGAACCGGCCTCCTGCAAAACCGTGCGCATGGGCGTGGTCAGTTGGACCGATGTGGTCGCCACCTCGGGCATGGCCGACGTGCTGCTCAGCGGCCTGGGCTATGACAGCAAGCAGACCAGCGCCGTGCAGCAGATCATTTTTGCCGGTATCCGCGATAAACGCCTGGACGTGTTCCTCGGCTATTGGAAGCCGGCGATGGACAACAACATCGCGCCGTTTCTGGCCACGAGGCAGGTCAAGGTCTTTGATAAACCCAGCCTCGCCGATGCCCAGGCCACCCTGGCCGTGCCGCAATACGTGGCTGACGCCGGGCTGAAGACCTTTGCCGACATCGCCCGTTTCAAGGACAAGCTGGGCGGCAAGATCTACGGCATCGAGCCCGGCAGCGGCGCCAATACCGATATCCAGAAAATGATCGACACCAACCACTTCGGCCTGGGCGGCTTCAAGCTGGTGGCTTCCGGTGAGGCTGGCATGTTGGCGGCGGTGCAGCGCGCGGTGAACCGCAAGGAGTTCGTGGTATTTGTCGGGTGGACCCCGCACCCCATGAACATCAATATGAAAATGGCCTATCTCACTGGCAGCGAAGACGTGTTCGGTCCTGACGAAGGGCGTGCCACGGTCTCCACCGTGACCGCGCCGGACTTTGCCGAACGCTGCCCCAACGCTAACCGATTGCTGGAAAACCTGACCTTCACCGCGGCCCAGGAAAGCCAGCTGATGGTGCCGATCATGGAGCGCCAGTCGCCGCAGGACGTGGCCAGGCAATGGCTGCGCGACCACCCCGAGGATTTGCAGCGCTGGTTGGCCGGGGTTACAGCATTTGATGGCAGCGATGGCTTGGCGTCGCTCCAGGCCTACCTCAAACCCTAAGCCAAGTGCAGCCCCGATAGCCATGGGTATCTTAAGGGTTGACGCATAACGCTGTGGTGAGCGGGCTTGCCCCGCGCCGGGCTGCGAAGCAGCCCCAATAAAGGCGCCGGGATTTTTCTGTTAGTACTCAGCGTGTGGGGTTTTAGGGCTGCTTCGCAGCCCAGCGCGGGGCAAGCCCGCTCACCACAAGGACTTCATTACCTCAGGTTATGCTTTCACCGAAGTAGATACGACTGCCCCGATAGCGCCATGCCGGGCAACCTATCAAGTGATTGATCCATCGCAATCGGAAGCCCCCGACCTTGAACCTGCCGCGCCAGAGATCATCGCGTATGTACCCGATATCCCCGCAACTCGCCGCCTTCGTCGCAAAAACCGAGTCCTTCACCTGCGCCGACTCTTCCCTGACGAGCCAGCGCCAAAGTTACCAGCACATGTGCCAGGCATTCACCCCGCCGAAACCGGAAGGCTTGCAGCTCACGGACTTCACCCTGGCCGGCGTGGACGTGCGCAGTTATCTGCCCCCCACACCGCCCCCCGCCGACGGCTGGCCATGTCTCCTCTATATACACGGCGGTGGCTGGGTGGTCGGCGGCCTGGATTCCCATGACTTCATCTGCTTCGAGCTGGCCAATGCCCTCCGGGTGCTGGTGATCGCCATCGACTACCGCCTGGCGCCCGAGCACCCATTCCCGGCTGCATACGACGACTGTCGCGCGGTGTGGCAGGCGATCCAGGCAGAGGAGGGCCCGCACGCCATCGATCGGCAACGCCTGGCGGTGGTCGGTGACAGCGCAGGCGGCAACCTGGCGGCGGCGTTGTGCCTGGGGTTGCGCGATGATGCCCAGCCTATGCCGCGGGCCCAGGTCCTTATTTACCCCGGGCTGGGCGGCCCGGCTGATTTGCCCTCGCGCCGTGACTGCATGGACGCACCGCTGCTCAGCACTGCCGACACCGATTACTACCTGGCGCTCTACCTGCGCGATTTGGCTAAACCATCGCCCTATGCCATGCCGCTGCTGGCCGATGATTTCAGTGGTTTGCCCAAGGCCTTGATCGCAGTAGCCCAATTCGACCCGCTGCGCGACGACGGCATGCTGTACGCCGAGCGCCTGCAACAGGCCGGTGTGCCTGCACTGTTGTATCCGGGCAAAGGCCTGGTCCACGGCTGTCTACGCGCAAAGGGCCAGGCCCCGGAGGTGGATCGGCTGTACGGTTACCTGTTGGATTACCTGAGGAGCGAACTACTGACGCAGCTCTAAGCGCTCAAGGACATGCTCATTGCACAATTCGGGTTTATAGTGCCAGACGGCAAAATAAAAGACGTCCCCCCAGGGATGAACCCGACCCCCTACGGAGCGCGCAATGCAGACTTGGTACCCGCAGATCAAACCCTACGCCCGGCACGATCTGGCAGTCGATGACACCCACACGCTGTACGTCGATGAAAGTGGCTCCCCCGAAGGCTTGCCTGTCGTATTCATCCACGGTGGCCCTGGCGCCGGTTGCGATGCCCAGAGCCGCTGCTATTTCGATCCCAACCTGTACCGCATCGTCACCTTCGACCAGCGTGGCTGCGGCCGTTCCACCCCGCGCGCGAGCCTGGAGAACAACACCACCTGGGACCTGGTCGCCGACCTCGAGCGCATCCGCGAACATCTTGGCATCGACAAATGGGTGCTGTTCGGCGGCTCCTGGGGCTCGACCCTGGCCCTGGCCTACGCGCAAACCCACCCCGAACGTGTGCATGGCCTGATCGTGCGCGGTATTTTCCTCGCCCGCCCCCAGGACATCGAATGGTTCTACCAGGCCGGTGCCAGCCGCCTGTTCCCGGACTACTGGCAGGACTACATCGCGCCGATTCCCGCCGATGAGCGTCACGACATGATCGCGGCCTACCACAAGCGCCTGACCGGCAACGACCAGATCGCCCAGATGCACGCCGCCAAGGCCTGGTCCGGCTGGGAAGGGCGCATGCTCGGCCTGTGCCCGAGCCCGCAGCACGTGGAGCGTTTTTCCGAGCCTCAGCGCGCGCTGTCCATCGCCCGTATCGAGTGCCACTACTTCACCAATAACTCCTTCCTGGAGCCCAACCAGCTGATTCGCGATATGCACAAGATCGCCCATCTGCCTGGCGTCATCATCCATGGCCGCTACGATATGATCTGCCCGCTGGATAACGCCTGGGAGCTGCATCAGGCCTGGCCGAACAGTGAACTGCAGGTCATCCGTGAAGCGGGCCATGCGGCGTCCGAGCCCGGGATTACCGATGCACTGGTGCGCGCGACCGGCGAAATGGCGCGGCGCCTGCTTGATCTGCCGCCAGAAGAAGCATGAAGGGCTTGCTGCAACGGGTGCGCGGCGCCCGGGTCGAAGTGGCGGGCGAAATTGTCGGGGCGATCGACCAGGGTTTGCTGGTGCTGGTGGCCGTCGAACCTTCAGATACGCCCGAGAGCGCCGACAAACTGCTGCACAAGCTGCTTAACTACCGGGTGTTCAGCGACGACGAGGGCAAGATGAACCTGTCGTTGAAGGATATCGAGGGGGGATTGCTGCTGGTGTCGCAGTTCACTTTGGCGGCGGATACCAAGAGCGGCCTGCGGCCGAGCTTTTCCACCGCTGCCCCGCCGGCCCTGGGAGCGGCGCTTTTTGATCACTTGCTGTTACAAGCGCAACAATTGCATGGCAAGGTGGCCTCGGGGCGTTTTGGCGCGGATATGCAGGTGCATTTGGTCAATGATGGCCCTGTGACCTTTCTCTTACAGACATGAATGTATTAAAAACGACTTTAATGCCTAAAAACGTAGGGTTTCGCTACAAATACTTCGTTGTCCCTGATGCGTTGTCTCGCGGGCTACTAGATAATCGCGCGCTACGGGGATCAGCGTTGTTTGGTCCATTTTTGACTTAGGTAGAGACTTGTCCGATAACCACTGGGGAATCATTTTGACCCAGGGGAGTCGGAACAATGCTCGCCAACCTGGCATATAGATAGCTGGCCGTTGGTTTTTTGATCTGTTTTCGGCGAGGGTTGCTCGTGATTGTTAGTCCCTGTAATGCACCAAAATTGTCTGCCAAACGGTTACGAAACGCACTGGTGACGGGCTCCGCCCTGTTTTGCCTGTTCGGCGCGGGTCAACTGTGGGCATTCAGTCTGGATGATGTGTCGGCCAAGGCAAAAGAGCTGGCCGGGCAGAAATACGAAGCTCCGCGCAGCAATCTGCCGAACGAATTCCGCGAAATGAAGTTCGCGGACTACCAGAAGATTCGTTTCCGCAATGAAAAAGCCGAATGGGCCGATCAGAACACCCCGTTCAAGTTGTCCTTCTATCACCAGGGTATGCATTTCGATACACCGGTGAAAATCAACGAAGTGACCGCCGACAGCGTCCAGGAAATCAAATACGACCCGACTCGCTTCGATTTCGGCGACGTGAAGTTTGATCCTAAAGCCACCGAACAGCTGGGTTACGCCGGTTTCCGTGTGCTGTACCCGATCAACAAGGGCGACAAGCAAGACGAAATCATGACCATGCTCGGCGCCAGCTATTTCCGCGTCGTCGGCAAGGACCAGGTCTATGGCCTGTCCGCCCGTGGCATGGCGATCGATACCGCGCTGCCGTCGGGTGAAGAGTTCCCGCGTTTCACCGAGTTCTGGATCGAACGTCCAAAACCGGGTGACAAGCACCTGGTGATCTTTGCCCTGCTGGATTCCCCACGTGCGACCGGCGCCTATCGCCTGATCCTGCGTCCGGGCACCGACACGGCTGTCGATGTGAAATCCCAGATGTTCCTGCGTGACAAGGTCAGCAAACTGGGGGTTGCCCCGTTGACCTCCATGTTCCTGTTCGGCGCCAACCAGCCGTCCAAGGTGCTCAACTACCGTCGCGAGCTGCATGACTCCAGCGGCCTGTCGATCCATGCCGGCAACGGCGAGTGGATCTGGCGCCCCCTGAACAACCCTAAACACCTGTCGGTCAGCAACTTCACCGTGGAGAACCCGCGTGGGTTCGGCCTGCTGCAACGCGGTCGCAACTTCAGCCACTACGAAGACCTCGACGATAACTACGACAAGCGCCCAAGCGCGTGGATCGAGCCTGAAGGCGACTGGGGCAAGGGTTCCGTCGACCTCGTGGAGATCCCGACTGCCGATGAAACCAACGACAACATCGTTGCGTTCTGGAGCCCGGCCGAGTTGCCGGAAGTCGGCAAGCCGCTGGAAGTGGCCTACCGCCTGCACTGGACCCTCGATGATGCCGCGTTCCATTCGCCGGACAGTGCCTGGGTCAAGCAGACCCTGCGCTCCACCGGTGATGTGAAGCAATCCAACCTGATCCGTCAGCCGGATGGCAGCGTGGCATACCTGGTGGACTTCGAGGGCCCGTCCCTGAAGAAACTGCTGCCGGACGCCCCGGTGCGCAGCCAGGTGAGCGTGAGTGACAACGCCGAGCTGGTAGAAAACAGCGTGCGCTACAACGAACACACCAAAGGCTGGCGCCTGACCCTGCGTATGAAGATCAAGGACGCAGGCAAGCCGACCGAGATGCGTGCAGCCCTGGTCCAGGACATCACGCCGCCTGAGCCTGAGCATGTTTCGACCCAGGTGCTGAAGGCCGACAAGGTCCTGGCCAAGCAGCACGAGAAACAGGCCAAGAAAGACGCGAAAGACAAGGAAGCCAAGCAGCCAGAAGCTGCCCCAGCCACACCGGAGCCGATCAAGACCGAGCAAGTCCTGACCGAAACCTGGAGCTATCAGTTGCCTGCCGATGAGTAATTCTCAAGTCCAGCCAGAGACTCTCTCCGAGTACCTGGCGCATCTTCCGATGACCGCTGAGCAGCGCGCCGAGTTGGCGGGCTGCACATCCTTCACCGAGTTGCACGAGCGCTTGTCGTCCAAGGCGTTCGATGCACCCGTCGACGCCGCCCAGGCGTCGGTGGGTCGCCGCTTGACCCTCAGCACTGCCGAAGAGCTGCAAGACGCCGAAATGCTCGGGCTCGACGCCAGTGGGCGCGTGTGCCTCAAGGCCACGCCGCCGATCCGCCGTACCCGCGTGGTGCCTGAACCGTGGCGCACCAATATCCTGGTGCGCGGCTGGCGGCGGATCACCGGCCGCAGCAACCCGCCGGCCCCGCCGAAGGATGAGCGCGTATTGCCTGCAGCCCGCTGGCGTACCGTGGGTTCGATTCGTCGTTACATCCTGCTGGTGCTGATGCTCGGCCAGACCATCGTGGCCGGCTGGTACATGAAAGGCATCATGCCGTACCAGGGCTGGTCGCTGGTCGACTTCGACGAGATCCGCAACCAGACCCTGCTGCAAACCGCCACCCAGGTGCTGCCTTACGCCCTGCAGACCAGCATCCTGATCATGTTCGGGATCCTGTTCTGCTGGGTCTCGGCCGGTTTCTGGACTGCATTGATGGGCTTCCTCGAACTGCTCACCGGCCACGATAAATACCGGATTTCCGGTAAAAGTGCCGGCGACGAGCCGATCCCGAAAGACGCGCGCACCGCGCTGGTCATGCCGATCTGCAACGAAGACGTGCCGCGGGTATTCGCCGGTTTGCGCGCGACGTTCGAATCGGTGGCCGCCACCGGTGACCTCGATCGTTTCGACTTCTTCGTGCTCAGCGACAGTAACGAGGCCGACATCTGCATCGCCGAGCAGCAAGCCTGGCTCGACGTTTGCCGTGAGGCGGGTGGCTTCGGCAAGATCTTCTATCGCCGCCGTCGCCGTCGCGTGAAGCGTAAAAGCGGCAACCTCGACGACTTCTGCCGTCGTTGGGGCGGCGACTACAAGTACATGGTGGTTCTCGACGCCGACTCCGTGATGAGCGGCGAATGCCTGACCAGCCTGGTGCGCCTGATGGAAGCCACGCCGGATGCCGGGATTATCCAGACCGCGCCCCGTGCGTCGGGCATGGACACCCTGTATGCGCGCATGCAGCAATTCGCCACCCGGGTGTACGGCCCGCTGTTCACCGCCGGCCTGCACTTCTGGCAGTTGGGTGAATCCCACTACTGGGGTCACAACGCGATCATCCGCATGAAGCCGTTTATCGAGCACTGCGCCCTGGCGCCATTGCCGGGTAAAGGTGCATTCGCAGGTTCCATCCTGTCCCACGACTTCGTTGAAGCAGCGCTGATGCGCCGTGCCGGCTGGGGCGTGTGGATTGCCTACGACCTGCCGGGCAGCTACGAAGAACTGCCGCCGAACCTGCTGGATGAACTCAAGCGTGACCGTCGCTGGTGCCACGGCAACCTGATGAACTTCCGCCTGTTCCTGGTCAAGGGCATGCACCCGGTGCACCGCGCGGTGTTCCTGACCGGCGTGATGTCCTACCTGTCGGCACCGTTGTGGTTCCTGTTCCTGGTGCTGTCGACGGCCTTGCTGGCGGTCAACACCCTGATGGAGCCGCAGTACTTCATGGCGCCACGCCAGTTGTACCCGCTGTGGCCGCAATGGCACCCGGACAAGGCGGTGGCGCTGTTCTCCACCACTATCGTGCTGCTGTTCCTGCCGAAATTGCTGAGCATCATCCTGATCTGGGCCAAGGGCGCGAAAGAGTTCGGTGGCAAGTTCAAGGTAACCATGTCCATGCTGCTGGAGATGCTGTTCTCCATGCTGCTGGCGCCGGTGCGGATGATTTTCCATACCCGTTTCGTGCTCGCCGCGTTCCTCGGCTGGGCCGCGACCTGGAACTCGCCGCAGCGTGACGACGACTCCACCCCGTGGGGCGAAGCGATCAAGCGTCACGGCACGCAGACCCTGCTTGGCTTCTTCTGGGCCCTGCTGGTGGTGTGGTTGAACCCGAGCTTCCTGTGGTGGCTGGTGCCGATCGTGGGTTCGTTGATGCTGTCGATCCCGGTATCGGTGATCTCCAGCCGGGTCAACCTCGGCCTGAAGTCTCGGGATGAGAGCCTGTTCCTGATCCCTGAGGAATACAATCCGCCGCAAGCGTTGCTGTCCACCGACAAGTACACCCACGAAAACCGTTGGCACGCGCTGAAAGACGGCTTCGTACGCTCGGTGGTCGACCCGCAGCAGAACGCCCTGGCCTGTGCCCTGGCGACCTCGCGTCACGGTCAGGCCGAGCCGATCGAGTACCTGCGTACCGAACGTGTGCGCCATGCGTTGAAAGTCGGCCCTGCCGGCCTCAACAACGGCGAACGCCTGGCGTTGCTCAGCGACCCGGTAGCCCTGGCCCGCTTGCATGAGCAGATCTGGAGCGAAGGGCATGCCGAGTGGCTCGCTGCCTGGCGTAATTCGATCAAGGCCGACCCGCACGCGCCGTTACTGCCGCTGCAACCGCTGTCGTCCCAGGCCCAACCGGCCTGATTCAGGCGCCCCCGAGGGTTCACTTCGGGGGCGTTCGAAGCGCTGGTCCTACAGCGTTTCTCTATCGCCCTAACTCCTTGTTATTTCGAAACAAAAGTCCCTTGTCCGAGGCATATTTGCGTGCCCGCGAGTGGGGTAGGATCGCCCCCCAAATTCGGCTCGATCACAGGGGGATTCATGATCAAAAGGTATTGTTCGGCATTGCTGATCGGCGTTATCACATTGATTCACAGTGGTCTGGTGCAGGCCGGTGCCATCGACGATGCGGTTCGGCGTGGTGTGTTGAAAGTGGGTACTACGCCCACCTATGTCCCCTTTGAAATGACCGATAAAGAGGGTCGTATCGTGGGCTTTGAAATCGACCTGCTCAAGGTGATGAGCCAGGCCCTGGGTGTTGAACTTGAATTGGTCAGCGTGCCCTATACCGAGTTGCTGCCTGGGCTGCAGGCGAAAAGGTTCGACCTGATCGGCAGCGGCATGACCGTCACCCAGGAGCGCAACCTGAAGCTGAATTTCAGCGACTCCTTTATCGTGGTGGGGCAAACCGTATTGCTGCACCCCAGCCTGAGGGGCAAGGTCACCAGTGTCGAAGACCTGGACGACGCCACTTACCGCGTCACCACCGTCCAGGGCACCACTGGCGAGGCGGCGGCGCAACGTTTCCTGGGGGCGGCGCGCTTGAGCAGTTTTGCAACGCCCCGGGAGGCTGTGCGCCAAGTGGTGAACGGCGCCGCCGATGCCTTTATTTATGATGCGCCCTACAACCTGATCGCCCTGAGCTTGCCGGAAAACCGCGAGCTGCTGGCGCTTGAACAGCCATTCACCTTTGAACCCTTGGCGTTTGGTGTGAAAAAAGGCGATTTTGACAGCCTCAACTGGATCAACCATTTCCTCAATCAAGTCGCCCAGGACGGGACCTACGATCGCTTGCACGACAAGTGGTTCAAGGACATGGACTGGCTGGTAGAGGTCGACTGGAAGTCATAACTTCTTGCACATCAATCCGTTGCCAGCGCTGCCAACGCAAGCGTCTATCCCAGCAGTTGGCTGCGTTGTTGTGGGACTTTTCCGACATACGCAGATAACAAATACCCGTGAAACCTTTGTGACAGGCAATGAGTGGGTTAGGATCGCACCCCGAATTGGTGCAGCCCTTTTGCGCGCCGACCGTATAAGAATCGTTCAGGGGACTTGATGATGAAAAAGTATCTTTCGATGCTGCTGCTCGGCGTCGCCGCGCTGGTTGCGGCCAATGCCGCCCAGGCCGGTGCCATCGATGATGCGGTCAAGCGCGGCACGCTGAAAGTCGGCATGGACCCGACCTACATGCCGTTCGAAATGACTGACAAACGGGGCGAAATCATTGGGTTCGAGGTCGATATCCTCAAGGCCATGGCCAAGTCCATGGGCGTCAAGCTCGAGCTGGTGTCTACCGGCTATGACGGCATCATCCCGGCGTTCCTCACCGGCAAGTTCGACATGATCGGCAGCGGCATGACCCTGACCCAGGAACGCAACCTGCGCCTGAACTTCAGCGAGCCCTTCATCGTGGTTGGCCAGACCCTGCTGATCCGCAAGGACCTGGAAGGCACCATCAAGTCCTACAAAGACCTGAACGACGAGAAGTACCGCCTGACCTCCAAGCTCGGCACCACCGGTGAGATGGTCGCCAAGAAGCTGATCTCCAAGGCCAAGTACCACGGCTATGACAACGAGCAGGAAGGTGTGCTGGACGTGGTCAACGGCAAGGCCGATGCCTTCGTGTATGACGCGCCGTACAACGTGGTCGCCGAGAAAAAAGTCGGTAACGGCAAGTTGGTGTTCCTCGAAGAACCCTTCACCTTTGAACCGCTGGCGTTCGGCCTGAAGAAGGGTGACTACGACAGCATCAACTTCATCAACAACTTCCTGCACCAGATCAAGAACGACGGCACCTACGATCGCATCCATGACAAGTGGTTCAAGAGCTCCGAGTGGCTCAAGGACATGGAATAAAGCGGGACTGTTTTCTGGTGTGAGAGGGCTTGCTGTGGGGAGCCCGCTCGCCACCTCAGGTGTGCGGGCCTCGATTTTTTGGATGCTGAGTAGATGAAACAGAAAAAAGCCCAATGGCCCTGGCACCTGCTGACCGTGGTCGTGCTGGTCGGCCTGGCCGGCGCCTTGTATTACGCCACCTCGCTGATGTCCTACGAATGGCGCTGGAACCGGGTCCCGCAATACTTCGCCTACCAGGCCGAAGAGTCCCAGCGCGCTGCGGACATCTCCACTGTCGTGGAGCTGGTCCGCAAGGGCGATGTGGCCGAAGTCACCCTGCGCAACGATACCGGCGTCGAACAGCGCGTGAGCGTGGCCGACAACAGCCTGCAAGTGGCGCGCGGCGACGATGTGGCCGAGGGCGATGTCATCGGGGTTAACCGCCATTGGGCGTTGGGCCCCTTGATGTGGGGCCTGTGGACCACGTTGTGGCTGTCGGTGGTGTCCGGGATCCTCGGCCTGGCGATTGGCCTGGCCACGGGGTTGTGCCGACTCTCCACTAATCCGACCCTGCGCGACCTGTCGACGATCTACGTCGAGCTGGTGCGGGGCACGCCGCTGTTGGTGCAGATCTTCATTTTCTACTTCTTTATCGGCACGGTGCTCAACCTGTCCCGGGAATTCGCCGGGATCGCCGCCCTGTCGCTGTTCACCGGCGCCTATGTGGCGGAAATCGTCCGCGCGGGCGTGCAGTCCATCACCCGTGGTCAGAACGAAGCCGCGCGCTCCCTGGGCCTGAGTGCCAGCCAGTCGATGCGCCATGTGGTGCTGCCGCAGGCCTTCAAGCGCGTGTTGCCGCCGCTGGCCGGGCAATTTATCAGCCTGGTGAAAGACACCTCGCTGGTCTCGGTGATCGCGATTACCGAGCTGCTCAAAAGCGGTCGCGAAGTGATCACCACCTCGTTCTCGCCGTTTGAAATCCTGTTCTGTGTCGCAGGGCTGTACCTGCTGATCAACCTGCCGCTGTCGAAAATGGCCAGCCGGCTTGAGCGGAGGCTCGCCCAAAGTGATTGAAGTCCGCGATCTGGTAAAAGTCTTCGATACCCGCGGGCACGTGGTGCGCGCGGTGGACCATGTGACCACCCAGGTGGCCAAGGGCGAAGTGTTGGTGGTGATCGGCCCGTCCGGCTCCGGCAAGTCCACGTTCCTGCGTTGCCTCAATGGCCTGGAAGAATTCGATTCCGGCTCGGTGAGCATCGATGGCCTGCAACTGGCCGACCCGAAAACCGATGTGAATGCCTATCGCCGTGAAGTCGGCATGGTGTTCCAGCACTTCAACCTGTTCCCCCACATGACCGTGCTGGAAAACCTGTGCCTGGCGCAAAAAGTCGTGCGCAAGCGCGGTAAGAAAGAGCGAGAAGCCAAGGCCCTGGCGCTGCTGGAAAAGGTCGGCATTGCGCAGAAAGCCAACGAGTTCCCGTCGCGGCTTTCCGGCGGCCAGCAACAGCGGGTGGCGATTGCCCGGGCGTTGGCGATGGAGCCCAAGGTGATGCTGTTCGACGAGCCCACCTCGGCCCTCGACCCGGAAATGGTCGGCGAGGTGCTGGACGTGATGAAGACCCTGGCCCTGGAGGGCATGACCATGGTCTGCGTCACTCACGAAATGGGTTTTGCCCGTGAAGTGGCGGATCGTGTGCTGTTCTTCGATCATGGCAAGTTGCTGGAAGATGCGGCCCCGGCCGAGTTCTTCGCGGCGCCCAAAGACCCGCGCGCCCAGGCGTTCCTGCGCCAGGTGCTATAGGGCGCGGGGCGTTCATACCTTGAACCGCCCCACGCATTGCTGCAAATCCGTTCCCAGCCGCGCCAGTTCGATACTGGCCGCTGCCGTCTGTTCACTGGCGGCGGCGGTTTGCTCCGAGGCGTCGCGTACTTTCAATACGCTGCGGTTGATCTCTTCGGCCACCGCACTTTGCTCCTCGGCGGCAGCGGCGATCTGCGGGTTCATTTCCTGGATGACCGACACCGTGCGGGCGATCTCCGTCAGAGAGTCCCCGGCATTGCGGGCCAGGCCGACGCTGTTGTCGGTCAGGGTGCGGCTGTAGTCCATGATGTCGGCCACTTGTTGGGTTCCGCTGTGCAGGCCGCCAATCAGCTCTTCGATTTCCTCGGCGGACTGCTGGGTCCGTTGGGCGAGACCGCGCACCTCATCGGCGACCACCGCGAAGCCTTGACCGGCCTCGCCGGCCCGTGCGGCTTCTATCGCGGCGTTGAGCGCCAGCAGGTTGGTCTGCTGTGACACGGACTTGATCACATCCAGCACACTGCTGATTTTCTGGCTTTCCCGTTGCAGCCCCACCATGGCCTGACCCGCGCGCGCCATTTCATGGGCAAGGTGCTCGATTTGCGCCACGGCATCCGTCACCACCTGATCGCCCAGCTCAGTCTGTTGATTGGCCTGTCCGGCGGCGAGCGAAGCCTGCTCGGCGTGGCGCGCAACCTCCTGGGCGGTGGCGAGCATCTGGTTCATGGCGGCGGCGACCTGCTCGGTTTCATCGCGCTGATGATTCACCCCGGCGCGAGTTTGTTCGGTCACGGCGGAAAGCTCTTCGGCGGCGCTGGCAATTTGCCGAGCGTTGTCGCTGATGTTGCCAATCAGCCCCCGCAGGTTCAGCGTCATTTGGCTCATGCTGCGTTGCAGTTGGCCCAACTCGTCACGCCGTCGGGATTGCACGTCATGGCTCAGGTCGCCCTGCGCAATGCGATTGGCAGCGGACAGCGCTTTGCGCAGCGGTTTCACGATCTGCCCGGCAATCAGCCAGGCCGCGAGGGTGCCCAACAGCAAGGCGGCAGCAGTTGTACCAAGGGTTTGGGTGCGGGCTTGTTCGGCTTCGCGTTCGCGCCGTTGAGTCTGGTCCTGGCTCAAGAGATCGCTCTGGGCGAGCAGTTGGTCCAGTTGCTGTTCCAATTGATTTTGCGCGCCTTCGGTTGTGAGTTGCGTGTCTTTGAGGCGTGTGAGGTGGGTGTGGATACTGAGCACGGTATTTTTCAGGGCGCCGCTGTCGACCGGCAATTTTGCTACGCCCGCCTGGGCGAGTTCGAGGTTGCGCTCGGCGTCGCTGACGGCCTGGGCGTAGGCATCCAGCGAGCTGGCGGCCCAGGCAGGGGTTTGGGCACGATCCTCCGCCTGCTCTATGGCCTGGCGCAGGTTTTCGATGGCATCGAGGGCTTTTTCATCCTCCTGGTCGGGTAAGTCGCTGGCCAGTTGTGCGAGTACATCGCCGGTGCGTACGGAGCTCTGCTTGAGCTGTTCACGGGCACTCTCACGTGTCTCGACCAGCGCGGGCACCTCCTTGAGCGTGGCTTTGAACGTTGCAGAAAGGCGGGTCATCTCCTGCAGGTACTGAATGGGTTTTGGGGCTTTGAGGCGGTTGGAAAGCTCGCTCAGGAGCCCGTCTATTTTTTCTATGCTCACGCTCAATTTGTTGAGGCTGTTGGTATCGTCCAGGGTGCGGTAAACGATTCGGTCAGCCCGCAGTTCTTCACCCGTCACGGCCAATTGCGCGAGCACGGTCAGGGTCTGCGAGCGGTAAAGGGACGCGGCCAGCGCCTGCCAGCCAGTCACGGCAATCACAAGGCTCAATGCCAGGACCAGGGAGAAGCCCAGGGCCAGTTTGAGAGTGACACTGGCGTCACCCAACAGGTAAGTCATTCGACGAAGCATGATCAACCTCCGACAAGTGAACAGTGGGCGTTCTCAACGTGCGCAGGCACATTGAGCTGAATTGAACGCTAGTTCTCTCGGCGCAGAGGTGGGGCTGATAAACGCGTAGGAAATTTCACAGATTGCAGGCGGCGACCCAGGGCGGGTCGCCACGCGGGGACGGGGTCAGACCCGGAAGCGGCCGACCAGCGCCTGGAGATGAGTGCCCAGGCGCGCCAGTTCGGTACTCGATGCGGCGGTCTCTTCACTGGCCGAAGCCGTCTGCTCGGAGATATCGCGCACGTTCAACACACTGCGATTGATCTCTTCCGCCACGGCGCTTTGCTGCTCGGCGGCGGTGGCGATCTGGGAGTTCATCGCCTGGATGGTCGAAACCGTACGTGTGATGTTCTCCAAGGCGCTGCCGGCGCGGCGCGTCAACTCGACACTGCTGTCGGTGAGGCCACGGCTGTTGTCCATGATGTTCGCCACCTGCTGGGTGCCGCTTTGCAGGCCGACGATCAGCTCTTCGATCTCTTCGGTGGACTTCTGGGTGCGCTGGGCCAGGCTGCGCACTTCATCGGCCACCACCGCGAAACCGCGTCCGGCCTCACCGGCCCTTGCCGCTTCAATGGCTGCGTTGAGCGCCAGCAGGTTGGTTTGCTGGGCCACGGACTTGATCACATCGAGCACGCTGCCGATCTTGTCGCTTTCGCGCTTCAGATCGGCCATGGCGACCGTAGAGTTGCCGACTTCAGTGGCCAGGCGTTCGATCTGGGCGATCGCTTCGCCGACCACTTTGTCGCCTTCGCGGGCCTGCTGGTCGGCGGCCACTGCGGCTTCCGAGGCTTCCTCGGCATTGCGCGCCACTTCCTGCACGGTGGCGGCCATTTCATTCATGGCGGTGGCCACTTGGTCGGTCTCGACTTTCTGGCTGTTGACCCCGGCGTTGGTTTGTTCTGTGACGGCCGACAGTTGCTCGGCGGCGCTGGCGATCTGGGTGACCCCTTCGCTGATGCCGCCGATCAACTCGCGCAGGCCCACGGTCATGCTTTGCATGGCCCGTTGCAGTTGGCCCAGCTCATCCTGGCGCAAGGAGGTGAGGTTGTGGCTCAGGTCGCCCGACGCTACGCGCTCGGCGACCTGCAGGGTCTGGTTCAGGGGGAGGATGATCTGGCGGGTGATGGCCCAGGCGGCAACCAGGCCGAAGATCAGCGCCAGCACGGTGGCCATTAGCAGCAAGTATTTGGCTTGCGCGGCATCCGCATCGCGTACCGCGGTCTGGGAAACCGTCAGTTTGTCACTGTGGCCCAGCAGGATATCGCCCTGGGCAGACATGGTCTTGAGTGCCGCTGCGCTGGCCACTTGAGAGTCGCGGTATTGGCTGACGGCAGCGCGGTAGGCTTGCAGTGAGACGCTGGCCTGTTGCAGGTTGGCTGAATACTGATCAGGTATTTGGCTGGTGAGGCTGGTGATTTTTTTCAGCGCGTTGTCGATGGCATCCAGCGCGGGCTGCTCGGCCTCCACCTTGCCGCTGTAGGTGTAGCCCCGTACTTGGAAGCGTGCTTGCTGGATCAGTTTGCTCAGGTCCACCACGCTGTTGAACAGCGTGACACTGTCGCCTTGCAGCAGGGATTTCTCCACTTCGCTGACTTTGAGTACCGCATTATCGGCGGTATCGCCCAGCTTGCTGCGGGCATTTTCGCGGTTGGTGCCTGCCTGCACCATATCGTTGAACGCGCGCTTGTACTGGTCCACGGCGGCCAATTGCTCATCGACCAGGGCGGCATCCGTGGGTTGTTCGATCAGGCTGCGTGCGGTCTTCAGGCCAGTGTCCAGCTTGTTCAGCAGCTCGCTGACGGCGGTCGGGCCTTGTTCGCCACGGCGCATCTCGTAGTCAAGGCGTGCCAGGCGCAGGTCTTTGGTCAAGCCGTTGAGGCTGGAGATGTAACCCAGCTTGTCACCACGGCTGATCACGTCGCCCAGGCCGGTCCAGCCGGTGAAGGTGATCATCAGTGTCAACAGCAATACCAGGCCAAAGCCCACCGCCAGCTTGGTTTTGACGCTGACATTCCCCAGCTTTTCGGCTAACCAACGATACATGTTGCGAACTCCCCTGGAACAAGGCTTGGACTTATTCACGGGTTATCGGCTTGCATACGGAATTCTGTAGCGACGCTGTCTCCTGTGGGAGGGGGCTTGCTCCCGATAGCGGTGGTTCAGTATCAGAAATGCTGACTGACCCACCGCTATCGGGAGCAAGCCCCCTCCCACAGGGTTATGCGGTGTGGTTAGAAAAGGCGGGCGAGCAGGGCCGTGACGGCCGTTTCGACGCGCAGGATGCGGGCGCCCAATTGCACCGGCTGCAAGCCGGCCTTGGCCAGCAGGTCCACCTCATAGGGGATCCAGCCACCTTCCGGGCCTATGGCCAGGGTAACCGGTTCATTCAGCCCACGGGGGCAGGCTGGGTAGTCGCCGGGATGGCCGATCAGGCCAAGGGTGCCTGCGGTCATGGCCGGCAGGCGGTCTTCGACGAAGGGCTTGAAGCGCTTTTCGATAACGATTTCTGGCAGCACCGTGTCCCGCGCCTGTTCCAGGCCGAGGATCAGTTGTTCGCGAATGGCCTCGGGTTCCAGGAAGGGGGTCTGCCAGAAGCTTTTTTCCACCCGGTAGCTATTGACCAGCACCACTTTCGGCACGCCCATGGCCGCCACGGTTTGCAGCACCCGACGCAGCATCTTCGGACGTGGCAGGGCCAGCAGCAGGGTCAGGGGCAGTTTGGCCGGCGGTGGTTGGTCGAAGCTCACTTGCAGTTCGGCTTCGCGGGCTTCCAGGCGCAGCAATTGCGCGTTGCCCATCAACCCGCCAAGGCGCCCGACCCGCAGGCTGTCGCCTACGGCGGCGCGGTGGACTTCCTGCATATGCACCAGGCGCCGATCACGCAGGATCACCCGGTCGGCCGCAATGAAGTCGGCATCGAACAGCAGCAGCAGGTTCACGGCTGGGTCGCTGGCGGCTGGTCGTCGTCGGCGGGTTGGTCATCCGGGTGATCGCCACGCTTGCTGATCAGGCCGCTGAACAGGATGCCAATCTCGAACAGCATCCACATCGGCACGGCCAGCAGGGTCTGGGAGAAGATGTCCGGCGGCGTGAGGATCATGCCGACCACGAAGCAGCCGATGATCACGTACGGGCGGATTTTCTTCAGGTACGCCACGTTGACCACGCCGATCCACACCAGCAGCACCACGGCCACGGGGATTTCGAACGCCACGCCAAAGGCGAAGAACAGCGTCATCACGAAGTCGAGGTAGCTGGTGATGTCGGTCATCATTTCCACGCCGGCCGGGGTGGCGGCGGCGAAGAACTTGAAGATCAACGGGAACACCAGGAAGTAGGCGAAGGCCATGCCGGTGTAGAACAGCAGGATGCTCGACACCAGCAAGGGCACGGCGATGCGCTTCTCATGCTTGTACAGGCCCGGCGCGATAAAGCCCCAGATCTGGTGCAGGATCACCGGGATCGCCAGGAACAGCGAGACCATCATCGTCAGCTTCAACGGTGTGAGGAAGGGCGATGACACATCGGTGGCAATCATCGTCGCGCCGGCCGGCAGGTACTGGCGCAGCGGCGTGGAGACGAAGGTGTAGATCTGCTGAGTAAAGGCGAACAGCCCGGCAAAGATCACGAAGATCGCGGCCACGCAACGCAGCAGGCGGGTCCGCAGCTCGGTCAGGTGCGAGACCAGCGGCATATGCTGGTCGTTTTCCGGTTTATCAGCGCTCATGGGGCTCGCGGCGGCAATGTAGGGTCATGGGGCGCGGGCGACGCAGCGGGCGTCGGCGCAGGCTCGGTTGCAGCGGTCGGGGTCGGGGCGGCTGGCGGGGTATCCACCGCAGGCGCAGGCGCGATGCTGTGCTCGGCCACAGGCTCCACCGGTTTGGTGGGCTCCTGCACCGGCGACAGGATCTTCCGGGCTTCCTGCTCCAACGACAGAATATGTTCGTTGTGCAGTTGGCGACGGATCTCGTCGGCGCCGATTTCCCGTTCAACTTCCTGTTTGATGGCGTTGAAACTGCGTTTCAGGCGCCCGATCCACAGGCCGGCCGTGCGTGCGGCACCGGGCAGGCGTTCCGGCCCCAGTACCAGCAAGGCAACCAGGCCGACGAGCAGCAGTTCAGAGAAGCTGATACCAAACATTAGTCAGTGCTCACGAGTCTTTGCGGGTCGGCTCTTCGACTTTTTCAGCCTGCACGTCGAAGGTACGACGCTCGGTGATCGGCTGGGTGGCCTGGGGGTGCACAGGCTGTGCCGGTGGCACCGGGTTGGCGGCCGGGTCGGCAGGCTTCTCATCGTCGTTCATGGCTTTACGGAAGCCCTTGATCGACTCGCCCACGTCGGTGCCGAGGTTTTTGAGTTTCTTGGTGCCGAATACCAGTACCACCACCACCAGAATGACGATCCAGTGTTTCCAGTCAAAAATGCCCATGCTGCAAATCCTCTAGTAAAAGTTATTCAGGCGGACGGGCGCGAGGCCTTTTCGGCGTGCCCGGACAAGCCGAAGCGACGGTCCAGTTCATCCAGCACGGCCTGTGGATGCTGCCCCAGTTGGGCGAGCATGACCAGGCTATGGAACCACAAGTCGGCGGTCTCATAGATGACATCGCTGCAATCGCCGCTGATTTGTGCGTCCTTGGCGGCGATGATGGTCTCGATGGACTCTTCGCCGAGTTTTTCCAGGATCTTGTTCAGGCCCTTGTGGTACAGGCTGGCGACGTAGGAGCTGTCGGCGTCCGCACCTTTGCGGTCCTCCAGCACCTGGGCCACACGGTTGAGGGTATCGCTCATGGTCAGTGTCCTGCCGAGTAGATGGCGTGCGGGTCTTTGAGCACCGGCTCTACAACCTTCCATTCGCCGTTCTCGAACACGCGATAGAAGCAGCTGTGGCGGCCGGTGTGGCAGGCGATGTCGCCGATCTGCTCGACCTTCAGGATCACCACGTCGGCGTCGCAGTCGATGCGCATCTCGTGCAGGGTCTGCACGTGCCCGGACTCTTCGCCCTTGCGCCACAGTTTGCCACGGGAACGTGACCAGTAAATGGCGCGCTGCTCAGTGGCGGTGAGGCTCAGGGCTTCGCGGTTCATCCAGGCCATCATCAGCACGCGCCCGGTCTTGTAGTCCTGGGCAATGGCCGGCACCAGGCCGTCACTGTCCCACTTGATCTCGTCCAGCCAGTCTTTCATCTTCGGCTCCGGCAATTTGCGACAGTGTATAACCGGATTGGCTATCGACGCACGATCAGATAAACACCCACGGCGACCATGATGCCGGCCGGCCAGTGGCCCAGTTGGTTCAGCGGCCCGCCAATGGCCAGCATCACGCCACCGACCAGGTGCGCGGCCCCCAGCAGGCGCAGGAACCAGTCGTCCTTGCGCTTCTGCCAGGGCGGCGCGGGGTCTTTGGCATGGGGCTGGGACATGCGCTCCAGCAGGTCGCGGGTCATGTTGGCCAGGTGCGGCAACTGTTCGAACTGGCTGTGCAGGTTGCCCAGCAGGGTTTTCGGGCTGACCCGCTCGCGCATCCAGCGTTCCAGGAACGGCTGGGCGGTGTTCCACAGGTCGAGGTCCGGGTACAGCTGACGGCCCAGGCCTTCGATGTTGAGCAGGGTTTTTTGCAGCAGCACCAGTTGCGGCTGCACTTCCATATTGAAGCGCCGCGCGGTCTGGAACAGGCGCATCAGCACCTGGCCGAAGGAGATATCTTTCAGTGGCTTTTCAAAGATCGGCTCGCACACGGTGCGGATCGCCGCTTCGAATTCATTGAGCTTGGTTTCCGCCGGCACCCAGCCCGAATCGATGTGCAACTGCGCCACGCGGCGGTAGTCGCGCTTGAAGAAGGCGAACAGGTTACGCGCCAGGTAGTCCTGGTCTTCCGGGGTCAGGCTGCCGACGATGCCGCAGTCGATCGCGATGTACTGCGGGCTCCACGGGTTGACGGTACTGACGAAGATATTGCCGGGGTGCATGTCGGCGTGGAAGAAACTGTCGCGGAACACCTGGGTGAAGAAGATCTCCACACCGCGCTCGGCAAGCATCTTCATGTCGGTGCGTTGGTCGGCCAGGGTCGCGAGGTCGGTGACCTGTACGCCGTAGATGCGCTCCATCACCAGCACTTTCGGGCGGCACCAATCCCAATACACCTGCGGCACGTACAGCAGCGGCGAGCCTTCGAAGTTGCGCTTGAGCTGGCTGGCGTTGGCTGCTTCGCGCAGCAGGTCGAGTTCGTCGTAGATGGTTTTTTCGTAGTCGGCGACCACGTCCACCGGGTGCAGCAGGCGCGCATCGGCAGAGAAACGTTCGGCGGCGCGGGCCAGGATAAACAGCCACGCCAGGTCCTGGCCGATGATCGGCTTGAGGCCCGGGCGAATCACCTTCACCACCACTTCTTCGCCGCTCTTCAACTGCGCGGCGTGCACTTGCGCCACCGAGGCCGAGGCCAGCGGTTCGACGTCGAAGCGGCTGAACACCTCGCTGATCTTCTTGCCCAGTTGCTCTTCGATCAGCTTCATCGACTGCTGGGAATCGAACGGCGGCACGCGATCCTGCAGCAGCATCAGTTCGTCGGCGATGTCTTCGGGCAGCAGGTCGCGGCGCGTGGAGAGGATCTGCCCGAACTTGATAAAGATCGGTCCCAGGTCCTGCAGCGCCAGGCGCAGGCGCGCGCCCCGGCTCAGCTCCAGCTGTTTGCGTGGGAACCAGCGCCACGGCAGCACATAGCGCACCGCCAGCAGGAACCATGGCAAGGGCAGGGCGAACAGCAGGTCATCGAGGCGGTAGCGGATTACGACGCGCTGGATACGGAACAAACGGCGGACGGCGAGCAGCTTCATGCGTTATCGCTTGGATCAAGGGAACGGCTCAGGCGCTCGAAGCGGGCCTCGAGGCGTTCCAGGTCGATTTTGGCCTTGTCGAGCTCACGAAAGCGCGCTTGCGCTTCGCGTTCTCCGACCAGGGTGCGCGATTCTTCGCTCAGGTATTCGGCGAGGTTCTGGTTGAGGCTGGCGAACCCCTGCTGGTACCAGCGCGTGCGACTGCGCAGGTGCCCGCTGATCAGTTGGGTGGCGACGGGGCCGATCCAGCGTGACAGCTCGTATTCCCAGTCCAGCTCCAGGTCCTGCAGCACGGCGGCCAGGTCCATCAGGACCGCACTGTCGCCTTCCAGGTGCACTTCGGGGCCGTGGAGGATGGCGGTCTTGTTGCGGCTCAGCGCCAGGTGCAACAGGCTGGAGGCCGGTGCGCGCAGGGTGCAGTCGGCTTCGGCGGCCCATTGAGTGGCGAGCAGCAGGCCTTCATCGCTGGGCAGGATAAACAGCTGCAGGGCGGGGCTGGTGCAGTCCACGGCGATGACCTTGCCGTTCAAGTGCGCGAGCCGTGCCAGGGCGGTGCTGTCCAGGCGCAGTACACGGTTGATACCGTGTTCGACGCTGGCGAGAAGGCCTTTGAGCAGCATCAGGGCTTGATGCCACGGTGCAGGGCGACAATGCCCGAGGTCATGTTGTGGTAGGTCACGCGGTCGAAACCGGCCTCTACCATCATCGACTTCAGGGTTTCCTGGTCGGGGTGCATGCGGATCGATTCGGCCAGGTAGCGGTAGCTTTCGGCGTCATTGGTGATCAGCTTGCCCATCAGCGGCATGAAGGCGAAGGAGTAGGTGTCGTAGACCTTGGACATCAGCGCGTTGGTCGGCTTGGAGAACTCCAGTACCAACAGGCGGCCGCCTGGCTTGAGGACGCGCAGCATCGAGCGGATCGCGTCTTCCTTGTGGGTCACGTTGCGCAGGCCGAAGGCGATGGTCACGCAGTCGAAATGGTTGTCGGGGAACGGCAGCTTTTCAGCGTCGGCCTGGACGAATTCGATATTGCCGGCCACGCCCTTGTCGAGCAGGCGATCACGGCCGACCTTGAGCATCGAGCCGTTGATGTCCGCCAGCACCACCTGGCCGGTAGGGCCGACGAGCTTGGAGAACTTGGCCGCCAGGTCACCCGTACCGCCGGCGATGTCCAGCACACGGTTGCCGGTGCGTACGCCCGACAGCTCGATGGTGAAGCGTTTCCACAGGCGGTGCATGCCGCCGGAGAGCACGTCGTTCATCAGGTCGTACTTGGCTGCCACGGAGTGGAACACCTCAGCGACTTTTTCCGCCTTCTGGCTTTCCGGGACGTTCTTGAAACCGAAGTGAGTGGTGGGTTCGGCATCGCTGCCTTTGCGCTGATCAGTCATATCGCTGTCACCAAAAGAGAATGCGGGACATGATAATCCCCAAGGCCTGCTTTGTCTTGGCAAGGCTGCAGGTAAGATAGGCACGCACCGAGACCTTTTGCCGCATTCAAGGTATTCAAATCCCTATAAAGAGGAGTCATCGTAATGGCCCGTATAACCGTTGAGCGTGCACATTCCCTGGGTAAAGAAGGGGCACGCGCAAAGGCCGAGAAGTTGGCGCATAAACTCCAGGAGCAATATGGCCTGGAGCCCTCGTGGTCCGGCGACACCTTGAACCTCAAGCGTTCGGGGGTTAAAGGCACCGTGTTGGTGGCGGATGATTTGCTGCGCATTGATGTGGAACTGGGCCTGTTGATGTCCGCCATGAGTGGCACCATCAAGTCCGAAATCGAGAAAGCCCTGGATAAAGCCTTGGCCTGATGCGCGAGTACTTAGGGTGCCGATTCTAATTTTCCAGCCTACTTTGTGCCCAGGTCCTCAACTCCTGCGGGCCGTTCCTCCCCCCTTTCCTGCGTGAGGTGCACCATGGCCAAAGTTATCCTGAAGAAAAAAATCGATGCTCAGACCGGCGCGTTGAGTGACGTTAAAACCTATGCCCGCAAGATCTGGTTGGCGGGTCTTGGTGCCTACGCGAAGGTCGGCAGCGAGGGCGGCGACTACTTCAAAGAGCTGGTTAAAGCTGGTCAACATGTTGAAAGTAAAGGCAAAAAAGTTGCAGTGGAACAACTTGATGCGGCCAACAGTCAGATTGATCAAGTAAAGAGTAATGTCTCCGCGGTCAAAGGTCTGGTAGAAGTTCAGCTGGATAAAGTTGAAAAAGCTTTTGATACTCGCGTTGCCAGTGCCTTGAATCGAATTGGCATTGCGTCTAAACATGACGTGGAGACACTCTCTGCTAAGCTCGAAGAGCTGACGGCATTGCTCGAACGTGTCGCGCGTAAACACTAAGGAGACATCGGGATGGCTGTTAAAAAGACTACTCAGAAAGAAGGCAGCTCGTGGGTCGGGAAAGTTGAAGAGTATTCCCGCAAGATCTGGCTGGCTGGTTTAGGCGTTTACTCGAAGATCGACAGTGACGGCAGTAAACTCTTCGAGACGTTGGTTAAAGACGGCGAGAAAGCCGAGAAGTTGACCAAGAGCGCAGTGGGTAAACAAGTAGGTGCTGCCAAAGCGACTGCCGGTTCGCGCATCAGTGATGCGAAAAAACAGGTATTGGGTACTTGGGGCGAACTCGAAGGGGCTCTGGACAAGCGCCTCAACAGTGCTATTTCGCGCCTGGGCGTGCCGAGTAAAGCTGAGCTGAAGACCCTGCACAGCAAGGTCGATACCCTGACAAAGCAAATTGAAAAACTGACCGGTGCCAAAGTGGCTCCAGTGAAAGCGGCTGCCGCTAAACCGGCTGCCAAGCCTGCTGCAAAAACGGCCGCTGCCAAACCGGCGGCTAAAACGGCTGCCAAACCTCTGGTGAAAGCTGCCGCCAAGCCAGCTGCAAAACCTGCGACCAAGGCTGCTGCAAAAGCAGTCGCTAAACCGGCTGCCAAAACCGCAGCGGCCAAACCGGCTGCCAAGGCCACCGCTAAACCCGTGGCTGCGAAAGCCGCTGCCAAACCTGCGGCCAAGCCAGCAGCCAAAGCCGCTGCCAAACCGGCCGCTAAGCCAGCCGCCAAACCCGCGGCCAAGTCTGCCGCTGCTAAACCTGCAGCCAAGCCTGCTGCCGCGAAACCGGTGGCCAAGCCAGCCGCCAAACCTGCTGCGGCGAAGAAGCCAGCTGCAGCGAAAAAACCGGCAGCGCCTAAGCCTGCTGTTGCCGCCAAGCCGGCAACCACGGCACCGTCTGCTTCGACAGCCAACTCGGTGTCGGCACCCACGCCTGCTGCCGCCCCGACTGCAACGCCGGTCACCCCGACGCCAACCAGTCAGTCCTGATTTTTCCGGGACACAAAAAATGCCCCACCTGAGAAGGTGGGGCATTTTTTTTGCGCGTTGTCAGTGCCTCAGTTGTAGGTGA
This sequence comes from Pseudomonas sp. S3E17, assembly GCF_024168685.1. NCBI lineage: Bacteria > Pseudomonadati > Pseudomonadota > Gammaproteobacteria > Pseudomonadales > Pseudomonadaceae > Pseudomonas > Pseudomonas sp. S3E17. Next base: position 5,188,030 of record NZ_JALJWE010000001.1, read on the forward strand.
TCGAAACAGTCACCGCGCTGGCCAGGGTTCCTTGGGTGATCGCTACGCCGGTTTTGTGATAGGCCGCCGTGAGTGGTATCACGGCTTTCTTGCCTTTTGTTGCAATCGTACGGCTGCGCTGCTCGACCTTGCCGTTCGCTGGGATGGCGTACGCCTTGGCCGCGCGGTGTGATAACGCCAGGGCCGTCCCTGTCGACGTTCCGGTATTGGAGAACAACAAGGGGTTCGCCTCTGCGGGTGTGCCCCCGAACTGGAAAACCACCTTGCGTATATCCGAGTCGCATTCGGCAGAAATCTCAAAATCAAGCGAGCCTGCCGTGGAGGTCGAATCGAAGTCCGAAATCTTGATGGCCGGCAGGGCGAGGCTGCGGTTCAGGTCACCTGCGGCAAGGTCGCAGGTACCGGCGTTGATTTGGCCGGTAAAGTTTAAAGTGCCGGTGGTATCGGCGTGCACGGCAGGCAGGAAGGCCAGGCTCGCAGTCATTGTCAGCAGCAGGGCGCGCGTTCGGATCTTCATCAAAGAGTGCTCAGGGTTTCAGTTGTAGGTAATGGTGACGGTGGCGGTACTGGCGAGCGTGCCCTGGCTGACCGTGCCGTTCAGGTGGTACGCCGCGCCAAGCGGCAAGACTGCACGGTTGCCGGAAACCGGTACCGTGCGGCTATTCTCGGTGCCATTGGCGAGAATGTTCTGGACGCCCCCATCGAGGCGGGAGTAAAGCCATAGGGCCACTCCGCCAGCGGTGCCGGTATTGGCGAACAGCCGGTCATTGCCTGGTGCGGGGGTGCCAGAAAAACTGAAGGTGACGTTGGAGGCGTTGGTGCACTGCGCCGACAGCTCAAATTCGCGGGCGCCGACGGTGGTGGAGTGTTCGAATGCGCCGACTTGCACCGGGTCTAGGGAGATCGTGCGGTTGGCGTCGCCGGCTGCCAGATCGCAGGTGGCGGCGGGCCTGACAAAGCGTACTGCGTTGCCGAGCCTCAGGGTAAAACTCTCCGGGCGGTTATCCAGTCTCTGCACCCAAATGTCTCCGGCAGGCACTGTCCCGTCTGTTACAGGCCCGGCCTTATAGAACCTCAACTCCGCAGCCATGAAGCTCGTGAGCGCACCGCTGATGGTGTTTTTTTGACTATGCATGCCAAAGAAAGGGTAAAGCGCGCCGGAATGTCGGATGCGCATGTGTACACCCACACCGGGAACCTCGGTCTCGTAGTACTTTGCGTGAGACCTTGGGCCATAGCGCCCGGTAATCGTTAATAAAGTGTTGCTGCAGTACATAGTGAAATAGGGGGCCGTGCCAGTGAACTCCTTAATGACAATTTCAGACTCCACCGGGAGGCTGTCCGGTACGACGATTGTGGAAGGAAGGGTGAGTGTGAATGTGTCGTTCTGATACCTGTCACACGCCGCTTGAGCCGCGATTGGCGAGCCAAGGATCAGCACTGTTGATATGAGTTGTATGGCGCGTTTCATCTTCAGTCCCGCAAAAGAAATAGGGCGTTTGCAGGCAAGCAGTGCAATGGCATTACTCGCCTGCGCCGGATCAACTGCTTGCATTGCTCTCGCTCGAGGGTGTCATGCGCTGTGCTGTATCGGGCCGGCAGGTGCCCGCGTTCAGATTGAGTAAGCGCTGGGTGCCGGCAGTGTTCGACTGTGTAGCCAAGTCGTAATGCAACTGACATGCGGCACCGGCATGGGGACCCCACTTGATCGTCAATGGCCCCTGTGTACGGGGCACGCGCACAAAAGCCTGACCGCCCTGCCCGACCACCCCGACGCTCGCGCCGTCCTCATCGAACACATCCGCACCGAACGGCAACGAGCTGCCATCCTCGCGCAGTGCCGTGATCAACAAGGCCTGGCCGCTGGTCGTCTCGAACTGCAGTTTCACCACTGCTCCGGCGCGCGGCGCCACATTCCGGGCCGCGGTCTTGAGCTCCACATCGGTGGACAGATCCTTCGGGTCCAGTTCCACGATGTTCTGGCGGTAAGGGGTGAGGTGCGGCACCACGGCAAAGCCGCCTTTGCCGATTTGCGCGCTGTGATTGCCATTGATTCGCGCGCCTTGGGCGTCAGGCGCCTGGACGATGCCGATGGTATCGCCGAGTTCTGGGGCGAGGGTCACACCGTCTGCGTGGGCGACAATGCCTCCGGTCATGCCAAGCGATGTGGAGCGGTATGTGCTGCTCTGGCCATGGCTGGCGGAGAGTACGCCATGGCGGGTGTGGTATTTCATGTCGGCACTGGTGGCGTTGCTGTTGCCCTGGGTCCGGTTGGCACTGACGCTGTAGCTGAACTGATTGTGCTCACCCAGGCTGCCGCCCAGGCTGGCGCGCTCGCCGCTGCCTTGATCGCCGCCATAGGCCGTGGTGGTCAATGTCGGCGAATGGGCGTGGCTGCCCAGTGGCAGGCTCAAGGTGAGCTCCAGTTGCTTGTCCCCGTGCTCACTGCGCAGATCACGGCTGCGCTGTGCGCTCAGCAGATAGTGGAGACCCCGCCACGTGCCGCTGTACCCGGCGGTAAAGGTCAGGTTGCCATGGGTGCGGTTCCAATAATGTTGTGAAGAACCGGTCAGGTACACCGAACCGTTGCCCAGGCTCTGGTTGAGGCTGATGTCCATTCTGTTGCGCAGCCGCGACAGGTTATCGGGGTTCAGTCCGTCGATGGCCAGGTCGCGAATGCGTGCGGCATCAGCCACATTCAGGAAACCTTCGGTGGAGTAGCGGTACGCCCCGAGGGCAAAGTGGGTGCCGGTGTCCGTGAAGTTCTTGCTGTAGCGCAGTTGTACGCTTTGCCCCTGTCGTGAACCATGCCCCGGCAGATGCGCGCTCGAATGCGTCAGGTCGCACGACAACGCACCTACTGAGGTGTTGACCGCCGTACCCAGCAACTGCGACTGGTAGTCGTCGCCGAGCGTCGCGCCGGTGTACCCCGTGAGGAGATTGCTCAGGCCATGCTGATAAGTGGCCTGCACCAGCGCGGGCGGATGGTGCAGGCCCACTTCATCCAACTGGCCGACGCTCAATGCATAGCGGCTGTGGCCGGGACGCAAGAGGTTGGCGTTGGCGGCGAACGGTACGATGAACTCACGCTGGCGGCCGTCGGCCTCGGTGATGGTGACGCTCAGGTCGCCCCCGTACCCGGTGGGAAACAGGTCGTTGAGGACAAACGGGCCGGGTGCTACAGACACTTCGTCCAATAACACGCCGCGTTGGCGCACGCTGACCCGCGCGTTGGTCTCGGCAACGCCACGCACTACCGGTGCAAATCCGCTCAATGAGTCGGGCAGCATCCGATCGTCGCTGGACAGGCTGGCACCCCGCAGGCGCACGCTATCGAACAGTTCGCCCGGCGTGTAGATTTCGCCCGCCATCAGTTGGGACTGCAACGTGTCCACTTCGTGCTGCACATAGGTGGCGCTGCTTTGATAGCTCGAGGCAACCTCTGAATGGCTGTAGCTGCCGCTATGTCGCCAGTGCCAGTCGCCCAGATTGAGCCCAGTGTTCAGGCCCAGGTAGCTGGAGCCGAGTGCGCGCGTATCGGTCTGGGTGGCGAACGTATTAACGTTGTACCGCACAAAGGCGGCATCGATCCCGCTGTCCCAGTGCTGCGGGTCGACATAGCCCCGCGCCTTGCGCGCCAGGAAAACCTGCGGCACTTGCAAATCCAGACGGTTTTCACCTGAATCAAATTGGCTGCTGGCTCCCGGCAGGTAGGTGCCGATATCCGCACAGCGCGCAAACGGCGTACGGGACGCCTGATTGGCTTCAGTGGTTTGCAGGTCAATGCCAAACCTGAGCAGCACATCACGCTCCAGGCACAACTGCGCGACCTGCTGACCTTCCACCGCAATGAACGTCAGGGTTTCACGCCCAACCCATTGGCCATTGAGGTGGATGTCGGTGCGATAGTTGCCCGGGAGCACGACGTTGCCTTGGCTGAACCGTGCAATATCGATCTGCAGCCCGCCCCGGCCACCGGTAAAGAAAGCCGGGTTGAACTCGGCCTGCTCTGCACTATTGGCGGCCATGGCATGGGCTCCGCTTACCAACAGCATGCCACGCAGCGTCTGCTTTAAACGGGGCCGGCTTACGAGGCTGGCAGGCGTGTAAAAACTCATTTTTCGCGTTTCCATAAACGGGCTCCCCGAATGTCGGCAAAGGGCATCCCTACCCACTGAATGGGGTATCAATCGACGGTGCTTTCAATAAGGCGAAGTGGGATTGCTACAGAAGAACGGCCGTCATGGAGAGACCTCGCTGCTGTGGTGGGTCTTGACCCCGAAATCGTCGAGCGTCTGGAATTCGACGATTGCAGCGCTGCCCATCGGGGTTTGCAGGCGAGGCCACTCAAAGCGGGCGTGCCCACCGGGCGTCACCATATTCTCCGTACCCGACGCCGCCGGTTCGCGGACATGGTGCTGCCCTGCCACTTGCACTTCGATGCGCTCGAACGTCACGTGGTAAGGCGTCGGATTGAAGACTTCCAGCGCCTGGCCATGTTCGCCTGGGACAGACCGCCACTGCAGCTTCCCGGGTGCTTCCTCGACCTGGTAAGGCAGGTTCGATGGGCGCAAAAACACCTTGATGCGCGAGCGGAAGGCGAACTGCACCTGATCGCCCTGCTGGCCGCCCTGGGGGCGTGAGGGCACCTCCAGCACGTTGAACCAGAACAGGCTTTCCTGTGCCCTGGGCAAGGCTTCGCCGGTGTAGGCCATACGTACCACCTGTTGCTTGCCTGGCTCCATGCGGAAGATCGGTGGCGTGAGGACGAAGGGCGCTGTCGCCAGATCCGGTGTTGATTGCTCATCGCCGCTGTCCAGCCACGCCTGGATCAGCACCGGTGCCTGGTTCTTGCTGTGCAGTCTGATCGTCACCTCCTTGTCGTCCTGCGGGTAGACAATTCGGGTGCTGTTGATGACCACGCTCGCCTGCACGGGGAGGGTGGTCAACAGCGCAAGCACCAACGCCATGCACCGGGCCGGCAGGTGTGAGCGGATAGCTGTCTTCATGTCATCGGTCATCCTGCGGTTGAAGGGCAAGGCGGGCCGAGTGACGGACTCGAGCACCAAAGTCGCTGACGGTGGTGAATTCGACCGTGGCTGCATCGACGGGGTGATGGCGCAGCAGGGGCAGCACAAACAGTTTCACGTCACCGTCCGGCATCAGCAGACTGTCGTTGGCGTCTTTGTTGGCGGCTTTACTGAAACGTTTCCCGTCGTTCAGCAACTCGATCGAGGCGATGGAAATATGGTACGGCGTGGGGTTGGTGGCTTGCAGGGCGAAACCCTGTTCATGGGCCACCAGCTTCCACTGCAGTTTTTCCGGGGCGCTGTCGACGGGGTAGGGCAATGCCGGCGGGCGCACAAACACCCGCAAACGGGTGCGGAACGACAATTCGATCTGGTTGTTGTGTGCAGCGTCAGCGGCAAGCGGTGGTACTTCCAGCACGTTCAACCAAAACAGGCTTTCACGGTCGGCCGGCAAGGCGCCTGCGCCATAGCGCAGGCGCAAAGCCTGTTGCTGGTGCGGCTCAATGCGGAAGAGCGGTGGCGAGAGAATGAACGGTGTGTGGGCCGTTGCCGGTGTCGAATGCCGGTCGCCCGTGTCCAGCCAGGTTTGCACCAGCGCCGGAAGCGGCCCCTTGTTCTCCAGGCGCACCACGACTTCCTGCTGCTGCATGGGGTAGATCACGCGTGTGCCATGGATGATCACGCCTGCGCGGGCAGGAAGCGGCAACAGCCAGAGCCACGCGCAAGCCGCGGTGGCAACCAGCGTCAGGCAGGCGATTCTTTTCATCGTGTCAGGCCCCTGGGTTGCCTTACTCGGCGTACTCGATCAAGAAGCCCACACGGGTGTTGACCTTGCCTTCGGTGGCAGGGCCGCTGGCATACATTTGCGCCGCGAGCGGGATCACGGCCTGGTTGTCGACGATCACCGCGCCGGCCGATTTCTCGGTGTAGACGTTGATCGGCGTGCCATCGCGTTGAGTCACTTCTACCTGTACGTTCTTGGCGGCGCTGGTGTCGGACGGGTCATCGTAGCCGTCGATGTTCAAGCGCCCGGTCGCCACATCAATGGCCGGGCTGGTTGGATCGAACGCGACCATGGCGGTACGCCCGTTGCTGCAGCTGCCTTCACCCGGCGCGCCGATACGGATGGTGAAGCCCGTCGGGTTGGCACGACTGCCCGCGCTTGCCAGGCGTGCCGCCGAGACGCCTCCCAGGTTGACGTCCTTGACGACTGCGCCAGTGCCGGGGGCTGCACCTTCGACCGTGCACGTCAGGTCTGTCACAAGACCACTGAACTTGATGATGCCATCTGCTGCGTGCGCCGGTTGTGAAGCGGCGACGGTCAAGGCCAGCACGGCCGTAATCGTGGAGAGGGGGTTAACGTTCATGATATTTCCAGTCGTCATTCATAGTTCTAGCCCGTCGCCGATGAAGATCGCTGATCTTTCGAATGGCGGGGTGCCCTAATTTGTCGCGTTTGCCGAGTGCTATCCATAGAGAACCAGCGAGACTTATCTCGTGATCGTTCGATAAGTTAATTTAACTTTTGTAGGTGTTTTCTGTAGTACTGGGAAATATCTGTAAGTTATGCCTGAAGGGTTTTTTCTTATTGAATTGTCGTATTGATCCTCGCCTGTAACTGGGTATACCGTGTATTTAACCAGAGCGATTATGGGTGTGGTGCTGTATTCACTTGTATGGGTGTAATTATGGCTACTTCAATGTCCACTACGCATACCGTCATGCTGCTGGATGATCACGAGATGGTTCGGCAGGGCATCGAGTTGGGGTTGAGCAAGGAGGCCGACCTTGCGGTGATTGGTTCCTTCGGAACCGGCAAGGAACTGCTGGAGGCTCTTACGCGGCGGCCGGCCGATGTCGTGGTGATGGACTTTAGCCTCGCGCCATCGGACAGCGATGGCCTCAGCCTGATCGAGGCGCTGCACCGGCGTTTCAGCACCTGCAGGCTCTTGATTGTGTGTTCGCACTACACGCCCGCCACTGTTTCTTTGTCGTTGAAGGCGGGTTGCAGGGGGATCATGGGGAAAACCCAAAACCTGACGGAGTTGATCACGGCAATCCGAACGGTCGCCCAGGGACGGATTTACCTGCAGCTTTGCATGGTGCCTGCGCTGCAGGGTGTGCAATCCGTATTGAAGGAAGGAAAGATTAAATCGGACAGAGACTTGTCGAAGCCTTTGCAGTTTAACGAATGCCTGACGCCAAAAGAGCAGGAAGTATTGCGGTGTTTTCTGGACGGCATGTCCGTGAATTCCATTGCGGCCAAGTTTTCTCGAAGTGCAAGTACGATCAGCACGCAAAAACAATCCGCCTATCGAAAGTTGGGGATCAGGAACGACAGTGAACTGTTCAAGTTTACTCACCAGTTCGGAAAACTCGGGTAGTCAGCCCTGATCGTCCAGATAACGTAGCGCCAATCGTTCCGTCGCCTGTCGCGCCGGCAACAGCAGGTGTGGCGCCACCAGCATCATGACTTGATACACCACCACCCGCACCTCGCCCTCACGGTCGAGAATGCGTTGGTAGTCCAGGGAGAACAGCAGGGTCATGGTGATCTGCTCCACCAACTGGCCCAGCGCCTGGGTGTCACTGACCAGTTGCCCGTCCGCCTTCAGACGCGCCAGCAAGGACGCGAGGGTGCGCTTGAGTGCGGTCAGCAGGTTGCGAATGCCCTTGGCCAGTTTCGGCAGGCGCCCCGCCAGGTTCGACAGGTCCTGGAACAAAAACCGGTATTGGGCCATGCGTTCGATGATCAGGTGCAGGAACAGCCAGTAATCCTGGGCCTGCAGTTGCGCGTCCGCCGGCGGGTCGAGCAGCGGCGCCAATTCGCCCTGGAAGCGCTCGAACAACCCCAGCACCAGCGGTTCCTTGCCATGGAAGTGGTAGTAGAGGTTGCCGGGGCTGATCCCCATTTCATTGGCCACCTCCATGGTCGACACGTTCGGCTCGCCCTTCTGGTTGAACAACTGCAGGGCACATTCAAGGATACGGTCGCGGGTCTTCATCCAGTCTTCTTAATCTGATCGTTGAGCTCAGCGCACTCGCACGTAGGTGCCGGGCGCCGCTTCCATCGGTGGATAGTTCTGGTTGCCCAGGGCGGTGAGGGTTTCGCGCTGTACGCCCGAGCGCTGCTGGATCCACGCCAGCCACTGCGGCCACCAACTGCCCTCGACGTGGTTGGCGTCGTAGTACCAGGCACGCGGGTCGCTGCTCAGCTTGGGATTTTCGACGTAGTTGGCCTTGGGGTTGCCCGGCGGGTTGAGGATGCTCTGGATATGCCCGCTGTTGGACAGCACGAAGCGCCGCTCGCCACCGAGCAATTGCGTGGAGCGATACACCGCGTCCCACGGCGTGATGTGGTCGTTGATCCCGGCCACGCTGAAGCTGTCCACCGTGACCTTCTGCAGGTCGATGGGCGTGCCGCACACTTCCAGGCCGCCGGGATGGCTCAGCGGGTTGTGCTTGAAGAAATCGAGCAGGTCGCCATGCAGTGCGGCGGGCAGGCGCGTGTTGTCGTTGTTCCAGTACAAAATGTCGAAGGCCGGCGGTTCCTTGCCCAGCAGGTAGTTATTGATCCAGTAGTTCCAGATCAGGTCGTTGGGACGCATCCAGGCGAACACCTTGGCCATGTCGCGGCCGTCCAGCACGCCTTGCTGGTAGGAACGACGCTTGGCGGCTTCCAGGGTTTGCTCATCGGCGAACAGCATGGCGGGGCTGTCGATCTGGCTGTCCAGCAGGCTCACCAGGTAGCTGGCGCTGGAGATACGACGCAGCTGGCGCTTGGCTTGCAAGTGGCCTTGCAGGGCGGCGATGGTCAGGCCACCGGCGCAGGCACCCATCAGGTTGACCTCGCGGGCGCCGGTGATGGCCCGGCAGACGTTGAGTGCTTCCTCCAGCGCCGCCACATAGGTGGACAGGCCCCATTCGCGGTGGCGTACATCCGGGTTGCGCCAGCTGACCATAAAGGTCTGCAGGCCGTTCTTGAGGGCGTACTGCACGAAGCTGTTGGCCGGGCTCAGGTCGAAGATGTAGTACTTGTTGATTTGCGGCGGCACGATCAGCAATGGCCTGGCGTACTGTTTTTCGCTCATGGGCTTGTACTGGATCAACTCCAGCAGCTCATTGCGAAACACCACCGAGCCTGGGGTGGTGGCCACGGTCTTGCCGACTTCGAAGGCCTGTTTGCTCACCTGGCGCGGCAGGCCGTTATTGTGCAGCAGGTCGTCGAACAGGTTGCTCACGCCGCGCACTACACTGTTGCCGCCGGAGTTGAGCAACTCCTTCACGGCCAGCGGGTTGAGCAGGGTGTTGGAGGGCGACACGGCGTCATTGATCAAGGCGAAGGCAAAGTGCGCGCGGGCGCGGTCGTCGTCACTCAGTGAGCTGTCATCGATCCACTGGCGGGTCTGCTTCTGCCAGCTCAAATAGGCTTGCAGGCTGCGTCGGTAGAACGGGTTGAGCGTCCAGGTCGGGTCGCTGAAGCGGCTGTCCCGTGGGTTGGGCTCGTGCACGGTCTCACCCAGCAGCACACGACCCAGCTGACCGCCCAGGGCCAGGGCGTGACGGGCGGTATGCACCGGGTTGCGCCAGCCGTGGGCGGCAACGCTGCGCAAGGTCGACAGCAAGTCCCGACCGCGTAGGCCGGTGATCGCGTTTTGTGCGTTGATGAACGCGGCAGGGGTGGGCGCCGGGTTCGTCACGGGTCTTTCTCGCATGAGCCAACACTCCTTCGTCAAGCCATCAACAGGCACGCCAATTCAGAACCATAGTCGGTTCTCGGCAAGTTGCGCGGCGGTGTGGTCCTTACACCGCTGGTCGCGGATGAATCACGGCCCGCATGCGCTCCTCCTCGAGAAACTTCATGATGATCGGCGCCACGGCTTCAGCCCGGGTGATCAGGAACAGGTGGCCGTCATCGATGATGTGCAACTGTGCGTTGGGAATGCGCCAGGCCAGCATGCGCATGTTGACCAGCGGGATCAGCGGGTCGTCGTCCCCGGCCAGCACCAGGGTCGGCTGACGGATCTTGTGCAGCCAGTGGATGCTGGTCCAGCCCAGCCCCGCGAACAGCTGCCAGTAGTAGCCCAGCTTGCCGGCCGAGCGCACTTTGCTCGCGTGCTCGGCCGCCAGTTTCGAATCGCGGCGGAACGAACCGCCATAAATCATCGGTGCGATGCGCACCACGTGGGACGGTTGGATGTAGCGCCGGGGGCTGGCCATCAGCCACAACACCTTCGGCTTGCCTGGCACCATAAAGGCACCGGCCGCGGTCGCCGCCAGGATCAGCTTCTTGCAGCGCTCCGGGTAGTCGTAGGCAAACTGCTGCGCCAAGGCGCCACCCCAGGACACGCCCACCGCATTCACCTGGCCATAGTCCAGGTAGTCCAGCATGCGTGCGGTGAGCTTGGCCAGGCCGGGAAAACGATAAGGCCGGTTGGGCGTCGAGGAGCCACCCACGCCCGGCACATCGAAGGCGATCACTTCCAGGTCCGGGTCCAGTGCCTGGACGAACGGAAACACCAGCTCAAGGTTGGCGCCGATGCCGTTGAAGATCAGCAACGGTGTCAAGTGGGGCTTGCCCGGGCGTACCGCCGTGCGGATGGTCTGGCCATCCAGGTCGATGGTACGGAAGATGAACGGTTGCGGCATGGGGGAACCCTTCGATAGGTACTTCAATCCCTTGTAGGAGCGAGCTTGCTCGCGAAGGTCGTCAACGATAACGCGGGATAGCTGATGTCCCGTGTTGATCTTGAGCCTTTCGCGAGCAAGCTCGCTCCTACAGGACTAGCGTTCATGCACATAGGTACCCGGCGCCGCTTCGGCTGCGGCGTACGTCTTGTTGCCTAATACCGTCGGTGCCTTCTTCAGCTTGCCCGCCCGTTCCGCTTGCCACGCCTGCCAATGCAGCCACCACGAGTCAGTATGCTTGGTCGCGTTCTCCTGCCACTCCAGTGGCTTGCCCGCGAGGCTGTCGCTGGTCTGATAGCGCGCCTTGGGGTTGCCGGGCGGGTTGAGGATGCTCTGGATATGCCCGCTGCTGGACAGCACGAATTCCACCTTGCCACCGAACAACTGTGCCGACTTGTAGCACGACTGCCAGGGCGTGATGTGGTCGTTGGTGCCGGCCAGTGAATAGATATCGGCCGTGACCTGCTTGAGGTCGATGGGCGTGCCGCACACTTCCAGGGCATTGGCGCGCACGAGTGGGTTGTTTTTGAACAGTTCGATCAGGTCGCCGTGGAAGGCCGCCGGCAAGCGTGTGGTGTCGTTGTTCCAGAACAGGATGTCGAACACCGGCGGCTCATTGCCCAGCAGGTAATTGTTGACCCAGTAGTTCCAGATCAGGTCGTTGGGGCGCATCCAGGCGAACACCTTGGCCATGTCGCGGCCTTCCAGTACACCGGCCTGGTAGGAATGGCGCTTGGCCGCTTCCAGGGTCTGCTCATCCACGAACAGCGCCACCTGGGTGTCCAGGGTGGTGTCCAGCACGCTCACCAGCAGGGTCAGGGCGTTGACCTTCTTCTCACCCAGCGCCGCGTAGTGGCCCAGCAGGGCGGTGCAGGTGATGCCGCCGGAGCAGGCGCCGAGCATATTCACGTCTTTGCTGCCGGTGATCGCCGTGACCACATCGACCGCTTCCTTGAGCGCCTCGATATAGGTCGACAGGCCCCATTCGCGCTGGGCCTTGGTCGGGTTGCGCCAACTGACGATAAAGGTCTGCTGCCCATTGCGCAGGCAGAAGCGCGCCAGGCTCTTCTCCGGGCTCAGGTCGAATACATAGAATTTGTTGATCTGCGGCGGTACCACCAACAGCGGGCGTTCGTGCACCTGTTCGGTGATCGGCTTGTACTGGATCAGCTCCAGCACGTCGTTGCGAAATACCACCGCCCCTTCGGTGATGCCCAGGGTCTTGCCCACTTCGAACGCGCCCATGTTGACCTGGCTCGGCATGCCGCCGTTGTGCACCATGTCCTTGGCCAGGTGCGACAGGCCGTCGAGCAGGCTCTTGCCGCCGGTTTCAAAGAAGCGTTTGACTGCCGCCGGGTTGGCCGCGCTGTTGGTAGGGGCCATGGCTTCGGTCATCAGGTTGATCACGAAGTGGCCGCGGCTGATGTCCTGGTCCGACAGGTTACTGTCGCCGATCCAGTCGTGCAGTTCCTTGCGCCACGCCAGGTAGGTTTGCAGGTAGCGTTTGTAGAGCGGGTTCTGGCTCCAGGCTGGGTCGTGAAAGCGACGGTCATCGCTTTCGGGCTGCAGCTGCGATTTACCGAACATCACGTTCTTCAATTCAACGCCAAAGTGGGCGACGTGCTTGACGCTGTGCAACGGTTGCTTGATGGCTTGGGTCAGCACCATCTTGGCCGAGGCCAGTAAATCCTTTTTACGTAACGCGATGATCGGGTTGAGCCCCAGGGTGTTTTCCGAGGCCTGGCGTTTCAAGTCATCGTTGTTCTTGTTACTCATCTACGACGCTCCATTGTCCGAAAGACGAGTACCGGGTACCGCTGCGCACCAGGTTTCGATACACAACACAAGCCAGGTACTGCGACTCGGGTGACCGTTGATACCGCATCGTCAAATGCAGGGAACTTGCCAGTTCCATTGGTTACCCGAGTTTAATTTTTTTCGCAAGCGGGCCAATCGTTGGCCACGCGACAGGGCATTCAAGCAGATGAAATTAGAAAATGCCCTCTAAAGAGCAAGAAGCCTGGACTAGAGCATCAGCCGCACGACCGACTCGCTCGGATCGCGGGTTTTGCCGGCTGCCTTGAGCTCGGCGAGATAATCGGCCCACAACGCGTCCTGACGCACGGCCAATTGGTAGAGGTAGTCCCAGGTGAACAGTCCGCTGTCATGTCCGTCGTCGAAGGTCAATTTCAGTGCGTACTGGCCGGCCGGTTCGATCTTGGTCAACCGCACGTTGAGCTTGCCGAATTGCAGGATAGGTTTGCCGTGGCCCTGGACCTCGGCGGAAGGCGAATGCACCCGCAGCAGTTCGGCGGGCAACTGGTAGACCTCGTCGGGCCCATAGGTGAGGCCTAGGGTGTTGGAGGTTTTGTGCAGGTTTACAGCGGTAGGAAACTTGGCCATATGAGGTGCTCTTGAATAAACCGGCTTAAAAATGTGGGAGGGGGCTTGCCCCCGATTGCAGTGGGGCAGCTATAGATAAGCTGACTGATCCACCGCTATCGGGGGCAAGCCCCCTCCCACATTTGAAGCAAAGCAGTTCTGTGTGAGGCTTACAGAATATACCGCGACAAGTCTTCGTTCTGCGCCAATTCGCCCAGGTGGCTGTTGACGTAGTCGGCGTCGATCTTGATCGCTACGCCATTCTGCGCGCCGGCCATGTCGCCGGCGCTGAAGGACACTTCCTCAAGCAGGCGCTCAAGCAGGGTGTGCAGGCGACGCGCGCCGATGTTCTCGGTCTTCTCGTTGACCTGCCAGGCAATCTCCGCCAGGCGCTTGATACCGTCCGGCAGGAACTCGATGCCCAGCCCTTCGGTTTTCAGCAGCTCACGGTACTGCTCGGTGAGCGACGCATGGGGTTCGCTGAGGATGCGCTCGAAGTCGCCGGGGGTCAGCGCCTTGAGCTCTACGCGAATCGGCAGGCGGCCTTGCAGCTCGGGCACCAGGTCGCTTGGCTTGCTCAGGTGGAACGCACCCGAAGCGATAAACAGGATGTGGTCGGTCTTGACCATGCCCAGCTTGGTATTGACGGTGCAGCCTTCGATCAGCGGCAGCAGGTCGCGCTGCACACCTTCGCGCGATACATCGACGCCGCCGGAGTTGCCGCGCTTGGCCACCTTGTCGATCTCGTCGATAAACACGATGCCATGCTGCTCAACCGCCTCCAGGGCCTTGGCCTTGAGTTCTTCCTCGTTTACCAGGCGCCCGGCTTCTTCGTCGCGCACCAGCTTCAGCGCTTCCTTCACCTTGAGCTTGCGGCTTTTCTTCTTGCCCTTGCCCATGTTGGCGAACAGGTTCTGCAACTGGCTGGTCATTTCTTCCATGCCAGGCGGTGCCGAGATGTCGACGCCAGAGACTTCAGCGACTTCGATCTCGATTTCCTTGTCGTCCAGCTGGCCTTCACGCAGGCGCTTGCGGAACAGCTGGCGGGTGTTGGAATCCGAGGCCGGTGCAGCGTCTTCGTTGAAGCCCATGCGCGCCGGTGGCAGCAGGGCGTCGAGGATGCGTTCTTCGGCAGCATCTTCGGCACGGTGGCTGACCTTGGTCATTTCCTGTTCGCGCAGCAGCTTAAGGGCAGCGTCGGCCAGGTCACGGATGATCGACTCGACATCGCGGCCCACATAGCCGACTTCGGTGAACTTGGTGGCTTCGACCTTGATGAACGGTGCGTTGGCCAGTTTGGCCAGGCGTCGCGCGATCTCGGTTTTACCGACGCCGGTCGGGCCGATCATCAGGATGTTCTTTGGTGTTACTTCAACGCGTAATTCTTCGGGCAGTTGCATCCGGCGCCAGCGGTTACGCAGCGCGATGGCAACCGCGCGCTTGGCATCGTCCTGGCCGATGATATGGCGATTGAGTTCATGGACGATTTCGCGGGGAGTCATGGACATAGTGTTTGGCGGCCTCAAGCGGGAATAAGCCTACGGCTTACTCGGCGAGGTCCTGCTCCTCAATGGTGAAGTTGTGGTTGGTGAACACGCAGATATCGCCGGCGATGCCCAGGGCGGTCTCGACGATTTCGCGGGCCGACAGGTCGGTTTTCTTCAACAGTGCGCTGGCTGCGGCTTGTGCATAACCGCCGCCGGAGCCCATGGCGATCAGGCCATGTTCAGGTTCAACCACATCGCCGTTACCGGTGATGATCAGGGAGGCATCTTTGTTGGCGACGGCCAGCATGGCTTCCAGGCGGCTGAGGGAACGGTCGGTGCGCCATTCTTTGGCGAGTTCGACAGCGGCACGTACGAGGTGGCCCTGGTGTTTTTCCAGCTGGCCTTCGAAACGCTCGAAGAGGGTGAAGGCGTCGGCGGTGGCGCCGGCAAAACCGGCGAGGACCTGGCCGTGATACAGGCGACGCACTTTTTTCGCATTGCCTTTCATCACGGTATTGCCCAGGGAAACCTGGCCGTCGCCGCCCATGACGACTTTGCCGTGGCGACGTACTGAAACGATGGTGGTCAAGGGAGAGTCTCCACGCAGCGGGGCGAAAATGCCCTGATGGAAACTCATATGGGGGTGGCGGGGGGGATTTCAACCATGGGGGTTTATGGCGGACGAGTGGTGTTTATCGGTCTGACACCCATTTCAGAGCGCTGCAATACCAAATGGGGGAGGGGGCTTGCCCCGTTAGCGGTGTATCAGTCGCCGAAAATATTGACTGATCTACCGCTATCGGGGGCAAGCCCCCTCCCACATTTTTATCGAAGTTGAGCCAGAATCATCGGCTCTGGCGCTGTTGTAACAACAGGTTGCTAAACCCGGCACCGGCCAATTGCTTCTGCGCCACGGTCAGCTGTTCGCGGTTGCTGAACGGCCCCACCAGCACGCGATACCAGGTCGCGTCCTTCACCGTGCCGGACTCCACCGTCACCGTCTGGCCCAACAGAATGATCTGCGCACGCACGCGATCCGCATCGGCCTGCTTCGGGAACGAGCCTGCCTGCAGGAAGAACTTGGTCACCGGCGCGGCCTTGGTTTCGGCAACCGGTGGTGCTGGCGGCGGAGTAATCCCTGCCAACGCCGCCTGAGCCCGCGCCGTGTCGATTTTCGCCGCTTCCGCAGGGGTGACGGGCGTGGTCGGCACTTGCGGCGTCGGCAGGGTTTTCTCCGGCACGGCGTCAGGCGGCACGATCACTTCCGATTCCGGCAGCAGCGTATAGAAGTCGTACTTCGGCTTTACCGGTGCTGTCGGGCTCGGTGCAGTCTTGTTGGCTTCAGCCATTTTCGTGGCCTTCTGCTGTTCCTGCTTGACCCGTTTGACGTCATCGCCCTGGCCTGGATCCAGCTTCATCAGGAACACGATAAACGCGCCGACCGTGAGGCCGATGGCCATCCACAACCAGCCTGGGATCGGCTTCTTCGCTGGGGCCTGGTAGCGGCTGGCGCCGCGCTTGGGTGCAGGTTTTTTCTTGGCAGCCAACTTACATACGCTCCAGAGTTTCCAGGCCCAACAGTTCCAGGCCTTGCTTGAGGGTCCGTCCAGCCAGTGCGGCGAGGCGCAGGCGACTTTGCTTCTGGGCTTCGTCGTCGGCGGTGAGGATCGGGCAGTTCTCGTAGAAGCTGGAGAACAACCCGGCGACTTCGTACAGGTAGGTGCACAGGATATGCGGCGTGCCTTTCTCGCCGACGCTGTTCAGCACTTCGCCGAACTGCGCGAGCTTGGCGGCCAGCTCCTGTTCATGGGGCGCGTCCAGCACTATGTGGCCTTCGACTTGGCTGAAGTCCTTGCCCAACTTGCGGAACACACCGGCCACGCGGGTGTAGGCGTACAGCAGGTACGGCGCGGTGTTGCCCTCGAAGTTGAGCATCAGTTCGAAGTTGAAGCTGTAGTCGCTGGTGCGGTGCTTGGACAGGTCGGCGTATTTCACCGCGCCAATTCCCACCACGCGGGCAATATTGCGCAGGTCGGCCTCGGCCAGCTCCGGGTTCTTTTCCTTCACCAGGTTGTAGGCGCGGTCCCGGGCTTCGTTGAGCAGGTCGATCAGCTTGACGGTGCCGCCGTCGCGGGTCTTGAACGGGCGGCCATCGGCGCCGTTCATGGTGCCGAAGCCCATGTGTTCCATGTGCATCGGATGGGTGACGAAACCGGCGCGACGTGCCACTTCGAACACCTGCTGGAAGTGCAGGGCTTGGCGCTGGTCGACGAAATACAGCGCACGGTCGGCCTTGAGCACGCCGCTGCGGTAGCGCACGGCCGCGAGGTCGGTGGTGGCGTAGAGGTAGCCGCCATCGGCCTTGACGATGATCACCGGCAGCGGCTCGCCGTCGGCGGTCTTGAATTCTTCGAGGAACACGCACTGCGCGCCGTTGCTCTCGACCAGCAGGCCCTTGGCCTTGAGGTCGTTGACCACGTTGATCAGGTCGTCGTTGTAGGCGCTTTCGCCCATTACATCGGCCATGGTCAGCTTGACGTTGAGCAGCTCGTAGATTTCCTGGCAGTGGGACAGCGAGATCTCGCGGAAGCGGCCCCACAGTTCCAGGCATTCCTTGTCCCCGGCTTGCAGCTTGACCACTAGCCCGCGGGCGCGGTCGGCGAATTCTTCGGATTCGTCGAAACGCTTCTTGGCGGCGCGGTAGAAGTTCTCCAGGTCCGACAGCTCGTTGCTGGTGATCGGGTTTTCCTGCAGATAGGCCATCAGCATGCCGAACTGAGTGCCCCAGTCGCCTACGTGGTTCTGGCGGATCACGGTGTCGCCGAGAAACTCCAGGACCCGGGCCACGCCGTCGCCGATGATGGTCGAGCGCAGGTGACCGACATGCATCTCCTTGGCCAGGTTGGGCGCCGACAGGTCGATGGCCACGCGCTGAGCCGGGCCGGCCTTGCGCACGCCGATCCTGGCGTCGGCCAGTGCCGCATCCAGGCGTGAAGCCAGGGCCTGGGTGTTCTGGAAGAAGTTGATAAAGCCCGGGCCGGCGATTTCGGCCTTGGTAACGCTCTCGTCGGCAGGCAGCGCGGCGATGATTTTTTCCGCCAGGTCGCGCGGCTTCATGCCGGCCGGCTTGGACAGCATCATCGCGATGTTGCTGGCGAAGTCGCCGTGGGTCTTGTCGCGAGTGTTTTCCACCTGGATCGCCGGCGTCAGGCCTTCAGGCAACACACCTTCGTTGACGAGTTGGGTGAGGGCTTGTTGGATCAGCTGGCGAATGGTGTCTTTCATGGTGTTCTCTTTCGACCGCAAGCGGCGGCGCGCGATGCGCAGGTGGAAAAACTGGGCATTATCCGTGGCGAGGGCAGGCTTGCCAACCTTCGCGGGACCTATGGCCAGGCTTAATACAAATCTACCGGGTCTACATCCAACGACCATCGCACCTGGCGGCCACTGGGCATTTGCTCCAGCGCAAGTAACCAGCTACTTAATAGCCGATGCAGCGGTGCGCGGGACGTGGCCTGCAAGAGTAGCTGGGCACGATAACGCCCGGCACGACGCTCCATGGGCGCGGGTACCGGGCCGAGCAGTTCGATGCCGCTCAGCCCCAGCTCGCCGAGCAAGCGTTCGGCGGCGCTGCAGGCTTCATCCAGAAAACCCTCCGCCTGCCCCGGTTTATGGGCTTCGGCGCGCAACAGCGCGAGGTGCGCAAAGGGCGGCAGGCCGGCGGAGCGGCGTTCGCTCAGCGCCTGTTCGGCGAAGGCAAAGTAGCCTTGTTCGGTCAGTTGAATCAGCAACGGATGGTCGGCCAGGTGGGTCTGGATAATCACCTTGCCCGGCTCCTCGGCGCGCCCGGCACGCCCGGCGACCTGCACGATCAGCTGCGCCATGCGCTCGCTGGCGCGGAAGTCGCCGGAAAACAGGCCGCCGTCGGCATCCAGGATCGACACCAGGGTCACCCGGGGGAAGTGATGCCCTTTGGCGAGCATCTGTGTGCCCACGAGGATGCACGGCTGGCCCTTCTGGATGGTGGCGAACAGCTGGTTCATCGCGTCCTTGCGCGAGGTGCTGTCGCGGTCGACCCGCAAAACCGGGTAGTCCGGGAACAGAATGCCCAGGCGCTCCTCGGCGCGCTCGGTGCCTGCACCCACCGGACGCAGGTCGACCTTGCCGCACTGTGGGCAATGGCGCGGTACACGCTCCACATGGCCGCAATGGTGGCAACGCAGTTCGCCATGGCGCTGGTGCACGGTCATGCGCGCATCGCAACGCTCGCACTCGGACATCCAGCCGCAGTCATGGCACAGCAGCGTCGGCGCAAAGCCCCGGCGGTTGAGAAACACCAAGACCTGCTGGCCGGCTGCCAGGGTCTGGCCGATGGCTTGTTGCATCGGCCCGGAAATGCCGCTGTCCAGCGGCCGGCTTTTTACGTCCAGGCGCAGGAAGCGGGGTTGCTTGGCGCCGCCGGCGCGCTCGTTCAGGCGCAGCAGCCCGTAACGACCGGTGTAGGCATTGTGCAGGCTTTCCAGGGAGGGTGTGGCCGAGCCCAGCACAATCGGGATGTCTTCCTGGCGCGCGCGCACCAGCGCCAGGTCGCGGGCGTGGTAGCGCAGGCCTTCCTGCTGTTTATAGGAGCCGTCGTGCTCCTCGTCGATGATGATCAGCCCGGGATTTTTCATCGGCGTGAACAGCGCCGAGCGGGTGCCGATAATAATGTCGGCTTCGCCATCCCGCGCCGCCAGCCACGACTCCAGGCGTTCACGGTCATTGACCGCCGAGTGCACCAGGGCGATGCGCGCGTTGAAACGCTGTTCGAAGCGCGCCAGGGTTTGCGGGCCCAGGTTGATCTCGGGGATCAGCACCAGTGCCTGTTTGCCGGCCTGCAGGGTTTCGCGGATCAACTGCAAATAGACTTCGGTCTTGCCACTGCCGGTGACGCCCGCCAGCAGGAACGCATGGAAGCTGTCGAAACCTGCGCGAATCGCTTCATAGGCGGCGCGTTGTTCAGGGTTCAGCGGCAGTTCGGGCTGGGCCAGCCAGTGTTCGTGGCGCGGGTCGGGGGCATGCCTGCGGATTTCCACCTGCACCAGACCCTTGGCCAACAACAGCTCGAGGCTGTCCTTGCTCAGCATCAGCTTGCTCAATAGCTGATGGGCGACGCCATGGGGGTGCTGGGCCAGGGTTGCCAGGGCTTCACGCTGGCGCGGGGCGCGGGCGATGCGCGGGTCGTCGAGGCGTGCGCCGGGCACCGTAGACCAGAAACGTTCCTGGCGTGTTTCGGCCAGTTCGCCCTGGCGCAACAGCACCGGCAGTGCCCAGCTCAGCGTGTCACCGAGGCTGTGCTGGTAATACTGGGCGGTCCACAGGCACAGCTTGAACAACGCGGGCGGCAACGGCGGGGTGGCATCGAGCAGGGCGATGGCCGGCTTGAGCTTCTCGGCCGGCACTTCACTGTGGCCGGCGACTTCCACCAGGATGCCGATCATCTCCCGACGGCCAAACGGCACGCGCACGCGCATGCCCGGCTGCAACTGCGCGCGCAGCACACCGGCCGGGGCCCGGTAGTCGAACAGGCGGCGCAGGGGCGAGGGCAGGGCTAGGCGCAAAATGGCGTCGGGCACGCGAGAGGTCTCATCTATAAAGGCAGGCGGTGGCGCAGGGGCGGGAGCCTAGCAGACCGGGGGAGGCTTGGGGTAGCTGCCAGTTTTCTGATGAAAGGTGCTTTTATGTTGACACGCGATGGGTGTCGCCGCTTGCGCGTTTAAAAAGGTCTGGTAGAATCCGCGGCCTAATTACGTGCGGTATTCGACAATAGTGTCGAGTGGCGGCACGCTAGCCCGAGGAAGTCACCATGAAAGCCGATATCCATCCAGCGTACGAAACCATCGAAGTAACCTGCAGCTGCGGCAACAAGTTCGAAACTCGCTCGAACCTGTGCAAGCCACTGGGTACTGACGTATGCAACGAGTGCCACCCGTTCTACACCGGTAAGCAGAAAACTCTGGACACCGGCGGCCGTGTACAGCGCTTCGCAGATCGCTTTGGTGCTTTCGGCAAGAAGCCTGCTGCTACTCCAGCAGAGTAAGGCTCAAAAGCCTTATGGGCTTTTGCCAGCTGTTGAAAAAGGCGTCCCTTGCGGGCGCCTTTTTTGTGCCTGCGATTTGGGTGACGGCCGTGCAGGCCGAGGTATTTTGCCCAGCGCCGGCGGCCCTGGCCCGCGTGGAAGTGCAGCGGGTGGTGGATGGCGACACGGTGCGCCTCAAGGATGGCCGCAGTGTGCGGATGATCGGTATCAATGCCCCGGAAACCGGCAAGAAGGGGCGCGCCGACGAGCCTTTCGCGGTCGCCGCGCGCCAACGCTTGCAGGGGTTGGTGGATGCCAGCGGTGGTCGTGTCGGCCTGGTGCCGGGGCGTGAGCGCAAGGATCATTATGGCCGCACCCTGGCCCACCTCTATGGCGCCGACGGCGAGAACCTGGAGGCGCAGCTGTTGGCCGAGGGCCTGGGGTTCCAGGTTGGCGTGGCGCCGAATGTCGATCTCGTCGCCTGTCAGCAGGCGGCTGAAAACAGCGCCCGTAAAGCGCGCCTGGGCCTGTGGCGCCAATCGCCGGTACAGTCTGTGGCGCAGCTCAAGCGCTCCGGGTTTGCCGTGGTCAGTGGCCGGGTCAGCCAGGTAAAGCGCAATCGTGGCGGTATCTGGATTGAAATGCAGGGATCACTGGTATTACGCGTCTCGCCTGCTCTGGTCAGTCAATTCGATGCTGCCGGGCTCAATGGTCTGCAAGGCCGCACTGTTGAGGCGCGGGGCTGGGTACAGGATCGCTCGCGACGCGGCGGCCTGAAAAAAGGTCAGGCGCGCTGGCTTCTGCCGTTGACCGATCCGGGCATGCTTAAATCGACGCCTTGAGAAAAAATTGTAGACATTTTTTAAGTCAATTGTGAACAGTTGAGCCCTTGTATCCTGTGGCTCTTGGCCGAAAGTCTTAGTGCAGGGCCCTTGACACCTGTGACTGCCCAGTCTTGTAGGGACTTTACGACACGAGTATCCTCGGCGGTCCGTCGACCAACAGTAAAAGCGGAATGCCGATATGTCTGATTTGAAAACTGCCGCTCTCGAATATCATGCCCATCCTCGTCCAGGAAAGCTGAGTGTAGAGCTCACCAAAGCCACCGCCACCGCCCGCGACCTGTCGCTGGCCTACAGCCCTGGCGTGGCCGAGCCCGTACGTGAAATCGCCCGCGACCCCGAACTGGCGTACAAGTACACCGGCAAAGGCAACCTGGTTGCAGTGATTTCCGATGGCACCGCGATTCTCGGCCTGGGTAACCTCGGCCCACTGGCCTCCAAGCCAGTCATGGAAGGTAAGGGCGTGCTGTTCAAGCGCTTCGCCGGCATCGACGTTTTCGATATCGAAGTCGACTCCGAGAGCCCGCAGGCTTTCATCGACACGGTCAAGCGCATTTCCATCACCTTCGGTGGCATCAACCTGGAAGACATCAAGGCACCTGAGTGCTTCGAGATCGAAAAGGCCCTGATCGAGCAGTGCGACATTCCGGTATTCCACGATGACCAGCACGGCACCGCGATCGTCACCGCGGCCGGCATGATCAACGCCCTGGAAATCGCCGGCAAGACCCTGGCTGACGCCAAGATCGTGTGCCTGGGCGCCGGCGCTGCGGCCATCTCCTGCATGAAGCTGATCGTGAGCATGGGCGCCAAGCTGGAAAACATCTATATGGTCGACAGCAAGGGCGTAATCCAGTCCGAGCGTACCGACCTGAACCAGTACAAGGCGATGTTTGCCCACCCGTCCTCCAAGCGTACCCTGGCTGACGCCCTGAACGGTGCCGACGTGTTCGTCGGCCTGTCCGGCCCGAACCTGCTGAGCGCTGAAGGCCTGAAGTCCATGGCGGCCAACCCGATCGTGTTCGCCTGCTCCAACCCTGATCCGGAAATCGCCCCGGAACTGGCCCACGCCACCCGCGACGACGTGATCATGGCCACCGGTCGTTCGGATTACCCGAACCAGGTCAACAACGTACTGGGCTTCCCGTTCATCTTCCGTGGTGCCCTGGACGTTCGCGCCAAGCGCATCAACGAAGAGATGAAAGTGGCTGCCGCCAACGCCCTGCGTGAACTGGCCAAGCTGCCTGTGCCTCAGGACGTGTGCGATGCCTACGGTGGCGCCAAGCTGGAATTCGGTCGTGAGTACATCATCCCGAAACCAATGGATAAGCGCCTGATCACCCTGATCTCCGATGCCGTGGCCAAGGCCGCGATCGAGACCGGTGTGGCCACCCTGCCGTATCCGAAAAACTACCCGCTGCAAAGCGTGGATGATGTGTTCAACGGCTAAGCCGTTGTAGCGCACCAACCAAAAGCCCCGGCTCTCGCGAGTCGGGGCTTTTTGCTGGGGTGGCGATTAACTTGTGTCCTGTGGAGATCAAATGTGGGAGGGGGCTTAAGGTCCAGGTTAGAACAGATCGATCGGCGCCGCCTCATCCGCCGGCAGCGGGCTGCCCGGTACGACACCGTTGCCCAGCTCATTGACCGATGGCGGCGTGTCTTCGCTCTTGAACAGTTCGAAGTACGCATTCGGCGTGCTCGGCGAGGCCGCGCGGCCACTGACCGGGTCGATCCGCAGGCTGAGGATGCCTTCCGGCTCCGGTTGGGTGTGCAGCGGCTTGTCCTTCAAGGCCGCGCCCATGTAGCTCATCCAGATCGGCAGCGCGACGGTGCCGCCGAACTCGCGGCGGCCAAGGCTTTCCGGCTGGTCATAGCCGGTCCACACGGTGGTCACGTAGTCGGCGTTATAGCCCGAGAACCAGGCATCCTTGGATTCGTTGGTGGTACCGGTCTTGCCCGCGATGTCCGCGCGCCCCAAGGCCAGGGCGCGACGGCCGGTGCCTTTCTTGATTACGTCTTCCAGGATGCTGTTGAGGATATAGGTGGTACGGCCATCCACAATGCGCTCGGCCACGGCGGGTGCCTGTGGTTCGGTTGCAGCGGGGGTGGTAGTTGGCGCGGTTCCAGGGGTCGGCTCGATGGTGATACCGCCATTGCCTGGCGCCGCCAGGCCATCCGTTGCGGCGATGCCGTTGACCACATCACCCGGCACGCGTGGCGGGTTGGCGGTGAACAGGGTGTCGCCGTTGCGGCTTTCGATCTTGTCGATCAGGTACGGCGCGATCTTGTAGCCGCCGTTGGCAAAGGTGCTCCAGCCAGTGGCGATTTCCATCGGCGTGAGGGTCGCGGTACCCAAGGCCAGGGACAGGTTCGGCGGCAGGTCCGACTTGTTGAAGCCAAAGCGCGTGATGTAGTCGATGGTCTTGCCGACACCCATCGCCTGCAGCAGGCGGATCGACACCAGGTTGCGTGACTTGTACAGCGCCTCACGGATGCGGATAGGGCCGAGGAAGGTGTTGGTGTCGTTCTTCGGGCGCCAGACTTTGTCCAGGTACTCGTCGACGAACACGATGGGTGCATCGTTGACCAGGCTGGCGGCGGTGTAGCCGTTATCCAGGGCGGCGCTGTAGATGAACGGCTTGAAGCTCGAGCCTGGCTGGCGCTTGGCCTGGGTGGCCCGGTTGTAGTTGCTCTGCTCGAACGCGAAGCCACCCACCAGGGCGCGGATTGCACCGTTCTGCGGGTCCAGCGATACCAGTGCGCCCTGGGCCAGCGGCACCTGGCTGAATTTCAGGCTGTCGTCCTTCTGGCGTTGCACGCGGATCAGGTCACCCACTTGCGCGACATCCGACGGTTGCTTCGGCATCGGGCCCATGCTGTTGGTGTTCAGGAACGGGCGCGCCCATTTCATGCTGTCCCAGGCCACGTGGGCTTCGCCGGTGCGGGTCAGCACCTGCACGCCATCTTTCTTCACCTGGGTGACGATGGCCGGTTCCAGGCCGCTGATCGCACGCTGTTTGCCCAGCTCGGCCGTCCAGGCGCTCAGGGTCTTGCCTGGCAGGCGCGACTCAGGGCCTCGGTAGCCGTGGCGCTGGTCGTAGGTGATCAGGCCGGAATGCACGGAGTCATTGGCGATTTCCTGCAAGTCGCTCGGAACCGTCGTGGTCACGCGGAAGCCTTCGGTGTAGGCCTCGCTGCCGTAACGACCGACCATCTCCGCACGCGCCATTTCAGCGATATACGGGGCATTCACTTCCGGCGTCGGCACGTGGTAGCTGGCGTTCAACGGCTCGGCAACCGCACTTTCATAGGCGGCCTGGTCGATCTTGCCCAGCTTGTACATGCGCCCCAGGATCCAGTCGCGGCGCTCTTTGCTGCGCGCCGGGTTGGCCAGGGGATTGAAGCGCGAAGGGGCCTTGGGCAGGCCGGCAATCATCGCCATCTGCGCCAGGCTGGCGTCACGAATCGACTTGCCGTAGTAGACCTGCGAGGCAGCCTCGATCCCGTAGGCACGGTTGCCCAGGTAGATTTTGTTGACGTACAGCTCCAGGATCTCGTCCTTGGTCAGCTGACGTTCGATCTGCAATGCCAGCAGGATTTCAGTGGCTTTGCGGGAAAAACTGCGCTCGCTGGTGAGGAAGAAGTTCTTCGCCACCTGCATGGTGATGGTGCTGCCGCCGGATTGAATGTGTCCGCTTTTTACCAGTTGCGTGGCCGCACGCACCAGGCTGCTGGGGTCGACGCCATAGTGGTTGGCAAAATTATCGTCTTCGGCCGACAGCAATGCGCTGATGAAATTAGGTGGAATGTCGGCAAAACGAATCGGTGTGCGGCGCATTTCGCCGAACTCCGCGATCAGCTTTTCATCGCTGCTGTAGACCCGCAAAGGAATCTGCAACTGGATACTTCTGAGGGCCTCTACGGAGGGTAAACCCGGACTAAGGTAGAGGTAGGCCCCGCTGAGTACGAGCAGCAGCCCGCAGACGATCGCGACAATGGAGTACCCGAAAAACTTCAGCAGACGGATCAAGGCTTTTGGATTTCCAGAGAAAAGAATGGGTTACGCGTCGGGGCATGCATGGCAAACGATGGATCGACCCGAGCTGCAGATAAAAAGCGGGGAAAAACGCTGGGCATTAAAGCATTTTTCGCCTTGGGGCGTCATTCGCGCCGGCTCAACAAGTCGACCGAATGCAGGGCTTCCGGCGGCAATCAGGCGTTAAGACAGGGAAAGCTTTGGGGAGTTTTATGGGAAAGGGATTTTTCAGGCGCAAAGTCGACACCGTCCTTGGCGTCGACATCAATGAAGCAGGGATCAAGCTGGTAGAACTGAGCTGTTCGGCCAACCGTTACACCGTGCAGGGCTACGCCATACAGGCGCTGCCGGCCCAGGCGGTGGTCGACGGCGTCTGGCTGGACCTGGAAGGCATAGGCCATGCGCTGTACATGGCGCTGTCCCGGCTGCGCACGTCGGCCCGGCAGGCGGCGGTCGCCGTTTCCGGTCCTTCGGTCATTACACGGGTCATTGAAATGCAGGCTGGGCTTGGCGACGACGAAATGGCCCTGAGGATCCAGGTGGAGGCAGAGCAATACATTCCCTACCCGCTGGACGAGGTGGCGCTGGACTTTCAGGTCCAGGGGCCGTCGACGCACGATCCCGCGCGGGTCGAGGTGTTGCTGGCCGCGTGTCTCAAGGAGCACGTGGAGGTCCGTGAAGCCGTGTTGGGCCTGGCGGGGCTGGTGCCCAGGGTGGTGGATGTCGAAGGGTTTGCATTGGCGCGCGCTTGCCGTCAGGATTTCGCCAGCTTTACACCGGGCCATCGAGTCGATGGTGCCCAGTGGATCGTGGATGCCCCTGGGATGGGAGTCGCTTGCGGGTTGGCCCTGAGGAGTTTCGCTGGATGACACGAATCAATCTTTTGCCTTGGCGCCAGGCGCTGGCGGAGCGCAGGCGTAAATATTTCCTGATACTGCTGGTGGCGTTTGCCTGTGTGGCGCTCGCGACGGTGTGGCTGGCGGACCAGGTGATCGACCAGGCGATCGACCGGCAGGTGACGCGAAACGATCATGTGCGCAAGGACGTCGGCGTCCTGGACTCGCGTATCCAGACCATTGATGACCTCCAGGTGCAAAGCCAGCAACTGGCGGAGCGCATGAAAGTCGTGCAGGACCTGCACGATAATCGCTCCGCCGGTGCACAGCTGCTGGATCAGTTAGCCCGTGCGGTGCCCGACGGTGTGCATTTGCATGAGGTCGTGGCGAAAGGCGATACGGTGAGTATCAGCGGCAGTGCTGAGTCCAGCCAGGATATTGCCCAACTGATGCGTCGCCTGGAGGCATCCGAAGGCGCCCACGCCACTCGCCTGCAGCATGTACGAACCGAAGGCGCTCGCGGCAACAATGAATTCCAGTTGATGGTGCGCCAGGGAGAATCTTCCGAGGCCCAGCCATGAGCCGGTCCTGGCTCGAATTTTCCGCGCTGACTCACAATGCTGCCAAATGGCCCTTACCTGGCAGGATCTTGCTGGGCTGTGCGCTGGCCGGCGTGGTGATGCTGTTGGGCGACCTTGTGTACCTCAGCCCGTCGCGGGAGCGCTTGCGCGAGGTCGAGGTGCAGGAAGTGGGCTTGCAGCAGCAACTCGCGGAAAAGGCCGTCCTGGCTGCCGATCTTGAAGAGCGGGCTCGCCAGGTCCAGCTTATGCAGGAGAAGGTCAGCGGGCTTTTGCAGCAAATGCCCGAAGAGTCCGAAATGCCCGGCTTTCTTGAGGACATCGCCAGGATGGCGCTGGCCAACGGTTTGGTGATTGAGAGCGTCACTCCGCTGGATAAGCTGTCTCGGCCGTTCTATCACGAACAGCCCGTTCGCATCGGCGCCACCGGTACCTATCACGACCTGGCGACGTTTGTGAGTGCCCTGGGCGGCCTTTCGCGAATCACCACGGCGCACGATATTGCCATGCGTCGGGATGGCAAGCTGCTGCACCTTGATCTGCTGGCCAAGACGTACTGGCATGAGCGACAAGGCATCAAGCGGGACGCGGCTGTCATAGAAGGGCAACCCTTTGTATACGGCGCTTCTGGTATTCGTGACCCGTTCCAGCCCATTGCCCTGCAAGTCGACCGCGCGCCAGGGCGGACTGTCGCTGCCCCGGACCTCGCTCGCCCGCGTGAAGCCTTGGAAGGCCACCCAGTGGATCAGTTCGAGATGGTCGGCACGTTGTCCCGTGGGGCGCAGACCTTCGCCTTGCTGCGCCAGGCCTCAACCGTGCATCGCCTGGCAGTCGGCGACTATCTGGGGCCGGATCATGGTCGAGTCACAGCGATTCATGACGGCCATATCGAACTGATCGAGTTATTTCCCGATGAACAGGGGGCATGGCTGGAGCGCCCGCGAACCCTCGTGCTAAACGTCAACTCATAACGGAATCAAACAATGAAAAGGACTTTCTCGTCCTTCGGTGTGGCGCTATGGATAGCGTTCATGGCACCGATGGCTGCTGCTGTGCCCAATCGTGTGGACCTGATCCAGCTACCGCCTCCCGGCAGCGCGGTTTCGGGCGCCTATGGCGGGGACAAATTGAACCTCAACTTCCAGGACATCGGGCTGCGCGCTGCCTTGCAGCAAATCGCCGACGTGGCGGGCCTCAATCTGGTGGTCGGCGATGACGTACAGGGCTCTATCACCCTGCGGCTCAAAGACGTGCCCTGGGATCAGGCGCTGGACCTGGTGCTGCAAACCAAAGGCTTGGATAAGCGGATAAAGGCTGGTGTCTTGCTGGTGGCGCCGGCCGAGGAGTTGGCTGCACGGGAACTGCTGGCGCTTGAATCACGCAAGCAGATGGCCGACCTGGCGCCGCTGCGCCGTGAGCTACTGCAAGTCAACCACGCCAAGGCGGCAGACCTGGCCAAGCTGTTTCAGTCGGTGAGCGGCTTTGAAGGCACGACCGATGAGCGTGGTTCAGTGGCAGTGGATGACCGCACCAATAATATCATTGCCTACCAGACCGGCGAGCGCCTGGAAGAGTTGCGGCGGATCGTGGCGCAACTGGATGTGCCGGTGCGCCAGGTGATGATCGAAGCGCGGATTGTCGAGGCCAATGTCGACTACGACAAAAGCCTGGGCGCGCGCTGGGGTGGGCGGCTCACTCGCGGGAATTGGGCTGCCGGGGGTATCCAGAAGCCTTTGCCGGACGGTGCCCAGGCGCCGGAAAACGTGCCCGGCTCGCCATTTGTCGACCTGGGTTCACTCACGGGTACATCAGGCCTGGGCATTGCCTTCATCACCGATAACCTCCTGCTGGACCTGGAATTGACCGCCATGGAGAAAACCGGCAATGGCGAAATCGTCTCGCAGCCCAAGGTGGTCACTTCCGACAAGGAAACCGCGCGCATTCTAAAGGGCACCGAAATTCCCTATCAGGAATCCACCTCTCAAGGTGCTACCTCGGTGTCGTTCAAGGAGGCGTCCCTGTCGTTGGAGGTCACGCCGCAGATCACCCCCGATGACCATGTGATCATGGTGGTCAAGGTCACCAAGGATGAGCCCGACTATCTCAACAAACTCAACGACGTACCGCCGATCAAGAAAAACGAGGTGAATGCCAAGGTGCTGGTCAAGGATGGCGAAACTATCGTCATCGGCGGGGTTTTCTCCAATACCCAAAGCAAAGTGGTAGATAAAGTGCCATTTTTGGGCGATGTGCCGTATCTTGGCCGCCTTTTCCGGCGCGATGTGCTGGCGGAGAAAAAATCCGAGCTGCTGGTATTCCTGACTCCGCGTATTATGAATAACCAGGCGATTGCTGTGAGTCGTTGATTCTGTGCGAAATTTGATTCTTGTAGGACCGATGGGGGCTGGAAAAAGCACCATCGGCCGATTGCTGGCCAAAGAGCTGCGCCTGCCATTCAAAGATTCCGACAAGGAAATTGAATTGCGCACGGGTGCCAATATCCCATGGATCTTCGATAAGGAAGGCGAGCTGGGCTTTCGCGACCGCGAGCAGGCGATGATTGCCGAGCTGTGCGGCTGCGATGGCGTGGTATTGGCCACCGGCGGCGGCGCGGTGATGCGCGATGAAAATCGGCGGGCGTTGCATGCCGGTGGTCGGGTGGTCTATCTGCATGCGTCGGTCGAGCAGCAGGTGGGGCGTACCGCCCGTGATCGCAATCGTCCTTTGCTGCGCACGGCGAACCCGGAAAAAACCTTGCGCGACCTGCTCGCGCTGCGCGATCCGCTGTATCGGGAAATCGCCGATCTGGTGGTGGAAACCGATGAGCGGCCGCCTCGGATGGTGGTTCTCGACATTCTCGAGCGCCTGCAACGGCTGCCACCCCGTTAAAGCCAGGCCCGAAATGCGCTATTCTCGGCGGCGCGCTATCACCCTGCGGGGTGTGGCGTAGAGCCATCAGGCAACGTCAGATCTCGACGTTACCGGTCGTCAATACATCTTCAACGCGGGGACACATGCAGACACTTAAGGTCGATCTAGGCGAGCGCAGCTACCCGATCCATATTGGCGAAGGTCTGCTGGACCAGCCCGAATTGCTGGCCCCGCACATCGCCGGGCGGCAAGTGGCAATCATCTCCAACGAGACGGTCGCGCCGCTGTATCTTGAGCGTCTGAGCCGCAGCCTGGCGGCGTACTCAGTGATCTCCGTGATTCTGCCCGATGGCGAAGCCCACAAGAACTGGGAAACCCTGCAACTGATCTTTGATGGCCTGCTGACCGCACGCCATGACCGCCGAACCACCGTGATTGCCCTGGGCGGCGGTGTGATCGGCGACATGGCCGGCTTTGCAGCGGCCTGCTACCAGCGCGGCGTGGACTTTATCCAGGTGCCGACCACCCTGTTGTCCCAGGTCGATTCGTCGGTGGGCGGCAAGACCGGCATCAACCACCCCCTGGGCAAAAACATGGTCGGCGCGTTCTACCAGCCCCAGGCCGTGCTGATCGACACCGCGACCCTCAACACCTTGCCACCGCGGGAGCTGTCGGCGGGCCTGGCGGAGGTCATCAAGTACGGGTTGATCTGCGACGAACCCTTCTTGGCCTGGCTGGAAGAACATGTGGACGCCCTGCGCGCACTCGACCAGGTGGCGCTTACCGAGGCGATTTCCCGCTCCTGCGCCGCCAAGGCGCTGGTGGTGAATGCCGACGAGCGGGAGTCCGGTGTGCGGGCCACCTTGAACCTGGGCCACACCTTCGGCCATGCGATCGAAACGCACATGGGCTATGGTGTGTGGTTGCATGGAGAGGCCGTAGCGGCTGGCACAGTGATGGCATTGGAGATGTCGCAACGTCTGGGCTGGATCAGCGCCCAGGAGCGGGATCGCGGTATCCGCCTGTTCCAGCGTGCCGGTTTGCCGGTTATCCCGCCGGAAGAGATGACCGAGGCGGACTTCCTCGAACATATGGCAATAGACAAGAAAGTGATCGACGGTCGCCTGCGACTGGTGCTGTTGCGCCATATGGGCGAAGCGGTAGTGACCGACGATTATCCGAAAGAGATTTTACAGGCCACGCTGGGAGCGGATTACCGCGCCCTGGCTCAGCTGAAAGGTTAATAAGATCCCGATGACTAGTTTGCATGCCGACGAGGCGTTCCTCGGCCATTACCAGTTAAGCCACGACCCTTTTGCTCCACGGGTGCCTGGTTTCAAATTTTTCCCGGCCCAGCGCAAGCCGGTGCTGGGGCAACTGCACCATCTCGCGCGCTACAGCCAGCTGCTGCTGGTCGTCACGGGCCCGTTGGGCAGCGGCAAGACCTTGCTGCGCCAGGCCCTGGTGGCCAGTACCAACAAACAGTCCGTACAGAGCGTGGTGGTGTCTGCCCGTGGCGCCGGTGATGCGGCGGGCGTGCTGCGTCAGGTAGCCCAGGCGCTGGATGTCGCCACTGCCGAGCCGAATGCGATCCTCAAGCAGGTGGTGCAACTGGGTCTGACCGGCCAGGAAGTCTACCTGCTGGTGGATGACGCCGAGCAGCTCGACGAATCCGCCCTGGAAGCGCTGCTGGCGCTGGCGGCGGGCACGCCGGAAGGTCGCCCCCATGTGTTCCTGTTCGGTGAATCGTCGTTGATCGCCGATCTGGAGCAGATCAGCGGTGATCAGGAGCTGTTCCACGTTATCGAACTGCAGCCGTACGAAGAGGACGAAACTCGGGAATACCTGGCTCAACGCCTCGAAGGCGCAGGGCAGGGCATCGAACTTTTCTCCGCTGCGCAGATCTCTGATATTCACGAAAGCTCCGACGGCTGGCCTGGCACCATCAACCAGGTCGCCCGCGATGCCATGATCGAAGCCATGATTGCCAGCCGCTCTGCGGTCAAGCGTCCAAAGATGGGGTTCACTATGCCTAAGAAGCACGTATTGGCAATTTCCGCCGTTGTCGTGGTTGCGGTTGCCGCCGCCTGGTTGATTCCGGGTCGCAGCAAGGCACCGACCACCGCCGGTGCGCCAACCGAACAGGCGCAGTTGCCACTGGGCAAGCCCACGCCGAATGTCGAGTTCGCCAATTCCGGTCAGCCGACCAACCTGCCGATGGTGGGCCAGCCGGTGATGCGTGGCCCGCTCGCCGAAGAAGCCGGTGGTATCTCCGAAGGCGACGACGGTGTGCCGGTGGAAGGCTCCAGCGCCACACCGCCGACCGTGACCACTACTGCGCCACCTGCCGGCGTCCCCGCAGGTACGCCAGCGACACCTGTGGCGCCAGCCGCCAAGCCGACCCCGGCGCCGACCGTTGCCACAGCCAAGCCTGCGGCGCCAGTGGCGAAGCCGGCTCCGGCGCCAGTCGCCAAACCGGCCGAAAAGCCGGCAGCCACCGTCGCCAAGGCCGGCAGCAGCTGGTACAGCAGCCAGCCCACCGGCAACTTTGTCGTGCAGATCCTCGGCACCAGCTCCGAAGCCAACGCCCAGGCGTTCGTGAAAGAGCAGGGCGGCGAATACCGTTATTTCAAGAAAGTGCTCAACGGCAAGCCTCTCTACGTGATCACCTACGGCAGCTTCCCAAGCCGTGCCGCAGCTGATTCCGCCATCAAAGCCTTGCCAGCGAAGGTTCAGGCTGGTAAACCTTGGCCTCGCACTGTCGCCAGCGTTCAACAAGAACTGGCAGCAACTCGCTGAAGATCCGGCGGCCTTACCCAGGCCGCCCTCCCGGCACCTCAAAAAAGATCGCAAGGCGTGCAGCCCCTCCAGGCCGCGCGCTTTGTGGTGTCTGCGTTACAGTAGCTTTTGAGTCGTAGCGGTCAGAATTAAAAAAGTTTTGACTAGCACAGCATATCGCTTTAAACCTTTCATAAATGCGACATAGATTTGCGACATTTCGTCGCTAAATTTGTGAGCGTTCGTGTCGGTGTGTACAATGACCTCCCTTTTGCCCCCGCTAAGCCGGCGTACGTTCGGCGTGGAAGGTAACCGGTTGAATTGAAAAGAAATTTGCCTCGGTATAAGAGGCAGCCTGGTGAGAAAGTGTCTATGAAAGCAGGTCTGTACCAACCCGATGAATTCAAGGATAACTGCGGTTTCGGCCTGATAGCCCATATGCAGGGCGAGCCCAGTCATACCCTTTTGCAAACGGCCATCGAGGCCCTGACCTGCATGACCCACCGCGGTGGGATCAACGCCGACGGCAAGACCGGTGACGGTTGCGGCTTGCTGATTCAAAAGCCCGACCAGTTCCTGCGCGCGGTCGCCAAGGAGCATTTCTCGGTCGACCTGCCCAAGCAGTACGCCGTAGGCATGGTGTTTTTCAACCAGGACCCGGTCAAAGCCGAAGCCGCTCGCGAGAACATGAACCGCGAGATCCTCGCCGCCGGCCTGCAACTGGTCGGCTGGCGCAAAGTGCCGATCGACACCAGCGTGCTCGGCCGCCTGGCCCTGGAGCGCCTGCCGCAGATCGAACAAGTGTTCATCGCAGGCGACGGCCTGAGCGACCAGGACATGGCGATCAAGCTGTTCACGTCCCGTCGTCGCTCGTCCGTGGCCAACGCCGCCGATGCCGACCACTACATCTGCAGTTTTTCCCACAAGACCATCATTTATAAAGGCCTGATGATGCCGGCGGACTTGACCGCCTTCTATCCAGACCTGAGCGATGAGCGCCTGCAAACCGCCATTTGCGTGTTCCACCAGCGCTTCTCCACCAACACCCTGCCGAAATGGCCGCTGGCCCAGCCATTCCGCTTCCTCGCCCACAACGGCGAGATCAACACCATCACCGGCAACCGCAACTGGGCCGTGGCCCGCCGCACCAAGTTCGCCAACGATTTGATGGACCTGGAAGAACTCGGCCCGCTGGTCAACCGCGTGGGTTCCGACTCCTCCAGCATGGACAACATGCTCGAACTGATGGTCACCGGCGGCATCGACCTGTTCCGTGGCGTGCGCATGATCATTCCGCCTGCGTGGCAGAACGTCGAGACCATGGACCCGGACCTGCGTGCATTCTACGAGTACAACTCGATGCACATGGAGCCGTGGGACGGCCCGGCCGGCGTGGTCATGACCGACGGTCGCTACGCGGTGTGCCTGCTCGACCGTAACGGTCTGCGCCCGGCCCGCTGGGTCACGACCACCAACGGTTTCATCACCCTGGCCTCGGAAATCGGCGTGTGGGACTACAAGCCGGAAGACGTGATCGCTAAAGGCCGTGTAGGCCCTGGCCAGATCCTCGCCGTGGACACCGAAACCGGCCAGATCCTCGACACCGATGCCATCGACAACCGCTTGAAGTCCCGTCACCCGTACAAGCAATGGCTGCGCAAGAACGCCCTGCGCATCCAGGCGACCATGGAAGACAACGACCACGGTTCGGCGTTCTACGACATCGACCAGCTCAAGCAGTACATGAAGATGTACCAGGTCACGTTCGAAGAGCGCGACCAGGTGCTGCGCCCGCTCGGTGAGCAAGGCTACGAGGCGGTCGGCTCCATGGGCGATGACACGCCGATGGCCGTGCTGTCCCAGCGCGTGCGCACGCCGTACGACTATTTCCGCCAGCAGTTCGCCCAGGTGACCAACCCACCGATCGACCCGCTGCGCGAAGCCATCGTGATGTCCCTGGAAGTCTGCCTCGGTGCCGAGCGCAACATCTTCCAGGAGTCGCCTGAGCACGCCTCCCGTGTGATCCTCAGCTCGCCGGTCGTTTCCCCGGCCAAGTGGCGTTCGCTGATGACCCTGGAACGCCCAGGTTTCGACCGCCAGATCATCGACCTGAACTACGACGAGAGCCTCGGCCTTGAAGCCGCTGTGCGCAACGTCGCCGACCAGGCCGAAGAAGCCGTGCGCGCCGGCCGTACCCAGATCGTGCTGACCGACCGCCATATCGCTCCAGGCAAGTTGCCGATCCACGCGTCCCTGGCCACCGGCGCGGTGCACCACCGCCTGACCGAAAAAGGCCTGCGCTGCGACTCCAACATCCTCGTGGAAACCGCTACCGCCCGCGACCCGCACCACTTTGCGGTGTTGATCGGCTTCGGCGCCTCGGCGGTGTACCCGTTCCTCGCCTATGAAGTGCTGGGTGACTTGATCCGTACCGGTGAAGTACTGGGCGACCTCTACGAGGTGTTCAAGAACTACCGCAAGGGCATCACCAAGGGCCTGCTGAAGATCCTGTCGAAGATGGGCATCTCCACCGTCACCTCCTACCGTGGCGCGCAGTTGTTCGAAGCCATCGGCCTGTCGGAAGAAGTTTGCGAGCTGAGCTTCCGTGGCGTGCCGAGCCGCATCAAGGGTGCGCGTTTCGTCGACATCGAAGCCGAACAGAAAGCCCTGGCCGCCGAAGCCTGGAGCGCGCGCAAGCCGATCCAGCAAGGTGGCCTGCTCAAGTTCGTGCACGGTGGCGAATACCACGCCTACAACCCGGACGTGGTGAGCACCCTGCAAGCCGCCGTGCAGCAGGGCGACTACGCCAAGTTCAAGGAATATACCGCGCTGGTGGATAACCGCCCGGTGTCGATGATCCGCGACCTGTTCAAGGTGAAGACCCTGGATACGCCGCTGGCCATCAGCGATATCGAACCGCTGGAATCGATCCTCAAGCGCTTCGACTCCGCCGGTATTTCCCTCGGCGCCTTGTCGCCTGAGGCCCACGAAGCCCTGGCCGAAGCCATGAACCGCCTGGGTGCGCGTTCCAACTCCGGTGAAGGCGGTGAAGACCCGGCGCGCTACGGCACGATCAAGAGTTCGAAAATCAAGCAGGTTGCCACTGGCCGTTTCGGTGTGACCCCGGAATACCTGGTCAACGCTGAAGTGCTGCAGATCAAGGTGGCTCAGGGCGCCAAGCCCGGTGAGGGCGGCCAGCTGCCGGGCGGCAAGGTCAACGGTCTGATCGCCAAGCTGCGTTATGCGGTACCGGGCGTGACCCTGATCTCGCCGCCGCCGCACCACGACATCTACTCGATTGAAGACTTGTCGCAGCTGATTTTCGACCTGAAGCAAGTCAACCCGCAGGCCCTGGTCTCGGTGAAACTGGTCGCAGAGGCGGGCGTCGGTACCATCGCCGCCGGCGTGGCCAAGGCCTATGCCGACCTGATCACCATCTCCGGCTATGACGGTGGCACCGGCGCATCGCCGCTGACCTCGATCAAGTACGCCGGCGCACCGTGGGAACTGGGCCTGGCGGAAACCCACCAGACCCTGCGCGGCAACGATCTGCGCGGCAAAGTGCGGGTGCAGACCGACGGTGGCCTGAAAACCGGCCTCGACGTGATCAAGGCCGCCATCCTCGGCGCCGAGAGCTTCGGCTTCGGCACCGCGCCGATGATCGCCCTGGGCTGCAAATACCTGCGCATCTGCCACCTGAACAACTGCGCCACAGGCGTCGCCACTCAAAACGAAAAGCTGCGCAAGGATCACTACATCGGCACCGTCGACATGGTGGTGAACTTCTTCACCTACGTCGCCGAAGAAACCCGTGAGTGGCTGGCCAAGCTGGGCGTGCGTTCCCTGGAAGAGCTGATCGGTCGCACCGACCTGCTGGACATCCTCGAAGGCCAGACCGCCAAGCAACAGCACCTGGACCTGACGCCGTTGTTGGGCAGCGATCACATCCCGGCAGACAAGCCACAATTCTGCCAGGTGGACCGCAACCCGCCGTTCGACAAAGGCCTGCTGGCCGAGAAGATGGTCGAGATGGCTTCTTCTTCGATCAACGACGCCAGCGGTGGCGAATTCGCCCTGGATATCTGCAACTGTGACCGTTCCATCGGCGCACGCATCTCCGGCGAAATCGCGCGCAAGCACGGCAACCAGGGCATGGCCAAGGCGCCGATCACCTTCCGCTTCAAGGGCACTGCGGGCCAGAGCTTCGGCGTGTGGAACGCCGGCGGCCTGCACATGTACCTGGAAGGCGACGCCAACGACTACGTAGGCAAGGGCATGACCGGCGGCAAGCTGGTCATCGTTCCGCCCAAAGGCAGCGTCTACAAGACCCAGGACAGTGCCATCATCGGCAACACCTGCCTGTACGGCGCCACCGGTGGCAAGCTGTTCGCCGCGGGTACGGCCGGTGAGCGTTTCGCCGTGCGTAACTCCGGTGCCCACACCGTGGTGGAAGGCACGGGCGATCACTGCTGCGAGTACATGACCGGTGGCTTTGTCGCGGTACTGGGCAAGACCGGTTACAACTTCGGTTCGGGCATGACCGGCGGTTTCGCCTACGTGCTCGACCAGGACAACACCTTCGTCGACAAGGTCAACCACGAGTTGGTCGAGATCCAGCGGATCAGCGGCGAAGCCATGGAATCCTACCGGAACCACTTGCAGCACGTGCTGGACGAGTACGTCGAGGAGACCGGCAGCGAATGGGGTCGTAACCTCGCCGAAAACCTCGATGATTACCTGCGTCGTTTCTGGCTGGTCAAGCCCAAGGCTGCCAACCTGAAATCGTTGCTTTCCAGCATCCGTGCCAACCCGCAGTGATATGCGCCTGAAGAGTTTGATGAGGTTTTAACATGGCTGAACGTCTGAATAACGACTTCCAGTTCATCGATGTCGGGCGCAAAGATCCGAAGAAGAAACTGTTGCGTCAACGCAAGAAAGAGTTCGTGGAAATCTACGAGCCCTTCAAACCCCAGCACTCGGCCGATCAGGCCCACCGCTGCCTGGGTTGCGGTAACCCGTATTGCGAATGGAAGTGCCCGGTGCACAACTTCATTCCCAACTGGCTCAAGCTGGTGGCCGAGGGCAACATCCTCGCCGCCGCCGAGCTGTCCCACCAGACCAACACCCTGCCGGAAGTCTGCGGCCGGGTGTGCCCGCAGGACCGTCTGTGCGAGGGTGCCTGCACCCTGAACGACGGTTTCGGCGCGGTGACCATCGGTTCGGTGGAGAAGTACATCACCGATACCGCGTTCGCCATGGGCTGGCGTCCGGACATGTCCAAGGTCAAGCCGACCGGCAAGCGTGTCGCGATCATCGGTGCGGGCCCGGCGGGCCTGGGCTGTGCCGACGTGCTGGTGCGCGGCGGCGTGACCCCGGTGGTGTTCGACAAGAACCCGGAAATCGGCGGCCTGCTGACCTTCGGCATCCCCGAGTTCAAGCTGGAAAAGACCGTGTTGAGCAATCGCCGCGAAGTCTTCACCGGCATGGGCATCGAGTTCCGCCTGAACACCGAAATCGGCAAAGACGTGACCATGGAGCAGCTGCTCGCCGAATACGATGCCGTGTTCATGGGCATGGGCACCTACACCTACATGAAGGGCGGCTTTGCCGGTGAGGACCTGCCGGGCGTTTACGACGCGTTGGATTTTCTGATCGCCAACGTCAACCGCAACCTGGGCTTTGAAAAGTCGCCGGAAGATTTCGTCGACATGAAAGGCAAGAAGGTCGTGGTCCTCGGCGGCGGCGACACCGCGATGGACTGCAACCGTACCTCGATCCGCCAGGGCGCGAAGTCGGTGACCTGTGCGTATCGCCGTGACGAAGCCAACATGCCCGGCTCGCGCAAAGAGGTGAAGAACGCCAAGGAAGAAGGCGTGAAATTCCTCTACAACCGCCAGCCGATCGCCATCGTCGGTGAAGACCGCGTCGAAGGCGTGAAGGTGGTCGAGACCCGTCTCGGCGAACCGGACGCCCGTGGCCGTCGCAGCCCCGAGCCGATCCCGGGCTCCGAAGAGATCATCCCGGCCGACGCCGTGGTCATCGCTTTCGGTTTCCGCCCAAGCCCGGCGCCGTGGTTTGAGCAGTTCGAGATCCAGACCGACAGCCAGGGCCGTGTTGTCGCCCCGGAACAAGGCCAGTACAAGCACCAGACCAGCAATCCGAAAATCTTCGCCGGTGGCGATATGGTGCGCGGGTCTGACCTAGTGGTAACGGCGATCTTCGAAGGCCGCAATGCCGCCGAAGGGATCCTGGACTACCTGCAAGTCTGACCCTGATCCCAGGTTGAAATGCGATCAAAATGTGGGAGGGGGCTTGCTCCCGATTGCGGTGGTTCAGTGACAGATACTGAAACTGACACACCGCAATCGGGGGCAAGCCCCCTCCCACATTGGTTTTGCAGCGCTTCCATGTCCGCGACAAATTGACCCGATAGACAAAAGGCACCGCTCTTGCCGTGCCTTTTGCGTCGCGCTCTGAGAAAATGCCCGCACTTTTTTTGCGGATGCCGACATGACTGCCCTCAAGAACGACCGTTTCCTTCGTGCCCTGCTCAAGCAACCCGTGGACGTCACCCCCGTGTGGATGATGCGTCAAGCCGGTCGCTACCTGCCGGAATACCGCGCCAGTCGCGCCCACGCCGGCGACTTCATGAGCCTGTGCATGAACCCGGAGTTCGCCTGCGAAGTCACGCTGCAGCCACTGGACCGCTACCCGCAACTGGACGCGGCCATCCTCTTCTCCGACATCCTCACCATCCCTGACGCCATGGGCCAAGGCCTGTACTTCGAGACCGGCGAAGGCCCGCGTTTCAAGAAAGTCATCAGCACCCTGGCCGATATCGAAGCCCTGCCGATCCCCGACCCGCACAAAGACCTTGGCTACGTGATGGACGCCGTCAGCACCATCCGCCGCGAGCTGAACGGCCGCGTGCCGCTGATCGGCTTCTCCGGCAGCCCATGGACCCTGGCCACCTATATGGTCGAAGGCGGCTCGTCGAAAGACTTCCGCAAGACCAAGGCCATGCTCTACGACAACCCGCAAGCCATGCACCTGTTGCTGGACAAGCTGGCCCAGTCGGTCACCTCCTACCTCAACGGCCAGATCATGGCCGGTGCGCAAGCCGTGCAGATCTTCGATACCTGGGGCGGCAACCTGTCCGCGGCGGCGTACCAGGAATTCTCCCTGGCCTACATGCGCAAGATCGTCAGCGGCCTGATCCGTGAACACGAAGGCCGTAAAGTGCCGGTCATCCTGTTCACCAAGGGCGGTGGCCTGTGGCTTGAAAGCATCGCCGACGCTGGCGCGGATGCACTGGGTCTGGATTGGACCTGCGATATCGGCGAAGCCCGTCGTCGTGTCGGTGGCAAGGTCGCGCTGCAAGGCAACATGGACCCGACCGTGCTGTACGCCAAGCCGGAAGCGATCCGCACCGAAGTCGGCCGCATCCTGGCCAGCTACGGCACAGGCAGTGGCCACGTGTTCAACCTCGGCCATGGCATCACTCCGGAAGTGAACCCGGAGCATGCGGGTGCGTTCCTGCAGGCCGTGCACGAGCTGTCTGCGCAATACCACCCGTAATACTCCCGCCTGAATCGGATCCCCCTTTGCCTGGCGAAGGGGGATTCGCTGCGTTTCAGCGTTCGTTAAGTCCTGCCTTGGTAGTGTGGGTGCTTTGGGGTTTCCCCTACAGCCTCCGGTAACTCGCCTCGGTAAAAATCCTACCCGGCTCTTCCTCTCGCCAGTGCATGGCGTTTATTGTCAGGTGATCTCAGGATGAACGCTTCAGCGTATTCAACGAGCCAGAAACTGCTGCATTGGGTTTCGGCTGTCATTATTGTGTGGGCGTTATTGTCGGGTTTTTTCGTGGCGGTATTCAGCGTGCCCGCCTCGGTCAAGGCGTGGGTGGCGTTCTTCAATGTGTCGCTGACCACTGTCTATATTCCGGTGTTTGTCTTGCGGGTCTATTGTTCCTTTGCCCACGGCCTGGACTTTTCCGTCAAGCGAACACTGCAGGAATACCTGGCGTTGCTGGTTCACAAGGCCATGTACCTGGTGCTCGCCGTGGTGTTGGCGACCGGCGTGCTGATGATGGATCGCCCGATCAATATCTTTAACCTGCTCTCCATCGCCCCCCTCGACCACGACCCGGCCCGCATCGCCCTGTATACCCGTGTGCATGTGCTCTCGTGTGTGGGGTTGCTGCTGATGCTGGTCCTGCATATCGGCGCCGTCGTCATGCATGAGCGCCGGGGCAAGCGGGTGATGGCGCGGATGTTGTTCAAGGCGCCGGTTGTTCAAGGGGCGGTCAGCGGCGGCAACTTCGCCAGTTTCAACGCCACCAGCAACGCACCCATCAACAGCGCCACGATAAACGCGCCGATGCCGTTCCATCCGCCGAAGTGCCAGAAGAATCCGCCCGCTGTCCCGGCGATGCTTGAGCCTACGTAATAGCAAAACAGATACAGCGACGACGCCTGCCCCTTGGCTTTCACCGCGCGGCGCCCGATCCAGCTGCTGGCCACCGAGTGGGCGCCAAAGAAGCCGAAGGTGAAGATCAGCATGCCCGGCACCACCAGCCACAGTGGGGTGAACAGGGTCAGGGCCATGCCGCCGAGCATCAGCACGATGGTGGCCCAGAGCACGCGGCGGCGGCCGAGGCGGTCGGCCAGGGAGCCGATTTTCGCCGAGCTGTAGATGCCCGAGAGGTACACCAGCGACAGCAGGCCCACCACGGCCTGGCTCAGGTCATAGGGGTCGGCCAGCAGGCGATAGCCGATGTAGTTGAACATCGTCACGAATGCGCCCATCAGCAGGAAGGCTTCAAGGAACAGCCACGGCAGGCCGGCATCCTTGAAATGCATGACGAAGCCATCCACCAGGCTGCGCGGCTTGAGGCTGCTGGCGCGGAAGTTGCGAGATTCGGGGAGGATCTTCCAGAACACCGTGGCGGCAATCAGCGCCAGGGCGCCGATGATCAGCATTGCGGTGTGCCAGCTGACGAAGTCGATCAGTACACCGATGATCAGGCGTCCGCTCATGCCCCCGATGGCGTTGCCGCCGATGTACAGGCCCATGGCCAGGCCGATGTGCTGGGGGTGGATCTCTTCGCTCAGGTACGTCATCGCCACGGCTGCCAGGCCGCTCAAAGACAGGCCTACCAGCGCACGCATCAGCAGAATCCCTTCCCAGGACGGCATCAGGCCGCTGGCGATGGTCGCCAGCGCGGCGCAAAACAACGCGGCGACCATCACCGGCTTGCGGCCCAGGGTGTCGGAAATCGGCCCGGTAATCAGCAAACCCAGCGCCAGCATCGCCGTGGCCACGGAGAGGATCAGACTGCTCTGCGCCGCATTGATCGAAAACTCGTGGGACAGCGCCGGCATCATCGGCTGCACGCAATACAGCAGGGCGAACGTGGCGAAGCCGCCGGAGAACAGCGCCAGCACCGTGCGCATGAACATCGGTGTGCCTTTTTCGATGTACGCGTCATTGAGCTGCGCCACCACCTCATCCAGGGCGGTGGGCGGGACTTCTTGGGCGAATGGAGCGACAGCAGATTTCACGGAGACCTCGGGGAGGAAAAGCCTGCCAGGACCGGCAATGCAAAAAAGAATATAGCTGGCTAATGATTCTTTCCAATATATTGTTCGACCTGTTTGATAGCTTTTACGACCTAATGAGGCTGGCATGGAACTACGTCACTTGCGGTACTTCATCGCCGTCGCCGACGAGTTGCACTTCGGCCGTGCCGCGCAGGTGCTGGGCATCTCGCAACCGCCATTGAGCCAGCAGATTCAGGCGCTGGAGCAGGAGGTGGGGGCTCGGTTATTCGAGCGGACCAATCGTCGGGTCGAACTGAGCGAGGCCGGACGCTTGTTCCTGCACGAGGCGCGGCTGGTACTGGCCCAGGTCGACAAGGCGGCGGATGTGGCCCGCCGCGCGCAGTTGGGGGAGCTGGGCGAGCTGAAGATCGGCTTCACCTCGTCGGCGCCGTTCAACTCCACGATTCCGCAGGCGATCTTCGCGTTTCGCCAAGCTTTCCCGGCGGTGCACCTGAACCTGCAGGAAATGAGCAGCACCGAAGTGGCCGAATCGCTGGTGGATGAGTCGATCCAGGTTGGGCTGATGCGTCCGCTGCCGCTGCCGGACTCGTTGAGTGTGATCGAGCTGATGCGCGAACCGCTGGTTGCCGTATTAAACGCTGACCACCCCTTAGTGGAGGGCAGTGAGCGTGGCCTGCACCTTGCGCAACTGGCGGAGGAACCCTTTGTATTTTTCCCTCGCACCTACGGCAGTGGCCTGTACGCCCAACTGCTCAACCTGGCCCGTGATGCCGGCTTCAACCCGCACTTCGCCCAGGAAGCGGGGGAGGCGATGACCATCATCGGGTTGGTGGCGGCGGGCTTGGGCGTGTCGGTGCTGCCGGCGTCATATCAACGGATACGGATCGATGGCGTGGTGTATCGCACCTTGCTGGATCAGGAGGCGGTGACGGCGGTATGGCTGGTGCAGCGCAAAGGCGTGCAGACGCCGATGGCGAAGGCGTTTGTGGAGTTGTTGACGCGTAAAGCTGTGATATAGGCATGCATTGAAATACGGCGTTTGGTGAGTCAGATCCCTGATTTGAAGTGGGCTCCAAAATCGTTTTTTCAGATGGGCTGTTCGTAGTTTTCGTATGGGAAAGCTGGAACCCTTCTTGTGCGAATAGCCACTGATCCTGCCGAAGGTTTCGTATTGAAATACCCGATGTGGGGGAGGTTCATATGATCGCAGGTTCTCGAGGCGCTGGACCCACCGCCGCAAGTTTTGAACGCGCTGAGCTTGACTGGTTGCTGTGGCGACTTGGAATACAGGGTGGGGGTCCAGTAACCCGTTCAGGTCAAAGTGGTGGTGGTGGTGGTGGTGGTGGTGGTGGTGGTGGTGGTGGGAGCCGGCAGCGCGTTGGCGCCACCGCGCATCGTGAGGGGCAAAGCCCTATAGGCTATGGGCAGCAGGGACACACGGGAGCAGGCATTCGCCCATACGAGGCAGTTCAACGCCAAGAAACCGGCCCATGCCGAAGTGGCGTTGGGGGGCAGCATCGTCAGTCGCAAAATACACCAGGCCAAGAGCAACGGAACAATGTTCGGGGAAATCCGGGTGCAGGCACCCGTCCAAACGACGCCCACACACGCCAGGGAACTGGTCCTGGCCAGAATGGCATTGGGGCGCAGCGGCATTGTCAGGGGCCAACTACGGCAGGCCCGAATCAGCGAAGCAACCCCCTGGGGAATACCGGTGCAGGCATTCGCCCGAACGAGGCAGATGCTGGTCAGGGAAACAAACCTCAGGCCGTCACGATTAACTATAACGTTAATATAAATATTGGTCAGTTAA
This sequence comes from Pseudomonas sp. S3E17, assembly GCF_024168685.1. Taxonomy (NCBI): domain Bacteria; kingdom Pseudomonadati; phylum Pseudomonadota; class Gammaproteobacteria; order Pseudomonadales; family Pseudomonadaceae; genus Pseudomonas; species Pseudomonas sp. S3E17. The sequence continues at coordinate 5,231,992 of NZ_JALJWE010000001.1, forward strand.
GCATAAACACCAATAATGGCAGCAATAGTATGAACGGCAGTAATTTTGGCAACTATGGAAACAATGGTAACAGTGGCAGCAATAGCCGCTATGAAAATCAAGGTGACAACGGTAATAACGGCAATCGCCTGGCTGCCCTGCTGCCAGGCAGCGATAGCGGTCGTCGTATAGGGGTTTGACAAGTCTGTTTCACTTATACGTTATTTTGGAGGTATGACGAGACGCCCTGGATTGAAGGGTCCGTCTGTCACTGTGCGCGTTGTGTTTGTGCAGTGTCGACAGTTTTATTGTTTTCTCATTGCAATTAAGGGTTCGGCAGGCTTGCTGGATCATAATAAACTTCAATTCTGAGTGTGAGGTGTTAGATGAGTTCGACAGGTCAGGTAGGTCAGGCGGCATACGCGGGATACGGTAACTCTTCGGGGGCGGGTAACTACGGTAGTTATGGGAACAATGACAACACCGGGGTGAAGTCTGTTTATGAGAACCACGGCAATAATGGCAATAATAATAATCGTGGGGTGATTGGCGGGAGTGGTAACTACGGCAATTATGGGAATAATGCCAATAGTGGTAATATGAGTAACTATGAAAACCGAGGTAATAACGGTAATAATGGTAACAGTAATGCTGTCGGTGATTACGGTAATTACGGCAGCTATGGCAATAATGGAAATACGGGCGGCGATAGCCGCTATGTCAATAGCGGGAACAACGGAAATAACGGCAACAGTATTCAAATCAGCCAGGAAGGCGGCGGAAGCATTAGTTATTGAGGAACGTGCCGTTATCAATGAACCCTGCCGTGGTCGGCAGGGTTTTGCTGCTAATTACCCCGCTCTGCGTGCTACGTAACTCATGGCGTCGCCGGTTCTGTCACGTTCATGCCACTGGCGCGCAATGCGGCCATGATGTCGCGGTCCAGCATGCTCACCCAACGGTTGTAGTTGCGATGGATCTTGCCGTCCTTGTAGCCCAGCTCGCGGCTGTCGCGGTAGGTGATGGCGTAGCTATTGCGGGTGTAGCGGATGTCGATGGCCGCGTAGTACTGGTTGCGCACGGTGATCTCGGCCTGCACCAGCTGCGGGCTCAGGCGTTGCACCGTCCACTCGCGTTTTTGCAGGGCGTTGACGATCACCGTTTTCATTTTCTCTTCACTGACCTGGGCGTTGGCCGGAAGGTCGTGCTGGGTGTTGAGGATCGGTTTACTGGTACAGCCGGCGGTGGTCAGCAGGGCCAGGGTGATCAGCGTAGCGCGTAGCAAGGAAGACATTCCGTATTCTCCAATCGATTAAAAAGTCAGGACCAGCGGCGGAAGATCAGCGACGTATTGACGCCGCCAAAGGCAAAGTTGTTGTTCATCACGTAGTCGTGGTGCATCTCGCGAAACTCACCCTGCAGGTAATCCAGCTCGCCGCATTGCGGGTCGACGGAGTCCAGGTTGAAGGTGTGCACGTACTGGTCGCGGTTCATCATCTCGATGCTGAACCACGATTCCAGCGCACCGCAGGCGCCCAAGGTATGGCCGAGGAAGCTTTTCTGTGAGCTGATGGGCATGCGATTGCCGAACAGACTGCTGGTGGCCTGGGTTTCGGCGATGTCGCCCTGGTCGGTGGCGGTGCCGTGGCCGTTGACGTAGCCGATGGCGGCAGGCTCCAGGCCCGCATCTTCCAGGGCCAGCTCCATGGCGCGGCGCATGGTTTTCTGCTCCGGGCGCGTGGTGTGCTGGCCGTCGGCATTGCTGCCGAAGCCGACGATCTCGGCATGGATATGCGCGCCCCGCGCCAGTGCGTGTTCCAGCTCTTCGAGCACCAGCATGCCGCCGCCTTCGCCGATCACCAGGCCGTCGCGGCCGCTGTCGTAGGGGCGTGGGCTGGTCTGCGGCGCGTCGTTCTTCAGGCTGGTGGCATACAGCGCGTCGAACACCATGGCTTCGGTGGGGCACAGCTCCTCGGCGCCGCCGGCGAGCATCAATGGCAGGCGGCCGAACTTGATCGCTTCATAGGCATAGCCGATGCCCTGGCTGCCGCTGGTGCACGCGCTGGACGTGGGGATCAGCCGCCCGGTGAGGCCAAAGAAGATGCTGATATTCGCCGCCGTGGTGTGGGGCATCATGCGCACATAGGAGTTGGCATTGAGCCCCTCGGCCACCGAGTTCAGCAACATATTGCCGAAGGCCTTGATCTCATCGGTACTGCCGGTGGACGAGCCGCAAGCGACGCCCATGCGCCCGTCCTTGATCGACTCGTCACCGAGTAAACCCGCGTCCTGCAACGCCTGCTCCGCGGCCCACACCGCCAGGCGCGAGACGCGGCCCATGCTGCGCAGTTGCTTGCGCGTCCAATGGGCGGGCACGACGAAATCATCGACCGGACCCGCCAGGCGCGTGTTCAATTCGGTAAAACGCTCCCACTCGTCCATGCGTCGGATGCCGCTGCGGTTGGCGCGAAAGTTGGCCGAGATCGTCTCCCAGTCACTGCCCAGGGAGGTCATGCCGGCCATGCCGGTAACGACGACGCGTTTCATCAGCACAGGCCTCCATTCACGGCCAGGACCTGGCGCGTGATATAGCCGGCTTCGGCCGACATCAGGAAATTCACCGCACCGGCGACTTCTTCCGGGGTGCCCATGCGTTGCGCCGGGATCATCTTCATCAGTTCTTCCACCGGTACGTTTTCATCCAGCATGGCGGTGTCGATCAGGCCGGGGGCGACGCAGTTGACGGTGATCTTGCGCTTGCCCAGTTCGATGGCGAGGGCCTTGGCCGCACCGATCAGGCCGGCCTTGGAGGCGCTGTAGTTGACCTGGCCACGGTTGCCGATCAACCCGGAGACCGAGGTGATGCACACGATACGCCCGGCTGCGCGACGACGAATCATCGGCATCATCACCGGGTGCAGCACGTTGTAGAAGCCATCCAGGTTGGTGCGCATCACCACGTCCCAATCGTCTTCCGACAAGGCCGGGAAGGCGCCGTCGCGGGTCAGGCCGGCGTTGAGCACCACGCCGTAATAAGCCCCGTGTTGCTCAACATCGGCCTCAAGGATCTGCTTGCACGCGGCGCGGTCCGCCACATCGAATTGCAGCACCCGCGCCTGGCGGCCCAGGGCCTCGATCTCGACCTGTACCGCGCAGGCTTCGGCCCGACCGCTGCGGCAATGCAGCACGATGTCATGCCCGGCCTGGGCCAGGCGCAGGGCAATGGCGCGGCCGATGCCACGGCTGGAGCCGGTGACCAGTACGGGTTCAGTCATGGCGTTTCGTCCTTCGATTCATCTAAATAGTTGGCCGCCTGGGGCGGTCGAAATACATTCAAGCGCGCACTGGCCTGGATACCGCTACCGGTGAGGTGGCATTCGAACACACCCATGCCGTTGTCGTCTTCCAGGGAACGCAGGCCGTGGATGTTCAACTCGGCGCCGGCCGGGAAGTGTTCCACGTTGCACTCGAACTTGCGTGTGCCGAGCAGGAAGCCCAGTTCCACCGCTTCACCCTTTTGACGGGCGCGGCAGCCGGCATAAGCGGCGACGCTCTGCGCCATCAACTCGATGCCGACCCAGGCCGGCAGGCTGCCGTCAGGGCGGTTGAACAGGCCGCCGGGCTTGATGGTGAGGCGGGTGTGAATCTGCTCTTCATCGAACGACAGCACCTGGTCGATCAGGATCATGTCGCCCGCGTGGGGCAGCAGTTCGGCGAGTGGCCAATCGGTCATGGGGCCTCTCCGATTATCAGGCTGACATTGTTGCCGCCGAAGGCAAACGAGTTGCTCATCAGGCAGCGTTTTTCCAAGGTGTCCCCCGCCTGCGCCCATTGCAGGGCGGGCAGCGCGGGGTCGGCCTGACCGTCCCACACGTGCGGCGGCACCCGGCCATGGGCCAGGCTCAGCCAGCAGAACGCGGCTTCCAGCGCGCCGGCCGCGCCCAGGGTGTGGCCGCTCATGGGTTTGGTCGACGAGCAGGTCACGCCTTCGGGGAACAGGCTGGCGACGGCCAGGCTTTCCATGGCGTCGTTGTGTTGGGTGGCGGTGCCGTGCAGGTTCAGGTAGCCGATCTGCCCGGGCTGCACGTTCGCACTGGCCAGGGCCTTGCGCATCGCCTGCAACGCGCCTTTGCCGGTGGGTTCCGGCGCGGAGATATGGTGCGCATCGCAACTCGCACCGCTGCCCAGCAGGGCGATCGCCGCAGGCGCTTTAGTCATCAGGAACAGCACCGCCGCTTCGCCGATATTGATGCCGTTGCGGTTCACCGAAAACGGGTTGCAGCGTTCATTGGACACGGCTTCCAACGCGCCGAACCCATTGAGGGTCAGCTTGCACAGGCTGTCGACGCCGCCGCAGAGCACCGCGTCGCACACTCCCAGGTCGAGCAGGCGTTGTGCGCTCATCAAGGCCCGGGCGCTGGAGGTGCAGGCGGTGGAAATCACATAGGCCGGGCCGCTCAGTTGCAGCCAGTCGGCGAGAAAATTCGCCGGGGCGCTGAGTTCCTGTTGCTGGTAGTCGTAGTCGCTGGGGAAGTGCTGATCGCGCAGGTACTGGGCGATACCGCGGCTGGCTTCGTCGATGCCGGAGGTGCTGGTGCCGAGCACGACCCCGACCCGCGAGGCGCCATAGCGGTGGATCGCCTGGCGAATCTCGCCCTCGATCTGCAGCGCCGCCTCCAGCAGCAGTTGATTATTGCGGCTGCTTTGCTGGCCGAGCTCCGTCGGAATGGTCGCCAGCTCGCCGTGCACACTGCCCACCGGCAGCGTGCGCTCCGGCACCCAGCCGCTCTCGGCGCGCATCCCCGAGCAGTCGCCGGCAAACAGGCTGCGACTGACGGCGGCCTGGCCACGGCCGAGGGCGCAAATCACGCCGAGGGCGTTGAGGTAGGCGCTCATCGGGCGGCACCGAGTGGCGTGATGCGGTAGCTCAAGGGCTGGCCGCTCATGTTCACACTGAAGACTTCTGACGATTGGTAGACGATCTGCCAATGGCCCGGCAGGGTGCGTGTGAGGTCCATTGCCTGGGCGCCGGGGTAGAGCGCGCGCACGTCATCGGCCGAGGTCAAGGCAAACAAGAGTGCGGCAAACAGCTCGCGTGCCTGGGGATTGGGCGGCAGCAGGCCGTCGGCCTGCCACTGGCCATCGATCAGTTTTTGCCGGGCCTGGGGAATGCCCAGGGGGTCCATCATCGACCAGCGGATTGCGCCGCCTTCGCGTTGGATCACCAGCAGCCAGTCCTGGCTCTGGCCGTCCGCCAGGCGCTGCACATGCAGCTGTAGCGGCAAGGCCAGGGTCGGGGTTTTTTCAGGCAGCGGCGCCTGGCTGGCGCAGGCGCTCAGCAGCAACAGGCAACCGATCAACAGGCTGCGCATCATGGTGCGGCGCTCGCCAGGGGTTTGCGCGCCACGCAGTTGACCAGGGTTTCCTCACGCTGGCCCACCGGCGGCGGGTTACGCAGGCCCCAGCGCTCCAGCAGGCCGAAGTCGCGGGAACGGCTCCACCACAGGTAGGGGTACGAAACGTTCTGCGGGCCGAACTCAAAGCCCTGCTCGCGGAGCATCTGCAGGTACTCTTCGGCGCTTTTCTGCACATGCATGGGATGGCGGAACAGCCAGCGAATGACCCAGGTGTCGATATAGGCTTCGGTGGATTCGGCAAACAGCAAGTAACCGCCCGGCTTGAGCACCCGGTAGAACTCCTTGAGTGCGCGATGCTGTTCAACCAGGTGATGGAAGGTCTGGTGGCAGAACAGGATGTCGACGCTGGCGTCCGGCACATCGAGGGTGGCGCAGTCGCTGCCGATCAATTCGATGGCCAGGCCCTGGCGCGCGGCTTCGGCCTTGCTCAGCTCCAGGCTGTGGGGGTCGGCATCCAGGCCGATCAGGCGCGCGGGGGCAAACACCTGCTGCAAGTACTGGAATGACTTGCCCTGTCCGCACCCGGCGTCCAGCAGCACCGGCGCCTCAGGCAACGGGTCGGTGAACAGGCTGCGCAGGTCGTTGATTGCCACGCGCAATACATGGTGCTGCCAGGTATGGCTGCGCAGGAACCAGAAGCCGAAGCGGGTTTCTTCGACGTAGTTTTTACTCAGGTATTGAGACGTCATACCGGTTCACTCGCGCAAATTTCCGACAACATCCGCAAGCGCCGCTTGGGCTCGCTGACAAACGGGTTGCGTTCGTCCCACGCGTAACCGGCGAGGATCGAACTGATCATCCGGCGAATGTCCGGTGAGCTGCCGGGGTGGAAAATCACATCCTGGAAGGTGCCTGCATACCAGCCTTCGACATAGCAGCGGAAGGTGTCGACACCACGCTTGAGCGGCTCGGCAAACTCGGTTTGCCAGTCCACTGTCTCGCCTTTGAGCTGACGATGCAGCACGCCGGCGGCCATGCTCGCCGAGCGCATGGCGATGGTCACGCCGGAGGAGAACACCGGGTCGAGGAATTCCGCCGCATTGCCCAGCAACGCAAAGCCGGGGCCGTGCAGGGTTTTGACGTTGGCCGAGTAGCCGCCGATGGTGCGCGCTGGCGTGTCCCATACGGCGTTGTCCAGCACGCCGGACAAGCTCGGGGTTTCGTCGATAAAGCCGCGCAGGCAGGCGTCGAGGTCAGCGTCGCGACCGTCGAAATGCTCCTTGGCTGCAACCACGCCCACCGAGCAGCGACCGTTGCTGAACGGGATGGTCCAGAACCAGATGTCGCGCTTCGTAGGGTGCGTGGTGACCAGGATCTTGGTGCGGTCGAAGCCTGGGTGTTCGATGCGGTCTTCAACGTGGGTGAACACCGCCTGGCGCAGCGGGAAATTCGACGGCGCCTCCAGGTCGAGCAGGCGCGGCAGCACGCGGCCGTAGCCGCTGGCGTCGAGCACAAACTTGGCCTTGATGTGGTACTCGCTGCCGTTCTCACGGCGCACATGCAGGTAGCGGCACTCACCGGAGAAATCCACGCCGACGATGGTTTCGCCGTAGCGGATGTCGACGCCTTGCTGTGTGGCCTGATCGGCCAGCAACTTGTCGAACTCGCCGCGCTGCACCTGGAAGGTAGTGGGCTTGCCGTTGCTGAAGGTGTCACCGAAATCGAACGCGCTGTAACGCTCGCCCCAGGCGAACGCGGCACCTGTTTTTACCTGGAAACCCGCCGCGTTCACGGCATCGAGCATGCCGGCTTCCTCGATAAAATCGATGCAGTGCGACAGCAGGCTTTCGCCGATCGAGAAGCGCGGAAAATGCTGGCGCTCGATGATCAATACATCATGCCCTTTGCGTTTAAGCAGTGCGGCGGCAATCGCGCCGGATGGCCCGGCACCAATCACCACCACTTGGCGACGTTCCATTTCAACTATGGGCACGAGGGCTCCTTGCCGCTTTGGCGATAACTACATTCATGAGGCGTGTTTCCGTTGGCCGGCCCAGGGCGCCAGCATAAAGCTGAATGCCAGGCCCAGGCTGACCGACAGGCCGAAATTACTCACTGCCGGGGTACTGGACACCGCCAGCAGGCCGAACGACAACCAGGTCGTCAGCGCTGCCAGCAGCGTCCCTAAAAGGCTGACCGCGGGGCCGCCGATCTGTTCGCGCATCAAAATCGCATAGTCGACACTGATGGCCGTGACCAGCAGCAACCCGAACAGGCTGAACAGGGTCAGCGGCTGACCCAGCCAACCCAGGCTGGCCAGGCTGCACAGCGCCGCCAGCAACGGCAGGGCGACGATGCGCAAGGCCCCGCCGAAGCCGAACGGCAGGATCAGTAACAGCACGATCAGCACGCACGACATCAACTTCAATTCGGCGGCGCTGATCTGCGTGTCGGCGAACACACGGTTCAAATCCCCGAGACGATCCACCAACTGCACGCCGGGCAGGTCCACGGCTTGCACCCGCAGCAGCGCCGGGTTGTTCAAGCCCTGCAGGCTGACCATGGCCGCCACGCCGCCGTCCACCGGGCCCAGCCACAGGGTGCGCCAGGGTTCGGCCAAGGGGCCCACCAGTGCAGCGTCGATGTCTTCGGTGGGCAGCGCTTGCAGTTGCGCGACTTCGGCGTGCAGGGCGCCGGCGGGCACGCCGAGGTCCAGCAGCGGCTGCCAGTGCTGTGGAAGTGTGCTCAGGGCGTCGCGCAGTTGCTGCTGTTCGGCGGGCAGGCTGACCAGTTGGTTGAGCGCCAGGTAACCCTGGAGCTTGTCCATATTCACCAACTGGTCCAGGCGTTGGCCCAGGGCGGCTTGGCGCTCCAGCAACTGCGGCTGGTTGTCGGCCCGTATCAGGAAAAACTGGCTGGTGGGCTGGAAACCGGTAATGCGCGCCACGGCCTGTGCCTCTTGCAGCAACTGCGGCGGCGCGCCGATCCACTGGCGGATATCGTTTTTGCTGTTCAACTGCCAAAGGCCGCCGGCGCAGAACAGCAGCACCCACACCAGCAGCACCGGACTGGGCACACGCTTGAGCAAGGCGGCCCGCACCCGCCACAGGCATTCGGCGACGCGCAGCGGCCATTGTGCCGGGCGCAGTTCGACACCCTTGAGCAGTGCCGGCAGCAGGCACACCGCTGACAGGTAGGCGCCGACCAGGCCTGCGGCGGAGAACACCGCGATCTGCGTCAAGGCCGGGAAGGGGGTCCAGGCCAGCGCCAGGTAGCCGATGCAGCTGGTGGCCAGGCTCAGGCTCAGCCCTGGCAGCGTCAGGCGCAATGCCGGCCAACTGCGCCAGGGGTTCATGCTCCAGCTTTTCGACAGGTAGTGCAGCGGGTAATCCACCGCGACGCCGATCAGGCTGGAGCCGAGCACCAGGGTCATCACATGCATATGGCCGAACAGCGCCACGCAAGCGACGGCACCAAACAGCATGCCCACCAGCACCGGTACAAACGCCAGCAGCACTCGCCAGCGGCGGAACGCCAGCAACAGCAACAGCAGAATGCCGACGGTGGCGCCGCCGCCGACCCAGGTGATTTCCCGCGTGGCCTGTTGCTGGCCGTTCGCCGCGTAAAGCAAACCGCTGGCGGCGAGCAATTGCGCGCCGTGTTCGCCGGCCTGCGTGCGGCTGGCCTGGAGCAGATCCGCCACTTGCAGCGGCAGTTTCATGTCGAAGGCATTGCCGGTGGTACGCGCCCGCAGCAGCACCCAGCTTTTGCCGTCGGCATCGGCGATCAAGGCGCCGCTGCCGATGTCCAGTTGCACCGAGCCGTGCTGCGGCTGGCTGTTCTGGATGCGCCCGGTGAGGCCCAGCCAGTCGTCCTGGCTCGGCACCAGGCTGAAGCCGGTGAAGGGGTCGAACAGCGACTGCACCCGTTGCTGAATGAACGCGTCGGGGTGGTCGATCAGTTGTTCGCGGTCCTTGGCCGAGAGCATCGCCAGGCGTCCGCGCAGCAACTGTTCACGCAGTGCCGGCAGGTCGGCTTGCAGGTTCCATTGGACCTTCTCGAACAAGCCGCTGGCCTGCCAGCGCTCGCCCAATTGCTGGGCCACGGCCACCGCTTGCTGGCGATCGGCGTGCCCCACCAACACCAGCATTTCGCGGTTGAGCGGCTCCTGCATGCGCTGTTCGGCTTGCAGTTCCAGGGCGTCCGGCGTACTGCCCGGCACCAGCTCCATCAGGTTGGCCGACAGCGGTGCACCATCGCGCCACTGCCAGCCGGCCAGGGCCAGCACGGCCACCAGCAGGATCAGGAACAGGCGGGGCAGCAGGCGCTCACTGGGCAAAGTCGTGTTGCTCCGCGTCGCTCAATGGCTGGCCGGCGCTGCTGTCCTGCATGCGCAGCACAGTGCTGTCGCCTTGGGTTTCCAGCAGTTCGATCTTCTGCACCAGTTCATCACCGTCGATATTGATCTGGGTGAATACCTGCTTGAGCAGCAGTGAACGCGGGATCAGCGTGAGCTTCCATTGCCGGGCTTCGCCTTGCAGTTGCAGCTCGAAGTCGCGCTGCAAGCCGCTGCTGTCGCCCTGGAGCACGGCGAGGAACAGACGGTTCTGTTCGGCACCGGCGCTCTTGTTCGGCAGCAACTGCCAGCCATTCGCGTCACGCCGGGCGATGCCCTGGGCGCTGATGCGGTAGTCCTGTTGCAGCGGGGTTTTCAGCAGCCACAGCAGGCCGTGGTCCTTGGCCAGGACGAAGGTGCCTTTGCTGACCAACGGCTGCGGCAGCGCACGCAGGTGTTTTTCCTGGATGAAGCTGCCGTGAATGACCGTTGGCTTTGCCAGTTGGTCGCTGAGTTGTTGCAGGTCGAAGGCGTGTGCCGCCCCCGAAAAACCCAACAACACCAACACTGTAGGCGCGAGCTTGCTCGCGAAAAACCCGAGAGCGCCGCGGGGGATCAGGAAACCCGCGTTATCGTTGACGATCTTCGCGAGCAAGCTCGCTCCTACAGAGAACGGGGTCAGCATTTCAGGGCCCTTTCGACGGCGTCGGTGAATACTTTGGGGGACGCCAGCTGCATCTCGCGAGTGGCGATGTCCACCGCCACCTGCACAGTGCTGGCGCGGGTCAGGCGCTCGCCGCTGGCCAGGTCGGTGATCAGGTAATTGACCTTCAAGCGGTTCTCCCACTCCACCAGGCTGGCGCGCACGTTGATCGTCTGGCCGAACACCGCACCGCGCACATAGCGCAGTTGCATGTCGATCACCGGCCAGGCGTAGCCGGCTTCGAGCATCGCCGTGTAGTTGTGGCCGATCTTGTCCAGCAGCGCGCAGCGTGCGATTTCCAGGTACTTCACGTAATGCCCGTGCCAGACGACGTTCATCGTGTCGACGTCAAAAAACGGCACCAGGATTTCGGTATCGCTGTGCAGTACGCCAGGGCTACGCATGCAGCCTCCAGTGTTGCTCGGCGATGCGTTGCAGGCACAGGCGCAGTTCGCCTTCGAGGGCACGGTCTTCGATGACCGGCGGGAAGTCCTGGGCCAGCTCTGCATGCATGGCCGCCAGCGCCGGCGGCAACGGGCGTGCGTCGTCGGCCTGGGCGCGCAGCCACACACCCTGGTTGGCGGCGAGCAGGGTGGCGGCGGCGACCTGTTCGGTCAGCTCCAGCACGCGGATCGCATCGCGGGCGGCGATGGTGCCCATGCTCACCTTGTCCTGGTTGTGGCACTCGGTGGAGCGCGAGAACACGCTGGCCGGCATGGTGTTTTTCAGCGCTTCGGCGGTCCAGGCGCTGGTGCCGATCTGCACCGCCTTGAAACCGTGGTTGATCATCGCGCGGTCCGCCGGTGCGCCGGACAGGTTGCTCGGCAGGCCGTGGTTGTAGCGCACGTCCACCAGCAGGGCGAGCTGGCGGTCAAGCAGGTCGGCGACGTTGGCCACCAGGGTCTTGAGGCTGTCCATGGCAAAGGCGATATGCCCACCGTAGAAGTGCCCGCCATGCAGCACGCGTTCTTCTTCGGCGTCGATGATCGGGTTGTCGTTGGCGCTGTTCAGCTCGATCTCGATAAACGAACGCAGCCAGTTCAGGCTGTCGGCCAGCACGCCGAGGACGTGGGGCGCGCAGCGCAGCGAGTAGCGATCCTGCAGGCGATGCAGCGGCGCGGTCGGCGCGTCGATCGCCAGGTCCTTGCGCAGCCAGGCGGCGACTTGCATCTGCCCTGGATGGGGCTTGGCGGCGAACAGGCGCTCGTCGAAGTGTTCCGGGTTGCCTTGCAGCGCCACCACGTTCAGCGCGGTGATGCGCGTGGCCAGTTGCAGCAGGTAGTCGGCACGGGCGAAGGCCAGGCAAGCGATGCCAGTCATCACCGCGGTGCCGTTCATCAGGGCCAGGGCTTCCTTGGGGCGCAGTACCAGCGGCTCCCAGCCGAGTTCGCGGTGCACGTCGGCTGCCTGGCGGCGCTCGCCACGGAACAGCACTTCGCGCTCGCCGGACAGGGTCGCGGCCACGTAGGACAGCGGGGTCAGGTCACCGCTGGCGCCCACCGAGCCTTCTTCCGGGATCAGCGGCAGTACGTCGTATTCGAGGAAGGCATGCAGGCGCTCCAGCAGTTCCACGCGCACCCCGGAGACACCGTGGCACAGCGACTGCAAGCGCGCCGCCAGCACCGCACGGGTGGCTTGGGCGTCGAGCAACTTGCCCAGGCCGCAACCGTGGAAGGTGTACAGGTGACGGGGCAGGGCCTCGACATGTTGCAACGGCACCGCGACCACGCAGGAGTCACCGTAGCCGGTGGTCACGCCGTAGATCACGCCTTCCTTGTCCAGCAGCGAGTCGAGGAACTGCGCGCCCTTGGCGATGCGCTGGCGATACGCGGCATCGCCTTGCAGCTGGGTAGGCACCTGACGGTTGGCCAGGGCCAGCACGTCTTCGATGCGCAGGGGGCGTTCGCCAAAGGTTACCGGCTCAAGATGCGTCGTCATCGGTCTTCCAGAAAGGGTAAAAGTTGAACCATTGTTGGGGCGCTTCCAGGCAGAACTGGCCCAGGCGTGCGGCGTAGCGCGCGGTCCACAGGGCGATGACCTGCTCGCGGGTGCTGCGTTTCCATTCGATCAATTGCGCGAAGGGCTCGATGGTCAGGCGATAGCGGCCCTGGTGTTTCAGGCACATCAGCAGGTTGACCGGGCATTTCAGCAGGCCCGCCAGCAGCCACGGGCCTTGGGGGAAGGCAGCGTCATGGCCGAGGAAGTCCACGCGCACCGTGCGCCCGCCATGCAAGGGCACGCGGTCGCCGGCAATCGCCAGCCATTCGCCGTCGTCCAGGCGCTGGCTGAGCAGCAGCATGGTGGCCGGGTCCAGCTCGCTGACCTGGATCAGGCGCAAGTGGGTGGCACCGGCTTCGCCCAGCAGGCGGTTGAAGCGTTCGGCGTGCTTGGTGTGCACCAGCACGTTCATGGTGACCTGTTCGCCGATTTCCGCCAGCGCGCGGCACACTTCGAGGTTGCCCAGGTGGGCGCCCACCAGCATCTGCCCGCGCCCTCCACGCAGTTGCCCGCGCAGTTTCGCCGGGTCGTTGATGTCGATCTGTTCCAGGCGCAGCTTGCCGTTCCACACGTCGAGTTTGTCGAGCAGGGCATCGGCGAAGGCCATGAACTGGGCAAAGACTCTGCGCTGGCTGGGGCGCAGTTCATCGCGCCCGCTCCAGTCGGCCAGGCGCTGCTGGTATTGCCAGGCGCTCTGGCGCGCGGTGCGGCCGAACAGGAAGAAGTACAACACGATGCCATACAGCACCGGGCTCAGCAGGCGGCGGCCGAGGACCTTGGCGGCGAGGGCGGTGAATTTCATCAGCCAGTAGCTGCCGCGCTCTTCGCGGTCGGCCCAGTGCTTGGTGCTGTCGCTCATGCCTGCCACCGTCGCCACAGGATCAGCGGCGCACGCACCAACATGCCGAAGAACAGGCGGGTGTGCATGGCGCTGATGCGCACGTTGTCGCGGAACAGGCGGAAGTGCGACAGGCCGTCGGCGGGGTAATGCACCTGGGTCGGCAGCCAGCGCATCGGCTGGTTGCGCCAGGCCAGGCGCACGAGGATGTCGGAGTCGAAGTCCATGTGCGTGCCGATATAGGCCGAGTCCATCAGCGCTAGCACCGGTGCCAGCGGGTACACGCGAAAGCCGCACATCGAGTCGCGGATCTGCAGCGACAGGGTGTTGATCCACACCCACACATGGGTCAGGTAACGCGCGTACAAACGGCCCTTGGGCACGCTTTCGTCGTATTCGGGGTAGCCGCAGATGATTGCGTTGGGCTGCCTGCGGGACGCGTCGATAAACGTCTCGACTTCGCGCAGGTCGTGCTGGCCGTCGGCGTCGACCTGCAAGGCGTGGCTGAAGCCCAGGCGTGCCGCTTCGCGAAAGCCCGCCATCACCGCGCCGCCCTTGCCCTGATTGGTCGGCAGGGTCAGCAGGGTGACATTGTCCAGCCGCGCCAGTTGCGCCAGCACCGCTGCGCAGGCCGGGCTGCTGCCATCGTCCACCAACAGGCACGGCAGGCCACTGTTCAACAGGCTGTGGACCACGGCGGGCACGGCGGCTTCGTGGTTATAGACCGGGATCAGGGCGCAGGGGTTATGCATGGGAACCCTCAGCGTCTGGTAAATAACCTGTGGCGAGCGGGTTTGTTGTGGTGAGCCGGCTTGTTGTGGTGAGCGGGCTTGCCCCGCGTTGGGCCGCGGAGCGGCCCCAGTAAGGTAACCGAGGCGTGTCAGACAGACCTCCGGCGCAGGTTTTGGGGCCGCTTCGCAGCCCAACGCGGGGCAAGCCCGCTCGCCACAGGATGCCCGTTAGCCATACCAAGCCCGCTCGACACAAAAGCTTATGCATGGGCGGCTTCCAATTGGATGCGGCCGCTGGCACAGGCCGCGACGCCGTTGCGGTAGGCGAAATACAACTTGCCGCGTTCCTGGTCAAAGCGCAGGTGCAGTTCGATACGGTCGCCGGGGCGCACCAGTTGCTGGAACTTGAGCACTTCCATGCCGGCAAAGGTCGCGGGCAGATCGAGCAGTTGTTGGCCGAGGTTGAACGCCCACTCCACCTGGACCACGCCGGGCAATACCGGAGTGACCGGGAAGTGGCCGCTGAAATAGGCCAGGTCCGGCGGCACGCTCAGTTGCAAGGTCCATTCGCCATCGACTTCGACTTGCTCCAGCACTTCCGGCGCCTTGGGCCGGGGCGCCAGCAGCAGCGCGGCCACATCGGCCTGGGGCAGTTTGCCCTGGGCATTCAGCGGCAGCTGGCGCAGCAGCCGCCAGCGACGTGGTAGCGCCAGGGCCTCGCAATGCTGGCTCAAATGCTGGCGCAGGGTCTGGGTGACAGTCCGTCGGCCCTGGTTGCGCAGGGCGTGCAGGCCGTCGGCACTGAGCACCACCAGCGCGCCGAGGGAGGCGCGGTTTTCCTGCACCACCCCCAGGCGCGTTTCGACGACCCACGGGTGGGTCATCAGCGCCTGCTCAAGCATGGGCAGGGAGATGCGTTTTTCTTCCAGCTTGACGATACGGTCCAGGCGCCCGAGCAGCTCGAAGCGACCATCGGCATGGATGCGCGCCGCGTCAGCGGTTTGTTCTATGTGCCCGACGGGCAAGTACGGCGAGGCGATGCGCAGGGCTCCGTCGGCGTCCTGGCTCAGGTGTATGTCGGCGAACGGCTGCCAGGGTTGCGCGCCCTGGCGCCAGGCGATGCCGCCGGTTTCCGAGCTGCCGAGGATCTCGGTTGGCCATTGCTGCAAGCGCTCGTATAGACTGCCGGCCGCCTCGATGGGCAGGGCGCCGCCCGACGAGAACACCCGCGATACCTGGCTCAGCGCCGGCCAATCGAGGTTGTCGCCCATGCGCTTGAGCAGCGCCGGGCTGGCGACCCAGGCGAATTGCGGGTGTTCGCGGCTGGCGCGTTGCATGTCTTCCGGAAACGCCAGCTGGCGGCGCACAAAGCTGCGACCGGCGCACAGCGGCCACAGCACGCGGAACAGCAAACCGTAGATGTGCTGGGTGGCGACACTGCCGATGATGCAGGCGTCTTTCAGGTCGGCGCCCCACAGGGCTTCCAGGGCCTGGACCTCATTGGCCAACTGGCGCAGGGTCTTGTCGATACGCTTGGGTTCGCCGCTGGAGCCGGAGGTGCACAGGCTCAGTTGGCAGGTGTCCAGGTCGAGGGCAGCCGGGCTCAACGGTGCTTGATACAGCGCGTCCAGGTCTGCCGCTTCAGTCAGCCAGGCGTCGACAACCGTGTCCCAGCGTTGGCGGGTCTGGGGTTGCAGATCGGCGGGCAGCAGTACGCTGGCCCCGGCGCGCCAGGCGCCCAGCAGTGCAATCGCCAGCAGGCCGGCGTCTTCCAGGTGCAGGGCCAGGCGCTGGATGCCACGGGCTTGCAGCCCGGCGGCCAGGCTCAGGGAGTGCTCCCACAGCTGGGCGTGATTCATTGCAGGTTCGGTGGTCACCAAACGCTGTTCCAGCGGCTCGAGCAACAGATGCTCAAGATTCAACCCATTCATACGCGGCCTCGAACCCTTTGTCGTACCAGCCATTCCACGGCAAACAACAGCCCCATCAGCCCGTAGGCAATCAAGCCGTTGTACAACGTCCACCAGCTCAACGGCGCCCATAGGGTGAGGGCGGCGGCGAGCAGGCCATTACACAGAAAAAACACGCACCACACCACGGTGACCTGGCGCGTATACACAATCGCGTGCGGCGGCAGCACCGGGTCGGTCATGCGCGCCAGACGCTCCACCATCGGCGGGCCGTATTTCAGG
The DNA here is from genome assembly GCF_024168685.1 of Pseudomonas sp. S3E17. Lineage (NCBI taxonomy): Bacteria > Pseudomonadati > Pseudomonadota > Gammaproteobacteria > Pseudomonadales > Pseudomonadaceae > Pseudomonas > Pseudomonas sp. S3E17. The sequence goes on from NZ_JALJWE010000001.1 coordinate 5,248,126, forward strand.
CTCAGGCCGAACAGCGCCAACATGAACGCACTGACCAGGCTCGGGTACCAGCGCAACAGGTGCGGGTTGTCGAACCAGGCCAGGGCCAGGCAAAACACGATCACCGCCAACGCCATCCAGCGGCTGCCGGGGCGTGCCGCACCCGTGACCGCGCGCAGCAGCCACAGGCTGCCCAGCAGCAGGCCGAATTGCCAGGGCGCAAAGTGCTCGGTGCCGTAATACACCGCAAACGGGTACAGCAGCCCCGCCAATAACAGGCCAAGGCCGATCAGCCGGCTCATGCGGCAGGCTGGACCAGACGGTACACCGCCTCAACCACGTCGTTGACGGTGCGCACGGCCTTAAACTCTTCGGCGGCGATCTTCTTGCCGGTCTGGCGCTTGATATGGTCGATCAGGTCCACGGCATCGATGCTGTCGATCTCCAGGTCCTGATACAGGTTGGCGTCGAGGGTGACGCGCTCCGGGGGCAGTTCAAACAGTTCCACCAAGGCATCGCGCAGGGTGTTGAAAATATCGTCACGAGTTTGCATGGTCCGGTCTCAAGCTGCCTGTCTGGCCGTGACGAACGCCGCAAGGCTGGCCACGTTGGTGAAGTGATTGCGGGTGTCCTTGGCGTCGGCATCGATCTTGATACCGTACGTTTTCTGGATCGCCAGGCCCAATTCCAGGGCGTCTACCGAATCCAGGCCCAGGCCTTCGCCGAACAGGGTTTGGTCGCTGCCGATGTCGTCGGCGCTGATGTCTTCCAGGCCCAGGGCCTCGATGATCAACAGCTTTATGTCGTGCTCAAGGCGGTGTTGGTCGCTCATCTTCGGCGAGCTCCTTAATGAAATAGTGGTGCAGGTAATCGTTGAGCTTGCGTGAGGCCTGGGGCGCGGGCCCCAGTGTTGCGAACGCCTGTGGTTCTATATCGGCCCCCACGCGCAAACTGAAGTGAAAACGGCATTTAGGGATGCGATACCAGGGTTCGGCCTTGGTCAGAGTGGTGGGGCTGACCTTGATCACTACCGGGGTGATGATTGTCGCACCGCGCAGGGCAATGGCGGCGGCCCCGCGATGAAAGGCGGGCGCCACGCCGGGGGTGGTGCGGGTGCCTTCGGGAAAGATGATCAGCGTCTGGCCTTGGCGCAGGGCGTCGGCGGCGGCGTCGAGCATGTCTGCGCTGCCGTCGTTGCTTATGTAACCCGCGTCGCGCACCGGGCCACGGGTGAACGGGTTTTGAAACAGGCTCTGCTTGATCACGCAATTGGTCTGGCGCATCAGGCCGATCAGGAACACCACGTCGATCAGCGACGGATGGTTGGCGATGATCATCTGGCCTGGCTGGCCGAGCCGTTCGGCGCCTTCGACGCTGTAGGTCAGCACGCCGGCGCGCTGCATCAGGCGGATAAAGAACCAGAACAGCTTGCTGATGGTATGGCGGGCGCGGCGCTGGTGCCTTTCTACGTTGCCCGGCAGGCAGCTGAGCAGGGGAAAGACCAGCAAGCGCAGGCACAACCCGCCGACGCCGAATACGAAGAAGCTCGCGGCAGTGGCGAACAGGCGCCAGTAGTAGGCATCCCGTGGCTTATCGTTCACGACTTGCGTTGCCAGTTCCATACACGGTTCTTCCAGGCATGTTGGCAGGCGCCCTGTTCGGTCAGCAGGGCGCGCAGCAGGTTCAGGGCGTGGGGCCACTGGGTTTGAGTGGGTTGGACAGTGCCGGCGCTGAGTTCCAGTTGCCACTCGTCGCCTGGTGTCAGCAGCAGGCCGAGGGCGTAGGGAAACGGCACGTCAACGATCCAACTGGCGTAGGCCTCGGGCGGCTGTTCTTCGGTGATGACCAGTAATACCGCCGGAGCGCCTTCGTTGAGCAGGGCCGCGGCTTCGAGCATGCCGTGCTCCAGGCCATCGCCGGCGGCGGCGATGGCTGTCATTTCGCTGGTTTCATTGCGCAGGATCGACCACAGGCCAATCACCGCGTTATGCACCGACAGGCTGAATTGGGTCGGCGACAGCGGCTGGTCGTTGGCCAGGTCGCTGAGGATGTCGAGGGTGCGCGGGGTTTCGCCATGCCGGGAAATAAACACCAGCGGCAAGTCTTGCAGGCCGTCGGCCAGCGGCCAGCCTACGCTGAACGCCATGCGCGCCAGGCGGCTCAGGCGGCGGCGCTGCATGGCCGGCAGGAACGACACGTCGGGCGAGGCATCGCTGGCAGGCAGCAACACCGGGGCCTGGCACCAGGCGTGCCAGTCGTCCGCGCTTTCCAGGCCGGGGGCCCAGGCGCGCCATTGGGCGATGTTGAAGTTGATCACTGAGAAGTTATCCCGCCCCTGCGGGCTTCCATGTGCGGCTTTTGGCCCCGAATACCGGGACAAGGAGCAATCGCCGAGTGGCGCGCATTATCCCGGTGCTGCGGGGTTCTAGCAAACTTTGGTAAAGAATTGTGCAAGGCCGATTACAAATAAGTCGGGAAGGTTTACAGATTGTCCTTCAACGAGGGGCAACTTGGATCGTCGGACACTTCCTTTTCATTTGTACGCGACATATGACAGACCCGATGCAATGCAGCAATGCATCGATGAACGAGGTAGCTAACAGGCGCTTTTGCCCTCTACACTCGGACATTCATTGATACACGGAGGTTTTTCCATGCGGCGCGTGGTGTTCAATCAAAAAGGCGGTGTTGGCAAGTCGAGCATCGCCTGCAACCTGGCGGCGGTCAGCGCCAGCGAAGGCTATCGAACCCTGTTGGTGGACCTCGATGCACAGGCCAATTCAACCCAATACCTGACGGGGCTGACTGGCGACGACATCCCCATGGGGATCGCGGACTTTTTCAAGCAAACCCTGTCTTCCGGGCCGTTTTCGAAGAAGAACAAGGTCGATATCTACGAAACCCCCTTCGACAACCTGCACGTCATCACCGCCACCGCCGAACTCGCGGACCTGCAGCCCAAGCTTGAGGCCAAGCACAAGATCAACAAGCTGCGAAAGCTGCTCGATGAACTGAGCGAAGATTACGACCGGATCTACCTGGATACCCCGCCAGCCCTGAACTTTTATGCGGTTTCTGCGCTGATTGCCGCTGATCGTGTGTTGATTCCCTTTGATTGCGACAGCTTCTCGCGCCAGGCCCTGTATGGCCTGCTGGCTGAAATCGAAGAATTGAAGGAAGACCACAACGAAGGCCTCGAAGTGGAAGGTATCGTGGTCAACCAGTTCCAGGCACGGGCGAGTTTGCCGCAGCAGATACTCGATGAGTTGATTGCCGAGGGCTTGCCGGTGTTGCCGGTGTACCTGGCCAGCTCGGTGCGCATGCGCGAGTCGCACCAGGAGAACAAGCCGCTGATCCACCTCGACCCACGGCACAAGCTCACGCAGCAATTCGTGGAGCTGCATAACCTGCTGGAAAACGCCTGACCTTTAAGGCAACAAAGAATCCCTGTGGGAGGGGGCTTGCCCCCGATAGCGGTATGCCAGCTAGCTCATCTGTAGCTGAGCCACCGCCATCGGGAGCAAGCCCCCTCCCACACTGTCCAGCATTGTTCTCCAGGTCCGGTTATACCCCCTGGCTACGCAACCAGCTCATCAGCTGCGGCAACGGAAACGCTCCGCTCTGGCGCGCCACTTCGCGGCCGTTCTTGAACAGAATCAGACTGGGGATCGAACGAATCCCCAATTGTGCCGACAGCTGCTGATTGGCCTCGCTGTCCAGCTTGGCCAGCCTGCACTTGCCTTCCAGCTGCCCGGCCGCCTGTTCAAACACCGGCGCAAACGACTTGCATGGTCCACACCAATCGGCCCACACGTCCACCAGCAGCGGCAGGTCGCCCTTGATCTGGCTGGCGTAGTCGCCTTGTTTCAGCTCGAAAGGCTTGCCCAGTAGAACCGGTTGCTTGCAGCGCCCGCACTTGGGCGTATCACCCAGGCGTTCTGCGGGGATGCGGTTGAGGCCGTTGCAATGGGGGCAGGGGATAACGAGAGGTTCGGACATGGTGGGCTCCGTGGATGTGGCCAATGCTCCCTATCTGGAGTCAGGCATCAGCTTTATCAAGCTTGGGGGTAGCGACGCATGTGCTAACAGATTCGCAAATGTCGATTGGCGCGTGCCTATCTAGGCTGGAAGTGCTTGTTCGAAATAGCACCATCGGTCCGTTCGACGCCATAGCAAATTGCGATAGCCGGCGTTCGGGTTTAGCCTTCATAGCAATATGCGATAGGGATGTTGCATGCGTGTAATCAGTGCGAAACAAATCAGAAGTGCCAAGTTGAAGTGGCCTCATTCAGCCAGTGCTTTGGATGAGTGGTATCGGAAAGTCAAAGTCCTCAATCCTGAGGAATTCGCGGCGTTGAAATCGATTTTCCCGCAGTGGATAAGGTGGGGGCGCTACCGAATGCAGCGGCTTTATATTCGGCATGTGCTGGACCATCGGGAATACGACAAGGGTAAATGGAAGGAGTGATTGAAAATGAGTGTGCTGATTGAGCAGGTGGCCGAGCATTGGCAATTCGTGTCGCCCCTGTTGCGCAAGCCCAAAACCGAGGCTGACTACGATGTTCTGGTGGAGGCGCTCGACGAATTACTGGACATCGTCGGGGATGACGAAGCCCATCCGTTGATGGGCGTGGTCGATATCATCGGTGACTGGGTCGAGGCTTATGACCTGGTGCATTGGCCGATGCCTGAGGCGAGCGGTGTCGACGTACTGCGATCAATGATGCAGGAGCATGGCCTGACTCAGAGTGATTTGCCGGGTGTTGGCGCTCAATCGGTGGTCTCGGAAATCCTCAGTGGAAAACGCCAGCTGAACGTGCGACAGATTCGTTGGCTGGCGGATTTTTTCAAGGTGCCGGTCGACCTGTTCATCTAACCGTGGGCATGGCGCGTATCACGATGAACAACTGATCTCCAAATGCTTGCCCCAATCCGGCGGCCGCTGCGCGTATTGTTCCATCCCCGGCTGCTCCTCGAACGGTTTGGAAAGCACCTCATGTAGTCGCTGCACTTCGCTGTAGTCGCCTGATTCGGCGGCGGCGATAGCGTTCTGTGCGAGGTAGTTGCGCAGGATGTACAGCGGGTTCACTGCATGCATCCGCTCACGGCGCTGCTCTTCGCTGTAATCCCCGTCCCGCGCAACACGGGCCGTGTACAGCTCGGCCCAGGCATCGAACCCGGCGAGGTCAACAAAGTCATCGCGCAGCTTCGCCACCGCCAGCGCTGCCGATTCGTCGCCCAGGCGCCGGAAGAACAAGGTGTAATCCACGCCGCTGTTCTGCATCAGCTTCAGCAACCGCTCCACCAGCTTCTGGTCGTCGTCTTCGGCGGTGGTCAGCCCCAGTCGGCGGCGCATCAGGTCCAGATAGTGGGCCTGGTACAGCGGCAGGTACAGGCCAAGGGCTTCTTTCAAGGCATCGACGCTGATAAACGGCGTGAGCGCCTGGGCCAGCGCGCTGAGGTTCCACTGGCCGATGGGCACCTGGTTGCTGAAGGAGTAGCGTCCTTCATGGTCCGAGTGATTGCAGATGAAGTGCGCATCAAAGTCGTCGAGAAACGCAAACGGCCCGAAGTCGAAGGTGATGCCGAGGATCGACATGTTGTCGGTGTTCATCACGCCGTGGCAGAAACCATAGGCCTGCCATTTGGCGATCATCTCGGCATTGCGCTCGACGATTTCTCGGAACATCGCCAGGTAGGGCTCGGGCTGTTCGCGGCACTCGGGGTAATGCAGGTTCAACACGTGTTCGGCCAGCTCGGCCTGCTGTTCGGGCTTCTTGGTGTAGTAGAAATATTCGAAATGACCAAAACGGATATGGCTGGGCGCCAGGCGCAGCACCATCGCCCCACGTTCCTGCTTCTCACGCCAGACCGGGGTGCTGGAGCCGATCACGCACAACGCACGGCTGGTGGGGATGCCCAGTGCATGCAGCGCTTCGGAGGCCAGGAACTCCCGAATCGACGAGCGCAGCACCGCGCGGCCGTCGCCCATGCGCGAGTAGGGCGTCATCCCGGCACCCTTGAGGTGCAGGTCCCAATGTTCGCCGGCCTCGTTGTATACCTCGCCCAGCAGCAATCCCCGACCATCGCCCAACTGCGGGGTGTAGCCGCCGAACTGGTGCCCGGAGTAGACCATTGCCCGCGGCTCGGCTTCGGCCCACAGCTTATGGCCGCTGAACAGCTCGGCGAACACCGGCGTTTGCGCCACGGCAGGGTCGAGGTCGAGCAGGGCCATGGCGGCATTGCTTGCCACCACCAGGCGCGGTTCGTCGAGGGGCTCGGGCAATACGTGGGTTGAGAACGCGTCGCCCAGGCGTGCGAAGCGGTTGTCGAAGGTCAGTTCGTCGAGGGCTTTCACCGGCCATCTCCAGCAGAATGTCCGAGCATTCTGCTGGGGATAGGGCGTTTAGTCGAGTTTGCTGGGCGGTGGCTCGGGTGCATCCGCCACTTTGCCGTCCGGCGGCTCCGGCACATCTTGCGCCTCGGTCGGTCCGACGATGGTTCTCTTCTCGTCCTCCACCGGCACCAGCTTGTACTCCTGGCCGTGGAGGTTTTTCAGGTACACCTCCATCTGCCGGAACGAGATGTTGATGTGGTGGTTCTTGAACTCGCGGTTGATAAAGCGGTTCACTTCGTCGATCACCGGGTTGCGGTCACCGAGGTCGCGCACGTGCATGCGCAGTTCGTGGTCCAGCGTACTTTCGCCGAAGTTGAGGAAGTACACATGGGGTTCCGGTTCCTTCAACACCCTTGGGTTTTCTCGCGCGGCCTTGAGCAACAATTCCTTCACCAGGTCCAGGTCGGAGCCGTAGTCCACGCCCAGCTTGAGGGTCACGCGGGTGATGGTGTCGGTCAGGGACCAGTTGATCAGTTGCCCGGTAATGAACGTCTTGTTCGGGACGATGATGTCCTTGCGGTCGAAGTCGGTGATGGTGGTAGCGCGGATGCGGATCTTGCTTACCGTGCCCGACAGGTTGCCGATGGTGATGGTGTCGCCGATACGCACCGGGCGCTCGAACAGGATCATGATGCCGGAGATAAAGTTGGCGAAGATCTCCTGCATGCCGAAGCCCAACCCCACCGACAGCGCGGCCACCAGCCATTGCAACTTGTCCCAGCTCACGCCGAGGGTGGACAGGGTCGAGACAAAGCCCACGCCGGCAATGATGTAGGACAGCAAGGTGGTCGTGGCGTAGGCACTGCCCTGGGCCAGGTCCAGCTTGGACAGCACCAGCACTTCCAGCAGGCCGGGCAGGTTGCGCGCCAGGGCGAAGGTGATGCCGATGATGATCAGCGCGCCGAGCAGGTCGCCGATGCTGATCGGCACCATGCTGATATTGGCACCGGTGCCGCTGGTGTATTCGTACAGGGTGACGTTGTCCAGGTAGGAAAATACCGAGATCAGGTCCGACCATACCCAGTACAGCGCCGCGATAAAGCCGCCGAGCAGCGCCAGGCGGATCAGGCGCATCGATTGTTCGTTGACCTGTTCGATATCCAGGGTCGGCTCTTCGATCACCGCTTCGCCTTCGCCGGCTTCCTTAGCGGCCTGGCGTTTGGCCAGGGCGCGGGAATAGGCCAGGCGTCGGGCGGCAACGCCCAGGCCGCGCACGAAGGTGGCTTCGATGACTAGCCAGAACATCAGCAGGTACAGGGTGTTGATCAGCCGGTCGCTGAGCTTGAGTGCGGTGTAGTAGTAGCCAAAGCACACGGCAATGAACAGCGCGATAGGCAGGGCGGTAAACAGCAGGCCCACGGCTTTGCGGAACAGCGAGGCTTTTTCGTGGGTCGGGCTGTGCAGCAGCAGGCGTCCCAACAGCCAGGCCATCAGGGCGTAGCAGGTCAGGACCACACCAATGCCCAGCACGTCGTCGGCCAGCGCCGCCGGTTGATGCTCGGCAATCGCCACCACGGCCACCAGGGCCAGCACCACCAGCCCGAGCTTGCGCACCCAGCCCTGGAGGAATTCGACCTGGGGCTTTTCCCAGCGGAAGTGCAACTCGGCCACGCCGCCCGGCGCCAGGATGCGGTAGGCGGTGTAGAACACCAGCCACGCCTGGGCAATCTGCAACAGCGCCGCACCCAGGTTGGCGTTCTGCCCACGTGCGTCGATCTGCAGCGCGTAGCCGCACAGCGCCAGGCCCAGTGCTACCGGCATCGCCAACAGGATATTCACCAGGATCGCCTGGGGCGTGTGCCATTGGCTGTCGCGTTTGAAGTGGCCGATGTCCAGGTGGACTCTTTTCAGGCGCGCGTACAACGCGTTGCGGCGCCACAACAGGGCACCGATCAACAGCAGCAACGGCAAAAACAGCAGCGGACGCTGGGTCAGGCCGTCGTACAGCTCGCTGACGCTGGAGGCCCAGGGCAGGGTGGTGACTTGCTTGCTCAGGTGCGCCGGCACGGTTTCCAGCCACTCGGTGTCCAGCGGCTTGTTGCTGGGGATCCAGAACATCTGTTCATCGAGCGTCGCGCGCAGGGTGGTGGCGGTGCTGAGCAGTTGTTTCTGGTTCAGTTGCAGGGTGATGGATTCGTTGAGCAGCGCGCTCAGCTCGCGGCTCAGGCGCTCCAGCAGGTCGCTGCGGGTGATCGCCAGTTCCAGCAGGGTGCGGCGCAGTTGCGGGGTGACGTCGGCCGGCGGCTGGTTGGCCAGCAGGTTATCCACATAGGTGCTGGGGGAGCTGATCAGCTCGCGCTGTTGGTTGACCTCGAACTGGTACAGGCGAATGTTGGCGATATCGTCCGCCAGGTCGCGGTCCACCGTCAGGCGGGGCAACGCTTGTTTCTGCTTATACAGAATCTTCGAGAGGAGCAGGCTGCCCTTGAGCACATTGATCTGCTCGTCCAGGGCCGAATCGCTCTGGGTCACGGTGTCCAGCTGTTGCTTGGTCTGCAGGTTCTTCTGGGTCAGGTCGTTGAGGCGGTCGGTGCTCTTGAGCAGGTAGTCGGAGAGCTTCAGGTTGGCCGCGCTTTCCGTGGCCAGCAGGCTGCTGCCGCCGGCTTTCTGCGCTTCGATGGACTGTTGGGTGACGGTCTGCTGGGACTGGGCCAGGCGTTTCTGGTTGATCAGGGTTTGCAGGTCCTGGATCTCCTGTTCCAGGCGCGCGGTTTTTTCCTGGATCAGGTCGTGCTGGCTGTTGCCCAGGTCCTGCAGCTGGCTGTTGCCGGCCAGTTCCTGGCGACGCAGGGGGATCAGGGCATTCAGGGAGGCCAGTTCGGCATTCAGCTGGTTGCGCTGGTCGCTGCTGAGGGCTTTGCCATTGTCCTTGCCGGCCTTGAGGGTGGCATTGATCTGCTGGATGCGCGTCTGGCTGCTGCTGATTTCGGTCTGGGCGCGCTCGGGACGGGTCTGGGCGGCGATGGTCAGGCTGTTGGCGTCGGCCAGTTCCTTTTGCAGGTCGCCTTGCTGGGTGCTGCGCTGCACCAGCAATTGCTCGAGCTGCGGCACCGGCAGGGTGGCGTAGCGTTGGGCCACCGGAATGACCTTGGTGGCCTTGAGCCGGGTCAGTTCGCGCTGGTTCTCGCTGGTCTGGCGCGGCGCGTCTTCCAGCTGGCGCTTGAGGTCGACCAGGCGCTGCTCGTAATCCTGCTTGTTGCCCAGGTAGGTCAGGGTCTGTTGCAGGATCGACTGCAGCGCCTTCATGTCGGCGTCGGGCAGTTTGCGATCCGGCAGCTTGTCCAGGGTTTGCTGGATGGCGTCGGCGCTGGGTGGGTCGGCGGCGTAGACGCTGCCGACACAAAGGATCAGGCCCAGCAGGGCAGTGGCGAGAAAAGTGCGCAGGGTTGGCATAGAGACCGATCGAGCAAGGTGAAGAATCGGGGGCGTGCTGTCGCCCCGCAGTTTAGAGGAAGAGTCCGGGGCCCGGGCGACTTCCTTCGGGGAATCTGACGCCGACTTTGCCAATCTTGTTCCCGTCCATGACCGCGACGGTCCAGATGGTGTTGTTCCACTCCACCTGGTCGCCCACGACCGGCGCGCCGCCGACTTTCTGGGTGATGAAGCGGCTCAGCGGCATGTCCGGGTCGATCCCTTCGAGCTTGAGGCCATACAGCGCCGAAACCGCGCCCAGCTGGGCGTCGCCTTCGAGGACGAAGTCGCCGAAGAAGCGCAAATCGAGGCCGCGTTGCGGTGCCTGGCTGAACAGTTTGCCCAGGGCCGGCAGGTTGTGTTCATGGCCGATCACACAGAGCAGATCGCCGACTTCCAGCACCGTACTACCCGACGGATGGAGCAGTTGCTGGCCACGGAACAGGGCCGCGATGCGCGTGCCTTCGGGCATTTTCAGCTCGCGCAGGGCCGCGCCGATGCACCATTTTTCTGCGCCGAGGCGGTAGACGAACAGCTCCCACTCGCTGGTGACGTGCACTTCCAGGGCTGCGCGGGAGATCGGCGCCGGGTCCGGCGGCACGGTCACTTTGAGCAGCTTGGCCACCCACGGCAGGCTGGTGCCCTGTACCAGCAGCGACACCAGGACGATAAAGAACGCCAGGTTGAAGTACAGCTGCGCATGGGGCAGGCCGGCCATCAACGGGAACACCGCCAGGATGATCGGCACCGCGCCGCGCAGGCCGACCCAGGCGATAAAGGCCTTTTCGCGGCCATGGAAGGCTTTGAACGGCAGCAGGCCGACCATCACCGATAGCGGCCGCGCAAACAGGATCATCCACAGCGCCAGGCCCAGGGCCGGCAGGGCAATCGGCAGCAAATCATGGGGCGTGACCAGCAGGCCCAGCACCAGGAACATACCGATCTGCGCGAGCCAGGCCATGCCGTCGAGCATATGCAAAATGCCATGACGGCTACGCACCGGCCGATTGCCGATCACCAGGCCGCACAGGTACACGGCGAGGAAGCCGCTGCCATGGAAGGCGTTGGTCAGGGCGAACACGAACAGGCCGCCGGCGATTACCAGGATCGGGTACAGACCGGTGGCCAGGTTGATGCGGTTGACCATTTGCAGCATCAACCAGCCGCCGCCGAGGCCGACGATGCCACCGATGCCGAACTCGCGCACCAGGTGGGTCAGCAGGCTCCAGTGCAGGCCGGTCTGGCCGCTGGCGAGCATGTCGATCAGGGTGACGGTGAGGAACACCGCCATCGGGTCGTTGCTGCCGGATTCGATCTCGAGGCTGGCGGTCACCCGTTCGTTCAGGCCCTTGCCGCCCAGCAGCGAGAACACCGCTGCGGCGTCGGTCGAGCCGACAATCGCACCGATCAGCAGGCCCTGGATAATATTCAGGTCAAACAGCCAGGCCGCCGCCATGCCGGTGAGGCCGGTGGTAATCAACACCCCCACCGTGGCCAGGGACAATGCCGGCCAGAGTGCCACGCGGAAACTCGCCACCCGTGTACGCAAACCGCCGTCGAGCAGGATCACTGCCAGCGCGAGGTTGCCCACCAGGTAGGCAGTCGGGTAATTGTCGAAAATGATGCCGCCGCCATCGACGCCGGCCACCATGCCCACGGCCAGGATGATCACCAGGATCGGGATACCCAGGCGCGAGGAAAGAGAACTCACCAGAATGCTCGCACTCACCAGCAACGCGCCGATCAAGAACAGGCTGTTGATGGTCGTCGCATTCAAAGGCAGTACTCCATGGGCAAACAAGACGGGACGCAAACTGACCATGCAGTCTACGTGCCAGGGATTCTAACCTGTTGAATTGCGGTACTGTCAAAAAGCTTTTTCTGATTCACGCATAACTAAATGTGGGAGGGGCAAGCCCTAATGCCGTTCAGTTAAGCGAAAGTGATTCACTGTAGGAGCGAGCTTGCTCGCGAAGAACTCAGGGTCACCGCGCTTATCGAGAATGAACGCGTTGCCTGGGCGTTTTTCGCGAGCAGGCTCGCTCCTACAAAAAGCCTTAACTGACCGGCATTAGGGCAAGCCCCCTCCCACATTTCAAGCCAGTGCAGGCAGTTAGAGGCGGAAGCGGCCAACCATCCCATTCAAATCCACCGCCAGGCGCGACAGCTCACTGCTCGCCGCACTGGTCTGGCTGGCGCCGGTGGCCGACTGCACCGACAGGTCACGAATGTTCACCAGGTTGCGGTCCACTTCCCGCGCCACCTGCGCCTGTTCTTCCGCCGCGCTGGCGATCACCAGGTTGCGCTCGTTGATCTCGACAATCGCCGTGTTGATGGTGTCCAGCGACATTCCCGCGCCTTTGGCGATGTTCAGCGTCGACTCCGCCCGCTCGGTGCTGTTGCGCATCGAGTCCACCGCGTGCTCGGTGCCGGCCTGGATACTGCCGATCATCCGCTCGATCTCGCTGGTGGACTGCTGGGTACGATGGGCCAGGGCCCGCACTTCATCGGCGACCACCGCGAACCCGCGACCGGCTTCACCGGCACGTGCGGCTTCAATCGCCGCGTTCAGGGCCAGCAAATTGGTCTGGTCGGCCAGGCCGCGAATCACGTCCAGTACTTTGCCGATATCGCGCGACTCATTGGCCAGTTCGCCGATCAGCGTGGCGGTTGCTTGCACGTCGCCGCTCATGCGCTCGATGGCGCTGACGGTTTCCTGCACTAGGTCGCGGCCGTCGCCAGCAGACGTGGTGGCGTTGCGCGAGGCTTCCGAGGTGCTCACCGCATTGCGTGCGACTTCTTCGACGGCGCTGGTCATCTCGTTGACGGCGGTGGCGGCTTGTTCGATTTCGTTGTTTTGCCGGGTCAGGCCACGAGCGCTTTCGTCGGTGACGGCGTTCAGTTCCTCGGCGGCGGAAGCCAGTTGAGTGGCGGAGCCCGCGATGCGTTGCAGGGTGTCGCGCAGTTTGTCCTGCATCTTGGCCATGGCGGCGAGCAGGCGCCCGGCCTCATCGTTGCCGTCGACTTTTATCGGCCGTGTCAGGTTGCCTTCGGCGACTTCTTCCGCCGCTTCCAGTGCCAGTGAAATCGGCAGGGTGATGCTGCGGGTCAGCAGCCAGGCAAACAGCAGGGTCAGCAGCGTGGCGATCACCAGCAGGCCCACGACCAGGTTGAAGGCCGCGTTGTACTGGTCTTCGGCCTCCTGATTGGTGGCCAGGGCCATCTTGTTATTGAGGTCCAGCAGGCGCGTCAGCACGGCGTTGACCTGCTCGGAGTTGCTCAGCAATTCGGTGTTAAGCAGGCTGCGCAGCTCATCCACCTGGTTGGCCCGTGACAGGCTCTTCATGCGCTCTTCAATCTGATGGTACTGGCCCAGCAGGCTTACATATTCGTTGTAGGTGCTACGTTCTTCGCTGCTTTCAATCAGTTTCTCGTAGACGCCCTGGGCGGTGCGGATCTGCTGGTTGCGCAGTTCGAAGGCTTCCAGGGTCTTTTGCTGCACATCCGGCTCGCGGTTGGTCAGCAAGCGGTAAGACAACACCCGCAGGCGCAGGGTCAGTTGGGTGAACTCATCCAGGGCGCGGATGCTTGGCACGCTGGACAAGGTGATGTCTTCGGTGGCGCCACGGATCTTGCTCATCTGGTTCAGGGCGAACACGCCTAGAAACAACATCAACGCGCCAATAAACGCGAAGCCGAGGAAGGCCCTCGGGGCGATATTCATATTACGAAGCGACATGCGGAAATCCTGGGAGAGGCGCAATCCGTGCGGTCATGAGACGGGGTGTGTCTCTCTATCGGACGTACGACTAAAGTCTAAAGGGGGCTGTGCGTTTTTGTCGCATCTGACGAGGGGATGCGCGGATTCAGGAACCAGATGGGGGAAATGCAGTCACTAAGGCTCGAAAGCGTGGCCCGGCCCATGAAAACGGGCTGCGCGCCGGGGATAACCCTGGCATCCGAGGTGAATTTTCTTTATCGTCACCGCCCTTTGAAAAAGCCCGAGAAATCAAAATGTTAGAAGCATCCCTCAGCCAACTGGAACAACTGGTCAGCGACCTGGTACAGCAGAATCAGGAGCTACTGGGCAGCAACGAATCCCTCAAGGCCGAACTGGCTCGCGCCAAGGATGAGAACGACAGCTTGCAACTGAACCTGATGGAGCAGGAAGAAAAGCACGGCGCCACCGCAGCGCGGATCCAGGCGCTGGTTGAGCGCGTGAGCGCAGGCCCTGTCAGCGCATGAATGAAGGGATAAAGGTCGTTTCGATTCTCGGAGAGGATTACTCGATCAAGGCCCCGGCCGGGGAAGATAAAACCCTGATGCACGCCGTGACCATGCTCAAGGCCTCCCTGGCCACCACCAAGAAAAAGTACCCGACCCTGATCGGTGACAAGCTACTGGTGCTGGCGGCGCTGAACCTGTGCGCCGAGCAGATCGAAATGCAGCAGGCTCACCAGCAGGAACTCGACCGTTACCAAGAGCAAGTCAGCGCCACGGTCGAGGTGATTTCCAAGGCGATCCAGCCCTAGAACCACTCATCCTGCATCCCCAGGCACGTATCATCCCGTGCCTCCAGAATCGCCAGTTCATGATGGCAGCCCGGAATCTCCCAAGTCAGGAAGTACCGGGCGGCCTGGAGCTTGCCTTTATAGAAGGCGACATCGGCCACATTGCCCTTGGCCAGCCCTTCTTCGGCGCGAATCGCCTGTTCCAGCCAGCGCCAGCCAATCACCGTATGCCCGAATACCTTCAGGTACAGCGCCGAGTTCGCCAGGCTGCTGTTGACCTTGCCCTGGGCGAGATCCGTCAGCAGGCCGATGGTCACGCTTTGCAGGCGGCTGACCAGGTGCTCCAGCGGCTCTCTCAATGCCGTCAGGCCTGGATATTCCTGTGCTCGCGCGCCCGTGTCGGCGATCAGCCGGATCAACTGTTTCAGGCCTGCGCCGCCGTTCTGCGCCAGCTTGCGCCCCAGCAGGTCCAGGGACTGGATGCCATGGGTGCCCTCGTGGATCGGGTTCAGGCGGTTGTCGCGGTAGTACTGCTCTACCGGGTATTCGCGGGTATAGCCGTGGCCGCCGAGGATCTGGATCGCCAGTTCGTTGGCCTTGAGGCAGAACTCCGAGGGCCAGGATTTGACGATGGGGGTGAGCAGGTCCAGCAGTTCATGGGCCTGTTTGCGTTCGGCCTCGGTTTCCAGTGTGGTGGTGTCATCGAACAGCCGCGCGGCGTACAACCCCAAGTCGAAGGCACCTTCGACGTAGGCTTTTTGCGTCAGCAGCATGCGCTTGATATCGGCGTGCTGGATGATCGAGACCGGTGCGGTGCCTGGGTCCTTGCTGTCGGGCAAGCGGCCTTGCGGGCGTTCGCGGGCGTACTCCAGCGAATAGAGATAGCCGGCGTAACCGAGCATCACCGCGCCCATGCCGACACCGATGCGCGCCTCGTTCATCATCTGGAACATGCAGCTCAGGCCTTGGTGCGGTTTACCCACCAGATAGCCGACGCAGTTGCCGTTATCGCCGAAATTCAGTGCCGTGGACGTGGTGCCGCGCCAGCCCATCTTATGAAACAGCCCTGCCAGCAGCACATCATTGCGCGCGCCGAGGCTGCCGTCGTCGTTGACCAGGAATTTGGGCACGATAAACAGCGAAATGCCCTTCACCCCAGCGGGCGCGTCCGGCAGCTTGGCCAGCACCATATGCACGATGTTTTCCGACAGCGGGTGATCGCCGCCGGAGATGAAGATCTTGTTGCCTTTGAGGCGATAGCTGCCGTCAGCCGCGGGCTCGGCGCGGGTACGAATATCCGACAGGGACGAGCCTGCGTGGGGCTCGGTCAGGGCCATGGTGCCGAAGAAGCGGCCTTCGATCATCGGTTGCAGGAAGCGCAGTTTTTGCTCCTCGGTGCCGAAACTTTCGATCAGGTTGGCGGCGCCCATGGTCAGGAACGGGTAAGACGTCGAGGCCGCGTTGGCGGATTGGAAGTGAGCGAAGCAGGCCTGGGACAGCAGGGTCGGCAACTGCATGCCGCCGGCTTCGAAACTACGGGCCGCATTGAGAAAGCCGGCTTCAAGGAACGCATCCACCGCCGGTTTGACTTCCGGAATCAGGATGGCTGCGCCGTTTTCGTAGCGCGGTTCGTTTTCGTCGTTCTTACGGTTGTGGGGGGCGAAGTGCTTTTCGGCGATGCTGCGCGCGGTGCTGATCGCGGCATCGAACGTTTCGCGATTGTGCTCGGCAAACCGCTCGCGCTGGGTCAGGCCCTCGGCATCGAGGACTTCATACAGCTCGAAAGCCAGATTGCGGGAACTGAGCAGCGTCTCGGACATGGCGGCTTACCTTTGGGGGAATTGGCCTGAGTCTAAGTGCGCGAATAAAGACTGGATAGCAAGATTGATCTGGGTGATGAAGAGGCAGAACAAGGGGAGGGGAATTGAAATGCGATCAAATGTGGGAGAGGGCAAGCCCCCTCCCACATTCAGTTAGCCGATGGTCATCAGGCTGGCATTACCGCCTGCAGCAGCGGTGTTAACGCTCAACGCACGCTCGATCACCAGGCGCTCCAAGGCAATGGATGTTTCGCCCTGAGACAAACCATGTACCCCGACAATCGCCCCGCCACGCTGCGCCACTTGCTGGCACACCCCACGCAGTTGGTCGGAATCGCCGTGGTGCAGGACGGCGTCAAACACCACCTCGTCCTTGGTCCAGTCGGCCACGCGCTTGATTTTCGCCTGAATCTCCTTCGGCAGGCGTGGGAACACGGCCTTGGTCAGGTCGGTTTCCGGCCACACCGCCGAACCGCCGACCGCCAATACTGCCGCCAGTTGAGTCAACAGATCGCCTTCCACGTCCGCCAGGCACAGTACGTGCTCGCGGGGCAGGATGGCGTAGCTGTTGCGCTCGCCGGTCGGGCCGGCCAACTGACGGGTGATACCGCTTTGGGATTGCGCGGCGAACTGGCTGCACAGCGCACTCAGCTCGCTGAACTTATTGCTGTCGGCCCAGGTTTTCAGGGCGGTCAGCGGTTGGCTCATGGCGTCGCGCAGGCGTACATCCGGTGCCGCCAGCTTGTCGCCACGTACGAAGGATTGCTCGATCGCATCGGTAGGACGGGTCGACAGCAAGCGGTACAGGTACAGCGGACCACCGGCTTTCGGGCCTGTGCCCGACAGGCCTTCGCCGCCGAACGGCTGCACGCCGACCACGGCGCCGACGATGTTGCGGTTGACGTAGACGTTACCGGCATTGACGTTGTCGATGACCTTGGCGATGGTCTCGTCGATACGGGTATGCACGCCGAGGGTCAGGCCATAGCCGGAAGCGTTGATCTGGCCGATAAGCTGGTCGATCTCCTTGCGCTTATAGCGCACCACGTGCAGCACCGGGCCAAAGATCTCCCGTTGCAGCTCGTCGAAGCTTTCCAGCTCGATCAGGGTGGGCATCACGAAGGTGCCGCGCTTGATTTCTTCACCGTCGGCAATCGCCACCTGGTACACATTGCGGCCTTTGTCGCGCATGGCCTGGATGTGTTTCTCGATGCCGGCCTTGGCTTCGGCGTCGATCACCGGGCCGATGTCCACCGACAGGCGCTCCGGGTTGCCCAGGCGGCATTCAGCCATGGCGCCCTTGAGCATTTCGATCACGCGGTCTGCCGAATCTTCCTGCAGGCACAACACACGCAGGGCCGAGCAACGTTGACCAGCGCTGTCGAAGGCCGAGGACACCACGTCGATGACCACCTGCTCGGTGAGCGCCGAGGAATCGACAATCATCGCGTTCTGGCCGCCGGTCTCGGCGATCAGCGGGATCGGACGGCCCTGGGCATCCAGGCGTCCGGCGACATTGCGTTGCAGCAGGCGCGCGACTTCGGTGGAACCGGTGAACATCACCCCCTTGACGCGATCATCACCCACCAGGCGCGCACCCACGCTTTCACCCTGGCCCGGCAGCAATTGCAGCACGCCTTGGGGAATACCGGCTTCGAGCAGGATGCGCACGGCTTGTGCGGCGACCAGCGGGGTTTGTTCGGCAGGCTTGGCCAGGGCCGGGTTACCGGCGGCCAGTGCGGCAGCCACTTGCCCACTGAAAATCGCCAGCGGGAAGTTCCACGGGCTGATGCACACCACCGGGCCCAGTGGGCGGTGGGCGTCATTGGTGAAGTCGTTGCGCGCCTGTACCGCGTAGTAGCGCAGGAAGTCCACGGCCTCACGTACTTCGGCGATGGCGTTGGCGAAGGTCTTGCCGGCTTCGCGGGCCAGCAGGCCCATCAGCGGCTGGATCTCGCCTTCCATCAGGTCGGCGGCACGTTCCAGGATTGCGGCGCGTTCGGCGGGCGGGGTGGCCTGCCAGATCGGGCCGGCGCTGATGGCGCACTGGATCGCGTTGTCGACGTCTTCGACAGTGGCTTCTTGCACGTGACCGACCACGTCACGCAGGTCGGACGGATTCAGAACGGGGGTCGCCGCTTGTTCGCTGGCGGCGCAACCGAGCATCGGCGCGGCCTTCCAGTTGTTGTGGGCGGTGGCGAGCAGGGCGCAGGACAGCGATGCCAGGCGGTGTTCGTTGG
This sequence comes from Pseudomonas sp. S3E17, assembly GCF_024168685.1. Classification (NCBI taxonomy): domain Bacteria; kingdom Pseudomonadati; phylum Pseudomonadota; class Gammaproteobacteria; order Pseudomonadales; family Pseudomonadaceae; genus Pseudomonas; species Pseudomonas sp. S3E17. The sequence continues at coordinate 5,266,484 of NZ_JALJWE010000001.1, forward strand.
CCAGGTCGATACCGGCCGAGTTGGCACGGTCGCTCCCGTACAGGTCACGGGGCAGCGGGATACGCGGGTGCGGCAGGCCGAAGCCGCCTTCCAGCGTCGCCATCTGCTCGATGCTGGCCACTGGATCGGCCACCAGCTCCTGGATTGAGATGGACTGATCGGCGATGCGGTTGACGAACGAGGTGTTGGCGCCGTTTTCCAGCAGGCGACGCACCAGGTAAGCCAGCAGTGTTTCGTGAGTGCCGACCGGTGCGTACACGCGGCACGGACGGTTCAGCTTGCCTTCGGAAACCTTGCCTACTACCTGCTCGTACAGCGGTTCACCCATGCCGTGCAGGCATTGGAATTCATACTGGCCGGGGTAATAGTTCTGACCGGCGATATGGTAAATCGCCGACAAGGTATGGGCGTTGTGCGTAGCGAACTGCGGGTAGATGACTTCCGGTACCGACAGCAGCTTGCGTGCACAGGCAATGTAGGAAACGTCGGTGTACACCTTGCGGGTATACACCGGGTAGCCTTCCAGGCCTTCGACCTGGGCGCGCTTGATCTCGCTGTCCCAGTACGCGCCTTTTACCAGGCGGATCATCAGGCGATGGCGGCTGCGGCGTGCCAGATCGATGACGTAGTCGATCACATACGGGCAACGCTTCTGGTAGGCCTGGATCACGAAGCCAATGCCGTTCCAGCCGGTCAGCTGCGGTTCGAAGCACAGGCGCTCGAGCAGATCCAGCGACAGTTCCAGGCGGTCGGCTTCTTCGGCGTCGATGTTCAGGCCGATATCGTATTGCTTGGCCAGCAGGGTCAGGGACAGCAGGCGTGGGTACAGCTCATCCATCACGCGCTCGTATTGCGCACGGCTGTAACGCGGGTGCAGGGCCGAGAGCTTGATGGAGATGCCCGGGCCTTCATAAATCCCACGGCCGTGGGAGGCTTTGCCGATGGAGTGAATGGCTTGCTCGTACGAGGCCAGGTATTTCTGCGCGTCGTGTTCGGTGAGGGCGGCTTCACCGAGCATGTCGTAGGAGTAGCGGAAACCCTTGGCTTCGAATTTGCTCGCGTTGGCCAGGGCTTCGGCGATGGTTTCGCCGGTCACGAACTGCTCGCCCATCAGGCGCATGGCCATGTCGACGCCCTTGCGGATCATCGGCTCGCCGCTCTTGCCGATGATGCGGCTCAGGGACGAGGTGAGGCCGGCTTCGTTATGGGTAGCGACCAGTTTGCCGGTCAGCAGCAGGCCCCAGGTAGCGGCGTTGACGAACAGCGACGGGCTGTTGCCCAGGTGCGGATGCCAGTTACCGGTGCTGATCTTGTCGCGGATCAGCGCGTCGCGGGTGCCTTTGTCCGGGATCCGCAGCAGTGCTTCGGCCAGGCACATCAGGGCTACGCCTTCCTGGGACGACAGCGAGAATTCCTGCAGCAGGCCCTGAACAATCCCGGCACGGCCGCCGGCACTCTTCTGATTGCGCAGTTTTTCCGCAATCGACGCGGCGAGCTTGTTGGTGGCTTCGGCCATTTGCACCGGCAGGCGGGCCTGTTCGATCAGCATCGGCACCACTTCCGGCTCGGGGCGACGGTAAGCGGCAGTGATCGAAGCGCGCAGTACGGATTGCGGCAGGATGCTCTCGGCGAACTCAAGGAAGCACTGGTGGGCGTGGTCGCTCTGGACTTCGCCTGCGTCGTCAGCGTCCTTGCTGCTCAAGCCGTTGAGTTCGGTCAGGGTTGCACCACCCTCGAGTTTCTCCAGGTAATTGAAAATCGCCTGCTTGATCAGCCAGTGCGGCGTGCGATCAATGGAGGTCGCGGCCGCCTTGAGGCGTTCGCGGGTCGGGTCGTCGAGTTTGACCCCAAGGGTGGTCGTAGCCATTTTCTTATCCTCATGGGTGCCACTACCGAGTGGCATCAGCTGGCGGCAAGATTAGCTTTGCTCAGGGAGAGGTGCAACCGGGTGCAACCCATTTTGTTGATGAATTTTTCGTCGCTTGATCGGAAAAAAATCGGCCGTCGACGGAATCCGCTTCGGCTTGGTGCATTTGCTTCTGAGATCGGCTGTTCTTGCTCCGAAAAGGAGCAAAAAAGGGGCGTTTTGCGGGTTTTACACTTGGGTGCAACTTATTCCCAAGAAACTGGTTGCACCTTATTTGCTTTGTTGAATAGCATTCGCGCCCAAGGTGCAACCGACTGAATGGTTTGGTTCATCGGCTGGCGGCTTTCCTGGGGAAACGTCAGTCATAAATGCGCGGCACGCAGTTACGTTTACCTACTTTCAGTGGGTGGCCGTCTGACAGACCGCTGCTACATAAAAACAAAGCCAGGGCGTCACTCCTATGAGCGTTAGTAATCCAACCCTGATCACGTTCGTGATCTACATCGCAGCAATGGTGCTGATCGGCTTCATGGCCTATCGCTCCACCAACAACCTTTCCGATTACATCCTGGGCGGTCGCAGCCTCGGTAGCGTGGTGACTGCCTTGTCAGCCGGTGCTTCCGACATGAGCGGCTGGTTGTTGATGGGCCTGCCGGGCGCGATCTACATGTCCGGCCTGTCGGAAAGCTGGATCGCCATCGGCCTGATCGTCGGTGCCTACCTCAACTGGCTGTTCGTGGCCGGTCGCCTGCGGGTACAGACCGAGCACAACGGCGACGCCCTGACCCTGCCGGACTACTTCTCCAGCCGTTTCGAAGATAAAAGCGGCCTGCTGCGGATCATCTCTGCGGTCGTGATCCTGGTGTTCTTCACCATCTACTGCGCGTCCGGCATCGTGGCCGGTGCCCGTCTGTTTGAAAGCACCTTCGGCATGTCCTACGAGACCGCGCTGTGGGCCGGCGCTGCGGCGACGATTGCCTACACCTTTGTGGGTGGTTTCCTGGCCGTCAGCTGGACCGACACCGTACAAGCCACGCTGATGATTTTCGCGCTGATCCTTACACCGATCATCGTGCTGCTGGCCACCGGTGGCGTCGACACCACCTTCCTGGCTATCGAAGCCAAGAACCCCGACAACTTCAACATGCTGAAAAACACCACGTTCATCGGCATCATCTCGCTGATGGGCTGGGGCCTGGGTTACTTCGGCCAGCCACACATCCTCGCGCGCTTCATGGCGGCGGATTCGGTGAAGTCGATCGCCAACGCGCGTCGCATCTCCATGACCTGGATGATCCTGTGCCTGGGCGGCACCGTGGCCGTGGGCTTCTTCGGCATCGCCTACTTCTCGGCGCACCCGGAAGTCGCGGGCCCGGTCAACGAGAACCATGAACGCGTGTTCATCGAACTGGCCAAGTTGCTGTTCAACCCATGGATCGCGGGCGTACTGCTGTCGGCCATCCTGGCTGCGGTCATGAGCACCCTCAGTTGCCAGTTGCTGGTGTGCTCCAGCGCCCTGACCGAAGACTTCTACAAGACTTTCCTGCGCAAAAGCGCTTCCCAGATTGAACTGGTCTGGGTCGGCCGCCTGATGGTACTGCTGGTGGCCTTGATCGCCATCGCCATGGCCGCCAACCCGAACAACCGCGTCCTGGGCCTGGTGAGCTACGCCTGGGCCGGTTTCGGCGCTGCATTCGGCCCTGTGGTGCTGATCTCGGTGATCTGGAAGAACATGACCCGTAACGGCGCACTGGCCGGGATCCTGGTCGGCGCGGTCACCGTGATCGTGTGGAAGCACTTCGAACTGCTGGGCCTGTACGAAATCATCCCAGGCTTCATCTTCGCCAGCCTGGCGATCTACGTCGTGAGCAAGCTGGGCGCACCGACAGCCGGTATGGTCGAGCGCTTTGATGCGGCGGAAAAAGACTACAACCTCAACAAGTGATTCGCCGGGCGCTGAGCGCTCGATGAATTAAAAGAAGGCCCGCGTCCTACGGATGGCGGGTCTTTTTTTGCGTGCGATTCGAGCTGGACTGAGTAGGACTCCTACGCACACACGTAGGGTTTTACTGATTTGTTAGGACTGTGCCCGGCAGGGTGAGGCAGTGGTGCAGAATCTCCCGCCCACCCCTCGCAGAGAAACACCGGATGTTCGCTCCTGCCAATCAAAGTGCCTTTACCCTGACCCTCGACGGTGTGCCAAGTGAACTCAAGGTGTTTGAGTTCCAGGGCCGCGAAGCCATCAGCCAGCCGTATCGTTTTGATCTTGAACTGGTCAGCGAACAGCCCGACCTGGACCTGGAAAGCCTGCTGCATCGCCCGGCATACCTGGGCTTCGATGCTCACGGTCGTGGTGTCCATGGCCTGGTTTATCGGGTCGCGCAGGGCGATTCCGGGAGGCGGCTGACGCGTTACCAGATCAGCCTTGTGCCGCAGTTGGCCTATCTCGCGCACAGCAGTCACCAGCGGATCTTCCAGCACAAGACGGTGCCGCAGATCATTGCGCAGGTGCTGGCGGAGCAGCGGCTCCATACGGACCAATTCGAATTTCACCTCAGTGGTGCCTATCCCGAACGCGAGTATTGCGTGCAGTTTGGCGAGAGCGACCTGGCCTTCATTCAGCGCCTGTGTGCCGAACAGGGGATTCACTATCACTTCCAGCATTCGCCCGGAGGACACCTGCTGGTGTTTGGCGATGACCAGACCGTTTTCGCCCCGCCCGATCAGCCTACGCCCTACATGCCGGGCTCCGGGATGGTGGCGGATACGCCGGCCATCAAGCGCTTTGCGCTGCGGTTGGAAACCCGCACCACCGCGGTCAACCTGCGTGACTACGACTTTCTCAAGCCAAGCCTGGTGCTGGAGAGTGGCGTGGTCGGCGAACAGCTTCCACGGTTTGAGGCGCAGGCCTACCCCGGTCACTTTTCCGATCGCCCCCACGGCAAATATCTCGCGCAACGTGGCCTGGAGCGGCACCGTAGCGACTATCGAATAGCCCGTGCCAGCGGCGATGACCCTGCATTGAGCAGCGGCCGGTTCTTCAAGTTGACCGGGCATCCGCGGGACGAATGGAATGACGTGTGGCTGGTGACGCAAGTGACCCACGAAGGCAGGCAGCCCCAGGTTCTGGAGGAGGCTGTCACCGAGGTTGGCGGTGGAGATTTTCTTCAGGGGTATCGCAATGAATGTGTGGCGACTCCGTGGGACGTGATCTTCCGCCCACCCTTGCCTGAGCAGGCGCGGCCGGCGTTGTCGGGTTATCAAAACGCAGTGGTGACCGGCCCCGTCGACAGTGAAATCCACTGCGACGAATACGGCCGGGTCAAGGTGCAGTTGGCCTGGGATCGCGCTGGGGCGCATGACGATCATTCCAGCTGCTGGCTGCGGGTGGCCAGCGGTTGGGCCCATGACCGCTATGGCTCGGTACTTATCCCGCGAGTGGGCATGGAAGTACTGGTGGGGTTCGTCAATGGCGATATGGACATGCCGCTGGTGATGGGCTGCCTGCCGAACGCGGCGACCCCGGTCCCCCTCGACCTGCCGGCAGACAAGACCCGCAGTATCTTCCGTAGCCAGAGCAGCCCCGGTGGCGGTGGCTACAACGAACTGCGCATCGAAGACCGCAAGGGCGCCGAGGAGATCTACCTGCGCGCCCAGCGGGATTGGACCCAGCATGTGCTGCATGACCAGCAGGTGCAGATCGACCATCGGCGACGCATCAGGGTGGGCGGTGAGTCGCACCATGAGCTGCAAGGCGAAGAGCAGCGCATCACCCATGGCAACCGTTTGACGGAACTCAAGCAGGACGACCATCTGGTGGTCGGCGGTTCGCAGCAGATGCGGGCCGGGCGGACGATCCGGATGGGCGCCGGGCAGAGTGTTGTCATTGATGCGGGCGCAAGCGTGACAATCCAGGCCGGTGGGCAGTCGATCACGCTGTCGGCAGAGGGGATTTTCAGCAGCACGCCCATTCAACTGGGAGGCGCGCCTGCTCCGGCGGCGTCGCCATTGATGCCTGGGGTGAAAGCGGCGTTGCTGGCGGTTATACCCGCACCGCTGAGCCGGATACAGGTCGCCAGCCTGAAACGGAGCGCGCCGTTTTGTGAAGAGTGCCAACGCTGCAGTGACGGGCAGTGCGCCCTCCCATTCCATTCAACCTTAAAAGGAATTTACCCTGATGTCCCAACCGTTGAGCCCCGATGACTGGCTGGCACAATTCCCTCTACTCCCCAATGAGCGGCTTTACGTGGTACTGAGCAGTGCCAGCGACGCGAAGCCGCTGGCTGCGTGGCAAGTCTCGGCCGGCGGGATGTTGCCTCAAGCGCTCTGGGCGGGCACGGCCTATGCCGGGTGGGATGAGGTGATGCCCTACGCAGGGGTTGTCGAACCCGACAGTGCCTTCCTCGATTGGATCGCAGCCACTGAAGCCTCGGACTGGGGTTGGCTGGCGGTATCGTCCAGCCCACTGGAAGTCGTGGTTGCTCACCTGCAAGGCCTGACCAAGATAGTGCTTCCCGATGAGCGGAGCGTATTCCTGCGCTTCTGGGATGGCGCCCAGTTTCTGCCGATTGTGCAGAAACTGGGCGATGAAATCGGCGCAGTACTGCCCGTGTTCCAGCGCTATCTGATCAATGGCCAGCCGTTGAGCGTGGCGACGCCATCGGTCACTGCGGCCAAGGCCAGCCCTTGGTGGCGAGTGCCTGACGCGTTATTGGCGCACTTGGCCGCGCAGTCGCCGCAGACCCTGATCGACAACCTGCTGCAGTGGCTGGAAGAACAGCGCCCCGACCTGTATGCCGCTTTCACGCCGGCGACCTTGCGGCACAAGGTCGCCTACTTCGCGCGCAGTACGGACATCAGCGCTGAAGCGCTGGCGGGCTACCTGGACTCAGAGCTGAGTTGAGGCCAGCGCCTGTTGCAGGTCGTCGATCAGGTCTTCGACCGCTTCGATACCCACTGACAGGCGAATCATTTCCGGCTTTACGCCGGCCTTGGCCTGTTCCTGCTCGTTCATCTGTCGGTGAGTGGTGGAAGCCGGGTGGCAGGCCAGGGACTTGGCGTCGCCGATGTTGACCAGGCGCTTGAAGATTTGCAGGGCGTCATAGAAGCGCACACCGGCATCAAAGCCGCCCTTCAAGCCGAAGGACAGGATCGCCGACGGTTTGCCCTGCATGTATTTCTGCGCCAATGCGTGGTGCGGGTGGTCCGGCAGGCCGGCGTAGCTGACCCATTCCACCTGGGCATGGCCTTGCAGGAATTGCGCGATTTTCAGGGCGTTTTCGGTGTGGCGCTCCATGCGTAACGCCAGTGTTTCCAGGCCTTGCAGCAACAGGAAGGCATTCATCGGGGCCAACGCCGCGCCGGTGTTGCGCAGTGGCACGGTACGGGCACGGGCGATGAAGGCGGCGGGGCCGAATTTTTCGGTATAGACCACGCCGTGATAGGCCGGCTCGGGCTGGTTGAGGCCGGGGAATTTATCCGAGTATTTCGTCCACGGGAACGTGCCGCTGTCGACAATTACACCGCCCAGGGAGTTGCCATGGCCGCCGACGTACTTGGTCACCGAGTGCACCACGATGTCGGCGCCGAACTGGATCGGTTTGCACAGGATCGGCGTGGCCACGGTGTTGTCCACCACCAGCGGCACGCCGCGGGCATGGGCGACGTCGGCCAGGGCTTCGATGTCGATGATATTGCCCGCCGGGTTGCCGATGCTTTCGCAGTACACCAGCTTGGTGTTGTCGTCGATCAGTTCGGCGATGGCGGCGGCGCTGTCGTCCCGGGCGAAGCGCACCTCCACGCCAAAGCTCGGCAGCAGGTGGGCGAACAGCGTGTAGGTGCCACCGTAGAGTTGCGGTGTGGTGACGATATTGTCACCCGCACGGGTCAAGGTCTGGATGGCGTAGTGGATCGCCGCGCTGCCGGCCGAGACGGCCAGCGCTGCGATACCGCCTTCAAGGGCGGCGATGCGCTGCTCCAGCACATCGTTGGTGGGGTTCATGATGCGCGTGTAGATATTGCCGGGTACGTCCAGGTTGAACAGGTCGGCGCCGTGTTGGGCGTTATCGAATTCGAAGGCGACGTTCTGGTAGATCGGCACGGCGACCGCCTTGGTGGTCGGGTCCGACTTGAAACCGTGGTGCAGTGCGATGGTGGCGTCTTTCATGATTGTTATTGACCTCCCTGGAGTGGTGGATGGCCACAATAAATCCGCCTCGCCGTCGACATTTAGATTTTTTTCAACGGGCTGCCTGCGTTTGCGGCATAAGCACCGCCCGGCATGCGGCCCTGCACCTTTGCGCCCGTAGAAGGTAAACTTCGCCCCCTGCGCAGGAGCAACCATGAATTATCGTCACGCCTTTCACGCCGGCAACCACGCCGATGTCTTCAAACACCTGACCTTGACCCGCCTCATCGCCCTGATGTCGCGCAAGGAGCAGCCGTTCGCTTACCTCGACACCCATGCAGGGATTGGTCTGTACGACCTGCAAGGTGACCAGGCCAATCGCACGGGTGAGTACCTGGAAGGTATCGCGCGTTTGTGGGGCGCCGACGATCTACCAGCGTTGACCGCCGATTACATGCGCGTGCTGCACGAGATGAACCCCGATGGCCAGTTGCGCTACTACCCGGGCTCGCCGGAGCTGGCGCGCCGCCTTACGCGCCCCCAGGACCGCGTGTTGCTCAATGAAAAGCACCCGGAAGACGGCGTGTTGCTCAAGGACAACATGAAGGGCGATCGTCGGGTCAAGGTTCATTTGGGCGAAGGCTGGCATGTGCCGCGTGCCCTGTTACCGGTGCCGGAAAAGCGCGCGTTGATGCTGATCGATCCGCCGTTTGAAAAACTCGACGAAATGCAGCGCTGCGCTGCCTCCCTCAAGGAAGCCGTCAGCCGTATGCGCCAGACCGTCGCGGCGATCTGGTACCCGGTGAAGGACCAGCGCATGCTGCGTCGCTTCTACCAGGACCTGGCCGGCACCGGTGCGCCGAAGTTGCTGCGCGTGGAATTGCTGGTGCATCCGCTGGACACGCCCAACACCCTGACCGGCTCGGGCCTGGCGATTGCCAACCCGCCGTGGGGCCTGGAAGAGGAGTTGCGCGAGCTGCTGCCGTGGCTGTCCAAGAAGCTTGGCCAGACCCAGGGTGGGTGGCAGATGGATTGGCTCATAGCTGAGTAGTTGTAAGTTGCAAGCCTCAAGCTGCAAGTGAGATCAGAAAACACCACTTGCAGCTTGAAACTTGCAGCTCCGATCTTCAGATCGGGCAAGTCACGCCGGTGCCGCCGATCCCACAGTAGCCCTGTGGATTCTTCGCAAGGTACTGCTGGTGATACGCCTCGGCGAAGTACACCGTCGGCGCCTCTTCGATTTCGGTGGTGATGGTGCCCAGGCCGGCCTTGGTCAATTCGGCCTGATAGGCCTCGGCACTGGCCTGCGCCGCCGCCAGTTGCTCAGGCGTGGTCGCATAGATCACCGAGCGGTACTGGGTGCCGATATCGTTACCCTGGCGCATGCCCTGGGTCGGGTTGTGCAGTTCCCAGAACATCTTCAGCAGGTCTTCGTAGTTCACCTTGGCCTGGTCATATACCACCAGCACCACTTCGCTGTGGCCGGTCAGGCCCGAGCAGACTTCTTCATACGTCGGGTTCGGCGTGAAACCGCCGGCATAGCCGACCACGGTGCTGACCACGCCATCGCGCTGCCAGAACCTGCGCTCGGCGCCCCAGAAACAACCCAGGCCGAAGATCGCGAAGCCGACGTCGTCGACGAATGGGCCCAGCAGCGGGTTGCCGTTGACGAAGTGCGTCTGCGGCAGGTTCATCGGGGTTTCACGACCGGGCAACGCTTGTTCTTGAGTAGGCAGCACGTTTTTGTTCACCAGAATTTCCGAGCGCAAGACCATGAGCAGTCCTCTCGTCAGGTTGGGTTAGCGGTAAATTTCAGACAGCCAGTGTGCCCGAGTGTTACAGCGCTGTCAGGCGATTGGCCCGCGCGGATAGCGTCTAAGCTTCTCGAGCAGCTCTGCACCGGGGATCGGCCGGTCGAACAGGTAGCCCTGGCCAACGTCGCAACGGTGCCGACGCAGGAACGCCAGTTGCTCGGCGGTCTCGATGCCTTCGGCCACCACCTTGAGCTTGAGGTTGTGGGCCATGGCGATCACGGCCGAGGTGATTTCCATGTCGTCCTGGTTGTCCGGGATTTCGTGGATAAAGCTGCGGTCGATCTTGATGATGTCGATGGGGAATTTTTTCAGGTAGCTCAGCGACGAGTAACCGGTGCCGAAGTCGTCCATGGCCAGGGTCAGGCCGAAGCTCTTGAGCTGGTCCAGTTGCAGGCGCGTGTCTTCGGTCGCTTCCAGCAGCAGGCCTTCGGTCAGCTCCAGTTCCAGCAGGTTGGCCGGCAGCTGTTCTTCCTTGAGGATCGTGGCGATCGAGGCCACCAGGTCCGGGTCGGAGAATTGCTTGGGCGACAGGTTGATCGCCACCTGCAGATTGCCCAGGCCGGCGGCGCTCAGTTGCTTGCTCATGCGGCAGGCCTGGCGCGCGATCCATTTGCCGATCGGGATGATCAAGCCGGTTTCTTCGGCGACGCTGATGAACTGATCGGGGCGGATCATGCCCTTTTCCGGATGGTTCCAGCGCAACAGCGCTTCCATGCCCAGCAAGCGGCCGCTGCGCAGGCACAGCTTGGGCTGGTAGAACACGTCCAGTTCGTTCTGGGTCAGGGCACGACGCAGGTTGTTTTCCACAAACAGCTTGTAGCTGGCCTCGGCGTTCAAGGCTTCGGTGAACACCTGTACCTGGTGTTTGCCGTTGGCCTTGGCTTTGTGCAGCGCCAGGCCGGCGTTGCGCATCAGGGTCTGCGGGTCGCGGCCGTGCAGCGGCGCACAGGCCAGGCCCACGGAGCCGGTGACGCTGATCAGTTGGTTGTCGACGAACATCGGTTTGTCGAGGGTCGCCAGCAACTGGCTGGCCACCTGCTGGCCGGTTTCCAGGTCAGTGTCGTCCAGCAGCACCGCAAACTCGTTACTGGCAAAACGCGCCAGGCTGCCGCTGGCACTCAGGCTGTTGCGCAGGCGGCGGGCCAGGCTGATCAGCAGCTTGTCGCCGGTCTGGTGGCCGAGGCTGTCGTTGATGCGCTTGAAGTTGTCGATGTCCACCAGCAACAGGCTGATCGGGCTGTCGCTGTCGCGGGCAAAGCGCTCATCGAGGTTGCGGATGAATGCCGGACGGTTGCCCAGGTTGGTCAGGTTATCGGTGTAGGCCAGGCGTTCGATGCGCTGCTGGGCCAGCTTGTTCTGGGTGATGTCTTCGTAGATGCCGATGTAGTGGGTCAGCTCACGGTTGTCGCCATACACCTTGGAAATCGACAGCTGGCCCCAGTAGGGCTCGAGGTTTTTGCGTCGACTCTTGAACTCGCCCTGCCAGCTGTTGCTCTTGGCCAGGCTTGACGGTGCGTCGAACAGCAGTTCGCTGAGGTTTTCCAGGGCCGGCAGCTGGGCCAGGCGGTGGCCGTGGACCTCTTCGGCGCTGTATTGGGTAATCGCGGTAAAGCTTGGGTTGACGTACTCCACCACGCCGTCGCAGTTGACCAGCAAAAAGGCATTGGCGCTTTGCTCCACGGCACGCTGGAACAAGTGCAGGGCGCTGGTGGCGGTACGCCGGTTGTGGTTGTTGATCACTTGCGCGAATTGGTCGGCCAGTTCGCCGGCAAAGGCAATCTCATCGGCCTGCCAGGCACGCGGGCTGCCTCCCTGTTCCAGGCACAGCACACCGACCACCTGACCATCGACGCGGATGCTCGCATCGAGCATGGCGTGGATATCCTTGGCGCGCAGGTTCTCGGCCATTTCCCGGGTGCGCGGGTCGCGCATCGCGTTGGTCGCGTCGATTGCCCGGCTGGTGTGCAGGGCTTCCAGGTAATCCGGAAAGCAACTGGCGTCGATGGGCTCGGGCAGGTGGTGCTGCTGGTCATCGCGGTGGTAGGCCGAGATCGGTACCAGGCGCTGGCCTTCGAGGTTCCAGATGCTGGCGCAGTCGATCTGGTAGATGTCACAGGCGCTGCGGGTGATCAGCTCTGCGGCTTCCTGCAACGAATTGTTGGCGGTGTAGCGCTGGCGGGCCAGCAACAGGATCAGCTCCTGCTGGGCGCGCACCCGCTCCAGGTGCTGCAGTTGTTCCTGCTGGGCGCGCTGGTTGAGCTCCAGGGCGATCTGCAGGCGGCTGTTCTGGCTTTCCAGATCCTCCGTCGGTGCGGGCAGGGAGATTTCGTTGAACAGGCCGTCGACCACCATCAGGTAGCCGCGCAGCAGGTGGCGATTGTGCTGTTTGTAGGCTTCACCCATTTCCAGCAGGCTCAGGGGACCATCGTTGGTGTGCAGGGTGTAGCGCACCAGGTAGTGAGGGCTGTCGCTCAGTTGCTGTTGGATGGTGTCGTGCAGTTGGTAGCGCGCCTGAGGCTCCATCAGGCTGGCGAAGGGGGTGCCGAGCAGCGCACACAGCTCGACCGCCGACAGGCCGAATTGGCGCTCGCAGTTAGGGTCGAGGTACAGAAGGGCCCAGCTTGCCTCATTAAGCCGCTCGAAACGCAGCATACCGAGGCGCGAAGGCACCGGTAACTGCGTCACTACCTCGGCCGCCATACGGGCGACATCGGGTTGGCTTTTCATGGGGGGAACTCACTTCAAATAACGCGCACGGCGCCGGGCTCACGCCCTCTTTACTGTTGCCTGCGGCAAGGTTGCATCATGCGGCGCGGGCTGACAAGAGAGGATGAAGGCTAAGTGCTATAAGGGGGTTATCGGCCGGGCGGGGGAATTCTTCAGTCAGGATGACAGAAGGTGTACAACCCTGTTCTGTCTGTAGAGAAAAGCAAAAAAAGCCCCGCCAAATTGACGGGGTTGAGGTACGAGCGTGGCGCTCGGAAATCGGTGCAACCAGGCCTCCCCGATGAAAGGGAGGCCGCTTTGGCTTATAGCAGGATGGTGCGGATGTCGTTCAGCAACTGGCTCAGGCGCTGGGTGAAGCGTGCAGCGGCCGCGCCGTTGATCACACGGTGATCGTAGGACAGCGACAGTGGCAGCATCAGCTTGGGCTGGAATGCTTTACCGTCCCAGACTGGCTGGATGGTGGCCTTGGAAACACCCAGGATCGCCACTTCCGGCGCGTTGACGATTGGCGTGAAGCCTGTACCGCCAATGTGACCGAGGCTGGAGATGGTGAAGCACGCGCCTTGCATGTCGTCTGCAGTCAGCTTTTTGTCACGGGCCTTGGCCGCCAGTGCAGCAGCCTCGGCGGCAAGCTGCAGCAGGCTCTTCTGGTCGACGTTCTTGATGACCGGTACCAGCAGGCCATCCGGCGTGTCGACGGCAAAGCCTACGTGCACGTACTTCTTGCGGATGATCGCCTTGCCGCTTGGCGCCAGCGAACTGTTGAAGTCCGGCAGCTCCTTGAGCAGGTGCGCGCAGGCCTTGAGCAGCAGCGGCAGCACGGTCAGTTTCACGCCGGCCTTCTCGGCCACGGCTTTCTGCGCAACGCGGAAAGCTTCCAGGTCGGTAATGTCGGCCTGGTCGAACTGGGTCACGTGCGGAATGTTCAGCCAGCTGCGGTGCAGGCTCGACGCGCCGATTTGCATCAGGCGGGTCATCGGCACTTCTTCGGTCTCGCCGAAGCGGCTGAAGTCCACCACCGGGATCGGTGGAATGCCCGCGCCGCCAGTAGCAGTGCCGGCAGCCGGAGCTTCCTTGGCTTTCTGCATCATGGCTTTGACGTAGACCTGCACGTCTTCCTTCAGCACGCGACCGTGGGGGCCGGTGGCCGACACAGCGTTCAGCTCGACGCCGAATTCACGCGCCAGTTGGCGAACCGCCGGGCCTGCGTGAACCTTGGCACCGCTTGGCGCCGGTGCGGCAGCCGCAGGGGCCGGAGCGGCTTCGGCTTTTGCAGCAGGCGCAGGGGCGGCAGCGGCCGGAGCGGCTTCAGCCTTGGCCGCCGGAGCAGCAGCCGGTGCTGGAGCAGCAGCAGGCGCAGCGCCCTGTACTTTCAGCTTGAGGATGAAGTCGCCCGTGCCGACTTCGTCTTCCAGCTTGACCGCGATGCTTTCCACCACGCCGGCAGCCGGCGATGGGATTTCCATGGAGGCCTTGTCGGACTCCAGGGTGATCAGCGACTGGTCGGCTTCGACGGTGTCGCCGACCTTGACCAGCAGCTCGATGATCTTGGCCTTGCCCGACGAGCCGATGTCCGGAACATGAATGTCCTGGACGGTGGCTTCGGCCGGAGCGGCAGCCGGGGCTGCAGGAGCCTCGGCTGCAGCGGCAGGTTTTTCCGCGGCAGGTGCCGGAGCAGCAGCGGCAGCAGGAGCCGCCGCAGGGGCCGCATCAGCGGCACCTTCGATTTCCAGTTCCAGCAGTTCGTCGCCTTCTTTCAGGCGGTCGCCCAGCTTCACTTTCAGGCTCTTGACCACGCCGGCCTTGGGAGCAGGGATTTCCATGCTCGCCTTGTCCGATTCCAGGGTCAGGATGCTCTGGTCGGCTTCGACGGTGTCGCCGACCTTTACAAACAGCTCGATTACTTCACCTTCACCGCTGCCGATGTCAGGTACGCGAATGAGTTCGCTCACAAAAAGTCTCCTCAGCAGTCCAGTGGGTTGCGTTTTTCCGGGTTGATCCCGAACTTGACGATAGCGTCAGCTACCACCTTGGGTTCGATCTCACCGCGGTCAGCCAAGGCTTCCAGGGCTGCCAACACCACGAAGTGACGGTCGACTTCGAAGAAGTGACGCAGCTTCTTGCGGCTGTCACTGCGGCCGAAACCGTCGGTGCCCAGGACTTTGAATTCCTTGGACGGGACCCACTGGCGAATTTGTTCAGCAAACAGTTTCATGTAGTCGGTAGAGGCAATGACTGGACCTTTACGGCCGGCCAGGCACTCTTCGACATAGCTCTGCGCAGGCTTCTGGCCCGGGTGCAGGCGGTTGTTGCGCTCTACGGCCAGGCCGTCGCGACGCAGTTCGTTGAAGCTGGTAACGCTCCAGACGTCGGCACCGACGTTGAACTCTTCACGCAGGATCTTCGCCGCTTCACGGACTTCACGCAGGATGGTGCCGGAGCCCATCAGCTGCACGTGGTGCGCCGCTTCCTTGGTGTCTTCTTCGAGCAGGTACATGCCCTTGATGATGCCTTCTTCCACGCCGGCCGGCATGGCTGGCTGCTGGTAGGACTCGTTCATCACGGTGATGTAGTAGAAAACGTCCTGCTGCTCTTCGGTCATCTTCTTCATGCCGTCCTGGATGATCACCGCCAGCTCATAGCCGTAGGTTGGATCAAAGGTGCGGCAGTTCGGGATGGTGGCAGCCAGGATGTGGCTGTGACCGTCTTCGTGTTGCAGGCCTTCGCCGTTCAGTGTGGTACGGCCGGCGGTACCGCCGATCAGGAAACCACGGGTACGGCTGTCGCCCGCTGCCCAAGCCAGGTCGCCGATACGCTGGAAACCGAACATCGAGTAGAAGATGTAGAACGGCAGCATCGGCTGGTTGTGGCTGGAGTACGAAGTACCGGCAGCGATGAAGGAGCTCATGGCGCCCGCTTCGTTGATGCCTTCTTCGAGGATCTGGCCCTTCTTGTCTTCCTTGTAGAACATCACCTGGTCTTTATCGACTGGCTCGTAGAGCTGGCCGACGGAGGAGTAGATGCCCAACTGACGGAACATGCCTTCCATACCGAAGGTACGGGCTTCGTCCGGGATGATCGGCACGATACGCGAGCCGATTTCCTTGTCCTTGACCAGCTGCGCGAGGATCCGCACGAAGGCCATGGTGGTGGAGATTTCACGGTCGCCCGAGCCGTCCAGGATTGCCTTGAGGGTATCCAGCGGTGGTGTCGGGATGTTGAAGCTCTTGGCGCGGCGCTGTGGCACGAAACCGCCCAGTGCGGTACGACGCTCGCTCAGGTAGCGGGCTTCGGCGCTGTTCGCCTCCGGCTTGAAGAACGGCAGGTTCTCCAGCTCTTCGTCCTTGACCGGGATGTCGAAGCGGTCGCGGAACAGCTTCAGGCTTTCAACATCAACCTTCTTGGTGTTGTGCGCAGTGTTTTTCGCTTCGCCGGCACCGGTGCCATAACCCTTGATGGTCTTGGCCAGGATGACGGTCGGTTGTTCTTTGTGGTTGACCGCTTCGTGGTACGCAGCATAGACCTTGTACGGGTCGTGGCCGCCACGGTTGAGTTTCCAGATCTCGTCGTCGGACAGGTCGGCAACCATCGCCTTGAGTTCAGGCGTGTTGAAGAAATGTTCACGTACGAACGCGCCGTCTTTGGCCTTGTAGTTCTGGTACTCGCCGTCGATGACTTCGTCCATGCGACGTTGCAGGATACCGTCGACGTCCTTGGCCAGCAGTGGGTCCCAGAAACGGCCCCAGATGACCTTGGTCACGTTCCACTGGGCACCGCGGAACACGCCTTCGAGTTCCTGGATGATCTTGCCGTTGCCGCGAACCGGGCCGTCGAGGCGCTGCAGGTTGCAGTTGATGACGAAGATCAGGTTGTCCAGCTTCTCGCGGCCGGCCAGGGAGATGGCGCCCAGGGATTCCGGCTCGTCGCACTCGCCGTCGCCCAGGAAGCACCAGACTTTCTGCTTGCCTTCCGGGATGAAGCCACGGGCTTCCAGGTACTTCATGAAACGTGCCTGGTAGATCGCCTGGATCGGGCCAAGGCCCATGGATACCGTCGGGAACTGCCAGAAATCAGGCATCAGCCAAGGGTGCGGGTAGGACGACAGGCCCTGACCGTCGACTTCCTGGCGGAAGTTGTTCATTTGCTCTTCGCTGATGCGGCCTTCCATGAACGCACGGGCGTAGACGCCTGGCGAGGTGTGGCCCTGGAAGTAGATCAGGTCGCCGCCGTGTTCTTCGGTCGGGGCCTGGAAGAAGTAGTTGAAGCCGATGTCATACAGGGTTGCGCTGGAAGCGAAGCTGGAGATGTGACCGCCCAGGTCAGAATCTTTCAAGTTCGTGCGCATTACCATCGCCATGGCGTTCCAACGTACCAGCGAGCGAATGCGGCGTTCCATGAACAGGTCGCCAGGCATGCGTGCTTCGTGGGTAACGGGGATGGTGTTGCGGTATGGCGTAGTGATGGCGTAGGGCAGTTGCGAGCCGCTGCGGGTCGCGAGTTCGCCCATACGGGTCATCAGGTAGTGAGCACGGTCTTCGCCTTCTTTGTCGAGAACCGATTCCAGGGCGTCCAGCCATTCCTGGGTTTCGACGGGATCGAGGTCTTGCATGGCTTGCTCCAGGGCGGAAAGGCTACCAGAATCGGTTGCCTGAAGTTTGCGACTGGCCTTGTGGGCAGACGACATAAATTCTTGGATGGCCGAAGGTTGCTTCGGCGTCCTGTAGTTTTACTACAAATCGTCGGCCATTTCAGCCTTTCGAATGTATATACGAGTAGTAAAACTACACAAGACCGAGCGGATTGCTCGGTCTGGCTGGTGAGCATAATCGTTATTGTTGATCTTTTACGAACAAGAAAAGGTAGAAGTTTAATGTTGCCTGCCAAAAATTACATATTTTCAGCTATTTATCACCTTTGTTCGACAGTCCTTCATCGAGTGCGGTGCCTGCCTTCACAGCAGCAGGCCATTTACACGCCGACCAAGGATAGACCATGAGCCTTCCAACGCTGGCCGAACTGCCGGCCATTCTGTTGCCAAAAGCCCAGCGGGCCGAGCAGTCATTTCGTGACGCCGTGGCCGCGCTGGAGGACGATCATGGCCTTTCTGCGTGGACGCCGCAACGGTGGGCCGACTTCGCCCGGGTGTGCGCCGCCAGTGATTTCGTCATTGAACAGAGTGTTCGTGACCCTTTGATGTTGCTCGAACTGGCGGCCTGGGGCGAGCTGGACCGCGGCTTTGCGCCGGGCGAGCTGTGCGGGCAGATTGCCGGTGCCGTGCAACAGGCCGAAACAGAAGATGAGCTGGGCCGCGTACTGCGTCGCCAGCGTACCCGTCAGCAAGTGCGCATTATCTGGCGCGACCTGACCCGCCAGGCCGACCTGGTGCAAACCTGTCGTGACCTCTCCGACATGGCCGACGCCAGTATCGACCAGGCCTACCAATGGCTGTACCAGCGCCACTGTGTGCAATTCGGCACGCCGACCGGGCGGCGCAGCGGCGAACCGCAGCACATGGTCATCCTCGGCATGGGCAAGCTCGGTGCGGTGGAGCTGAACCTGTCGTCGGATATCGACCTGATCTTCGCCTACCCCGAGGGCGGCGAAACCGTGGGCGTGAAGCGCTCCCTGGATAACCAGGAATTCTTTATCCGCCTTGGTCAAAAATTGATCAAGGCCCTCGACCCGATGACCGTCGACGGCTTTGTGTTCCGTGTCGACATGCGCCTGCGCCCCTATGGTTCGGCCGGTGCCCTGGTGCTCAGCTTCAACGCGCTGGAGCAGTACTACCAGGACCAGGGTCGCGACTGGGAACGCTACGCCATGATCAAGGCGCGTGTGGTCGCCGGTGACCAGGTGGCCGGTGCGCAACTGCTCGATATGCTGCGGCCGTTCGTGTACCGCCGTTACCTGGACTTTTCCGCCATCGAGGCGCTGCGCACCATGAAGCAGCTGATCCAGCAGGAAGTCCGGCGCAAAGGCATGGCCGACAATATCAAGCTGGGCTCGGGTGGCATCCGCGAAGTGGAATTTATCGCCCAGGCGTTCCAGCTGATCCATGGCGGCCGCGACCTCAGCCTGCAGCAACGGCCGCTGCTCAAGGTGCTCGGCACCTTGGAAGGCCAGGGCTACCTGCCGCCGGCGGTGATCGCCGAGTTGCGCAATGGCTATGAATTCCTGCGTTACACCGAACATGCGATCCAGGCGATTGCCGACCGCCAGACCCAAATGCTGCCGGACAGCCCTGAAGACCAGGCGCGCATTGCCTTTATGCTCGGGTTTGCCGACTGGGCGACCTTCCATGAGCGCCTGATGCATTGGCGTGGCCGTGTGGACTGGCACTTCCGCCAGGTGATTGCGGATCCTGATGAAGAAGAAGGCGCGGAAAGCGAGTTGGTCGTGGGCGGAGAATGGCTGCCGCTGTGGGAAGAGTCCCAGGATGAAGAGGCCGCTTGCCGTCAATTGGCTGAAGGCGGCTTCACCGACGCCACCAAGGCCCTTAAAGCCTTGGCCAGCCTGCGCAACAGCCCGCAACTGCGGGCCATGCAGCGCCTGGGGCGTGAACGCCTGGATGCCTTTATCCCGCGCTTGCTGGCCCAGGCTGTCGAGCACGCCAACCCGGACCTGGTGCTGGAGCGTGTACT
This sequence comes from Pseudomonas sp. S3E17, assembly GCF_024168685.1. Taxonomy (NCBI): domain Bacteria; kingdom Pseudomonadati; phylum Pseudomonadota; class Gammaproteobacteria; order Pseudomonadales; family Pseudomonadaceae; genus Pseudomonas; species Pseudomonas sp. S3E17. The sequence goes on from NZ_JALJWE010000001.1 coordinate 5,285,660, forward strand.
GCCGCTGGTGGAGGCCGTCGCCCGGCGTTCCGCCTATCTGGTGCTGCTGACGGAAAACCCCGACGCCCTGCGCCGCCTGCTGACCCTGTGCGCCGCCAGTCCATGGATCGCCGAGCAGATCACGCGCTTCCCGCTGCTGCTGGATGAATTGCTCAACGAAGGCCGCCTGTTCAAGCCACCGCTGGCGCCGGAACTCGCCGCCGAGTTGCGCGAACGCCTCACGCGCATCCCCGAGGATGACCTGGAGCAGCAGATGGAAGCCCTGCGGCACTTCAAGCTGGCCCACCGCCTGCGCGTGGCCGCGTCGGAAATCGCTGGCAGCCTGCCGTTGATGAAAGTCAGCGACTACCTGACCTGGCTCGCCGAAGCCATCCTCGAACAAGTGCTGGCCCTGGCCTGGCGCCAGACGGTCGCGCGCCACGGCTCGCCGCAGCGCTTGGACGGTACCTTGTGCGATCCTGGGTTCATCATTGTCGGTTATGGGAAAGTCGGCGGCATCGAACTGGGGCATGGTTCGGACCTGGACCTGGTGTTTATCCACGATGGCGACCCGCAGGCCGAGACCGACGGTGCCAAGCCGATCGACGGCGCGCAGTTCTTCACGCGCCTGGGCCAGCGGATCATTCACCTGCTGACCACCCAGACCAACTCCGGCCAGTTGTATGAAGTCGACATGCGCCTGCGACCATCCGGCGCATCCGGGTTGCTGGTCAGTTCCCTCGGGGCGTTTGACCGCTATCAACAAAATGAAGCATGGACCTGGGAACATCAGGCCCTGATCCGCGCGCGGGTGCTGGTGGGCAGCCAGGATGTGGGCCAGGCATTCGAGCAGGTACGGGCTAAAGTGCTGGGGCGTGAGCGCGACTTGGCGAAGTTGCGCCAGGAGGTCAGCGAGATGCGCGCCAAGATGCGTGACAACCTGGGTACCAAGGCCACGGCGGCCGGCACCGGCGCCAATGCCTTCGACGCCACGGTGCTGTTCGACCTCAAGCAGGACGCCGGAGGTATCGTCGATATTGAATTTATGGTGCAATACGCGGCTTTGGCGTGGTCTGCGCAACATCCTTCGTTGCTGCGCTATACCGACAATATCCGCATTCTGGAAGGCCTCGAGCAGGTGGGCTTGATGCCCGCCGCCGATGCCCATCTGCTGCGCGAGGTGTATAAGGCCTACCGTTCCGCCGCGCATCGCCAGGCCTTGCAGAACGAGGCCGGTACGGTACCCGGTGATCAGTTCGCTGACGAACGGCGCCAGGTGATGCGAATCTGGCAGGCGCTGGGGTTGGGTTGAAACACTATTAGGGCGGGGAGGCATAAGCCTCCCCGCATCGTTTGTGGAAACTACATGAATATTCTGATCGTTGGGCCCAGTTGGGTCGGTGACATGGTGATGGCGCAGACTCTGTTCCAGAGCCTGCGTATGCGCTACCCGGACTGCCAGATCGACGTGCTTGCCCCCGAGTGGAGCCGGCCGATCCTCGAGCGCATGCCCGAAGTGCGCAAGGCCTTGAGCTTTCCGCTCGGCCACGGTGCCCTGGAATTGGCGACCCGCCGTCGCATCGGCAAATCCCTGGCGGGCCAGTACGACCAGGCGATCCTGTTGCCCAACTCGCTCAAGTCGGCGCTGGTGCCGTATTTTGCCGGCATTCCCAAGCGCACCGGCTGGCGCGGTGAGTTTCGCTACGTCCTGCTCAACGACGTGCGCACCCTGGACAAGGCGCGCTACCCGCTGATGATCGAACGCTTCATGGCCCTGGCCTATGCGCCGGGCGCCGAGCTGCCCAAGCCGTACCCGCGCCCCAGCCTGCAGATCGACCCGGTGACCCGCGATGCGGCACTGGCCAAGTTCGGCCTGGCCCTGGATCGTCCGGTGTTGGCCCTGTGCCCTGGTGCGGAGTTTGGCGAGTCCAAGCGCTGGCCGTCGGACCACTACGCCAAAGTCGCCGAGATGAAGATTCGCGAAGGTTGGCAGGTGTGGTTGTTCGGTTCGAAAAACGATCACTCGGTGGGTGAAGACATTCGCCAGCGCCTGATCCCGGGCCTGCGCGAAGAGGCCGTCAACCTCAGTGGCGACACGTCCCTGGCCGAGGCCATCGACTTGCTGTCCTGTGCGGACGCTGTGGTGTCCAACGACTCCGGCCTGATGCATGTGGCCGCTGCGCTGAACCGCCCGTTGGTGGCGGTGTACGGCTCCACCTCGCCGGGCTTTACCCCGCCGCTGGCCGACCAGGTCGAAGTGGTGCGCCTGGGGCTGGAGTGCAGCCCGTGCTTTGATCGCACCTGCCGCTTCGGCCATTACAACTGCCTGCGCCAATTGCTGCCGCAGCCGGTAACCGATGCCTTGCAGCGATTGCAGGGCGACGTGGTCGAGGTTCACTGAGTTGCGGGTACTGGTAATCAAGACCTCATCCCTGGGCGACGTGATCCACGCCTTGCCGGCACTGACCGACGCGGCACGGGCGATCCCCGGCATTCGCTTCGACTGGGTGGTGGAAGAAGGCTTTGCTGAAATCCCCACCTGGCATCCGGCGGTGGACAAGGTGATCCCGGTGGCGATCCGCCGCTGGCGCAAGAACCTCTGGCAAACCTTCAAGAGCGGCGAGTGGCGGCGCTTCAAGCAGCAAGTCCAGTCGACCAAGTACGATCTGGTGATCGATGCCCAGGGCCTGTTCAAAAGCGCGTGGCTGACCCGCTACGTGCGGGCTCCGGTGGCTGGTTTCGATAAACACTCGGCCCGTGAGCCGATTGCGGCGCGCTTCTACTCGCGGCGCCTGGCCGTGGCCCGTGGGCAGCATGCGGTGGAGCGTTTGCGTCAACTGTTCGCCGTGGCCCTCGGCTATGACTTGCCCAAAGGCTTGGGTGACTACGGCCTCAGCACCGAAAAACTGCTCGGCCTGCCGCCGAAAAAGCCCTTCGTCCTGCTGCTGCACGGCACCACCTGGGACACCAAGCATTGGCCCGAAGCCTACTGGCGCGAGTTGGCTGAACGCATGGGCCGCCTCGGCGTGGACGTGAAGTTGCCCTGGGGCAACGCCGCCGAAAAGGCCCGGGCTGAGCGCCTGGCCCAAGGCCTGAACAACGCCGAAGTGCTGCCCAAGCTGAACCTGGCCGGCGTGGCCCGGGTACTGGCCGGCGCCCGCGCCTGCGTGGCGGTGGACACCGGGCTGGGGCATTTGGCGGCGGCGCTGGATGTGCCGACCATTTCCCTGTTCGGCCCCACCAACCCCGGCCTGACCGGCGCCTATGGCAAGGGCCAGATTCACCTGGCCAGCGACTTTGCCTGTGCGCCGTGCCTGCAAAAACAATGTACCTATCAACCGACGGCCGACGACCTGCGTCGGTTCGACATCAAGCGCGAGTCGCCCCTGTGTTTCACGCGCCTGAACCCTGAGCGTGTGGCAACCCGGCTGAGCACGTTGTTACTGGCTGAGGAGCTGCACTGATGCAACTGGCTTTTGTTCTGTACAAATATTTCCCCTTCGGCGGCCTGCAGCGCGATTTCATGCGCATCGCCCTGGAGTGCCAGCAGCGCGGCCATCAGATTCGTGTCTACACGCTGATCTGGGAGGGCGACATTCCGCCCGGCTTCGAAGTGCTGGTGGCGCCGGTCAAGGCATTCTTCAACCATCGGCGCAACGAGAAACTCAGCGCCTGGATGCAGGCCGACCTGGCCAAGCGCCCGGTGGACCGCCTGATCGGCTTCAACAAGATGCCTGGCCTGGACGTGTACTACGCCGCCGACGGCTGCTTCGAAGACAAGGCACAAAACCTGCGCCATTCGCTGTACCGCAGTTTTGGCCGCTATCGCCACTTTGCCGAGTACGAGCGCGCGGTGTTTGCCAAGGACGCCAAGACCGAAGTCTTGATGATTTCCGAAGTGCAGCAGCCGCTGTTCATCAAGCATTACGACACGCCGCTGGAGCGCTTTCACCTGTTGCCACCGGGCATTGCCCAGGATCGCCGCGCGCCGCCGAATGCGGCCGAGATTCGTGAAGGCTTCCGCAAGGAGTTCAACCTGGGCGCTGACGACCTGTTGCTGGTGCAGATCGGTTCCGGCTTCAAGACCAAGGGCGTCGACCGCAGCCTGAAAGCGCTGGCCGCATTGCCGGCTGAGCTGAAAAAACGCACGCGCCTGTTTGTAATCGGCCAGGACGACCCCAAGGTATTCCAACTGCAAAGCGCCACCCTCGGGCTGGGCGATAACGTGCAGTTCCTCAAGGGGCGCAGCGATATTCCGCGCTTCCTGCTGGGTGCCGACCTGTTGATCCACCCGGCGTACAACGAAAACACCGGCACCGTGTTGCTCGAAGCCCTGGTGGCCGGGTTGCCGGTGCTGGTCTCGGCGGTGTGTGGTTATGCCCATTACATCGCCGAAGCCGACAGCGGCCTGGTGCTGGACGAGCCGTTTGAACAGGCTCAGTTGAACCAGTACCTGGCGCAGATGTTGACCGATTCTGCACAGCGCGCGGCCTGGGGCCGCAATGGGTTGGCCTTCGCCGAGACGGCCGACCTCTACAGCATGCCGCAGCACGCTGCGGATGTGATTCTGGCGGAGCCAAAACGATGAAGTTGATTCTTGCCGAACCGTTCAAGACGTTATGGGCCGGGCGTGATGCCTTCGCCGAAGTCGAAAAACTGCAAGGCCAGGTATTCCGTGAACTGGCGGCGCGTCGCACGCTGCGCACCGAGGTGGATGGCCGCCCGTATTTCGTCAAAATCCACCGCGGCATCGGCTGGGCGGAAATCTTCAAGAACTTGATCACCGCCAAGCTGCCGGTGCTCGGGGCCGGCCTGGAATGGGATGCCATTCACCGCTTGCAGGCGATCGGCGTACCGACCATGACCGGCGTGGCCTTCGGCGAAAAAGGCAGCAACCCGGCGGACCAGCACTCGTTCATCATCACCGAAGAGCTGGCGCCGACCATCAGCCTTGAAGACCTGACCGTCAACTGGGTTGCCGAACCGCCCACACCTGCACTGCGCCATGCGCTCACGGCCGAACTGGCGCGCATGGTCGGCGACATGCACCGGGGCGGCGTGAATCACCGCGACTGCTACCTGTGCCATTTCCTGCTGGACACGTCCAGGCCGATCGACCCACGCAACATCAAGCTCTCGGTGATCGACCTGCACCGGGCGCAAATGCGCGCCCATCTGCCGCTGCGCTGGCGCGACAAGGACCTCTCCGCGCTGTATTACTCGGCGTTGGACATCGGCCTGACCCGGCGCGATAAATTGCGCTTCCTCAAGGGCTACTTCCGCCAGCCGCTGCGTCAGATCCTGGCCGAGCAATCGGCGTCCCTGAGCCTGATGCAGCGCAAGGCTGACAAGCTCTACGCGCGCAAGCAACGTTATGGGGATGCGATCTGATGGCGGGGTGGAACCTGGAGCCTGCCTACGCCGCCCTGGCGGATGATTTTGGAAGCCTCGAAGCGGTGTTTGCCCTGCAAGGCGAGCGGCTGACCCGCGACCCGCTGTCGGAAGTGATCCGGGTGGAGCGTGGCGGGGTCAACTACTACGTCAAACGCTACACCGGCGCCGGCAAGGGCCTGCGGCGCTACCTGGGCAAGCCGCGGGTCAAGTCCGAATGGCAGAACCTCAAGCGCTTCGCCAAGTGGGGCATTCCCACCGCCGATGTGGTCGCCTGGGGCCTGGAGCGCAGCGGCCTGGCCTATGATCGTGGCGCAATGATCACCCGCGAGTTGCCGAGGACCGAAGACCTCTCGGTCCTGGCCGAACGTAAAGATGCGCGCCTGCGCGACCCCAAGTGGGTCAACGCGGTCAGCCGCCAGCTCGCCGAATACACGCGCACCATGCACGATCATCGCTTTACCCATAACGACTTGAAGTGGCGCAATCTGCTGATCGACGATCAGGCCACCCTGTACCTGATCGATTGCCCCAACGGTGATTTCTGGCGCGGTTTCTGGCTCAAGTACCGCATCACCAAGGACCTGGCCTGCCTGGACAAGGTGGCCAAGTATCACTTGTCGGCCACTCAACGCCTGCGCTTCTACATGCAGTACCGTGGGTGTCGGCACCTGAGTGAGTCGGACAAACGGCGGATTCGCCACGTAGTGAAGTTTTTCGAGGGACGTGAATGAGTGATTTCCTGGCGGCTGAAGATCGCGCCCTGCTGGAGCGCCACGGCCTCGCGACATTCGACGCCCTGTGGGCCCGGCAACTGGACGCGGTGGACGAGCCGAACACCAGCCGTGGCGGCTGGAGCAGTGTGTTTCGCCTGGAACTCGACGGCCACGGCTATTACCTCAAGCGCCAGAGCAACTACCTCACGCGCAGCTTGCACCGGCCATTGGGCGAGCCCAGTTTCTCCCGCGAGTTCCGCAACATCAGCCGTTACCGCAAGCTCGGGATCCCGGCGCTGCAGGCGGCGTTCTATGGCGAGCGCAAAGTCGCCGGTGAGCACCGCGCGATGCTGCTGACCCGTGCCCTGGACGGCTGGAATGACCTGGATTCATTGCTGGAGCAATGGGCGCAACTCAGCGATGCCCAGCACCGCGCGATCCTGCTGGCCTGCGGTCAACTGGCGCGCCGGTTGCACAGCGTCGGCCAGGTGCATGGCTGTTTCTACCCCAAGCATATTTTCCTGCAGGCCACCGGGGACGGCTACGCCGCGCAGTTGATCGACCTGGAGAAAACCCGCCCGCTGCTGTTCGGCTGGCGTGACCGGGTCAAGGACCTGGAGCCGTTGTTGCGCCGGGCACCGCAGTGGTCGGACGCACAGGTGCGTCAATTGCTGGCGGCTTACCTCGATCAGCCCGAAGGCAGCGCCCTCGTCACCACCTGGCTGCAACGCCTGACGAAGCGGCGTAGCCACAAGGAGAACCGCTGATGCGCCTGTCCGAGTTGAAAAGCGCCGGTCGCACGCCAAGCCTGCCCCTCACTGTCGATCTCGCGGATGCCGCCGGCCCTGGCCAACTGCAACTGCTGAGCCTGTTGCGGGTGTTGCCGGGCGAGCGTTACGTGGGCGCGGCGGTATGGCGCGGGCGTCCGGTGTTGGCCAAGTTATTGGTGGGCGGCAAGGCCGCGCGGCATTTCCAGCGTGAACTCAGCGGCGTACGCCTGCTGGCCGAGCAAGGCCTGACCACCCCGCTGTTGCTCGCCGATGGCTTGCAGGACGGCGAGGGCGGCTGGCTGCTGTTCGAGTTTATCGAAGGTGCCGAGAGCCTGGCCGATGCCTGGCACGCCGTTGAAGCGCTACCGCCACTGGCCGACGAGCAAACCGCCGTGCTGGCCGAGGCCCTGGGTGCGATCGGCCAGATGCATGCCAAGGGCCTGTGGCAGGACGACCTGCACTTGGACAACCTGCTGCGCCGGGACGGCAAGCTGTACTTGATCGATGGCGCCGGCATTCGTGTTGAAGAGGCGGGCAAGCCCCTGTCGCGCGACCGCGTGCTGGAAAATCTCGGGGTGTTTTTCGCCCAGTTGCCGAAAAACCTCCAACCGTTTACCGAAGAACTGCTGGTGTACTACCTGCTGAGCAACGGCGAGCACGCCTTGCCCCTGCAAGCCCTGGAAAAACAGGTGCGCAAGGTCAGCGCCTGGCGTTTGAAGGACTTGTTGAACAAAGTGGGCCGCGACTGCACGCTGTTCAGCGTGGTGCGTGGCGCCTTTGCCTTGCGCGCGATCCGTCGCGAGGAAGAGCCGGCGATGCTGCCGGTGCTGGCGCAGGCGGATGCGTTGCTCGACCAGGGCCACCTGTACAAGACCGGTGGTGCGGCCAGCGTGGCCAAGGTCGATGTGGCCGGCCGGCCATTGGTGATCAAGCGCTACAACATCAAGGGCGTTGCCCATTGGCTCAAGCGCTTCTGGCGCCCGAGCCGCGCCTGGCATTCCTGGCGCGAAGGCAATCGCCTGGCCTTCCTTGGCATCGCCACGCCCAAGCCATTGGCCGTCCTGGAAAAGCGCTTTTTCTGGCTGCGCAGCCGCGCTTACCTGGTCACCGAATACCTGCCGGGCCCGGACATCATCGAGCGTTTCGCGCCCTATATCGAACAGGGTGACGCGCCGGAAAACGAACTGCTGGCGCTGGACCAGTTGTTCGCCGAGCTGATTCGCGAGCGCATCAGCCATGGCGACTTCAAGGGCCATAACCTGTTCTGGGATAAGGATCGCTGGTCGCTGATCGACCTCGACGCGATGCGCCAACACAGCTCTGCCGCCAGCTTCGCCCCGGCGTATGCCAGGGACCGTGCGCGGTTTATGCGGAACTGGCCTGAGAGTAGTGCGTTGTATCAGCTGATTGATCAGCGTTTGCCGAAAGGGGTCCAGACTGGTGGCCCTCTGTAGCAGAGCTTGAGGGCAATATGAACGTAGAGGGGCAACCCAGAAGAACCTAAAACCTAGGATTAAATATCCCATGGCAGATGAAGAACTAACCTCTCCGCAGTTTCTGCTCTTTGAAAGTGAGAGTGAGGCGGAGCGTGTTGCAGAAGTTGTGGCAGCGAAACCGCCAAAAGGGGAGTTCAGCGACTTCATCGTCTATGTGGATGAAAGTGGCGATCACGGGATGCAGACACTTGATGTCAACTACCCCATGTTTGTTTTAGCTTTCTGTGTTTTCCATAAGAGGCACTATTGCGAAAAGGTCATCCCTGCCCTTCAAAAGTTCAAGTTCAATCATATGGGGCATGACCTTGTTGGCTTGCATGAGCTGGAAATCCGTAAGGAAAAAGGGGCGTTCTCCAGTATGTTTGTCTCTCGCCAACACAAGCATGTTTTCCTGGAGGAGCTGACCAGCATCATTGAGTCGAGCAATTTCGTCTTGATCAGTTGTGTGATTGATAAAGCTACGCTTAGAGAGCAGCAAGGCCCAATACACAACCCCTACCATCTGGCTTTGGGCTTCTGTCTTGAGACGCTTCACGAGTTTTTACATGAGAAAAATCAGCAGAGCGCACTGACGCATGTGATTTTCGAGCGTCGAGGTCGTAAAGAGGATAACGAGCTTGAGTTGGAGTTTCGTCGGATGTGCGATGGAGCCAACCGTCCAGGTATCCGCCTACCATTTGACATCGTGTTTGCCACGAAGCAGGTCAACTCTACGGGGTTGCAGCTTGCGGATCTTGTTGCGCGCCCCATCGGCATGAGCGTTTTACGACCGGGCCAGGAAAATCGTGCCTTTGACGTGCTCAAACGCAAGTTTTATTGCAGTGGAGGGCGGAGCAAGGTGGGAGAGGGCTTTGAAAATTGGGGGCTGAAAATTTTCCCTACTGCTGAAAGCGAAAAGCCCCGGTGAGACTCACCGAGGCTATAACGCCGACCGGGATCCCCCAGTCCATTTGCGGCAAATTCTATGTCCGCGATTTTAGAGTGTCAACGCGCAGCACCTGAGTAACCGACGGCCGTGGTTGTGCGAGTCTACTGACGCGTTCAATAGTAAGAACTGTTGCCTGAGCAACAGTTAACGGACAGTTGTTGCCCCAGAACGACAGTCTGCCTTCATGCGGAAACGTTATCCCATTGATTTTACGTAATAAAAATCCTGGCACGGGCTCTGCAACGCCTCCTGGTGAACCCTTTCACCGGTCGCAGCGGAGCCCTGTATGCCTTCCAGCTTTTCCTCGCTTTCCCGTTTGATCTGCCTTGGCGCCGCGCTGTTGCTGGGCCATGTCGTCAGTGTCCAGGCCGCCGAGGGCGATGAGGCCGTGCCGTCCCTGGCCGGCAAGCGCATTGCCGTGAGCATGACCGGCACCAGTCACTATTTCGATATCAAGGCGTTCCAGGCCCAGGTCGATGAGATCAAGCGCCTGGGCGGCACGCCGATCACCCTTGATGCCGGGCGTAACGACAAGAACCTGGTGACCCAGCTGCAAACCGTGGTCACCCAGAAACCCGACGCCGTGATCCAGACCCTCGGCACCCTCAGCGTGATCGACCCCTGGCTCAAGCGCATCAGCAAGGCCGGCATCCCGCTGTTCACCATCGATGCACCGTCCCAGTACAGCCTCAACAACACCACCTCCGACAACGTCGCCACCGGCAAGGCGTTGGCCGATCAGTTGATCAAGGACGCCGGCGGCAAAGGCAAGATCCTGGTGTTCAACGGTTTCTACGGCGTGCCGGTGTGTGCGATCCGTTATGACCAGTTGAAGCTGGCGCTCAAGGATTACCCCCAGCTGGAAATCATCCAGCCGGAGCTTCGCGACGTGATCCCCAACACCGTGCAGGATGCTTATTCCCAAGTCTCGGCGCTGCTCAACAAATACCCGGCGGGCAGCGTCTCTGCGATCTGGTCGGCGTGGGACATTCCGCAGTTGGGCGCGAGCAAGGCGCTGATCGATGCCAAGCGCACCGAGATCAAGACTTACGGCGTCGACGGTACGCCGGAAGTGCTGGCGCTGCTCGGCCAGGCAAATTCGCCGGTGGGGGCGGTGGTGGCGCAGCAACCGGCGTTGATCGGCAAGACCGCTGTGCAGAACGTGGCGCGCTACCTGGCCGGGCAACGTGACCTGCCGAAGGAAACCCATGTGGCCACGCTGCTGACCACCGCAGCCAACCTGGACCAGGTTCAGCAACTGCGGGGTGACTGATGCCGGCATTGCACCTGCAACACCTGCATAAACGCTTTGGCGCCACCCTGGCGCTGGATGACGCAAGCCTTAAAGTCGAACGCGGCAGCATCCACGGCCTGGTGGGGGAGAACGGTGCGGGCAAGTCGACCTTGATCAAGATCCTGGCCGGCATCCACAAGGCGGACGCGGGGCAGGTGAGTATCGACGGCCAGTCGTATGCCGCCTTGTCACCGCGCCAGGTGGATGCGCTGGGCGTGCAGTTCATCCATCAGGAACGTCTGTTGCCCGCCAGTTTTACCGTGGGCGAGGCGCTGTTTTTCGGGCATGAATTGCGGCGTGGGCCCTTTGTGGATCGACGCCGGCAGCAACGTGAAGCCGAGCGACTGCTGGCGGAATATTTTGATCTGCAATTGCCCGTCGGTGCGCTGGTGAGCGAGCTGAACAGCGCCGAACGCCAGGTACTGCAAATCACCCGGGCGTTGATTCGCCAGCCGAAGATCCTGGTGTTCGACGAGCCCAGCGTGGCCTTGGTCAAGCGTGAAGTCGACCAGTTGCTGCGCATCGTCAAGCGCCTGCGCGACCAGGGTTTATCCATCCTGTACATCTCCCATTACCTGCAGGAAATCGACAGTCTGTGCGATGAAGTCACGGTGCTGCGCAATGGCCGTGACGTGGCGGTGGTGCAGCCCCGGTATACGTCCAGTGCCGAGATTGCGCGGCTGATGGTCAATCGCGAGGTGCAGGAGATGTACCCCAAGGCCAAGGTTGCACTGGGAGCGCCGCTGTTGCAGGTACGCGGGTTGAGCCTGGCGCGGAGAAATCGTCGGCCTGACCGGGCTGGTTGGCTCGGGAGCCAAGGAGTTGTTCAAGACACTCTTCGGTGTCGAGCGCGCCGACAGCGGCAGTGTGCATCTGGACGGGCGTTTGCTGCGCCTGCGTTCGCCGGGCCAGGCGATTGCCGAGGGCCTTGCGCTGGTGCCGGAAGAGCGGCGCAGCCAGGGGATTTCGCCAGTGCTTTCGGTGCTGGAAAATCTCACGCTGGCGGGGCTCGGGCGGTTCAGCCGCTGGGGCTTGTTGAGCCGCCGCAAGGAGCAGGCGGAAAGCCTGCGGCTGATCGACGAATTGGCAATCAAGGCGCCGGGGGCCCAAGCGGCGGTCAGCCAGCTCAGTGGCGGCAACCAGCAGAAGGTCGCCCTGGGGAAGTGGCTGAGCCGCCGCTCCGCGGTGTACCTGCTGGATGAGCCCTGCGTGGGCGTGGATGTGGGCGCCAAGGTGGAGATCTACCGCTTGATCGGGCGCTTGGTGGAAGAGGGGGCGGCGGTGTTGGTGTTGTCGTCGGATTTGCCGGAGTTGTTGGGGATCAGTGACCGAATCCTGGTGCTGCATCGGGGTGAGATCGCCGGTGAATTCCGTGCCGGGGAGGCGGACAGCGATCAGTTGCTGGCCTGTGCGACGGGAGCCGTGGCTGCGGCGGCTTTAAGCGCTCGAGAGGTGGAACATGCTTGAAGCGGCGACGCCAGGGTTATCGCAGCGGTTATGGGTGCTGGTGCTGCGCCGTGGGTCGGTGGGCGTGTTTGTGGCGATCCTGCTGGGGTTTGCCGTGGCTGCGCCGAATTTTCTGTCGGTGGGCAATCTGGCCAATGTGTTCAGCCAGTCGGCGATCCTCGGCGTACTGGCCTTCGGGCTCACCTGCGTGATTATCGGCGGCGGCTCGAACGTGGTGTCCGGAGGACTGGACCTGTCGCTGGCGGCCAACCTGGGGTTGTGCGCGGCGGTATTCAGCCGCCTCAATAATGCCGGCCTGGATCTCGGGTTGACGCTGCTGCTGACCCTGGGCTGCGGTTTGGCGGTCGGCTTGCTGAATGGGCTGGCCGTGGTGGTGCTGCGCTTGCCGCCGTTGCTGGCGACCCTGGCGAGCATGAATGTACTGGCCGGGCTGGAGTTGGTGCTGACAGAGAACACGGTGGTCTCCACGGACTCGCCGCTGCTGGACCTGCTCAGTGGCGGCGCCTGGTTGGGCGTACCGGCCCTGGCCTGGGTGCTGCTGGTGACGGCGGGCGTGCTGACGCTGCTGATCCAGCACTCGGCCTATGGGCTGCGCCTGCATGCGGTGGGCGAATACCCCCAGGCGGCCGAAGCGGCGGGCATTGGGGTGCCCGTCTATGTGTTGTCGAGCTATCTGCTGTCCGGTCTATGTGCCGGCGTGGCTGCGCTGTGTTCGGCGGCGTTCTTCAGCGGCAGCACCACCGGTTCCGGCGACATGCTGCTGTCGGTGGTGGCGATCGCTTTTCTCGGGGTGGTGTTTTCCCGCCGGCTGGTGGCGAGCATTCCGGGGACTTTGCTGGCGGCGCTGTTGATCGGTTTTCTGATCAATGGCTTTCAACTGCTTAACCTCTCCAGCTTCTGGGTCAATGGTGTGCAGGGCGTGTTGATCCTGCTGGTCGTCGCAGCCTCCAGTGCAGTGAACCGAGGGGCGACGGCATGAACGCACGCGCAGTATTGCCGCTGACATTGCCACTGGTGTTCACCCTGATTGTCGTGGTGTTTGCGCTGCAAGCGCCGGGCTTCCTCAGTGCGGGCAACCTGCAAAGCCTGGTGCTGAACAACTTCGTGCTGCTGGCGATTGTCGCCATCGGCATGACCTACGCGGTGGCGGCCGGTGGCATCGACCTGTCGGTGGGCACGGCGCTGGACTTTGCCAGTTTCAGCTTTGTGGTGCTGCTCAATGGCGGCCATGGCTGGGCGGTGGCGGCCACGGGCGCGCTGGCGGCGGCGCTGCTGGTGGGGCTGGTCAACGCCGGCCTGATTGCCGGGCTGCGAATCAGTCCGTTCCTGGCCACCCTGGGCACCCTGTTTATCGGCACCAGCGCCCAGCAACTGCTCTCGGACGGCGGCCAGCCGATCTATATCAGCCAAGGCTTGAAGCCTGAGCTCACTGGGCTGACGCCGCTGCTGGTGGTAGTGGGGCTGGCGCTGTTCTACGGCCTGGCCCTGGCGCGCGGACGCCTGGGCCGCGAGTTGCTGGCCCAGGGCACCCAGCCGCTGCTGGCGTATTACTCGGGGTTGTCGGTGCGGCGGATCGTCACCGTCGTGGCCCTGGCTACCGCCCTGGCCTGTGGGGTAGCGGGCGTGTTGCTCAGCTCGACAGTCAGCGCCTATGTGCCGCTGTCCGGTAACGCGTTTTTGCTCAATGCGATTGGCGCGGTGTTTATCGGCACCACCTTGAGCCGACAGGGCCGGGCAAATATTCCCGGGACGCTGCTCGGAGTGCTGTTTATCAACGTGATCGCCAACGGGCTGCTGCTGATCGGCTGGAATTTCTACTGGCAGCAGGTGGCGACCGGGGTGCTGATCTTTATCGTGCTGAGCTTCAGTTTCGCCAGCCGGCGGATGCTGGAGCGCGTCTAGTGTTGCACCCCGAAAGCTGGACTCCATCCGATGCTTGGGGTCATGAGCAAACTCCCCTTATTGCATAAACAGTTTCAGGCGACCGCATTCCGGTGGTGAGCGGCTTGCCACAGGGGGGGCCGGTTTGCTGCGCGACAGCGCGGGGCCTCCCGCATTGAAGGTGTGGTGCGTTCAGAATTGATACGCCGCACCCGCCCCGGCATACCACGAGCGCCCAGGCGCCGCCTCGTAGTAGCGGCCATTGCCATCGCCGACGATCACCGAACCGACGTACTGGCGGTCCAGCAGGTTGTCCAGGCGCAGGGTCTGGTGGAAGGTCCAGTGTTCGACCTTCTGCTCGAATCGTACGCGCCAGTTGAACACGCTGTAGCCCGGCGCGGCGTGTTGGCTGTTGGTGTCTTCGACGTAGACCTTGCTGCGGTACAGGCCTTCGACAGCGGTACTGACCCAGTCCCGGGGTTTCCAGTTCATCTCGGCGAACAGCGTGGTTTGCGGCACGCCGGGCAGATAGTTGCCTTTGTCGACGGGTTTTGCGCCGCCGACGAAGTCGCTGTCGTAGGTGGCTTGCAGGCGCGTGTAGGCGAGGTTGGTGCTCCACTGTTCGCTGAGTTGGCTTTCGATACCCAGTTCGAAGCCGCGACGCAGGGTGCGGCCGGCGTTTTGGTAGCTGGTGCGGCCGCCGAGGGACTGGTCGACCACCAGTTCATCCTCGGTGGTGATCTGGAACACAGCGGCGTTGATCCGGGTGTCGTGCACCTGGGCCTTCAAGCCCACTTCGTATTGGGTGCTTTCGGACGGTTTCAGGCCGAAATTGAAGCCCTCGACAGTGCCTGGCGCGTAGGCCATTTCGGCCTGGGTCGGCGTTTCGAAGCCTTTGCCTGCGCTGACGTAGCCGTGCAACTCGGGCGTGAACGCATACATCACGCTCATGGATGGGGTGTTTTTCCGATAGGTCTTGCTGCCGCTGGCGTCGCCATTACTCAGGAATTGATCATCGACATCCATCTGCATGGTGCTGTGACGTACGCCCGCTTGCAGGGTCCAGCGGTCGAGCGCCCAGTTGGCCTGGATGTAGGGGTCAAGGCTGCGCGCCGTGTCGATTTCATCGCGGCGTAGCTGGCCTTTTACGCCAAGGGTATTGCCGCTGTAGTTCTGATAGCCATGGCGGCTGTCTTCGCTCTGGTCGAAATCCAGCCCGGTGATGATCATCAAGTCGCCCGGTGCGCTTTCGACGGGCTGCATCCAGCGCACGCTGCCGCCGTAGAACTTGCGGTCGAATTGCACCACGCCACCGCCACGTTCGTTGGCCGGAGTGCCTTTGGGTATCGACAGATACTGAACCACACTCCGCCGCCCGGTATAGCCATTCACCTGCAGCGTCGCGTCGCCGAAGTACCGCTCATAATTCATGCCCAATTGCTGATGATCGATACTTTTGCGCGTGTTGTACGTCAGCGCATTGCTGCTCACCGAACGCGGGTCGGCCTTGTAGGCGTCCCAGGTCTGCCCCAGTGGATCCTGGGTACCATTCTGTTCCAGGCTGCTGTAGATCAGCGCCAGCTTGCTGTCGTCATCCGGTTGGAAGTTGAGCTTGGCGAAGGTCTGGTCGCGACGGGCACTGCTATGGTCGCGGTAGCCGTTGGTGTCCATGCGCGAGGCGTCGAGTACAAAGCCTGCCCCGTTCGCCGCGCCTTCGGCGCTCAGGTGGTTCTTGTTCAGGCCGTCGCTGCCCACCAGGGTTTCGGCGCCGATGCGTGGCGGGCCTTCGCCATCGCGGGAAAACATCTGGATCACGCCGCCGGCATTGCTGCCATACAGGGTGGCGGCCGGGCCGCGCAGCACTTCGATACGCTCGGCGGTGTCGAGGTTGAACGTGGCGGCCTGGCCCTGGCCGTCCGGGGTGCTGGCGGGGATGCCGTCGGCGATCAGCTTGATGCCACGCACACCGAAGGCCGAGCGGGCGCCGAAGCCGCGAGAGGAAATCTGCAGGTCCTGGGCATAGTTCTGGCGGTTCTGCACCACCAGGCCGGGCACGCGGGCCAGCGCTTCGGAGGCGTTGATGCCCAATCGGCCGTCGCTGATCTGCTCGCGGCCGATGCCGTCCACCGAGTACGGCAGGTCGAAGGTCGGGCTGGCGCTGCGCGAGCCGGTGACGACGCTGGGGTCGAGGGTCAGGGCTGTGTCGTCTGCCTGGACGGTGTTGCACAGGGCGAACAGGCCGGGCAATAACAGGGTGAGGCGGGTGAGGTGGTTCATGAGTCGGCCGGAATCCGTGGCGCTTAGTGTGTAAGCGCGCAAAAGGCCGCGAGTTTAGTGACTCGAGCGATTTTTATCATTTAGGAATCCGCCTACGTTGCAAGTCGGTGTTACTGCACTGGGGCTCCAGGTTTGTCGATGTTAGCGTGATCCGTTTCGGCAAATGACAATGGCCTGGGTCAAAAGGAGTGGTTCGTGAGGATTGCATCGGAAGTCTTGTGTCTGGTCGCCGGGTTGGCGCTTGCCGGTTGCGGAAGCATCAATACCGTGTTCCGCCCTGATGTCGTGACCAGCAAGAACCTCAAGGATTCACGCAGCCACTGTGAAAACGTGCCGCGTATCTACAGCGGGGTGATGTACGGGTTTTGCACCCTCAATGGCGAGCCCAAGCCTGATAAAAGCCTGAGCGACATCAGCCTGATCGACCATGGGCCCGGCGCCTTGCCGATCATCGCCATCGAATTCGCGGCCTCCGGGGTGCTGGACACGCTGATGCTGCCCTATACGATCTACCGCCAGAACAAGGACGGCAGCATCGAGATCTTCCGCTAGCCCCTCTTGCCGCTTGCCGCTAACAGCTTCCCACTGCTTTTGAGCTATAATCCCGCCCTTTAGCTGTTTCCTGCCCAGGCGGGAAGCACACTTTTTTCAGGCGCAACCCGCCTGCATGCAGACTAAAAGAGGCTAGACCCCTGTGGCATTGACGATTCTTGGCCTGTCCGGCGCCCTTAGCCATGATCCTTCCGCAGCCTTGTATATCGACGGCAAGCTGATCGCGGCCGCCGAAGAAGAGCGCTTCGTACGCGACAAACATGCAAAGAACCGCATGCCCTACGAGTCGGCGAAGTTCTGCCTGGAACAGGCCGGCATCAAGCCTTCCGACGTTGATGTGGTGGCGATCCCGTTCGCCCCGATCAGCCTGTTCGGCGAGGCACGCTGGCACTACGCCAAGCGTTACTGGTACGCCCCGGACCGCGCCCTTGACGCGATCCTGATGGGCAACCGTCGCTACAAACGCTACCGCAACAAGATCGTCTGGTGCCTGGAGCAACTGGGCTTCGACCCGAAGAAAATCAAGATCGAACCGGTTGAACACCACCTGGCCCACGCGTCCAGCGCCTACCACTGCTCCGGCTTCCAGGAGAAGACCGCGATCCTCGGCATCGACGGCAAGGGTGAGTACGCCACCACGTTCTTCGGCTACGGCGAGAACGGCAAGATCCACAAGATCAAGGAATTCTACGATCCGGACTCCCTCGGCGGCCTTTACGGCGCGATCACCGAGTTCCTCGGTTTCGAGATGCTCGACGGCGAGTTCAAGGTCATGGGCATGGCGCCGTACGGCGATGCCAGCAAGTACGACTTCTCGCGCCTGGCCTCGTTTGAAAACGGCGAGTTGGTGATCAACACCGACTACGCCAACGTCATCGGCCTGCGCCGTTATAAAGAGAAGGGCAAGGGTTTCTACTTCTCGCCGAAACTGATCGAGTGGCTGGGCCCCAAGCGCGAAGGCGACATCGCCGACGAGCCGTACATTCACTACGCCGCCAGCATGCAGGCGCTGTTTGAAAAGCTGGCCTTGCAGATGATCGACCATTACCTGGGCGATATCCTCAAGGACACCGGCAAGCTGGCCTTCGCCGGCGGCTGCGCGCTGAACGTCAAGCTGAACCAGAAGATCATTGCCCGTGACGACGTGAAAGAGCTGTTCGTGCAGCCGGCGTCCGGCGATGCCGGCACTGCTGTCGGTGCCGCCGCGTACGTGTCCCACGCCCGTGGTATACCGGTGGAGAAGATGGAGCACGTCTACCTAGGTCCGTCCTACAGCAACGAAGACGTAATCGCCGCCTGCGCCAAGCACGAGAGCAAGCCGAACTGGCGCAGGATCGAGAACATGCCCAAGCGCATTGCCAAGATCATGGTCGACGGCAACCCGGTGGCCTGGTTCCAGGGCCGCATGGAGTTTGGCCCCCGCGCCCTGGGCGGTCGTTCGATCATCGGTTGCCCAAGTGCGACCGGCGTGGCCGACCGCATCAACCACCAGATCAAGTTCCGCGAGCGCTGGAGGCCTTTCTGCCCGTCGATGCTCGACACCGTGGCCCCGCAGATGATCAAGGTCGATCACCCGGCGCCGTTCATGACCTTCACCTTTGAAGTGTCGGAAGAGTGGAAGACCCGCGTGCCGGAAGTGGTGCATGAAGACGGCACCTCCCGCGCCCAGGTGCTCAAGCGCGAATACAACCCGCGCTACTACGACATGATGAAAGAGCTGGAAGTACTGACCGGCAACGGCGTGTCCCTGAACACCTCGCTCAACCGTCGTGGCGAAGCGATGATCTGCTCGCCGACCGACGCGCTGAACATGTTCTTCGGCTCCGACCTGCAGTACCTGATCATGGAAGACATCCTGGTCGTCAAAGACGGCGTGGACCCTTATGACGCGCTCGGCTGAACGCCACGTCCTGCAGTTCTGCCATGGCTATGACGGTCCGTTCCTGGACTGCGCGCGGCAGTACGCCAGTTTGTTCGCAGGCTCCGGCTACAAGGTGACCACGGTGTTTCTCACCGGGGTCGCCGACCCGCACGTGGCCGCCGGTTGTGCGTCCGATCAAGTGTTGTTCATGGAATTCAGCTCCAAGGCCATTCGTGGCCTGAAGCTGGGTGCCATTCGTGAACTGCGCAAGATCGCCGCGTCGCGCAACTTCAGCTTTTGTATCGCCCACCGTTTCAAGCCGATCTACATCGCCTTGCTCGGCACACGGCTGCCGGTGATTGGCGTGCATCACGCCTTTGGTGACTACCAGCGTCGCAGTCGCAGGCTGTTTGCCGGGATCTTCCGCAAGCGCCTGAGCCTGCTGGGGGTTTCCGACGCGGTGCGTGACGATATGCGCCGCTGCCTGCCGACCTGGCCGGCGGCGCGCATCCAGACGTTGTACAACCGCATCGACGTTGACGCCTTGCAGGCCACCCAGGTGCCTGCACATGAGGCGCGTGACGCGTTGGGGTTGTCGCCGGACGAATGGGTGGTCGGCAATGTCGGTCGCCTGCACCCGGACAAGGACCAGGCCACATTGCTCAAGGGCTTTGCCCAGGCGCTGGCGCACTTGCCGGCCGAAAGCCGCCTGGCCATCCTCGGCAGCGGTCGCCTGGAGCAGGACCTCAAGGCCCTCGCACGGGAGCTGGGCATTGCCGACAAGGTGCTGTTCCTCGGCCAGGTGCCGGATGCGCGTCGGTACTTTCGGGCATTCGATGTGTTTGCCCTGAGCTCCGACCATGAACCCTTTGGCATGGTGCTGCTGGAAGCCATGGCGGCCGGCGTACCCTTGCTGGCCACGGCCTGTGGCGGCGCGAAGGAAGTGGTCGAAGGCGTGGGTATCCTGTTTCCCTTCGGCGATGCCGAGCACCTTGCCCAGGGGCTGCGGCACCTGGCAGCGATGGACCAACACCAGCAACGGCAGTGCGCCGAGATGATGCTGGAGCGCCTGCGCGAGCGTTTCTCGGATCAGGCGGTACGCGATACCTTCTGGCAATTGCCGCACGTTATTGAACTGACCGCGGGGGCTTGATGCTCAATCGATTCCAAGGCTGGCGCGAGCGTGGCTGGTCCGTCGTCGACGCGCCGGTCTACAGCGATGCCTGGCAACGTTTTGGCGGCAGTGTCGCGACCCACCCGCAAGTGATCGAACGTCTGGCCGGGCTGGCCGACATCCCGGTGCGTTACCTGGCCTGGGAGCAGGGCGGCGAGCTTCAGGCCTGCATCGCGACCTGGGGGCGCGACCTGGCCTTGTCCAAGGATGTGCTCAAGCAGCGCGGCAAAAAAGGCCTGTTCGACCTGGGTAACGCCGAGTTGATCCTGCCCGCTGCGCCTGCAGCCCAGGCGCCCTTGCGGCACCGTGCACGCTATTTGTCGGCCCTGAATGAAGGCCGTTTCAGCGGCCTCAAGCCCCAGGCCGAACAGTTGGCCATGGCCCGCACCCCGGAAGAACTGTCGAAGAAGTTTCGCTACAACCAGCGTCGCGAACTGCGCTTGCTGGAAGAGGCCGGTGGGGTGGTGCGGCCGGTGAGCGAGTTTTCCAGCGAGGAGCTGGCCGCGATCTACTGCGATCTGTTCCTGCGCCGCTGGGGCTTTGTCGCCACCGGCGCCGAACGCATGGCCGAGGTGATCGAGCTGCTGCGCGAATGGCTGATCGGCTCGGTGATTTTCCTCAATGACGCGCCCATCGCGGTCCAGTTGGTGTACCGGGTCGAGTCGCCGGAGTGGATCAGCGTGGAGTACGTCAATGGCGGCGTCGACCCGCAAACCCGTGCGTTCAGCCCGGGCAGTGTCCTGAGCTTCCTCAACACCCAGGGCGCCTGGGAACAGGCACGTGAGGTGGGCAAGCCGCTGCGTTTCTCCTTCGGGCGTGCCGACCGCGAGTACAAGGACCGATGGTGCAACCCTGTGCCGGTGCTGACCGTATGAGCCGCAAACAGCAATTGCTCAAGCGCCATCGGCGCAACAAACGGGTCGGTTTGCTGATCGGCTTGCTGTTGCTGGTGGTGATCGGTATCTGGGTGGCGTGGTGGCTGCCGCTGGGGCTCGGTGTGCTGGCCTGGGTCGCCCACGAAGCATGGTTTGCCGACCATCTGTTTTATGCGCCCAACGAAGACTACCAATACCGGTTTGCGACGGATGCCGAGGTGGCCGGGGTTCGCTTCGACGGTGGACGGCTGCGGGTGGATTCGCCGCTGCAGGCCGAGGCGACGCTGGTATTGGCTATCAAGGTCAAGAGTGGTTGGTTGGGACGTTTCCTGGATCCGGCCATTGAGATTCTGGGCGGCGAGAGCACTGATCGACAGGCCTTCGAGCGCGGGGTGAATGGCGTTCGCTACCTGAACCTCAGTGGCTGGGCGCCGGCCCTGATGTCCGGTGAGCTGCGTTTGCGCGGGCGTTTTTGTACTGTGCAGGGCGCTCCTCGGCTGTGGGCCTGGGGCACGCCGGATTATTCGGCGCAGCGGGTCATGGTTATCGCGCCTCATGCCGACGATGCCGAATTGGCTGCCTTCGGTCTTTACAGCCAGGCCGACAAGCCGTGGATCGTGACCCTCACCGCCGGTGAAATCGAAGCCGAGCACTATCAACGCATGGGCCTGGATCCGGTCGAGGCCGCGCGGACCAAAGGGCGCCTGCGTGCCTGGGACAGCATTGCCGTGCCGCTTTGGGCCGGCGTACCACAGGCACACTGTGTGCAGCTGGGTTACTTCTGCCTGCAACTGCCGGCGATGCGCGCTGCGCCTGATCAGCCGATCGCTTCGCGCGAGGCCGACCTGTCGGATACCCGCCTGTTCCGTCAATTCAACCCTTTCCCGTTGCCGGCGGATGCCGATGGCCTGCCGACCTGGCAGAACCTGCTCGCTGATCTGCGTCAGTTGCTGCTGACTGCACGCCCTGAAGTGATCGTCTTGCCCCATCCGGTCCTGGATCCTCATCCGGACCACATCTGTGCGCAGCAAGCGGTGATCGAAGCCTTGCAAGGTCTGGAATGGCAGCCGACCACCGTGCTCGGTTACGCCAACCACCTGCATGACAACGACCGCTGGCCCATGGGCGACGCGGGCGCCGGTATTGCCCTGCCGCCGCTGTTCGATGACACGCTGGAACTGTGGCCGTGCAGCCTGTCGCTGTCGCCGGCCCGGCAGCGCGACAAGGCCATGGCGCTGGGCATGATGCATGACCTGCAACCCGCCCCGCCGTTCAAGCGCCGTGTGCGGCGCTGGCTGCAACGGGTCTTGGCGGGGCGGTCGCGGTCGCCTTATGGTGAGAACGAATTTTTCCGCAAGGCCGTACGACGGCATGAGTTGTTCTGGCGTCTGTGACGGCATTTGTGAAAGGGAAGGTCATGAAAGTTTTGTTTCTGGTACAGAAAGAACAGCGCGCGATTCTCGATCGCCTGTACGAAGGCATTGCCGAGCACTGCGAGTGCGATACCCGCTGGCTGAGCAGTGCTGAGCAGCGCAACCTGCGCGGTTACTTCAAGCGTGAAGTCGACGTGACCCGTTATGACCGCATCGTGTTCTTCCTGCGGTTCAAGCAGGAGATTCGCCAGGCCGGCTTTATCCGTACGATCCCGAACCTGGTGATCCTCGAACACGATGCCTACCAGAACTACATTCCCTGCAAGTACACGGGCAAGTTCAGTGCCCACTACCGTCGATTGCCGTGGGCGCGGGTCATCAGTTCGGGGCATATGGTGACCGAACGCCTGCGCGCGGAAGGCTTCGATGCGGTGTTCGTGCCCAAGGGCTACGATCAGGCGCTGTTGCAGGCCCAGGGGCTGGAGCGCGACATTGAGCTGGCCTTTGTCGGCAGCACCAACAGCGTGGCCTACAGTGGTCGCAAGGCATTGCTCGATGAGTTGGCCCGCGTTGAACCTTTGGTGGTCACGCGCACCAAATCCGGTGAGGAATACTGCGCAACCCTCAACCGGATTCGTTTTTTCGTCAGTGCCGACGTGGGCATGGGCGAGTATATGATCAAGAACTTCGAAGCCATGGCCTGTGGTTGTGTGCTGCTGGCGTTTGACCAGGGTGCTGCGGAAAACCAGGCCCTTGGCTTCAAGGACATGGTCAATGTGGTGTTCTACAAAGACATTCCCCAGTTGCAGGAAAAACTCGCTGCATTGCGATCCAATCCTCAACTGGCGGCCGAGATTGCGCGCAACGGGCAAGACCTCGCGGTCAGTCAGTTCAGCTTTGCGCGCATCGGACAGCGCATTGTCGAAGCGCTGAAGCCGCCGCTGCGTCCCCGAGCCCCGTTGAGTTTGCTGGAAAAGTTGCGCTTGAAACTGGGCGTTTGATATCTGCCAGGTGGCCGCACTTAGTGGCCTTATGATATTTTGAGGCTTGAATGCAATTCTCCGCTCAAAGCGATATAACGCTCGTCGTGACCAGTTGTGGTCGCTTCGATTTGTTGAAGCGCACGCTCACGAGCTTCGATCTGTTCAATACAGCGGCCATTCGCGAAGTCTTCATTACCGAAGACTCTGGCGATGACGCGGTCCGCCTGGCGATTCCTGAGCATTGGCTCGGCCATTGCACGTTCCTGATCAACCGCCCGAAGCTGGGGCAATTGGCATCCATCGACTTGGCCTACGGGTCGGTCAAGACCGCGTACATATTCCATTGCGAAGATGATTGGGCGTTTTATCGACCCGGTTTTGTCGAGGATTCCAAGACGGTCCTGGAGCAGCGTCCCGATATTCTGCAAGTCTGGTTGCGTAATTACGTCTACGATTTGCAGGTGCACAGTCCCTATATTCATCTGGGGGCGCGTGAGGTGATTGGTGGGGTGCCTTGTTATCCTTTGCTGTCCGATAAGCCTGACTGGCAGGGGTTCTCGCTGAACCCGGGCCTGCGGCGTATCAAGGAATATTGGTTGTGCGCGCCCTATGCCGGGTTTGAAGGTGAGAAAGGGCTTTCCAGGCGTTACGCGCAGCTGAACCTGGCCGCCGTTACCCTGGAAGGTGATGCCGTTTTGCACACCGGTTTTGGTTTGCATGTGGCGACGGCAGGAGAGCGCTTGACCAAGGAGCGGCGTAAGCGACGAGAGCGGGTCAAGCTGGCCGTCATGCTGATCCTTGGGGTCGGTATCGGCTGGTTGATCCATTAGTAAGTACGACGAGCCGCACCCACACCGCATAAGGTTTTTTCGATGAGTATTCTCAACATCATGTGGGCTGGTGGCTCTGCATTCGCTTCGGTGCAGAAGGTTCATCAGCAGATATTGTCCCAGGCCGACAGCGATGTACGGGTGCACACCTGGTTGCTTCAGGGCCGCGCCGAGGGTAACGATGGCTTGGTCAAAGAGGCCGTCGAGTGGAACCTCTCATCTGCCAGGCTCAAGGGGCGGCACCTGTGGAAGTGGCTGATGCCCTGGATGCGTGCGCGTTTCCAGAAGGCCCTGCCTGAAGATGTGCAGGTTGTGTTGCTTGATGGCGTCGGTGTCGCACGCGTGCTTTTACCGGTGCTAAAGCATTTGCCGCAGGTGCGCGCCGTGGTGATTTTTCATGGTGTCACGCGCTTGCGCAAAGCTGATCGCAAGCTCGTCGAGCAGCTTCCAGCGTCGCAACTGACCCTCGCGGCCGTGTCGCAAACCCTCGCCAGCTCCCTTGAGCGTTACCTGCAACGGCCTGTGGCGGTGCTGCGCAGTGCCTTCGATCCTGCTGTGTTCCGTGCCGCAGTGCTTACCCGTGAGCAGGCGCGCTCCCACCTGGGACTGCCATTGGATGGCTCGCTGGCAGTGGGTGCGGTAGGTCGACTGGTAGACGGCAAGGGGTTTGGCTGTTTGCTGGAGGCCTTTGCCAGTGCGACGGCCGATCAGCCGGATGCGCGCCTGGTGATCATCGGCGAGGGGCCGGCGAGGCCCAGGCTCGAGGCGCGTATCGAGGCGCTTGGCTTGCGCGACAAGGTGTCCCTGCCGGGGCATTTTCCTGAGGCGGCGACCCTTTATCGGGCATTTGACTGGGTTGCCATTCCGTCCACGGAAGAGGGCCTGGGGTTGATCCTGCAAGAGGCGGTGATGGCCGGTGTGCCGGTATTGACCAGTGAGCTGGCGGTGTTCCGCGAACAATTGGGTGATGCCGGCTGGTACGCGCCCGTAGACAGCACCGCGTCCTGGGCTGACCTCCTGAACCGTGCGTTCATGAGTTCCAGTGCGCAGGTTGTCGAGGCTCAGTCGCGGGCGTTGGCACCGGAGCAAGCCTGGAATGATTTCACCGAAACCACCCGGCGGCTGTTCTCATGCCGCTAGCAGCGCTTGCTCCAGTGCTTGCATTGGAAAGCGTTCGTTCAGCTTCTCGCGCGCAATATAGCGCGCGAAATGTTGCAGGTTGCGCCTTGCCAATTCAGGGTTCAAGGGCGCGCGCAGGAAGCGCATGTCGGCCACGTCGATCAGGCCCATTTCATTGTCCGGTGTCACGACAATATTGCCCAGGTGCAACGAGCGGAAGTAGATGCCCGCGCCATGCAAGCGGCGAATAAGGGCCACGAGCGGGTCGAGGTTCGTGCGCCAGTCAAAGCCTTCACGGCTGGAAATCTGGCGCAGCGTTTCGCCCGGCAAAGGACGATAGAGTACGGCGGTCATGCCGGGGGTCGTCAGTTGAAAGAACGCGAGCACGGTCATGGTCGGGATGCCGCGCTGTTGCAACTGCGCCACATTGTCGATGAAACGCTTGGAGTACGGGCGAAACAGCGCGGACGACAGCAGGCGCTTGCGGCGAAACAGTTTGAGGATATTCCCGTCGGTCAGCAGGTAGACTTTGGGGCCATAGCTGTCCTGTTCCAGGATTTTGGCACCTTCAATCATCGCGGTTAAATCGGCTTGGGAAAGCCTTGAACATTGCATCGTCGGAAAGCCTTGTGGGGGTCGCGGGCACAGTGATCGGTAATAATGCCGAAAGTTTTGGGTTTTAACCATGCCGGGTTGGTGGGTTGAACGTATTCAGGAGCGGGTGATGCAAGCAAGTCGTTGGGCGCAGGTATGGATGGTTTTCGGGTTACTTTGGTTTTTGTTGGCTATTGCCTTCGCGCCGACCAATAAGATCTATCAACAAGGCTTGACGCTGTTTCTGTGGTTGCCGGCAATGGTGTTTGCCTGGTCGGCGCGTGAGCGTCTCAAGGAAGTCTGGCGCGAACAGCGCTGGCTGTGCCTGCTGGTCGCTGCGCTCGCCGTCTGGGGGCTGGTCAGTCTGTCGTGGACCAATGTCGAAGACCCGTCGCGCGAGGCCAAGCGCCTGCTGTATATCGGTGTGTTCCTGCTGTTTTTTCCTGTGTTTGCGTGTGGTCGAACCGAACGCGTCATTCGTGTGATGCAGTGGGGCGGTTTCGGGCTTGCCTTGTCGTCGCTGGTGGCGATCATCAGGTTCTATGGTGTTGAGCAGAATGCCTGGACTGCCCGCCTCGAAGGTTTAGGGCAGTTGGCCCACCCGATCCTGGGCGCCTACGTGATTGGCCTGGCTGCGGTTTGGCTGTTGCACTGGTTGCCCCGTGGTCGTTGGATGCAAGTGGCGTGGGTGCTGTCTATCGGTTTTCTCGGACTTTTCGTGGTGTTGAGCCAAAGTCGTGGTGCCGCACTGGCCTTGTTGCTGACTGTGGTGGCGATGCCCGCCTGGTGCCGAGACCGCCGTAGCACGGTGATTGCGATTGGCGCGGTCATTGCGGCGCTGGCGGTGTTCTTCGCGATGCAATCCCTGATGCTGGCCCGTGGCGTGTCTTACCGCCCGCAGATCTTCATGGCCGCTGTGCAGATGATCAGCGAGCGCCCGTGGACCGGCCTGGGGCTGGGTGGGGACTACAAGGTATTTGCCGACAACCTCTTTTTCGATCACTCCCACAACCTGTTCACCCACGTGAGCATCGAGTTGGGCCTGCCGGGCCTGCTGCTGTGGTGCTGCCTGTGGTTCGGTGTGCTGTGGCAAGCCTGGAAGGCCCGCGACACGCTCTATGGCAAGGGCATCATCGGCATGTGGGTGTTTTCGTTCCTGGCCATGCAATTCGATGCCGCCAGCCTGACCGGCACGCCGCGGGCCGAGTGGTTTATCTCCTGGCTGCCGATTGCCCTGGCCAGTGTTTTGGTCTGGGCTCGGGCCAAACCCGACGCGTGTGATAAAGTTCGCGTCCTACCCAATCAGTGAGCTCGACACATGAGTGACGCACCGCCCAAAGCGGACCAGGAATCCAGCCTGAAAATCTATTTCCGGCTGCTGGGCTATGTGAAACCGTACCTCGGCATGTTCCTGCTGAGTATCGTGGGCTTCGTGATCTTCGCTTCGACCCAGCCAATGCTCGCTGGGATTCTCAAGTACTTCGTCGATGGCTTGAGCAACCCCGATGTGGTGTTCCTGCCCAAGATCCCGTTGTTCAAGGACCTGAAGTTGCTGATGGCCGTGCCGCTGCTGATCATCCTGATCGCCGCGTGGCAGGGGCTGGGGTCGTTCCTGGGCAACTACTACCTGGCCAAGGTTTCCCTGGGGCTGGTGCATGACCTGCGGGTCCAGCTGTTCAACAAGCTGCTGGTGTTGCCTAACCGCTATTTCGATACCCACAACTCCGGGCACCTGATTTCCCGTATCACCTTCAACGTGACCATGGTCACCGGTGCGGCCACCGATGCGATCAAGGTGGTGATCCGCGAAGGCCTCACGGTGGTGTTCCTGTTTGGCTACCTGCTGTGGATGAACTGGAAGCTGACCCTGGTGATGCTGGCGATCCTGCCGCTGATCGCGATCATGGTCGGCAGCACCAGCAAGAAATTCCGCAAGCAGAGCAAGAAGATCCAGGTGGCAATGGGCGATGTGACGCACGTCGCTTCGGAAACCATCCAGGGGTACCGCGTGGTGCGCAGCTTCGGTGGCGAAAGCTACGAGGAGCGCCGCTTTGCCGCTGCCAGCCAGGGCAATACCGACAAGCAGCTGCGCATGAACAAGACCGGTGCGGTCTATACGCCGATGCTGCAACTGGTGATCTACACGGCCATGGCCGCGTTGATGTTCCTGGTGCTGCTGTTGCGCGGTGAAGCCACGGCGGGTGACCTGGTGGCCTACATTACTGCGGCGGGCCTGCTGCCCAAGCCGATTCGCCAGCTGTCGGAAGTCAGCTCGACGATCCAGAAAGGCGTGGCTGGCGCCGAGAGCATCTTCGAACAACTGGATGAAGAGCCCGAAGTCGACAGCGGCACCGTGGAGCGTGATCGCGTCAGCGGTCGCCTGGACGTGCGCAACCTGAGCTTCACCTACCCGGGTACGGAGCGTGAGGTGCTCAAGAACATCAGCTTCAGCGCAGCCCCTGGGCAGATGATCGCCCTGGTCGGCCGCTCGGGCAGCGGCAAGTCGACCCTGGCCGGCCTGATCCCGCGTTTCTACCATCACGAAACCGGGGAAATCCTGCTGGACGAGGTCGAGATCGAAGACTACCGCCTGCGTAACCTGCGTCGTCACGTGGCCCAGGTGACCCAGCATGTGACCTTGTTCAACGACACCGTGGCCAACAACATCGCCTACGGCGACCTCGCGGATGCACCCCGTGCCGACATCGAGAAAGCCGCCGCCGACGCCTACGCCATGGACTTCATCTCCGAGCTGCCAAAAGGCCTGGACACCGAAGTCGGTGAAAACGGCGTGCTGCTTTCCGGCGGTCAACGTCAGCGCCTGGCGATCGCCCGGGCCCTGCTGAAAAATGCCCCGCTGCTGATCCTCGATGAGGCCACTTCGGCCCTGGATACCGAGTCCGAGCGGCATATCCAGGCTGCACTGGACAAGGTCATGAAAGGTCGCACCACCCTGGTGATTGCACACCGTTTGTCCACCATCGAGAAAGCCGACCTGATTCTGGTGATGGACCACGGTGAAATTGTCGAGCGCGGGACACATCTCGAACTGCTGGCCATGGGCGGTTATTACTCGCGCCTGCACGCCATGGGGCTGGACGAACCGGCCACGGCAAACATCACCTGACCCGCCGGGGCGTGCAATGCGCCCCGGTGTTTGTATCCGGCCCGTTACAGGGCTTGACCAAAGCCAAATAATCCACTGCCTGTCGTTTGTTATGTTGGCCTTCTCGATTCGAATGACGAACGAGAGGGCTAACCTTCTTGCGTGGGTATTGGAATGCTGCAACATCTACTGTGGAAACTGCTGCCCAAACACCAGAGGGTGTTTCTGCTGGGGCGTTTGTCGGTGGTGGATCGTCAGGCGGTGAACAAATCCCTGTCTGGGGTCGCAACGCTCAACCCGGCTTTCGAGCGCCACCGGTGTGTGTTTATCCATGTGCCCAAATGCGCCGGCAGCAGTGTGTGCTCGGCACTTCTCGAGGGACGCTGGCCGGGGCATTTGCCGTATTACTGGTATGAGCAGCAATTTCCCCAGCACTGCGAGCGCAGCTTCAAATTTGCGTTCGTGCGTGACCCGCTCGAGCGGGCCTACTCGGCCTACACCTATTTGCGCGGCAACGCCATGGGCCCTCGCGACCTGCAAGCCCAGGCGCTGGTTTCCAGCTACCGTGACTTCGACCATTTCGTTGCCGGCTGGCTGCACCCGGACAATCTGCGACGCCAATTGCACTTCGCTCCCCAGACCGACTTCCTGGTCGACCACATGGGCCAGATGGCCATGGACTTCCTCGGGCGCCAGGAGTCTTTGCAGCAAGACTTCCAGCACCTGTGCGAACGCCTCGGGGTGGACTCATCCCTGCCGCATCTGAATGTTTCACTGGGGCGTCGCCACGAGCCGGTCAGGGACTTTTGCTCCTCGCGCACGCGCCGATTGGTCAGGCGTGCCTATCAACGTGACTACGAGGTGTTGGGTTATGAATAGCCAGTTGCTGGCCGGCGGTTGCGCTGCCATCCGTCCCTTTGCCCTATCGCTGTCGGTGGCCGCGCGGGCGGCGCTCAAGCATCAGCAGCCTTGCTGCGTATGGTTGACGGGGCTGTCCGGGTCCGGCAAGTCGACCCTGGCCAATGCCCTGGAGGTGCAACTCAATGAGCAGGGACGGCACACCTTCGTGCTCGATGGCGATAATTTGCGCGCGGGGCTGTGCAATGACCTGGGCATGAGCGATGCGGCGCGCAAGGAAAATATCCGGCGTATCGGCGAAGTGGCGCGCCTGATGGTGGACGCCGGCTTGATTGTCATTGTGTCGGCGATCTCGCCGTTCAGCGTCGATCGGGCGAGCGCCAGGGCGCTGTTCGGGCCGGAGCAGTTCTTTGAGATTTATGTCAGCACGCCCTTTGACGTATGCGCCCGGCGCGACCCCAAGGGCTTGTACCGTGCGGCACTGGACGGGCGCATCAAGGCCTTCACCGGGTTGGACAGCCCCTATGAGGCGCCGCTTGCGGCCGACTGCGAAATCAATACCGATGAGGTCGAGTTGGCCGAAGCCGTGGAGCAGATCCTGGCGGCACTGTTTAAAAAGTGATCAGTTTCAGTGCCTGATGCATCGCGGATAAAGCTCTCGAACTAGGCGGCGCTCACCCTGTGCTAATATCGCGCCCCTGTTCATTTTGTATGTGGGTTGCTCCATGAAGTTGTCCATGCCGCGATTCGATCAAGCCCCAGTCTTGGTGGTCGGCGATGTCATGCTCGACCGTTACTGGCATGGTGGTACCTCACGGATTTCCCCTGAGGCGCCGGTACCGGTAGTCAAGGTCGAGCAAATCGAAGACCGTCCAGGCGGCGCTGCCAACGTTGCCCTCAATATTGCCGCCCTCGGCGCCCCGGCCTCCCTGGTCGGTGTGACCGGCGACGACGAAGCCGCCGACAGCCTGGCCAACAGCCTGCGCGGCGCCGGCGTGCGCGCGCTGTTCCAGCGCATTGCCCATCAGCCGACCATCGTCAAGTTGCGGGTGATGAGCCGTCACCAGCAATTGCTGCGTATCGATTTCGAAGAACCCTTCGCCACCGACGCCCTGGCCCTCAGTGGCCAGGTCGACGCGTTGCTCGAAGGTATCAAGGTGCTGGTGTTGTCCGACTACGGCAAAGGCGCCCTGAAGAACCACCAGGAACTGATCCAGGCTGCCAAGGCGCGGAACATTCCGGTACTGGCCGATCCCAAGGGCAAGGACTTCTCGATTTATCGAGGTGCGAGCCTGATCACGCCGAACCTCAGCGAGTTCGAGGCCATCGTCGGCGGTTGCGTCGATGAGCACGACCTGGTGAGCAAAGGCGCGGCACTCATGGCCGACCTTGACCTCGGCGCCTTGCTGGTGACCCGAGGCGAGCACGGCATGACCCTGCTGCGTCCCGGTCACCCGGCGATGCACCTGCCGGCGCGTGCCCGTGAAGTGTTTGACGTCACCGGTGCCGGTGACACCGTGATTTCCACCCTGGCGGCCTCCATTGCGGCCGGCGAAGAGTTGCCCCACGCCGTGGCCCTGGCCAACCTGGCGGCGGGCATTGTGGTCGGCAAGCTGGGTACTGCCGCGATCAGCGCGCCTGAACTGCGCCGTGCGATCCAGCGCTCCGAAGGTTCGGAACGTGGCGTGCTGAGCATCGAGCAATTGCTGCTGGCGATTGACGATGCCCGTGCCCACAACGAAAGCATTGTGTTCACCAATGGCTGTTTCGACATCCTCCACGCCGGCCATGTGACCTACCTGGAGCAGGCTCGCGCCCAAGGTGATCGCCTGATCGTCGCGGTCAACGATGATGCGTCGGTCAGCCGCCTGAAGGGCCCTGGCCGGCCGATCAACAGCGTCGACCGACGCATGGCGGTATTGGCCGGGTTGGGCGCGGTGGACTGGGTGATCAGCTTCCCTGAAGCCACCCCGGAAAACCTGCTGGCCCAGGTCAAGCCGGACGTGCTGGTCAAGGGCGGCGACTACTCCGTCGACCAGGTGGTCGGGGCCGACATCGTCAGCGCCTACGGCGGCAAGGTCAAAGTGCTGGGCCTGGTTGAGAACAGCTCGACCACTGCCATTGTCGAGAAGATCCGCAACAATGAGTAAGGCTGATCCGTTGGTCCTGATCACCGGTGGCGCGGGCTTTATTGGCTCGCACCTGGTCGATGCGCTGCTTGCCAAGGGCTATGCGGTGCGTGTGCTGGATAACCTGTCCACGGGCAAGCGCAGCAACCTGCCGCTGGACAACCCGCGGGTCGAACTGCTTGAGGGGGATGTCGCCGACGCCGGGATGGTGGCGCATGCCGCTGTCGGCGCGGCGGCGGTGGTGCACCTGGCGGCGGTCGCTTCGGTGCAGGCTTCGGTAGATGACCCGGTCAGCACGCACCAGAGTAATTTTGTCGGTACCCTGAATGTCTGCGAAGCCATGCGCAAAGCCGGTGTGAAGCGGGTGGTATTCGCTTCCAGCGCGGCGGTGTATGGCAACAACGGCGAAGGCGCTTCCATTGACGAAGAGACCACCAAGGCGCCGTTGACGCCCTATGCCTCGGACAAGTTGGCCGGCGAGCATTACTTCGACTTCTACCGGCGCCAGCATGGCCTGGAACCGGTGATTTTCCGCTTCTTCAATATCTTCGGCCCGCGTCAGGATCCGTCGTCGCCATACTCCGGCGTGATCAGCATCTTCAGCGAACGGGCTCAGCAAGGCCTGCCGATTACCGTGTTCGGCGATGGCGAGCAGACCCGCGACTTCATGTACGTGGAAGACCTGGTGGACGTGCTGGTGCAGGCCATCGAAGCCCCGGACGCGCCGTTGGGGGCGATCAACGTCGGCTGGAACCGCACGACTACCCTCAAGCAGGTGCTGCAGGCACTGGAAGAGGCCATTGGTACGTTGCCTGCCGTGACTTACGGCCCGGCACGCTCGGGAGACATTCGCCATTCGCGGGCAAATAACCAGCGTTTGCTGGCCAGCTTCAAGCTGCCTGAGCCGACCCCGTTGACGGTTGGCCTGGCGCGGTTGCTCCGAGGCTGACTGTTCACCTGTAGGAGCGAGCTTGCTCGCGAAGCTCGTCAACGATAACGCAGGTATCCTGATTAAAAGCGGTGCCCTTGCGTTTTTCGCGAGCAAGCTCGCTCCTACAGTTATCGAAGCCAGCCCTCAGCGGCTGGTTTTTTTCTTCGGCACGATCTTGCGCAGCATCTGGCGCGCCTTACCGGTCAGGCGCTTCAATTTCGATTCTTTCTCAGGCTCCGCCAGGCCTTGCTGCCGCAGCCAATCCTTCCAGCGAATGCGTTCGTCGCGCACCAGCCAACCTTCCTGCTGGGCGAAGCTTTCCGCCAGGTACAGACCGCGGGTGCTGGCGGGGTAGAGCTGGTCTTTCTTGACGGTGTAGAGCTCGGCGAGCGGTTGGCCGTCTTTCAATGGCATCAGGTACAGGTCCGGGCGCTGTCGGTCCAGGCGTGCGACCAGTTGGTCGCCTTCAAGTCGCTCATCCACATGGAACAGGCTCAGGGATTTGGCTTCCTTCGGCACTTCCAGGCGCAAGTCATAAATCAGTTGCAGCGACGCGGTCGGCACATGCACATAGGCCCGCGGGCGCTCGATCAGTTGGGTGGTTGCGCAGCGCACCGGGCGTGCAGCGCCTGACAAAGGGCTCAAGCGAAACGGCAAGGCTTCGCGGTAATGCAGCGCGGCGGAGTAGGGGGCCGGCAACCAGGTGTCGTTGAAGCGCCCGCCGAGCCAGCCTTCCGGGGTCTCCAGCAGGCACTCCTCGGCAATCTCCTGGATGGCGGTGTGCAGCGGCAGGTTCAGTTCATGGGCGGGCACGTAGCCGGAGATCAGCTTGAGCACCACATCGCCACGGTCCTGGCGACGCTGGCGCACCAACACCCAGTAATCTTTGTTTTGCCAGTGCAGGGTCAGGCGCACCGATACGCCGAGGTTGGCCAGTTCCAGGGCGAAGCGTTCGGCATCCGGCACGTCAACCGGCTTGCGCCGTTGCAAGGTCTGGGCGAAGTTGAGCGGCATCCCCACGCTCTGGTAGCTCAGGCCTTCGGGGGTGGCTTCGACGTGCAGCGGCAGTGTCTTGAAGTTGCTGGGGTTTTTTCTTATGAGCGTTCGCGGCATGTCGGCTCCTTCTTGCGACGGGGTCGGCCGCGTCGGCGGCATCAGAGTTGACGAATGACCTTGGCAGCGGTCGCCACGTTATGGGCCAGGTGCAGCGGATTGATGGTCCCGACAATAGCACTGGCGACGCCCGTTTGCGCAAACAACAGCATGAAACTGGCGTGTATTGGATCCATTCCCGGTTCCAGGCAGACGTGGCCGCTGGCCAGCGCCTTTTTGACCAGAATGCCCTTGCCATGGGCCGCCGCATACTCAATGACGGCTTTTTCCGCCTGTTCGTTCAGATTGTAGGTGACCATCGCGCAATCACCTTGTTCCAGAGCCTTCACGCCACCTTCGACGGTTTTGCCGGAGAAGCCGAAACCGCGAATCTTGCCCTCTTGTTTCAGCTGCGCGAGAGTCTGGTACACCTCACAGTCGTTGAGGATGTGCAGGTCGTTGCCATCGGAGTGCACCAGCACCAGATCGATAAAATCCGTTTCAAGTCGTTTCAAGCTGCGCTCGATCGACATCCGTGTATGGGCAGCGCTGAAATCATGGCGGGACAGGCCTGCTTCGAACTCCTCGCCGACCTTGGTGACAATCACCCAGTCCTGACGCTGGCCGCGCAGCAGTGGCCCCAGGCGTTCTTCACTGCGCCCGTAGGCGGGTGCGGTATCGATCAGGTTGATGCCCAGCTGGCGGGCCTGGCGCAACAACATCCGTGCTTCGTCGTCATCCGGAATGGTGAAGCCGCTGGGGTATTTCACGCCCTGGTCGCGGCCCAGCTTGACGGTGCCGAGGCCGAGCGGCGACACCAGCAGGCCGGTGCTGCCCAAGGGGCGGTGCAGGTCGTGCAGGGTCGGCAGGCTCATGGCAACAGTTGCTCCCAGGCTGGTACGCCGATGGCGGGTTTTGGCAGGTCGGGCAAAGGCTCCGATGCGCTTGGGCGGATGCCGTCGCGCTCGAGGCTGTTGAGCACGCGATCGGCGAAATCCGGCGCCAGCGCCAGCTTGGTCGGCCAGCCCACCAGCAGGCGGCCCTCTTCGGCGACGAAGGCGTTGTCAGGCCGGCTCAGGCCCGATTGCAGGGGCTCTGCGCGGTCGACCCGCAGCGTGGCCCAGCGGGTCTGGCTCATATCGATCCAGGGCAGCAGGTGCGCCAGCTCTTTCCGGGCGGTGGCGATCTGTTCTTCGGGGGAGCGTGCCACGCCGTCGGCTTCGGCAATGTCGCCGCCCAGGTACCACACCCAATTGCCATCGGCAGCCGGGTGCGTGGTGACAGTGATGCGCGGCTTGGTACCGCCGCCCAGGCAGTGGGCGTACAGCGGCTTCAGGCCTGGGCCCTTGGCGATGATCATATGCAGCGGGCGTTTCTGCATGGCCGGCTGGCTCAGGCCCAGGGCGGCGAGCAGTTCGGCGGTACCGCCGCCGGCGCTCAGGACGATGCGCTGGGCGCGGATTTCGCGGCCATCGACCTTCAGGCCCACCAGGGTGTCGCCTTCGCGCAGTGGTTCGATGCGCTGCCCGGCGAGCAGGCCGTCACCGGCCAGTTGCGCCAGGCGTTCGATTACGCTGGGTACGTCCACCACCAGTTCGGCCAGGCGATAGACCTTGCCCTTGAAGCCACTGTCTTGCAGGGCCGGCGGCAGGTCGTCGCCCTTGACCTGATCGACACGGCCGCGCACGGCCTTGCTGGCAAAAAAGCTGGTGAGGTTGCCAGCGATCGTGCCAGGGGACCACAGGTAATGGGCTTGCGAGAGCACGCGCACGCCGGACAGGTCCAGCTCGCCGTCACCGGCCAGGGCTTCACGCCAGCGGCGCGGCATATCGGCAATCGCTTCGGAGGCGCCGGTGAGGGCTCCGTGCAGGGCGTATTTGGCACCGCCGTGGATAATCCCCTGGGATTTCACGCTTTGCCCGCCACCTAATGTGGCGTTTTCCACCAGCACCGTGGAAAACCCCTGGCGGCGTAGGCGCGCATTCAGCCAGAGGCCGGCAACTCCGGCGCCGACAATCAGGACGTCGGTGGAAATAACGGATGGCATGGGCGACCTCATTTCAAAACAAGGCCGCAAGTATACATCCCGCACCATGCACACCGTAGGCGCTGTCGCGCTTTAGCGAGGCGGCGAGTCCTGGATTCAATGGAGGCTCAAGTGAACACTCAATGCCCGGCGGTTTTCGAAAACAGCTGGATGACCACCACGCCCAGCACAATCAGGCCCATCCCCAGCATCGCCGGCACATCGAGCTTCTGCCCATAGATAAACAGCGCGGCAATGCTGACCATCACGATGCCCATCCCGGCCCATACCGCGTAGGCGACGCCGACCGGCACGGTACGCACCACCAGGGTCAGCATCCAGAACGCCACGCCGTAGCCGACGATCACCAGCAACAGCGGGATGGGGGTACTCCAGCCCTTGATGGCTTTCATGGAAACGGTGGCGATCACTTCCGAGCAGATGGCAATAGCCAGGTAGCAGTAGGCGGCGTTCATGGGTGAGTCCTCGGTGTAAAGCAATCTGATAAGGCCGGCATTCTAGAGTTTTATCAGATGGGGTAAAGTCATTACCTATCCGAAATAAAGATGGGTTGTGGCATGAGCGTGCAGTGGAATCTGGAACAAATGCGCCTGTTTGTCAGTGTTGCCGAGCAATGTTCGTTTTCGGCGGTGGCACGCCAGCAACGCAAGGCGCAGTCGGCGGTCAGCAACGGCATCGCCATGCTGGAGGCAGACCTCGGTGTGAGCCTGTTCGACCGTAGCAGCGGCCGCCAGCCCAGCCTGACCGAAGCCGGCAGTGTTTTGCTGGAGGAGGCCCGCGAAGTGCTGCGCCAGTGTGAGCGCCTGAATGGCCGGGCACTGTCATTGACCCGCGGTGAAGAAGCCTGCCTGCGCCTGGCCCAGGATGAGGCCATGTTGTTCCAGCCGGTACTCGACAGCCTTGAGGCGCTGGCGGGGCAGTACCCGTTGCTGGAAGTGCAACTGTCCAGCGCCGCCCAGGGCGATGTGGCGCGCAAGTTGGTGGAGCGCAAGGCCGACCTGGGCCTGTTGTTCTACCACGACCAGATCCCCGAAGCCCTGGAGCGGCGAGTGGTAGGCAGCGTGGAGATGGTCACGGTGTGCGGCGTGAACCACCCGTTGGCCAAGGAGCCCTATGTGACGTGCCAGCACCTGGCCCAGTTTCGCCAGTTGTTGATGTCGACCCAGACCAGCGTCTACCCCGGCAGCGAAGCGGCCAGCCCGCTGGTGTGGCGTGCCGACAGTTTCTACGTACTGGCCGAATGGCTGATGAGCGGCCTGGGCTGGGCGTGGCTGCCACGGCATATCGTGCAGTACCCGACCTATCAGCAGCAGATGGTGGAATTGGACAGCGAATGGACGCCACCGGCCCTGGTGGTGGAGCTGGTATGGCGGCGCGACGAGCACCTGGGCCCCGCCGCGCGCTTTCTCGCCAAACGTTTTGCCGAGTGCTTGCAGGCGATCGACTGAAAAAGCCGATAAACTCCGCCGCCATGAATAGAACTCTCTACAGCTGTCTGTTTTACCTGGCGCTGCCGTTGGTGGCCTTACGTCTCTGGTTGCGTGCACGCAAGGCGCCGGCCTATGCCCGGCGCGTCGGCGAGCGGTTTTCCTATGGCTTGCCGGTGATGCAACCGGGCGGGATCTGGGTGCACGCGGTGTCGGTGGGCGAGAGCATTGCCGCGGCGCCGATGATCCGCGGTTTGTTGGCGCGTTATCCACAGCTGCCGGTCACCGTCACCTGCATGACGCCCACCGGTTCCGAGCGCATCCAGGCGTTGTTCGCCAACGAGCCGCGCATCCAGCATTGCTACCTGCCTTACGATTTGCCCTGTGCAGCCAAGCGGTTTCTCGATCGGGTACAGCCCAGGCTGGCGGTGATCATGGAGACCGAGTTGTGGCCCAACCATATCCACGCCTGCGCCCGGCGCGGTATTCCGGTGGCCTTGGCCAATGCGCGGCTGTCGGCGCGTTCGGCCAAGGGCTATGGGCGTTTTGCCAGGCTGACGGCGCCGATGCTATCGGAGATGAGCCTGTTCGCGGTACAGACCGAGACCGAGGCCCAGCGTTTCCTGAGCCTGGGCGCACGCCCGGAAACCGTCGAAGTCACCGGCTCGATCAAGTTCGACCTGACCATCGACCCCGAGCTGCCGCTGCGCGCTGCCGCCCTGCGCGAGCAATGGGGCGCCGCTGAGCGGCCGGTGTGGATCGCTGCCAGTACCCACGAAGGCGAAGATGAAGTGGTGCTGGCGGCCCACCGGCAACTGCTCGAGAGCTATCCCAACGCGCTGCTGATCCTGGTGCCGCGTCATCAGGAGCGCTTCGGCCCGATGTTCGAGTTGTGCGCGCAACAAGGGTTTGCCACGGTGCGTCGCTCCAGCGGCGAGCCGGTGACCGCGCAAACCTCGGTACTGCTCGGCGATACCATGGGCGAGCTGTTGTTTCTCTATGCCCTGGCCGACAGCGCCTTTGTCGGCGGCAGCCTGGTCGCGACCGGCGGGCACAACCCGTTGGAACCGGCGGCGCTGGCCAAGCCGGTGATCATGGGGCCCCATGTGTTCAACTTCCTCGAAATCAGCGCGATGATGCGCGAAGCGGGGGCGTTGCGAGAGGTGGAGGACGCAGAAGGGCTGGCCGAGGCCGTACGCCAGCTGTTCGAACTGCCGCAGGATGCACGCCGGATGGCGCAGGCGGGGCTCAAGGTGATGCAGGCTAATCAGGGCGCGCTTAAGCGTCTGCTGGATGGTTTGGGTCGATTGATCTCTCACTGACCCAACACCGATCCAAATGTGGTGTGTTCAATAGCCCGGGCGAGCCTTGAGCTGCTCGGCGGCGGCCTTGGCCAGGTCCGGCGGCAGGAAGTCGCGATCCGGGTTGTAGTCGGCCTTGAGGTAGCGCGTCAGGTCCTGCAGGTCCCCCGGGTTCAAGGTGCCCGCCGCCTGTTTCAAGCGCAGGTTGTCGAGGATGTAGTCGTAGCGGCTGTTGTTGTAGTTGCGCACCGACGCGTAGAGCTGGCGCTGTGAGTCCAGCACGTCGACGATATTGCGCGTACCCACCTGGTAACCGATTTCCGTGGCTTCCACGGCGCTCTGGTTGGAGATGATCGACTGGCGGCGCGCCTGGACCTGTTCCACGTCGGTGTTCACCGCACGGTGCAGGTTGCGCGTGTTTTCCACCACCTGGCGACGCAGGCCTTCGCGTTGCTGCTCGGTCTGGCCCAGGCGCGAATACGACTCCCGCACCTGAGAGCTGGTCAGGCCGCCGCTGTAGATCGGGATGTTCAGGCGCAGGCCGATGGTGCGCTGCTCCACATCGCCACGGTAGGGCGTGCCGAAGGCATTCGGGTTGCTGAAGCCGAGGGCGTCGTTGTCACCTTTTTCATACTGTGCGACGGCGTCCAGGGTCGGCGCGTGGCCGGCCTTGCGCTGCTTGAGGGTTTCCTCGGCGGCCGTGACGGCGTAGTTGCTGGCCAGCAGGTTCAGGTTCTGGCGGCCGGCGGTCTCGACCCAGGCCTTGGCGTCGTTGGGCAGCGGCGGCAACACCGGCAGCGTGTGGACAATGCCCTGGATCGAGTTGTACTGGCGGTTGGTCAGGGTAATCAGCGCTTCAAAGGCATCGTCCACCTGGCGCTGGGCCAGGATCCGGTTGGCCCGTGCAGTGTCATAGCTGGCCTGGGATTGCAGCACATCGGTCTTGTCCGACAGGCCCACGTCGAAGCGTTCGTTGGATTGATCCAGCTGGCGCTTGAAGGCATTTTCCTCGGCCTTGGTCGAGGCCAGGTTGTCCTGGGCGCGCAGCACGGCGAAGTAACTCTCGGCGCTTTGCAGGATCAGGTTCTGTTCGGTGGCCGAGAGTTGCAGCGCCGCCTGTTCGTTGGTGGCTTCGGCGGCTTGCAGTTGGAACCAGCGATCGGCGCGGAACAGCGGCTGGCTCAGGGTCGCGCGCCAGGAGTGGGCATCGCGGTTGGCGGTGGCGGCGGGCGTGTCGATCTGGGTGCGCACGTTATTGATGTCGGCACCGCCCGACAGGTTCGGCAGCAACCCCGCGCGGGCCTGGGGCACGACTTCTTTCTGCGCGCCGTATTGGGCGCGGGCGGCAGCGAGGTCGGCGTTGTTATCCACCGCTTCCTGATAGACGCTGACCAGGTCAGTTTTGGCGGACAAGGGCGCTTCAGCTGCCCAGACCATTCCGTTGGTCGCACAAGACACGGCGAGAGCCAGTGAGAGTTTGCGCAGCATGAGGCGATCCCTAGAGTGAATATTACGGCGATAATTTAGCGCCCAAGGCTAAGACGGGCCATTCCTGGCGTCAAGCATTGTGGCGGCAATCGAGTGTAGTGGCGCTGACCCGGCGCAACAATCCCGCAATCACGCCATTCATCACGCTGAATGCAACGCTATTGGCAATTTGCCCACGGCATGGTCTAGACTGGCCGAGTTCTTGTCGGGGTGCCTTGTTGGAAGGCTGAGATCGGTAAATACCGGATCCCGTTGAACCTGATCAGGTTAACGCCTGCGTAGGGAACAAGATTTCTCGTCCCCCGGCGAGTCCTCTTGTGCTTCGTCCGGGATGTTGTTCGACCTTCGAACAACCCTCGTGCACCAAGCACAGCACTGGTTTCAGTGCATCCGTCCGTCACAGGTTCGCTCCGACAAAAAATCCACCGCCTGGATAGTTGGAGAGCCCGTGATGAGCACAGAAATAAAAAGTACAAAACTGAAAAACACCGTGCATTTGAGTGAATCGGCCAAGGTCGACTCCGGCTCCGTGCAGCCGTTTACCCGCTCGCAAAAAATCTACGTGCAGGGCACTCGCCCGGACATTCGCGTACCCATGCGTGAAATCAGCCTGGACGTGACCCCCACCGACTTCGGCGGCGAAATCAATGCGCCCGTGGTGGTCTACGACACCTCCGGCCCGTACACCGACCCGAATGTGATCATCGACGTGCGCAAAGGCCTGGGCGATGTGCGCTCGCCGTGGATCGAAGCGCGTGGCGACACCGAGCGCCTGTCGGGCTTGAGTTCGCACTTTGGCCAACAGCGCCTGAGCGATGCCGAGCTGACCGCCCTGCGCTTCGCCCATGTGAAGAACCCACGCCGTGCCAAGGCCGGGGCCAACGTCACCCAGATGCACTACGCGCGCAAAGGCATCATCACCGCCGAGATGGAATACGTCGCCATCCGCGAAAACATGAAGCTGGAAGAAGCCCGCGCCAGTGGCCTGCTCGACCAGCAACACGCCGGCCACAGCTTCGGCGCCAGCGTGCCGAAAATCATCACCCCTGAATTCGTGCGTGAAGAAATCGCCCGTGGCCGCGCGATCATCCCGGCCAACATCAACCACACCGAACTGGAACCGATGATCATCGGCCGAAACTTCCTGGTGAAGATCAACGGCAACATCGGCAACAGCGCCCTGGGTTCGTCCATCGAAGAAGAAGTGGCGAAACTCACCTGGGGCATTCGCTGGGGCTCGGACACCGTGATGGACCTGTCCACCGGCAAGCACATCCACGAAACCCGTGAGTGGATCATCCGCAACTCGCCGGTGCCGATCGGTACCGTGCCGATCTACCAGGCCCTGGAAAAAGTCGGCGGCGCGGCCGAAGACCTGACCTGGGAGCTGTTCCGCGACACCCTGATCGAACAGGCCGAGCAGGGCGTCGATTACTTCACCATCCATGCGGGCGTGCTGCTGCGCTACGTGCCGCTGACCGCCAAGCGCGTCACCGGCATCGTGTCCCGTGGCGGTTCGATCATGGCCAAGTGGTGCCTGGCGCACCACAAAGAGAACTTCACCTACACGCATTTCGACGAAATCTGCGAAATCATGAAGGCCTATGACGTCAGCTTCTCCCTCGGCGACGGCCTGCGCCCGGGCTCGATTGCCGACGCCAACGACGCCGCGCAGTTCGGCGAACTGGAAACCCTTGGCGAGCTGACCAAGATCGCCTGGAAGCACGACGTGCAAACCATGATCGAAGGCCCCGGCCACGTGCCGATGCAGTTGATCAAGGAGAACATGGACAAGCAGCTCGAATGCTGCGACGAAGCGCCGTTCTACACCCTCGGCCCACTGACCACCGACATCGCGCCGGGCTATGACCACATCACCTCCGGCATCGGTGCGGCGATGATCGGCTGGTTCGGTTGCGCCATGCTCTGCTACGTCACGCCCAAGGAGCACCTGGGCCTGCCGAACAAGGATGACGTGAAGACCGGGATCATCACCTACAAGATCGCAGCCCATGCAGCGGACTTGGCCAAGGGGCATCCGGGCGCGCAGATCCGCGATAACGCCTTGAGCAAGGCGCGCTTCGAGTTCCGCTGGGAAGACCAGTTCAACCTCGGCCTGGACCCGGACACCGCGCGTTCGTACCACGACGAAACCCTGCCGAAGGACTCGGCCAAGGTCGCGCACTTCTGCTCCATGTGCGGGCCGAAGTTCTGCTCGATGAAAATCACCCAGGAAGTGCGCGAGTACGCGGCCAACCAGCGCATTGACGCGGTGGATGTGGACGTGGCCAAGGGCTTGGCGGAGCAGGCGGAGCGGTTCAAGCAGGAAGGCAGTCAGTTGTACAAGAAGGTCTGATCCAGAGACGGCGGTGCCTGTACCGCCGTCATCGGGAGCAAGCCCCCTCCCACCTTTGAATTGCGAACACAT
The DNA here is from genome assembly GCF_024168685.1 of Pseudomonas sp. S3E17. Classification (NCBI taxonomy): domain Bacteria; kingdom Pseudomonadati; phylum Pseudomonadota; class Gammaproteobacteria; order Pseudomonadales; family Pseudomonadaceae; genus Pseudomonas; species Pseudomonas sp. S3E17. The sequence goes on from NZ_JALJWE010000001.1 coordinate 5,328,027, forward strand.
TCAAGTGTGGGAGGGGGCTTGTCGAGTCGTCGCACCGCCCCGATAGCAATCTTTCAAACAAAAAATGCCCCTCAGAGATAACACCCTTGAGCATTCAACCCAGCACCTACTCCCCCGACATCGCGGTGCCTGCTGACAAGCGCGTCTTCGGCGCCCGCGACCTGTTCTCCCTGTGGTTCTCCCTCGGCATTGGCCTGATGGTCCTGCAAACCGGCGCCTTGCTCGCGCCGGGCCTGGGCTTGTCCGGTTCCTTGCTGGCGATTTTCCTCGGCACCCTGGTCGGCGTGCTGTTGCTGGCCGCCGTCGGTGTGATCGGCAGCGACACCGGCCTGTCCGCCATGGCCGCGCTCAAGCTCAGCCTCGGAGCCAAAGGCGCGAGCCTGCCGGCGTTGCTGAACCTGTTGCAACTGATCGGCTGGGGCTCGTTCGAGATCATTGTGATGCGCGATGCCGCCAGCCTGTTGGGCGCGCGCACGTTCAGCGACGGCAGCCTCTTGGCCAGCCCGTTGCTGTGGACACTGTTCTTCGGTGGTTTGGCGACCTTGCTGGCGGTCAGCGGGCCATTGACGTTCGTACGGCAGATCCTGCGCAAATGGGGGATCTGGCTGCTGCTGGCGGCCTGCCTGTGGCTGACCTGGAACCTGTTCGCCAAGGCCGACCTCGGCGCACTCCGGGCCCAAGCCGGTGATGGTTCGATGCCCTTTGCGGTGGGCTTTGACATCGCCATCGCCATGCCGCTGTCGTGGTTGCCGCTGATTGCCGATTACTCCCGCTTCGGCAAGCGCGCCAAAAACGTGTTTGGCGGCACGGCGCTGGGCTTCTTTATCGGCAATTTCTGGCTGATGAGCCTGGGCGTGGCCTACACCCTGGCGTTTGCGCCCAGCGGTGAAGTGAATGCGCTGTTGCTGGCGCTGGCCGGGGCCGGCCTGGGGATTCCGCTGTTGCTGATCCTGTTGGACGAGTCGGAAAACGCCTTTGCCGATATTCACTCGGCGGCGGTGTCCAGTGGAATGCTGTTGCGCGTGAAGGTCGAGCACCTGGCCCTGGCCATTGGTGTGATCTGCACCCTGATCGCCTGTTTTGCCCCGTTGGCGCAATACCAGAACTTCCTGTTGCTGATCGGCTCAGTGTTTGCGCCGTTGTTCGGCGTGGTGCTGGTGGATCATTTCATCCTGCGCCGTCGTGGCCATGGCACGCTCGCCAGCCTGCGTTGGCCGGCTCTGTTGGCCTGGCTGGGTGGCATCGGCACGTATCACCTGTTGGCCAACCTGTACCCGGACATCGGCGCAACCCTGCCGGCGCTGGTGCTGGCAGGGTTGTTGCAGTTCATCCTGGGGCGGGCCTTCAGCGGCGCGCGGGCACCAGCTCAGGCTTGAGGATGCCTTCCAGGCGCGAGTAGGGGATCTGCAACTCGACATGGCCCAGGGCGTACGGCGCGATGGTGCTGGTGGGGTACTTGAGGATCACGCCCCCGTAGGTCAGCGCCACGTTTGGGGTTTTCTGGAACGGGTAAGTTTTCACGAACTCCGGTTCCAGGCTCAGGCGGGTGCTGATCAGCCAGCTGTTGTGCGCCACCTGGGCGGCTTTCCAGAACGCGTCTTCCTTGCCTGGCAGCAGCATATCGCTCAGCCACAGGGCCTTTTGCTGCTGGCGCGAATAGTTGATGAACGCGCGGCCAGGCTCGCCGTGGGTGGCGCCCTGGTCCAGGTAGCTGGACAGCTCGATGATTACCAAACCGTCATGCTGCTCCCGTACCTTGGCCTGCAAGTACATGCTGTTGCGTGGGGCGGCGGTGCCGAGGAATTGCTCGCGATAGGACTCCAGGCTCGACGGCAGCGGGTCGCCCGCGTTGGTACGGGTCATTTCCAGCAGGCGTTGCTCGATCAAGGCATCCAGCTTGGGTTCCTTGGCAAAGTGCACGGTGTCGATATTCACCAGCGGGCAATCGCTGGCGGCGCAGCCCGGCTTGCTCTGCTCAGTGGCGTCGCGGGTAGCTTCCAGCGGCGTGCGATAGCTGGGTTGGAACAGGCTTTGGCAGGCGCCGAGGGTCAGGGCGATGCAGGCCACGGAGGCGATTTTTAAAAGCGACATGGATGTCCTTCGTCTATCGATAAGAGCGAAATTGTGCAGCTTCGACTACCAGCAAGGCAGTCAGTTCGCCACTAAGCTGATTGAGCGTGAGTTTGACCTCCTCCGTCTGGCCCGGCAACCGCAAAGGGGCTGCACCAAGGGGCACGAGCGCGTTAGGATGGCGCGAAATGCATGGGACATGATGAGGAAGGATATGACGGACATTGCGAAATCGACGCCGAGTACGATCGAGATTGTTCAGCGCGACAATGCCTACAAGGGCTTCTACCAGCTCGATCGCGTGCAGCTGCGCCACGAAAAGTTCGCTGGCGGCATGAGCCGAGTGATCAATCGCGAAGTCTTCGTCCGTCACGACGCCGTGTGTGTTCTGCCCTACGATCCGCAGCGTGATGAAGTAGTGCTCAACGAGCAGTTTCGCGTGGGGGCCATGGGCCGTACCGACAACCCATGGTTGATCGAGATGGTCGCCGGCCTGATCGACAGGGATGAGCAGCCGGAGGAGGTTGCACACCGCGAGGCCGAGGAGGAAGCTGGGCTGACGTTCTCCGCACTGTGGCCGATCACCAAGTATTTCCCGTCGCCCGGTGGCAGTAGCGAATTTGTCCACTTGTACCTGGGTCGCTGCGACAGCTCGGGGGCCGGTGGTGTCCATGGACTGGAAGAAGAGGCAGAAGACATCCGCGTCTCGGTCTGGGCTTTTGAAGACGCCCTGCAAGCCGTGCGCGACGGTAGGATTTCCAACGCAGCCAGCATTATCGCCCTGCAATGGCTTGCGCTTAATCGCGCGGAAGTGAGGGGGTTATGGCAGTAAAGGCACGGGAACGTTATCGAGTCGACCTGATCGGGCTGCAAGCCGCCTGCGAGGCCAACTATGCGCGGCTGATGCGCCTGTTGCCCGACATGCGCCACACCCCGGAGGCGCGCCGCATCGGCGTGACCCATGGCGACCAGATGCTGGGCGTGCTGGCCCTGGAAGTCATCGTCAATTGCCCGTACACCACCACCCTGCGGGTGCGCCAGGAACACAGCCTGCCGTGGCTGCCGGTGCCGCAGCTGGAAGTGCAGGTGTACCACGATGCGCGGATGGCCGAAGTGATCAGCGCCGAACATGCGCGGCGCTTTCGCAGCATCTATCCTTACCCGAATGTGTTCATGCACCAGCCCGATGAGAAAGCACAGCTCAATGTGTTCCTCGGTGAATGGTTGAGCCATTGCCTGGCCCTGGGCCATGAGTTCGAAGTCGTGCGGTAGATGTGAACTGCGTCTGCTTCCTGGGTTTCCTCTTTGTATCCTGCCCCAGCATAATCGCCCTACCTCCATTTTCCTGTGATTGCCCTGGGAGAGCGCCTTGCCGAGCGTATCCGCCGTGAACCCCGATGCGCCGGCGTTGCTGGTGCAATTGTCCGACAGCCACCTGTTTGCCGAGGCCGACGGCACGCTGCTGGGCATGAACACCCGCGAGAGCCTGCAGCGGGTGGTTGAGTTGGTGCGCCAGCAGCAGCCGCACATCGACCTGATGCTGGCCACTGGGGATCTGTCCCAGGACGGCACGCTGGAGTCATACCAGCAGTTTCGCGCTCTGACCGCGGCCATCGGCGCTCCCATGCGCTGGATTCCCGGCAACCACGACGAGCCGCAGATCATGGCCCACGCCGCGGTACACAGTGACTTGCTCGAGCCGGTGGTGGATGTCGGCAACTGGCGCGTTACCCTGCTGGACTCCGCCGTTCCCGGTTCCGTGCCCGGCTACCTGCAGGACCAGCAACTGCAACTGTTGGCCCAAGCGCTCAGCGAGGCGCCGAGCCGGCACCATCTGGTGTGCTTCCATCATCACCCTGTGCCCATCGGCTGTGCCTGGATGGAACCGATCGGCCTGCGCAACCCCGAAGCCCTGTTTGCCGTGCTCGACCGCTTCCCCCAGGTCAAGGCCGTGCTCTGGGGCCATGTGCACCAGGAGATCGACCGCGAGCGCAACGGCGTGCGCCTGCTGGCTTCGCCGTCCACCTGCATCCAGTTCGCGCCCGGCAGTGAGGATTTCAGCGTCAGCGAGCAAGCGCCGGGTTATCGCTGGTTGCGTCTGCATGCCGACGGACGGCTGGAAACCGGGGTAGAGCGCCTGGTCGGCTTCGCGTTTACGGTGGATTACGGTAGCAACGGCTACTGAGATTTACCTGTAAACTGCGCCTCTTTGGCTGAAGCACGGAGAGCCCGGCATGTCCGCTTCGATCCTGTATATCCACGGTTTCAACAGCGCGCCCGCGTCCAACAAGGCCTGCCAACTGGTGACCGTGATGGATGCCCTCGGCCTGGCCGATCAACTGCGGGTGCCGGCCCTGCATCACCATCCACGTCAGGCAATTCCTCAATTGGAGGAAGCCATTGCCCAGCTGGGGCGGCCGCTGCTGGTCGGCAGCTCGCTCGGCGGCTACTATGCAACCCATCTTGCCGAGCGCCATGGCCTCAAGGCACTGCTGGTCAACCCGGCGGTCAGCCCCCATCGGATGTTCGACGGTTACCTGGGCACCCAGAAGAACCTCTACACCGATGAAACCTGGGAACTGACCCACGACCATGTCACGGCGCTGGCCGAGCTGGAAGTACGGGCCCCCCAGGACGCCGCGCGTTACCAGGTGTGGTTGCAGACCGGCGATGAAACACTGGATTATCGCCTCGCCCAAGGGTATTACCGTGCCTGTGCCTTGCGCATCCAGGCCGGTGGCGACCATGGTTACCAGGGGTTCGCCCGGCAATTGCCGGCGCTGTTGAGTTTTGCCGGCATTGGCGCAGATCAGTATCAATCCTTCGACTTTGCAGCACTGTAAAGCCGCAGGTCACTTTTTAATCGAACGACTCACGACGAGACCCCATGGCCACTCCCAGCGCTAGCTCTTATAACGCCGACGCCATCGAAGTCCTCTCGGGCCTCGACCCGGTGCGCAAACGCCCCGGCATGTACACCGACACCAGTCGGCCGAACCACCTTGCCCAGGAAGTCATCGACAACAGCGTCGACGAAGCCTTGGCCGGGCACGCCAAGTCGGTGCACGTCATTCTTCACGCCGACCACTCCCTGGAAGTGTCCGACGATGGTCGCGGCATGCCGGTGGACATTCACCCGGAAGAGGGCGTGTCGGGCGTCGAGCTGATCCTCACCAAGCTGCACGCCGGCGGCAAGTTCTCCAACAAGAACTACCAGTTCTCCGGGGGCTTGCACGGTGTGGGTATTTCCGTGGTCAACGCCCTGTCCACGCTGGTGCGGGTCAAGGTCAAGCGCGACGGCAACGAGTACGAGATGACCTTCGCCGATGGCTACAAAGCCACCGACCTGCAGGTCATCGGTACCGTCGGCAAGCGCAATACCGGCACCAGCGTGTACTTCGCGCCGGACCCTAAGTACTTCGATTCGCCGAAATTCTCCATCAGCCGCCTCAAGCACGTGCTCAAGGCCAAGGCCGTATTGTGCCCGGGCCTGTTGGTGACCTTTGAAGACAAAGGCACTGGCGAGAAAGTCGAGTGGCATTACGAAGACGGCCTGCGCTCCTACCTGGAAGATTCCGTCAGCGATTTCGAGCGCCTGCCCAATGAGCCGTTCTGCGGCAGCCTGGCCGGCAACAAGGAAGCCGTCGACTGGGCGCTGCTGTGGTTGCCCGAAGGCGGCGACAGCGTGCAGGAAAGCTACGTCAACCTGATCCCCACCGCCCAGGGCGGCACCCACGTCAACGGCCTGCGCCAGGGCCTGCTGGATGCCATGCGCGAATTCTGCGAATACCGCAGCCTGCTGCCTCGTGGCGTGAAGCTGGCGCCGGAAGACGTGTGGGAGCGCATTGCGTTCGTGCTGTCGATGAAAATGCAGGAGCCGCAGTTCTCCGGCCAGACCAAGGAGCGCCTGTCGTCTCGCGAGGCGGCGGCGTTTGTCTCCGGTGTGGTCAAGGATGCTTTCAGCCTGTGGCTCAACGAGCACCCGGAACTGGGCCTGGCCCTGGCGGAACTGGCGATCAACAACGCCGGCCGTCGCCTCAAGGCCAGCAAGAAGGTCGAGCGCAAGCGTATTACCCAGGGCCCGGCATTGCCGGGCAAGTTGGCCGATTGCGCCGGGCAGGACCCGATGCGCTCCGAGCTGTTCCTGGTCGAAGGTGACTCCGCCGGTGGTTCCGCCAAGCAAGCGCGGGACAAGGAGTTCCAGGCGATCCTGCCGTTGCGCGGCAAGATCCTCAATACCTGGGAAGTCGATGGCAGCGAAGTCCTCGCCAGCCAGGAAGTGCACAACATCGCCGTGGCCATCGGCGTCGACCCAGGCGCAGCCGACATGAGCCAGCTGCGCTACGGCAAGATCTGCATCCTCGCCGACGCCGACTCCGACGGCCTGCACATTGCGACCCTGCTGTGCGCGTTGTTCGTGCAGCACTTCCGTCCGTTGGTGGATGCCGGTCACGTCTACGTCGCCATGCCGCCGCTGTACCGGATCGACCTGGGCAAGGAGATTTTCTACGCCCTGGACGAAGCCGAGCGCGATGGCATTCTCGACCGCCTGGTGGCCGAGAAGAAGCGTGGCAAGCCGCAGGTCACGCGATTCAAGGGCCTGGGTGAAATGAACCCGCCGCAACTGCGTGAGACCACCATGGACCCCAACACCCGGCGCCTGGTGCAGTTGACCCTGGAAGACTTCGCCGCCACCTCGGAAATGATGGACATGCTGCTGGCGAAGAAACGCGCGCCGGACCGCAAGTCCTGGCTGGAATCCAAAGGCAACCTCGCCGAGGTCCTGGGCTGATGCGCACAGGTTTCGCCCTGGCGATCCTGATGTTGAGCGGGCTGGTGGCCACTTCGGTAGTTGCCGCGCCCGTGGCTGAGCTCAAGCTGGTGTCCGAACACCCGGTGGACGGCATGCGCGGCGGGAACCTCTCGGGCCTGGCGCTATGTGGCAAGGAGCTGTGGACGGTTTCCGATCGTGATGACGACCAGATCTACCGTCTCGATACCCGTACGCCGACCTGGCAAGCCGAAGCGGTAAGCATCGATGTACCGCCGGTGCCGGAATCCGGGTTGCCCTGGGGGCTGCGTTCGCGCACTAAGGCTGCGTCGTTCATTCGCGGCGGCGACCTGGATTTCGAAGGCATCACCTGCGATGCCGCCGGCAATCGCTACATTGTCAGCGAAGCCCATGCGGCGGTGCTGCAAGTGCCGGTGAACGGTGCGCCTGAATGGTTGAAGATCGCCCCGGGCATGGTGCGTGAAGCCCGGGCCAGTGGCATGTTGCTGCACTTCAATGCGTTGTTCGAAGGCCTGGCAATCAACCCCGAGGGCAATCAGATCTGGCTGGCTGCGGAGCGTGAGCGGCGCGGCCTTATCTCCATCAAGCGCCCGCAAAGCCTGTGGGATTGCGACGGCCCTTGCGTGTTGCTGAGCGAGGCCGGCCAGGAGATGCAGCCGGCCAAGTTCGTCGGTGCCAAGGCGGTGTCCAAGGATTTCGCCGATCTGTCACTGTTCAACGGCAAGCTGTTTACCCTGGAGCGCAATGCGTTCCAGATCTGCCGGCGCGACACGGTCACGGCCAAGGTCGAGCTGTGCTGGTCGTTCGCCGACGAAACCCTGACGCCCGAGCGGCGTTACGCCCAGCCCTATGGCCTGGCCGAAGCCCTGGTGGTGGACGCAGACGGTGCCTGGCTGGGCATCGACAATAATTTCGGCCCCCGCGCCGATGGGGAAAAACGCCCCATGGTCTATCGTTTCGCCGCCCCCGCCGGCGGCTGGAGCGCCCAGCCATGAGCCGCTACTTTTTTGAATCGATCCGGCGCGGCGGCATTTCCGCTGCGCCTTACCAAACAATGATGAGGCCCGCATGAGTGACATCCTCGCAGACAGCTTAGATGGCGTAGAACGCCGGTCGCTGGCTGACTTCACCGAAAATGCCTACCTCAACTACTCCATGTACGTGATCATGGACCGTGCCTTGCCGCATATCGGCGACGGCCTCAAGCCCGTACAGCGGCGCATCATCTACGCCATGAGTGAGTTGGGCCTGGACGCCGATTCCAAGCACAAGAAGTCGGCGCGTACCGTCGGTGACGTGCTCGGTAAGTTCCACCCCCACGGCGATTCGGCGTGCTACGAAGCCATGGTGCTGATGGCCCAGCCGTTCAGCTACCGCTACACCCTCGTCGACGGCCAGGGCAACTGGGGTGCGCCGGATGATCCCAAGTCCTTCGCGGCCATGCGTTACACCGAGGCGCGCCTGTCGCGCTATTCGGAGGTGTTGCTCAGCGAACTGGGCCAGGGTACCGCGAACTGGGGACCGAACTTTGACGGCACTCTCGACGAGCCCCTGGTGTTGCCCGCACGTTTGCCGAATATCCTGCTCAATGGCACCACCGGCATCGCGGTCGGCATGGCCACCGACGTACCTCCGCATAACCTGCGCGAAGTCGCCACCGCCTGCGTACGCTTGCTGGATGAGCCCAAGGCCACGGTCGAACAGCTGTGCGAGCATATCCAGGGCCCGGATTACCCGACCGAAGCCGAAATCATCACGCCGCGCGCCGACCTGCTGAAGATGTACGAAACCGGCAAGGGCTCGGTGCGCATGCGTGCCGTGTATCACATCGAAGACGGCGACATTATCGTCACCGCCCTGCCGCACCAGGTGTCCGGTGCCAAGGTGCTGGAGCAGATTGCTGCGCTGATGCAGGCCAAGCCGTCGAAATTGCCGCAGGTCGCTGACCTGCGTGACGAGTCCGACCACGAAAACCCCTGCCGCATCGTGATCATCCCGACCAACAGCCGGGTCGACCACGAAGTGCTGATGCAACATCTGTTTGCCAGCACGGACCTGGAGTCCAGCTACCGGGTCAACGTCAACATCATCGGCCTGGACGGCAAGCCGCAGTTGAAGAACCTGCGCAACCTGCTGGTCGAGTGGCTGGAGTTCCGGATACAAACCGTACGCCGCCGCCTGCAGTTCCGCCTCGACAAGGTCGAACGGCGCCTGCACCTGTTGGACGGCTTGCTGATTGCCTACCTCAACCTGGATGAAGTGATCCACATCATCCGTACCGCCGAGCACCCGAAAGCCGAGCTGATCGCGCGCTTCGAGCTGAGCGAGATCCAGGCCGACTACATCCTCGACACCCGCTTGCGTCAGTTGGCACGCCTGGAAGAGATGAAGCTGCGCGACGAACAGGACGCGCTGCTCAAGGAGCAAGCCAAGCTGCAAGCCCTACTGGGCAGCGAAGCCAAGCTGAAGAAGCTGGTGCGCAGCGAGTTGATCAAGGACGCCGAAACCTATGGCGACGACCGCCGTTCGCCAATCGTGCAGCGTGCCGAAGCCAAGGCGCTGACAGAGACCGAACTGCTGCCGAACGAGAAAATTACCGTCGTTCTGTCGGAAAAGGGTTGGGTTCGTTCAGCCAAAGGGCATGATATTGACGCCACTGGCCTGTCGTACAAGGCCGGTGATGGCTTCAAGACTGCCGCCGCCGGGCGTTCCAACCAGTTTGCGGTGTTTATTGACTCCACCGGGCGCAGTTATTCGGTACCGGCCCATACCTTGCCATCGGCGCGGGGGCAGGGCGAGCCGTTGACCGGTCGCCTGACGCCGCCACCTGGGGCGAATTTTGAATGTGTGCTGCTGCCGGATGACGATTCGCTGTATGTGATCGCTTCCGACGCGGGCTACGGGTTCGTGGTCAAGGGTGAAGACCTGCAGGCCAAGAACAAGGCGGGCAAGGCATTGTTGAGCCTGCCGAACAACGCCAAGGTCATCCTGCCGCGTCCGGTGGAAGACCGCGAAGGCAACTGGCTGGCGTCGGTGACCACCGAAGGGCGCTTGCTGGTGTTCAAGATCAGCGATCTGCCGCAGTTGGGCAAAGGCAAGGGCAACAAGATTATTGGTATTCCCGGCGAGCGGGTGGCCAGTCGCGAAGAGTACGTGACCGACATCGCGGTGATCCCGGAAGGTGCCACCCTGGTGCTCCAGGCCGGCAAGCGCACGCTGTCCTTGCGTCCTGACGACCTCGAGCATTACAAGGGCGAGCGTGGTCGTCGCGGTAATAAACTGCCCCGCGGCTTCCAGCGTGTGGATGCTTTGCTGGTGGAGACGCCGGTTTAAGGCGTATTAGAGCCCTCGATCTACGATTTAAAGCGTAGATCGACGCTTTGGCGCTGGAGTCATGGCGCATATTCACGGATGATATGGCCTTTCCAGCGCCGGCGTGGCCGAGCGTGTTTAGGTTATTTTTAGTATTACATTGTGGTTCGCCTTGTGGCAGCCACCTGGATGGGATGATGACTGCTCCACGCGTTCCTCTATTTTTGATGCTCGCTGGCCTTTTGGGGTTGGCGGGTTGCAGCACACACCAGCCTGTGTCGCTGTACCAGCTGGACAGCGGAAGTCCAGCTCAGCCAGCCCAGACCGCTGGCATGGCCGTTTTGCTCGGGCCGGTGGTCGTCGCCGACTACCTGCAACGCGAAACCCTGCTGCAACGTCAGAACGATGGAAGCCTGCAAGGTTCCACCGATGGTCGTTGGGCAGGCAGTTTATCGTCTGACATCAACCAGCTGATGTTGCGCCAGGTGGCCGGTCAGTTGGACAGCCAGCGTGTGGTCCTGGCGCCCGCGCCAACCGGCTTCAGCCCGGATGTGCAGGTCTTGCTGACCATTACCCGGCTCGACTCCGGTAAATCGCAACCGGCGATCCTCGATGCGCAATGGCGCTTGATCGACCGTCGCGGCCAGGTGCGTGATAACCGCATCGTGCACCTGCAGGAAGAACATGCCGGCACCACCGCGTCCCAGGTTCAGGCCCAGGGCGTGCTGCTGCAGCAATTGGCGCAGCAGTTGTCGGTGGCCCTCAAGCCCCTGGCCAACCAACCTCCCATCGCCGAGGCGCCCCGTAAGTCGGCCCCGGTGCAGGCCAAGCCGGCAGAGCCGCAAAAGCCGAAGATGCCGATGGCTACGCCGATCCGTACGGATATGGAAGTGTTCAGGTTCTGATCTGAATCGAAGATAAACAAAAGGCCCGCTGATTCAGCGGGCCTTTTTGCTTATCTGCGAATGACTTGAGGCTTGTTGAGATCCAAATGTAGGAGGGGGCAAGCCCTAATGCTTTTTGTAGGAGCGAGCTTGCTCGCGAAAAACTCACAGGCGCCGCGTTCATTCAGGAACAACGCGTTATCGTTGACGTTTTTCGCGAGCAAGCTCGCTCCTACAGGAGACATTAGTCCGGCGGTGTGCTTCAGGGCTTGGAGCGGGTCTCATGCATCCGCGCCAACTGCCGTTCCAGCATCGATGGATACGGCTCCATCAACCGTTCCACGCAGCTTGCCCCCTCGGGGCTGGCAATCGGGCGGATACGCGCGCGTTGGCGGATCAGCGTGTCTTCACTGATCTTGCGCTCCACCAGCAGCAGGTTGCGGCTGTGCTGGGACAAGGCCAGTGCGTCCTGGGCGTTTTCAGTCAGCAGCAGGTCGATCTGGCTCATGCCGAACAGGTCGTCGCCCACGGTGAGGCCCAGTTGCAGTTGCAGGGTGATGCCGCTGTCGGCGACTTCGATCTGCAGTTCATGGCCCAGGGCGCGCAGCAACTCACCGCAGCAAATCGCATTGGTCAGGTAGTCTTCGCCGCTGTCTTCGCTGTGGAACAGCATCAGCGTGCTGCCGTCGTTGAGGGTGTGCAGTTCGCTCTGGTACAGCGAGGCGGCCTGGTCGAGGCAGTCGCGGTAGCGCTCCAGCAGTTCGGTCAGGCGTGCGCGGGGCAGGCGACGCAATTGGTCCTGGGCGCCCAATTGCACGGCGAGCACAGCGCTGTACTGCGGCTCGCTGCTGCGTACCGGCGCCGCCTTGGGGGCGATTGCGGGGCTGTCGGCTGACGTATCGCGCAGGTCGGCGAAGGGGTCTTCATCGTCCAGCTCGTCTTCTTCGGCCTTGAAGGTATGGCGCGGTGCAGGCTTGAGGCCCGCCACCGGCGGACGCTCGTCGAAGCCCGGGTCACGCAGGTTGCGCACTTCGAACTCGGGCTCTTCGTCGTAATCGGTGTCGTCGTATTCAGGCTCTGGCTCGACTTCGGGCACCACCGGTTCCGGGGCGAAGCTGGCGTGCAGCTGGCGGGCAAGGTCGCCGATTTCATCCTGGCGGTCGGTAGCCGGGGTGTGCTCGTCGATGTCCCGCAGCCAGATGCGCAGTTGCATGAGCGGCGTGGAGATATGCCGCCCCAGGCGCAGGCTCAGGGCCAGGGCCAATGCCAGCAGGATGGCGCTGAGGATGCCCATGCTTTGCAGGCTGATGGTCATCGGCTGCTGGAACTGCTGCATGTCGAGGCTGATACGCAGTTGGCCGGCCTTCACATCCTGAAACGTGATATTGCTCTGGTACAGGCCTTCGGCTTCGCCCAACAGGCCGTTTTTCGGGCGCTGCCCGGCTTCGGCCATGATGCGGTTGTCGACGCTGTAGATGGCGGCATGGGCCACCAGCGGGTTCTTGGTCAGGTTGTTGAGCAGCACGTTGAGGCTGAGGATGTCGTTGGACACCAGCAGCTCAGTCGCCGAAGTGGCGGTCTGCGTGGTCAGGCTCTCGCCCAGGGCGTCGGCCTGCTCGTGCATGGCCTGCTTGAATTGCAAACCCATCACGCAGGCGTAGATCACCAGGGCCAATGCGACCAGGATCACGTTATGGCTGGCGATGCGTAATGCGATCGGTACACGGCGGTGGCGCAGTGCCCGGAAGATCAGCAGGAAGAAGTTGTCGGTTTTTACTGGCGTGGGCCGGTTCACTTGAGCTCGGCTCTTGGTCCGTGAAGTTGACGCGCAGTATAGCGACAGGCCCCAGACCGGCAAAGCGCTGGCTGTGCCCGATGGTCACTGAAAGTGGGTAGAATGCGGTTTTTTTCCAGCCTGGGGGTGCGCCTTGCGCGAAATTGTCCTGATTAACATCACTGGTGAAGACCGCCCAGGTCTTACCGCAGCCATTACCGGCGTTCTGGCCCAGGGTGGTGTGAACATTCTCGACATCGGCCAGGCGGTGATCCACGACACGTTGTCGTTCGGTATCCTGGTGGAAATCCCCAGCACCGAGCAGGCCTCATCGGTGCTCAAGGACATCCTGTTTACGGCGTATAAGCTGGATCAGCAGGTGCGTTTCACCCCGGTGTCCGAAGCGGATTACCAGCAGTGGGTGGCCGGCCAGGGCAAGAAGCGCCATATCGTGACGCTGCTGACCCGCAAGGTCACCGCCGAACAGCTGCAGCGCGTCAGCTCCATTACCGCGCAGTATGGTTTGAACATCGACCATATCGACCGTCTGTCGGGCCGCATGCCATTGGACACCCCGGCCGACAAGGGCAAGGGCTGCATCGAGTTCTCCGTGCGCGGTGAGCCGGCCGACCCGCAAGCCCTGCGCGCCGAATTCCTCAGCGTGGCCCAGGAGCTGAATGTCGATATCGCCTTCCAGGAAGATTCGCTGTTCCGCCGCAACCGCCGCCTGGCGGTGTTCGACATGGACTCCACGCTGATCGAGGCCGAAGTTATCGACGAGTTGGCCAAGGCGGCCGGCGTGGGTGAGCAGGTTTCCGAAATCACCGAGCGCGCCATGGCCGGGGAATTGGATTTTCGCGCCAGCTTCAAGGAGCGCCTGGCTTTGCTCAAGGGCCTGGATGTCAGCGTGCTGGACTCCATCGGCGCGTCGCTGCGCCTGACCGAAGGCGCCGAAACCCTGTTTGCCGAACTCAAGCGCCTGGGCTACAAGACGGCAATCCTGTCGGGTGGCTTCACCTACTTCGCCAAGCAATTGCAGGCCAAGCTGGGCATCGACTATGTGTTCGCCAACGAATTGGAAGTGGTGGATGGCAAGGTGACCGGCGTCGCGGTTGAGCCGATTGTCGATGCGCAGCGCAAGGCGGACCTGCTGAAGGAGCTGGCCCACAAGGAAGGTTTGCGTCTGGAGCAGACCATCGCGGTCGGTGATGGCGCCAACGACCTGCCGATGCTGGCAATTGCCGGTTTGGGTGTGGCATTCCGTGCCAAGCCATTGGTCAAGCAATCGGCCAAGCAGGCGATTTCTACCCTGGGGTTGGATGGCGTGCTGTATCTGCTGGGTTTTCGCGACCGCGACGGTCAGTTGTAACTGACTAAATGTGGGAGGGAGCAAACCCCCTCCCACATTGGGTTCGGCGTCAGGCTTTAGGTAAAGCGATGCCTTGGCCCATCTGCACCGGCGAACCCGCCACCAGTTCTTCAGCCCACTTCACCTGATCCGGCCCGAACAGCACGATCGCAGTGGAGCCCAACTTGAAGCGACCCAGTTCCGCACCCTTCTCCAGGTGAATCGGCGCGCGGGCAGCTTCGTCATAGCGGAAGGTTTTCAGCTCGCGCTTCGGCGGAGTCACCAGGCCGGCCCATACGGTTTCAATCGACGCCACAATCATCGCACCGACCAATACCACGGCCATCGGGCCGCGTTCGGTGTCGAACAGGCAGACAACGCGCTCGTTACGCGCGAACAACTCCGGCACGTTTTCGGCGGTGGTCTGGTTCACCGAGAAAATCCGCCCAGGCACGTAGACCATTTCACGCAGGGTACCGGCCAGAGGCATATGTACACGGTGGTAGTCCTTCGGCGACAGGTAGATGGTGGCGAAATCGCCGCCCATGAACGGCGCAGCGACCGCTGCATCGCCGCCCAACAGTTCCAGCACGCTGAAGCTGTGGCCTTTGGCCTGGAACACACGACCGTGCTCGATGGGGCCAAGCTGGCTGACTGCGCCATCGGCTGGGCTCAATACTGCGCCAGGGGTCTGGTCCAGTGGGCGGGCACCGTCTTTCAGGGCGCGGGTGAAGAAGGCGTTGAAGTGCTCGTAAGCGGTCACGTCTTCTACCAGGGCCTGGGACATGTCCACTTGATAGCGCTTGGCGAACCATGTGGTGAAGGCATTCTTGAACCAGCGCACGCGGCACTCGGCGATGCAGCCGGCCAACCGCGACAGCAGGTGGTGCGGCAGCAGGTACTGGCTGAGAATAAACAACTGCTTTTTCATTGACTGTCCTTAAACCTTAAATCTCGACGGGGGTGTCGGGGTGGTTGCCCCATTCGCCCCAGGAACCGGCATAACCTTTGACTCGCGGATAACCGAGCGCCTTGGCCACCAGGTAGGTGAAGCCAGAGCGATGATGAGTCTGGCAGTGGGTGATGATTTCTTTGTCTTTGGTCAGCCCGAGGTCTTCGAGGATCTGCGGCATGTCGCGGCGAATGCGCAGGTTGCGCGCCTTGTCCATGCCGGCGGTCCACTCGAAATTCACCGCGCCGGGGATGTGGCCGCCTTTGGCTGCGAGGACTTTCTCGCCGGAGTATTCCAGCGGGCCACGGGCATCCCAGATGCCCAGGTCGGCAGCCCCAAGACGGCTTTGCAGGTATTCGCGGGTGGCGGTGGGGCCATCGTGCAGCGTAAGGCTGACCGGGCCGCCGGCCGGGGCGCGCACGTCGGTGGAGAGCGGGTGTTTGCCCTCCAGCCACGCCAGCAGGCCGCCATCCAGGTAGTGGTATTTCTGGTGGCCGATCACATCGAGCATCCAGATGAAACGCCCGGCCCAGCCCCCGCCTTCGTCGTCATAGACCACGTAGGTAGCGTCGGGCGTGTGGCCCAGTTCGCCGAACAGTTTCTCAAGCTCGGCCTTGCCGGGCAGCAGGCCAGGTGCCGGCGCCTGGCCCAGTTGGGTGCGCTTGGGGTCAACGAAATGCGCGCCGGGGATGTGCCCTTCGGCGTAGCGGGCGGCACTGGTGAGGTCCACCAGAATCAGGTGTTCGGCATCCAGTTGAGCGAGCAGGTCACTGGACTCGATCACCAGCGGCAAGCCAGAGAAGTCAGGCATGTGAGGTCTCCTGGGCACAAATGTTGGCGTTTAAAGGACGGCGATTGTAGCGCAAGCATCAAGCGCTGCGGTTGGTAAAGCTGTGCAGGGCTTTCTCGATGCATTGGGCGGTTTTGCCGAAGGCCTGCACGGTGGTTTCCGAGAAAGGCCCGCCGCCCTGGTCGGCGATCATCACCATCACCACGCGCCCGTTGCAGCTCATGGACCGCAACAACAGGTGCTCGCCGCTGAACAAGCGGCGCAGGATCGGTGGCAGCAGTGCCGAGAACTGGGCGTGGTTTTCCGGTGTGAGGCGCACCTGAGCGGACTTTTCCAGCAGGCGCTGCAGCAGCGTGCTGTTGACCACATCCAGGCTCAGGTTGGCGGCGTCCTTCGGCAGGCCGTCGGCCTGATGTACGCGCAAGGTGCTCAGGGCACGATCGGCCATGAACAGCATGACGCGCTGCATGCCGCTGGCCACCAGGGCTTCCTTGGCGCACGTGGTCAAATGCATGGCGTTGGCAAAGCGGCTCGGCTCTACCAGCAGTTCGGTACAACGCTTGCGCCAGACAGCCAGGGCTTCGGCGGTGGGCGGTGGCGCGGGCAGCAGGCCGCGATGAATCTTGTGCACATGCCACGGCCAGATCAGCGACAGCGCCGGGTGCCAGAGGTCGGGCATCAAGGTGTCGCGGGCACTGGTGACGGCTTGCTGGTGCACCTGTTGCTGCACTTCGCTCAGGGGCTGTTGCAGGTACAGCGCGGTGAGGTATTGCCAGCGCAGGGTGTGCGGGCAGGTCCAGGATTCCTGGGCCGACATCGCCAGGCCGTTGGCCAGCAGCACTGTATTGGCCGGCTGATTCAACCAGCGGCGCAGGTTTGGGTCGGCGTCGAGCAGTTGCTGGTGACGAAGAGGGTCGTCTTCGCGGGCGATGTGCAGGGCCTTGACCAGTAAGCGCTGCTCGGTCCGCAGCAAGGTATACCCCTGGGATACCCAGATCGGCAGGTGCCAGGTCTCGGTCAGGCCGAGGCACAGGTCCAGCAGGCGCACGCCGAACAATGCCTGTTCGACCTTGCGTGCCGACTCGCCCTTGTGGATGACCCGCAGTTCCCATTCTTCCAGGAGCTTGGGGTAGGCAACGGCCATCGGCCACAGCGGTGAAAGAAACAGCAGGCTGCCCCAATGAATGTCCTGCCACAGCCGCGCCAGGCGGCTGCCGAACAATCCATTGGCTTGTTGCGAGGCGTGCTGGCTGACCAGCAGCAACTGGCGCAGCGCTACGGGAATTTCAGGGGCCGGCACTGACGGCAGGCGTGCCAGCAGTTCCTCGGCGCGTTTGAGGCCCAGGCGGTTAAGCGCCACTTCGAGGTTTTCCGCCGGCGCCGTCAGGCTGCCATGGGTGTGGCTGTTGGCCTCGCGCATGACACTGAGTACGAGGGCCGGGCTGTTTTGCATCAGCTCGGCAATATCCCGCAACGAACTGCGGCTATCGCGGATGGCTTTGCACACGCGGTCATGGCTGGCCTGTGGAACAGGCAGCAGCACTTCGTCCAGGCGCTTGATCCAAGCGGCTAGAGAAGCAGGTTTTGCAGTTGGGACTGTCGTTTCATTAGCCATGATTGGGGCGCGATCATCACTTGCGGTCAACACACCCGGAGCGGGCCGAACTGGCTTTTCGCCTTAACGGGCTATAGTCTGGCGCAGTTTTGCCGATAAGTAGAACAAGAGTTTTCCAGTTCCCCCAAATATGTCCATGAACCCGACGGCGCAAGTACTCATCTCCTATGGCTAAAATTATCGGCATTATCGTCGTCTTCGCGAGCGTGCTCGGCGGCTACGTCCTGTCCCACGGTAAAATTGCGGCACTGATCCAGCCTTTCGAGGTGATGATTATCGGTGGTGCGGCACTGGGCGCCTTCCTGCAGGCGAACCCCGGCTACATGACCATGCACGTGATCAAGAAGTCGCTGAGCATGTTCGGTTCGCGCTTCACCCACACGTTCTACCTGGAAGTGCTGGGCCTGGTTTACGAGATCCTCAACAAGAGCCGCCGCGAAGGCATGATGGCCATCGAGGCCGACATCGAAGACGCCGCGGCCAGCCCGATTTTCGCCAAGTACCCGGCCGTGCTCAAAGATGAGCGCATGACCGCCTACATCTGCGACTACCTGCGCATCATGTCCTCCGGCAACATGGCTCCCCATGAGCTTGAAGGCCTGTTCGACATGGAATTGTTCAGCCTCAAGGAAGAATTGGAGCATCCTTCCCATGCCGTGACCGGTGTGGCCGACGGCATGCCCGGCTTCGGTATCGTCGCGGCGGTACTGGGTATCGTGGTAACCATGGCTTCCCTGGGGGAAGGTGACCAGGCGGCTATCGGCATGCACGTAGGTGCGGCGCTGGTGGGTACCTTCTTCGGTATTCTCGCGGCCTACGGCTTCTTCGGCCCGCTGGCGACCTCCCTGGCCCACGACGCCAAGGAAGAAATCAACCTGTACGAATCGATCAAGGCCAGCCTGGTGGCGTCCGCTTCCGGCATGCCGCCTTCGTTGGCGGTGGAGTTCGGTCGCAAGGTGCTGTACCCGAAGCATCGCCCAAGTTTCGCCGAGCTGGAACAAGCGGTTCGCGGTCGCTAAGCCATGGAAAACAACCAGCCGATAATCATCAAGCGCGTCAAGCGCTTCGCTGCGGGGCACCACGGCGGCGCCTGGAAAATCGCTTTCGCCGACTTTGCCACGGCGATGATGGCGTTCTTCCTGGTGCTGTGGCTGATGTCCACCGCCACGCCCGAACAGAAGATTGCCATTGCCGGCTACTTCAAAGACCCGATTGGCTTCTCGGAAAGCGGCACGCCCTTTGTGATCGACCTGGGCGGTTCGCCGCAGTTGGCGCCTGAGCGCACCATCAACCCGGAAGTCAAGACCGAAGCACCGCAGGAAAAAATCCCGATCGAGCGCGATACCGTCGAAGCCATGGCCGAGCAGGTCGAGCAGGAACGTCTTGAGCTGTTGCTGCAAGAGTTGCAGAACAAGGTCGAGGAAAACCCGCAACTGCTGAAGTTCAAGGACCAGATTTCGTTCGAGATCACCCCGGATGGCTTGCGTATCCAGATCACCGACGCCGCCAACCGGCCGATGTTCGACTCTGGCAGCGCGCGTTTGAAACCGTACTTTGAAGACATCCTGCTGGCCATGGCCGACACCATCAAGGCGGTGCCGAACAAGATCAGCATCAGCGGCCACACCGATGCCAAGCCTTACGCGGGCCAGGGTGACTTCGGCAACTGGGAGCTTTCCGCCAACCGTGCCAACGCCGCGCGTCGTGCGCTGGTGGCCGGCAGCTATCCCGACCCGCAAGTGGCGCGGGTGGTGGGGTTTGCGTCCTCGCAGCTGTTTGATCCCAAGGATCCGTTCAACCCGATCAACCGTCGCATCGATATCGTCGTGCTGACCAAAAAGGCTCAGCGTGCGATTGAA
Source organism: Pseudomonas sp. S3E17 (assembly GCF_024168685.1). NCBI lineage: Bacteria > Pseudomonadati > Pseudomonadota > Gammaproteobacteria > Pseudomonadales > Pseudomonadaceae > Pseudomonas > Pseudomonas sp. S3E17. Next base: position 5,347,423 of record NZ_JALJWE010000001.1, read on the forward strand.
GGTGACCAGCCTGTACCACCACCGGTCCCAACCTCAGGGGCGGGTGCGCCAGGTGAAGTCCCGGCCGACCCGAACGCCATTCCGCCCGGCCAGGAGCCATTGCCGGCCCATGAGCTGCGGCAGAAGCTGAACCTGTTTGATGATGGTGGGGTGAAAGACCCTACGGTACCTGCGACAGGTTCATAAGCCATAAACAACAAGGCCGCGATCATCGCGGCCTTGTTGGTTGTTTAGTAACTGCTTTCCGGCAAGCTCGCAATAATCGACCGATAGCTGTTCATTCGTTGCTGCTGCACGCGGCCGTCTTCCAGGGCCTTGAGCAGGGCGCAGCCCGGCTCGCGATCGTGTTTGCAATCGCGGAAGCGGCAGGTGCCGATCAGGTCGTTGAATTCGATAAAGCCCGCTTCCACGTCGCTGCGGCTGACGTGGCCGAGGCCGAACTCACGGATACCCGGGGAGTCGATCAACTCACCGCCGCCCGGGAAGTGGAACAGCCGCGCCGTGGTGGTGGTGTGGGTGCCCTGGCCGGACAGCTCCGACAGCGGGCCCACGCGGGTATCGACTTCCGGCAGCAGGCTGTTGACCAGCGAGGATTTGCCCACGCCCGACTGGCCGACAAAGACGCTGATACGTCCGTCCAACTGCTGTTGCAGCTGTTCCATGCCATTGCCGTGATGGGCCGAGACTTCCAGCACCGGGTAGCCCAGGGTGCGGTAGACCGCCAGCAGCGCGTTGAGCGCGGGGGCATTCTGCTCGTCGATCAGGTCGAATTTGTTCAGCAGCAATAACGGGCGAATGCCGGCATGCTCGGCCGCCACCAGGTAGCGGTCGATCAGGTTGGCATGGGGCTCGGGCAGCGGTGCAAACACGATCACGATCATGTCGACGTTGGCCGCTACCGGCTTGAGCTGGCCACGGCTGTCGGGGCGGCGCAGTTCGGTGCTGCGCGGCAGTTGGGCGACGATCACGCCGATGCCCTGGTTGCCGGCGCGCCAGACCACCTTGTCACCGGTGACCAGCGCAGGCAGGTTGGCACGCAAGTGGCAGCGGAACACTTGGCCCGCGAGTTCGCCTTCCAGCGCCTCGACTTCGACCTGCACACCGAAGTGCGCGATTACCAGGCCCGTCTGTTCGGGGCCCAGGTCGCCGCCCTCGAGCGCTTCCACGGCGGAGGATTCACGTTTGGCGGCGCGGGCGGCGCGTTCACCTTGAATCTTTTCGATGCGCCAGTTTTGGCGACGGTTGAGCTGGCGTTTGGCCATTGGTGTTCCGTGTCGATAATGCAAAGGTTGGGTAAAACGGTCGCGAGTCTAGCACGGCCCCGCCTGCTAAACTGCGCAGCTACGCCAAGGTGCCAAGAGAATCAAGCCATGCAAAACCCACAGAACCTGATTTGGATCGATCTGGAAATGACCGGTCTGAACCCTGACACCGACGTCATCATCGAGATGGCGACCATTGTCACCGACAGCAACCTCAACACCTTGGCCGAAGGTCCGGTGATCGCCATCCACCACAGCGACGCCGTGCTTGCCACCATGGACGAGTGGAACACCCGAACCCACGGTAACTCCGGCCTGACCCAGCGTGTGCGTGACAGCCGCATCAGCATGGCCGAAGCCGAAGCCGAAACCATTGCCTTCCTGGAGAAGTGGGTGCCCAAGGGCAAGTCGCCGATCTGCGGCAACAGCATCTGCCAGGACCGTCGCTTCCTTTATACCCATATGAAAGCGCTGGAAAGCTACTTCCACTACCGCAACCTGGATGTGTCCACGCTCAAGGAACTGGCTGCGCGCTGGGCGCCCGAGGTCAAGGACAGCTTCCATAAAGGCAGCACCCACCTGGCGCTGGATGATATTCGCGAGTCGATCGCCGAGCTCCAGCACTACCGCAAGCATTTCATCAAGGCTTGAAACGGTTTCTTGCCGTGTCCGGGCTTTCAGTGGTGAGCGGGCTTGCCCCGCGTTGGGCTGCGTAGCGGCCCCACTGCCGTTGCCGCATTTCTCCCTATAGATATCATCGCCAAGTATTTGGGGCTGCTGCGCAGCCCAGCGCGGGGCAAGCCCGCTCACTACAAGGATCGCTTTCATGCTGCTGATGCTCTACCTCATCGCCATCACCGCCGAAGCCATGACCGGCGCGTTGTCCGCCGGCCGGCGCGGCATGGATTGGTTTGGTGTGGTGCTGATCGCCTGCGTGACGGCTTTGGGCGGCGGCTCGGTACGCGACGTATTGCTCGGCCACTACCCGCTGACGTGGGTCAAGCACCCGGAATACCTGGTGCTGACCTCCATCGCGGCGCTGGTGACGATCTTTATCGCACCCTTGATGCGTCGCCTGCGCTCGCTGTTCCTCGCGCTGGATGCCGTGGGCCTGGTCGCGTTCACCTTGATCGGCTGCATGACCGCCCTGGAAATGGGCCACGGCATGCTGGTGGCCTCGGTCAGCGGGGTGATCACCGGCGTCTTCGGCGGCATTCTGCGGGATATCTTCTGCAACGACATTCCGCTGATCTTCCGCCGTGAACTGTACGCCAGCGTGTCATTCCTCGCCGCCTGGTTCTACCTGCTGTGCCTCTATCTGGAACTGCCCAGCGAGCAGGCGATTCTACTGACCCTGTTCAGCGGCTTTCTATTGCGCCTGCTGGCGATCCGGTTTCACTGGGAAATGCCCAAGTTCATCTACAACGACGACGTGCACTAGCGCGATGCGTGCTGGTTCAGCGCCCATTCAACATGTTCGCGCACCAGCTCCGACGGGTAATCCCGACGTGCCTTCAAGGCTTCCAGCACCGGAATGCTCGACGGCGCATTGCCCAGGCCCACCGCCAGGTTGCGCAGCCAGCGCTCGTAACCGGCACGGCGCAATGGTGAGCCTTCGGTACTGCTGAGGAATTTATCCTCATCCCACATGAACAGCTCCGCCAGTTCCGCGTTATCCAGGTTGTGCCGTGGCTTGAAATCGCTTTCGGCAGTGGGTCGCGCGAAACGATTCCACGGACAAACGATCTGACAGTCATCGCAGCCGAATACCCGATTGCCGATCAGCGGGCGCAGGTCTTCCGGGATTGCGCTCTTGAGTTCGATGGTCAGGTAGGAAATACAGCGTCGTGCGTCCAGTACATAGGGACCGACGAACGCATTGGTCGGGCAGATGTCCAGGCAAGCGGTGCAGCGGCCGCAGTGCTCGGTGGCGTGGGGGGGATCCACGGGCAGCGGCAAATCGACAAACAGTTCGCTGAGGAAGAAATAACTGCCGGCCTTGCGATTGAGCACCAGGGTGTTTTTACCGATCCAGCCAAGGCCGGCTTGTTCGGCAATGGCCTTTTCCAGCACGGGCGCGCTGTCGACAAAGGCGCGAAAGCCGAAAGGGCCGATCTGCGCCTGGATGCGGTCAGCCAACTGCTGCACGCGCTTGCGGATCAGCTTGTGGTAGTCGCGGCCCAGGGCATAACGGGAGATGTAGGCTTTTTCCGGTTTTGCCAGGAGTTGCGCCATCTGCGTGTCGCCGGGCAGGTAATCCATGCGCAGCGACACCACGCGCAGGGTGCCTGGCACCAGTTCGTCCGGGTGCGAGCGTTTGCTGCCATGGGCGCCCATGTAGTCCATCTCGCCGTGGTAGCCCGCGTCGAGCCAGCGTTGCAGATGTTGTTCATGCTCGGCCAGGTCCAGGCCGCTGATGCCGACTTGTTGAAAGCCCAGCTCGCGGCCCCAGTCTTTGATCGATTGGGCGAGGGCGGGCAGATCGGAGGTAATAGCGGGCATGAGACACGGGAAACCACAGGTTAGATGCGTATAATTCTGCCAGACATCGGAGCTTGAAGACGCATGCCGCAGACAAAACACGAAATAACCGACGTTCAGCCTTTGTTGCACGGCCATTTGCCGCAACTGGCTGCGCGTTCCCCGGACGCCCATAAAGGCCAGTTCGGTCACCTGCTGATGATTGGCGGCGACTGGGGCTTTGGCGGTGCCGCGTTGCTCGGCGCCGAAAGCGCCTTGCGCAGTGGTGCGGGCATGGTGTCCCTGGCTACTCGCCTTGAGCATGTGCCGGCCGCGCTGGCCCGTTTGCCGGAAGTCATGAGCGTCGGTGTGAGCTCTGCCAACCAGTTGATGGGCTTGCTGGAAAAAATCTCGGTAATCGTCATTGGCCCCGGCCTGGGCGAAGCCGCCTGGGGTAAAAGCCTGTTGTCCGTCGCAGCCAATGCACGGCAGCCGCAGGTCTGGGATGCCGATGCGCTCAATCAACTGGCGACTGGCAGCGTGAGCCTGCCGGCCCATTGCGTGATCACTCCGCATCCGGGGGAAGCGGCGCGCTTGTTGGGGATTTCGACAGCCGAGGTTCAGGCCGACCGTCTTAAGGTGGCGCGCGCGTTGAGTCAGAAATTCAAGGCAGTGGCTATCCTCAAGGGTGCTGGCAGTTTGATTGCCAGCCCGGACGGGCGCGTTTCACGCTGTGACCAAGGCCATCCGGCGATGGCGACGGCGGGCCTCGGTGACGTTTTGGCCGGCCTGGTAGGTGCGCTGCTGGCCCAGGGCATGCCGGCCTATGAAGCCAGCTGCCTGGCCGTCTGGTTGCACGCCACGGCGGGGGATCGCCAGGGCAGCTTTGGTCGCGGGCTGGCCGCCAGCGACCTGATACCCGCCATTCGTCAATTGCTGGAGGAGCAGTCGCCGTGTCTGAAGTAATTCTTTTCCTGGCCGATGAAGACGCCATGGTGGCGTTAGGTCAGCGTATTGCCCAGGTCACGGCCGGGTCAGGGCTGATCTTTCTTGAAGGCGACCTGGGGGCGGGCAAGACCACGCTGTCCCGGGGGATCATTCGCGGTCTGGGCCACGCGGGGGCGGTCAAGAGTCCCACGTTCACTCTGGTTGAACCCTACGAGATCGGCGCAGTGCGGGCTTTTCACTTCGACCTCTACCGCCTGGTGGATCCCGAAGAACTCGAGTTCATGGGCATCCGTGATTACTTCGATGAAGACGCGCTGTGCCTGATCGAGTGGCCAGATAAAGGCACAGGCTTTTTGCCAAAGCCGGACCTGACCATTACCATTACGCCGCATGATCACGGACGTCAGCTGAAGTTGTTGCCCCAGGGTGCGCGCGGTGAGTCGTGGTGCGCCGCTCTGGCTTTGGAATTCAAATAATTGGTGGGGTTAGGTATGCGCTTTCGCGCGTTGGTTGCTGTCGTAGGGGTGTTGCTTGCGGCAATGACTGTCAATGCTCTGGCTGCTTCACAGGTGAAGAGTGTTCGCCTGTGGCGAGCGCCGGATAACACGCGACTGGTGTTCGACCTGTCTGGCCCGGTCCAGCACAGTGTCTTTACCCTCACGGCGCCCGATCGCCTGGTGATCGACATCAATGGTGCGACCCTGGCCGCGCCGTTGAACGTGTCCACCGCCAATACGCCGATTACCGCCATGCGCTCGGCGCAGCGCACGCCGACCGACCTGCGGGTGGTGATCGACCTGAAAAAGGTCGTGACCCCGAAAAGCTTCTCCCTGGCACCAAATGCCCAATACGGCAACCGGCTGGTGGTCGATCTGTTCGACAACGCCGCCGATGCCGCGCCGCCGCCGGCGCCAACCCCGGCCGTGGCGACAGTGCCGGCCGTACCGGTCAACCCGTCCCAACCCCAGGTCAAGCTGCCACCGCCGCCGCCAGCCCCGGCCGGCAAGCGCGACATTATCGTGGTGATCGATGCCGGCCACGGCGGTGAAGACCCGGGCGCCTCCGGTTCGCGCGGTCAGCATGAGAAAGACGTGGTGCTGGCCATCGCCCGTGAGCTGCAGCGCCAGGTCAACGGCATGAAAGGCTACCGCGCCGAACTGACCCGTACCGGCGACTACTTCATTCCGTTGCGCGGCCGTACCGAAATCGCCCGTAAGAAGGGCGCCGACCTGTTCGTCTCGATCCATGCCGACGCCGCGCCTTCGACGGCGGCCTTCGGTGCCTCGGTGTTTGCCCTGTCGGATCGCGGCGCCACGTCCGAGACCGCCCGCTGGCTGGCCGACAGTGAAAACCGTTCCGACTTGATCGGCGGGGCCGGCAACGTGTCCCTCGATGACAAGGACAAGATGCTCGCCGGTGTACTGCTTGACCTGTCGATGACGGCCTCGCTGACCTCCAGCTTGAACGTCGGCCAGAAGGTGTTGAGCAACATCGGCCGGGTGACCTCGTTGCATAAGCAGCGCGTGGAGCAGGCCGGGTTCATGGTGTTGAAATCGCCGGACATCCCATCGATCCTGGTGGAAACCGGATTTATCTCCAATGCCAACGAAGCCTCGAAGCTGGCCAGTGCCAGCCACCAGCAGGCCTTGGCGCGTTCTATCAGCGCCGGTGTGCGCCAGTTCTTCCAGCAGAATCCGCCGCCGGGCACCTACATTGCCTGGCTGCGCGACTCGGGTAAAATCGCCCAGGGCCCGCGCGACCATCGCGTGCAGCCCGGCGACACCGTGGCCATGCTGGCCGTGCGTTTCCAGGTCTCGGCCGCGTCTTTGCGCAGCGCCAACAACCTGAAGAGCGATGAGTTGAAAATCGGCCAGGTATTGACCATCCCCGGCACTGAATTGGCGGCACAGTAATGAGCGAATCAGTCTTGAACAGCGGGTCGCGCATTGAATTGCTCAGCCCGCGCCTCGCCAACCAGATTGCGGCGGGCGAGGTCGTTGAACGGCCGGCCTCGGTGATCAAGGAGTTGCTGGAGAACAGCATCGACTCCGGCGCCAAGCGTATCGATGTCGATGTGGAACAGGGCGGCGTCAAGCTGCTGCGCGTCCGCGACGATGGCAGTGGGATCTCCTCCGATGACCTGCCGCTGGCCCTGGCCCGTCACGCCACCAGCAAGATTCGCGACCTGGAAGACCTGGAGCGGGTGATGAGCCTGGGCTTTCGCGGTGAGGCATTGGCTTCCATCAGCTCCGTGGCGCGCCTGACCCTGACGTCGCGCACCCGTGATGCCGAGCAGGCCTGGCAGGTGGAAACCGAAGGCCGCGACATGGCGCCTCGGGTCCAGCCGGCTGCCCACCCGGTGGGCACCTCGGTGGAAGTGCGCGACCTGTTCTTCAACACCCCGGCGCGGCGCAAATTCCTCAAGGCCGAAAAAACCGAATTCGATCACCTGCAAGAAGTCATCAAGCGCCTGGCCCTGGCGCGTTTCGATGTGGCGTTTCACCTGCGTCACAACGGCAAGACCATCCTCAGCCTGCACGAAGCCAACGACGACGCCGCGCGTGCTCGCCGTGTCGCGGCAGTGTGCGGTGCGGGGTTCCTGGAGCAGGCGCTGCCGATTGAGATCGAACGCAATGGCCTGCGCCTGTGGGGTTGGGTCGGTTTGCCGACCTTCTCCCGCAGCCAGGCGGACTTGCAGTATTTCTTTGTGAATGGCCGCGCGGTGCGCGACAAACTGGTGGCCCACGCGGTGCGCCAGGCTTATCGCGATGTGCTGTTCAACGGTCGGCATCCGACCTTTGTGCTGTTTTTCGAGGTCGACCCATCGGTGGTCGATGTCAACGTGCACCCGACCAAGCACGAAGTGCGCTTCCGTGACGGGCGCATGGTGCATGACTTCCTCTATGGCACCTTGCACCGTGCCCTGGGCGATGTGCGCCCGGATGACCAGTTGTCTGCGCCCATCGTGACGGCGGTGGTGCGGCCGAGCGGCCCCGAAGCGGGCGAGTTTGGCCCTCAGGGCGAAATGAGCCTGGCGGCAAACCTGCTGCAATCGCCGCAACCCCAGCCGAGCTATACGGCGCCGGGCTCTGGCTCGGGAGCGGGTTATCAGTACCAATACACACCGCGTCCGCAATCGGCCGTGCCGGTTGCCGAAGCACAGGCTGCCTATCGTGAATTCTTTGCACCGTTGCCAGGTGCCGAGCCGGGCGCCGTGGCCTTGCCGGAAGGTGGCGGTGATATCCCACCGCTGGGTTACGCGTTGGCGCAGCTCAAGGGCATCTATATCCTCGCGGAAAATGCCCATGGCCTGGTGCTGGTGGACATGCACGCCGCCCACGAGCGGATCATGTACGAGCGCCTGAAGATCGCCATGGCCAGCGAAGGCCTGAGTGGCCAGCCGTTGCTGGTTCCGGAATCCCTGGCGGTCAGCCAGCGTGAGGCCGATTGCGCCGAAGAGCATCACAGTGTGTTCCAGAAACTGGGCTTCGAGTTGCAGCGCCTGGGCCCTGAGACCCTGGCGATTCGCCAGATTCCCGCGCTGCTCAAGCAGGCCGAAGCCAACCGGCTGGTGGCCGATGTATTGGCTGACTTGATGGAGTACGGCACCAGTGACCGTATCCAGGCGCACATCAACGAACTGCTCGGCACCATGGCCTGCCACGGCGCTATCCGCGCCAATCGCCGCCTGGCCTTGCCGGAAATGAACGGCCTGCTGCGCGACATGGAAAACACCGAACGCAGTGGCCAGTGCAACCATGGCCGTCCGACCTGGACCCAGATGGGCCTGGATGATCTGGACAAACTGTTCTTGCGCGGCCGCTGATGAGTGCCTTGCCCCCCGCGATCTTCCTGATGGGCCCCACGGCCGCCGGCAAGACCGACCTGGCCATCGAGCTCACCAAAGTGCTGCCATGCGAGCTGATCAGTGTCGACTCTGCCCTGGTTTACCGGGACATGGACATCGGCACCGCCAAGCCTTCCAAAGCGCTGCTGGCGCAGTATCCGCATCGGTTGATCGACATCATCGACCCGACCGAGAGCTATTCCGCAGCGGATTTCCGCACCGACGCCCTGGCCGCCATGGCGCAAATCACCGCGCGGGGCAACATCCCCTTGCTGGTGGGCGGCACGATGCTCTACTACAAGGCTTTGCAGGAAGGGCTGGCCGACATGCCGCCCGCCGATGCCCAGGTGCGCGCCGAACTCGAAGAAGAGGCTGCACGCCTTGGCTGGCAAGCCCTGCACGACCAATTGGCAGCGGTTGACCCGGTATCTGCCGCGCGCATTCACCCCAATGATCCCCAACGCCTCAGTCGCGCCCTGGAAGTCTGGCGCGTCAGCGGGCAGACCATGACTGAACTGCGGCTGAAACAAACTGCGCAAAGTGCTGATGCAGGCGCATCTGGACAGTCACAATTGCCCTATACTGTGGCGAATCTGGCCATCGCTCCGGCAAATCGCCAGGTGCTGCATGAACGAATTGCACAAAGATTCACAATTATGTTGGAACAGGGGTTTGTGGACGAGGTCGTAGCACTGCGGTCAAGAGGTGACCTGCATCCAGGGTTACCTTCGATCCGTGCTGTAGGCTACCGCCAAGTCTGGGATCATCTGGATGGCAAGCTGACGTCAGCCGAAATGCAGGAGCGCGGCATCATTGCCACGCGCCAATTAGCGAAGCGCCAGTTCACCTGGCTGCGCAGCTGGAGCGATTTGCACTGGTTGGACAGCCTGGGCAGCGACAATCTGTCACGCGCCTTGAAATACTTGGGAACGGTCTCCATATTGAGCTGAGTCCTTGCAATTGCCGTCTATCCTTGGGGGTGTGACGGCCATAAGCTATCTATTTTCCGATTTTTTATTATTGATCCTTAAAGGAGTGCGGCACATGTCAAAAGGGCATTCGCTACAAGACCCTTACTTGAATACTTTACGTAAAGAGAAAGTGGGGGTTTCCATCTACCTGGTCAACGGTATCAAGCTGCAAGGCACGATCGAGTCGTTCGACCAGTTCGTGATCCTGCTGAAAAACACCGTCAGCCAGATGGTCTACAAGCACGCTATCTCGACAGTGGTTCCAGTTCGTCCAATCCGTCTGCCTAGCGCCGCCGGTGATGATGCAGCTGACGCTGAGCCAGGTAACGCCTGATAGGAGTCTCCTTTGTTCTTTGAGCGCCACGGTGGTGGTGAGCGAGTCATACTCGTTCACTTGGATGGACAGGACCCTGAGGCGCGCGAAGATCCGCAGGAGTTTCAGGAGTTGGCAAATTCGGCCGGCGCCGAGACCGTTGCGTTTTTTAACGTGCCGCGTCATCGGCCAACCGCCAAATTCCTGATTGGCAGCGGCAAGGTCGAGGAACTGCGCGACCTGGTTCATGCCGAAGAAGCCGATCTGGTGATCTTCAATCACACCCTCACGCCCAGTCAGGAACGTAACCTCGAACGTGTATTCGAGTGTCGCGTGATCGACCGCACCGGTCTGATTCTCGATATTTTCGCCCAACGCGCCCGTACCCATGAGGGCAAGCTCCAGGTAGAACTGGCCCAGCTTGACCATATGAGCACCCGGCTGGTTCGTGGTTGGACTCACCTTGAGCGTCAGGGTGGCGGTATCGGCATGCGGGGGCCGGGTGAAACCCAGTTGGAAACCGACCGGCGCCTGCTGCGGGTTCGCCTGCGTCAGATCAAGGGCCGACTGGAGAAGGTGCGCAGCCAGCGCGAGCAATCGCGACGTGGCCGTTCGCGTGCCGATATCCCTACCGTGTCCCTGGTGGGCTACACCAACGCCGGCAAGTCCACGCTGTTCAACAACGTGACCAAATCGGACGTGTACGCGGCTGACCAACTGTTCGCTACCCTCGACCCGACCTTGCGCCGTCTGGATATTGACGATCTGGGGCCGATTGTCCTGGCCGATACCGTGGGTTTCATTCGGCACCTGCCCCACAAGCTGGTCGAGGCATTTCGGTCTACGCTCGAAGAGTCGAGCAATTCCGACCTGTTGTTGCACGTGATCGATGCGGCCGAACCGGATCGCATGTTGCAGATTGAACAGGTGATGGTTGTGCTGGGTGAGATTGGTGCCCAGGACTTGCCGATCCTCGAGGTCTATAACAAACTCGATTTGCTTGAAGGCGTTGAGCCACAAATCCAGCGCGACGAGAACGGCAAGCCCCAGCGGGTCTGGCTGTCGGCGCGCGATGGCAGTGGTTTGGAGCTGCTTGAACAAGCGATTGCCGAATTGCTCGGCAGCGATTTGTTCGTCGGCACCTTGCGCTTACCTCAGCGTTTTGCTCGACTGCGTGCACAGTTTTTCGAGCTGGGCGCGGTACAGAAAGAAGAACACGACGAAGAAGGTGTCAGCTTGCTGGCCGTTCGATTGCCGCGCTCGGAGCTCAATCGGCTGGTCAGCCGTGAAGGCGTAGTACCGACAGAGTTCATCGAACAACACACTTTGCAATAAAAGCCTCCGAAAGCGGTTGTGCCGCAGTAGCAGGCATTCTGTAGCATTGGTCGGCGCGCCGTGGGTGCGTCTTTGCTTTATCAGATGGAGAGCGCTATGGCTTGGAATGAGCCGGGTGGCAACTCGAATAATCAGGATCCTTGGGGTGGTAAGCGCCGCAATAATGGCGACCGCAAGGGGCCACCAGATCTCGACGAGGCCTTCCGAAAGCTGCAGGAAAGCCTGAATGGGTTGTTCGGTGGTGGAAAAAAACGTGGTGGTGATGAAGGTGGTCGCACCAGCAAGGGCGGCGGCTACGGCCTGCTGGGCCTGGGTCTTGTCGTGTTGGCGGCCGTATGGCTGTACAGCGCCGTATACGTCGTGGACGAGCAGGAGCAAGCCGTGGTGCTGCGCTTCGGCAAGTACTACGAGACTGTCGGTCCTGGCCTGAATATCTATTTCCCGCCGATCGACAAGAAGTACATGGAGAACGTCACGCGTGAGCGTGCCTACACCAAGCAGGGCCAGATGCTGACCGAAGACGAGAACATCGTCGAAGTGCCGCTGACCGTGCAGTACAAGATCAGCAACCTGCAGGACTTCGTGCTGAACGTCGATCAGCCGGAAATCAGCCTGCAGCACGCAACCGAAAGTGCCCTGCGCCACGTGGTGGGTTCCACCGCCATGGACCAGGTGCTGACCGAAGGTCGTGAGCTGATGGCCAGCGAAATCAAGGAGCGCCTGCAACGCTTCCTCGATACCTATCGCACCGGCATCACCGTCACCCAGGTGAACGTACAGAGCGCAGCGGCACCGCGTGAAGTGCAGGAAGCCTTCGACGACGTGATCCGCGCCCGCGAAGACGAACAGCGTTCGCGCAACCAGGCTGAAACCTACGCCAACGGCGTCGTGCCGGAAGCCCGTGGCCAGGCCCAGCGTATCCTCGAGGATGCCAACGGTTACCGTGACGAAGTGGTCTCCCGTGCCAAGGGTGAAGCGGATCGCTTTACCAAGCTGGTCGCCGAGTACCGCAAGGCGCCTGAAGTGACGCGTGAGCGTCTGTACCTGGACACCATGCAGGAAGTCTTCAGCAATACCAGCAAGGTCCTCGTGACCGGCAGCAAGGGTGGGCAGAACAACCTGCTGTACCTGCCGCTGGACAAGATGATCGAAGGTGGTCGCAGCAGCTCCAGTGCACCGTCCACCGGTTCCAATGCCGCTGCCAATGAAGCGAGCGCCCGTGCGGCCGCTGACTTGCTGCAACAGCAAACACGTACCAGGGAGAGTCGTTGATGAGCAATAAATCGCTGACCGCCCTGATTGTGGGCGTCGTCGTGGTCATCGCTGCCTGGAACTGCTTCTACATCGTGGCTCAGACCGAGCGTGCGGTGCTGCTGCAATTCGGTCGCGTGGTCCAGGCGGATGTCCAGCCGGGCCTGCATGTGAAAGTCCCTTACGTCAACCAGGTGCGCAAGTTCGACGCCCGCCTGATGACCCTGGATGCACCGACACAGCGCTTCCTGACCCTGGAAAAGAAAGCCGTGATGGTTGACGCCTACGCCAAGTGGCGCGTCAAGGACGCCGAGCGCTTCTACACTGCGACCTCCGGCCTCAAGCAGATTGCCGACGAGCGTTTGTCGCGCCGTCTGGAGTCGGGCCTGCGTGACCAGTTTGGTAAGCGCACCCTGCACGAGGTGGTGTCCGGTGAACGTGATGCGCTGATGGCGGATATCACCCGTTCGTTGAACACGATGGCGGAAAAAGAGCTGGGCATCGAAGTTGTCGATGTTCGGGTCAAGGCCATCGATTTGCCGAAGGAAGTGAACCGCAGCGTGTTCGAGCGCATGAGCACCGAGCGTGAGCGTGAGGCCCGTGAGCACCGTGCCAAGGGTAACGAGCTGGCTGAAGGTATCCGTGCGGATGCCGACCGTCAGCGCCGTGTACTGCTGGCAGAAGCCTATCGCGAGTCTGAAGAGGCCCGTGGTGACGGTGATGCTCAAGCTGCGGCGATCTACGCCAAGGCTTATGGCCAGGACCAGGAGTTCTACGCGTTCTACCGTAGCCTGCGTGCCTACCGTGAAAGCTTCGCGAACAAAACCGACGTCATGGTGCTGGACCCAAGCAGCGACTTCTTCCGCTACCTGGAAAAGTCCAAGTAACCAGCCCGTGATTTTGTAGGGCGCACTCCGTCGGGCGGCTAAAACGCCTGGCGGGGTGATCCTTTCAGAAAACGGGTGTATGATGCGGCAGCCGGGAAATTCCCGGCTTTTTTGCGTCTGCATGTTTGATTCGGCAGGCGTGACAGGTTTTTCGAGGAAAGTGCCCGACGAGGCCGTTAACAGGTCGTTCGTCACGTCGCTCTTGCGCGTGGTTTATGCAGGGGGCGGGTATTTTCTGCTTCACTCAAGGCTCGGCCGAGGGCTGGCCGCCCGGATCATAGGGGAATGGCGTAATGGCAACGGTAGACCGCTGGCTGCTGCCAGATGGCATCGAAGAAGTACTGCCACCAGAAGCTGCGCGCATTGAAGTAGCGCGTCGCCAGGTGTTGGATCTGTTCCAGAGCTGGGGTTACGAGTTCGTCGTGACCCCCCATATCGAGTACCTGGAATCCCTGCTGACCGGCGCGGGCCAGGACCTGGATCTGCGCACCTTCAAGGTCATCGACCCGCAATCGGGCCGGCAAATGGGGTTCCGTGCCGACATCACGCCGCAAGTGGCGCGCATCGATGCGCACACCCTGCGCCGTGAAGGCCCGAGCCGCCTGTGCTACGCCGGCAGCGTGCTGCACGCTCAACCGCGTGCCTTGTCGTCTTCCCGCAGCCCGATCCAGTTGGGCGCGGAGTTGTACGGTGATGCCAGCCCGAGCAGCGACGTTGAAGTGATCAGCCTGATGCTGGCCATGCTGCAACTGGCTGATGTGCCAGATGTCCACATGGACCTCGGTCACGTGGGTATCTACCGTGGCCTGGCCCGTGCGGCCGGTTTGTCCGGTGAAGCCGAGCAGCAGCTGTTCGATGCCCTGCAGCGCAAGGCGATCGATGAAGTCATCGCCCTGACCGCTGGGGTGCCTGCGGATCTGGCCGAGATGCTGCGTGCACTGGTCAACCTGTGTGGCGGCCGTGAAGTGCTGGTGGCTGCACGTGAGCGCCTGGCCAAGGCGCCGGCGCCGGTATTGGCTGCACTGGATGACGTGCTGGCGATTGCTGAGCGGTTGTCGGCGCGGTTCCCGCAGTTGCCGCTGTATTTTGATCTGGGCGAGTTGCGCGGTTACCACTACCACACCGGTGTGGTGTTCGCGGTGTTTGTGCCGGGCGTTGGCCAGGCCATCGCCCAAGGTGGTCGTTACGACGACATCGGCGCCGACTTCGGTCGTGCGCGTCCGGCCACCGGCTTTTCCACCGATTTGAAGACCCTGGTGACCCTGGGGCGTGCTGAGGTCGAGCTGCCGTCTGGTGGCATCTGGATGCCCGACAGTACGGACGCAGCACTCTGGCAGCAGGTTTGCCAGTTGCGCAGTGAGGGTCAGCGTGTTGTCCAGGCATTGCCTGGGCAGCCATTGGCCGCCGCCCGTGAAGCGGACTGCGACCGGCAATTGATTCTGCAGAACGGGCTTTGGCAAGTATCGCCACTGGCTTCTTGAGTTTTCCTGCCGGCCATCGCCGGCACCAAGTTTGCGCGAATGAGGACAAGTGTTATGGGTAAGAATGTCGTAGTCCTGGGCACCCAATGGGGTGATGAGGGCAAAGGCAAGATCGTTGATCTGCTGACCGAACATGCTGCCGCCGTAGTGCGCTACCAAGGCGGTCACAACGCTGGCCACACCCTGGTCATCGACGGCGAAAAAACCGTCTTGCACCTGATCCCGTCGGGCGTCCTGCGCGAAGGCGTGCAGTGCCTGATCGGCAACGGCGTCGTGGTTGCGCCGGATGCCCTGCTGCGTGAGATCACCAAGCTGGAAGAGAAAGGCGTACCGGTGCGCGAGCGCCTGCGTATCAGCCCGTCCTGCCCGCTGATCCTGTCCTTCCACGTCGCGCTGGACCAGGCCCGTGAAAAGGCCCGTGGCGAGCTGAAGATCGGCACCACCGGTCGCGGCATCGGCCCGGCCTACGAAGACAAGGTCGCGCGTCGTGGCCTGCGTGTGGGCGACCTGCTCAACATGCCGCGCTTTGAAGACAAGCTGCGTGAACTGGTGGATTACCACAACTTCATGCTGGTGGGTTACTACAAAGAGCCAGCCATCGAATTCGACAAGACCCTGGCCGAGTGCAAGGAATACGCTGAGCTGCTCAAGCCGCTGATGCTGGATGTGACCGCCGAGCTGCACGACCTGCGTCGCGCCGGCAAGGACATCATGTTCGAAGGCGCCCAGGGTTCATTGCTGGACATCGACCACGGTACCTACCCGTACGTGACCAGCTCCAACACCACTGCTGGCGGCGTTGCGACTGGTTCGGGCGTTGGTCCTATGTTCCTGGACTACATCCTCGGCATCACCAAGGCCTACACCACCCGTGTAGGTTCGGGCCCGTTCCCGACCGAACTGTTCGACGAAGTCGGTGCTCACCTGGCCAAGCAAGGTCACGAATTCGGCGCGACCACCGGCCGTGCTCGTCGCTGTGGCTGGTTCGACGCCGTTATCCTGCGTCGCGCGATCGATGTGAACAGCATCTCGGGCATCTGCTTCACCAAGCTGGATGTACTCGACGGCCTGGAAACCATCAACATCTGCGTCGGCTACAAAGATGCCGAAGGCAAGGACGTTGCCCCGGTTGACGCCGACAGCTACGTGGGCCTGCAGCCTGTGTACGAAGAAGTGCCGGGCTGGAGCGAGTCGACCGTGGGTGCCAAGACCCTGGAAGAGTTGCCAGCCAATGCCCGTGCCTACATCAAGCGCGTTGAAGAGCTGATCGGTGCGCCGATTGACATTATTTCGACGGGCCCGGATCGCAACGAGACCATCGTTCTGCGTCACCCGTTCGCTTAATAAGCTATTGATGTAAAAAGCAAAGGGCTCCTTCGGGAGCCCTTTGTCGTATCTGCATGCCAAGCGGCACGACCCTTGCTATGTTTCTTTCTTTCGCGGTGCTATCAAATTAATGGCACCCGTGATGGAGGGATTCCCGATGTCTGCCGTTCTCTCATTGTTACAAAGCCGTCTGTTGCGGCCGGTGTTCGTTACCCTAGGTATCGCTCTTTTGGTGCAAGTGCTGGTGGCGGTCGCTCTCACCCGGAGCACAGTCACGGCGCTGGAGGCCGATTTAGGCAATCGCCTGGGCATCGACAGCCAGAAGCTGTCCGGTGAGTTGGCCCAGGCCGGCAAGGAAGTCACGTCGAGCCTGGACAGCTTGTCCACCAGTACCCGTCAGCGCCTGACCGCCGGGCTTTCCGAGCGCCTGCAGGCAGAGCAGAAACAGTTGCGTGCGACCCTGGAAAAAGACCTGCAAGACTCCGCCAACGATATGGCGCAACTGCTGGCTTCGGTGGCGCCCCGCGCCATGTGGGATAGCGATGTGCCAACGCTGTCCGAGTTTGCCCGACGCGCCCAGCGCAATCCCAACGTGCTGTTCGTGGTTTATGACGACGCGGCGGGTGAGCACCTGACTCGTTATCTGAATCGCGAAAATCCGATCAACAAGGCGTTGCTGGAAAAAGGCCAGGGCGATCGCGCCCTGGACAAAGTCCTGAACGCCGCGAAGAACGATCCTTCGGTGTTCTACGTCGAGGCGTCCATCAGCCCTAACGGCGTGGAGATTGGCAAGGTGCTCATGGGGGTGTCGACCGCGTCCGTCGAGGCCGATCTGCAAGCGCTGGACAAGCGTTTTGCCGCACTGATAGCCAGCGGTGATCAGTTGGTCGGCGACAGCCTCAAAGGTGCCGCGGCGGATAGCGCGGCGGCCATGGGCGCTCGCCTGCAGTCGGCGCAAGCCACTGCGACCCAGATGACCGTCAACACCACCGGCGCCGTGCAGGAGGCTGCCGGCACCTTGCGTTGGCGCATCGGCATGGGGCTGGCGGTGGTCGGTTTCGGCGTATTGCTGCTGATCGCCGTGGTTCTCGGCCGCCGTGTGGTCAATCGCCTGAAACTGCTTATCGCGGCCATGGATGACCTGGCAGCAGGCGAGGGCGACCTCACCAAGCGCGTGCAGATCAACAGCAAGGACGAAATCGGCGACATGGCCTCGGCGGTCAATCGCTTTGTGGATAAGTTGCAACCCATCGTGCGCGAGGCGGGCGATGTGGCCCAGCGTACCGGCGTGGAAATCGACGCCATGACCTTGCGCAATGCCGGCGCCGATGCGGCCGCTGGCTTGCAGCGTGATGAGGTGGCGGAAAGTTTGCGCGCGCTGTCGCAAATGGCCGACGAGGCCCAGGCCGAAAGCCACGCCATGCAGGCGGCGTTGCAGCAGGTGGTGGATATTCGTCAGGCGACGGACGAGAACTCGCGCACGTCGGCCGAAGTTGGCAGTTTGATCGAGGCGCTGGCGGGGCAGGTCCAGGCCGGGTCCCAGGTCATCGAGCGCCTGGCCCAGCAAAGCGAGCAGATCGAAGTGGTGCTGACGGTCATCCATGGTATCGCCGAGCAGACCAACCTGCTGGCGCTCAACGCGGCCATTGAAGCCGCGCGTGCGGGCGAGACCGGGCGGGGCTTTGCGGTGGTAGCGGACGAAGTGCGCGCGTTGGCCAGTAAGACCCAAAGTTCTACCGGCGATATCCAGGCCCATATCGTCGCGTTGCAGCAGGGCGCGCGGGAGGCGGTGGAAACCATCGGCAAGGCCGGGCGCCAGGCCAACGAAGGTTTGCTGGTGCTGCGCGACAGCGTGCGCTTGCAGCAGACGGTGCAGGCCTCGGTGGAGCAGGTGCATGCAGCGATTGGCCTGGCTACCCGCGCCGCCGAGCACCAGGCCCAGGGCGCCCATGCGGTACGAGGCCGTGTCGAGGTGATCCATGCCCAGGCCGAGCGTGCGGCGCAGGCGGTGGTGGAGACTACCGCCAGTGGCAAGGTGCTGGATGGGTTGGCGGCGCAGTTGAAGGCGAGCTTGGGGCAGTTCCGGGCTTAGCGTCGTCTGTTCTGGTCTCATCGGGGGCTTGCCCCCTCCGATAGCGATCTCAGCGGCTCAAGTACATCCGAGTTGTCAGCAGATAGACCGGCAACCCCGACACCACGATCAACAGCGCCGCATAAGGCGCTGCCGCCGCAAACTCCACATTCGAGGTGTGCGCCCACACGGCAGTCGCCAAGGTATTCAGCCCGGTGGGGCTGAGCAGCAACGTCGCCGTCAATTCCTTCATGGCGTCCAGGAACACCAGCGCAAATGCCGCACCCAATGCCGGAAAAATAATCGGCAGCGTCACTCGGCAAAACGCACTGAACGACGATGCCCCCAGCGTGCGCGCAGCCTCTTCCAGCTGCGGTGCGGCTTTGTTCAAGGCCGTGCGGATCGGCGCCTGGGCCAATGGAAGAAACAACAAGGCATAGGCGATCAGCAGCAACGCAGAGGTCTGGTACAGCGCCGGTACGTAATGCAGGGCGAAATACACCAGTGTCAACGCAATCACCAGGCCGGGCAGGGCGTGCAGCAGGTACGGCAGGCGCTCGGCCCAGATTGCCAGTCGGCCCTTGTAGCGCACCACCAGCAGCCCCACCGGTACCGCCAGCGCCAGGCACAGTGCCGCGCCCCCCAGCGACAGCGCCAGGGAGGACAGCAATGCCTCGCCAATCTCGGCCACTGGAAATGCTGCCGAGGAACCTACCGCCAACCAATAGCCGAGCATGCCCAAGGGAATGCCGCTGCCGATGATCGCCAGTGCCAGGCAATACACCTGGCCCAGTGGCGCCCACTTGCCCAGTCGCACCTGCGCCGCATGCCGCGCCGCGCCCTGGCCGATGCGCACGTGCCGGCCCTTGCCGCGCACGCGCAGTTCCAGCCACAGCAGGGTCAGGCACATCACCAACAATACCGCCGAAAGCATCGCCGCATTGGCATTGCTGAATTCCAGCTCGAATTGCTGGTAGATCGCGGTGGTGAAGGTTTGCAGGCCGATGATCGACAGCGCGCCGAACTCCACCAGCATATGCAGGGCAATCAGCAGTGCCCCGGCCAGCAGCGACGGCCACAGCAAAGGCAGGGTGATGCGCAGGAATATGCCCCAGCGATTGAGCCCCAGGGTGCGGGCCGATTCTTCAAGGGAAGGGTCCAGGTTGCGCAAGGTTGCCGCCACTGGCAAAAACACCAGCGGGTATTTGGACAGGGTCATCACCAGGATCGCGCCGCCGAGCCCTTCGAAGTGGGCGCTCAGGGATACCCAGGTGAAGCTGCTGACAAACGCCGGCACCGCGAACGGCAGGCACAGGACCACGCCCCAGAGGCGGCGCCCTGGCAGATTGCTGCGTTCCAGCAGCCAGGCCAAGGACAGACCGATCACGCCGCACGCCACCGTCACGCCGACCATCAGCGCCAAGGTATTGCGCAGCAGCCCGAACACATAGGGGCGCCAGAGCAGATGCACCGCCTGCTCCCAGCCCGCCTGCCAGGCCTTCAGCCCGACGTACACCAGTGGCAGCAGGCTCAGGCCAACCAGTAGCAGGACGGGGAGCAGTAGCCAGATCGAAGGGCGCTTGCGGCGCGGGCTGAACCCCCCGCGCAGGGCGGGGGCGGGGAGCGATGGGTTCATCAGTTCAAGCCAACCTCACGTTCCAGGTCCAGGGCTTCTTCTGCGTTGCCGAGGTCGGCAGGCGTGACTTTCGGCGGTTGCAGTTCGCTGAAAGGCTTGAGGCCGCGGTTGGATTCCATGCCTTTGCGCAGCGGGTACTCGGCCGAGGTAGTGGTAATCACGCGCTGGCCTTCTTCGCTGGCCATGAACGCCAGCAGTTGCTGGGCTTCTTTTGGATGCTTGCTGGATTTCAGCGCGGCCGCCGAAGACACGGTGATCAGGCCGCCGGCATCGCCATCGGTGAAGTAGTGCAGTTGGGAATCGAGGTTGGTTTTTTCTTTCTTCAGGGCAAACCAGTAGTAGTTGTTCACCAGAACGGTGGCTACTTCGCCGTTTTCCACGGCCTTCAGGGCGACCATGTTGTTGCTGTACACCTTGCCGAAGGCACGCAGACCGGTCAGCCATTCTTCGGCGGCTTCACGGCCGTGCAGCTTGATGATCGCCACGGCCTGTTCCTGGAAGGCGCCGCTGGTAGGTACGAAGCCGACCTTGCCTTGCCACTCGGGGCCGGCGAAATCCAATACCGACTTGGGCAGGTCTTTCTCGGCAATCAGTTTGGGGTTGAAGGCTACGACGCGGGTGCGTGCGGTCACGCCCATCCAGTCCCCGTTACGGCCGACGTAATCCTTGGGCAGGACGTCGAGCGTGCCTGCATCGATCTTGGCCAGCAGGCCTTGCTCGCCAAGTTTGTTCAATGGCGGCGATTCTTCGGTGTAGATCACGTCGGCAGGGGAGCGGTCGCCTTCCTCCACGACTTGGCTGGCCAGTTGGTTACTGCTGCCCTTGCGTACGTTGACGTGAATGCCGGTGCTGGCTTCGAAGGCCTTGGCGAGTTCATCGCCGACTTCTTTGTGTTGGCCGTTGTACAGGGTCAGGGAGACCTTGTCGGCGGAATAGGCGGCGGGGGAGAGTAGGGTCAGGCCGAGCAGAGTGATGGTCAGGCCACGCAGAAGGGATGTCTTGAGACGGGTATCGCGGATCATCATCCGGAAGTTTCCTCGCTTGAGTGCAACAAATCATTGCAAGGATAAACGATAAAACTTCTCAAGTGCGCCGAAGAGGGGAAATTGCTGGTGGAGTTTTCAAACCCCGGAAACGAAAAAACCCGCTTTCGCGGGTTTGATCTGAATTTGGTGCCCAGGAGAAGACTCGAACTTCCACGACCTTGCGATCACCAGCACCTGAAGCTGGCGTGTCTACCAATTTCACCACCTGGGCATTATCAAGCAACGTTGCCGCTGTTGATGGGGCGAACTATACGGCGGGCTTTTTAATCTGTAAACCCCTGATTCGAAAAATATAAATCGATTTTCTCGTTAAAAATCAGAAGCCTGAAACGAAAAAACCCGCTTTCGCGGGTTTGATCTGAATTTGGTGCCCAGGAGAAGACTCGAACTTCCACGACCTTGCGATCACCAGCACCTGAAGCTGGCGTGTCTACCAATTTCACCACCTGGGCAACATCAACAACGTTGCCGTCGTCGATGGCGCGCACTATACGGAGCGGTTTTTTAGCTGTAAACCCCCGCTATGAAAAAAACCTGGAAAATTTCGCCAATGGTCGTGCAAGGTGCGCGGCGAGGGCTGTAAAAGGCTTTTAAACGCTTGTTGATGCCTGAAATTTCCCGTTTCAATACGCGTATGCCAAACTAACCCGCATATAGACAAGGTGAAAAATCTCTAATGGCCGATTGGCAGTCCCTCGATCCCGAGGCCGCTCGTGAAGCGGAAAAATATGAAAACCCTATTCCTAGCCGCGAACTGATCCTGGCGCACCTCGCCGATCGGGGTTCGCCTGCTAGCCGTGAGCAGCTGGTCGAAGAGTTCGGTCTGACCACCGAAGACCAGCTCGAAGCCCTGCGCCGCCGCCTGCGTGCCATGGAGCGCGATGCTCAACTGATCTACACCCGCCGTGGCACCTATGCACCCGTGGATAAGCTCGACCTGATCCTCGGCCGCATTGCCGGCCACCGTGACGGCTTCGGCTTCCTGATCCCGGATGACGGCAGTGATGACCTGTTCATGAGCCCGGCGCAAATGCGCCTGGTGTTCGATGGCGACCGTGCCCTGGCGCGGGTTTCCGGCCTGGATCGTCGCGGTCGCCGTGAAGGCGTGATCGTCGAAGTGGTGTCCCGTGCCCACGAGTCCATCGTCGGCCGCTACTTCGAAGAAGGCGGTATCGGCTTTGTTGTGCCGGATAACCCGAAGGTCCAGCAGGAAGTGCTGATCACCCCGGGCCGCAATGGCGCTGCCAAGGTCGGTCAGTTCGTCGAGGTGAAAATCACCCACTGGCCCACTGCGCGCTTCCAGCCCCAGGGCGATATTGTTGAAGTGGTCGGCAACTACATGGCGCCGGGCATGGAAATCGACGTCGCGCTGCGCACCTACGATATTCCTCACGTCTGGCCTGAGGCTGTGCTCAAGGAAGCCGCCAAGCTCAAGCCGGAAGTCGAAGAGAAGGACAAGGAAAAACGCATCGACCTGCGCCATCTGCCGTTCGTCACCATTGACGGTGAAGATGCCCGCGACTTCGACGATGCGGTCTACTGCGAAGCCAAACCCGGCAAGCTGCGCCTGTTCTCCGGTGGCTGGAAGTTGTTCGTCGCGATTGCCGACGTTTCCAGCTATGTGAAGATCGGTTCGGCCCTGGATAACGAGGCCCAGGTACGCGGCAACTCCGTGTATTTCCCTGAGCGCGTGATCCCGATGCTGCCTGAGCAGCTGTCCAATGGCTTGTGCTCCCTGAACCCGAAAGTCGACCGTTTGGCCATGGTCTGCGAGATGACTATCTCGAAAACCGGCGAAATGACCGATTACCAGTTCTACGAAGCGGTGATCCACTCCCAGGCGCGCCTGACCTACAACAAGGTCAGCACCATCCTGGAACAGCCGAAAACCAGCGAAGCCAAGGCGTTGCGTGGTGAGTACGGGCATGTGGTGCCGCACCTCAAGCAGCTGTACGCGTTGTACAAAGTGTTGCTGGGTGCCCGTCATGTGCGTGGCGCGATCGATTTTGAAACCCAGGAAACCCGGATTGTCTTCGGTTCCGAGCGCAAGATCGCCGCGATCACCCCGACCACCCGTAACGATGCGCACAAGCTGATCGAGGAATGCATGCTGGCGGCCAACGTGGCCACCGCTGAATTCCTGAAAAAGCACGAAATCCCTGCGCTCTACCGTGTACACGATGGTCCGCCACCGGAGCGCCTGGAAAAACTGCGCGCGTTCCTCGGCGAGCTGGGCCTGTCCCTGCACAAAGGCAAGGACGGCCCGACGCCGAAGGACTATCAGGCACTGCTGGCCAGCATCAAGGACCGTCCGGATTACCACGTGATCCAGACCGTGATGCTGCGCTCCCTGAGCCAGGCGGTGTACAGCGCTGATAACCAGGGCCACTTCGGCCTGAATTACGAGGCGTATACCCACTTCACCTCGCCGATTCGCCGTTATCCGGATTTGCTCACGCACCGCGCAATCCGCAGCGTGATCCATTCCAAGCAGAACACCCCGCACGTCAAGCGCGCGGGTGCCATGACCATTCCGAAGGCGCGGATCTACCCGTACGACGAAGCGGCCCTGGAACAGTTGGGCGAGCAGTGCTCCATGAGCGAACGCCGCGCCGACGAAGCCACCCGCGACGTGGTGAACTGGCTCAAGTGCGAGTTCATGAAGGACCGCGTGGGCGAGTCGTTCCCAGGCGTGATCACCGCCGTGACCGGCTTTGGCCTGTTCGTCGAGCTGACCGACATCTACGTCGAAGGCCTGGTGCACGTCACCGCCTTGCCGGGTGACTACTACCACTTCGACCCTGTGCACCACCGCCTGGCGGGCGAGCGTACCGGTCGCAGCTTCCGTTTGGGCGATACCGTGGAAGTGCAGGTCATGCGCGTCGATCTCGACGAGCGCAAGATCGACTTTGGCATGCCTGACAAGCCCACCGAAGCGCCGGGCCGTAAAAAGCGTGGCAGCGAAACGACCGCGCCTGCAAGCAAAGGCAAAGGCGCACCCGCCAAAGCGGCAGTTGCAGAGCCCGCTCCAGCCAAGGCCGGGCGCCGTCCAGCAGCCAAGGACAAAGCACCCGAGGCCTACCGCCCAAGCGACGCGGCGGCGAAAAACGCCGAACTGCGCAAGAGCCGTGAGTTGAAGCAGCAGTTGCTCAACGAAGCCAAAAGCGGTGGTAAAGCGGCGTCTGGGGGAAAGTCCCAAGGGGCGGAAAAGCCGTCGAGCAAGCCCAGTAAACACCGTAAAGGCCCGCCAAAAGCGGGTTCGGCCCCCGCGAAAAGCGGCGGGTCGCGCAAACCTAAGGCCAAGTCATGAGTCTGGAAAAAATCTACGGCGTCCACGCCGTAGAAGCACTGCTGCGTCACCACCCTAAGCGCGTCAAGCAAGTGTGGCTGGCCGAAGGCCGTAGCGAGCCGCGCGTACAGGCGTTGGTCGAGCTGGCCAACCAAAACAAAGTCGCCATCGGCCAGGCCGAACGGCGTGAAATGGACGTGTGGGTCGAAGGCGTTCACCAAGGTGTGGTGGCGGACGTGAGTCCGAGCCAGGTCTGGGGCGAAGCGATGCTCGATGAGCTGCTCGACCGTACCGAAGGTGCACCGCTGCTGCTGGTGCTGGACGGCGTGACCGACCCGCACAACCTCGGCGCGTGCCTGCGTTCGGCCGATGCTGCGGGTGCGCTGGCGGTGATTGTGCCGAAGGACAAGTCGGCTACCTTGACGCCGGTGGTGCGTAAAGTCGCCTGCGGCGCGGCGGAAGTGATTCCGCTGGTGGCCGTGACCAACCTGGCGCGCACCCTGGAGAAACTCCAGCAGCGCGGCCTGTGGGTCGTGGGCACGGCGGGAGAGGCCGAGGTCAGCATTTATGACCAGGACCTCACCGGCCCGACCATCCTGATCATGGGGGCCGAAGGCAAGGGCATGCGTCGCCTGACCCGTGAACATTGCGATTACCTGGTGCACCTGCCGATGGCCGGTAGCGTCAGCAGCCTGAACGTGTCGGTCGCGACCGGCGTGTGCCTGTTTGAGGCCCAGCGTCAGCGTGGTGCCAAGGCCAAGGCGAAGAAGTAATTCCAAGCCTGGCGTAGAACCAACATGTGGGAGGGGGCTGTCCCCTCCCACATTTGCTTTTGTGGTGTCTGGGCGATTGTTCAAATAATCACCAATCACCTTGCGCCCGTTCTTCCCCTTCTCTACAATTGCGCCCCTTGCCTTCCTGGCAGGCACCGATGTGCCTCCCTGCGGCAAGATCCATAAGTGTCATTCACTCCTTGTCTGACCGTTTTTGAGCGGCAGGCTACAACCCGTAAGGAGCATTCATGCGTCATTACGAAATCATCTTTTTGGTCCACCCGGATCAAAGCGAGCAAGTCGGCGGCATGGTTGAGCGTTACACCAAGCTGATCGAAGAAGACGGCGGCAAAATCCACCGTCTGGAAGATTGGGGTCGTCGTCAACTGGCCTACGCAATCAACAATGTTCACAAGGCTCACTACGTGATGCTGAACGTTGAGTGCACTGGCAAGGCCCTGGCCGAGCTGGAAGACAACTTCCGCTACAACGATGCAGTGATCCGTAACCTGGTCATCCGTCGCGAAGAAGCCGTCACCGGCCAATCCGAGATGCTCAAGGCAGAAGAAAACCGCAGTGAGCGCCGTGAGCGTCGCGACCGTCCTGAGCACGAAGGCGCTGATAGCGCTGATAGTGATGACAGCGACAGCAGCGATAACGCTGACGAGTAATCCACGGACCTTATTAAGGAGCCTATCAAATGGCACGTTTCTTCCGTCGTCGTAAGTTTTGCCGCTTCACCGCTGAAGAAGTGAAGGAGATCGACTACAAAGATCTCAACACTCTGAAAGCCTACGTATCCGAGACCGGCAAAATCGTTCCAAGCCGTATCACCGGTACCAAAGCACGTTATCAGCGTCAGCTGGCTACCGCTATCAAGCGCGCCCGCTTCCTGGCCCTGCTGGCCTACACCGACAGCCACGGCCGCTGAGACCGGGCAGTCGACAAGTAGTAAGGGATTGAATGCATGCGCGCCTTAGCTGAGTTCATCATGCGCGGTCGTGTGCAGGCCACTCTGGTAGTGGCTGGATGTGCAGTGTTGCCGTTGTTGTTCTGGTTGGGTGCCGCCGCGGGTTGCCTTGTGCTCCTGCGGCGCGGTTCGGACGCCTTGAGCGTCCTGGGTCTGGGGTTGTTGTCAGTGTTGGTGAGCTGGCATTTCCTGCAAGACCCGACAGCGCTTCTGGTGCTGTTGGGGAGTTGCAGCCTGGCGTTGGTTTTGCGCGCCGGGCATTCCTGGAATCGCGTGCTGCTGGTCAGCACGGCCGTGGGGTTGTTGTGTGCGGTGAGCCTGGGGACCGTCTTCGGTTCCTTCATCGAGTCGTTGGCGCAGACGTTTCAACACGTCTTGCCGCTGGTGATGGGTGAGTCTTACGAGAAGTTCTCGGCAGACCAGAAAGCAGCACTCGCTTCACTGGCAGTTCCGATGTTGATCATTTCGACAGCGGTTTCGGTGCAGGTCTTTAGTGTGTTGTGCCTGATTCTTGGGCGCTATTGGCAGGCGTTGTTGTATAACCCCGGCGGTTTCGGAAGCGAGTTTCGCGCAATCCGGATCCCCAAGCGCGTTGCGCTGTCACTGCTGGCCGTCATGTGCGTTGCCCCGTTTATCGGGTGGCACACCTTGATCCTGTTGCCGTTGTGCGGTGTACCGCTGTTCTTCGCTGGCTTGTCCCTGATTCACGGGCTTGTCGCGCAGAAAAGACTGGCCAGTTTCTGGCTGGTGGGGATCTACGTCACCGTCCTGCCGCTCATGCACTTGATCGGTCCGTTACTCGTGGTCTTGGCCATTGTCGACAGCCTGATTGATTTTCGCGGACGTTCTGCGCCGAAAGACGCCGATAACGCGAACGGTGAAGGTTAAAAGTTAGAGGATTTTCACATGCAACTGATCCTTCTGGAAAAAGTCGCCAACCTGGGCAACCTGGGCGACAAAGTGAACGTTAAGGCCGGCTACGGTCGTAACTACCTGCTGCCATACGGCAAAGCCACCGCTGCAACCGCTGCCAACCTGGCTGCGTTTGAAGAGCGTCGCGCTGAGCTGGAAAAAGCAGCAGCAGACAAGAAAGCTTCGGCCGAAACTCGCGCTGCCCAACTGGCTGAGCTGGAAGTGACTATCACTGCCACCGCCGGTGACGAAGGCAAGCTGTTCGGTTCGATCGGCACCCACGACATCGCTGATGCACTGACCGCCTCCGGCGTTGAAGTGCAGAAGAGCGAAGTTCGTCTGCCGAACGGCACCATCCGCAACGTAGGCGAATTCGACGTAGCCGTGCACCTGCACGCCGAAGTTGAAGCCAC
The DNA here is from genome assembly GCF_024168685.1 of Pseudomonas sp. S3E17. Lineage (NCBI taxonomy): Bacteria > Pseudomonadati > Pseudomonadota > Gammaproteobacteria > Pseudomonadales > Pseudomonadaceae > Pseudomonas > Pseudomonas sp. S3E17. The sequence continues at coordinate 5,374,614 of NZ_JALJWE010000001.1, forward strand.
CGTACGCGTTGTCGTGGTAGCAGCTTAAGTCGCACCTAACTGACTGGCACCTCGTGTGCCGGGCAGTTAACATCGGGCACGATCCTGTTTACAGGTCGTGCCTTTTGTTTTTCTACAATCCCCTAATTCCAAGTGGCCATGAACGATATTTCAGCTCCTGAGCAATACGATCTGCAAACCGCTGCCCTGAAGGTGCCGCCGCATTCCATCGAGGCCGAACAGGCCGTGCTCGGTGGCCTGATGCTGGACAACAACGCCTGGGAACGCGTGCTGGATCAAGTCTCGGACGGTGATTTCTATCGTCATGACCACCGCCTGATCTTCCGTGCCATCGCCAAGCTGGCCGACCAGAACTCCCCAATCGACGTGGTGACCCTGGCCGAGCAGTTGGACAAGGAAGGCCAGACCTCCCAGGTCGGCGGCCTGGGCTACCTGGGTGAACTGGCAAAAAACACACCGTCCGTCGCCAACATCAAGGCCTATGCCCAGATCGTTCGCGAGCGCGCCACCCTGCGCCAGTTGATCGGCATCAGCACCGAAATCGCCGACAGCGCCTTCAACCCCGAAGGCCGCACCGCCGCCGAAATCCTTGACGAAGCCGAGCGCCAGATTTTCCAGATCGCCGAAGCGCGCCCGAAAACCGGCGGCCCGGTCAGCGTCAACGACCTGTTGACCAAGGCCATCGACCGCATCGACACCTTGTTCAACACCGACAACGCTATCACCGGTATTTCCACCGGCTACACCGACCTCGACGAGAAGACCAGCGGGCTGCAGCCGTCCGACCTGATCATCGTCGCCGGCCGTCCATCCATGGGTAAGACCACCTTTGCGATGAACCTGGTGGAAAACGCCGTGTTGCGCAGCGACAAGACCGTCCTGGTGTACTCCCTCGAGATGCCAGGCGAATCGCTGATCATGCGTATGCTGTCGTCCCTCGGCCGTATCGACCAGACCAAGGTGCGTGCCGGTCGCCTGGAAGACGACGACTGGCCGCGCCTGACCTCGGCGGTCAACCTGCTCAACGACCGCAAGCTGTTTATCGATGACACCGCCGGTATCAGCCCGTCCGAGATGCGTGCACGTACCCGCCGCCTGGTACGTGAGCACGGCGACATCGCCCTGATCATGATCGACTACCTGCAATTGATGCAGATCCCGGGCTCCAGTGGCGATAACCGCACCAACGAAATTTCCGAAATCTCCCGGTCCCTCAAGGCCCTGGCCAAGGAATTCAACTGCCCGGTAGTCGCCCTGTCCCAGCTCAACCGCTCCCTGGAACAACGTCCCAACAAGCGCCCGGTGAACTCCGACCTGCGGGAATCCGGAGCGATCGAGCAGGATGCCGACGTGATCATGTTCGTGTACCGCGACGAGGTGTATCACCCCGAGACCGAGCACAAAGGCATTGCCGAGATCATTATCGGCAAGCAGCGTAACGGCCCGATCGGCTTTGTTCGCCTGGCATTCATCGGCAAATACACGCGCTTCGAGAACCTGGCGCCGGGCAGCTACAACTTCGACGACGACGAATAACCCGTCTGCTCAATTCCGACCATTACCGTCGGAATTGGTCAAAATTTGTGCTATATTCCGCGCCCGCGATTTTTCATCTCAACACCGGTCACCGTCATGCAAACAGCCAAGCCGTTATTTGACTATCCCAAGTACTGGGCCGAATGTTTCGGCCCTGCGCCATTCCTGCCGATGAGCAGGGAGGAGATGGATCAGCTTGGCTGGGATTCGTGCGACATCATCATCGTCACCGGCGATGCCTACGTGGACCACCCGTCGTTCGGCATGGCCATCATCGGCCGGCTGCTGGAGTCCCAGGGCTTCCGCGTCGGGATCATTGCGCAGCCGAACTGGCAGTCCAAAGACGACTTCATGAAACTGGGCGAGCCGAACCTGTTCTTCGGCGTCGCGGCCGGCAACATGGACTCGATGATCAACCGCTACACCGCCGACAAGAAAATCCGTTCCGACGACGCCTACACCCCAGGCGGCATGGCCGGCAAACGCCCGGACCGCGCCAGCCTGGTGTACAGCCAGCGTTGCAAGGAAGCCTACAAGAACGTGCCGATCGTACTCGGCGGCATCGAAGCGTCCCTGCGCCGCATCGCCCACTACGACTACTGGCAGGACCGCGTGCGCAACTCGATCCTGATCGACGCCACCGCCGATATCCTGCTGTACGGCAACGCCGAGCGGGCCATCGTCGAAGTCGCCCAGCGCCTGTCGTGGGGCCACAAGATCGAAGACATTACCGATGTGCGCGGCACCGCGTTCATCCGTCGCGATACCCCAGCCGGCTGGTACGAAGTGGATTCCACACGTATCGACCGCCCGGGCAAGGTCGACAAGATCATCAACCCGTACGTCAACACCCAGGACACCCAGGCCTGCGCCATCGAGCAGGAAAAGGGGCCGGTCGATGATCCGGAAGAAGCCAAGGTCGTGCAGATCCTGGCCAGCCCGCGCATGACCCGCGACAAGACCGTGATCCGCCTGCCCTCGGTGGAAAAAGTCCGTGGCGACGCCGTGCTCTATGCCCACGCCAACCGCGTGTTGCACCTGGAAACCAACCCAGGCAACGCCCGCGCCCTGGTGCAGAAGCACGGCGAAGTGGACGTGTGGTTCAACCCGCCACCGATTCCGATGACCACCGAAGAAATGGACTACGTGTTCGGCATGCCGTACGCCCGTGTCCCGCACCCGGCGTACGGCAAGGAGAAAATCCCGGCCTACGACATGATCCGCTTCTCGGTGAACATCATGCGTGGCTGCTTCGGCGGCTGCACCTTCTGCTCGATCACCGAGCACGAAGGCCGGATCATCCAGAACCGTTCCGAAGAGTCGATCATTCGCGAAATCGAAGAGATCCGCGACAAGGTTCCAGGCTTCACCGGTGTGATCTCCGACCTCGGCGGCCCGACCGCGAACATGTACCGCATTGCCTGTAAGAGCCCGGAAATCGAATCCGCGTGCCGCAAGCCGTCGTGCGTGTTCCCCGGCATCTGCCCGAACCTGAACACCGACCACTCGTCGTTGATCCAGTTGTACCGCAGCGCCCGTGCATTGCCGGGGGTGAAGAAGATCCTGATCGCTTCCGGCCTGCGCTACGACCTCGCGGTCGAGTCGCCGGAATACGTCAAGGAGCTGGTCACCCACCACGTCGGTGGCTACCTCAAGATCGCCCCGGAACACACCGAGGAAGGTCCGCTCAACCAGATGATGAAGCCGGGCATCGGCAGCTATGACAAGTTCAAGCGCATGTTCGAGAAGTACACCAAGGAAGCGGGCAAGGAGCAGTACCTGATCCCGTACTTCATCGCCGCTCACCCGGGCACCACCGATGAAGACATGATGAACCTGGCCCTGTGGCTCAAGGGCAACGGCTTCCGCGCCGACCAGGTGCAGGCGTTCTACCCGTCGCCGATGGCCACTGCCACCGCGATGTATCACTCGGGCAAGAACCCGCTGCGCAAGGTCACCTACAAGAGCGACGCGGTGACTATCGTCAAGAGCGAAGAGCAGCGCCGCCTGCACAAGGCGTTCCTGCGCTATCACGACCCGAAGGGCTGGCCGATGCTGCGTGAAGCGCTGACCCGCATGGGCCGTGCCGACCTGATCGGGTCGGGCAAGGACCAACTGATCCCGCTGCACCAGCCGAGCACCGACAGCTACCAGAGCGCCCGTCGCAAGAACTCGACGCCGGCTGGCAGCCACAAGGTCGCCAAGGAAACCACCACAAGGATCCTCACCCAGCACACCGGCCTGCCGCCCCGTGGCAGCGACGGCAGCAACCCGTGGGACAAGCGTGAGCAAGCCAAGGCTGCGGCCCAGGCGCGTAACAAGCAGGCGGCCAAGGAACGCAGCGATGCGGCCAAGGGCAAGGGCGGCAAGCCGGCCCGCAAGCCGGTCGTGCCACGTTGATCGTAGCCTGAATATGCAAAACGCCAGCCTCGTGCTGGCGTTTTGCTTTCTGGTCGCGGGTGAGGCTGTTTGGTAAGGTGGCGCCCATTAAATCGCTATCGGGAGCAAGCCCCCTCCCACACTTGACCGTATTCGCAATCCAATGTGGGAGGGGGCTTGCCCCCGATAGCGTCAGTCCAGTCTCCACCCTTCAAGGAAGAACACCCCATGGGCAACCCCCTGGCCGGCATCGGCATGGACTCCAACCGCTCCCAGTTCATGGCGCGCCAGCGCATCGAAAGCCAGATCAACCTGCCACGGCTGTTCGCGGCCATCGACGCCGACCCCAGCATCGTCGGCGCGGGGGTGGTGTATATCGACGCCGACTTCAACGTCATTACCCTGCGCGAATTCAAGCCCATCTGCAGCATCAAGCCCAAGCGCATCATTTTGCGTGAAGCGCAGAAGTACATTGCGCCAACACAGTTTGCTCAACATGTCGTGAGCAATCCTCGAGAATCGCGACTGATTGGCGAAGCCGTGAATACCGGAATCTCCTGCTTGGGGGCGGTCATCAGTTGGGCTGCGATCGCCAGTGGAACAATTCTGGTGCCTTTCAGCGCTGGCGCCAGTTCCGTCATCGTTGTAGTGGGGTATGCGGCTGCCGGCGCAAGTACGCTTCAGTGTTTCAACGGCATTGCCCGAACAGCGCTGGAAGTCGCCAAACCTGAAGTCAAGGATTCGCTCGACAGTGAAGGCTGGTACCAGAATGCGTCCATCGTGCTGGACGCCGTATCACTGGCAGGCGTGGGGGCTTCGGCCCTGACGACGGTCAAGCTGGTCAGGGCCGCCAAAGCATCGACGGGCAAGAGCCTGCGTGATGTGCTTCGCGGTTTGAATCGCCAGGAAAGAGCCAAGCTGACGAAAGAGCTGCTGAGCATCAACCATCCCAGCTTGACCGCGAAGATGATCAAATTGAGGCAGGCGTCGGGCGAACTCACCAAGCGTTTCACCCCTACGCAGCTCAAGCACAGCACCACTACCCAGATCAAAGACGTCCTGGGCGCAAGCGTTGGGTTTGGCGGGAGTGCCTACTCCGGAAACGTCAACACCATCGCGATTGGACTGTACGAGGAGGTAAGCGAATGAGCGAATTGATGACGCTACGCGACTTTTTCAGACAATACTTTCTGACGTTTATGGGCGGCGTATTTGCTGCGTGTTTTTCTTTGGCGTTGGCTGTGGCGCTGGCGTTCATCACCTATTTTCGTGATGCGCCGATGGCTCAAGTGGGGCTCAAGATCATGTCTGCCGGGGCGCTGCTCATTCTGTTGACGGTCCATAGCAACTTTATGATTTTGCGGGGCCGACCCTCCTGGGTGTGGGTAATGGTCGGTATCTATGTCGCCTGTCTACTGTTTGTAGTTCCGATGGTTCAATTCCAGCCTCACAAAGTCCTTTATGGGTTGGCGCTGTTATTCCCATTGCTCGGATTATTGACACTTAACAGCAAGGTTCAACGAGAGATGCGCACGAAACTCGTGGGAATCCGTCGCATTCGGCAGGCGGTTAAACCAGCCGTAATCGCAAAGCGCAAAACCCGTTGATTGGGTAGATTCGCCACCCATCCTCACATTAACGCCACAAATATGTGCGGCGCCTGCACCACGACACCACCGTTGGCGCCGTTTTGGTGCTGTACTGCACCGGGTCTTACGATAAAGCGCAATGACCGCCGCTCTGGCATAAGTCTTGCGCGCGTTGTGTCCATGCCCTGGCTCGCAGGAGGCCGCCGTGTCGATTCATGTCGCGTTGCACCACGTTACGCATTACCGCTACGACCGCGCGGTCGAACTCGGCCCACAGATTGTGCGTCTGCGCCCGGCGGCCCATAGCCGCACGCGGATTTTGTCCTATGCACTCAAAGTGCTGCCCGAGCAGCACTTCATCAATTGGCAGCAGGACCCTCAGGGCAATTACCTGGCGCGTCTGGTGTTCCCGGAAAAGACCGATGAACTGCGCATCGAAGTCGACCTGGTCGCCGAGATGGCGGTGTTCAACCCGTTCGATTTTTTCCTTGAGCCCTACGCCGAAAAAATTCCCTTCAGCTACGCCGCCGATGAACAGCGCGAGCTGGCGCCGTACCTGGAAACCCTGCCGCTGACGCCGAGGTTTGCCGCCTACCTGGCGGGTATCGACCGCACGCCGTTGCCGGCCGTGGATTTCCTGGTGGGCCTCAACCAGCGTCTGGCCGCCGACATCGGCTACCTGATCCGCATGGAACCGGGGGTGCAAACCCCGGAATTCACCCTGGAAAACGCTTCCGGTTCCTGCCGTGATTCGGCCTGGCTGCTGGTGCAATTGCTGCGCAATCTCGGGTTGGCGGCGCGGTTTGTGTCCGGCTATCTGATCCAGCTGACCGCCGACGTCAAAGCCCTCGACGGCCCCTCCGGCACCGAAGTCGACTTCACCGACCTGCACGCCTGGTGCGAAGTGTATTTGCCCGGTGCCGGCTGGATCGGCCTGGATGCCACCTCCGGGCTGTTCGCCGGTGAGGGGCATATCCCGTTGGCCTGTAGTCCCGATCCATCGTCCGCCGCGCCGATCAGTGGGCTGGTGGAACCCTGCGAGTGCGAATTTACCCACGAGATGTCGGTGGAGCGCATCTGGGAAGCACCACGGGTGACCAAGCCCTACACTGAAGAGCAATGGCTGGCGATCCAGGCCCTGGGCCGGCAAATAGATGGCGACTTGCTCAAGGATGATGTGCGCCTGACCATGGGCGGCGAGCCGACCTTCGTCTCCATCGACGACCCTGACGGCGCCGAGTGGAACACCGCAGCCCTCGGGCCGGACAAGCGGCGCTTGTCCGCCGAGCTGTTCCAGCGCATGCGCAAGCACTACGCACCCAAGGGCCTGGTGCACTTCGGCCAGGGCAAGTGGTACCCCGGCGAGCAATTGCCGCGCTGGTCGCTTAATTGCTACTGGCGCCGTGACGGCGTGCCCATCTGGCACAACAGCGCGCTGATCGCCGATGAACAACAGGACTACGGCGCCGATGGCGTAATGGCCGGGCGCTTCCTGGCCAGCGTCGCCGAGCGCCTGAAGTTGCCAGCGCGCTTTGTATTCCCGGCCTTCGAAGACAACTTCTACTACCTGTGGCGCGAAGGTGCGTTGCCGCAAAACGTCACGGCCCAGGACCCGCGCTTGAGCGACGAGCTGGAGCGCGAGCGCTTGCGCAAAGTGTTCAGCCAGGGCCTGGATAAAGTCATCGGCCAGGTACTGCCGCTGGCGCGCACGGCGGCCAATGACCGCTGGCAGAGCGGGCGCTGGTACCTGCGCGATAACCATTGCCGCCTGGTGCCGGGGGATTCACCGCTGGGCTATCGCCTGCCGTTGGCCTCGCAGCCGTGGGTGACGGCGGCGGAGTATCCGTTCGTGCACCCCACCGACCCTAACCAGGATCAGCCGGAACTGCCGACCAGCACGCAACTGCAAAGCCATGGCGAACCCGCGCCGAGCGACGAGCGAGTGCCCGAGGTCGACGAGTCCGCCGACTGGCTGACCCGCACCGCCCTGTGCGCCGAAGCGCGGGAAGGGCGCCTGTACCTGTTTATGCCGCCCTTGGAACGCGTCGAGGATTATCTGGAGCTGGTGGCAGCCATCGAAGCCACCGCCGAGGAACTGCACTGCCCGGTGCTGCTGGAAGGCTACGAACCACCGTTCGATATGCGCCTGAGCAACTTCCGCGTCACGCCGGATCCGGGTGTGATCGAGGTCAATGTGCAGCCGTCCGCGACCTGGGACGAGTTGGTGGAACGCACCGAATTCCTCTACGAGGAGGCGCGGCAAACCCGGCTGACCACCGAGAAGTTCATGATCGACGGCCGCCACACCGGCACCGGCGGCGGCAACCACTTTGTGCTGGGGGGCGCGACGCCCAAGGACTCGCCGTTCCTGCGCCGGCCCGACCTGCTGCGCAGCCTGATCAGCTATTGGCATAACCACCCCTCGCTGTCTTACCTGTTTTCCGGCCTGTTTATCGGCCCGACCTCCCAGGCACCGCGGGTGGACGAAGCCCGCAACGACGCGCTGTATGAGCTGGAAATCGCCTTTGCGCAAATGCCGCAGCCGGGTGAAGAATGCCCGCCGTGGTTGGTGGATCGCCTGCTGCGCAACCTGTTGATCGACGTGACGGGCAATACCCACCGCGCCGAATTCTGTATCGACAAACTCTACTCGCCCGACGGTGCCACGGGCCGCCTGGGCCTTCTCGAGTTGCGGGCCTTTGAAATGCCGCCCCACGCACGCATGAGCCTGACCCAGCAACTGCTGCTGCGGGCCTTGGTGGCGCGCTTCTGGCGTGAGCCCTATGCGCCGCCGAAACTGGCGCGCTGGGGCACCGAATTGCATGACCGCTTCCTGTTGCCGCACTTTATCGAGCAGGACTTTGCCGATGTGATCGTCGAGTTGAACGCCGCCGGTTACCCGTTACGCGCCGAATGGTTCGCCGCGCACCTGGAGTTCCGCTTCCCCAAGGTGGGCGATTACGCCGTCAGCGGGATCGAGCTGGAACTGCGCCAGGCCCTGGAGCCTTGGCATGTGCTGGGCGAAGAGGGCGCGGTGGGCGGCACGGTGCGCTATGTGGATTCGTCCCTGGAGCGCTTGCAGGTGAAGGTGAGCGGGCTGCCGCCGCAACGCTACCTGCTGACCTGCAATGGCATCCCGGTGCCGCTGCAACCGACCGGGCGCATTGGCGAGTTCGTCGCCGGCGTGCGTTACCGCGCCTGGCAACCGGCCAACTGCCTGCAACCGACCATCCCGGTCCATGCGCCGCTGGTGTTCGACCTGCTGGACACCTGGATGCAACGCTCCCTGGGCGGCTGCCAGTACCATGTTGCGCATCCGGGCGGGCGTAACTACGACAGCTTGCCGGTAAACGCCAATGAGGCGGAGAGCCGGCGCATGGCGCGGTTTTTCCGTCTCGGCCACACGCCTGGCAAGCTCACCGTGCCGAGTGTTGTGATCAATGACGAATTGCCGATGACCCTGGATCTGCGGCGTCACCCCAATAAAAATGACTAAAAGCGATCACAATGTGGGAGGGAGCAAGCGCCCTCCCACATTAGATTGCAGTGAATTTGAATTAAACTGAGCCCCTTTGCCTCTGCCGAGCGTTCCATGCCCGACTTGCTCGACCAATACCCGCTGACCGCGGGTACTTATCACGAACTGCTGGACGACAGTGGCGCAGTACGCGCCCATTGGCAGCGCTTGCTCGATCACCTGCAACGCAGCACACCCGCGCAACTGGCCCAGCGCCAGGCGCTGCTGACAAGGCAGATCCAGGAAAACGGCGTCACCTATAACGTCTACGCCGACCCCAAGGGTGCCGATCGCCCGTGGGAGCTGGACTTGCTGCCCCATGTGCTGGCGGCCGATGAATGGCAGCAGCTGTCAGCCGGCATCGCCCAGCGTGGGCGCCTGCTCAACGCGGTGCTGGCGGACCTCTACGGGCCGCAACGTTTGATCAAGGAGGGCCTGCTACCAGCCGAGCTGGTGTTCGGGCATAACAATTTCCTCTGGCCGTGCCAGGGCATCCAACCGCCTGATGGTGCGTTTCTGCACCTGTATGCGGTGGATCTGGCGCGTACCCCGGATGGCCGCTGGTGGGTCACCGCCGACCGTACGCAGGCGCCTTCGGGCGCCGGTTATGCGTTGGAAAACCGCACCATCGTGTCCCGCGCCTTCCCGGACCTGTACCGTGATCTGCAGGTGCAGCACCTCACCGGTTTCTTCCGCACGCTCCAGGAAACCCTGGCCCGCCAGGCACCGAGCGATGACCAGCCACCGCTGATCGTGTTGCTCACCCCTGGACGTTTCAACGAAAGCTATTTCGAACACCTGTACCTCGCGCGCCAGCTCGGCTACCCGCTGGTGGAAGGCGGCGACCTCACGGTGCGCGACAGCACGGTGTTCCTGAAAACCCTCAGTGGCCTGCGCCGGGTGCACGCGATCATGCGTCGCCTCGACGACGACTTCTGCGACCCGCTGGAGCTGCGCACTGACTCCGCCCTCGGCGTACCCGGCCTGCTTGACGCCGCGCGCCAGGGCAATGTGCTGGTGGCCAATGCCCTGGGCAGCGGCGTGCTGGAATCCCCCGGTTTGCTCGGTTTTCTGCCCAGGATCAACCAGTTCCTGTTCGGCGAAGAGTTGATCCTGCCGTCCATCGCCACCTGGTGGTGCGGTGAGGCGCCGGTGCTCGCCGAAGCCCTGGAGAAACTGCCGGAACTGCTGATCAAACCAGCGTTTCCGTCGCAAAGTTTCACCCCGGTATTCGGTCGCGACTTGAACGACGAGCAACGCCAGGCCCTGGCCGAACGCATGCTTGCGCGGCCTTACGCCTACGTCGCCCAGGAGCTGGCGCAACTGTCCCAGGCACCGGTATGGCACACCGTGGAGGATCACCTGCAACACCGCGCCATCGGCATGCGCGTGTATGCCGTGGCCAGCGTGGAGGGCTACCGCGTACTGCCCGGCGGCCTGACCCGCGTGGCGGCCGACGCCGATGCCGAAGTGGTATCGATGCAGCGCGGCGGCGCCAGCAAGGACACCTGGGTGCTGGGCGAACGCGCCAGCAGTGGCGAGCATTGGCGCGCCCAGCGCGCGATCGGTGCACACGACCTGGTACGCCGCGACCCTTATCTGCCGTCCCGCGTGGTGGAAAACCTGTTCTGGTTCGGCCGTTACTGCGAACGCTGCGACGACAGCGCACGCTGGCTGCGCATCGTGCTGGCGCGCTATGTCGACGGCGATGACCCCCTGGCCTTGCAGGCGGCGGTCGAGTTGGGTGAAAACCTGCGCCTGCTGCCGGAGGAGGGCGAGTTGCCCGAGCGTTTGCAGGCGGCCTTGCTCGGCGATGATTGGCCGTCGAGCCTGCGCGCCAACCTGCAACGCTTGCAGTGGGCGGCGTCCCAGGTGCGCGGCAAGTTGTCCCGTGAGAACTGGCAGGCCCTGGTGGAGTTGCAGCGCGAAGCCTTGGAGCTGGAAAGCGAAAGCCCAGATTTTGGTGAGTTGCTGGATTTCCTCAACCGCCTGGTGATGTCCCTGGCGGCGCTGTCTGGGTTTGCCCTCGACGACATGACCCGCGACGAAGGCTGGCGCTTCCTGATGATGGGCCGGCGCATCGAGCGCCTGCAATTTCTCAGCAGCAGCCTGGCGGCATTCCTGCGCGGCGTGGCGGTGTTCGACCAGGCGGGGCTGGAGTGGTTGCTGGAGCTGGGCAACAGCAGCATCACCTACCGCTCGCGCTACCTGGCGGTGCCGCAGTTGATCCCGGTACTCGACCTGCTGCTGCTGGACGAGCAGAACCCCCACGCGGTGCTGTTCCAGCTCAAGCTGGTGAGCCGCACGCTGCGACGTCTCAACGACGATTTTGGTGTGCCTCGGGAAACCGGCCTGGGCCCATTGGTGGAGCGCCTGGCGCGCTTCGACCTGGCGTGCCTGGAGAACCCGTTGTTTGGCGAATCCAGCGTGCGTGCCGCACTGGAAGGCCTGGCCGACCTGCTGCAGGCGGTCGCCGATGAGAGTGGGCAAGTGTCGGATCGTCTGGCCTTGCGCCACTTTGCCCATGTGGATGATGTCAGTCAGCAAACGGTGTCGGTGTGATGAGTGCGCGCTACCAGATTTTCCACGATACCCATTACCACTACGACAGCCCGGTGTCCCTGGCCCAGCAGCTCGCGCATTTATGGCCGAGGCCGTGCGCCTGGCAGCGTTGCAGCGCCCAGCAACTGGACATCAGCCCGCCGCCGTCCGCACGCCGGGATGAGCTGGACGTGTTCGGCAACCCGATCACCCGTCTGGCGTTCGAGCGGCCCCATGATGAATTACTGGTGAACGCCGGGCTGACCGTGGAAGTGCTGGCGCGGCCGGTGCTGGATTTCCAGCAGTCGCCCGCCTGGGACCAGACCCGCGACAGCCTGACCTACAGCAGCCAGCCGCTGTCGCTCGAGTTGATCGAAGCCTGCCGCTACCGCTTCGAATCGCCCTACGTGCACTTGAAGAAAACCTTCGTCGAATTTTCCGAAAGCTGTTTTCCCCCTGGCAAGCCGTTGCTGCTGGGTGTACAGGCGCTGATGGAAAAGATCTTCAGTGAATTCACCTTCGATGCCGAAGCCACCCAGGTCGCCACGCCACTGGTGGAAGTGCTGGAGCGCCGCCGCGGCGTGTGCCAGGACTTCGCCCACCTGATGCTCGCCTGCCTGCGCTCGCGCGGCCTGGCGGCGCGTTACATCAGCGGCTACCTGCTCACCCAGCCACCGCCCGGCCAGCCACGCCTGATCGGCGCCGATGCGTCCCACGCGTGGGTCTCGGTGTATTGCCCGGTATCGGGCTGGGTGGATTTCGATCCGACGAACAATGTGCAGCCGGCACTGGAGCACATCACCCTGGCCTGGGGCCGGGATTTCTCCGATGTGTCGCCGTTGCGTGGGGTGATTCTGGGGGGAGGGAGCCATGACCCGGAGGTGCGGGTGACGGTGATGCCGCTGGTGTAGGAGCGAGCTTGCTCGCGAAGAACCTGAGGGCGCCGCGTTGATCCTGGATTCCCGCGTTATCGTTGACGTTCTTCGCGAGCAAGCTCGCTCCTACAGTAAATAATTATTCAGCTGGATCTTTTGGTGTTTCAGTCTCGTCGTTCGTTACTTCACCATCAGCATCCGGGTTGAGTGCGCCGGCTTCTTCATCTACCGCGGCTTTCTTGCGTTGCAGCTTTTCCTCTTTCTTCTGTTCCTTGGCCAAGTCTCTCTGACGTTTGGCGAAGGAGTAATTAGGTTTGGCCATGGGCGATCCTCTAGGGTCGAAGGTGAGGGTGGCGGCGCGCAGCTGCCTTGGGACGACATGGTAGCAGCTTCAAGGGGCGCTTGGCCTTCACTTACCGCAGGCGTACGCGGCCAGGAGGCCATTGAACAGTTGGTTGAGGTGCATGGCTCGGGCTCCAGTGGGTGATGGGCCGATCATAGACAGCCTGCGGCACTTTGGCTGGTTGATTGTGTCGATAAGTCTGATAGCCTAAAGTTGTATACAATCTGTTGATTCAGGTCATAAGCATTTCTGCCTGCCTCAGGCACCCTTGTCGCATTACGCGTTGTTTAAACCCTGCCTTGGAGATTCACATGTTTGCCAAACTCGTTGCTGTTTCCCTGCTGACTCTGGCCAGCGGCCAGTTGCTTGCTGCAGAGTGCAAGGTCACCGTCGACTCCACTGACCAGATGTCCTTCAACACCAAGGAAATCACGATCGACAAGAGCTGCAAGACGTTTACCGTTGAGTTGACTCACTCCGGTAACCTGCCGAAAAACGTCATGGGCCATAACTGGGTGCTGACCAGCGCCGCCAACATGCAGCCGGTTGCCACTGATGGCATGGCTGCTGGCATCGACAAGAACTACCTGAAAGAGGGTGACGATCGCATCATCGCCCACACCAAGATCATTGGTGCCGGCGAGAAGGATTCGGTGACCTTCGATGTCTCGAAACTGGCGGCCGGTACGGATTACACGTTCTTCTGCTCGTTCCCGGGCCACATCTCGATGATGAAGGGCACTGTGGTCCTGAAGTAAGACCGCGTTATCGTTCATCGGGGGCTTGCCCCCGATGACTGCCTGCCAATCAACACACCACTATCTGGCTCACCTCAAGGCGCAAACGGCATCACCCGCTTGTGTTCGGTCTTGCGGTACGTCTCGCAGATGATTCGGAACGCTTCCTCGCGCACCGGCTCACCGTGCAGGAACGCATCGATCTCGGCATAGGTCACGCCATGTGACGCTTCATCCGGTTTACCTGGCGACAGGTCTTCAAGGTCGGCCGTCGGCACCTTCTCCACCAACGACTCCGGCGCACCAAAGAACCGCGCAATCGCGCGTACCTGGTTCTTTACCAGCCCGCTCAACGGCGCCAGGTCGCAGGCGCCATCACCGAACTTGGTGAAAAAGCCCATCACCGCTTCCGCCGCATGGTCGGTACCGATCACCAGGCCGCTGGCCGCGCCGGCGATGGTGTACTGCGCCACCATGCGCATGCGCGCCTTGGTGTTGCCGAGTACGAAGTCGCGGGACACCGCCGCCTTGCCTTCAAACGCCGCCACTTCATTGGCCAGGGCTTTCACCGCCGGGCCGATGTTCACGGTGTGGCGCTCGTCCGGGTCGATAAAGTCCACCGAGGCCTGGGCATCGATTTCATCGAACTGGGTTTCGTAGGGCAGGCGCACGGCGATAAAGCGGTAGGCCTCGTCACCGGTGCGGGAGCGCAGTTCCTGCATCGCGCGTTGGGCCAACAGGCCGGCAGTCAGGGAGTCGACGCCGCCGCTGATGCCCAGCACCAGTGTCTTGAGCCCGGAATTGCGCAGGCAGTCCTGGATAAACGCCACGCGCCGAGCAACCTCGGCCTCGAGGGCGGCCTGGTCCTTGAACGGCGCTTGGACCTTGAGCTGTTCAGCAATCTCACGCTGTACGGCTTGCATGATTCACTCCTTGCTAGAGATGGCAGGTACTTTGAAAACATGACGCAAATAGGCGACAAAATTCGGGTCGGTGCAGTGGGTCTTGCCCGCTTCATCGGAGATCTTTGCGACGGGCTGGCCGTTGCAGGCGGTCATTTTAAGCACGATGCTCATCGGTTCCACCCCTGGAATATCGCAGGTCAGGTTGGTGCCGATGCCGAAGCTCACATTAATGCGACCACGCAGCGCGCGGAATATTTCCAAGGCCTTGGGCAACGACAGGCTGTCGGAGAACACCAGGGTCTTGCTCATCGGCTCGATGCCCAGCTTGTGGTAGTGGGCGATGGCTTTTTCGGCCCACTGCACCGGGTCGCCGGAGTCGTGGCGCAGGCCGTCGAACAGCTTGGCGAAGTACAAGTCGAAGTCGCCGAGGAAGGCATCGGTGGTGATGCAATCGGTCAGGGCGATACCCAGCAGGCCACGGTATTCGCGGACCCAACAGTCGAGGGCGGCGATCTGGCTGTCGATCAGGCGTGGGCCCAGTTGCTGGTGGGCCATGATCCATTCATGGGCCATGGTGCCCAGCGGCTTCATGTCGAACTCGCGGGCCAGGTGCACGTTGCTGGTGCCGACAAAACGCCCGGGGAAGTCATGTTTGAGCACGCTGACCACCTCTTCCTGCACGCGGTACGAGAAACGTCGGCGCGTGCCGAAGTCGGCCACTTGCAGCTCGGCCAGCTCGTCGCTGCTGGCGTTGGCCGTCAGCCAGTCGAACTTGCGGTACAGCTGCTCGCGGGCCTGTTCGAGGATCACGGTCTGGTAGCGGTAGCGGTTACGCACTTCGCTGACGATCGCCAGCATCGGCACTTCAAACAGAATCACATGCAGCCACGGCCCGCGCAGGCGGATAAACAACTCACCGTTCTCGATGCCGGTCTGCACATAACGCAGGTTGAAGCGAAACAGCCCGAGAAAGCGCAAAAAATCCGGCTTCATAAAACTGATACGTTCCAGGAACCCCAGTTGGTCGGGGCTCAGGCTCAGCTCGGCGAGGCGCTCGATCTGGTAGCGGATCTCCGCCAGGTACGGGCGCAGGTCTTCGCTGTTGCGGCAACGAAACTCCCATTCAACTTCCACGTTGGGGTAGTTGTGCAGCACCGCCTGCATCATGGTCAGCTTGTAGAAGTCGGTGTCGAGCAAGTTCTGCACGATGCGATCGGCAAACACACTCTCGCTCATAACGGGAATCTCCAGACAGGTCGGGCGATGGGCGCCGACCTTTACGCACAATTAAGGAAGGGGGCTAGTGGCGCATAGACGCGGGTAGGTTTGCCAGTGATTTTTTTGCCAAGGCCACTTGCCGCCGATGGCGATATTCCAGGCACTAAACAACCTGCTCCATCATCCACTTCACAAACTCCCGCACCTTGGGCACCTCCGCCGCGTGTTCCGGGAAGGCCAGGTAATAAGCGTCCTGGCTCGGCATCGCATGCTGCCAGGGGATCACCAGCTTGCCGTCGGCCAGTTCTTCTTCCACCAGGAAGCGCGGTAGCAGCGCCACGCCACAGCCCACCTGCGCCGCGCGGATGCACATATAAAAGGTGTCGAAACGCGGTCCGTGGTAGCTGTGTTCGGTGTGATAACCCTGGTCGGCAAACCAATCATGCCAGCCCTGGGGGCGCGAGGCGTTTTGCAGCAGCACCAGGTCGCTCAGTTGCGTGGGATCGGTGAACGGCTGCGCCGGCAGGCTTTCCGGGGCGCACACCGGTACCAACTCTTCGCTGAACAGTTTCAGGCTCTCGGTGCCGGGGCGCGAGCCCTGGCCGAAGTAGAAGGCCATGTCGGCCTTGCCTTGCAGCAGTTCGTCCGGCTCCTGTTCGTTGCACAGGTCCAGGTGGATCTGCGGGTGGCGCAGGCGCCAGCCCTTGAGGCGCGGCACCAGCCAGCGCGCGCCAAAGGTGTAGGGGGTGGACACGCGCAACACTTCGGTCTCGCCGCCATAGGAGCGCAGGTAGTGGGTGGACATCTCCACCTGCGTGAGGATCTTGCGCACTTCCACCAGGTACAGGTCGCCTGCCGGGGTCATCTGCAAGCGGCGGCGTACGCGGCGGAACAGCAGGTGCTGGAGTAATTCCTCCAACTGCGCGACCTGTTTGCTCACTGCGCTTTGCGTGAGGTTCAGCTCCTCGGCGGCGCGGGTGAAGCTCAAGTGGCGGGTGGCGGCCTCGAAACACTGCAGCGCGGTGATCGAGGGCAAATGTCTTTTGTTCAGCACGGCATGCCTCTTTTTATTCTTTGCATGAATAAACGGAATGATATCTCGCCTAATCGTCGTTTGTTGGCAAGTCTTGGGCCAGCTACAAATAAGGCCTGGATCGCCGTGCGTGCCGCGGTGCGATTTTTTGTTCGAAGATTGAAGGAGTGACCCATGGTTGCCGCATTGCTTGATCGTCTCGGGGTAAACCCGGCGCTGTACCAGGCGGGTAAACAACCCGTGCATTCGCCGATTGATGGCAGCCGTATCGGCAGTGTGCACTGGGAGGGTGCCGCCGAGGTGGAGCAACAGGTCAGTCGCGCCGAGCATGCATTCGAGGCCTGGCGCAACGTGCCGGCACCCCGTCGCGGCGAGTTGGTGCGCCAGTTCGGCGATGTCCTGCGCCAATACAAGGCCGATCTGGGCGAACTGGTGTCCTGGGAAGCCGGCAAGATCACCCAGGAAGGCTTGGGTGAAGTGCAGGAAATGATCGACATCTGCGACTTCGCCGTGGGCCTGTCCCGCCAGTTGTACGGCTTGACCATCGCCTCCGAGCGCCCAGGCCACCATATGCGTGAAACCTGGCACCCGCTGGGCGTGGTCGGGGTGATCAGCGCCTTCAACTTCCCGGTGGCCGTGTGGGCGTGGAACACCACACTGGCACTGGTGTGCGGTAACGCAGTGATCTGGAAGCCGTCGGAAAAGACCCCGCTCACCGCCCTGGCGTGCCAGGCGCTGTTCGAGCGTGTGCTGAAGAATTTCAAGGACGCGCCGCAGTACCTGAGCCAGGTGATCATCGGCGGCCGCGATGCCGGCGCTGCGCTGGTGGATGACCCACGCGTGGCCCTGATCAGCGCCACCGGCAGCACCCGCATGGGCCGCGAAGTGGCGCCGAAAGTCGCCGCGCGGTTTGCCCGCAGCATCCTCGAGCTGGGCGGCAACAACGCGATGATCCTCGGCCCGAGCGCCGACCTGGACATGGCCGTGCGCGCCATCCTGTTCAGCGCCGTCGGCACCGCCGGCCAGCGCTGCACCACCTTGCGCCGCCTGATCGCCCACGAGTCGGTCAAGGAAGAAATCGTCACCCGCCTCAAGGCCGCCTATTCCAAAGTGCGCATCGGCCACCCGCTGGAGGGCAACCTGATCGGCCCGTTGATCGACAAGCATGGCTTCGAGGCTATGCAGGACGCCCTGGAGCAGGCCTTGAGCGAAGGCGGCAAGGTGTTCGGCGGCAAGCGCCAGTTGGAAGACAAGTTTCCCAACGCCTACTACGTGTCGCCGGCCATTGTCGAAATGCCTGAGCAGAGCGATGTGGTGTGCACCGAAACCTTCGCGCCGATTTTGTATGTCGTCGGCTACAAGGACTTCGCCGAAGCCCTGCGCCTCAACAACGCCGTGCCCCAAGGCCTGTCGTCGTGCATTTTCACCACTGATGTGCGCGAGGCCGAGCAGTTCATGTCGGCGGTGGGCAGCGACTGCGGAATCGCCAACGTCAACATCGGCCCGAGCGGCGCGGAGATTGGCGGCGCGTTTGGCGGTGAGAAAGAGACCGGTGGCGGGCGTGAGTCGGGTTCGGATGCATGGCGCGGGTATATGCGCCGCCAGACCAATACCGTGAACTACTCGCTGGAGTTGCCACTGGCCCAGGGCATCACCTTCGACTGACCTCCTCAAGACGGAATGCGGTCACATGTGGGAGGGGGCTTGCCCCCGAAAGCGGTGGATCAGCTGCACATCTGTTGATTGACACACTGCGATCGGGGGCAAGCCCCCTCCCACATTTGACCGCATTGCACATCAAGATTGTTGTTTGTTAGGTCTCACCGGAGTCTGGCAATGGCACTACGCGAAGCATGTTTGTGGGAACACCTCACCCCTGGCCGGCCTGATCGTGCCGCGCTCCAGGGCGAGGTCAAGGTGGATGTGTGCGTGATCGGCGCCGGCATCACCGGTTTGTCCGCCGCCATTCATTTGCTGGAACAGGGTAAAAGCGTCGCTGTGCTGGAGGCCCATCGCACTGGCCACGGCGGTTCGGGGCGCAACGTCGGGTTGGTGAATGCCGGCCTGTGGATCCCTCCGGACGAGATCGAAGCCGGTTTCGGCGAAGCGGTTGGCAGCCAGCTCAACCGCATGCTCGGCGCGGCACCGTCGCTGGTGTTCAGCCTGATCGACAAATACAACATCGATTGCCAATTGCGCCGCGAGGGCACTTTGCACATGGCACATAACGCCCGTGGCGAGGCGGATTTGCGCAGTCGTGAAGAGCAGTGGAAGCGCCGTGGCGCGCCGGTGGAATTGCTCACCGGCCAGGCTTGTGAACATGCCACCGGCACCAAGAAAATCGCCGCCGCTTTGCTGGATCGGCGTGCCGGTACCTTGAACCCGATGGCCTACACCAGCGGTTTGGCGAATGCCGCCGTGGGACTTGGCGGGCAGTTGTTCGACCATTCGCCGGTCACCCGGTTGGAGCGCCAAGGTGCGAGCTGGTCCGTTCAGACCGCCAGCGGTTCGGTGCAGGCTGCACAAGTGGTCATCGCTTCCAACGCCTACACCGAAGGTGAGTGGACCGAGCTGCGACGCAATTTTTTCCCCGGCTATTACTACCAGGTCGCCTCCGCGCCGCTGACCGACGCCGCCGCCGAGCAGATTCTGCCCGGCGGCCAAGGCTCATGGGACACGCGCCAGGTACTGAGCAGCATCCGCCGCGATGCCGATGGCCGCCTGTTGCTTGGCAGCCTGGGCAACGGTAACCAGAAACCGGCGTGGTTCCTCAAGGCGTGGGCTGATCGGGTGCAGCAACATTACTTCCCGTACCTCAAATCGGTGCAATGGGAGTTCACCTGGACCGGCTGCATCGCGTTCACCCCCGATCACCTGATGCGCCTGTTCGAGCCCGCCCCCGGCCTGGTGGCGGTAACCGGCTATAACGGGCGCGGCGTGACCACCGGCAGCGTGGTCGGCAAGGCGTTCGCCGACTATTTGTGTCACCAGGATCCCCAGGCGTTGCCGATTCCGTTTGCACCCATGCAACCGCTGGCCGGGGTTGGGCTGCGCAGTTGCCTGTATGAAGCCGGATTTTCGCTGTATCACGCCGGGCAATGCCTGAGGATCGTGATCTGATCAGCGAAATACCGCTCAGAAGCCTGCATTTTCTTAGCCGGCTACTAATCTGTATTGGTGCAGGTCGTAGCAGTTGCGCACTGTAAATGTGCAGTTCCGTTACGCAGGCTGTTACAGCTGTAGGAACTGTCGTTTATTGCTTTGGTTGCAGGTGCGACCCGTCAGGGTTGTACTTTTTCGGCCCGCGGGTTGCACCTATTGATGCTAGAGGGTTGCACGTCCTGGCGAGCGGAGCCGAAACGCCTGCAATAACAATGACACCGTGTCTTTTTGAAGAATAAAAACGTAATGGCACGAGGCTTGCTCTGGGCTTTCAGTGAAAAGTTTGAACGCAAGTTGTCGTGCCAAAAATCAAAAATATCGGAGCACCACTCATGTCCCAGACGTTTTACAAGAAAGGTTTTCTGGCCCTCGCCGTTGCAGCGGCGCTGGGTGTTTCTACGTTTGTTCAAGCTGATGTGAAGATTGGCGTTGCGGGGCCGATGACCGGCGCCAACGCCTCGTTCGGTGAGCAGTACATGAAGGGTGCCCAGGCGGCAGCCGAGGTGATCAACAAGGCCGGTGGCATCAATGGCGAGAAAGTTGTGCTGGTGGCCGGTGACGATGCATGCGAACCCAAGCAGGCCGTTGCCGTGGCCAACCGCCTGGCTGACCAGGACAAAGTGATTGGCGTGGTCGGGCACTTCTGCTCGTCGAATACCATCCCGGCCTCCGAGGTCTACGACGAAGCGGGCATCATCGCGATCACCCCAGGTTCTACCAACCCACAAGTGACCGAGCGCGGCCTGGGCGCCATGTTCCGTATGTGCGGGCGTGACGACCAGCAAGGCATCGTCGCCGGCGACTACATCGTCGACGTGCTCAAGGGCAAGAAAGTCGCCGTCATCAACGACAAGGACACCTACGGTAAAGGCCTGGCCGACGCCACCGCTGCCCAGTTGACCAAGCGCGGCGTCAAGCCGGTGCTGGAAGAAGGCCTGACCCGTGGCGAGAAGGACTTCAGTGCGCTGGTCACCAAGATCCGCTCCCTGGGCGCTGACGTCGTGTACTTCGGTGGCCTGCACCCGGAAGCCGGTCCATTGGTTCGCCAGATTCGTGAAGCGGGCCTGAAGGACGTCAAGTTCATGTCCGATGACGGCGTAGTGACCGATGAACTGGTGGCCACCGCTGGCGGCGCGCAATACGTCGATGGCGTGTACATGACCTTTGGCGCCGACCCGCGCCTGCTGCCAGACAGCAAGGCCGTGGTGGAGGAGTTCCGCAAGGCCGGCTACGAGCCTGAGGGCTACACCCTGTACGCCTACGCTTCGTTGCAGGCCCTGGCCGCCGGCTTCAATGGCGCCAAGTCCAACAAGGGCGAAGACGCGGCCAAATGGCTGAAAGCGCACCCGGTCAAAACCGTGATGGGCGAGAAGACCTGGGACGCGAAGGGCGACCTGAAAGTCTCCGACTACGTGGTTTACCAGTGGGATAAAGACGGCAAATACCACCAGCTGGAAAAGCAGAAGTAATCCATGTGGGAGGGGGCTTGCCCCCGATGCGGTGGGTCAGATGAGCAATTGTTGACTGACACACCGCTATCGGGAGCAAGCCCCCTCCCACATTGGGACAGCGTTGTTATTGAGATCTGTCTTTTCCTCCAGAAGCGCCGCACACCGACTGGTGTGCAGGTGCTCACCGCGTGAGATTGCGTTATGGATGGTATTTTCCTGCAGCAACTGGTCAACGGCCTGACCCTCGGGTCGGTCTATGGCCTGATCGCCATCGGCTACACAATGGTCTATGGCATCATTGGCATGATCAACTTCGCCCACGGCGAGGTTTATATGATTTCCGCTTACCTCGCGGCGATCAGTCTGGCACTGCTGGCTTACTTCGGCATCGAATCCTTCCCGCTGCTCATTCTCGGCACCCTGATCTTCACCGTGGTCGTCACTGGCGTGTACGGTTGGGTCATCGAACGGGTCGCCTACAAACCGCTGCGCAACTCCACCCGCCTGGCTCCGCTGATCAGCGCCATCGGCATCTCCCTGATCCTGCAGAACTACGCGCAGATCGCCCAGGGCGCGAAACAACAAGGCATTCCAACCCTGCTGGCCGGTGCCTGGCGCGTCGATATCGGCAGTGGGTTCGTGCAACTCACGTACACCAAGGTCTTCATCCTCGTGGCGGCGTTTGCCGGCATGGCGTTGCTCACCTACATCATCAAGTACACCAAGCTCGGCCGCATGTGCCGCGCCACCCAGCAAGACCGCAAGATGGCCTCGATCCTGGGGATCAACACCGACCGCGTGATCTCCTACGTGTTTGTCATCGGTGCCGCCATGGCGGCCCTGGCCGGCGTGCTGATCACCCTCAACTACGGCACGTTCGACTTCTACGCCGGCTTCATCATCGGCATCAAGGCGTTTACCGCAGCGGTACTCGGTGGCATCGGTTCCCTGCCTGGGGCGATGCTGGGCGGGATTATCCTGGGTATTTCCGAGTCGTTGTTCTCGGGGTTGATCAACTCCGACTACAAAGACGTGTTCAGTTTCTCCCTGCTGGTGGTGATTCTGATTTTCCGTCCCCAGGGCCTGCTTGGTCGCCCACTCGTGGCTAAGGTGTAAACATGTCTGCTGCCAAACCCATCGATATCAAGAAAAGTGTGGTCGACACGGTCCTTGCCGGGCTGATTTCGTTGATCGTGTTCGGTCCGATCGTCGGCGTGGTCCTCGACGGCTACAGCTTCAACCTGGAACCGGCCCGTGTGGCTACCCTGGTCGCCATCGTGATGGCCGGGCGCTTTGCCCTCAGCCTGTTCCTGCAAACCCCCAAGGGCCTGAAGATTCTGCAGGGCTTCGAAAGCAGCGGCTCCGGCGTGCATGTACTGCCACCGGACTACAAGTCGCGGCTACGCTGGATCATCCCGGCGCTGATCGTGATCGCCATCGTGTTCCCGATCTTCGCCAACAAGTACCTGCTGACCGTGGTGATCCTCGGGTTGATCTACGTGTTGCTGGGCCTGGGCCTGAACATCGTGGTCGGCCTGGCCGGGCTGCTCGACCTGGGTTACGTGGCGTTCTACGCCATCGGCGCCTACGGCCTGGCGCTGGGTTATCAATACCTCGGCCTGGGCTTCTGGAGCGTGCTGCCGCTGGCAGCCATCGCAGCGGCGCTGGCGGGGTGCATACTCGGCTTCCCGGTGCTGCGAATGCACGGTGACTACCTGGCCATCGTGACCCTGGGCTTCGGTGAAATCATTCGCCTGGTGCTCAACAACTGGCTGTCGTTCACCGGCGGCCCCAACGGTATGCCGGTGCCTTCGCCGACCTTCCTGGGCCTGGAGTTCGGGCGCAAGGCCAAGGAGGGCGGGGTTCCGTTCCACGAGTTCTTCGGCATCGATTACAACCCCAACATCAAGTTCATGTTCATCTACATCGTGCTGTTCCTGGTGGTGCTGGCCGTGCTGTACATCAAGCACCGCCTGACCCGCATGCCGGTCGGCCGCGCCTGGGAAGCCTTGCGTGAAGATGAGATCGCCTGCCGCTCCATGGGCCTGAACCACGTGCTGGTCAAGCTCTCGGCCTTCACCATCGGCGCGTCCACTGCCGGTTTGGCCGGGGTGTTCTTTGCCAGCTACCAAGGCTTCGTCAACCCGTCGTCGTTCACCTTCTTCGAGTCGGCGCTGATCCTGGCCATCGTGGTACTGGGCGGTATGGGCTCGACGGTCGGCGTGGTGATTGCCGCGTTCGTGTTGACCGTCGCGCCTGAACTGCTGCGCAGCTTCAGCGAATACCGCGTGCTGCTGTTTGGCGTGCTGATGGTGGTGATGATGATCTGGCGACCGCGCGGCCTGATCCGGATCAGCCGCACCGGTGTGACACCACGCAAGGGGGTAGCGCCATGAGCAAGGAAGTCGTCCTCTCCGTGGAACACCTGATGATGCACTTCGGTGGCATCAAGGCCTTGAGCGATGTGAGCCTCAAGGTCGAACGCAACTCGATCTTCGCCCTGATCGGCCCCAACGGTGCCGGCAAGACCACCGTGTTCAACTGCCTCACCGGCTTCTACAAAGCCAGCGGCGGCAAGATCGAACTGAACATCCGTGGCAAGCAGACCAATGTGATCCAGCTGCTCGGCGAGCGCTTCAAGGCCGTCGACTTCGTATCGCCGAAAAGCTTCTTGAGCCGGGTGTACTACAAGATGTTCGGCGGCACCCACCTGGTCAACCGCGCCGGCCTGGCCCGGACCTTCCAGAACATTCGCCTGTTCAAGGAAATGTCGGTGCTGGAAAACCTGCTGGTGGCCCAGCACATGTGGGTCAACCGCAACATGCTGGCGGGCATCCTCAACACCAAGGGCTACCGCAAGGCCGAAAGCGATGCCCTCGACCACGCGTTCTACTGGCTCGAAGTGGTGGACCTGGTGGACTGCGCCAACCGCCTGGCCGGTGAGCTTTCCTACGGCCAGCAGCGCCGCCTGGAAATCGCCCGCGCCATGTGCACCCGGCCGCAGATAATCTGCCTGGACGAACCGGCAGCGGGCCTCAACCCCCAGGAAACCGAAGCCCTCAGCGCGATGATTCGCCTGTTGCGCGACGAACACGACCTGACGGTGGTGCTGATCGAACACGACATGGGCATGGTGATGAGTATTTCCGACCACATTGTGGTGCTGGACCACGGCAACGTGATTGCCGAAGGCGGGCCGGAAGCGATCCGCAACGACCCGAAAGTGATTGCCGCTTACCTGGGCGCTGACGAAGAGGAGCTGGTATGAGTGCACCTATCCTCGAAATGAAGGACCTGGACGTGTTCTACGGCCCGATCCAGGCCCTGAAAAAAGTCTCGCTGCACATCAACGAAGGCGAAACCGTGAGCCTGATCGGCTCCAACGGCGCGGGTAAATCCACGCTGCTGATGTCGATCTTCGGCCAGCCACGGGCCGAGTCGGGGCAGATCCTCTACAATGGCGTCGATATTACCCACAAGTCGTCCCACTACATCGCCTCCAACGGCATTGCGCAGTCGCCGGAAGGGCGGCGGGTGTTCCCCGACATGACCGTCGAGGAAAACCTGCTGATGGGCACCATCCCCATTGGCGACAAGTTCGCCCAGGACGATATGCAACGCATGTTCGAGCTGTTCCCACGGCTCAAGGAGCGACGTAACCAGCGCGCCATGACCATGTCCGGTGGCGAGCAGCAAATGCTCGCCATCGCCCGCGCGCTGATGAGCCGGCCCAAGCTGTTGCTGCTGGACGAACCGAGCCTGGGCCTGGCGCCGATTGTGGTGAAGCAGATCTTTTCCACCCTGCGCGAACTGGCCTCCACCGGGATGACCATCTTCCTGGTGGAGCAGAACGCCAACCATGCACTGCGTTTGTCGGATCGGGCGTATGTGATGGTCAACGGTGAGATTCGCCTTACCGGCACCGGCAAGGAATTGCTGGTGAACGAGGAAGTGCGCAACGCCTACCTTGGCGGTCACTGATCCAAACAACGATGCAGTCCCTGTGGGAGGGGGAGCCCCCTCCCTCATTTGTTTTATGTGATCCACAAGGCCGATCCCAAATTGTGGAAAACAAATCCAGCCCCCCTCCAAAGCGCGACATATAGCCGCCGCAAATCCCTGTTTTGTCACACTTTTGACTTGTCCCCATCCACTGTGGAACCGGCTGTGGGTAACGTGGGAGTAGCTGGCTGAACGCCTTTAAAACCGTGGCTTTCAGCTATGTGGTTGTTTTTTGATCAGTGGCTTTTTCGCGGCCGATCGAGGGGTTTGTCAACCTGTTTAAAGACACAGGTATATGACTGAAATATGTCCCGCCGGCCTGTGGATAAGTCTGTGACTAAACTCTGGAAAGACGGCCGCAGAGGCCGGAATGACTGGCCTGGAGCCATCGCTCGATTTGTCCCGCTGCCCCTGGGCCTACATACGCCTTCGTCCAGGTCAAGCAAAAAACTTTCTAAAATCGCCTGGAAGCCTTGTACACAGCGGCCTGAAGGGTTTTGCACTTGCCCCCAGAGACTGTGGGCGCAGCTGTGGATAACCTGCGCGCATATGGCTGCAAGCCACGGTTCATAAGGGTTTGCTCTGAATGATTAAAAAATGACCAGTCGTGCATGAAGTTCTGTGCATGGCGGTTGCCGCAACCGCGGCGTAAGGGCATTCTGCTGGCTGATTTTTTTCCCGATGCCCGCAAGGAGAACACCATGTCCAACACGCTGTTTATTACTGGCGCCACCTCAGGTTTTGGCGAAGCCTGCGCCCGTCGGTTTGCCGAGGCCGGCTGGAAACTGGTGCTTACCGGTCGTCGTGCCGAGCGTTTGAATGCGCTGGTCGAAGAGCTTTCCAAGCAGACCGAAGTGCACGGCCTGGTGGTGGACGTGCGGGATCGCAAAGGCATGGAAGAGGCGATCGCTAACCTGCCGCCATCGTTCGCCACCCTGCGCGGGCTGATCAACAACGCGGGCCTGGCCGTGGGCACCGACCCGGCGCCCAAGTGCGACCTCGACGACTGGGAAACCATGGTCGATACCAACATCAAAGGCCTGCTGACCACCACCAGCCTGCTGCTGCCGCGCCTGATCGCCCATGGCCGTGGCGCCGGGATCATCAACCTGGGCTCCATCGCCGGCAGCTACCCGTACCCGGGCAGCCATGTGTATGGCGGTTCCAAGGCGTTCGTGAAGCAGTTCTCCCTGAACCTGCGCTGTGACCTGCAGGGCACCGGCGTGCGTGTGACCAACATCGAGCCGGGCCTGTGCGAAAGCGAGTTCTCCCTGGTGCGCTTCGGCGGTGACCAGGCGCGCTACGACGCCACCTACGCCGGTGCCGAGCCGATCCAGCCGCAGGACATTGCCGACACCATCTTCTGGGTGCTGAACACGCCGGCGCACGTCAACATCAACCGCCTGGAACTGATGCCGGTGAGCCAGACCTGGGCTGGGTTTGCGATTGAGCGGGGGGCCAAGTAAGGCTCTAGACCGCGTTGCTGCCATCGGGGGCTTGGCGAATCGTAGCACCGCCCCGATGGCGTCAAATCGGCCAAAACAGGCCATAAGGTACACTCCACCCCTGAAACCCCACCGCACCCTGCGGTTTAAAGGTTTTGACGGGAGGAAATGTGAGTAACCGAGGTGAGCAGTCACTGCTCAAACAATCGACGATCCTGATGTTCGCGGTAGCGATCGCCGGGATTGTCACGGGTGTGATATCTGGCGCCCAATCCATTCTGTTCGACGGCTTTTTCTCGCTGATCGCCACCGCCATCAAGGTGTTGATGCTGATCACGGCCAAGCTGATCGCCAAGAAAAGCAACGAGCGTTTCCAGTTCGGCTATTGGCACCTGGAGCCCATGGTGCTGCTGATCGAAGGCAGCTTCCTGCTGCTGATCGCCATCTATGCGTTCCTGAACGGTGTGTTCGGCATTATCAATGGCGGGCGCGAGATCGAGTTGGGCCTGGTGATCATCTACGCGGCGGTGTTTACCGTGGTCGAGTTCGCCTACTTCTTCTATGTGCGCTATCGCAACCGCAGGCTGAAATCCTCGCTGATCCAGTTCGACAACATCAGTTGGCTGGTGGACGCGATGCTCTCGGTGGGCCTGCTGGTCAGCTTTCTCGCCGCGCTGTTGCTCAAGTCCCAGGGCTATGGCGAGTGGGCCGTGTATGTCGACCCATTGATCCTGATCCTGTTGGCCCTGAGCATGCTGGCACCGGCGTTCAAGATCCTGCGCCCGGCGTTGCGCGAGGTGCTGGGGATCGCGCCGGATCACCTGGATGACAAAGTGCGCGAGGTGATGGACGCGGCGCAGGCCAGGCATGGGTTCGATGACTACGTGTCCTACGTGCAAAAGCACGGTCGGGCGCGGTTTATCGAAATCCATGTGGTGCTGCCGGCGGATTACCCGGTGGATAACGTCGCGACCCTGGATGGGCTGCGTGAAGAGATATCCACAGGGCTGGGCGCACCGGATGCGGCGCGCTGGCTGACGATCAGCTTTACCGGGGATCGCAAGTGGATTGCGTGATGGGTCGTTAGACCGAGGTCCTGCAGGTCACCCGAGATGCTGGATCAGCCCCTGGTAGCAGGTTGCCAAATGATAAGGGGTGGTCGATGGCATATCCCGTCGGCTCACCGCGCCGTTGGCATCCAGGCATTCATGCCAGCCTTTCTCATGCAGGAAATGCTGTTGCAGCGCCAGCAGTTGGCGCTGCAGCACCGACTCACTGCCAGGGCGCAAGGTCAGTGCCCGCAGGTACTCGGCCTGGGCCCAGATACG
Source organism: Pseudomonas sp. S3E17 (assembly GCF_024168685.1). Classification (NCBI taxonomy): domain Bacteria; kingdom Pseudomonadati; phylum Pseudomonadota; class Gammaproteobacteria; order Pseudomonadales; family Pseudomonadaceae; genus Pseudomonas; species Pseudomonas sp. S3E17. The sequence goes on from NZ_JALJWE010000001.1 coordinate 5,402,675, forward strand.
CTGGGTGCCGTCGCGCACGCTGCCGTCGAGTGCCAACATGCCGCTGACCGCTCCGGTCGCGCTGTCCACACCCTTTTGCTCAGCGTAGGCAAACGCCCGCGTCAGTGACGCATGCAGCGGGGTGCCGCGCAGCACGGGCGACGATTCGAGCAAAAAGAACCACTCGAACTGGTGCCCCGGCTCAAACCAGTTATCCACAGCGCCCAGCGGTTTTTCCATCATCACGCCGTGCCGGCGGTCGATGAAACGCTGCTGCATGGCCGTCGCCAAAGCCAGCAGGGCCGCTTGCACAGGGGCATCCTCGCGCACCGCGAGGGTGGCGAGGAAACCTTCGGCCAGGTGCATCAACGGGTTTTGCAGCGGGCCGGACTGGAGGGACGACCAGTTGCGTTCCAGCACCGCCTCGTACAGGCCGTCCTCGGTGGCGAAGCGCCGGGCGACGACTTCGAGGGCGGCGTTCAGCACCGATTCCACCAACGGCTCACGCACCTTGGCCCAGTAATGGGCGCAGGCAAAGATGATGAAGGCGTGGGTGTAGAGGTCTTTGCGCTTGTCCAGCGGCTGGCCGGCGGGGTCGACGCTGTAGAACCAGCCGCCGTGTTCGGCATCGTGGAAATGCCGTTGCAGGGAGCGGAACAGCACCGCCGCGCGCTCTTCTGCGAAGGCCGCCCCTGGCTCGCCGATCAGGCTGGCGAACAGGTACAACTGTCGCGCGCAGGCCATGGCGCGGTAGCGTTGCGGCGGCAGTGGGTGGTGATCGGCGTCCAGCGCCTCATAGGGCAACGCCAATTCGGCATTCCAGCCAGGGCCCTGCCAGAGCGGCACGATCAGGGTGTGGAAGTGCGTGAGCACGGCATTCAACGAAGGCTGGGGGGCGGAGCTTGGAGCGATGGGCATCGGCTGGCGTCGTCACGGCAGGGGTGTAGGCGCGCATGGTAGCAGAGGGGCAGCTTTAAGTTGTGAGCTGCAAGCTGCAAGTAAGAGCGGTTTGGCTTTTACTTGCAGCTTGCGACGTTTAGCTGGCGAGCAGCCACACCCCAGTCGCCGCCGAAGCCGCTCCGGCAATCCGTACCAACGGTGCGGCTGCGGCCGGCAGCCAGCGCACCAGCGCATACCCGGCTGCGTGCAGTGCAGCGGTCGCGCCGACAAAACCGGCGGCATACGCCCAAGGGCTCGACATCTCCGGCAACTCCAAGCCATGGGCCACACCATGGAATAACGCAAACACCGCCGTCGCACCCATGGCCATGAACAACGGCGGACGCACCGCCAGTGCCACGGCCAGGCCCAGGGCCAGCACCGAGGCGGCGATCCCGCTTTCCAGCGCGGGCAATTGCAGGCCTTCAAAACCCAGCATGCCACCGATCAGCATGGTGCCGACAAAGGTGCACGGCAGGGCCCAGCGCGCGGCGCCTTTTTGCTGAGCGGCCCACAGACCCACCGCAAGCATGGCCAGCAGATGGTCGAGGCCACCCAGCGGGTGGCTGATACCGGCCACCAGGCCGTTATCGCCGTGTCCAGGGTGAGCGAAAGCCAGGGCGGGTGTGAGCAGCAGGGCCGCTGCGGCGAGAAGTTTATTGAGGCTCATGAGCAGGTTCCTTATGGGTTGATCAGGCGGCGGTCAGCAGGCCTTGGCGTTCGATAAAGGCGACGATTTCATCCAGGCCGACTCCGGTTTTCTGGTTGCTGAACACAAAGGGCTTGCCGTTGCGCATGCGCTGGGTGTCGCTGTTCATCAGCTCCAGCGACGCGCCCACCAGCGGCGCCAGGTCGATCTTGTTGATCACCAGCAGGTCGGATTTGCAGATACCCGGCCCGCCCTTGCGCGGCAGCTTGTCGCCGGCGGACACATCGATCACATAGATGGTCAGGTCCGACAGCTCCGGGCTGAAGGTGGCCGACAGGTTATCGCCGCCGGACTCCACCAGGATCAGGTCCAGGCCGGGAAAGCGGCGGTTGAGTTGGTCCACCGCTTCCAGATTGATCGAGGCGTCCTCGCGAATCGCCGTGTGCGGGCAGCCGCCGGTTTCCACGCCGATGATGCGCTCCGGCGCCAGGGCCTGGTTGCGCACCAGGAAGTCGGCGTCTTCGCGGGTGTAGATGTCGTTGGTGACCACCGCCAGGTTGTAGCGATCGCGCAGCGCGAGGCACAGGGCCAGGGTCAGGGCGGTCTTGCCGGAGCCGACCGGGCCACCGATACCGACACGCAGGGGTTGTGTGTTCATGTCTGATTCTCCAAAAAAACCTTAGGAACGGAACAGGCGGCTGTACTGGCGCTCGTGGGCCATGCTCGCCAGGGACAGGCCGAAGGCGGCGCTGCCGAAATGCTGGGGGTCGATGCGGGCGGCGTCCTGCTGGGCCTGTTGCAGCAGGGGCAGCAGCTCGCTGGTCAGGCGTTGCGCGGCTTGCTGGCCCAGGGGCAGGGTTTTCATCAGCACGGCCAATTGGTTTTCCAGCCAGCTCCAGAGCCAGGCGGCGAGGGCGTCGTCGGCGCTGATCGCCCAGGCGCGCGCGGCCAGTGCCCAGCCCAGGGCCAAGTGCGGTTCGCGGCGCTGCTCCAGGAAGCTGCGGGCGTCGCTGTCCAGTTCCGGCAGGCCATTGAGCAACTGCTGCAGGGAATAACCCATCTGCCGACTTTCCTGATACAGCTCCCGGGTTTCGCGGCTGGCTTGATGCGCTTCGCACAGCTGCGCCAACACTGGCCAGTCCTGCTCTGCGGCGGCGCGGCAATGGGCGAGCAACAGCGGGGCTTCGAAGCGCGCGAGGTTGAGCAGCAATTGGTCGCTGATCCAGCGGCGAGCGCTGGCGGCATCGTTGACGTGGCCGTTCTCCACGGCCATTTCCAAACCTTGGGAATAGCTGTAGCCGCCAATCGGCAACTGCGGACTGGCCAGACGCAACAGCGCCCAGGCTGGGCTCATAGACGTACGCCGAACTGATGCAGCTTGGGCGGGTAGTTGAAATCCTCATCGCCATGCCGGGAGTGGTGGTGGCCGCCGCCATAGGCGCCGTGTTCCGGTTGGAACGGCGCCTCGATGGTTTCGGTGTGGGCGCCCAGTTGCTCAAGCATGGCCTTGAGCACGTAGTCGTCGAGCAGGCGCAACCAGCCATCCCCCACTTGCAAGGCCACATGGCGGTTGCCGAGGTGGTAGGCGGCGCGGGTCAGTTCAAAGGCGTTGCTGCAGGTGACGTGCAACAGGTGTTCAGGGCGGGCGCACACGCGTACGACACGTCCGTCTTCGGCTTGTAGGAATTCGCCATCGTGCAACGGCGGCTGGCCGCGCTCCAGAAACAGGCCGACGTCTTCGCCGTCGGCACTGAAACAGCGCAGGCGGCTTTTGCTGCGTGCTTCGAAATTCAGCAGCAGCTCAGCGGCCCAGAGGGTTTGGGGGGCGATTCGGCGGTGGATCACCAGCATCAGGAAGCTTCCAGCTATGAGCGATGGAAGTGCTAGAGCAAGGGGCTTGCCAATCCGGTCAGGCGTAGGAATTACCTGTCGGCAGACAGGGCTGTGCTACTGAACGGGGCGTGGGAAGGGTTTACGAGTGTTCGAAAATGGTGCGATTAACTTATGCGTGCACTGCTCTCGAGCGTTTTCGGATTTGTCCTACGCTCGATCAGGAATTGGCGTTCAAAACGTTACGTGCCGTGTCTTTAGGCTATGCGCCGTGTTTAATCCACTGCGACGTTTATCATGTTCAAGTCATTTTTTTGCTTGGCTATTGTCAGTCTGTCTTTGGCCATTTCATCGGCCTCGGCCAATCTGCAACCACGTTCGACCTTTACAGTTTCGGTTAAGGAGGCCTCTATCAATGATGTGATCGACCGCGCCCACGAACTGCTGGGCACCCCCTACAAGTGGGGTGGTTCTTCAGCAGAGCAGGGGTTCGATTGCAGCAGCTTCCTGGTTTACCTGTTCAAGACCCAAGCCAATATCCAGATACCGCGCACCACGGTGGCGATGCACCGCTCAACGGCCCCGACGATCCAACGCACGGCTTTAAAGCCAGGGGATGCGGTGTTTTTCAAAGGCAATGGGCGCGGCCAGGTCAGCCATGTCGGCCTGTATATCGGCGGGGGTAAATTCATTCATTCACCGCGCACCGGCAAAAGCATCCGCATCGATTCACTGAGCAACAGCTACTGGAACAAGCACTACACCACCGCCAAGCGTTTTCACACCGCGGGTTGACGGCCTATTCGGTGCTGCCCAGGCCTTGCCAGTGCTTGAGGCCGATAAAAATAAAGCGCAGTTGCTGGGTGATTTTCGCCTGGGGCGTGAGGTGGGCAGGCAAGGCCTGGGCGGGCGGGTCGATGATGTCGGGGAGGGTGGCAAACACGCTTTTGACGATCAGGTCGGCCATCACGTGCAACCCTTCTGCGTCCAGGTGCTGCAACTTGGGCATCAGCGTCAGGTCGGCCGCCAGGTCGCGGGTGATGTCTTCACGCAGGGCACCGATAGCTTGGCGCACCGCCAGGCAACCGCCGTATTGCTCGCGGGCCAGGAACAGGAATTGCGAGCGGTTGGCCGAGACCACATCGAGAAAAATCCGCACTGAGGCATCGATAATGCCGCCCATCACGAATTCGTTGTGACGCACCAGGCGAATGGTGGCGCGAAAGGTCTGGCCCACCTCACTCACCAATACAAGTCCAAGCTGGTCCATATCGGCAAAGTGGCGATAGAACCCGGTGGGGACAATGCCTGCAGTCTTGGCCACTTCACGCAGGCTCAGGCTGCCAAACCCACGGCCACACTCCATCAGATGGCGGGCAGCGTCCATCAGGGCGAGGCGGGTTTGTTGCTTCTGTTCGGCGCGGGGCAGCATGGGCGGGCGGGCTTTGTCGGCAAGTACAGCGACGCACTCTAGCAAAACAGCTTCATTGACGTCGAACTTGGCGGGGGATAGGTGAGGATGTTGCGTGACAGGCTCTACAAAAAGTCAAAAGCCCGGTCGGCAGATCGGGCTTTTTTCTGGGCCACCACGGGGTCAGCTCTGAGCTTGATGCAGTTCTTGCAGGCGATCAGCACCACCTTCGGCAACACCTTCGGCGTAGGCACGCTCGTTGGCTTGTTCCGCACCACCTTCAACCAGACCTTTCTGTTCCAGGCGATCACGACCACCTTCGGCAACACCTTCAGCGTAGGCACGCTTGTTGGCGTGTTCCGAACCGTTTTCAGCGACAGCACCTTTGGCGTAGTCACGGTTCTCGTCTTCTTGCGAACCGCTGCGGGCCAGGGTCTGGTTGAAGTGAACGGCGTCGGCCTTGGCTTGTGGGGTAACCTGTTCGGCGGCTGGCAGGGCAAAGGCGCTGGAAGCCAGGATGGATAACAGGACGGTAGCGAGTACTTGGCGTTTCATGATGGGTTGCTCCTTGGGAGGGCGATAAAGTGGGTACAGGGCTAATGCTACTCTCGATAAGTCGATATAAAAGTTCATAAACACAATGGTAATAATCAACAGAATTGATTGTTCGTCAGGGAGGCTCTAGATCGGGCCTCTCAAGCACGCGGTTTTGCACCGAGGTGGGTATTTTCGACACGAACATGGGTAACAATGGTGCGCCGTGGATGATCGAATCTGTCGAAATGGTCAGGAAAGCAGGTTTTCAAGGGTAAATCGGAGATTGGGTTAAACCCACGAGCGGTTTGCCAGTCGTAGTTTTATAAGCTGTCCTACAGGTGTTGGTTCAGCCGGTCGTATTCAGGAGTCCTGTGCAATGACGCGCACTCGTAAAATCGTCATGTGGAGCTGCGCCAGCTTCGTTGTGTTAATCGCTGTGGTGGTACTGGTCCTGGTGTTCTTCGACTGGAACCGCATCAAGCCCCCGCTCAATGCCAAAGTTTCTGAAGAGCTGCATCGCCCGTTTGCCATCAACGGCAACCTGGCGGTGGTGTGGGCGCGTGAGCCCGATGAAGGCGGCTGGCGCGCCTGGGTGCCGTGGCCCCATGTGATTGCCGAGGACCTGACCCTGGGCAACCCCGACTGGTCGAAAAAACCGCAGATGGTCACGCTGAAAAAGGTCGAGCTGCGCATTTCGCCGCTGGCGTTGCTGGTGCAGCGCGTGGTGATCCCGCGTATCGACCTCACCGAACCGAGTGCCGAGTTGCAGCGCCTGGCCGATGGCCGCGCCAACTGGACGTTCACGTTCGACCCCAAGGACCCCGACGCCGAGCCTTCCAACTGGGTGGTGGACATCGGCGCCATCGGGTTCGACAAGGGCCACGTGACCCTCGACGACCAGACCCTCAAGACTCAGTTGGACGTGATCATCGACCCCCTGGGCAAGCCGATCCCGTTCGGTGAAATCGTCGGTGACGCCGATGCCAGGAAGGCCCTGGAAAAAGGTTCCGCGCCCCAGGACTATGCGTTCGCCCTCAAGGTCAAGGGCCAGTACCACGGCCAGAAGCTCGACGGCAGCGGCAAGATCGGCGGCCTGCTGGCCTTGCAGGACGCGGCAAAGCCGTTTCCGCTGCAAGCCCAGGTCAAGATTGCCGATACCAGCATCGCATTGGCGGGCACCTTGACCGACCCGTTGAACCTCGGCGCCCTGGACCTGCGCCTGAAACTGTCCGGCAGCAGCCTGGGTAACCTCTACCCGCTGACCGGCGTCACCTTGCCGGATTCGCCGGCCTACTCCACTGACGGCCACTTGATCGCCAAGTTGCACGAGGCCAGCGGCGCGTCATTCAGTTACGAAAACTTCAACGGCAAGATCGGCAACAGCGATATCCACGGCAACCTCGCCTATGTCGCCAGCCAGCCACGTCCCAAGCTCAGCGGTGCGTTGGTGTCCAACCAGTTGCTGATGACCGACCTCGCGCCGCTGATCGGTGCCGACTCCAACGCCAAGCAAAAAGCGCGTGGCGGTGAGAGCAAACAGCCGGCGACCAAAGTGCTGCCGGTGGAAGAGTTCCGCACCGAGCGCTGGCGCGACATGGATGCCGATGTGGAATTCACTGGCAAACGCATCGTGCACAGTGCCGAGTTGCCCTTCACCGACCTGTACACCCACCTGGTGCTCAACGACGGCGAACTGAGCCTGGAACCGCTACGATTCGGCGTCGCCGGCGGCAAGCTGGATGCGCAGATCCGCTTGAACGGCCGCACCACGCCGATGGAAGGCCGCGCCAAACTGACTGCGCGCAACTTCAAGCTCAAGCAGTTGTTCCCGACCTTCGAACCGATGAAAACCAGCTTCGGTGAACTCAACGGCGATGCCGATCTTTCCGGGCGCGGTAACTCCGTCGCGGCGCTGCTGGGCACTTCCAACGGTGACTTGAAGATGCTGATCAACGACGGCGCCATCAGCCGTGGCCTGATGGAAATTGCCGGGCTCAACGTGGGCAACTACGTGGTGGGTCGCCTGTTCGGCGACAAGGAAGTGAAGATCAACTGCGCGGCGGCGGACTTCGGGATCAAGACCGGCCTGGCAACCACACGCTTGTTTGTGTTCGATACCGAGAACGCGATCATCTATATCGATGGCACCGCCAACATGGCCACCGAACAGCTCGACCTGACCATCACCCCCGAATCCAAGGGCTTCCGCCTGTTTTCCCTGCGTTCGCCGTTGTACGTCAACGGCCCGTTCATCAAGCCCAATGCGGGTGTAAAAGCCATCCCCCTGGCCCTGCGTGGCGCGGGCATGGTGGCACTGGGCGTGATCGCCGGCCCGGCAGCGGGTCTGTTGGCGCTGGTGGCACCGAGCGCCGATGCGCCGAACCAGTGCGCACCGTTGTTGCAGCAGATGAAGGAAGGCAAGGCGCCGAAGACGGTGAAAGGCTGACGGACAGAACGCAACTCAAAAATGTGGGAGGGAGCAAGCCCCCTCCCACATTGGTTTTGCGCTATTTACAGGCTTTCTAGGATGTCGGCCATATCGTCCGCATGCTCTTCTTCCTGAGCCAGGATCTCTTCAAACAGACGGCGCGTGGTCGGATCCTTATCACCGATGTACTGGATGATTTCGCGGTAGCTGTCCACCGCGATCCGCTCGGCCACCAGGTCTTCGTAGACCATTTCCTTCAAGCTGTTACCGGCCACGTATTGGGCATGGGAGTTTTTCGACAGCAGGTCCGGGTTGAACTCCGGCTCGCCGCCCAGTTGCACGATGCGTTCGGCGAGTTTGTCGGCGTGCTCGGCTTCCTGGGTGGCGTGTTCGAGGAATTCCTGCGCGGCGACAGCGGCTTTAACGCCGCTGGCCATGAAGTAGTGACGCTTGTAGCGCAGCACACACACCAGTTCAGTGGCCAGGGAGCCGTTGAGCAGGCGGATGATCTCTTCGCGGTCGGCGTCATAGCCCTCGGTCACGGCACCGTTTTCGACGTTCTGGCGGGCGCGGCTGCGCAGGGTCGCAACGTCAGTCAAGTTTGCTTCACTCATCTCAATCTCCTGGGGCTAATCCGGTTTTACGCCACGCTCTGTCGGCGTGATCGCTCCCAGTTGTGAGTCACGGGCGCGGCAAAAAGTTTTATTGGATTTGCCAGGCGTGTCATCAGCGCGTCGCCGGAATTGGGCTAGCCTGCCATCATCCTCTCTTGATCAAGGACGTTCGCTTCATGTCGCAGTCGTTAGCCACGCGTTATCCCTTGGTGCTGGTGCCCGGCATGCTGGGGTTCGTGCGCCTGGGGTTCTTCCCTTACTGGTACGGCATTGTCCCGGCACTGCGGGCGGGTGGGGCGCAGGTGTTTCCCATCCAGGTGGCGCCGCTGGACTCCAGCGAGGTGCGTGGCGAGCAGTTGCTGGCGCAGATCGAGCGGATTCGCCTTGAGACCGGCGCCGACAAGGTCAACCTGATCGGCCATAGCCAGGGCGCGCTGACCGCCCGTTATGCAGCGGCCAAGCGCCCGGAGTGGGTGGCGTCGGTGACGTCGGTGGCCGGGCCCAACCACGGTTCGGAACTGGCGGACCATATCCACGCCCATTATCCGGCCGACAGCGTGAAGGGCCGGCTGATGAGCGCGCTGTTTCATCTGGTTGCAACGGTGATGAGCCTGCTGGAAACCGGCTATCGCGGCCCGCGCTTCAAGGCGGACTTGCAGGCGTCCCACCATTCCCTGACCAGCGCAGGTGTGGCGCTGTTCAACCGCAAGTATCCCCAAGGGTTGCCGCACACCTGGGGCGGGCACGGGGCGGAGGTGGACAATGGCGTGCGCTACTACTCATGGTCCGGCACCTTGCAACCGGGCAAGACCGACCGTGGGCGCAACCTGCTGGACGGGACGAATCGCAGCTGCCGATTGTTCGCCCGCAGCTTCGTGCGCGAGAAGGGCCAGTGCGACGGCATGGTCGGGCGCTGCAGCTCGCACCTGGGGCGGGTGATCGGCGATGACTACGCCCTGGACCACTTCGACATCGTCAACCAATCCATGGGCCTGGTCGGCAAGGGCGCCGAGCCGATCCGCCTGTTCGTCGAGCATGCCCAGCGCCTGAAGGCGGCCGGGGTTTAAGCCTGGCGGCGCACCGGCGTGGTCCAGCGCTCTGACAAAATCACCCCGCCCAAGGTCAGCAAGCCGCCCACCAGGTGATACAACGCCAGCTCTTCCTTCAACACCACGGCGGCAATCAATGCAGTGATCAACGGCAGCAGGTTGAAAAACAGCGTGGTGCGACTTGGGCCCAGGGTCTTCACCGAGTGCATCCACGCCAGTGGCGCCAGCATCGAAGCCAGCAAGCATGCATAGAGCACCAGCGGAATATTCGTCCAGCCCAGGCCGGCTTTTGCCGAGAACAGAAACAGCGGAAACAGCACCACCACCGCCACCAGCACCTGCAAATACAGGAGCACCAGCGGCGGCAGGCGCAGCTGCCATTTTTTCAACAGGGTGCTGTAGACCGCGTACGCCAGGGTCGCGACCAGCATCATCGCATCGCCCAGGTTCACGCCGTGCTGCAGCAACGCGCCGAGGCTGCCGGCCGACACCACCACCACCACCCCTGCGAATGACAGCACCGCACCCGTCAGTGCGCCAAAGGTCAGGCGCTGGCCCAGGCTGATGATGGCCGCCGTCAAGGCCATCAACGGCATCAACGACAGGATGATGCCCATATTGGTGGCGCTGGTCAGCGAAGCGGCGTAGTACGCCAGGCTCTGGTACACCGCCATGCCCAGCACCCCAAGGATGCCGATCTTACCCAGGTTCGGGCGGATCAGCGGCCAGTGGGCGATGACCGGCTTGAGCATGAACGGTGTAAACAGCAATGCAGCCAGTAACCAGCGGTAAAAGCCGATTTCAGCGGGGAAGATCGAACCCACGGCCAGTTTATTGACCACGGTATTGCCGGCCCAGATAAAAATGGCCAGCAGGGGATACGCGTATTGCATCGAAAGAAACCAAGTGTGTTGATAAGGCCGGATTATCCCTTGTCTGGATCGAAGCCTATACTGCGATCCAGACAAACGACCTCTGTATCCAGACAATATGGCCCGACACACCGTACGCCTCGCGGACTTTGCTCGCCTGCCAAGCCCCGTGTACTTCCGTTACTCCGACTTTGCCCCCGACACTGAGTGCACCCCGCACCAGCATGTCTGGGGCTCGCTGGACTACTCCGCCAGCGGCGTGATGCGCATGGAAGTGGCCGGCAACCGCTTTATATCGCCGCCGCAGTACGCGGTGTGGGTCCCACCCAATACCGAACACAGCTCCTACAACGCCGAGGCGATTGTCTACCGTTCGGTGGGCCTTTCGCCGCCGCTCTGCGAGCACTTGCCCAAGCAGCCTTGCACCCTGGCCATCAGCGACATCCTCAAGGCCATCCTCAGCGACTTCGCCCAGCGTGACGTCAACATCCCGCACACCGAGGCCGACATCCGCCTGGCCCAGGTGCTGGTCGATCAGCTCAGGCAGGCGCCGATCCACGAGGGTTTTTTGCCCTACGCCCGCCACCCCGGGCTGCTCGGCGTGTTGGAAGGCATGCAGGCCGACCCCGCTGACAACCGCCCCCTGGCGCACTGGGCCGAGCAGGTGCATGTGAGCGAGCGCACCCTGGCGCGGCAATTTGTGCGTGAGCTGGGCATGAGCTTCGGCGAATGGCGCCAGCGCCTGCGCTACCCCGCCGCCATCGAAGCCCTCGACAGCGGGCGCAGTGTGCAAAATGTGGCGTTTGACCTCGGCTACAGCAGCGCCTCGGCGTTTATCGCGATGTTCCAGCGCCAGGCCGGCTGCACCCCGGAGCAGTACCGGCGGACGAATATTCGCAGCCGATGAAGATGTAACAAGGTTTGGCTACACTGCTGGGTAGGCCGTGCCTCCCGGCACGGTAACAGGGAGAAAACTCCATGAAGATGCTGCGTATTCCGCTGTTGATGATGGGCCTGCTGCTGTGTTCCCAAGGCTTTGCCGCCACCGCCCAGCAAAACAAGATGACCACCTGCAATGCCGAAGCCACCACCAAGACGCTCAAGGGCGACGAGCGCAAGGCTTTCATGAAAACCTGCCTGTCGGCGCCGGCGGCCAATGATGCGAAGACGCTCACCCCGCAACAGCAGAAGATGAAGGATTGCAATGCGTCGGCGAAAACCAAGGCGTTGACCGGCGATGCGCGCAAGACGTTCATGAGCACCTGCCTGAAGAATTGATAGCCCCAGGCCCCAGAAGGCTGCGACACTCGCACACAGCCCCTCTGTAGGAGCGAGCTTGCTCGCGAAGAACGCAATTACCCCGCGTTTATTCAGAATAAACGCGTTATCGTTGGCGGCCTTCGCGAGCAAGCTCGCTCCTACACATCCTTTAACGCCGTTCGTTTTGAGGCTGTATGCCAACGTTTTCTCAGCGTCACGTGTTATTGCTGGCCAGCTACATCATCATTTTCGGCGGGTTGCTGCTGGTATTGCCGCTGAAGTTGCTGCCCAGCCTGCTGGCCGGCCTGTTGGTCTATGAACTGGTCAACATGCTCACCCCCCAACTGCAACGGCTGATCGAAGGGCGCCGCGCGCGCTGGCTGGCGGTGGCCTTGCTCGGCACCCTGATCGTCAGCGTGCTGGCCCTGATCTTCGCCGGCGCCATCAGCTTCCTGCTTCACGAAGCGGAAAACCCCGGGGCTTCCCTGGATAAATTCATGGGTGTGGTCGACCGCGCGCGCGGCCAGTTGCCGCCGTTCCTCGATGCCTACCTGCCCGCCAGCGCGGCCGAATTCCGCGTGGCCATCGGCGACTGGCTGAGCAAGCACCTGAGCGAACTGCAACTGGTCGGCAAAGACGCCGCACACATGTTCGTCACCCTGCTGATCGGCATGGTGCTCGGCGCGATCATCGCCCTGCAGCGGGTGCCCGACCTGACCAAACGCAAGCCCCTGGCCGCGGCGCTGTTCGACCGCCTGCACCTGCTGGTCCAGGCCTTTCGCAACATCGTCTTCGCACAGATCAAGATTGCCGCGCTCAACACCGCCTTCACCGCCGTGTTCCTCGCCGTGGTGCTTCCGCTGTGCGGCATCCACCTGCCGCTGACCAAGACCCTGATCGTGCTGACCTTCCTGCTCGGCCTGTTGCCGGTGATCGGCAACCTGATGTCCAACACCCTGATCACCATCGTCGCGCTGTCGCTGTCGATCTGGGTGGCGGTGGCGGCGCTGGGGTATCTGATCGTGATCCACAAGGTCGAGTACTTCCTCAACGCGCGCATTGTCGGCGGGCAGATCAGTGCCAAGTCGTGGGAGTTGCTCCTGGCGATGCTGGTGTTTGAAGCGGCGTTTGGTTTGCCGGGGGTGGTGGCGGGGCCGATTTACTATGCGTATCTGAAGAGTGAGCTGAAGCTCGGCGGGATGGTTTAAGGCGTGTGTTGCCTGGGCGGGCCCCATCGGGGGCAAGCCCCCTCCCACATTTACTGTGTCTACACCGGTCGACTTGTGAACACGGTCAGTGTGGGAGGGGGCTTGCCCCCGATGAAGTCACCACGGTATTTCAGGTGAAATTCAGCAGCCGTAGCGCTTGCTCGCCTCAATTGCCAAACCACTGCCGATACTGCCGAAGATATTCCCCTCCACATGCCGGGCATTCGGCAGCATGGCCGAGATGCTGTGGCGCAGCGCCGGGATGCCGCTGGAACCGCCGGTAAAGAACACCGTGTCCACCTGGGCCACCGCCACCGAAGCATCGGTGAGCAACTGCGTCACGCTGTTGCGCACGCGCTCCAGCAAGCCGTCGATGGCCGACTCGAACAGTGCGCGGCTCAGGTCCACGCTCAACCCTGGCTCAACCCGGTCCAGCAGCACGTGGCGGTTGTCTTCGTGGGTGAGCTGGATCTTGGTCTCTTCCACTTCCATGGCCAGCCAGTGCCCGGCGCGCTGTTCGATCAGCTTGAACAGGCGGTCGATGCCGCCGGTGTCTTCGATGTCATAGCGCATGCTGCCCAGGGCCAGCTGGGATTTCTGCGAGTACACCGAGTTGATGGTGTGCCAGGTCGCCAGGTTCATGTGGTGGCTGGTGGGCATGTAGGCGCCGCTTTTCATGCGGCTGCCGTAGCCGAACAGCGGCATGATGCCGGCCAGGGACAGTTGCTTGTCGAAGTCGGTCCCGCCGATGTGCACGCCGCCGGTGGCGAGGATGTCGTCCTGGCGGTTGTCGTTGTGGCGGCGCTCCGGGGACAGGCGGACCAGCGAGAAGTCGGACGTACCCCCGCCGATGTCGACGATCAGTACCAGTTCTTCCTTCTCGATGGTGGACTCGTAGTCGAACGCGGCGGCAATCGGTTCGTACTGGAACGAAATGTCCTTGAAACCGATCTTGCGCGCTACGTCGACCAGGGTGTTTTCGGCTTCCTGGTCGGCCATCGGGTCGTCATCGACAAAAAACACCGGGCGGCCCAGCACCACTTCTTCGAACTCGCGGCCGGCGGTGGTTTCGGCGCGGCTCTTGAGCTGGCCGATAAACAGCGCCAGCAGGTCGGTGAACGGCATCGCCGTGCCCAATACGCTGGTGTCGTGCTTGATCAACTTGGAACCCAGCAGGCTCTTGAGGGAGCGCATCAGCCGGCCTTCGTAGTTCTCCAGGTATTCGTGCAGGGCCAGGCGACCGTAGACCGGGCGGCGCTCCTCGAAGTTGAAGAACACCACCGACGGCAGGGTGATCTTGTCGTCCTCCAGCGCGATAAGCGTTTCCATGCCGGGGCGGATCCAGCCGACAGTGGAGTTAGACGTGCCGAAGTCGATACCGCAGGCACGGGCTGGGGATGGGTTTTTCATGTCTATCGGGTTCCGGTTGAAAAACGGCCGCGCAGTGTATGCCAGTCGAGGGCGGATGCGTAGGCCGACCATCCGTTAAATCGTGCTTGAAAGTTCAGCATTCGCCCCCACATTTGGTGCATACGGCAAGCGCCGATAACACTTTGACGCACCCCCAGGCCACAAGACTCAACAGGTGCAAACCAGCGCACGTTGTGCCCCGGGCTGTGCGATCTCGATTAAGGATGGTGAACCGCCGATGGATTTCAAAGACTACTACAAGATTCTGGGTGTCGAGCCGAGCGCCGATGACAAGGAAATCAAGGCTGCCTATCGCAAGCTCGCGCGCAAATATCACCCGGACGTGAGCAAGGAAAAAGACGCCGAAGCCAAGTTCAAGGACGCGTCCGAAGCCTATGAAGCGCTTAAAAGCGCCGACAAGCGCGCCGAATATGACGAGTTGCGCAAATACGGCCAGCATGGCCAGCCGTTCCAGGGCCCGCCAGGCTGGCAGAGCCGTGGAGGGTTTGGCGGTGGCCAGGGCACCGAGGATTTTTCCGACTTCTTCAGCTCGATCTTTGGCGGGCGTGGCGATGCCTTCGGTGGCGGCCAGCGCCGTCCAACCGGGCGCAAGGGCCAGGACGTGGAGATGCAGCTGTCGGTGTTCCTCGAAGAGACACTGTCCACCGAGTCCAAGCAGATCAGCTTCCAGGTGCCGCAATACGACGCCTCGGGCCGGCATGTCAGCAACACCACCAAGAGCCTGAACGTGAAGATCCCCGCCGGTGTCGCCGACGGTGAGCGTATTCGCCTCAAGGGCCAGGGCGCACCGGGTGTTGGCGGCGGGGCCAACGGTGACCTGTACCTGATCGTCAAGTTTGCGCCGCACCCCAAGTTCGAAGTGGACGGCGAAAACCTGATCATCAACCTGCCGCTGGCACCATGGGAATTGGCGCTGGGCGCGGAAGTGGCCGTGCCGACCCTGACCGGCAAGATCAACCTCAAGGTGCCGGCCGGCAGCCAGAACGGGCAGCGCATGCGCGCCAAGGGCCACGGCTTGCTGAACAAGGCCGGGCAGCGTGGCTTCCTGTACGTGCAGCTCAAGGCGGTGATGCCACCGGCAGGCACTGACGAGGTGAAGGCGTTGTGGCAGGAGCTGGCGCAGAAAGCCGCGTTTAATCCGCGCGAGCAGTTCTAAGGGGATTTGTGGTGAGGGCACAAGCTCCCTCACCACAGGTTTCAAGTCAGAACAGGAAATACCGCTGCGCCATCGGCAACACATCCGCCGGCTCACACCATAGCAGCACCCCGTCGGCCTTGACCTGATAGGTCTGTGGGTCCACCTCGATGTCCGGCAGGTAATCGTTGTGGATCAGGTCGGTTTTCTGCACATCGCGACACCCCTTCACCACCCCAATCTGCTTCTTCAAACCCAGCGCTTGCGGCAAGCCTGCGTCCAGCGCCGCCTGGCTGATAAACGTCAGGCTGGTGGCATGCAATGAGCTGCCGAAACTGGCGAACATCGGGCGATAGTGCACCGGCTGCGGAGTGGGGATCGACGCATTGGCATCGCCCATCAGGCTGGACGCAATCGCGCCGCCCTTGAGGATCAGGGTCGGCTTGATGCCGAAGAACGCCGGGCGCCACAGCACCAGGTCAGCCCACTTGCCCACTTCGATGGAACCGACGATATGGCTGATGCCATGGGTAATCGCCGGGTTGATGGTGTACTTGGCGATGTAGCGCTTGGCGCGGAAGTTGTCGTTGCCCGGGCCGTCACCGGGCAGGGCGCCGCGCTGTTTCTTCATCTTGTCGGCGGTCTGCCAGGTGCGCGTGATCACTTCACCGACGCGGCCCATGGCCTGGCTGTCGGAGCTGATCATCGAGAACGCGCCGAGGTCGTGCAGGATGTCTTCGGCGGCGATGGTCTCGCGGCGGATGCGGCTTTCGGCGAAGGCCACGTCTTCGGCAATACTCGGGTCCAGGTGATGGCAGACCATCAACATGTCCAGGTGTTCGTCGATGGTGTTGCGCGTGAACGGCCGCGTCGGGTTGGTGGAGCTGGGCAGCACGTTGGGAAAGCCGCAGGCCTTGATGATGTCCGGCGCGTGGCCGCCACCGGCACCTTCGGTGTGGTAGGTGTGGATGGTGCGGCCCTTGAGCGCGGCCAGGGTGGTTTCGACAAAGCCGGATTCGTTGAGGGTGTCACTGTGGATCGCCACCTGCACGTCGTACTGGTCGGCGACGCTCAGGCAGTTGTCGATGCTGGCGGGCGTGGTGCCCCAGTCTTCGTGCAGCTTCAAGCCGATGGCGCCGGCCTTGACCTGCTCGATCAACGGCTCGGGCAAGCTGGCGTTGCCCTTGCCGGTAAACCCGATGTTCATCGGGAACGAGTCGCTGGCCTGCAGCATGCGCGCCAGGTGCCAGGGCCCGGAGGTGCAGGTGGTGGCGTTGGTGCCGGTGGCCGGCCCGGTGCCGCCGCCGATCATGGTGGTGACACCGCTGGTCAGCGCCTCTTCGATCTGCTGCGGGCAGATGAAATGCACGTGGGAGTCGATGCCGCCGGCGGTGAGGATCATGCCTTCGCCGGCGATCACTTCGGTGCTGGCGCCGATGGCCATGGTCACGCCGGGCTGGATATCCGGGTTACCGGCCTTGCCGATCGCGTAGATGCGGCCGTTCTTCAAGCCGACGTCGGCCTTGACGATGCCCCAGTGGTCGATGATCAGCGCGTTGGTGATCAGGGTGTCGACGACTTCATGGGCGAGCAATTGGCTCTGGCCCTGGCCGTCGCGGATCACTTTGCCGCCGCCGAATTTCACTTCTTCGCCGTAGACGGTGAAGTCCTGCTCGACTTCGACGAGCAGCTCGGTGTCGGCCAGGCGGACCTTGTCACCGACGGTGGGGCCGTACATGTCGGCGTAGGCTTGGCGGCTGATTTTCATGTGTGTGCCCTGAAATATTTGTGTTGAATGTGAAATCGCTATCGGGGGCAAGCCCCCTCCCACCTTTGGAATGCGTTCCCCTGTGGGAGGGGGCTTGCCCCCGATGAGGCCCTAAAGGTCGCCCATGATCCGCCCGGCAAACCCGAACACCCGCCGACCGCCGCTCAAATCCACCAGCTCGACCTCACGGCTCTGCCCCGGCTCGAACCGCACCGCCGTGCCCGCCGGAATATTCAGGCGCATGCCGCGGCTCAATGGGCGGTCAAATGTCAGCGCGTCATTGGTCTCGAAAAAATGGTAGTGCGAACCCACCTGGATCGGCCGGTCGCCGCTGTTGGCCACGCTGAGGGTGACGGTGCGCCGGCCGACGTTGAGTTCGATCTCGCCAGGCTGGATCTGATATTCGCCAGGAATCATGCAGGTTGCCCCAGGGTCTTGAAGTAGATGGCGGTCGGGCTGTAGCGCCCGTCCGGGCTTTGGCAGTAGTCGGGCAGTTCACCGATCTTGGTGTAGCGCAGCGACTGGTAGAAGGCTTCGGCAGGCGAACCGGCTTCGGTGTCCAGGTACAGCAGGCCGCGCTTGTGCTGGCGCGCGGCGAGTTCCAGGGCGTTCATCAATTGCTGGCCAAGGCCATGGCGCCGAGCCTCGCTGTGCACCAGCAGCTTTTGCACTTCGGCGCGGTTCAGGCCGTTGGCTTTCTGGCACAGCGCCAACTGCACGCTGGCGATCACCTGCTCATCGCGCACCACCACCCACAGCAACAGGCTGGCGTCTTCTATGCTTGCCTGTACGCCGTCCAGATAGGCACGGGCCTGGGCCTCATCGAAGTCGGCCATGAAACCCACCGACGCACCGTGCTTGACCGCATCCAGCAACAGCTCGATCAGGCCCCGACGGTAGTGGGCAAAACTTTCAGCATTGACTCGACGCAGTTGCGCGGCGTTCATCGAACTCACTCCTTGGGCGGTTGCGCGCCCGGATTCAATGTCAGTTGCATAAAGGTCAGGTCCAGCCAGCGGCCGAACTTGATGCCCACCTGAGGCATTTGCCCGGTGGTGACGAAACCCAGGCGCTCGTGCAGGCGGATCGAGGCCAGGTTGCCGCTTTCGATGGCCGCCACCATCACGTGTTTGCCACAGGTTCCGGCGCGTTCGATCAGGGCCTGCATCAGCCGTGGGCCGAGGCC
Source organism: Pseudomonas sp. S3E17 (assembly GCF_024168685.1). NCBI lineage: Bacteria > Pseudomonadati > Pseudomonadota > Gammaproteobacteria > Pseudomonadales > Pseudomonadaceae > Pseudomonas > Pseudomonas sp. S3E17. Next base: position 5,420,971 of record NZ_JALJWE010000001.1, read on the forward strand.
CTTGCCGCGCTGGTCGTTGCGTACATACACCGAGTGTTCGACGCTGTAGCGAAAGCCTTCGAACGGGCGCCAATCGCCGAATGAGGCGTAGCCGGTGACTTCATCGTTCTCCACTGCGACCAGGATCGGATAGCCCTGGGCCTGGCGTGCACTGAACCAGGCCTGGCGGTTGCCGAGGTCCACCGGTTGTTCGTTCCAGATTGCCGTGGTGTTGAGTACCGCGTCGTTGTAGATGTCGCGGATCGCCGGCAGGTCTTGCTCGGTTGCATCACGAATCATGGCCAGCCCTCACGCAATCGGCTGGTGGACGGTCACCAGCTTGGTGCCGTCGGGGAAGGTGGCTTCCACCTGGATATCCGGGATCATTTCCGGGATGCCTTCCATTACCTGTTCACGGCTGAGCAGGGTGGTGCCGTAGTGCATCAGGTCGGCCACGGTGCGGCCATCGCGGGCGCCTTCCATCAAGGCGGCGGAGATATAGGCGATGGTTTCCGGGTAGTTGAGCTTCACACCGCGCGCCAGGCGCCGTTCGGCGACTAAGCCGGCGGTGAAGATCAGCAGTTTGTCTTTTTCCCGTGGGGTCAGGTCCATGGTTCAAGGTCCTTCAAAGAATGCATTCTTAAATACAACAGAGATCAAGTGTGGGAGGGGGCTTGCCCCCGATGGGGGGTGTCAGGCAATACATCTTTCACTGACCCACCGCCATCGGGAGCAAGCCCCCTCCCACATTTTGATCTTCATGTGCTCCATATTCGTGGTGAGACTGCTTCCCGTCCTAGCACCGCCGGGCGTAACAGTTTCCATAAATCAATTAACCACCCCCGCGCCAGCAGCGCTTCACTGGCCAGGCAGCGGGCGACCAGCAAGCCGGGCAGTTGGGTCAGGTCGCCGCGCACGGCGTGGGGCAGGGCGCGGCAGTGTTCGAGTAATTCGGGCTCGATATCGCCGGTCACCAGCAGGGTGGCGAACACCGGTTGGCCGTCCAGGCCGATGGGCGAGTCGAGCAGGCCATCGGCGCCCACAATGCGCTGGCGCTCGTGCCAGAGCAACTGGCCGTCGCGGCGGATATCCAGGTGCGATTGAAAGTGGCCCAGGTCGAAGCGCTCGCCACTGGCCGGACGCCCCAGGGCGATCACGTCCCAGTAGAACAGCCGGGCATCGCCGTGCAGGTCGATGCGGGTGTTGAGTTCGGCCTGGGCGGCGCTGAACACAATGGTTTCCTGGGGCAGCCATTCCAGGGTCGCGCCGGCTTCCACGGTGAGATCAAGTTGCTGATACGCCGGGCCGCTGGCGCGATACCACTTCGCCGCGCCGGGGCTGGTCAATTGCGCCCAGGCACCCTCGGCCACATGGGCGCGGATATCCAGGCGGTCGCCGCCGGCAATCCCGCCGGGCGGGTGCACGATGATGTGCTGGCACACCTCGGGGCCTTCGGCGTACAGGTGCTTTTGCACCCGCAGCGGGCCAAGGTGACGGCGCATCACCGGGCGCGTGGTGTCGCCGAAACGCGCGTAGCCGAGGTCCAGCTCGGCGTGCCAGCTGGGGGTGAACAGGGCAGGGGAAACGGGCAGGTTCATGGTTTCTTGTGCTTATCGTCAGGACGCTACAGGTTAGATGGTAACCAAACCGCGCACACCCTCACTCTCCATATTTTCACCACGGCCCTGCTGCACGATTTCACCGCGCGACATCACCAGGTACTGGTCGGCCAGTTCGGCGGCAAAGTCGTAGAACTGCTCCACCAGCAGGATCGCCATATCGCCGCGCGCCGCGAGCTTCTTGATCACGGCGCCGATCTCCTTGATCACCGAGGGCTGGATGCCTTCGGTGGGCTCATCGAGGATCAACAGGCGCGGGCGGCTGGCCAGGGCGCGGCCGATGGCCAACTGTTGCTGCTGGCCGCCGGACAAATCGCCGCCGCGTCGGTGCTTCATTTGCAGCAAAACCGGGAACAGTTCATAGATAAACGCTGGCACTTCCTTGGCTTCGGCGCCGGGAAAACGCGACAGCCCCATCAACAGGTTTTCTTCCACCGTCAGCCGCCCGAAAATCTCCCGGCCCTGGGGCACGTAGGCGATGCCGGCGTGCACGCGCTGGTGCGGCTTGAAGCCGGTGATGGCCTTGCCCTCCCAGTTCACCACGCCTTCCTTGGCCGGCAGCAACCCCATCAGGCATTTGAGCAGGGTGGTCTTGCCCACGCCGTTACGGCCGAGCAGGCAGGTGACTTCGCCGATCTTCACGTCAAAGGACAGCCCGCGCAGGATGTGGCTACCGCCGTAGTACTGGTGCAGCTTGTCGACTTGCAGCATGTTCAGTTCTCCTTAGCGACCGAGGTACACCTCGATCACCCGCTCATTTTCCTGCACCTGTTCCAGCGATCCCTCGGCCAGCACGCTGCCCTGGTGCAACACGGTGACGTGGTCGGCAATCGAGCCGACAAAGCCCATGTCGTGTTCCACCACCATCAACGAATGCTTGCCCGCCAGACGCTTGAACAGTTCGGCGGTGAATTCGGTCTCGGCGTCGGTCATGCCCGCCACCGGTTCGTCCAGCAGCAACAGTTGCGGGTCTTGCATCAGCAGCATGCCGATTTCCAGGAACTGTTTTTGCCCGTGGGAGAGCAGCCCGGCGGGCCGATGCACCGAAGCGGTGAGGCGGATGGTGTCGAGCACTTCATCGATACCATCCTTTTGCTCACCGCTCAGGCGTGCACGCAGGCTGGCCCACACCGACTTGTCGGTCTTCTGCGCCAGCTCCAGGTTTTCGAACACGCTCAGGGCTTCGAACACCGTGGGTTTCTGGAACTTGCGGCCGATGCCGGCCTGGGCGATCTGCACTTCGCTCATGCTGGTCAAGTCGAGAGTTTCGCCAAACCAGGCCTTGCCGTGGCTGGGCCGGGTCTTGCCGGTGATCACGTCCATCAGGGTGGTCTTGCCCGCACCGTTGGGGCCGATGATGCAGCGCAATTCACCGACGCCGATGTACAGGTTCAAGTCGTTGAGCGCCTTGAACCCATCGAAGCTGACGCTGATATCTTCCAGGGTCAGGATGGTGCCGTGGCGGGTGTTCAGGCCGGTGCCTGCGGCCTGGCCGATGCCGATGGCATCACGGCCGCTGCCCGCGTCGAAAATAGGTTCGAGCATGACGTTCCTCATTTCTTCAACAGCCCGATAACGCCCTTGGGCAGGTACAGGGTGACGATGATGAACAGCGCCCCGAGGAAGAACAGCCAGTACTCCGGGAAGGCCACGGTGAACCAGCTCTTCATGCCGTTGACCACACCGGCGCCGAGCAACGGCCCGATCAGCGTGCCACGCCCGCCCAGGGCCACCCACACGGCGGCTTCGATGGAGTTGGTCGGCGACATTTCACTCGGGTTGATGATGCCCACCTGCGGCACGTACAACGCGCCTGCCAGGCCGCACAGCACCGCGCTCAGCACCCACACGAACAGCTTGAAGCCGCGCGGGTCGTAGCCGCAGAACATCAGGCGGTTCTCGGCATCGCGCAGGGCGGTCAGTACCCGGCCGAACTTGCTCCGGGCCAGGCGCCAGCCGATGTACAGGCTCGCCACCAGCAGCACCACCGTGGCCACGAACAGCACGGCCCGCGTGCCTGGTTCGGTGATGCCGAAACCGAGGATGCTGCGGAAGTTGGTGAAGCCGTTATTGCCACCGAACCCGGTCTCGTTGCGAAAGAACAACAGCATCCCGGCAAAGGTCAGCGCCTGGGTCATGATCGAGAAATACACGCCCTTGATCCGCGAGCGGAAGGCGAAAAAACCGAACACCAGCGCCAGCACGCCCGGCGCCAGCACCACCAGGCACAGGGCCCACAGGAAGTGCTCGGTGCCGACCCAATACCAGGGCAATTCGGTCCACGACAAAAACGTCATGAACGCCGGCAGCTCACTGCCTGCGGCCTGGCGCATCAGGTACATGCCCATGGCATAACCGCCGAGGGCAAAGAACAGGCCGTGGCCCAGGGACAACATCCCCGCGTAGCCCCACACCAGGTCCAGGGCCAGGGCGACAATGGCGTAGCAAAGGATCTTGCCCACCAAGGTCAGGGTGTAGGCCGATACATGCAGCGGGTTTTCCGGCGACAGCAGCGAGCACAACGGCAGGGCCAGCAGCAGCAACAGCACCACCGCGCCGACTGCAATCGTCACCTGGGGGCCGGCCTTTTGCGTGGCCGTAAGCATCAATGGCTGGTTCATCAGTCGATCACCCGTCCTTTCAGTGCGAAGAGTCCCTGCGGGCGTTTCTGGATAAACAGAATGATCAGCGCGAGGATCAGGATCTTGCCGAGCACGGCACCGATCTGCGGTTCCAGGATCTTGTTGGCGATACCCAGGCCGAACCCTGCCATCACGCTGCCGGCCAACTGGCCGACGCCGCCGAGCACCACTACCAGGAACGAGTCGATGATGTAGCTCTGGCCCAGGTCAGGGCCGACGTTGCCGATCTGGCTCAGCGCCACGCCGCCCAAGCCCGCGATACCGGAGCCCAGGCCAAATGCGAGCATGTCCACCCGCCCGGTGGGTACGCCGCAGCAGGCGGCCATGTTGCGGTTCTGAGTCACGGCGCGCACGTTGAGGCCCAGGCGCGTCTTGTTCAGCAGCAGCCAGGTGAGCACGACCACAAACAGCGCGAAGGCGATGATCACGATGCGGTTGTAGGGCAGCACCAGGTTGGGCAGCACCTGGATCCCGCCGGACAGCCACGCAGGGTTGGAGACCTCGACGTTCTGCGCGCCGAACACCAGGCGCACCAGTTGGATCAGCATCAGGCTGATGCCCCAGGTGGCGAGCAGGGTTTCCAGCGGGCGCCCGTACAGGTGACGAATCACCGTACGCTCCAGGGCCATGCCGATGGCGGCGGTGACGAAGAACGCCACCGGCAGTGCGATCAACGGGTAGAACTCGATGGCCTGGGGCACATAGCGCTGCATCAGCAACTGCACCACATAGGTGGAGTAGGCGCCGAGCATCAGCATCTCGCCGTGGGCCATGTTGATCACGCCGAGCAGGCCGAAGGTGATCGCCAGGCCCAGGGCCGCCAGCAGCAGGATCGAGCCCAGGGACATGCCGCTGAAGGCCTGGCCGAGGATCTCGCCCAGCATCAGTTTGCGTTTGACCTGGGCCAGGCTGGTCTCGGCGGCGGTGTGCACGGCGGCGTCGGTTTCCACGCCGGGCGCCAGCAGCGCTTCGAGGCGCGTGCGGGCCAGCGGGTCGCCGGTACTGCCAAGCAGACGCACGGCGGCGAGGCGCACGGCCGGGTCGGTGTCGACCAGTTGCAGGTTGGCCAGGGCCAGGCTGAGGGCGGAGTGCACGTCCTCATTGGTCTCGGCGGCGACCTGCTGGTCGAGGAATTTGAGTTGCGCCGGTTGGGCGCTTTTTTGCAGGGTGCGTGCCGCGGCCAGGCGCACCTTGGGGTCGGCGGCGAGCAGTTGCTGGCTGGCCTGCACGTTGTCGATCAAGCCGCGCAGGCGGTTGTTCAGGCGTACGGTCCTGGTTTCACCGTTGAGCGTGAGCTGGCCTTGTTGCAGGGCGTCCACCAACTCGATGCGCGCCGGGTCGGGCCGGGCGGCCCAGTCCTGGAGGAGCTTGGCTTGTTGCGTCGGGTTGGCGGCCAGGAAGTCTTCGGCGTCGCCGGCATGTACCGCCAAAGGCAGCAACAGCAGGGCCGTGAGGATGAAACGGTGCAGGGCAGTGGGCATACAAATTGTCCTGATCGTACGCGGTCAATTGTGGGAGGGGGCTTGCCCCCGATTGCGGTGCATCAGTCAGCACATGCAGTGCCTGACACTCAGCTATCGGGGGCAAGCCCCCTCCCACATTTTTGATCTGTCGTGAGACTTAGTTGCTCTTCACCGCATAGTCCGGCTTCTTGTCATTGCCAGGAATGTACGGGCTCCACGGCTGTGCCCGGATCGGCTCCTGGGTCTGCCACACCACCGAGAACTGCCCGTCGGACTGGATCTCGCCGATCATCACCGGCTTGTGCAGGTGGTGGTTGGTCTTGTCCATGGTCAGGGTAAAGCCCGATGGCGCGGCAAAGGTCTGGCCGGCCAGGGCTTCGCGCACTTTGTCGACGTCGGTGGACTTGGCTTTCTCGGCTGCCTGCGCCCACATGTGGATGCCCACGTAGGTGGCTTCCATCGGGTCGTTGGTCACCGCTTTGTCCGCGCCTGGCAGGTTGTGTTTCTTCGCGTAGGCTTTCCAGTCGGCGACAAACTTCTTGTTCACCGGGTTCTCCACTGACTGGAAGTAGTTCCAGGCCGCGAGGTTGCCCACCAGCGGCTTGGTGTCGATGCCGCGCAGTTCTTCTTCACCCACGGAGAAGGCCACCACCGGTACGTCGGTCGCTTTCAAACCCTGGTTGGCCAGCTCCTTGTAGAACGGCACGTTGGAGTCGCCGTTCACGGTGGAAATCACCGCCGTCTTGCCACCGGCGGAGAACTTCTTGATGTTGGCGACGATGGTCTGGTAATCGGCATGGCCGAACGGGGTGTAGACCTCTTCGATGTCCTTGTCCGCCACGCCTTTGGAATGCAGGAACGAGCGCAGGATCTTGTTGGTGGTGCGCGGGTACACGTAGTCGGTGCCGAGCAGGAAGAAACGCTTGGCGCTGCCGCCTTCTTCGCTCATCAGGTATTCCACCGCCGGGATCGCCTGCTGGTTCGGCGCCGCACCGGTGTAGAACACGTTCGGCGACATCTCTTCACCCTCGTATTGCACCGGGTAGAACAGCAGGCCGTTGAGCTCTTCGAACACCGGCAATACCGATTTGCGCGACACCGAGGTCCAGCAGCCAAACACCACGGCGACCTTGTCCTGGGTCAGCAGCTGCCGGCCCTTTTCCGCGAACAGCGGCCAGTTCGACGCCGGGTCCACCACCACCGGCTCAAGCATCTTGCCGTTCACCCCGCCCTTGGCGTTGATCTCGTCGATGGTCATCAGCGCCATGTCTTTGAGGGACGTTTCGGAGATGGCCATGGTCCCGGACAGCGAGTGCAGGATACCGACCTTGATGGTCTCGGCGGCCTGCACGGTCCAGGTCAGGCCCATGGCGACAATGGAGGCGGACAGGGTGAAAGCCTTGATCAAGCTGCGACGCTTCATGGTGCGGTCTCCGTAAACGTTTAGTTTTTTTTGATAGGCCGATGTGAACGCTGAAGGGGTACTAGCAAGGGCTGTGCCCGATGGCGCAACGCCCGGTTTTGCGGGGGCTGGAGCCCGGTGCCTGGCGTTGGCGCACCAATGCGGAGCGTGCAGGCGTTGGCGGTGCAGGGGATGCGCCTAAAGAGTGCCTGGGGGCCTCGATAACTATGCAGCGCCCTGCTGGCGGTTCAAGCGAGGACGCTTCTGCATGGCAAGCGTTGTGCGAGCCCGGTGCCCATGGGCACCGACGACGAACATGATCAAGGGAGTGTCATGCAAGAGCATTTATCCAGAGAGGAGCGCGCGGCAGCGAGGGGCCTTCGATACACCCTCAGCCCTGGGTTTATCAGTGCCGACGATGCTGCACGCTATGTGCACGAGCGCATTGGCGACAAGCGCGACCGCGAGTACGGCAGTGTCATTCTCCAGCGCCTGGCCGATAGCAAAGTGTTTGCCACCGAGCCGATTCCCGGCAAGGCGGCGACGTTCGACTTTTCGCTGTTGCTGGAGCGCGGGGCGCAGAACGAGTTCCTCGATCCTGCGGGCTACAAACTGGTGGGCGGGGTGCATTCCCACCCTGACCAGTTTGCCCAGATCAAGGCGCTCAACCCCGGTTATCGGGATCGCCAGGTGCGTATCTTCAACAGCTTTTTTTCCACCCGCGATGTGGTCTTCAACCACTACGAAGGGCGTGCGTTCGGCACCGCCTACTTGTCGGGACCACAGGGTGTATTGCTCAAGTACCAGCCGGGTTTTTCCGAGGCCGAGCGCAAGTTTGTCGACTGGATCGACGACGTCAGCACGGCCGTGCCCGCCGATGGTCACGATGGCACGCTCGAAGGCTTTATCAGGAAAGTGGCGTCGGTAGGCCGCTTGTCGTTGCTGGTCGCCAGCGATGACTGGGGTGGGGTGCCCGGTGTCATTGATCAGCGCTGGCGGCCCTATCTGCCATTGAACAGCGGCCAGCCCACCATCGCCTGCGGGGCGGTGTATCCCGAGGCCACCCAGGCGCTCAATGCCGTGCAGGCGCGCATGCGGCGCATGCCCAATGTCAGCCAGATGGCCCTGCTGCTCAAGCATGAGCTGCGCGATGAATTCGCCGCCACCCAGCCCTTCGTACTCAGCAGTGCAGAGCAGTTGCCCACCGACAACCACCTGCCTTTGCTGGCGGGCGGGCCACTCTTGCCGGAGGGCTTTCACCTGCAGGGGTTCTTCTATCTGTCGCGGCCGGTGCCGGCGCAGTTTCCGACGGTGGAACCGTGGCTGTACCAACAGTTCTTCAGCCCTCGGGAGCTGGCGGCCTACATCGCCAAGGCCCGCCGCTACATGCATACGGCGCCCTCCGTGCTGGGCATCTCGCTGTACCTGCGCACCAAGGACAATGCCTTGCTGCGCTACCGGTTCAGCGGCTCACCGGCGGAAACGCGATTGTTCACCACCGATGAGCCCGGCCTTGACCTGGCCCTCGCGGCGGGAACCCTGACCCCGCGCCAGTTTGTGAAACAGGTGGCCGAAGCCGGTGAGTTGAGCGTCGAACAGACCAGCCCGCTGTGGGACGTGGAAGGCGTGGTCGAGAACAATTGGACGCCCTATGCACGCTTCCCGTTCAAGCAGGCCACCCTCGGCCAGGCGTTTTCGTCGGCCGACAAGGCCGCGCAGTTTGCCCATGCGCAGGTGGGCGAGCGCCGTGACCGCGCCTATGTGGCGCTGATTCTGAAGCACCCCGACCAGCACTTTGTTCTGACGCAATTGCTGCAGGCGGGCACCAACCCCTATGGGTTTCAGGGGTTCTACCCGTGGGACGCTTACAGCAAACAGTTGGCGTTGCCCGGTGGTTATCAACTGCACGCCTGGTTCGGCTCGCACATGGCGTTGTCATGGGAGAACCTCGATGCCGGTTTCAAGACGAAGTGGACCCGCGACGATGCCAGCGTCTACTTCCAGGGCTTTACTGACGTCGAGGCCCACAGGATTCATCAACTGCGTGTGCCGGGCTACCTCTCCGGCGCGGCAGACAGCCTGCTTGTGCTGGAGCCGGAAGGGGCGGACCAGGTCGCATTCACGCGATTGTTCGCGCCGGCGCCGGGCGGCAGCCTGATTGCCAGAGACCTGGCGGACGGTACCTATACGCCTGCCGAAGGCGTGCGCAAATTGGCTGGGGTCAGTCGCCTGCGGGTGGTCCTGGGCAATGCGCTATGGGGGCCGCCTGGCGTGATTGACCGGCAGTGGCGAGCGTTTGCCGCTGCGCCGTCCCTGCCGAGCGGCGCGACCGCCGTGGCCACTCTGCCGGCCTTGAGCCCGGCGTTTGTGTCCGCGGATGATGCGGCACTGTGGGCTCATCGGCGTATCGGGGCGCGACGCGAGCGTGAGTTCGGTGGAGTCATCCTGAAAAAGCCTGGCGGGCATTTCTTTGCCACCGAGCCGCAAGTCAGCAGCGGCGCGCGGTTCGACTTCCTCACCCTCCTGGCCACGGATGATCGCGCCCAGTTCATTGCTCCGCCCTCTTATGAATGCCAGGGCTTCTACCGTTCCTATCCGGCCGAGCCTGGCGAGGTGGAGCGCTACAACCCGGGCTTCACCCCGGACCAGGTCGCGCTGACCGGCAGCTTCTTCTCGAATGCCGATCAGGTGTTTGCCCTGTCCCACCGTGATTTCACCCCGGTGCATTATCTGTCCGGTCCTGACGGCGCATTGCTCAAGTACACGAGCAGCGGTTCCCAGCAGGAACAGTCCCTGTTGCGGCAGTTGACGGGGGTCGAGCCGGAGCAGCCTCTCACCGCGTTCGAGGGGGCGGTGTGGAGCCTGGCGCAGGCCGGGGACTTGCGGGTCGTGGTGGCCAGCAAGGTCTGGGGTGGGGTGCGGGGGCGTGTGCTGCACGGCTGGACCCTGGGCAGCCCTGTCACCTCGGTGCAGGACCTGCCGTTTTTTACCCCGCTGCTGTCGATGGGGCACAGCGCGGTGCTGGTCGCCCTGAGCAGCGTCGACTTGCTGGGGCAGGCGGCGGTGGGCGTGGTGCTGAAACACCGTACCACCTCGAATTACATCGCTACGCTGCCGGCGCCGTTGGGGACGACCCTGGACAGTCTGTTTCCCGTGGGGGACCGCGGTGAGCCAAGGCTGGTGCCGAACTATCGCCTGGTGGGCCTCTATCACGCCCAATCAGCACAGGCGCCGCAGAGGCTGCCACCCATGGACGCATGGCTCTATAAGCGTTTCGCTACGCCGGCGGTGCTGGTGGATGCCATGAGGCAGTCGATCGCCAGCGCCGGTATGCAGATCGCCGCGCTCGGTCTCAAGCTGTATCTGCGCACCGCCGATAACGCTTTGCTGCACTGGCAGGTACCGAGCGCCGGGTCCGTTAACGAGCTGTTTGTCGTCGATGGTCAAACCGTAGCGGACAATGGTAATGAGGCGGCCCTGCTCGACGGCACGTTGTCGCCGCGGGATTTCGTGCGCCGCGTGATGCGCGCGGGGGAGTTGTCGGTGGTCCAGCAAGGTGGCCTGTGGAACACCCTCGGGCCGTTGTATGACAGCGAGCACTTGCCGCTCGGTTCAGGCGCGCTGCCCTTGAGCGGGATGTTCCTGAGCGCGGACGACGCCGCGCGGCATGCCCATGAACGCATCGGCGTTCGCCGCGGCAACGCCTATGCCGGGTATGTCCTCAAGCGAGACGATGGGCGATTCGTGTTCACCGAACCCGTGGCCATTTCCGGCGACGGCTTCGCCTCCGACCTGCTGCGCCCTGCCAACGGCAGTGCTTATCTGGTGCCGCCTGCTGGCCATCAGCTCTATGCGCGCTACAGTTCGCATACCGCGTTATCCGTGGCTGACCTGGAGCGTCAACGGCGTCTTGGCTGGACGCTGGCCGATCTGGAAGTCAACGCCACGCTGTTCTCCGATGTGGAGATCCGTTCGGTGATCGAATCGCGGTTGCCGGCCTATCTGAGCGGTTCGCCGAATAACCTGATCAGCTATCGCCCCAGTGGTTCTGCCAATGAGCTGCTGGTACTGAGCAACACCCAGCGCGAGCCCGGCCAGCATGGCTATTTCGAACGGCTGGAGAGCGGCCAGCTCAAACCGGTGGACATCGTCGCCCGGCTGGCCGATGCCGGCACCTTGAGCGTGCTGGTGCGCAGCGCGCTGTGGGGGCCGCGCGGCCGGGTCTACAACGACTGGACGCCCAACTTCGACTACGCCGAAGTCGATCTGCAGGCACCGGCGTTCGGCGCGATCTTCGACAGTCTCGATGCCGCGGCACTCAATGCCCATGTGCGCTGGTACGGCAGGAACCTGGATGCGCAACGCTGCACGGCGTACATCCTCAAGCATCCGCAGCGCGATGAGTTTGTGGTCAGTGAACTGCTGGCGATCACCTCCGGCGGGCGTTGGTTGAGTGACTCCTCCAGGGGCGTCGGTTATCTGGCCGGTGGCGAATTCGCCAAGGGGTTCGAGCTGGCCGGCCTGCTGTTTTCGCAGCAATGGGTGCCGGCGGGATTGCCCACCACCGAGGCCTGGCTGGCGCGGTTCTTCATCACCCCCGAGGTGCTGCTGCGCGCCGAACAGGATGCCCGGCATCTGCCGCGCCCGGCAGCCACTGCGATACTGCCGGTGTATGTGTCGACACACGATGGCGCCTTGTTGCGCTATCAACCTCCGGCAACCTCCCGGCTCAAGGAAACCACCGACGGCACGGGCGTGATCATCGCCGGGATGAACCTGCACAACGGGACGCTGGACGTCCAGCGCTATGTGTCACAGGTCGCCCGGCCTGCGGACCTGCGGGTGCTCTACACCAGCCAGTGCTGGGACCGCCGGGGAGCGGTGGGCCAGGGGGGCGTGGCCTGGCGCCCCTACGCCAACTTCATCCGCCGTCGCCTGGGCCCGGCCTTTCATTCCCAGGACGATGCGGCCCGGCACGCCCGTTCGCTGCTGCAGGGCAATGGTCTGCTGGGCGGGTTAATTCTGCAGCGTCCCGATGGCCTGTTTGTCGCCACCGAACCGCTCAAGGTGCCCCAGGAAGACTTCGACCCCAAGTGGATTTTCCCGGATGAGGTGGTCAGTACCGGTGGCTTCCCGGCGGCCCATACGGTGGTTGCACGTTACCGCTCCAGCCCGGCCCGGGAGTTGCCCTTCGTACTCGAACTGGCGCAGGCCGGCCTCTATCGCAACATGCTGTCCACCCGCGTGATTTCATCGGCGCTCGCAGGCCAGGACGCCCGCCTGAACCGCGAGTACCTGCTGGGTTCCGATGGCTGTGTGGTGAGCTACACACGCAGCCGCTCCGCGCTGGAGGAAGCGCTGAGAAAACAGCTTTTGCCCCTCGACGAGACACGACTCGATCGCCTGGAAAACCAGCTCGAACGTCAGATTCGCAACGCCGCACTGGCGCCTGGCGAATTTGTCACGCGCCTGGCCAATGCGGGTGTCTTGCGGGTGGTGGAGGGCAGCCCGACGTGGGGCACGCCACGCCGGATCACTGGCGCCTTCATCGTCAATAGCGACCGTCCCGCGCCATTGGCGATCCGGAACGCACTGGCAGACCCGGCGTTCAGCCCGCTGTTCACCCAGGAGCAGGACGCGGTGCGGTATGCCCATCAGCATCGTCGGCATGGCGAACACCTGCAGTTCGGCTACGTGTTCAAATCGCAGAAAAACGGGCACTACATGGTCAGCATGCCGCTGGTGCGCCAGAGCTATCGTGACTTTACACAAGTCTTTCCCGACGGTCTTTTCCCCCAGGGCTATGGGCTGGAAGGCTTCTACCTGTGTGCCAGCAGCGACAGCGTCACGCCGGTCACGGACCCGCTGCACCAGGCATTTTTTTCGCCCACGGACATGGACATCGGCATCCGCTTCTCGATTCATGGCATCAGGGGCAAGCAACTCACGTTTTACCTGTCATGCGCGGACGGTGCCCTGCTCAGGTATCAATACCTGGGCACGGATGCGCAGCTGGATTCGTGGGGCACGCTGCTTGAAACACGGCAGCAGTTACGCGCGGGCCGGATGACCCTGCTCAGTTACGTCCATCGCCTGCTCGACAAAGGGGTCCTGGATACGTTGGTCCGAGGCGAGGTCTGGACCACGCGCAATCGTGTCGATACGTTCTGGCAGCCCGGTGTCAATGAGGTGTTTGTGCCGCCTTGGCGTGCGGCCTGCGGTCCGGTTTTTTCCGATGGGGATGATGCCGCGCGCTATCTCCGGCGCCAGCTTTCGCCGTATCAGGGCAAACAGTACCTCTCGGCGATACTCGCCAACGCGGCGGGCACGTCGTTCCTGGCCACCTTGCCGGTAGCGGCCGGGGCCGACCAGTCGCTGATTCTGCGCCTGTTCTACAGCGGGCCGCTGGGCCCTGTACAACCGGCGGTGCCGCCAGCGCCCCTGCCGGACTTTCCGCAGCAATATGCGGTTGCGGGTGTCCATCTGCTCTACAACAGCATGCCGGCCACCGACAGCCGGGCGCCGAAGGATATCGCCCTGACGCGTCATTTCGTGGCGCCGACCTTCCTGAGCTATTTCATCAGGGTGTTGCGCGGGCTGTCGCGGCCGTCGCCGGGTCTTTATCTGTCGAGCCAGGCCGGTGCGTTGTTGAAGTACCTGCCCAGTTATTCGGCGCAGGAAAGCCTGGTCCTGGTGGGCGGCCCCGAGGTGTATCCCACCGTGTTCCTGAAGGGCGTGGCCAGGACCGGCAAGCTGTTTGTGCTGGACAAGGACGGCTTCTGGATGAACGAGGGGCTACTGTCCGAACAGCAAGTGGAGCGCTCCAATGGACTGGAAATCGCCGTGCCCGAGGTCGACGAACCGCTGAGCCTGCGCGACCGCGACGAGCTGTAAGCCTCAACGCTTGCGCATCAGGCCGATGAAGAACAGGCCGCCGATCGCCGCCGTGGCCACGCCGATCGGCAGGTCTTCGGGGGCGATCAAGGTGCGCGCCGCCACATCGACCCAGACCAGGAACAGGCTGCCCAGCAATGCGCATACCGGCAGCAACCGACGATGCTCGGCGCCCACCAGGCGCCGGGCGATGTGCGGCACCATCAGCCCGACAAAGCCGATGGAGCCGCTGATGGACACCAGTACGCCGGTCATCAACGAGGCGACCAGGAACACCTTCAGCCGTACATTGCGGGCGTTCAGGCCAAGGGTCACGGCGGTCTGTTCGCCGGCCATCAGCGCGTTCAACGGGCGGGCCATGCCCACCAGCACCAGCAGACCGAGCACTACACTGGCGCCCGGAATCGCCAGCAGTTCCCAGCGTGCCAGGCCGAGGCCGCCGAGCATCCAGAACATCACCGCCGAGGCGGCGCGATGGTCGCCCATGAACAGCAGCAGATTGGCCGCCGCCATCATCACGAACGACACTGCCACGCCGCACAGCAACAGGCGATCACTCTCCAGCCGGCCATTGCGACTGGCTACCGCGAGCACCACGATCATGCTCGACAGTGCGCCGATAAAGGCGGCGATGGGCAAGGTCAGCAGACCGATGATCTCGCCCACATGCAGCACCACGATCACCGCGCCCAGGGTCGCGCCGGAAGTGACACCCAGCAGGTGCGGATCGGCCAGCGGATTACGCGTGACCGCCTGCAACACCGCACCGATCAACGCCAGCCCGGCCCCCACCAATGCCCCCAGCAGCATGCGCGGCACGCGGATCAGCCAGACGATAGGTACCTGCCCGGCCGACCAACTCACTTCGCCGATGCCGAAGACCTTGTACAGCAGGATGCGCCACACCACGTCCGCCGGTACCCGCGCGGGGCCGAAGCCCAGGGATATCACGCAGGACACCAGCAGCAATGCGCCCAGGGCGGCAAGCAGCAGGGTGTAACGACGGGTGATCATTCGCCGTGGAACCCCTTGGCCAGGGTTTCCACCGCCAGCACGTTATCGATGCCCGGCGTGGCTTGTACATACGGGATCACGATAAAGCGCTGGTTCCTGATCGCGTCCACTCCTTGCAGCGCCGGGTTGTTGAGCAGGAATTGCTGTTTTTGATCGGCGGTGACTTCGCTGTAGTCGACGATCACGATCACCTGTGGATTGCGCTCCACCACCATCTCCCAGTTGACGCGGGTCCAGCTGGCGTCGACGTCATCGAGGATGTTGCGCCCGCCGGCCGCGTCGATCAGCGCCTGGGGCATACCGAGGCGGCCGGAGGTCATGGCGCGGTCTTCACCGCTGTCGTAGAGGAACACGCGCGGCTTGTCGGCGGGCAGGTCTGTCTGCACCTCGGCGACCTGTACCTGCATCTGCGCGATCAAGGCATTGGCGCGGTCCTGCACGTCGAAAATCCTGCCCAGGTTGCGCAGGTCGTTATAGGTGTCGTCCAGGGTCGCGGCCGGGCGCTTCATCACGAAGGCGCACGACTCGGTCAGCTCGTACACGTTGATCCCCAGCGGCTGCAGGGTGTTCGGCGTCAGGTCGCCGCCCACTCGCATGCCGTAGTCCCAGCCGGCAAAAAAGAAATCCACATTGGCATTGAGCAGGGTTTCCACCGACGGGTACTTGCTCGCCAGCTCCGGCAGGCCGTCGAGGGTCCGGGCCATGTCCGGGGTGACCGACTTCCAGCCGGTGATGCCGCTGTAGCCGGCCATCCGCGGTTTGAGGCCCAGGGCGAGCATCATCTGGGTCATGTTGATGTCATGGCTCACCGCATGCTTCGGCGCCTCCTGGAAGGTCACGTCGCGGTTGCAGCTTTTGACGGTGACCGGGTAATGGGTGGCTTCAGCGAAGGCTGGTGAAGCACCGGACAGCAGGGCCACAAGGGCGAAGGCGCGCAGGATCATGGTTGGGTTATCCAGGTGATGCGGGGATGGTCGGCCAGGGGATGAGTGTCGATCAGCGCCTCGACGCCGAACACATCGCGCAGCAGTTCAGTGGTCAGCACCTGGTGAGGCGTGCCGCTGGCGACGATGCGCCCGTGGTCGATCACGTAGAGCCGATCACAAAAAGCGGCGGCCAGGTTGAGGTCGTGGATGCTGGCCAGGGTGCCGATACCCAGGCGCTTGACCAGCCTCAACAGCTCAAGCTGGTAGCGTGGGTCGAGGTGGTTGGTCGGCTCGTCGAGGATCAGTAATTGCGGTTGCTGGGCCAGGGCGCGGGCGAGGATGACGCGCTGTTTTTCACCGCCCGAGAGGGTGGCGAAGGCATGCGCTTCAAAGCCCTGCATGCCCACCGATACCAGCGCCTGTTGCACCAGCTGCCGATCCTCCAGGGTGTCGCTGTCGAACAGGCCCTTGTGGGGCGTGCGGCCCATGGTGACCACTTCATCGACTCGCAGGCCAAAGGCATCCGGGAACTCCTGCAACACCACGGCGATACGTTGCGCACACCACTTGGCGCCTTGCTTCCACAGGTTCCGGTGGGCGAGCAATACGTCGCCGCGTTGCGGCTGGGTGAACCGATAGGCGCAGCGCAACAGGCTGGTCTTGCCGCTGCCGTTGGGGCCGATCAGCCCGACGAACTCCCCCGCAGCGACGTGAAGCCCGGCGTCACGCAGTTGGAACGGGGGTTGGCAGAGGTTCGCCGGGGCCCAGTTGATGCGGGTGAGGGTGAGTGAAGTCATCAAGTCTCTCAAGGCCTGCAGGGATCCAACGGTGTTTGGGTCAGTTAGAAGGTGTAGTCCGCCGTGACGAAGAACGAGCGCGGTTCACCGAGGATCCATTGCTGGCCGTCGTTGTACTGGCTGACCGCGTAGGTGCAGTCGAACAGGTTGTTCAGTTGCAGGCCCAGGGTGGTGTTGCGCATCGCCTTCCACGACAGAGTGGCATCGACCACGGTGTAGCTCGGCAGCTCGTTCTGGTTGGCCATGTCGGCATACCGTGCATCGACATAGCGCACACCGGCACCGGCGCGGATGTCGTCGCTCAGGGCCTTGCTCAGCCACAGGTTGGCGGTGCGGCGTGGCACGTCCACCGGGCGATTGCCGTCGCGGGACACTTGTACGCCGCCGACAGCCTGTTTGAAGTCGTCGTACTGCGCCCGCACGATGGCGGCGTTGGCTTGCAGCGCCCAGGCGTACGGCAGTTGCAGGTCGAGGCTGGCTTCCAGGCCGCTGGAGGATTGCTGGCCGACTTGCTGCTTGAGGTCCGGGTTGCCGGGGACGTCGGTGAGCAGTTTCTTCTTGACGATATGGTAGGCCGCCACTGTCCATTCGCCGCGTTGATCCCAGAAGGCCTGCTTGAGGCCGATCTCGGTTTGCCTGGCGCTGGAGAGGTCGAACCGCTGCTGGCCAGGGCTCAGGGAAATCAGGCCGCCGACCCCGTCGGTGCTGGTGGCGTACTGGCCGTAGACCGAGGTGTCCGGGGTGATTGCGTAGACCAGGCCGGCCTTCCAGTTATTGCCGGTGAGGGTCTTGTCGCTTTGGCTGGCGTCACGCAAATCATCGCGCTCGACGTGGGCATAGTCGCGGCGGATGCCGGTGACCAGCGCCAGTTGGTCGGTGAGTTGCAGGCGGTTTTCGGCGAAACCGGCAACGGTTTTGGTGGTGGTGGCGAACAGCGGTTTGAACGGGTTCTGGCTGTCGAACCGAGCGGACGCCGGATCGTTGATATCCACCGGCTGGCCGCCGGGCAGCACGTCGTTGAACGGTGAGTTGCTGGCCAGGCGGAAACGGATGCGGTTGTATTCCACGCCCGTCACGGTCTGGCTGTCGAGGCCGAACAGGCTGTGCTTGAAGGTGAAGGTCTGGCGATCGCCGACCTGTTCCTGGTTGTGCTTGATGCCGAAGTTGCCGCTGCGGGTCAGTTGCCCGTTGGTGACGTTGTAGTTCTCGGCGTTCTGCCAGCGGCGCTGGTTCTTCAGGTAGAACAGTTCATTGGTGGCACTGACGTTGTCATTGATCTGCCACTCGCTGGTCAGGCGCGTCCACTGGTCGTTGTAGTGCTGGGTGTCGTTGCTGACGTTGTAGTTCTTGTCGCGCAGGCCCTTGTGCAACTGGCCATTGATCAGCGGCGTGCCGAAGTAGTTCTGCGGGCGCTGGTCGCCATAATCGCTGGCCAGGGTGAAGCTCAGGTTGTCCGCCGCCTGCCAGCGCAGGGCGCCGCTGACGAAGTCGCTGCTGGAGTCGCCACGGTCGATAAAGCCGTGGCTGCGCAGACGGTTGAGGTTCAGGCGATAGCTCAGGGTGTCGGTCAGCGAGCCGCCGCTGTCCAGGGCCTGTTGCTGGCGATCGTAGGCGCCGTAGCCGAGGCGGAGGTGGTTTTCGATCTCGCCTTCGAAGGGTTTTTTCGGCACGGTATTGATCACCGCACCGGTGGCGCCTTCGCCGTACAGCACCGAGGCCGGGCCGCGCAAAACGTCTACGCGTTCCACCGCCCAGGTGTCCACCGGGAAGCTCGAGGTGCCCATGCCCATGTACATGCGGGTGCCGTCGTACAGTTGCATCACCGAGCCCTGGCCGGTAAAGCCACGGGCCGACAGCGAGGTGCCGCCATCGCCCGGGGTGCCGGTGCGGCTGATGCCGGTGGCACGGGAAATGGCGTCCTGCACGCTGGCGTCGCCACGTGCGCGGATCTGCGTGCCGGTCTGGCTTTCGACACTGCCCGGGGTTTGCAGCGCGCTGAGATTCAGGCGCGAGCCTGCGGTGGTCGGTGTGTTCAGGTCGACGTGTTGGTCATCCACGGCCGCTGCGGTCACCGGGCTGGCGGGCAGGGTCAGGGCCTGGGCGCTGTCATGCAGGGCGAGCAGGCACAGGCCGGACACTAGGTACTTGTTCATTGGGCGGAAAATCGCTTCTTCGAGGCGGTGCTCGCCGCTGGGCGCGGCGAGCTGAGGTATGCAGTAAGTGTTATAAGTTAACACTTACTGCGTCTTTGGCGAAAGCCCGCGTAAGACTACCTAACGCCTCTATGTAGGGCATCTCGCCTACTTCATAGCGAACCTGAGGTGGATTCACGTTGGCTGAACAACCGCGACAACACCAGGCGATCCAGCGCCCAGACCGCGATCAACGAGGCGCCCACCAGCGGGAACAGGAGCGCCAGCCCGAGCATGATTACCATCGCGGTTTTCCACTTCGGCAGGTCATGACGCAACGGCGGAACTCCCAGGCCGCCCTGGGGCCGGCGCTTCCACCAGATCACCACGCCACTCACCGCGCTGAGCAGAATCATCAGGCAGATCAGCAGCACGATCATCTGGTTCACCCAGCCGAACATCTTGCCCTCGTGCAGCATTACGCCGGTCTCGGTGGCCCGTGCCACGGTGTTGTAGTGCGCCCAGCGCACATCGGCGAGGACCTTGCCGGTGTACTGGTCCACATGCAGGGTGGCGTCGTTGCGCGGGTCGTCGGCGAACACGGCGACGGTGAACACGCCTTCGGCGGTGGTGGGGAAAGTGATGCTGTAGCCGGGCTCGACCTTGCGTGCCTTGGCCAGGTCCACCACCTGTTGCAGGCGCACCGTGGGCGCGGCGGGAGCAGCGTGCATGGCACCGTGGTTCATGTGTTCGGCATGGTCGCCGGACATCGGCATCGGCGTGTTTTCCATGGCCCAGGGCACGGTCTGTTGCGTTGCGGTATTGAGCACCCGCGCCTGCTGATCGGACTGCGGCACGTTGTTCCACATCGCCGCTGGGAAGGTGTTCCAGAGGTCGGCGTATTGCTTGCCCCAGAAGCCGGTCCAGGTCATGCCGCTGAGCAGCATCACCAGCAGAAACGCCGCGCCCCAGAAGCCGGCGACGGCATGCAGGTCACGCCAGAACACGCGGCCACGGCTCGTGAAACGCGGCCATAACACGCCGGCCGACGTTTTGCCGCGCGGCCACCACAGGTACAGGCCGGACACCACCAGCATCACGCCCCAACCGGCGGCGAGTTCAATCAGGCGATCGCCGACGGTGCCGATCATCAGCTCGCCGTGCAGGGCGCGAGCGATGGCTTGCAGGTTGTTTTTCGCATCCTGCTCACCGAGTACGGTGCCGCGATAGGGGTCGACGAACACTGTCACTTCGCGCCCGCCGTCGTGCATCACGAACTGCGCGCTGCTGGTGGCGTCGGCGGGTGGCAGGTATTTGCTGATCTTGCCCTGGGGAAAGGCCGCCTGGGCGCGTTGCAATTGCTCGTCGGCGCTCAAGGCGTGCTCGGCGCTTTGCACCTTGAGCAGGTCGCCGTACATCAGCGGATCGAGCTGGGGTTTGAACAGGTAGATGACGCCGGTCAGGGCCAGCAGCACCATGAAAGGGGCGACGAAGAGGCCGGCGTAGAAGTGCCAGCGCCAGGCCAGGTTGTAGAAGGAAACTTTTTGAGTGGTCATTGGGGATGCTCCGCAAAGCTTGAATTTTTGTCGTTGGTCAGGCCGCTATCGGGGGCAAGCCCCCGATGCTTTTAGAAGCTCATGTCCACCTTGGTCCAAAGGGTCCGCCCCGGCTCCTTGATGGCCTGCGGGTCGTTGGCCGGATAGCCGAACCCGGCGTTGCCGGCCAGGTTCAGGTGTTCGGCGTAGGCCTTGCCGAACAGGTTGTCGACGCCGGTGCTGACCTTGAAATTCTTGTTGATGCGATAGGCGCCATTGACCGAGAACACGCCAAAGCCACCGCTCTTGTCGTAGTCCTTGCCGACCACGTTGCCCTTGTTCTGGTCGATGCGGTTCTGCGCCGCCACTACCCGCCACAACGCGCCGGCACTCCAGTCGTCTTCGCTATAGGTCAGGCCGAAGCGCGCATCCAACGGTGGCATTTGCGGCAGGGCCTTGCCGTCGCTGCTGTTCTTGCCCCAGGCGTAGGCGAGGGTGGCATCGGCTTTCCAGTTCTGCGTCAGTTTGTAGGCCGCGCCGAGTTCAACGCCCATGATGCGCGCGTCCACATTGCGCGCCTGGGAGGTGGTGCCCATCATCCCTGCCCGGTAGTCGAACAGGATGAAGTCACGCACCTGGCCGACGTAGCCCGAGGCCCAGGCTTCGAGGTTGTCGGCTTTGTACTGTGCGCCGACGTCGAGCTGGGTGGTTTTCTCCGGTTTCACGCCGTCGAAGGCGTTGACCGAACCGACTGCGCCGGTGTTGGGCGAGAACAGCTCCCAGTAGTCCGGGAAGCGCTCCGAGTGGCCCAGGCCGGCATAGAGGGTGGTCGGGCTGTCGGCCAGGTCGTGCTCATAGCGCATAAAGCCCGAGGGCAACGTATCGGCGCGGGTGTCGTCGGCGGTGGGGTTGGCGCGTGCACTCATCCGGGAGCCGGTGGTTTGCCGGAAATCCTTGGCCGAGGCGCGGTCCAGGCGTGCGCCGGTGATCAGGCGGTCACGGTCGGCGGCGTACCAGGTCAGTTCGCCGAACACGCCGTAGTTGTGGAAGTTGGCGTCCTTGACCTTGGGCAAGTCCTTGTAGGTGTCGATGCCCATGCTGCTGCGTTGGCGGTGTTCGTTGGTCTGCGCATCCAGGCCGCTGATCAGTTGCACATCGGCCCAGCGCCAGGTGGCCTTGATGCGCGCGCCGAGGGTGCGGCGGTCGACGTTGGAGGCCATGGGCCCGGCCATCATTCCGGTGCCCGAGGGCGTGCGCAGGCTGTAGTTGTCCATCACGTGGTCGGCGTAGTTGTAGTAGACCTGGGCTTCGACCTTATCCAGCACTTCGCCGATATTCGATTTTTCGAAGCGCAGGCCCAGGCTTTCGCGCAGGAACTGCGAACCGTCCATGCCGCGCCCGGCGTAACGCGCTTCGCCGTCGCCACGGCCGGCGGTGAGTTCCAGCAGGGTGTCGGCATCCGGGGTGAAGCCGACGGCGACGTCGCCATTCCATTTGTCGTAGCGCGAGGCGACGGTGTCGTTGTTGCCGTCCTTGTAGTCATCGGCATGGGCCTGGTTGCCGATCACCCGCACATAGCCCAGCGGCCCACCGGCGGCGGCATCGATGACCTTGTCGAAGCGCCCGTTGGAGCCGGCCAGCACACTCGCGTTGAGCCGCGTGCCGAGTTCACCGAAGTGTTCCGGTTCGCGCTCGAACAGGATGGTGCCGGCCGACGCGCCCGGGCCCCAGAGTACGGTTTGCGGGCCTTTGATCACGGTGAGCTTGTCGTAGGTTTCCGGCGAAATGTACGAGGTCGGCGCATCCATCCTGCCGGGGCAGGCGCCGAGCATCATGCTGCCGTTGGTGAGGATGTTCAGGCGCGAGCCGAACATGCCGCGCAGCACGGGGTCGCCATTGGTGCCGCCGTTGCGTACCAGGGCGAAGCCGGGGATGGTCTTGAGGTAGTCGCCGCCGTCGCTGGCGGGCACCGGTTGGCGTGGGTCTTTGGGGTTGGTGACCACGGTCAGCGGCGAGCTGGGCGCAATGGCGGTGATCACCGTGGGCGTCAGCTCATGCTCGGCGTGTTCATCGGCCTGGGCGTGGGGAACGAGCAGGGCGCCGCATAGGGCAGCGAGCACAGAGGTGCTTCCCAAACGGGAGTCAGCAGTAAACCTGGACATGACAAATTCCATCAATCAATCGTAAACAACACGGCCAGCAGCCTGCGGCTGTCTGTCTAAAGTCGGCCGGGGTGAAGTAACGGTGGCAGGGGCTTACGAGGCGATGGGCGGGGCGCGGCTGCGGGCGCCGGGGAAGATGCTCTGCCGGGCATGGCCCAGGCGCGGTGCGGGGGTAAGGGCATTGGCCGGCGGCGGGGTACCGATGGCCACGAATGACACGCTGCCGGGCAGGGCCGGGCAACTGTAGAGCAAGTCGCAATAGCCGCACTTGGACCAGAGCGCGTGGTGTTCGTCAGGGGCTTTCTTGTGATGGGCGTCGCCGTGGTCGCCGGGCATGTCCATGGACATGTTCATCGACATACCGGCGTGATGATCCATCGGCATCGCTTGGGAAATCAGCGGACCGATAAAGATCATCAGCATGGCGAACAGGCTGATCCGACTGCCGCGCTTCACGCGGCGGTGTGGGGATAGCCTGGCGCGAGGGGCGCCCATCTGGAGTCAGTCTATTGAGGGTGCTTGTGCTCGTGGCCGGCCATCGGCGGCGCTTTCTGCACCGACACTTCCACCTCGACCTTGCCGGCTTTTTCAAAGGTCAGGGTCAGCGGGAATTGCTTGCCATCGGCCAGCAGGCTGCGGTCCTTGAGGCCCAGCAACATCACGTGATACGCCATGGGCGCGAAGGTCAGGTCACCCTTGGCCGGTACGGCAACGCTGGGGACTTGCTGCATCTTCATCAAGTCGCCCTGCATCACATGCTCATGCAGCTCGGCCTTGTCGGCCACTGGCGTGTCGACACTGAGCAGGCGATCCGGTGTCGCACCGGTGTTATGAATCACGAAATACGCGGCGACGGTGGGCGCGTTGGGCGGCAATTCCTGGGACCAGGGATCGCTGACCAGCAGGTCGCCGGCCTTGTAGTCTTCGGCATTGGCAGCACTGAACACCGGCAGCAGCAACGCAGCCAGAAGCAGGGAAGATTTAAGCATGGCAGTTCTCCAGAACGGTTCTAAACGCAGTTCACTTGCGAAGAAGATCAGGCCGTCGGAGAGGCGCGGGGGTTGAGGCTCGGCCATTGCTGGCGCGGGGTGGGGGTTTGCAATGGGGTGTGTGGTTGACGCTGTACCGTCTCGAATTGCGTGAGATACAACTGCGGCACATGCCCCGGCAACGCCACCAACGGCGCCGAGCCCGAGCAACACCAGCAATGCTGCATGGTGGAATGATCGTCCTGCTGCGGCGCCGGAATCTCCAGCTTGCCCAGGGCAATGGTCTTCAGGCTGGCGCCATTGGACGAACAGAAACTGCCCCACAGCAATTGCTGCACGGGGTCCTTGGACTGCTGCATCGCGCTGGCCATTGGCATGGCAAAGGCGTTGAACAGCACTGCAATGCAGGCGATCCAGGCAATTGCAAAGCGTTGACGGGCCATGGCGGACAATCCGTAGGGTTAAACGATCAGGCGGGTATTTAGCCTGATCGGGGGGGATAAGTAAAAAGTGGTGGTGTGGTTTGGTGTCGCAGTGCTGGGTTTGAGGATAGACGGGGAATCGAGAGGATGCCGATCTTCAAGTCGCCGCCCCTCCCACATTTTGGATTGTGTGTGGCTATTGCTTGGCGTTGAGCCTGCTAGTCGCGCGGGCAATGTCGGCTCGCGCCACCTTGATCAATGAGCCATCGCCTGGGTCTTCTTCGATACAGGCTTCAAGGAAAGCATCCATCTCTTCTTGTGTGTGAAGATGGTCAGCAGCGTCGAAAACTGTGAACGTCGTCTTTCTGTCAGATAGGTATTGGGCTTTTTCCAGCCATTGGTTTAATCGAGCTGCGACTTCGGGTTCATCCAATTTTAGTTCGTCGGCCTCAAGGCTTAGCGCGTGCGCGAACTCTGGGTTCGCGATTATGTGCTCGATAATTGTGCTTTCAGCAGGTCGAGTCAGGTGCTGCGTACGGGGTTTGTTAGTCATGTGAACCTCATGTTTACGCCGTAGGACAAAGCGTCGAGGATCATCGCCAAGGGTATGCGGTTCTAGGTAGTCAGCGGGTTCCGTTACGCATGTAGGTAAATTCTCCTTGATCCGCCGCGCAGCCCGAATATGAGGTCGTTCCACAGAAACTTCCGACAACTCTTTGAGGTTGCTGGTAGGAAACTCAATCTCTAGTCTTCGTACACCGCTGCAAATGCCGCGGACGGGCGTCGCGGCCCGACTTCCTAAGAGCAAAAGCGCTATCGTCTGCTTTCAGTTGATGCTTTTTTATCGTCTACTGTGCGGCGCTATGGCGGCTGTGCGCGGGATACCTTTGGGTATGCCGGGTTGCCTCGGGACCGGTCCGCGAACCTGCGTACAGCTGCCACCCTATCGCGTCGCGGCGAATCAGTGGCAGCTCCACATTCCTGAGGAGCTTCACAATGATCAAACCCACCCCCAATCCCCCCGTCCGGCTGTTCACCGTGGCAGATGGCATCAGCACCGAAGACCTGCTCGTCAACCTCAGCGAAACACTCGCCTCGGCCAACGCGCTGAGTTGCGACCTTGCCTTTAACCTGGAAAGCGCACCACGCGAGGAATTACTGGGCGTTGCGCAGTTGATCGAGCTGGCACAATTGCTCGCTGACAGGGTGCACGAAGGAGCAGGGCAGGCAACCGCCGCGAATAGTTAACAAGTTCGATGAGCGATCGTTCCTGCGCATATGTGTGGGAATGATCGTGTGGCAGGTCTTAGGCCTCCCAGCTGGCTTCCCGTATATGATTGAAGTTGACGACATCTACGCAGTGCTGATGAGCAAACCCAGCGACTCTGAGATCGTCAGTCAAAACCAGATAGTTATCTTTTGCTGCGGCAACAATGCCAACGTCGGTAAGGCCGTAGGGTGAAAGCTCATAATCGCGACTTATATCCAAGGCTGGATGATGGACCTCGATTATTGTTGATAGTGAGTTTTTTAACGTTGCATAAAAATCGCGCAGCTTGTTTCCATGAAGTCCATTTGTCAGGTTGCTGACTTCAGCGAGAATGTGAGGGGTTGAAACAAGTTTTTCGAACTGGTCAATCACTTTGAGCAAAAGTTGATAGTCTGCATCGCTGTAGCCGCGTGTTCTCTTGAACTCTACGATGCTGGACGTTCCTCCTATCAGTGCCAGAAGCAGCAAGTTAGTATCAACGATGATTCCTTTTCTTCGGTATTGCTTGATGTAGGCTTCGATCATACTTCGCGAATCTTCATGGAGCGGAACTCGCCAGTCTCCGAGTCGATGATGAATGTTTTGTATTTTCTTGCATGTATTTGTCCGGCTAAAGATGCGCCTAGCCTTTCATAGTTATTAGGGTTGGGGACATTGAAGCCCAGTGTTATTGCCCAGGTTTTATTGCCTGGGTCTAACTCTACTTCCTCAAGCATCAGGTCTTGTAGTGCTGTTTCTTGCCCGAGAAAGTCGTTTGCGACCGCCTTGGCGACTTGTACGGCTTCTTTAACTTCTATCATGTCAGCTCCTGAATACCGTTGGGCTTGGCTTGAACTGTTCCTGGAGTTTAGCACTTCGTGTTGTGGGTTCATCGCCGTCCCTTGAGGTAACAAATAGATTGGATAGAGGGTGGCGGATGATCCTGATCTATCGAATGAAATCTGCCAACGAATCGATTGTTTCTGCGGGCGACAAAAGCTCCCGATCCACCGCCGCCAACACCGGCCGCTTCAACACCAACACAGGCACCCCCCGTTCCCGCGCCACTTCCAGCTTCGGCTCGGTGGCGGTGCTGCCACTGTTCTTGCTGATCAGCACATCAATCCCCCGCCGTTCAAACAACGCGCGTTCATCTTCGATCAGGAACGGACCGCGTGCGCCAATCACTTCACAGCGATCATTGCCGGGATACACATCCAGCGCGCGCAGCGTCCAGAACTGCTCGGGCGGGATTTCATCAAGGTGCTGCAACGGCTCGCGGCCCAAGGTGAACAATGGGCGCTTGAAGGGTTTCAAGGCCTCGATCAATTCAGCCCAGTCACTGACCTCTCGCCAGTCATCGCCGGCCTGCGGCTGCCACGCCGGGCGACGCAATGCCCAGCACGGTACACCACTCAACTGTGCAGCCTCGGCGGCATTGCGGCTGATCTGCGCCGCATACGGATGGGTCGCGTCGAGGATCAGGCTGATCCCTTCATCCTGAACAAACTGCGCCAAGCCTTCAGCGCCGCCATACCCGCCGACCCGCACCTGGCAGGTGAGATCGGTCGGCACACGCCCCACACCCGCCAGGCTGTAGATATGCTCCGGCCCCAAGGTGCGCGCGATAGCCAGCGCTTCGGTCACACCGCCCAGCAGCAGGATGCGTTTCATCGCGGCTTGACCACGTCCAGCAGGGTGATTGGAAGCGCCTGGCGCCACGTATCGAACTCACCCAGTGGCTGGGCCTGAGCGACGTGGATGCGCGTCAGTTCGCCGCCATGCTCCGCGCGCCAGTTCATCAAGGTCATTTCACTTTGCAGGGTGACGGCATTGGCCACCAAGCGACCGCCGGGGCGCAGGTGTTGCCAGCAGGTGTCGAGCACGCCGTCGCGGGTGACGCCGCCGCCGATGAAGATGGCGTCGGGAGCTGTAAGGCCGTGCAACGCTTCCGGGGCTTTGCCACGAATCAACTGCAAACCGGGCACGCCGAGGGCGTCGCGATTGTGTTCAATAAGGCCCTGGCGGCCTTCGTCTGCTTCAATTGCCAATGCTCGGCAGCTCGGATGGGCACGCATCCATTCGATACCGATGGAGCCGCTGCCCGCACCCACGTCCCACAGCAGTTCGCCGGGCATCGGGGCGAGGCGGGCGAGGGTCATGGCGCGCACATCGCGTTTGGTCAGTTGTCCGTCGTGCTGGAAGGCGGAATCGGGCAAGCCAGCGAGGCGCGACAGACGTGGTGTGTCGCTGGAGGCCACGCAGTCGATGGCGACCAGGTTCAAATCGGCGACACAGGCGTGCTGCCAATCCTCAGCCAAACCGTCGATGCGCCGCTCATTCGCGCTGCCCAGGTGTTCAAATACTGTCAATCGGCTGGGCCCAAACCCGGATTCAGCCAACAACGAAGCAATCAACGCGGGACTGCCGCCGTCATTACTCAGTACCAATAAACGCACACCTGTGGCCAGATGCGCATTGATCGCCGCCACTGGCCGTGCCACTACGGACAGCGTCACCACCTCCTGCAACGGCCAGCCCAGCCGCGCCGCTGCCAACGACACCGACGACGGTGCCGGCAAAATCAGCAGTTCTTCAGCCGCCACCTGTCGTGCCAGGCTGGCCCCCACGCCATAAAACATCGGGTCACCACTGGCCAGCACGCACACAGGCTCGCCACGCCGCGCCAGTACCGGTTCCAGGGAGAACGGGCTCGGCCACACCTGGCGCTCACCGCGAATACACACCGGCAACAGGTCCAACTGGCGCTGACCACCTATAATCCGCGATGCGCGCAACAGGGCATGCCGGGCATTCCTGCCCAGCCCCTTGAAGCCGTCTTCACCGATGCCTACAACCGTCAGCCAGGGCGACATATCAATTCCTTGAGCGACATCCGACGGGCAGGCTTTTCATGCCGCCGGACAAAGCAGGCATAATACCGCGCCTTTACCCGTCAACCGGTAGCCCCTTGAACCCAACGCCCGCTGTGAATACCTTGCGCCCCTCGGCTTGTCCGGGGTTGCTGCGTATCGTCCAGGCGCTGGATGGCGGCATCTGCCGGATCAAACTGGCCGGTGGCTCGATCAGCGCCGCCCAGGCCCGCGCCGTGGCGGACGCGGCCCAGGCCTATGCGGGCGGGGTGATCGAGGCGACCAACCGCGCCAACCTGCAGATACGTGGGATCGGTGCCGAGCAAGACGCCTTGATCGCCATGCTGCTGGCCGCCGATCTGGGCCCGAGTACCGCTGCCGGCGATGACGTGCGCAACCTGATGCTCAGCCCCAGCGCCGGTATCGACCCGCAGATGCTGTTCGACACCCGGCCGCTGGCCGAGCAGATCCTCGCTACCCTGCAAAACTGTCCGCGTTTCCATGAGCTGTCGGCCAAGTTCGCCGTGCAACTGGACGGCGGCGAGGCTCTGGCGATGCTCGAGCATCATCATGATCTGTGGCTGTCGGCGTTCGTACGCAATGGCGAGACGCTCCTTGCGTTCGGCCTGGCGGGTTGTCCAGGGCGGGATGCGCCGTTGGCCGCCGTGCCGTTGGCACAGGGTCATGGGTTGGTGGTGGCGGTGCTGGAGGCGTTTCTTGACCTCGCCACCCCGGAACAAACCCGCATGCGCCACCTGGCTGTGGATAAGTTGTTGAGCCGCCTCAGCCTGCCGCTGCTGCCGGCCGATGGCTTCAAACGCCCACCCAGCGGCGCTTTGCTGCACCTCGGGAGTTATCCACAGGCTCAAAGCAATCAATTCTACGTCGCGGCCATCGCACCCCTGGGGCGCCTGGATTCGACGATGCTCACAGGCGTGGCGCAGCTCGCCAGCGAATATGGCGACGGCACCTTGCGCTTCACCCCCTGGCAAGGTGTGTTACTGCCCAACGTCGAAAAACCTCACGCCGTGACCCAACGCCTGGCGCAACTGGGCTTCCTCTGCACCGTCGATCAACCCTTGGCCCGCGTGATCGCCTGCACCGGTTCCAGCGGTTGCGGCAAGGCCCTCGCCGACACCAAGGCCGACGCCGTGCACTTGGCCGCGCTGCATCCCGGCCATGACGTGCACCTGTCCGGCTGCCCACGTTCCTGCGCCGCCGCACATATCGCGCCGGTCACCTTGCTGGCGGTGAGCCCCGGCCACTACGACCTGTATTTTCGCGATGCAGCCCACCCCGGTTTCGGCCGGCTGCACGCACGCACCCTTTCCATTGAAGCGGCGGGCGCCTTGCTGCGCGCTCACCCACGGAGCAACACCGATGATTGATTACATCCGCGACGGTCAGGAGATCTATCGCAACTCCTTCGCCATTATTCGCGCGGAAGCCAAGTTGGAGCGTATCCCGGCCGACCTGGAGAAACTCGCGGTGCGGGTGATCCATGCCTGCGGCATGGTCGAGGCCATCGATGGCCTGCAGTTCTCCGAAGGTGCGGGTAAGGCCGGGCGCGATGCGCTGGCCGCTGGTGCGCCGATTCTGTGTGATGCGCGGATGGTCTCCGAAGGCGTGACCCGTGCGCGCCTGCCGGCCAACAACCCGGTGATCTGCACCCTGCGCGACGACAGCGTGCCGGAGTTGGCGCGGGAGCTGGGCAATACCCGTTCCGCTGCGGCCCTGGAGCTGTGGCGTCCGCACCTGGAAGGCAGCGTGGTGGTAATCGGCAACGCGCCGACCGCGTTGTTCTACCTGCTGGAAATGCTCGACGCGGGGGCACCGAAACCGGCGTTGATCCTCGGCTTCCCGGTCGGCTTTGTCGGCGCGGCCGAATCCAAGGCGATGCTGGCAGCGGACAGTCGCGGCGTACCGTTCGTGATCATGCAGGGCCGCCTGGGCGGCAGTGCCATGGCCGCCGCGGCGGTGAATGCGCTCGCCACGGAGGTCGAATGATGCCGGCACGCGGACGTTTGATCGGCCTGGGCGTCGGCCCCGGCGACCCGGAACTGATTACCCTCAAGGCCCTGCGCCTGCTGCGCGAATCGCCGGTGGTGGCCTATTTCGTGGCCAAGGGCAAGAAGGGTAACGCCTTCGGCATCATCGAAGACCACCTGGTGCCACAACAAACCCTGATGCCGCTGGTGTACCCGGTGACCACCGAAGCGCTACCGGCGCCGTTGTCCTATGAACAAGTGATCAGCGACTTCTACGACACCGCCAGTGTCGAGGTGGCCGTGCACCTGGACGCCGGTCGCGACGTGGCGGTGATCTGTGAAGGCGACCCGTTCTTCTACGGCTCCTATATGTATTTGCATGACCGCTTGGCCGAGCGCTACGAAGCCCAGGTTATCCCCGGTGTGTGCTCGATGCTTGGCGGCGCCTCGGTGCTGGGCGCACCGTTGGTGTATCGCAACCAGAGCCTGTCGGTGTTGTCGGGCGTATTGCCCCACGAAGACCTCAAGCGCCGCCTGGCGGATGCTGACGCGGCGGTGATCATGAAGCTGGGGCGCAACTTCCCCAAGGTGCGCCAGGTACTCGAAGAACTTGGCCTGGCCGAGCGCGCACTGTATGTGGAGCGCGCGACCATGGCCAACCAGAAAATCGTGGCGCTGGACCAGGTGGAGCCGATGTCTTCGCCGTACTTCTCGCTGATCATCGTGCCGGGTGAACGGTGGCAAGGTTGATGAACCCGGCGATTGTCATTCTGGGCCAGGGCAGCCTGGCCACCGCGCGCAGGATCCAGCAGGTTTACCCTGGGGCACTGATCCACGGCCTGGCCGGGCGGGTTGAGGGGGTGGACCAGCCTTACGGCGAATTCGGCGCGACCCTGCGTCAGCTCTACCAGCAGGGCACACCGCTGATCGCCCTGTGTGCGGCCGGCATCGTGATCCGCACCCTGGCGCCGCTGCTGCTGGAGAAAGGCGAAGAACCCGCCGTGCTGGCCGTGGCGGAAGATGGCAGCGCCGTGGTGCCGTTGCTCGGTGGCCTTGGCGGGGTGAACGTCATGGCGCGGGACATCGCGGCGGCGCTGGGTGTCGCTGCGGCGATCACCACCAGTGGCGAGCTGCGTTTCGGCACCTGCCTGCTCAACCCGCCGGCGGGTTATGAGCTGGCGGACCTGGAACTGGGCAAGCGCTTCGTGTCCGACCTGCTGGCCGGCGAAAGCGTGCGTATCGAAGGTGCGGCGCCGTGGTTGGACCAGGCGAATTTGCCCCAGGACCAGCAGGCGCATCTAGCCATTCACGTGGGCAGTGCCGAGCGTGTGCCTGCCGCCAACGAGTTGCTGATCTATCCGAAGACGGTGTGCGTGACCTGCAAGCCGGGTGCGCAGTTGGCCGAGCGTGTGCGCACGGACTTGCACGAGGCGGGCATTGCCGTGCAATCCCTGGCGTGCCTGTTGGCCAGCGATACGCAGATGGCTGACCCGTCGTTGCACGAAGCCGCGTCGGCGTTGGGTGTGCCGCTGCGCTTTGGCGGCGTTACCCAGGCTGCCGATATTGTCATCGAGGTGGCTGACCAACCGCTGGACCTGGCCCAGGTCGGCCGCCGCCGTGGCCGCCTTGCCGTGATCGGCCTGGGCCCTGGCGCCGCCGAGCTGATGGTGCCGGCGGTCAAGGCCGAGCTGGCACGCTGCACCGATGTGCTGGGCTACGAAACCTACGTGCGCATGGCCGGGCCGTTCCGTGACGATCAGGTACAGCATTGCACCGATAACCGCGAAGAGATGCAGCGCGCCCGCCACGCCTTCGAGCTGGCCGCCCAGGGGCGTTCGGTGGTGGTGGTGTCGTCCGGCGACCCGGGCGTCTTCGCCATGGCGGCAGCGGTGATCGAGGCGTTGCACGAGTCCGGCAATCCGGCGTGGCATCAGGTCGACCTGGAAATCCTGCCGGGGGTTTCGGCCTCCCTGGCCACCGCGGCCCAGGCCGGTGCGCCGTTGGGCCACGACTTTTGCGTGATGTCGCTGTCGGACAACCTCAAGCCCTGGTCGATCATCGAAAAGCGCCTGGACCTCGCGTCCCAGGCCGACCTGGCCCTGGCGTTCTACAACCCGATCTCGCGTTCGCGGCCTTGGCAGCTGGGGCGCGCCCTGGAAATCGTCGCGCAACACCGCACGCCTGAAACCCCGGTGGTGCTGGGTCGCGATATCGGCCGCCCCGGCCAGACCCTGCGCGTCACCACCCTCGGGCAACTCACGCCAGACCAGGTGGACATGCGCACCATGGTGCTGGTCGGCTCGTCCACTACCTGCACATTCCCTCGCGCTGGTGGCGGTGAATGGGTGTACACGCCGCGCTGGTACGGTGCAAAGCCCGCCTCCTGAAAACGCCTGGATGGCTGCACGAAAGCTCCGAATGACAATGGGTGATTGCCTATTGTCGCTCGGGGCTTTTTCTTTTTTTTGCCGCGAAAACCGGAAGGGCTCGAGGAGTGCCCCGTCATTGCTGGGCAGGGGTTTTTGCCGTGTGCCGGCAAGCGATGTTTGTGGCATGGAAGAGCCGCCGGTGGCTGGACTAGTGTGGACACAAGCCCCGAGTCGGGGTGTTTGTGGAGAACTGAAAATGGAGCGACATCACAGAAGGATCAACAACACAAAACGGCGCAAGTTGATTGCGCGCTACACATTGCCGAGGGCGCCAGGCGCGCAGCCCTCATTGCCGCCGCTCGACATGGAGGACGACAGCAACGCGGCGGTGGTCAACAACAGTGTGATTTCGTTTGCCGAGGGGCTGTCCGGGCTGAACCGGGAATACATCCGTAAAAGCTATCTGCTGGCCAGCAGCTACGTCAGCGATGTATTGAAGATCCATCGAGGTACCGAGGCCTGGTACGACGAATTTATCAAGGTGATGGTTGGTTTGGGCTGGCTGCCGGTGCGCAGTCGATTCGAGCGGGTTTCAAGCTCCGGCAAGGGCCTGACGGTGCAACTTGCGGCGCTGAATATCATCGCCAGCCTGTTGGCGTCGACGTCACTGACCGGGCCGTTGCTCACTGCGCTGCCCAAACTGGCCGCCGATGCGCTGGAGGCCCTGAAGCAGCAGCCGGCATCCTTCGAGCTGTTCAAGCGCAATAGCAGCGTGCACGAGGGCGGTGATTTTGGCCTGGCGTCATGCGCCGAAACGGACGGCGAATTGACGATGGTGCTGGTGACTTACAGTACCCATGGCGTGAGCAAGCAGGTTGGGCTGCCGTTTCTGGAATGGGACAGTACCCAGTTCGAGGCTTTCAGTGGGCAAACCTGCCTGGTGCTGAATACCTCGGTGGTCAACGAAAAAACCATCCAACTGATGCGCGAGAGCGCGGGCGACAAGGTGCAGTCGGCGATTGCCAAATACCGGATCTAAGGCACCAGGTAGCCGCGCACCCCGGTAAAGATGATTTGCGCGGCGAGGGCACACACGAACAATCCCATCAACCGACTGACAATCTGCAAGCCCTGGTCACCGAGAATCCGTTCGATACGGTTGGACAGGTACAGCACCACACCGACCGTGAGGCTGGCCAGGGCGATGCTGAGGATGGCCGTGATCTTGTCATCCCAGTGCGGTTGGCTGACGCCCATGACCAACAGCGCACCGATGGTGCCGGGGCCGACCGTGAGGGGGATGGTCAGCGGCACGATGGTCACGTCCTGCTGCACATTGTCGGTCTGCACGGCCGACTTGCCCTGGGCCATGCCCAGGGCGGAGATAAACAGCACACTGCCGGCGCCGATGCGAAAGGCATCCACGGTGATGCCGAACACGCTGAAGATCACCCGGCCGAACAGGTAGAGCAACACGCTGG
This sequence comes from Pseudomonas sp. S3E17, assembly GCF_024168685.1. Lineage (NCBI taxonomy): Bacteria > Pseudomonadati > Pseudomonadota > Gammaproteobacteria > Pseudomonadales > Pseudomonadaceae > Pseudomonas > Pseudomonas sp. S3E17. The sequence continues at coordinate 5,454,907 of NZ_JALJWE010000001.1, forward strand.
ATACCAGGGTCGCCAGCGCTACTTTCCAGGCCAGGCGCCGCCGCTCTTTGCTCGAATAACCACGGGTCAGGCTGATAAAGCAGGACAGCACGAAGAACGGGCTGTAGAGCACCAGCATCTTCAGGTAAACGCTGAATAACACGTGGAGCATGTGGAGGGCTCGCGGGCGGGGAAAGTGTGGAGAGTCTATCAGGCGCCAGAGATCAAATGTGGGAGGGGGCTCGCCCTAATGCCAGTCAGTTACAGTGTTCGCTCTTGACTGAAGCAAGCCCCACCCACAGTGGAATTACATTTCAAGTCAGGACGGAGCGTGTTCAGGCCGTTGTTGACGCTGCGCCACCCAGAACTCCACCAGCTCACGCAATTGCGATAACTCCACCGGCTTGGCCATGTGCCCGTCCATCCCCGCCTGGCGTGCGCGTTCTTTGTGCTCCGAGAGGATATGCGCCGTGAGCGCTACCACGGGGGTGCGAATGCGCTGGTGGCTGACTTCCCACGCCCGCAGTTGCTGGGTGGCCGAGAAACCATCGAGAACCGGCATCTCACAGTCCATCAACACCAGGTCATAACGCTGGGCCTTCATCGCCTCAAGGGCTTCCTCACCGTTGCTGGCGGTATCCGGGTTGAGGTTGAGCTTGCCGAGCATGCCGCGAATCACTTTGGTGGAGATGCTGTTGTCTTCGGCCACCAGGATCCTGAAATCGCTGGGCACGGTCACCGTCGCCGGGACGCTGAGGGGCGGACGGGGCTGCACGCCACCTTTGCTGCGTTGGGTCAACTCGTCGGCCAGGGTGGTCTTGAGGGTATAGCCGGCAACCGGCTTGGCGAGGATGCGCTTGATCCCGCAGTTACGCGCGATGATCTTGCTCGGTGCATTGCTGATGCCGGTGAGCATGATCAGCAGGATGTCGTGGTTCAGGCTCGGGTCTTCCTTGATCTTCGCCGCCAGTTGCATGCCGGTCATGCCGGGCATGTTCTGGTCCAATAGCACCACATCGAAGTAGTCGCGCAGGTGCGCCTTGGTGCGCAGCAAGGCCAGGGCCTCTTTGCCGGAAGGCACGGCGCTGACATTCAGGCCCCAGGCCGAGCATTGCTGCACCAGCACTTTGCGGCACGTATCGTTGTCGTCCACCACCAGCACCCGCGCGCCTTTGAGCGGGCCGTCGAGGTCGGAGGTGGGGTGTTCCAGGCGTTCCGGGTCCAGCGGCAGGGTCAGCCATAGCGTGCTGCCCTGATGGCTGCCGCTCTTGATGCCGAATTCACCGTTCATCAACAGGATCAACTGGCGCGCGATCACCAGGCCCAGGTGACCGCTCAAGCGGGTGGCGGAGAGGAAGTTCTTGCTGTGCAGCTCGCTGTGCAGCAGGGCCTCGCGTTCAGCGGCTTCCATGGGCAGGCCGCTGTCCTGCACGGCAATGCGCAGGCGCGGCTTGGTGCTGCGGTCATCCAGGGCGACGACGATCAGCACTTCGCCTTCGTCGGTTTTGTGCAGGGCGTTTTCCAGCAGGCTCAGCAGCGCCTGGCGCAAGCGAGTCGGATCGCCGCTGATGACGCGGGGCACCTGGGGCTGGATGAAGCTGATCAACTCGACGTTCTGCTGCTCGGCCTTGGCGCGGAAGATGCTCAGGCAGTCTTCGATCAGCGCATTGAGGTCGAATTGCACGTCATCCAGTTCGATCTGCCCGGATTCGAGCTTGGAGATGTCGAGGATCTCGTTGATCAAGGTCAGCAGCTCGTTGCCGGCGCTGTGGATGGTTTGTACGTAGTCGCGCTGCTTCACCGACAGTGGCGTGCCCAGCAGCAGTTCGGTCATGCCCAGCACGCCGTTCATGGGGGTGCGGATTTCGTGGCTGATCTTGGCCAGGAATTCGGCCTTGGCGGCGATCTCGGCATTACTGGCGGCCAGGTCGCGGCTGAGGCTGAAGCGGGCCTCGACAATCGCACGCTGGCGCTCGCCCAGGGCCAGGCTCATCAACAGGCCGCTCAGGCAGATGAAGGCCAGCAATGTGACGATCAAACCCTGGGGCGACACCATCGTCAGCCCCAGCAACGCCGGGAGAATGATCAGCGTACCGATGTTGAACACCACCATGCCCGCCACGAACAAGCGCGCCGGGCGGTAGCCTTTCTGCCAGTGATACGCCGAGACAAACAGCATGCTCAGGCCCGCCAGGGCCACCAGCGCGTAGGTGATGATGTTCAGCGGCAGGGTACTGACGAACAACAGCAGCAGGCCGCACAGCACGATAAACAGGATGTCGGCCATCAATAGCTTGTTCAGCGGGTGCGGACCCAGGGGCATGAAGAAGCGATAGGCATACATCAGCCCGCACGGCGCAGTCAGCAGCAGGGCCAGGTAGGCGCCGGGGGTCTGGACCGCGTGCCAGTTCGGCAGCCATGGGCCTACCAGGTTGAGCAGCAGCGCCAGGCTGAGCATCAACAGCAGTTCGCAGGCCGCCAGCCACAGGCTGCTGCGCGAGCGGTGGTAAGCGAAGCGCGTGAGGTTGTGCAGGATCAGCATCAGCAGGCAGCCGAACAGCAGGCCGTAGATCAATGTCTGGGTCTGGTCGGCGGCGGCCAGCACGGCTGACTCCAGGGTGATATAGGGGCGCAGTTCGTGCTCTGAAACCAGGCGCAGGTAGACGTCGAGGGTCTTTTGGCTCTGGGGCATCGGCAGCATGAAGTCGTTGCTGGGCAGCGGACGTTCCGCCTGGGGCTGGCGGTTACCGCTGCTTTGTTGCTCGATCAGGGTGTCGCCGTCCAGCACATAGAGGCTCAGGTGTGCCAGGTCCGGGGCGAATACCCGCAGCACCTGCTCGTGCTTGCCAGGTTGCAGCTTGAAACGTACCCACAACGCACCGTCCGGTTCCGCGGCGGTAATGCGGTCCAGTTCGATGGGGCTGAATTGATTGGTGTAGCGCGAGGAGCGGATGTCGCTCAGCTGCAGGTCGGCCTGTTCATCAAGCAATACTGCCCAGCCACTGCCTTGCGCGGCGGCCTGGGCCGGGAACAGGCAGAGCAGCGTCAGCAGACTGACAGTGAAACCTATGGCGATCCTGAGCCAGCGCACGGCGAAATCCCTTCGTAGGTTGATGCACGGTTAACTATGCGCGGGGAGGCCTGTATACGGCAAGGGCCAGAAGCCCTTGCCTAACCGAACGGATAGCTCGCGTTACTGGCTTTCGCCACGTTCACGGGCAATGGCGCGGTAGCCGATGTCCGTGCGGTAGAAGCAGCCTTTCCAGTCGATTTTTGCAGCCAGCTTGTACGCCTGTTGCTGTGCGGCGTCGACGCTGGCACCCATGGCGGTGGCGCACAGCACACGGCCGCCGGCGGTCACCACCTTGCCGTCCTTGAGCGCGGTGCCCGCATGGAACACCTTGCCTTCCAGGGTAGCAGCCGCGTCCAGGCCTTCAATCACATCGCCCTTGGCGTAGTCGGCCGGGTAACCACCGGCGGCCAGCACAATGCCTACGCTCGGACGTGGATCCCACTGCGCTTCAACCTTGTCCAGGGCCTGGGCGAGGGCGGCTTCCACCAGCAGCACCAGGCTCGATTGCAGGCGCAGCATCACCGGTTGGGTTTCCGGGTCGCCGAAGCGGCAGTTGAACTCGATGACTTTCGGGTTACCGGCTTTGTCGATCATCAGGCCGGCGTAGAGGAAACCGGTGTACACATTGCCTTCATCGGCCATGCCGCGCACGGTCGGCCAGATCACCAGGTCCATCACGCGCTGGTGCACGTCGGCGGTCACCACCGGGGCAGGGGAGTAGGCACCCATGCCGCCGGTGTTCGGGCCAGTGTCGGCGTCGCCGACGCGTTTGTGGTCCTGGCTGGTGGCCATCGGCAGCACGTTCTTGCCGTCGACCATCACGATAAAACTGGCTTCTTCGCCGTCGAGGAATTCCTCGATGACGACGCGCGAACCCGCGTCACCAAAGGCGTTACCGGCGAGCATGTCACGCACGGCGTCTTCGGCTTCCTGCAGGGTCATGGCGACGATCACGCCTTTACCGGCAGCCAGGCCGTCGGCCTTGATCACGATCGGCGCACCTTTTTCACGCAGGTAGGCCAGGGCCGGCTCGATCTCGGTGAAGTTCTGGTAGTCGGCGGTCGGGATCTTGTGGCGCGCCAGGAAATCCTTGGTGAAGGCTTTCGAGCCTTCCAGTTGGGCCGCGCCAGCGGTTGGGCCGAAGCAATCCAGGCCGCGGCTGCGGAACAGGTCTACGACACCGGCAACCAATGGCACTTCCGGACCGACGATGGTCAGGGAGACGTTTTTCTCGGCGAAGTCGGCCAGTTGCTCAAGGGCCAGTACGTCGATGGCGACGTTTTCGCACTTGGCTTCGATGGCGGTACCGGCGTTGCCGGGGGCGACGAAGACTTTCTGGACCCGTGGGTCCTGGGCAACTTTCCAGGCCAGGGCGTGTTCACGGCCACCGCTGCCAATGATCAAAACATTCATTTCAAAAACCTCTGTGAAACGCTGTGCTTTCTGTAGGAGCGAGGGGGACGTCTAGTTCTTGCTCGCGAAGATCGTCAACGATAACGGGGGGCATCTGACTCCCCGTGGCGTTCTCGGTTTTTTCGCGAGCAAGCTCGCTCCTACAGTAGGAAAGCAGTGGTGTTTAGTGACGGAAGTGGCGCATGCCGGTGAAGACCATGGCAATGCCGGCTTCATCGGCAGCGGCGATCACCTCGGCATCGCGCATCGAGCCGCCCGGTTGGATCACGGCAGTCACGCCCGCTTTCGCGGCGTTGTCCAGGCCATCACGGAACGGGAAGAATGCATCGGACGCCATCACCGAGCCGGCCACCTGCAAACCGGCGTGCTCGGCCTTGATCGCGGCGATACGCGCCGAGTTCACGCGGCTCATCTGGCCAGCGCCGACACCGATGGTCTGGCGGTTCTTGGCGTAGACGATGGCGTTGGATTTAACGTACTTGGCCACTTTCCAGGCGAAGATCAGGTCGTTGATCTCTTGCTCGGTCGGGGCGCGCTTGGTCACTACCTTGAGGTCTGCGCTGCCGATCATGCCGATATCGCGGCTCTGTACCAGCAGGCCGCCATTGACGCGCTTGTAGTCCCAGGCAGCGGCACGTTCAGCCGACCACTCGCCGCAGGCCAGCAGGCGCACGTTGGCTTTGGCCGCCACGATGGCGCGGGCTTCTTCGCTCACGGAAGGGGCGATGATCACTTCGACGAACTGACGCTCGACGATGGCCTTGGCCGTCTCTGCATCCAGCTCACGGTTGAAGGCGATGATGCCGCCGAACGCGGATTCGGTGTCGGTGGCGTAGGCCAGTTCGTACGCCTGGCGAATGCCGCCTTCAGCGTCCGGGCTCACGGCCACGCCGCACGGGTTGGCGTGCTTGACGATCACGCAGGCCGGCTTGACGAAGCTCTTCACGCATTCCAGCGCGGCGTCGGTGTCGGCCACGTTGTTGTAGGACAGTTCTTTGCCTTGCAGTTGGGTCGCAGTGGCGATGCCCACTTCCGCAGGCTTGGCTTCCACGTAGAACGCCGCGCTCTGGTGCGGGTTCTCGCCGTAGCGCATTTCCTGAGCCTTGATGAACTGGCTGTTGAAGGTGCGCGGGAACTGGCTGCGGCCTTCTGTGCTCAGGGTTTCGGCGGTCTGGTTCACGGTGCCCATGTAGTTGGCGATCATACCGTCGTAGGCGGCGGTGTGTTCGAACGCCTTGAGCATCAGGTCGAAACGCTGGGCGTAGGTCAGGCCGCCGGCTTTCAGGCTTTCCAGCACCTGGGCGTAGTCGCCGGCGTTGACCACGATGGCCACGTCTTTATGGTTCTTGGCCGCCGAGCGAACCATGGTCGGGCCGCCGATATCGATGTTTTCGATGGCGGTCGGCAGGTCGCAGCCCGGCTTGTTGATGGTGGCTTCGAACGGGTAGAGGTTGACGGCCACCAGGTCGATCGGCTTGATGCCGTGCTCGGTCATGATGGCGTCGTCGATGCCGCGACGGCCGAGGATGCCGCCGTGGATTTTCGGGTGCAGGGTCTTGACGCGACCGTCCATCATTTCTGCGAAACCGGTGTAGTCCGCCACTTCCACTGCGGCCACGCCGTTGTCCTGCAGCAGCTTGAAGGTCCCGCCCGTGGAGAGGATTTCCACGCCCAGGGCTTCCAGCTCCCGGGCAAATTCGAGGATCCCGGTCTTGTCGGAGACACTGATCAAGGCGCGGCGGATCGGCAGGCGGGTAGTCTGGTCGGTCATTTCAATTTCCATCAAAAGCAAAGGAGTCAGCAAAAAAGGCGACCGGTTTTACGCGGGCGCCTTTCTGGTTTGATTGAATGCTTACAGCAAATCGTATTGCTTGAGCTTTTTGCGCAAGGTGCCACGGTTGAGGCCCAGCAGCTCACTGGCTTTGGTCTGGTTGCCCTTGACGTAGTTCATCACGCTTTCGAGCAGGGGCGCCTCGACTTCGGAGAGCACCAGGTTGTACACGTCCGTGACGGAAGCGCCCTCAAGGTGGGCGAAATAATTATGCAGCGCCTTCTCGACACTCCCGCGAAGGGTCTGGCCTTCTTCGCTCGGCGTGTTGAGGTGCTGTTTCAAATTGACGTTGTCGCTCACGGGTGTTGTTCCACTCACTAAAGTCTCGGTCATCATCGTCATGCGGCCACCCATTCTCCGTCCCCTGCTCTCAGGCTCTTGTCTCGTTCGGCAAAAAACTCACGAACGGCGGTGACCTGTGCTTGCGTTTCATCCAAACGATTGAACCCGGCGCGAAACTCCCTGGCGCCTGGCAGGGTTGCGAGATACCAACCCACATGCTTGCGAGCAATACGCACGCCCATCACCTCTCCATAGAAGGTGTGAAGTGCAGCCAGATGCTCTAGCAGAATACTTTCCACCTCGACCAGTTCCGGCGCCGGCAGGACTTCACCCGTACGCAGGAAATGCTCGACCTCACGAAAAATCCACGGCCGCCCCTGGGCGGCCCGGCCAATCAACACACCATCGGCACCGGTGGCGTGCAGCACGCGCCGGGCTTTTTCGGCCGAGTCGATGTCGCCATTGGCAAATACCGGCATCGACACCGCCTGCTTGATCGCGGCGATGGTGTCGTACTCGGCTTCACCGGTGTAAAGGTCGGCGCGGGTGCGACCATGCACCGCCAGCGCTGTAATGCCTGCCTGTTCGGCGATCTTCGCCACCGTCAGGCCGTTCTTGTTGTCCCGGTCCCAACCGGTACGAATCTTCAGGGTCACCGGCACATCCACTGCGGCAACAACGGCCTGCAGGATCTCGGCAACCAACTGCTCATCTTTCAACAGCGCGGAACCGGCGGCCTTGTTGCAGACCTTCTTGGCCGGGCAGCCCATGTTGATATCGATGATCTGTGCGCCCAACTCCACGTTGGCCCGGGCCGCATCCGCCAGCATCTGCGCATCACCGCCGGCGATCTGGACCGAGCGGGGCTCGGGATCACCTTCGTGGATCATGCGCATCCGCGATTTGCGGGTGTTCCACAAGCTCATGTCGCTGGTGACCATTTCCGAGACTACTAGACCCGCGCCCAAACGCTTGCACAGCTGACGAAAGGGCTGGTCGGTGACGCCCGCCATCGGGGCGAGAATCAAGCCATTCTGCAATGTATATGGGCCGATGCGTACCGCCGACATAGGACTTCCCTGTTGTGGGGCCGGATCATTAGAGTTCGAAAAAGGGTTGGCATGATACCCGCTCTCGATGACTGGATAAAGGCTGAATTGGATAAAATCTGAACAGTTATTTCTTTATCGCCGCCGGTTTGGATGGGCGGTGACCAATCAATACTCCACCGTCAAGCGACGGTGCGTAGGCCGATTCACTCGGGCGAGTGGAAGCTCAGGCTGTAATTCACGGCTTTATTGCCCGGATCGAGGATATCCAGGGAGATATGGATCGGGGTTTGTGATGGCATTTCGCTCACCCCGGCCAACTCGCCGCTCAGGTATTCGGCGGGCTTGAAGCGACGACTGGCAATCAGGTTGCCGTTGAGGTCGGCGAAACGCAGTTCCAGCAGCGGAAAGGGCTGGGAGAACGTCGCGCGGTTATAGATGATCGCATCCACCACCAGCGCCCCGGCGAACTCAGGGTGGCTGCGTACCACCAGGTTGCTGCTCTTGATATGGGCGATATCGACCCGCGACGGCACTGTGCAGCCCAGTGTCGGGCACAGTTGCTGGAACCACGGGCGGTAAGCGTCCTGGCGGGCCAGGTCGTCGAATTGATAGGCAATGTACTGCGCGGCCAGGCCGGCGGCGGCGATCAGTACCAGCAGCACCCAGATCAGGCGACGGCCCAGGCCCTGCGGGCGTTTTTGCGCGTACAGGTGCAGAGGGTCGTCTTCCAGGTCCTGGAGCAGGTCGTCATGGACGCCGGCCTCGGGACGTGGGCGCTTGCGACGGGATTGCGCGCGCTCTTCGGGCTCCGCTTCATCCGCTGCCGCTGTCAGGGGCGTGAACGGCGGGTCGATGTGTTCATCTTCCGGGGGGGAGCGCAGCGCGGGCTCATCGTCGAGGTGCAACGACATGGAGGGCTCGGTGCGCTGCCGGGTCGCAGGGGCTTTGGTCGGTTCAGGTTCGTCTTCGGAAGCGTTGGCGCGTTCTTCAGGCGGTTCGCTGAACAGGCTGGCGGCCCATTTCTCTTCTTCGGCCTTGACGGTTTCGCGGCTGGCGCTGAGAGCGTCTTCTTTCTGCCGGCGGTCGGCACCAGGCTGGCGGCGTTCCGTGCCTACGGGCAGCGTGTGCTGAATCTCGCGGCGTTCCAGCTTGGCCAGTTCCTGGTCCAGGTCCAGATTGTCCAGGTCCAGCTCTTCGGCGCTCCACTGCTTCTGGCTGATTGCCCGCTGGGGCTCAGGCGCGGCTTCGCGCGCAGGCTCGATCGTGGCCGGTTGCTCCGGCGCAGGCGCCTGGGCGCGCTGCTCCAGCAGCTGGCGGGCAGCGTTGAAGACTTGCAGGCACGAGCCGCAGCGAACCACGCCGCGAGCCACGCTCAATTGGGCGTGGTTGACGCGAAAGCGGGTTTGGCAATGCGGGCACTGGGTGACGAAACTGTCGGTCATGCGGCCATCCGATTCAGGCAAGCGCTCATTCTAGCGCCGACGTCCGCTGATGCGTACCCAGCCATCACGGTTAGCGATCGGGTCCAGCTCGAAATCCTTGGCGTAGGCGGCGGCGACATCTTCGCCCTGCTCGGCGAGGATGCCCGACAGCGCCAGGCGCCCGCCCGGCTTGACCAGGCTCGACAGTTGCGGCGCCAGGGCCACCAGCGGGCCGGCGAGGATATTGGCGACCAGCACGTCGGCCTGCACCTGGGGCAAATCCTGCGGCAGGTAGAGCGGGAATTTGCCTTCAGGAATGTTGTTGCGCCCGGCGTTATCCCGGGACGCTTCCAGGGCCTGCACGTCGATGTCGGTGCCCACGGCTTCCTTGGCGCCCAGCAACAGGGCGGCAATCGCCAGGATCCCCGAGCCGCAGCCGAAATCCAGCACGTGGCTGTCCGTCAGGTCCTGGCCGTCCAGCCACTCCAGGCACAACGCGGTAGTGGGGTGGGTGCCGGTGCCGAATGCCAGGCCCGGATCCAGCAGCAGGTTGACCGCGTTCGGCTCCGGGGCGGCATGCCAGCTCGGCACGATCCACAGGCGCTGGCCGAAGCGCATCGGCTGGAAGTTGTCCATCCAGCTGCGTTCCCAGTCCTGGTCTTCGATGATTTCGCTGTGATGCTCGGGCAACGGGCTGCCGGTGAGCAATTCCATATGGGCCAGCACGGCGGCGGCGTCGGTGCCGTCTTCGAACAGGGCCAGCAAATGGGTGTGGGACCACAGCGGGGTGGTGTTGAGTTCCGGTTCGAAGATCGGTTGGTCTTCGGCGTCCATGAAGGTCACCGAGACGGCGCCCACTTCGAGGAACGCGTCTTCGTAGGTTTCGGCTTGTTCTGGGCTGATGGCGAGACGGACTTGCAGCCAAGGCATGGCGGGCACCTTTGAAAAAAATGAGTGTGCAGCGGGGTAGGCTGCGAAAGCGCGCAAGTTTACGCGAGCGAACAGCATAAGACGACATTACTGAGTGAATGCGGACCAAATGTGGGAGGGGGCAAGCCCCCTCCCACATTTCGACTGTGTGCATCCTGGAAAACAGGTGTGCAGAAACAACAAAGCCGCCCGAAGGCGGCTTTGTTGGGTGGAGCACTTACTGGTTGGCCAGCTTGTGTTCCAGGTAGTGAATGTTCACACCACCTTCGCAGAAGCCTTCATCACGAACCAGGTCCCGGTGCAGCGGGATGTTGGTCTTGATGCCGTCGACCACGATTTCGTCCAGGGCATTGCGCATACGGGCCATGGCCTCGTCGCGGGTCGCGCCCCAGGTGATCAGCTTGCCGATCAGCGAGTCGTAGTTGGACGGAACCTTGTAGCCGCTGTACAGGTGCGAATCCACACGTACGCCGTTGCCGCCGGGCGCGTGGAAATGCTTGACCAGGCCAGGGCTTGGGATAAAGGTCTTCGGGTCTTCGGCGTTGATCCGGCACTCCAGGGAGTGGCCGTGGAGCTTCACGTCTTCCTGGGTGAAGGACAGCACGTTGCCGGCGGCGATGCTGAGCATCTCCTTGACGATGTCGATACCGGTGACCATCTCCGACACCGGGTGCTCTACCTGCACGCGAGTGTTCATCTCGATGAAGTAGAAGCGGCCGTTCTCGTAGAGGAACTCGAAGGTGCCGGCGCCGCGGTAGTTGATGTCGATGCACGCCTTGACGCAGCGAGCCAGGACTTCCTGGCGAGCGGTTTCGTCCAGGCCTGGTGCCGGTGCTTCTTCCAACACCTTCTGGTGACGACGTTGCAGCGAGCAATCGCGGTCGCCCAGGTGGATGGCGTGGCCCTGGCCGTCGGACAGCACCTGCACTTCCACGTGACGTGGGTTGGTCAGGTACTTCTCCAGGTAGACCATCGGGTTGCCGAACCAGGCAGCCGCTTCGGAGCGAGTCTGCTTGGCGGCTTCGATCAGCTCTTCTTCCTTGTGCACCACGCGCATGCCGCGACCACCACCGCCACCGGCGGCCTTGATGATCACCGGGTAGCCGACTTCGCGACCAATGCGCAGTGCGGTTTCCTCGTCTTCAGGCAGCGGGCCGTCGGAGCCCGGAACGGTTGGCACGCCGGCCGCGATCATGGCGTCCTTGGCCGATACCTTGTCGCCCATCAGGCGAATGGTTTCGGCTTTCGGGCCGATGAAGGCAAACCCGGATTTTTCCACCTGTTCGGCGAAATCGGCGTTTTCCGCGAGGAAGCCGTAGCCCGGGTGGATGCCATCAGCGCCGGTCACTTCTGCTGCGGCGATGATGTTCGAGACTTTCAGGTAAGAGTTCGTGGCCAGTGGCGGGCCGATGCAGATACTCTCGTCCGCCAGTTTCACGTGCATCAATTCGGTATCGGCCGTCGAGTAAACAGCGACGGTCTTGATGCCCTCTTCCTTACAGGCGCGCAGGATACGCAGCGCGATCTCGCCGCGGTTGGCGATCAGGACTTTTTGCAGTTTCTTCGCAGGTTTCAACATCGAAGGCGCTCCGCGGTTCAAACGATGGTGAACAGCGGCTGGTCGTACTCAACCGGCTGACCGTTTTCTACCAGGATGGATTCGATGACGCCGGCTTTTTCGGCCGTGATGTGGTTCATCATCTTCATCGCTTCAACGATGCAGATGGTGTCGCCCACTTTCACGGTCTTGCCCACTTCAACGAAGGCTGGCGAGGTCGGTGCCGGGGTGCGGTAGAACGTACCGACCATTGGCGACTTGACCACGAAACCGTTCAGCGCTGGGGCAGCCGGTGCGGCAGGTGCAGCGGCAGCAGCAGGCGCGGCGGCGGCCGGAGCAGCCGCTGGAGCCGGTGCTTGCATCTGGGGTGCGTAGAACTGTTGGGCCGGGGTCTTGCTGTGGCGGCTGATCCGTACGGACTCTTCGCCTTCCTTGATTTCCAGCTCGTCGATACCGGATTCTTCCAGCAGTTCGATCAGTTTCTTAACTTTACGGATATCCATGAATCATCAACTCCCAAGGGTCGGTCAGGGGCGCTTGGCCGGTTGTTCAAGCTGTTCCAGGGCGGCCTCCAGGGCCAGTCGGTAACCGCTGGCGCCAAGGCCGCAGATCACTCCTACCGCAACGTCGGAGAAGTAAGAGTGATGGCGGAAAGGTTCGCGTTTGTGCACGTTCGATAAATGCACTTCGATGAATGGGATGCTCACCGCCAGCAGCGCGTCACGTAATGCAACGCTTGTGTGCGTAAAAGCGGCGGGATTGATCAGGATAAAGTCCACGCCTTCGCTACGGGCGGCATGGATGCGATCAATCAATTCATACTCGGCATTGCTTTGCAGGTAGAGCAAATGGTGGCCGGCTTCACGTGCCCGTCGTTCCAGGTCAAGGTTGATCTGATCGAGGGTCACTGCCCCGTAGACGCCCGGTTCACGGGTGCCGAGCAGGTTCAGGTTGGGTCCGTGAAGAACCAGTAAGGTCGCCATCGGCTGTTCCTTGTTATTGATGTGGGCAAGGCAGAACCCGGCGACTATGCCGCAAAGCCTTTGTGACTGTCCAGTTCTATGCAGTAGGCGGCACGATTAGCGAGGATTGCGCAAAATTTATGACTGGGGGCTGGGATCCGGTCATTGGTAATACGCCCTTGAATACTGTGGAGATCAAATGTGGGAGGGGGCTTGCTCCCGATTGCAGTGTGTCAGTATCGACATCTGTAACTGATCCACCGCTATCGGGAGCAAGCCGCCTCCCACATTTTGATCTTCATTTGATTTTGGATCTTCATGGGGCAGGTCAGACGCGGAACGCCTGCACTGCCGTATTGAGCTGCCCACCCAGCACCAGCAAATGCTCACCCTGGCTGCGGCCGTGGCCGATGCGCAGCAAATTATCCTCGCCGAGCTGATGAATCCGCTCGCTGTTGTCGCGAATCTCACTCACGGCGCCACTTTGCTGCGCCGTTACATCGGCAATCCGCACGGCGGTGGCGGAAATGGTCTGGATCGCGCCGACGATTTCATCCAGCGCGCCATCCGCAGCCTGGGCTTGCTGGGCGGTAGCCTCGGCGTGTTCAACCTGGGCGCGCATGCCCTGCACCGATTGATGCGCAGCGGTTTGCAGGCCGGTGATCAAGGCCTGGATCTCGGCGGTGGCGCCAGCGGTGCGTTGGGCCAGGGTGCGCACTTCGTCGGCGACCACGGCAAATCCGCGCCCGGCCTCACCGGCGCGTGCGGCTTCGATGGCGGCGTTGAGCGCCAGCAGGTTGGTCTGGTCGGCAATCGAGCGAATCACGGTCAATACGCCGCCAATGGTGGCGGACTCCTCGGCAAGTTTCTCGATCATCTGCGCATTTTGCTGCACTTCACCCACCAGCGCGTGCAGGCCGGTCAGGCTCAGGCCGATCACGCGCTGGCCTTGCTCAACCGCCTGGCCAGCGCTGCGGCTGGCGCCGGCCGCAGCGCTGGCGTCACCGGCGACTTGCTGGATGGTGGCTTCCAGTTCGCCCAGGGAGTCACGAATCTGTGCGGTATCCCCGGCCTGGCGTTCGGCGCCGTCGTGCAGGCCACTGCTCAGTTCGGCCAGGGCGCGGCTGCTGCCGGCCACTTCTTCGGCATTGCCACGGATGGTACCCACCAGATCCACCAGGTAGGCGCGTAGACGGTTGAGGGACGCTTCGATGTCGCGCAGTTCGCGGTTGGTCTTGCCCAAGGTGATCGGTTGGCTGAAGTTGCCCTCGCCCCAGGTCGACAAGGCCGGGGCCAGGCTGGTCAGCACCCGCGCCAGGCGCCGTTGCAGGGTGTCGATCAGCAGGGCGATCAGCAGAATCAGGCCGATCATCACGCCTTGCATCAGGCGCACTTCGCCCTGGATCTTGCCGTGTTGCGCGCGCACCACCGGCTCCAGGCCGGCGATGGCCTGCTGAACGGCGGCGATTTTCAAGTGGGTGGCGGCGGCCAGGTCGGCACGCTGCTGGATCTGCGTGCGGGTGCGCTGGAGTTCGGCGGGGTAGCGGGCCAGCAGGCCGTTGAGTTCGCGCTTGAGGTCGACGCCGGTGTCCTGGGCTTCGGTTTTTGCGCTGTTTTCCAGGCCCATCAAGGCCGAAAAATCATCGGTGTTGGATTCTGCGCTGGCCTTTACCCCGAGTAATGGCAGTTGCTCCAGCAGGTCGGCCTGGCTGCGCATATTGCCGACTTCGCGTTCCACATCGTCCGCCAGTTCCGCGCGGCCGCTGCTCACCAGTTTGTCGCGGGCCAGGGACAGCTTGCCCAGGTGCTGTGAGGCTGCCAACAGCGGCGGCAGGTAGCGCGCGGCTTCGGGGGTGTTGACGCCTATGGCGTACTGGCTCAACTGCTCCAGGTTGGCGCCCAGCTCCCGCTCGGCCTGCAGCAACAGGGCTTGTGGGTCACCTGCCAACTTACCGGCCGCCAGCAGGTCGGTCTTGCTGAAGGCATCCAGGTCCGCAAGGCTGGGGCGCAGGTTCTGTGCGAGGTCGGCGGGCAGTTCATCCAGGTGCTGCAACAGGTTTTCCAGGCTCTGGCTGGCACTGCTCAAGCGCAATGCATCACCGCTGGCGAGGTAGTCGTCGATATTGCGCGCGGCCTGGTTCTGGAAGGTCTGTGACAGGCCGAGGTAGCGTTCCATCAGCAAATAAGGCTGTTCCAGCGCCCGTTGCGACCACCACAGCGTCGCTCCAAGTGCCAGGCACACGGCCACCAGCAGGAGGGTATTGAGATTGGTCAGCAGCTTCAGGCGCATGCGGGGTATCAACCGACAGCAAAAGGTAAGTGCCTGAAGTTATTGCGTTTTCATTACAGGGTTATGACGGAATCAGTGGATTCTGGTGAAAAGGTGGCACTTTGCTTTGACGTGCGCGCCGCTTGCACGCGGTTACGCCCGGCGTCCTTGGCGCGGTACAGCGCCTCGTCGGCCTGGGCGGCCATCATCAGGCTGTCGGAGCCGTCACACAGCTCCACCACCCCGGCGCTGAAGGTGCACCACAAATCCTGCGGCTGCGCCGGATAGTGAATCTCGGCAAAGCGCCCACGAATTTCATCCAGCACCTTGCAGGCCGAGTCCAGGTCGGTGTCGGGCATCACGATGGCGAATTCTTCACCGCCGTAGCGGCCGATGTAATCGGTCTTGCGCAGGCGTTGCTTGAGAAACAGCGCCAGGCTCTTGATCACGCGGTCGCCCATGGGGTGGCCATGGCTGTCATTGACCCGCTTGAAGTGATCGATGTCGAGCATGGCAAAGCTCAACGGCTTGTTCTCGCGGCGCGCGCGGAAGCTGCAGTCTTCGAGCAGTTGCAGGATATGGGTGTGGTTGTACAACCCGGTCAGGCTGTCGCGCACCATCCGCGCCTTGAGGTTGCGCGCACGGGCGGCGCGGTTGCGCACCGTGGTGATCAGGTGGCGCGGCTTGATCGGTTTGGTGAGGAAGTCGTCGCCGCCTTCGCTCATGGCGTCCAGTTGCTTGTCCAGGTCGTCTTCGGCCGACAGGTAGATGATCGGCACGCTGACATAACGGTCGTTGTGGCGAATCACCTTGGCCAGTTCGGTGCCGGTACAGGCCGGCATGTACATGTCGAGGATGATCAGGTCGGGCTGGAAGTCTGCCAGCTCGGCCATGGCCTGGATCGGCTCGATCAAGGTGCGGGTGACGATGCCGGCACTGTTGAGCAAGCGCTCGGTGTGCAGCGCCTGGGCCCGCGAGTCATCGATGATCAGCACTTTGTATGGTTCGTACTGGGCGACGCAGGTCAGCACTTCGATCTTTTCCAGCAGGCTGGAGGCTTCCAGCGTGCCGGTGAGGAATTCCTGGCCGCCGGCGCGCACCGCGGCCAGGCGAGTGGGGGTGTCGGTTTCGTGCAGGCTGAAAAACAACAGCGGCAGCTTATGCTCCAGGCCTTCCTGGGCTTCGGCGGCGAGCTTGAGGCCCAGGCCGGCGCCGCAGAAATCCACGTCCATCACGATCGCCGACGGCAGGCGCTCGGCCATGGACGCGCGAAACGCCGCGACGCTGTCCAGGGACTGGGCGCTCATGCCAAAGAATTCCAGCTGCTTGGCCAGGCGCTCGGCGCGGTCGTGATCGGCCAGCATCACGTAGATCGGCTTGCGCATCGGCGGCAGGAAGGTTTGTTCCAGCTGGTCGCCCTGGCGCAGGCCGGTGCGGGACAGGCGCTGCATCAAGCGGTTGAGCTCGGTGATCAACTGGCTGCTCAGGCGCCCGCGGTTTTCGTCCACGGCCTTGAGCGATTCGCCGATGTGCCGGGCCAGTTGGCCGTGCTCGGGTTGTTCGAAACGCTCGGCGAAGCGCTGCAGGCGCAGGTTGGCCTCGCTGAGTTCGGAGAGGTCGGCGCCTGACCATTCGCTGCGTTGCAGGCGCTGCCAGATCTCAAGAATTTGACGTGCCTGATGAATTACCCGCTGGGCAAAATGCTGCTTGAGACGCTCACGGCTGGGGTCTTCTGGCTCGGTCATATCCTGACTACTAGTGAGGGTGCATGCTGAGGTCGAACTGATGGCTCTATGCTAGCACCTCTTTTCAATGGGATGAGTGTCATATGTCAATTAACTGTGTGTCCCTGATATTCAGTTGGTGACCTGACGGTCGCGCAGCTTAAAAAGCGTGCATCCTTTATAGTCGAATGCTTGCCGTATGCACGTTTGGTGAAAAGCCCCGCATGGGCGGGCACGATGGGGTAGGGTTGTGGTCGGAGTGTTTGAACGCACGCCCTCAATTCAAGTGCATGAACTCAAGTGATTGAAAGGATATCGCCATGCTGGACTGGAAAAACCGTGCGGGCAGTGCCAAAGGCCCTGCCCCTGAGCCCAAGTCGGCCAACCGCAGCTATTTTCGTACTCTGCTGATGAGCCGAGCCGTGCTCAGTGTGCTCGGCCTGTATCTGTTGGTCACCGGCGCCCTGGGCTGGTACTGGAGCGAAGAGCCGGCGCTGTTCCCGGTCCAGCAGAATGCGCAGCTTGCCGCCGAGAAGGAAGGCAAGCAGATGGTGGTGGGCTATACCACCGTCGAAACCCTCAAGACCGTGGTCGGCACGTTGCTGAACAAGCCCGGTGGCTATATTTCCAACGACCGTTTCCCGCCGGGCCTGTGGATGGACAACATGCCCAGCTGGGAATACGGCGTGCTGGTGCAGGTGCGCGACCTGACCCGCGCCCTGCGTAAAGACTTCGCCCGCTCCCAGTCGCAGTCGGCCGAAGACGCCGACTTGGCCAAGGCCGAGCCGCGCTTCAACTTCGACAACAAGAGCTGGGTGCTGCCGTCCAGTGAGTCGGAGTACCAGGAAGGCATCAACTCCCTGAGCCGCTATGAAGCGCGCCTGTCCGACCCGAACCAGCGTGGCGCCTTGTTCTATGCCCGCGCCGACAACCTGAACAACTGGCTGGGCGATGTGGCCACCCGCCTGGGCTCGCTGTCGCAACGCCTGTCGGCCAGCGTGGGCCGGGTCAAATTGAACACCGCACTGAAAACCGAAGCCCTGGCGCCGGGTGAAGTGCCGCAGGTCGACGAAGAGGTGGTGGAAACCCCATGGATGCAGATCGATAACGTGTTCTACGAGGCCCGTGGCCAGGCCTGGGCGCTGTCCCACCTGTTGCGTGCCATCGAAGTCGACTTTGCCGACGTGCTGGCCAAGAAAAACGCCACCGTCAGCGTGCGCCAGATCATTCGTGAGCTGGAGGCTTCGCAAGAGCCGGTCTGGAGCCCGATGATCCTCAACGGCAGCGGTTTCGGCGTATTGGCTAACCATTCGCTGGTCATGGCCAACTACATTTCCCGGGCCAATGCGGCGGTGATCGATTTGCGTCAACTGCTCAACCAGGGTTGATGATGGACGCTGCTCAAAACGAGGCCGCGCACCGTGCGGCCTCTGATGCCGAACTGATCTGCTGGGTCGACGAGCGGGACAACCTGCTTGGCCATCTCGTCAGGTCCGATTTGCGCCAGCGCGGCTTGATCGGCCGTTGCACCTTTATCTTTCTGTTCAATTCCAAGGGTGAGCTGTGCGTGCATCGGCGCACCCTGAGCAAGGCCCTGTACCCGGGGTTCTGGGATACGGCGGCGGGGGGGATGGTCGCGGCGGGCGAATCCTACGCGTTATCGGCAGCCCGCGAGTTGGAAGAGGAGCTGGGTGTCGGCGGGGTGGAACTGACCGAGCATGACCATTTCTACTTTGAGGATGGCGACAGCCGGCTCTGGTGCAAATCCTACTCGGCGATTTGGGATGGGCCATTGCGCCTGCAGCCTGAAGAAGTCATGGAGGCGCGCTTTTTGCCCGTGGAAACGGTCCTGCAGGAAGCCGAGCACAAGCCTTACTGCCCGGACGCCCAGGAGGGCTTGCGGCGCTATCTGGCCTCACGTCGCTAAAGCTGCATAAATTGGCGCCATTTGGCTCTTAGCAAGTGGGCTTTTTGCCGTTACACTGCGCGACTTTTCACCCGAACCGCCATTGTTGCACCCTGGGATCACTGTAGGAGCGAGCTTGCTCGCGAAAAACTCAAGAGCGCCGCGTGCATTCGGAATGCACGCGTCATCGTTGACGATTTTCGCGAGCAAGCTCGCTCCTACAGGTGGGGATTAGCCTTGGCGGCTCGGTAGCGCTGCCCCTGCCTGAGTGGGGCTTCGCGGTCGGTCGTCCCTTAGCGGAGGCCGATCAGTCTTTGTCCTCCCGAGAGGATTGCCGGTGGCCAAAAAAGCCGCATCCTTCGCCGCCCTCGGCGGCCTGGTATTTTCCACCGACGCAGGTCGACACTGCCCGGACTGTCGTCAGCCCGTGGATTCGTGTACCTGCAAACAGACCCTGATCCCCGAAGGCGACGGTATTGCCCGCGTGCGCCGCGAAAGCAAAGGCCGTGGCGGCAAGACGGTGACCACCATCACCGGCGTGCCGTTGGCCGAAGAGCCGCTCAAGGCACTGGCCACCACGCTGAAAAAGCGCTGTGGCACCGGTGGCGCGTTGAAAGACGGTGTCATCGAGATCCAGGGCGATCACGTCGAACTGCTGTTGGCCGAGCTGATCAGGCTGGGTTACAAGGCCAAGAAGTCCGGCGGCTGAAAGCCTCTTCCCAACCTGTGTCTAAACTCTGTCCTGCGAGTGGGGTCTACCTTGCTTACAGGCAAATCGTCATTTTCATTCTTTAGACTGCGCCAGCCTCGAACGAGAGGCGGCGCCTTCGCCTTCATTTATAGGGGACTTCGATGTCCGTACGACGCACACGCAAAGACGATGGCAGCCAATGGACAGTTGCGGACAGCCGCAGTGTTTACGGGATTCGCCATTGGGGGGCCGGGTATTTCGCGATCAATGATGCCGGTCGCGTTGAAGTCCGTCCGAACGGCCCGAACAGCACACCCGTCGACCTTTACGAGCAAGTGGACGAGCTGCGCAAGAGCGGCCTTTCCCTGCCGCTGCTGGTGCGCTTTCCCGACATCCTGCAAGACCGTGTACGCCAGCTGACCGGCGCTTTCGACGCCAACATCGAGCGCCTGGAATACCAGAGCAAGTACACCGCGCTGTACCCGATCAAGGTGAACCAGCAGGAAGCGGTGATCGAGAACATCATCGCCACCCAGAACGTTTCCATCGGTCTCGAAGCCGGCTCCAAGCCTGAGCTGCTGGCCGTGCTGGCCCTGGCGCCGAAGGGCGGCACCATCGTCTGCAACGGTTACAAGGACCGCGAGTTCATCCGCCTGGCGCTGATGGGCCAGAAGCTCGGCCACAACGTATTTATCGTGATCGAGAAAGAATCCGAGGTTGAACTGGTGATCGAAGAGGCCGCCAGCCTCAAGGTCAAGCCACAGGTGGGCCTGCGCGTGCGCCTGTCGTCCCTGGCGTCGAGCAAGTGGGCGGACACCGGTGGCGAGAAGTCCAAGTTCGGGTTGTCGGCGGCGCAACTGCTGTCGGTGGTCGAGCGCTTCCGCGCGGCGGGCCTGGACCAGGGCATCCGCCTGCTGCACTTCCACATGGGTTCGCAGATCGCCAACCTGGCCGACTACCAGCATGGGTTCAAGGAAGCCATTCGTTACTACGGCGAACTGCGCAACCTCGGCCTGCCGGTGGACCACATCGACGTGGGCGGCGGCCTGGGCGTGGACTACGACGGTACCCACTCGCGTAACGCCAGCTCGATCAACTACGACATGGACGACTACGCCGGTGTGGTCGTGGGCATGCTCAAGGAGTTCTGCGACGCCCAGAGCCTGCCGCACCCGAATATCTTCTCCGAAAGCGGCCGCTCCCTGACCGCCCACCACGCCATGCTGGTGGTGCAGGTCACCGACGTCGAGAAACACAACGACGAAATCCCGGTCATCGAAAACAAGGAAAGCCTGCCGGAAACCGTGCAATGGCTGGTGGACCTGCTCGGCCCGACCGATATCGAAATGGTCACCGAAACCTACTGGCGCGCCACTCACTACATGAGCGATGTGGCCACCCAGTACGCCGACGGCAAACTGACCCTGGCCGAGAAAGCCCTGGCCGAACAGTGCTACTTCGCCGTGTGCCGCCGCCTGCACAACTCGTTGAAAGCCCGCCAGCGCTCGCATCGCCAGGTCCTGGACGAACTCAATGACAAGCTGGCCGACAAGTACATCTGCAACTTCTCGGTGTTCCAGAGCCTGCCGGACACGTGGGCCATCGGCCAGGTCCTGCCGATCCTGCCGCTGCACCGTCTCGACGAAGAGCCGCTGCGCCGCGCCGTGCTGCAAGACCTGACCTGCGACTCCGACGGCAAGATCAAGCAGTACGTCGACGAGCAGAGCATCGAGACCAGCCTGCCGGTGCACGCCTTGAACGAAGGCGAGGACTACCTGCTGGGCATCTTCCTGGTCGGCGCCTACCAGGAAATCCTCGGCGACATGCACAACCTGTTCGGTGACACCGACTCGGTGAACATCTACCAGCGCGAAGACGGTTCGGTGTACAGCGCCGGTATCGAGACCCACGACACCATCGAAGACATGCTGCGCTACGTGCACTTGTCGCCGGAGGAGTTGATGACTCACTACCGTGACAAGTGCGCCAGCGCGAAGATCAGTGCCAGTGAGCGGACGCAGTTCCTCGACGCCTTGCGCCTGGGCCTGACGCGTTCGTCATACCTGTCGTCCTGATGCTGGGTTGAACGACGCGCGGGGTTTCTCGCGGGTCGTATCGGTGGGCGGTTCAGTACGCGACCAGGCAGAGCTTGAGCGGGCATTGGCCTGGGTTGAATTGAAGGACAACCCGGTCAAGTCTGTCGGCACCGGTGGTGGTGGGCGCCACCGTGACATTTTGGCTATTAAAGGGCAGTTCAATATTTGCACCTGGAGCGAGGGCGTGGCGCTCGGTTCCTTGGAAGAGCGTCAGATTGGACCGGCTACTGTTTGTAACACGCAGTCTGTCCTCGATAGTGTTCGGCCCTTGCCCATTGGTGCATCCCGCGATGCTCGCCAGTGTGCAAGCCGTA
Source organism: Pseudomonas sp. S3E17 (assembly GCF_024168685.1). Classification (NCBI taxonomy): domain Bacteria; kingdom Pseudomonadati; phylum Pseudomonadota; class Gammaproteobacteria; order Pseudomonadales; family Pseudomonadaceae; genus Pseudomonas; species Pseudomonas sp. S3E17. The sequence goes on from NZ_JALJWE010000001.1 coordinate 5,476,408, forward strand.
GCGATCCAAAGCGCTTTCGTGATGTTCATATCCGACTCTCCTTGAATCTATGGGATGGGTTTTACCCATGGCCATTCAACGCCCGGAATGTCGGTCTGTAACCTGTCAGAATTAACAGGTAGGTTCAGTCGGCACGGGTACCGAACCACTCCCCCCGCTGCTTGAGCCGCCAGGCAATGCTCCCCAGGGTCAGGCTGCGCAAGGCCATGAACAGCAGGAACGTCATCCACAGCCCATGGTTGCCCAGGCCTTGCAGTGCCCAGGCAAAGGGCAGCACCATCAGCACTGTCAGCAACATGCCATTGCGCATTTCCTTGGCGCGCGTAGCGCCGATAAACAACCCATCCAACAGATAACTCCACACCGCAATCAACGGCAGTACCGCCAGGTACGGCAGGTAGAGATCGGCGGTTTCGCGCACGCTGGGGATATCGGTCTGCATGGCAATAAACAGGTGGCCGGCGAAGGTGAACAGCAGAGCAAACCCCACACTGGCGATCAGCGACCAACCGCCGGCGACCACCAGCGAACGGCGCAGCGCGGCGCGGTCATGGGCGCCGATGGCGTGTCCGCACAAGGCTTCGACCGCGTGGGCCAGGCCGTCCAGCGCGTGAGCGGTCAGCAACAAGCCATTGAGCAATAGAGCATTGGCTGCCACGGTGGCATCGCCCAGGCGTGCGCCTTGCACCGTGATCATGAAAAATACCGACTGCAGCGCCAGGCTGCGGATAAAGATGTCGCGGTTCACCGCCAGCAACGGGCGCCAGCTTTGCCACCGTTTCAACACGGCCCAGGCGATATGCCCGGGGTAGGCGCGCAGGGCTTTTTGCGTGAGGGCCAGGCCAAGCAGGGCGCCGGTCCATTCGGCGATCACCGATGCGCGGGCCGAGCCGACCACGCCCCAGTCCAGGCCCAGTACAAACCACAGGTTCAGGGCGATGTTGACCAGGTTGGTGGTCAACAGGATTGCCAATGGCGCCCGGGCGTTTTGCGTGCCGAGGAACCAGCCCACCAGCGCGTAGCTGGCCAGGGCGGCGGGCAGGCCGAACAGGCGGGTGTGGAAGAACTCGCGGGTCAATTGGTTGAGTTCGGGGGACGGTTGCATCCATTCCAGAGCCAGATGGCTCAGGGGGATGCCGACGGTCCCCAGCAACATCGCCAGCCCCAGCGCCAGCAGCAAACCTTGCAGCAGGATCTGTCGCAGTGCCGCACCATCCTTGCGCCCGGCGGCCTGGGCGGCGAAACCGGTGGAACCCATGCGCAGAAAACCCATGGCCCAGGCGAGGAAGGTATACAGGCTGGCACCGACGGCCACGGCGCCCAGTTGGTGGGCGTGGGGCAGGTGGCCGATGACCATGCTGTCGACCAGTGCCACCAACGGCACGGAGATGTTCGAAAGAATCATCGGCGCGGCCAAAGCCCATACGCGGCGATGGGTAGGGCGGTCGCGCCAGTCGGTCAGTAAGGTGGACATGCGGGCTCCTTGGGGGAGCGGCATTGTAACCGCCCATTGGCAGCGCAACAGGGCCAATGTGGAATGGAGCCCTATGCCTGTGGGATTTGGCTGGGACTTGAGACCGTTGAGAACCAACTCACCCTCCGTCGGTCAATGTGACCAGCGCCACATCGGCTTGGCCGGCGCTGATATATAGTTCACCCCTCGGTTCCCTCTGACTACGAGTGCCCCATGCTTAACAAAGGATTGTTCCTGGCCTGCGCGCTGGCCCTGCTGAGCGCCTGCGATTCTTCCGATAAACCGGCAGCACCGCCTGCGCCCACCGTGGCGGCAGCGCCGAAACCGGCCAAGGCCGCGGTGGATGTGGCGGCGCTCAAGCAGCGTTATGCCGGGCGTGAGTTGAGTGTGGTGGACGTGTCCGAGGTACAGTTGGACGGCGCCAGCACCTTGTCGGTGAGTTTTTCCATTCCGTTGGACCCGGAGCAGAAGTTTGCCGACAAACTCCATCTGGTCGACAGCAAGTCCGGCAAGGTCGATGGCGCCTGGGAGCTGTCCGATAACCTCATGGAGCTGCGCCTGCGTCACCTGGAACCCCAGCGCAAACTGGTGCTGACGGTGGATGCCGGGGTGAAGGCGGTCAACGCCAACACGCTCGCCGCCGAGTACATCGCGCGCCTGGAAACCCGTGACCTGCAAGCCACCGTCGGCTTCGCCAGCCGTGGCACATTGTTGCCGACGCGCCTGGCCGAAGGCCTGCCGGTGATCGCATTGAACGTCGACAAGATCGACGTTGAATTCTTCCGTATCAAGCCCGAATCGCTGCCGTCGTTCCTGGCACAGTGGGGGCGCAATACCAGCCTGCAAAGTTATGAATCCCGCGAACTGCTGCCGCTGGCCGACCTGGTCTACGGCGGCCGTTTCGACCTGAACCCGGCGCGCAATACCCGTGAAACCCTGCTGCTGCCGATCGCCGGCCTCAAGCAATTGCAGCAACCGGGCGTGTACCTGGCGGTGATGCGCGCTTCGGGCACCTACAACTATTCGCAACCGGCCACGCTGTTTACCTTGAGCGATATCGGCCTGTCGGTGCACCGCTACGCCAATCGCCTGGATGTGTTTACCCAGGCGCTGGAAGGTGGCAAGGCGTTGGATGGCGTCGACCTCGAAGTGCTCGACGCCGACGGCCGTGTGCTGGGCCAGGGCAAGACCGAAAAGGGCGGTCACGCTGAGTTGCCGTTGCCGAAAAAGGCCCAGGTGCTGCTGGCCAAACAGGGTGAGCAGACCAGTCTGCTGCGCCTGGACAGTGCCGCGCTGGATCTGGCCGAGTTCGATATCGGCGGCCAACCTTCCCATCCGTTGCAGTTCTTTGTGTTCGGCCCGCGCGACCTGTATCGCCCCGGCGAAACCGTGCTGCTCAACGCCCTGCTGCGCGACAAGGACGGCAACGTGGTCAAGCCGCAGCCGGTGAGCGTCGAAGTGCGTCGCCCGGATGAACAGGTGAGCCGCAAGTTCGTCTGGGATGCCGATGCCTCCGGCCTCTATCAATATCAACTGCAGCTGGCCGGTGAAGCCCCGACTGGCCGCTGGCAGTTGGTGTTCGACTTGGGCGATGGCAAGCCGCAGCTGTATGAATTCCTCGTCGAAGACTTCCTGCCCGAGCGCCTGGCGCTGGAACTCAAGGGCAGCGACACGGCATTGAGCCCGGCGGATAACCCGGTGATCAAGGTCAATGGTCGCTACCTCTATGGTGCGCCGGCGTCGGGCAATCGCGTCAGCGGGCAAGTCTATGTGCGCCCCCTGCGCGAAGCGGTCAAGTCGCTGCCGGGCTATCAATTCGGCTCCGTCACCGAAGAGGAACTGAGCCAGGACTTCGAGCTCGACGAAAGCGTGCTCGACGCCAAGGGCCAGGAAGAACTGACCCTGGAAAGCAAATGGGCGGAGGCCAAATCTCCCCTGCAACTGATCGTGCAAGCCAGCCTGCACGAGTCGGGCGGACGGCCGATCACCCGGCGCCTGGTGCAGCCGATCTGGCCGGCCGAGCAACTGCCGGGCCTGCGTGGTCTGTTTGACGGCAAGGAAACCAATGGCGACGGCCCGGCAGAATTCGAAGTGCTGCTGGCCAACCAGGACGGGCGGAAACTTGCCGCGCAAAACCTCAAGGTCCGCCTGGTGCGCGAGCGCCGTGACTACTACTGGAACTACTCCGACAGCGATGGCTGGAGCTATCACTACAACGAGAAATTCCTCAACCTCGACGAACAGACCCTGGACATCAAGGCCGGCGATACCGCCAAGGTCAGCTTCCAGGTGGAGTGGGGCCCGTACCGTGTCGAGGTCGAAGACCCGCAGACCGGCCTGGTCAGCAGCCTGCGCTTCTGGGCCGGCTACCAGGCCCAGGACAACACCGAAGGTGGCGCCGTACGGCCCGATCAGGTCAAGCTGGCGCTGGATAAACCCGCCTATGGCGACGGCGATACCGCCAACGTCACGGTCACGCCGCCGGCGGCCGGTAAAGGCTACCTGCTGGTGGAGTCCGCCGAAGGGCCGCTGTGGTGGCAGGAAATCGACGTGCCGGCCGAAGGCAAAAGCTTTGCCGTGAAGCTTGATCCGAAATGGTCGCGCCATGACCTGTACGTCAGCGCCCTGGTGGTTCGTCCCGGCGAGCGCAAAGCCAATATCACCCCCAAGCGCGCGGTAGGCCTGCTGCATCTGCCGCTGGATCGCACCCAGCGCAAGCTGGGCGTGACCCTGGCCGCGCCGGAAAAAATGCGCCCCAAGCAACCGCTGACGGTGAAGATCGCCGCCAAAAACGCCGATGGCAGCGTGCCGAAACAGGTGCACGTGCTGGTGGCGGCGGTGGACGTGGGCATCCTCAATATCACCGAATACCCGACGCCGGACCCGTACTCCAGCCTGTTCGGCCGCAAGGCCTATGGCGTGGACCAGTTCGATATCTACGGCCAGTTGATCGAAGCCGGGCAGGGCCGCCTGGCCAGCCTGGCCTTTGGCGGTGACGCCGCGCTGGCCAAGGGCGGCAAGCGTCCGGACACCAGTGTGACCATCGTCGCCCTGCAAAGCGCGCCGGTGACCTTGAATGAGCAGGGCGAGGGTGAAGTCAGCGTCAACATCCCCGACTTCAACGGTGAACTGCGCCTGATGGCCCAGGCCTGGAGCGACGACCGCTACGGCATGGCCGAAGGCAAGACCGTGATCGCCGCGCCGCTGATCGCCGAGCTGTCGGCGCCGCGCTTCCTCGCCGGCGGTGACCAGACGACGTTGGCCCTGGACCTGTCCAACCTGTCGGGCAAGGCGCAGAAACTCGATGTGCAACTGAGTGCCGAAGGGCAGTTGGAGTTGGTCAACACGGGCGCGCAAACCATCGAGCTCAAGCAAGGCCAGCGCACTACCCTGCGTATCCCGGTGAAAGCCTGGGGTGGCTTGGGTCAAGGCAAGGTGAAGGTCACGGTCAATGGCCTGGACCTGCCCGGTGAGAACCTCCCGCCGTTCAGCCGCGAATGGACCCTGGGCGTGCGCCCGGCCTACCCGGCGTTGCTCAAGCATTACCGCGCGGTGCTCAAGGGCGAGCCGTGGAGCCTGCCCGCCGGCGCATTGGATCAATTCGATGCCTCTGGGCGTGAGGCGCTGCTGAGCCTGTCGAGCCGGCCGCCGCTGAACCTGGGTGCGCAGATCTCGGCGCTCAAGGCCTACCCTTATGGGTGCCTGGAGCAGACCGCCAGTGGTCTGTACCCGTCGCTGTACGCCGACGACGCGCTGCTCAAGCGCCTGAGCATCAAGGGCGAGCCGGATGCCGAGCGCAAACGCAAGATCGAGCTGGGCATCGAACGCCTGCTGGGCATGCAGCGCTACAACGGCAGCTTCGGTTTGTGGGGCGCCGATGGCGAAGAGGAGTATTGGCTGACGGCTTATGTCACCGACTTCCTGTTGCGTGCCCGTGACCAGGGCTTCGCGGTACCGCCTGAAGCGCTGAAAAAAGCCAGCGAGCGCCTGCTGCGCTATGTGCAGGAGCGCAACCTGATCGAAGTCGACTACAGCGACAACGCTGACCACACGCGCTTTGCCGTGCAGGCCTACGCCGGCATGGTACTGGCGCGCAGTCAGCAGGCGCCGTTGGGGGCGCTGCGCAGTATTTTCGAGCGGCGCAGCGACGCGCGTTCCGGGTTGCCGTTGGTGCAGTTGTCCATCGCATTACAGAAGATGGGTGACCAGCCCCGCGCGGATCAAGCCTTGCTGGCCGGCCTGGCGGCGCAACGCAGCGCCAAGGAATGGCTGGCTGACTACGGCAGCCCGCTGCGCGATCAGGCGATGATCCTGGCATTGCTGGAAGAAAACGACTTGGCCAAGGGCAAGCGTGAGGAGCGCTTGTTTAGCCTGTCCGATCAGTTGGCGGCCAGCCCGTACCTGTCGACCCAGGAGCGCAATTCGCTGTTCCTGGCCGGGCGCCTGGGGTTCGCCCAGCCCGAGTCGGCCTGGAAGGTCCTGCTCAATGGCAGCGGTGGGGAACATGAGCTGAACAATCAACAATCGACGCTGGACCTGGAAGGCAAACTGCTTTCCAGCGATCTGAGCCTGACCAATCAGGGCGATGTGCCGGTCTACCAGCAACTGACGATCTCGGGTTATCCCCAGGTGCCACCGACACCGGGCGGCGACAACCTGAGCATCCGCCGGGAATACCTGGGCATGAATGGCCAACCGCTGAACCTGCGCAACCTCAATAGCGGCGACCTGGTGCTGGTGCACCTGGCCGTGAGCGCCAAGCAGCGCGTGCCGGATGCCTTGGTGGTCGACCTGTTGCCTGCGGGCCTGGAGCTGGAAAACCAGAATCTGGCACAAAGTGCGGCCAGCCTGGAAAACGCCAGCAGCCAGGTGAAGGAATGGCGCGAGTCGATGCAGAACGCGGCGCTCAAGCATCAGGAGTTTCGTGATGACCGTTACGTGGCGGCCATCAACCTCGACGGCGATGGCACCACGCACTTGCTGTACCTGGCCCGTGCCGTGACACCGGGCACTTACCGCGTGCCGCCGCCGCAGGTGGAGTCGATGTACCGGCCGAACTGGCAGGCGGTGGGGGAAACGCCGGCGGATCTGGTGATCAAGGGACGCTGAAATTTGACGGTTGATCACTGTAGGAGCGGGCTTGCCCGCGAAGAACGCAAGGGCACCGCGTTTATTCAGGATGTCAGCGTTATCGTTGACGTCCTTCGCGAGCAAGCTTGCTCCTACAGTGGGTGGGTGTTTTTGGGTTCAGTGCACGACCCAACTGAGCAGCCATAGCCCAAGCATCAGCCAGATTACCCCGATGATGATCGAGGCACGCATGAACGCGCGTACGGCCGAATACAGAAACAGCAGGCCGATGATCAGGGTGATGATGTTGATGATCGAGGTGTCCATGCCCAATGCTCGGGACATGCCACCGACAAAGTCGCCGCCAGCGTTGGAGAGCATATTGAACAGCCCGCTGAAGAATTCGACGATGTAGTGGATGATCAGACCGAGTGTGTGACCCAACCATCCGAAAAAGTCTACTTGCATAGGTGTGTCTCGATGAAAGAGTGGACGAAATTGCCTGCACTGAGCCTTTGGTTGTTTATCAACCAGGCGAGTTCCTGTGAAGCATAGAGGTTTCGCCGTTTGAATTTGCGTTTACTTCTCCGTTGGACCCTGGCGAGCCTGGTCTTGATGATTGCCCTGCTGTGGCTGGCCGATCGTATTTGGCCGTTGCCGTTGCCCAAGGACGACCTGGCGCGGGTGGTGCTGGCCGAGGATGGCACGCCGTTATGGCGGTTTGCCGATGCCAACGGCGTGTGGCGTTATCCGGTGCAAACCAGCGAAGTGTCGCCGTATTACCTCGATGCACTGCTCACCTACGAAGACCGCTGGTTCTATCAGCATCCCGGTGTTAACCCGTTGGCGCTGGTGCGGGCGACGTGGCAGAACCTGACGGGCGCGCGGGTGGTGTCGGGTGGCAGTACGTTGTCGATGCAGGTGGCGCGTCTGCTGGATCCTCACTCACGGACCTTCCACGGCAAGTTGCGCCAACTGTGGCGCACGGCGCAGTTGGAGTGGCACCTGTCCAAGGAACAGATTCTCAACCTGTACCTGAACCGCGCGCCGTTCGGAGGCACGTTGCAGGGCGTGGCGGCCGCCAGCTGGGCGTACCTGGGCAAGTCCCCGGCGCAACTGACCCACGCCGAAGCCGCTTTGCTCGCGGTATTGCCCCAGGCGCCGAGCCGCCTGCGCCCGGATCGCCACCCGCAGCGCGCCCAGGAGGCCCGCGACAAAGTGCTGCGCCGCCTCGCCGAGTTCCAGGTGTGGCCACAAGCGGCCGTCGACGAAGCGCTGGAAGAGCCGTTGCTGCTCGCCCCGCGCCTGGAGCCGAGCCTGGCGCCGCTGCTTGCCCGCCGCCTGAACCGTCCGGACAGCCCGCCGCTGATTCGCACCACGCTGGATGCCACCCTGCAGCGCCGTCTTGAAGACCTGTTGCTGGGCTGGCGTGCGCGGTTGCCGGAATACACCTCGGCCGCGATCCTGGTGGTGGAAGAAGAAAACATGGCCGTGCGCGCTTACCTGGGGTCAGTGGACATCAACGACGCCAAGCGCTTTGGCCATGTGGACATGATCAGCGCGCTGCGTTCGCCGGGCTCTACCTTGAAGCCGTTCCTGTATGGCATGGCCCTGGACGAGGGCCTGATTCACTCCGAATCGCTGCTGCAGGATGTGCCCCGGCGTTATGGCGATTATCGCCCAGGCAACTTTTCCATGGGCTTTACCGGCGCAGTGCCGGCGAGCACGGCGCTGTCCAGTTCGCTGAACCTGCCGGCGGTGCAGTTGCTGGAAGCCTACGGGCCCAAGCGGTTTGCCGCGCAGATGCGCATCGGCGGCGTGCCACTGGCCCTGCCGGCGTTGGCCGAGCCCAACCTGGCGCTGATCCTCGGCGGCGCGGGCAGCCGCCTGGAGGATCTGGTCAGCGGCTACAGCGCCTTCGCCCGCAACGGCAGGAGCGCCACCCTTCGATTGCAGCCGGACGATACGCTGAGAGAACGGCCCTTGCTGTCGCCAGGGTCCGCCTGGATTGTTCGGCGCATCCTCAGTGGCCAGGCGCGGCCTGATCGCGACCCGCGTGCCGAACTGGTGCAGCGCCCGGTCCTGGCCTGGAAAACCGGGACCAGCTACGGTTTTCGCGATGCCTGGGCGATTGGCGTGGGGCCGCGCTATTTGATCGGTGTGTGGATCGGTCGCCCGGACGGCACGCCGGTGCCGGGGCAGTTCGGTTTGGCCTCGGCGGCGCCGCTGATGTTGCAGGTGCATGACGTGCTGACCAATCGCGACAGCCAGCGCGGCATCAGCGCGCAGGTGGTGGCGGTGCCGACCAATGTCGGCGTGGCGGCGATTTGTTGGCCGCTGGGCCAGCCCATGAACCGCAGCGATCCGAATTGCCGCCGCCAGCGCTTTGCCTGGACCCTGGACAACACCACGCCGCCGACCTTGCAGGCGCTGGATCAGCCGTTGAGTGTGGGCTTGATGGAAAGCGTCTGGGTCAACGCCAAGGGCTTGAGGGTGGATGCCCATTGCCCTGGCGCGGTGTCTAAAAATATCGCCCTGTGGCCCGCACCGCTGGAGCCATGGTTGCCCAGGATCGAGCGCCGTGAAGCGCGGATTCCCGCCGCCGACCCCGATTGCCCGCCACCGGCGCTGGCGGCGTCTTCGCCGCTGTCGATTGTCGGCGTGCGCGAAGGCGACCAACTGCGCCTGCCCGCCGCCAGCCAGCAAACCCTGCGCCTCAAGCTTTCCGCCCTGGGCGGCAGCGGCCGGCGCTGGTGGTTCCTCAACGGCGCACCGCTGGGCGACAGCGCCAACCAGGACAGCATCAATGCCAGTTTCGAGCGCTTGGGCCGCTACCAACTCAGCGTCCTTGACGAAGCCGGCCAGACCGCCCGGCTCGAATTCAGCGTGGTGGATTAGGGCCTCATCGGCGTCAAGTCGAATCGTCGCACCACTGCTATTCACTTGCCTTCACTCTCCATCCCCCTGAAGCTATACCCATTCAGGAGCCCCCCATGAACCTCGAACACCTCACCGAACGCCTGCACCGCATCCGCGATACCAACGACTGGAAGCCATTCCACAGCCCGAAGAACCTGGCCATGGCCGCCAGCGTGGAAATGGCCGAACTGGTGGAAATCTTCCAGTGGCTCACCGAAGACCAGTCCCGCCAGTTGCCCGCCGATAAACTCGCCCACGCCGGCCAGGAAGTGGGCGATATCGTGCTGTACCTGCTGTTGCTGTGCAGCGAGCTGGGCCTGGACATGAACGAGGTGGTGAGCGCCAAACTGGCCGACAGCGAGCGGCGGTTTACCCATGAGTGACCGGCATTTCGACCAGTTGGCCACGCGCTTCGCCGAGAAAATCTACGGCGGTGCAAAAGGCGCGATTCGCCTGGCAGTGCTCCAGGCCGACCTGGCTGAGGCCCTGCCGGAGCGCCCGTTACGCGTGCTGGATATCGGCGCGGGCCTGGGGCATATGTCGCTGTGGCTGGCCGAGCGCGGCCATCAGGTGACCCTGGCCGAACCCGCCGAGCCGATGCTCGAAGGCGCGCGCCAACGCTTCGCCGAGGCCGGGCAGGACGCCACCTTTATCCACGCGCCGTGGCAAGACCTGCTCGGCCAGCTCACCGAGCCCTACGACCTGGTGCTGTGCCATGCCGTGCTGGAATGGCTGGCCGAACCCCACGGGATCCTGCCGGTGCTGCATCAGCTGACGCTGCCCGGTGGCTGGCTGTCGCTGGCGTTCTACAACCGCGATGCGCTGATTTATCGCAACCTGCTCAAAGGCCATTTCCGCAAGATGCGCAAGAATGACATGGCCGGCGAAAAGCAGAGCCTGACCCCGCAACAGCCCCTCGACCCGCGGGAATTGGCGGCGCAACTCGAAGGGCTTTGGCAGGTCGAAAGCCAAAGTGGCGTGCGGGTATTCCACGACTATATGCCGGTGGAATTCCAGGCCCGCGCCGACTTGAAGGACCTTGTAGAGATGGAGCTCGCTCACCGTCGTCACCCAAGCTTTGCCGGACTTGGGCGTTATTTGCACTGGATCTGCCGCCCGGTATAAGCGGCCCAGTCTGCGGAGGTCGAAATGCGTCGTCTCTGTTTGATCCTGTTATCCCTCGGGCTGGGCGCCTGCTCCAGCCCCAACCCTTATGTGGCGGCTTCTGCGCCCATGCCGCCAGCCCCCGCGCGGGCGGCCACTACCTTCGACGCCAGCGCTTACCCGGCGCCGGTGCGTGATTACGGTGCCTACCGCAATTGGGCCTGGCGCAACGGCCAGCTCCCGGCCGGCACGGCCTGGGCGGACTCGGCGCAGATCGCCGAAGCGGTCAGCGGTGCCCTCGACCAGCGCGGCCTGCGGCCCTTGCACGACAACCGCCCGGCGGACCTGCTGGTGAGCGCCGATGTGCGCCTGGAGAAGCGTCTCAAGCAGGTCCGGGACGATTACGGCTACGGATACGGCGGCTATAACCGCTACGGTCCGGGCTACGGCATGTACAACTCGGTGCCGATCGTGCGCACCTATGAAGTTCAAGTGGTGGTGGTGCGCGTCAACCTGTTCGACGCCCGCAGCGGCCAGCCGGTGTGGAGTGCCAGTGCGGAAACCGGCAGCCAGGGCAGCCTCAGCGAGCGTGCGGATGCGTTGCGCCAGGCCGTGCAAAAGGCGATGACCGCCTATCCTCCGAGTTAACAGCTATTCTCATCTAAAGCCCGGTCCCTTGTTGGAGATCAACCATGTTTCGTCGTATCGCTACGCTAGCTTTTGTTGTGCTGCTGGGCGGTTGCCAGACCAGCCAGGTCAACCACGATTTTGATGCCAGCCGCGACTTCGGCGCCTACCGCAACTGGGCCTGGAAAGACCCGGCGCTGCAATACCGCCCCGATGATCCGCGGATCAAGAGCGACCTCACCGAACAACGCATCCGCCAGGCCGTGGGCGAACAGCTTGACCAGCGCGGCCTGCGCCCGGCAGCCGCAGGCACCCGGGCTGACCTGAACGTGCAGGCCTACCTGATCGTCGAAGACCGCCAGCAACAAGTCACCACCAACTATGGCGGCGCCTGGGGTGGCCCGTGGAACGGCTATTGGGGCGGGCCGATGTACAACGAAACACGCAACATCACCTACAAGGTGGCGACCATCCAGATCGACCTGCTCGACGGCAAGGACGGCAAGTTGGTGTGGCGCGGCAGTGATGAACAGATGATGAGCAGCACGCCCAACCCCCAGGATCGTAATAACGCGATTCGCACGACGGTGACCCGCATCCTCTCCAGCTATCCCCCGCATTGACCCTCTGCCGGAGCGCTGTGCTTGCGTCCGACTGCGCCTGTTTGCCATCAGGTTGATTTGTGGCGACTTGCCAGCGCTCCTATGAAGCCTTGTCTACACTCCACAGCATCTACGGAGAGTAAGCGCGAAGGAGTGCTCGATGTCTCCCCGACTTCGTTGCAGGCAGCGTGGTGCGATTGGCTTGATGGCGGCCTTGACGCTGGGTTTGGCGCTGGTTTTCCTGCTGCTGGTGGTCGACAGCGGCCGGCTCTATCTTGAAAAACGCAAACTGCAAGGCATTGCCGACATGGCCGCACTGGAAGCGGTGCAGCGCAACGGCGATTGCCTGGCGGCAAGCAACAACACCGCCAGCACCTTTGCTGGCGCCAGTGCTTCGCGCAATGGCTACATCATCCCGCCTGCCAATGCACTGGATGTTCGCTGCGGTTCGTTGACCACGGCGGCCTCGAATTTACGGGTCTTCTCCGCAGACGCCACCCAGCGCGATGCCATTCAGGTGATCGCTTCGCGCCCGGTGTTGACCAGTGTCGCCGGTGGCGTGTGGTCGCTGTTCAATGGCGGCGCCTACAGCCTGACCACGTTATTGACGGCCAGGGCCGTGGCCGCGCCGAAGATTCTGCCGCCCCAGGCGCAATTGACCATCAAGTCCACCCTGGTGTCGGTCAATTCCAACGATTCCGCGGCGTTGAACCTGCTGTTCGGCAAACTGTTGGGGGGTAACCTGTCGCTGGATGTTGCCAGCTGGCAGGGCCTGGTCGACAACAACATCAACCTGCTCGGTTATTTGAACCAGTTGGCTGTGAACGTGGGGGTACAGGCGGGCAATTATGACGAGTTGCTGGCCAAGAACCTCAAGCTCGGTCAACTGATCGATGCGGCGGTCACCGTCTTGCAGGCCGGCGCCGGCACCGCCACGGTGGCCGCCTCAGGGCTTGCGCAGATCAATGCGTTGGTGGGCAACCTCGACGTCACGTTGGGCAACGTGCTGCAGTTGCAGACGGGGGCGGTGGCCGCCGGGCTCAACACCACATTGAATGTGTTCCAACTGGCTGAAGCTTTTGTGCAACTGGCCAACAAGAAAAACGGGGTGGTCGCTGAAGTGCCGGTGACTATCCCGGGGGTGATCAACGCCAGCGTCAAGCTCAAGGTGATCGAACCGCCACAACTGTCGGCGATAGGCGACCCCACATACGCCAAGAACAAGACCGATGCGAGCACGCGGATTTATGTGCGCACGGCTCAGCTCAGCCTGGGGTTGACGGTGGCGCTTCCGCTGCTTAATACGCCTGCGGTGAATCTGGTATTGAACGGCTTGGTCAGCCCGCTTACGGATGTGTTGAACAATCTTCTCAGCCTGAATTTGGCCGGAACTGTCAGTTCGCTCCTTTGTGCGGTCGGAGGGACGCCTTGCCGGACCACCGACTTGAGGCTGCTGTCCTCCGCGACCGACCCTTCTGTGCCCAGTGTCGATGTGATTCTGGAACTGGGTATTGCTGAAAGCTATGTCACAGGGTTTACCTGTGCGAGCGATGCGACCAAAACGCTGACCACCCAAACCAACGCCTCGGTGGTGACCATCAAAATCGGCCAGAGCCCCACCCTGATCAATTCGTTGGGTACCAGTCCGCCGCTGGCGACGGTGCCACCACTGCCGGTGATCGACATCGGTGCGGTGACCTGCCTCAAGCCGTTGTTGGGGCTTGGCCCGACCACCTGCGATTACCCTAACCGCAAGGCGTTTTATGGCGGTGGGATTGGGATGCTTATCGACCCGGACTTGGGACCGATCACCGCCGCTGGTAGCGCCTACACCTACAACCAGCCACCGGAGATCAAGCAGCCACCGCTCTACCATGGGCTCTCGACCGCTAGTTTGGTGGCGTCCCTCGGGCAGGCGTTGCAAGGACGGTTGAAGTTCCAGGTTTACAAACCCACAGGCTTCAACCTGCTCGGCGGGTTATTGACAACCAGTGCCACGCTGCTCAACGACGTGAATACCACCCTGGGCAACGTTATCGGTACGGTGCTCAGCCCGATTGTCGACCCGCTGGTCAATGGCTTGCTGTCCACGCTGGGCATCAATCTGAACCAGGTGGAAGTCGGTGCCAACCTCAGTTGCAAACCCCACGGGCAGGCGGCACTGGTGATTTAAGCGTCCACGATGGGTAACTCCACACAAAACCTGGCGCCTGCTTCGCCATTGACGACACTCAAGCGGCCGCCCATGTTTTCCACAATTCCGTAGCTCACTGATAAGCCCAGTCCTGTCCCCACGCCAATGGGCTTGGTGGTGAAAAACGGTTCGAAAATTCGCTCCAGCAGGCGTGGGTCGATACCGCCGCCGTTGTCCTCTACCCAGATCCGCACATGCCGCGTGTCCTGCTCGCAACGCAGCGCGATCCAGGGGCGCAGCGCCGGGTTTGTTTCGCGCTGGCTCAACAGGGCATCGCGGGCGTTGACCATCAGGTTGATCAGCACTTGTTCCAACTGATCGACATAGCCTTTGACCTCCACCCGTGCGTCCGACAGGGTGACACGCACATCCACCCCCTTGCCACGCAAGCCTTCGTTGAGCAGTGACAGCGTGCCCTCGACAGCCTGCGTCGGGTCGAAGGGATGTTGCTCCATTTCCGAGCGCCGGCCGAATACCCGCATATGGTCCACCACCCGCGCTGCGCGTTGCACCTGGGCATCGATGCGCTGGAGTTTTTCGGTGAGGTAATCGACCCCGGCGTTGCCGTCGCCAAGGCGCTTGAGCACATTGACGATGGCCATGCGCATCACGTTCAGCGGCTGGTTGATCTCGTGGGCCAGGCCCGTGGCCATTTCGCCGAGGGTGGCCATCTTGGCGCTTTGGGTCAGCTGTTGCTGGGAACGGCGCACTTCCGTGTTGTCGCGACCCACCGCTTGTACTTCCACCAGCGCGCCATGCTCATCAAACACGCCGCGGTCCGACCACACCCACCAGGCATGCTCGCGCCCAGGCAGTTCAAGGCTGATTTCAGCAGTGCTGACCGGGAATTCCGGGGTCAGCTGGCGGATGCGTTGCACAAAGGCCTGGCGCTGTTCCTCCGACAGCCAATGCCCAAGGTTCATCCCCGGCAGTTGTGTGGGCAGGCATTCCAGGTAGTTGGCCAGTGGCGTGTTGCCGAAGGTCAGTGTCAGGTCCGGGCGGTAGCGGCAGATCATCGCCGGCGAGTCTTCCACCAGGATGCGGTAGCGCTCTTCGCTTTGCTTGATGTGCTCGGCGGCCAGGGTCGCGTCGGTGACGTCCAGCCAAAGGCCGACGGCTTCGACCGGTAAACCGAGGTCATCGCGCAGCAGCTTGGCTTCGTCGAGCAGCCAATGGTAATGACCCTGTTTGTCACACACGCGGTAGCGGCTGCGCACATTGCCTTCACGCAGCAGTTGGCGGGTGCGTTCGAAGTACAGGTCGCGGTCCTCGGGATGGATCCATTCGATGAGGGTGGCCGGCGTGCACTCGGCGAGGGTGCGGCCGAGCAGAGGCAGCAGGCTGTCACTGAAAAACAGCGGCTGCAGGGTGCCTTCTACATACCGTTGCACGTAGATGATTGCCGGGGAGCTGGCGATCAGGTTATCCAGCCGTGCGTGGGCGGCGGCGGCCTGTTGCTGCTGGTTTTTTATGTCGCTGATGTCGAGCATGAAGCCGATCACTCGACGGCTGTTTCCTGCGCCCAATGCCAGGCCTTGAACGCGATACCAGATGGGGCTTTGGGCCGAGTCCAGGCGATGCAGGCGCACGCTGGCAGACACCGGCTTGCTCAGGGTCTGCAAGTCCAGCAGGCGGCTGGCAAGCTCCTGGCGATCAGCGGGGTGGATCAGCATCAGCCAGTCTGTCAGGGCCATACGTGGGGTGCTGTGGTGGGGGCTCAGGTGCTGCAGCAACTGCGGGGCCAGCTGTATGTCTTCAGTGTCTGCCGGCAGCTCCCACCAGCCGGTGCCCAGTAAACCTTGCAGGGCTTCGAGCCGCTCCAATTGCTGCTGATGACGCTGCTCGCGAAGGCGGCTGAGCAGAGGTGCGGCGAGGGCCGCAGTCAGCTGTAGCCAGGCGCGTTCACTGGCTTGTTCTTCGTCACGATAAAAACCGCAGAGCAGCCAGGCGGCAACGCCATGCTCGTCACGGTAGGGCACCAGGAAGCCCTCGGCATTGGCGAAAACCCCTTGCAGGCGTGGATGTTCGCTGAGGCCCTGGTTCAGGGTCAGGCTCAAGGGGGTCTTACTGTCCAGGCTATCCAAGGCCGTTCCCAGGGATTGCCCGTCGTGCCACAGCGGCGGTGCATCGTGGGCGCGATAATGGCTATGAACCAGCCAGCCCTGGTCGTTTTCGTCGAGCAGGGCAATGGCGACACAGGGAATCTGCCAGTGCTGGGCGATATTTTGCAGGTTGTCCTGCAGCACCTCGGGCAAGCGCGTCAGGCTGCAAACCCGCAGTCGCTCGCTGATCTGGTCACTCAGGTACTGATTCTGCTCGATGCCTTCAGCCAAATGCCGGTGGGCGATCAAGTCGCCGATGTCCAACAGCTGCAGCAGCCACCCATCACCTTGAGGCTCAATCCAACCTCGGGTTTGCACGGGTCGCCCGCCGTACCCCTTGAAATCCAGGTCCAGGCTCTGCCCCTGCCAGTCGCCGGGGTTGCCCTCGATCACGACGGCGCTGTGGTCTTGCACATAGTCCAGCAGCGGCACCGGGTGTTGCGGGTCAGGCGTCTTTGCCAAACGATGACGTAGCGTTCCGTGGGTTTGCACCACCCGACCGAGGTTGTCCAGCTGGATGTGCAGGCCGACATGCATGGGTGGCTGGGCCGACGAGGCATGGAGGCCAGGAGGGCGGCCCATGAGTCGATCGAAAAACCTTTCCCCGGCGGTCAAAACTGCAGGCTCGCTTGGGCGGAGAGTGTCGCAGGCAAGTTGGGCACGGTGCCGAGGCCTGGCAGGACCAGAAAGGGCAAGACGCTTTTAAGGTTGTCGGAGGGGTAGTTGATTTGTACGGTCAGCATGCCGGTGCCCGAATAGGTGGCTGTGACATACGCGGGCACGAATTTGAAGGCGGGGGGCAGCCATTGCAGTTGTGCCTGGGCGGCGGCGATTGCGCGGTTTTTCAGGGCATCGGCGTAGCCTGGGGTGGTGGGGTCCAGGGCCACGCCGCGCCTCACGCCTTCCGCCGTTGCCTGGTTGAATGACTGCAACAGCAGCAGTGGCAGGCTGTAACTGAGCAAACCGTAAAACACGGCAAAAAAAATCATGAATACCATCGCGAACTCAAGCGCGGCGGCACCTTTCTGTTTTCGAGGGAGGCCTTTTTTCATGACTGCGTCTACCCTGACAACCACTACCTGATGTCAGCATAGAATCATTCAGCGGAAAGGGATTTTTTTTACGTGATTCAGAGCCTGTTGCTGTTTGTTTGGCTGGCGTTGTGTGCGGTGCAGGATGTCCGTGAACGTCAGATCGCCAACCGCCTGACCCTGGGTGGGTTGCTGCTGGCTTGGCTCTACGTGCTCTGGAGCGGTACTACCTGGCTTGGCGCTTCGGCTGCCGAGGGTGGGTGGGCGTTTGGCTTGGCGCTGCTGTTGAGCCTGCCCGGCTATGCCTTGGGCCGGTTGGGGGCGGCGGATGTGAAATTACTGGCGGCTCTGGGGGTGGCGACCAATAGCGACTACTTGCTGGGCACTTTTGTCGGTGCGGGGACGGCAAGTGTGGCGTGGCTGTTATTGGCGCCGAGGGCGTGGCCGCTGATGAATCAGGGGGTTAGAAACGCTTTGCAGTCCCTTCAGCCGCTGGCGTCAAACAAGCAGCCCTTTGCGCCTTTTCTGTTTGTGGGATTCGCCCTGGCATGGGTTTGGATCCATTAGTCGTGACGTAGGCTGGTGCTATGTACATAGTCAGAAAGTACGTCTACGTTTGTAGTTACGTTGTTCGGAAAAATTAAGCGGAGCAATGGATCGGTTGGTCTTTGGCTTGCCCAGGCATGGAGTTGCGCGTGAACAAGCTTACCTCTGAAGTGAAAGTGCTGGTTGTCGATGATCAGCCTCTGATTGTGGAAGAACTCTGCGAGTTTCTGGAAAGTAGCGGTTATCGTTGCACCCCTTGTCACTCAAGCCTTGATGCGGTCGAGCGTTTTCGCGAAGACGCCGGAATCGGCCTGGTGCTGTGCGACCTGCATATGCCGGACATGGACGGTATCGAGTTGGTGCAGGAGTTGCAGCGCCTGGCCGGCAAGCAGCGCGTGTTCGAAGCGATCATGCTGACGGGGCGCGCCGACAAGCAGGATGTCATCAAGGCGTTGCGCGCAGGAATTGCGGACTACTATCAGAAACCGATCAACCTCAATGAACTGCTCGAAGGTTTGCAGCGCCAGGAGGCGGTGCTGCAAGAGCGGCACAAAAACCTGGAACTGGGGCAGTTGAACCAGAAGCTGCAGTACCTCTCGGCGTCTATCGATGATCTGTATCACGATCTCGACAAAGTACGCAGCAGCCCTCAGCCCTTGGCTGTCTCGAGCGTTGAGGACGGCGAAGCCGCCGACGTCGAGATTCCGGTGATTTTCAAACAACTGTCACCGCGCCAACTGGATGTCGCCAGGCTGGTGGGCAAGGGGCAGACCAACTACCAGATTGCCTGTGAGCTGGGCATCACGGAAAACACCGTGAAGCTCTATGTGTCCCAGGTGCTGCGCCTGACGCACATGCATAACCGCACGCAACTGGCGTTGGCGCTGTCACCCAGTGGTGCTTCGATACGCCAACGGGTGAGCGCCCACTGACTATTTGCTACCACCACCCGCTGAGTTGCCGCCTTGTTTCTGCTCGTAATACTCGGGAATCGCGTGTTTGTAGCTGTCCATCAGGCGCTGCATGGCGTTCTCGCGCTCAGCGGGGGTGGCCTTCTGCGGTGTGGAGGAGGCCATTTGGCCGCTGAGCTGCAGCTGTAGCCAGCGTTCGGTCTGTTGCTGCTGCGGTGATGAGGGGCCGGGCTCGATGGCCTGGGCGGCCAGGGGCAGCGTTGCCAGCAGCAGGTTGGCGAGCAGTGTGAGTTTCATAGGGGCACTCCCTGATGACTTACTGGATAGGCGCCGGCAAGGCCTTGCTGACCGTCGCCATCTGGGCATTGGATGGCGATGCCGGTGAACGTTTGAGCTGCTGCGCCCGGGCCTGGGCCTGGGTGACTTGATCAGGACTCAACCCCATGCGTCCGGCCACTTGTGCCGCCTGGCCCCAGTTGTCCTGGTAAATCAGCAGGGTCACCAGGTTGACGGCGGCCAACTGATTGCCTTGGTTGAGTTCCATGGCGGTGAGGAATTCGAAACGTGCATCGTTCATGCGCAGCTGGTTGAGGTAGACCACGCCCAAGTCATTGCGGATCTTTTCATCGGTGGGCGACAGCCTGGCGGCCTGTTGCAGATGCGCCATGGCTTGAGCGTTGTCACCCCTGGCGACGGCCAATTGCCCGAGGCCGTGTTCGCCTTCCGCCGACAAGCATGTGCCCAGCAGGGTTTTGTACAGCGGCTCTGCCTCGTTACGCCCCAGCAATCGGTAGACCTTGGCCTTGCGCAGGCGTACCTGGGGCAGGCTGTCCGACATGTTTTGCAGATTGGCCAGGCTGGCGTGCAGCTTGCCGTCGTTGGCCATGTCGTCGGCAAGGTTCAGCGAAAGTTCCTGGTCGGCGCTGGGCTTGGAGCAACTGCCGTGAGCGGTGAACCCCGCCCAGGGCGTCTGGCCCAGGTTTGCGCAACCGCCCAACAGCAACAAGCCGCATGCAGCAATCAGTGCTTTCATCGTGTGTCCTTTCAAGGCCCCATGGCCTTCGATATGGCGATAAAGCCGGGGCCGGCCAATACAATCAGCAACGCCGGAAACAGAAAAACCATCATCACCACGGACATCTTCGCCGACATCTTGGAGATGAATTCCTGCATGCGCGTCAGGCGACGGTCGTCCAGCAGTTGCTTGAGCGCCTGCAACGATTTCATGGCGCCGCCACCCTGGTACAGAAGCTGTTGCAGAATCGAACAGGTATCGCTGAATTCATCGACGCCGAGCATCAGGCTGGCCTTGCTCAACTCTTCGCCAAGCTCCAGGCCCGAGTCCACCCGGGCCAGCACAATGCGTAATTCCGAGGTGAGCACCGGCAGCAGTTTTTGCGCTTCATGGGCCATCACCCGCAGGGTCTGCTCAACGGCCATGCCTGATTCAAACAGGATCCTCAGCAGCGGAATAAAGGTCGAGACCTCTTGGGCAATCTGTTCCTGGCGACGTTTGGCCAGCGCCGCGAGCACGCGCTTGGGCAGCAAGTAACCCGTGGCCAGCCCCAGGAACGGCGCGAGCCATACGGGGTCGGCCTCCGCGAAAAACACGCCCTGTATCAACAGTGTCAGGCCCAGCAGCAACAGCGGCGTCGCCACTTGGCAGGCAGCAAACATCGAGCGCTGACCGGCCCTGCGCCAGCCGAGTCGGTTGAGCAGAGTTTGGGTTTCGTTATCGAGGCTGATGGTGCGTTGGCCAATCCGGGTGTTGCCCAACTGGCGCAACCACTGGCTTATCTTGTCTTCACGCGTGGTTTCGCCCTGCAATCGGGAGGTGACCAGGCGCTGCTGGCGACGTTGCGCCAGGATATTGCCGACCACCAGCAACAGCGCGGCAAAAAATAATAATGCGCTGAGCAGCAGGGCCATGTCAGACGCTCCTCAGCATGCGCCAGAGCGCGACGCAACCGAAGACCTGCATGAGGAACGCACCGACCAGCATCCAGCGGCCACTGTCATCCGTCCACATCCCCACCAGATACGTCGGGTTGGTCAGCAGGAAGTAGCCGGCAACGCTGACCGGCAGCAGCGCCAGCACCACCGCTGTCACCCGGGTTTCCCCGGTCATCGCCCGCAGTTGACGGGCGCCCTGGTCCCGTTCGCGGATCAGCTTGATCAGGTTTTCCAGCAGTTCGCTGGCGTTGCCGCCGTAGCGATGATTGACCTTCAGGCCGAGGGCAAACAGGCGCAGTTCATCCTGTTCATAAAACTCGGCAAAGTCGTGCACGGCTTCCGGCAGGCTGACCCCGAGGATGACGTTGCGCTTGATACGCCCCATGGACCTCTTCAGCGGGTCGTCACTGGCCTCTATGCCACCCAGTACGGCATCCGCCAGCGTGCGTCCGGATTTGAGGCTGCGCACGGCATGGTCCAGCAGTTGCGGCAATTGCTCGATCATCCGACGCAAACGGCGTTGGTAGCGCAGGGCGAGGTAGAACCGCAGGATCAGCGGCGGCAGCAAAAGCATCGCCAGCAGGCCCAGCCATTGAGCGGCGAGCACACCCAGCACCACGCCCAAGCCCCATAGTGTGAGCCATAGCCCCAGGCGTTCGGTGGGTTTGCCCAACCCGGCGCGAATGAACATGCGCTCAAGGCTGGTCACCACGGTCTTGTCATTCAACGCCTGGGGCTGGCCCTGGCCGAGACGCTCCATCACACGATCGGTCCGGGCCTGGCGCAAGCCACTGCGCATCAGGCGCGTGGCCAGCAACAGCATGCCCAGGGAGATCAACGCGAGTAGGATCGGACCGATCATCAGGCGTCTCCTACAGTGGCATGGGGATTTCGCGGCGCAATTTGTCGCCGGCGGGGTTGACGGCATCGCGCAGGAACCCGAACCCGGTGCGTTTGTCATGGCGGAACAGCGTGTTGGTGACATACACGTCATCACGCACACCCACCACTTCCACCACTTCACTGACGCAACGGCGGCCGTCGGGCAGGCGAGTCAGTTGAATCACCACATCCAGTGCCGCGCAGACCATCTGGCGTAGGGTTTTTTCCGCGATCACGCGACCGGTGAGACCCACCAGCGTCTCCAGGCGCAGCAACGCATCCTGTGCGTTGTTGGCGTGCACGGTGCTCATCGAACCGTCGTGGCCGGTGTTCATCGCCGTGAGGACGTCGAGCACTTCCACGCCACGAATCTCACCCAGAATGATGCGATCCGGGCGCATCCGCAGGGCGTTGCGAATCAGGTCGCTGGCCTTCACTTCACCGTGCCCCTCGGCATTCGGCGGACGGGTTTCCAGGCGCACCACGTGGGGGTGGCCCAGTTGCAGTTCGGCCACGTCTTCGATGGTGACGAGCCGCTCATGGGGGTTGATCAGTTGGCTCAGGATGTTCAGCAGCGTGGTTTTTCCCGTGCCGGTACCGCCGCTGATCAGAATGTTGCAGCGCTTGCCGACGGACTCCTGGAAGAACTCGAAAATCGCCTGGTCGATCGTCTGCATGGCCATCAGGTCGGTGCTTTTGAGCATGTCCTTGCGAAATTTTCGGATCGACAGGCAGGGGCCGTCCAGGGCAATCGGCGGAATGATCGCATTGACCCGGCTGCCGTCCGGCAACCGCGCATCGACCATCGGCGACGACTCGTCCAGGCGCCGCCCCAGCGGCGCCAGGATGCGCTGTATGACCCGCTCCACGTGGTGGTCGTCGATAAAGCGCAGGTCGCTCTGGTGTAACAGGCCATCGCGTTCGATGAACACGCGATGGGGGCCGTTGACCAGGATTTCGGTGACGGACGCGTCGCGCAGCAGCACCTCCAGCGGCCCGAACCCGGTGAGTTCATCGACAAGCTCTTCTGCAAGACGCTCCATTTCGTAGCGGGAGACCGCCAGGTGCATGCGGGTGATGTACTCGGCGACCTTATCCGTCACAAATTGCGCCAGGGTTTGGCGGGTGCCTTCCAGCAGGTTTTTTCCCGACTCCTCGATGGCATCGATGATATAGCGGTGCAGGACCAGCTTGAGGCCGTCGTGATCGGTGTTGCCTGGCGCGCCGCGTAACGGTACGCCGAACAGTTTCTCGCTGCTCATTTTGTGCTCCAGAGCCGGGTGAACCAGTTGGCCGGTGGTTTCTCAAGGCCCTCGGAATGTTTGGCCAGACGCTCGCCGAGGGTACGCAGGCCTTGGGTCAACGGCTCCCGTGGCGACAGGGAAAACAAGGTCTGGCCTTGGTTTTTGGCATTCAGGCGGATTTCTGCGCTCAGGGGCAGTACGGCAATCACCTCCAGGCCGAAGGTTTTGCCCAGCGCTTCGGCCTCCGGAGCGGCGCCTTTGATATAGCGATCGACCAGCAGGCGTCCGTGCTCCAGTTTCATGCCTTTTTCGCGCCATCGATTGAGCACCGCGAGGTTGCGCCGGCAGTCGAGCACGCTTTGATCGGTGCACCACAGCAGCTTGTCGCAGTGGCTGACAAAGGTGCGCAGCGCTTCGCTGTCCGGTTGCCCGGCAAGGTTCACCACAATGTGCTGAAAGTGTTGGCGCAGTGCGCTGAGCAGCATATACAGCTCGGCGGCGCTGGTTTGCTCCAGTGCTTCGTCGCCGTCGGTGTAGGCCAGGATGCGCAGGCCGGCTTCGGTTGAGGTGAAGGCGCTGTTGATCAGGGTCGCATCCAGGCGCCGCAAGTGGCGCAGGGCATCCCCGAAGTGAAACGAGCTTTCCAGGCCCAGCAACGCCAGGCTGTCGCCCCGGGGCAGGCCCAGGTCCAGCACCAGAGTTTGCTGCCCGCTTTTTTGCACCACCTGAGCCAGGTGGAGAGCGAGCAATGCGCCGTCGGTACCGCATTGAGTGCCATACAGCACCGTGAGACCGCCCAGGTGGGTAGTATGGGTGACCGCCGGCAGGCGTTTGCTCAGGCGTCGCACCAGGCCCGCGACTTCGCTGGAGCGCGAGCCATAGGCGACAAAGTCACGTGCGCCGGCGCGCATGGCATTGAGGACGAGTTGATTGTCCATGCCGTCGCCCAACGCAACGATGGCCAGCATGGGCTTGGCTTCCAGTGCCCCTTCGATCAGGGCGCACTGTGTGGTGACGTTTTCTCGGTCCAGGCCGATGAAGACCAGGTTGGCGAAGGTCACGTCGACCAGCGCCAGCAACTCGTCGAGGCTGCCGCCTGCGCTGACCACTTGGCCCAGCGGTGCAAGAGCGCCCTGAAGCCATTCGAGGTCTGTGCTGTTGCGCGTGATGGCCAGGAATGTCTGGCTCAGGCTCTCGCTCATTGGGAAAGCCCCGTGCGCCGGTCGAAGTTGCCATTTTCGAGGAAGAACAGGCGGTACCAGTTCGGGTCGTAGCTGCGCAGTTTTTCGCCGGGCAGGGAGGGCAACTGCGCGTCGGCGGCCAGGGGTTGCACAAGGTGCGGGGTGACGATCATCAGCAGCTCTTTTTCTTCGCGGCTGATGTTGGAGTCACGGAAGAATGCCCCCAACACCGGGATATCGCCCAGCCCGGGAAACTTGTTGATGGTGGAGCGGTTGTTGGTGCTGATCAGGCCACTGATGACAAAGCTTTCACCATCGGCCAGCGACACGCTGGTGTCGGTACGCCGCACGGTGAGGGCGGGGACCTGGATACCCTGGATCTGCACCGCGTTGCTGTAGTCCAGCTCGCTGACTTCAGGGGCCACCTTGAGGGTGATGCGGTTTCGGTCGACCACCGTGGGGGTGAGGGTCAAACGAATACCGAACTCTTTGTACTCGATGGAGATCGTGTCGCTGCCCGCGCTGGGCACCGGAATCGGCACCTCACCACCGGCCAGGAAGGTTGCACTTTGCCCGCTCAGGGCGACCAGGCTGGGGCGCGCCAGGGTATAGGCAAAGCCGCTGCTTTCCAGGGCGTTGATCATGGCCGAGACTCGCCCGCCGCCAAAACCGATATTGAAGTTGGACGCGCTCACTGGCAGGGCCGGCGTGCCGGCACTGGGCACGGTCAGGTTGGGGCTGCCGATGAGGAAGTTCTTGCCGATCCCCAGGATCGAGGTACTCGCTTCCTTGAGCTTGGAGCGGCTGACTTCGACAAAACGGATGTCGGTCTGCACCTGACTGGGCAACGAGGGATCTTCCGAGGGCGACAGCGACAGGCTGGTCAGCGCCGAGGTGGCTTTGCCTTTGACGAACACCATGCTCTGGCGTGGGCTACTCGAACATGCCGTCCAGATCATCAGGCTGGTGGCCCCCTGGGAGACGCCGGTGAGCAGGAACGCCTGGTTACCGTTGACTTGAACGTCGGCGATTTTTGGATCACCAACGGCCAGCCGGGTAATGGCCACCGGGGATTGCAGGGCTTGTTGCATGCCCTCACCGACTTCAAGCGTAGCGGGCAATTGGCCCAGGCTGCTGCAGTTGCCGGTTGCCGCCTGTGCGCTGCCGATCCCCAGCAGGATGACGAGGGCCCAGAAAGCGCGTGAAAAAAACCGCACGGAACGACTGCTCATTCAAGGCATCCTTAGCGCTATCAGGGCGTTTGTTGAGTAACCTGGTTGCCGCGTATCACCTCGATACTCGAGCGACGTGGCGTGCCGTTGGCCGCCGATGGACTGGCGTTGTTGGTGGGGGTGGATGTAAAGGCCAACTGATTGAACTGGTAGAGATCGCGCTTGGCATTGTCGAGGTTTACCAGGGAGTCATTGTCGCCCGCCCAGTAGAGGCTCAAGCGTTGTTCGTCGGCGCTGCGCACGGCCAGGCGCAATGCGCCTGCCTGGGTCGCCAGCACCAGCCGAGTCATCAATTGCTCTGGAACCGCGAGCAACACCGTGCGTGCGCTGGCGCGGTTCTGTTGTTGCCTGGCTTTGTCTTGCGCCGTGGTTGCCACGGGGGAGCCGGGTTTGCCGTCATTGGTCAGCCCCAGTTGGTCGCCCACACCCAGCAGGCGAAGTGCAGGGATTACGGTTTGCGCCGAAGGTTGCGGGTTACCGTTTTCCTGGCGCAGGTACAGCATCACGTCGACATAGTCGCCGGGGTTCAATTGCCCGCCGGCACCGGTGACTTCATCCACGGCAACGGCCAGGGCGCGCTCATTGGGGCGGATCATGCGGGCGAGGCTCCCGCCGGCGTCGAAGCTCTGTTCGGTCAACCACGTGCCGGCCTCAAGGCTGCGCCAGGGCACGCGGCCGATGGCTTGTTCCAGTGTGGTGAGGCTGCCTGCCGGGGCCGTACGCAGCTTTTCCAGGGCCAGGTCGGCAGCCGTGAGGGCTACGAAGGGCGGCACGTCATGGGCCAGCACCACCACGGCTTGACGTGTGGGGTCTTCGGCGGGCGCGACCGCAGTGGCGCTGGCAAGCGGTTGGGTGATGACGGCGGTTGCCGGTTCCGGACGGCTCAGCACGAGGCCCCAATAGCCGGCAATCAGCGCACCCACCAACAGTAATCCGGCCAGAATCATACTGATGCGACTGCTCATAAAGGCTCTCCCTTTCCTACTGCAGAACCTGCCGGCTGGTCCATCCAGTCACTGCGCAATGAGTTCACGCTGAACATCTAACTATTTCGCTATTTGAAGGTAGTTCAGCTAGGACGAAATGCCATTACCCCCTGGGAAATATTCTGTACTTCAGTTGGAAACAGCCCGGATTTGGCGCCATGGAGTTGGCTAATACTTTGTGATTAGTCGCTTATTACAGTTGTTGGGAGTGCATTTGCCGACAATGCTCTAACAGCAAGGCGGAATCATGTCGTAGGCCCTCTATATCGGCGCTTTGAGCGCGCAGGAGAAGTCATATGTTCCTTGATGTCATTCGCAAGGTGTTTATCAAAATCCAGATTTTTTCCTATGAAAGAGAAGGGGCTTCCGGTATCGAATATGCAATTGTCGCGGCGATGTGCGCGGCGGTGATCGGGCTGTTCATGACGCCCATCAGTACCAAAGTTAAGGCTATTTTTACTTCGATCCAGACAGGCATCGGCACTTGATCAATACTGTAGTGTGACTACCCTGAGTGCATTACCAGTGTCAGGACTTTTCCCATGAGTTCCTCTTCGCCGACCCGGCAACAAATCCTGTTAGTGGACGATGAAGAGGACGCCCTTATCGAGCTCGCCGAATCCCTCGAGAATGAAGGGTTCGTCTGTTTCACGGCCAGCTCCGTCACCGAGGCTCTGCAGGAACTCACCCTCAACCCTGATATCGCCCTGGTCATCACCGACCTGCGCATGCCCGAGGAAAGTGGTATCTCCTTGATCAAGCGCCTGCGCGAACACACCTCACGCTCGCACCTGCCGGTCATTGTGATGTCGGGTCATGCCGAGATGGATGACGTCAGCGATATGCTGCGCCTGCAGGTGCTGGACCTGTTTCGCAAGCCGATCTACCTGGTGCGGTTGATCGATACGTTGAACAGTCTGTTTCCCATAACCAAACGCTATCTGTAGGAGCGAGCACGTTCGCTCCTACAGGCGCCTGCGTCACAGCTGATAGCTGAAACTCAACATATAGCGCGGCTTGCGATTGAAGTTGTCGAGTGCCACGTCTGACATCGGCTTGGCCGCCTCGAGGGCGATGTTGTAGTACTTGGCGTCGCCAAAGCGCATTCCCACAGCGGCCGATGACAGGTCGTTGTGCTTGATCGGCAAGTCGTTGAACCAGGTCCGGGCGCGGTCGAGCACCACGTAGGGTTGCAGGATGCGCACCCAGTCGCCGGCGCGGTTGTAGCTGTAGTTGATCTCGTAGGCCATGCCCCAGCCCTTGTCGCCGGAGCCTTGATCATCGGGGTAGCCACGGCCGAAGTTCTGCCCGCCAAAGGTGGCGCGCTCGCTGTCGGGCAAGGTGTCGTCGCTCCAGTAGAGGGCGCCGGAAACCACGCCTTGCCAGTTACCGAACAGCGTGTTGCTTTGCACGCCTGACAGGCGCAGGCGGAAGAAGTCGAGGTCGGGCTTGAGGCCGCCGAAGTCGCTGCGGGCCTTGGCTCCCATCGCGTGGGTGCCTTGGTAGAACCCGGCGCTGAGGATGCGCAGTTGGGTGGTGTCGGCCTTGCGCCAGTCGCCTTCGACGGCCAGGGCGCGCAGGTCGGTTTGCAGCGCCAGGCGTTGCGGGAACCCCACCAGTTGGTAGCGCGTGGTCTGGTCGACGGCGTAATAGCGTGCGCCGAGGTTCAGAGACTCATTGGGCGAGGCGATCAACGGGTGGCTGAGGCCGATGGAGTAACGGTCAATTGCCTGGTGTGGCTTGAGTTCGAAGCCGCCGCCCAGTTGCAGGCGGGTACGTGGATCGGCGCGGTAGCGTTCACCCGACAGCACCCACTGGGTGCCTTCGGCATTGATGAACTGGCTGTAGGCGGCACGGTAGTAATGTTCTTTATCGTCTCCCGGTGGGAACAGGCCACTGACGCTCAATTGTTCGCCCATGGATGTCCACGCGTTGCTGGTGGCCGTCAGGAGCGCCTGGGTACCGCCTCGGCTGTTCTCGTTCAGGCTCATGCTGGTGGTGAAGGGTTTGCGGCTGGCGCTGATTTGCATGTGGGTGCCGCCATCGGTGGTGCCGGGCGGTGGTACCTGAGCCTGCAACGTCACCCCGGGGATGGTGCTCATCAGGGTGGTATAGCGCTCGAAGGTCTTGCGGGTAAGCGGGCGTTCGGCCTTGAGCTTTTGTGCCAGCTTGTCGACGTAGGACGACACCGAACCGATATCGCCCTGCACGTTGTAATCGCGGATATAACCCTCCACCAGCACCACGCGCACCAGGCCGTTTTCGAAGCGTTGCTCCGGCAGGAAGGCGTAGGACAACAGGTAGCCATCCTTCTGGTAGCGCAGGGTGATGCGGCGCGTGGCCTCGATCAGTTGCGCTAGGTTGGTTTCGCGGCCAATCAAGGGCTCGAAGACCTGGGCCACGTCCTTGAGCGGATAGACCGTGCCGCCGTCGATCTGCAGTTTGCGGATGGTCACGTTGGTGTCCATCCGCAAGGGCTGCGCCGCTGTGTCGGCGGGCACCGGCAATTGGGTCTGCGTGGGAGCCGGACGGTAGGCATCGGCGGGCAGGTTGGGTACGGGCAGGTTGCGGATGGTGTCGTTACTGTTGAGGAAGCTGGGAAGAGTATCGGCGTGTGCATAAGCACTGAGGGTGAGCAATAACAACGGTGTCAAAGCGCGCATAGGACACTCCATGGTCAAAACTGCAGCGGCGTTTTGCAGACGCCCGCCGGGCTCTGGGGCGCGGTTCGGGTGTTTTTCATAGGCCTCTCATGGCCCATAAAAAAGACGAGAGATGGATGGGATCTCTCGTCTCAACCAAGCGTAGGCGCTGTAGATGAGGCCGTCTAATCGGCCAGGTGCAATTCTATTTTGTGCCGGTCAGGCCACCGAGAATCCCACCCAGTACACCACCGTTTGCAGTGGCGCCTGCGCTGGTCGTTGTGTTGGCGCCCACGCCGAGACCGCCGCCGGGCAGGCCTCCACCACTGCTTGTGCCGCCGGTCACAAGGCCGCCGACCGACGCCACGGTGCCACCCACTGCGCTCACGGTGCCGCCCAAGGCGTTGGTGACCGGGTTGGCGTTGGTGGCGCTGATTTGTCCGCCCAGGCTGCCGACCGCGCCGCCCACGTTGGTGACGAGGCCGTTGACCGGCGCACCCAGCCCCGTGGCCCCGCCGACGGTTTGGGTGAGGCTCTGTACACCGCTGGTGACAGGGTTGAGTGCGACGCCGAGGGTGTTGGTGATCGGGGCAACCGCCGCACCGGCCGTTGCGTTCGGTACGCCATTGCCGCCGAGCAGGGTACCCAGGGATGCCACGGTGCCGCCGGCCTTGACGCCTGTGACGCCGGTAGCGCTCACCACTCCATTGGTACTGCCCGCATTCAGGCCGCTGCTGGCGCCTGCGATCACGCCGCCGACCAGTTCCGCCAGGCCCAGTGAGTTAGGGCTGCCACCCGTCCCGCCGCCGTTCGAGGCGACATAACCGCTGGCCGTGCCAACCGTGGTGCCCACGCCATTGAGCACGTTGCCTACTACGTCAGTCACAGGATTGTTGCCGGTACTGGCGACTTTATCGCCAAGGCCGTCGACAGTACCGCCGACTTTTTGCAGCAGGCCGCCGACCGGGCTGCCCAGGCCGGTCGTGCTGCCGACTTTGCCGGTGGTGTTTTCCAACAGGGACACCACGGGTACCAGGACTCGTGCGCCAACGGTATCCGTGACCGAACCCAACGGGCCGGTAGTGCTGGCAGTGCTTAATGTATCGCCGAGCATGGTCACGGCATTGCCGACTTTATTGACCACGCCGCCCACTGCTGGGGCGGCGGTTCTCACCACCGGCACTCTCCCGAGCAAGGTGGCGACGTTGTCCCCTGTGACGCTTACCCCATCGCCCAGGTCAGAAACGCCGTTGCCCACGCCGGCGAGGGTTGTGCCCAAAGCGTTGCTGTCGGTACCCAGCGAGCCCAGGCCTTCCGACAGGCCATCACCGATACTGCCCACGGCGGTGCCGGTCGCGGTCACCAGGCCGTCGGCGGTTGCGCCTACGATCGGCAGGCTGCCGAGGGTGGTGCCCAGGCTGCTGACGGTGCCGCCGAGATCGGTTACGGTGCTGCCGACGGTGTCGACCACGTCTGCGGTGACCAGCGTGCTGCCGGTTCCGCCTGTGCCGCCACCCGTGCCGCCGGTTCCTCCACCGGTTCCGCCTGTGCCGCCGCCCGTGCCGCCGGTTCCTCCACCGGTTCCGCCTGTGCCGCCGCCAGTGCCACCTGTTCCTCCACCGGTCCCGCCGTCCGTGCCACCCGTGGCAGCAGGGTCCGAGGACGCAGAGCCGCTGCTGTGATGCCCGCCGCCACCGCTGCTGCAGCCGCCCAGCGTCATTGCTATTGCCAGGGCCAGCGCGGTACTTGCTCTCCAAAACACTACTTGAGTTTTCATGATTGAGTTCCCTGCACCTGTACAACCTTAGTTGTCATCAAACGCTCGTTATTTCTTGGATAGCGATGCGTTTGTCCGTGTGTTCATCACAGACCCAGGTTGGCGTTCTCTCAATGCTCAAGTTGGTATTAACGATTTATATAGAAGGGTCGAAACATCCGCTTAGTGATTAATGAGAAGGGTGTAGGGAGAGGGTGTATCAGGATATATATATGTTTTGATTCAACGGGTTGAATAAAAATAGCGGACGTGAACACGTCCGCTATTACTTAGGGCATATATATACAATTAATCAGGGGTTTTACCCGATGGGCCGCCACTTACCGGCCATATGTTCAATGTCACCCGCCCCTTTCAACCACAATTCACCACTGGAACCGGCAGCGCTGCTGTGCAGTATCACTTCGCTGGGCAGGCGCACCGGTTTCTTGAACACCACCTCTATTTCCACATTCGCGGCGGGCAGGTGCTCACCAAGGGCCGCCAGCGTGCGTGCCTTGTTCCACAACCCATGGGCGATCGCCTGGGGAAAGCCAAACCCTTTGGCGGTCAGCGCACTCAGGTGGATGGGATTGTAGTCGCCGGATACCCGCGCGTAGCGGCGGCCGATATCGGCGGGGGCTGCCCAGCGCGTCAGCTCGCTGACCTGTACAGGTACAGGTGCAGGGGGCGTGTCATCCGCCGCGTCGCCGTCGAGTTTCACACCGCGACAGAGCATCCGGCTCTCGGCTTCCCACAACACGCCCAGAGAATCCTCGGCGCAGGTCACCACGTCAAACGTTGCGCCCTTGGCGTGGGGCTGGAGGTTTTGCGCGTGTACGCCGATGAACATTTCGTTGATGCTGCCCAGGGGCCTATGGATGCGGATGCGATTGCTCAGGTGAATCAGCCCCAGCAGCGGAAAGGGAAAGGCCTTGGCGGTGAGTAACTGCATCTGCAAGCCGAACGCCAGGATGTGTGGATAAGTCGCCGGCAGGATGGGGCTCTCGACAAAACCGCAGACCTTGCGATAGGCCGCTACGTCCCTGGGGTTGACGCCGACCCGGCAGCGCAGCCCTTGCTCGGGCAGTGTGTGGCCGGTGATCTTGCGCTTGAGCGCTGCCCGCCAATACAACGGTGGCAGAAACGGCGTACTGCCTAAGGTTTGCCAATCCATGCTTACGCTCCCAATAGACTTTGCCCACACACCCGCAGCGCTTGCCCGCTGACCGCCCCGGACCCCGGCTGGCCCAGCCAGGCCACGGCTTCTGCGACGTCCTGCGGCAAACCGCCCTGGCCCAGGGAACTCATGCGCCGCCCG
This sequence comes from Pseudomonas sp. S3E17, assembly GCF_024168685.1. Lineage (NCBI taxonomy): Bacteria > Pseudomonadati > Pseudomonadota > Gammaproteobacteria > Pseudomonadales > Pseudomonadaceae > Pseudomonas > Pseudomonas sp. S3E17. The sequence continues at coordinate 5,508,185 of NZ_JALJWE010000001.1, forward strand.
GCTTCACGCAGGGCAAAGGGAATATGCGCAGTCATCTGGGTTTCGATAAAGCCGGGGGCGACGGCGTTGATGCTGATCCCGCGTTCCTCCAGCAACGGCGCCCACGCCTGTACCAGGCCGATCAAGCCGGCCTTGCTCGCGGCGTAGTTGGTTTGCCCGCGGTTGCCGGCGATGCCGCTGATGGAGGCCAGCACCACCACGCGGGCGTTGTCGCGCAGGGTGCCGCTGTCCAGCAGTGCCTTGGTCAGCACTTGCGGGGCATTGAGGTTGACCGCCAGCACCGCGTCCCAGTATTCCGGGGTCATGTTGGCCAGGGTCTTGTCACGGGTGATCCCGGCGTTGTGCACCAGGATGTCGAGGCCGTCGGGCAGGTGTTCGATCAGCTGGCCGGCGGCGTCTTCGGCGCAGATATCCAGCACCACGGTGCGCGCACCCAGGCGTGCGGCCAGGGCCTCGAGGTCGGCCTTGGCCTGGGGCACGTCGAGCAGGATGACTTCGGCGCCGTCGCGGGCCAGGGTTTCGGCGATGGACGCGCCAATGCCACGGGCTGCGCCGGTGACCAATGCCTTGCGCCCGGCGAGGGGGCGAGTCCAGTCTTCGACGGGCGTGGCACAGGCCTTGAGGCGAATCACCTGGCCGGAGATATAGGCGCTTTTCGGTGAGAGGAAGAAGCGCAGCGCACCTTCCAGTTGGTCTTCGGCACCGTCGCCGACGTAGAGCAATTGCAGCACGCCGCCGTTGCGCAGTTCCTTGGCCAGTGACCGGCTGAAACCTTCAAGGGCGCGCTGGGCGCTGGCGGCGAACGGGTCGCTGAGGCTTTCCGGCGCGCGGCCGAGGATCACCAGGTGTGCACTGTGATCCAGGTTTTTCAGCAACGGTTGGAAAAACTCACGCAGTTGCTTGAGCTGGTCGGTGTGTTGCAGGTCGCTGGCATCGAACACCACGGCCTTGAGCTTGGGGCCGTGGCCGGGAATCCAGGTCGAAGTGTCGGCGCCGTACGTGTAAATGGCGTCGGTGAGCCGGTTGGCAAACGCTTTCACGTTCGTTGCCAGCGCGCCACCACCCAGTAACAGCGCACCTTCCACCGGGCGCAGGCGCCCGGCTTGCCAGCGTTCCAGGCGTACCGGTGACGGCAGGCCAAGGGCGGCGACCAGGCGATGGCCCAGGCTTGAGTTGGCGAAGTCGATATAACGGTCAGACATGGAACGCTCTCCGAAGGCTGGGGTTCAAAGGGTTGACCATCCCAGGGTAGCAGTCGTTCGACTAGGCTCAGTTATCCAGACCACAACCGACAGGGAGCTTTCCATGACTCAATTGCGCCGTGTAGCGATCATTGGCGGTAACCGCATTCCTTTCGCCCGCTCCAATGGCCCTTACGCCACGGCGAGCAACCAGGCGATGCTGACCGCGGCCCTGGAGGGCCTGATCGAACGCTACAACCTGCACGGCCTGCGCATGGGCGAGGTGGCCGCCGGCGCGGTGCTCAAGCATTCCCGCGACTTCAACCTCACCCGTGAATGCGTGCTGGGTTCACGCCTGTCGCCGCAAACCCCGGCCTATGACATTCAGCAGGCGTGCGGCACGGGGCTCGAGGCGGCGTTGCTGGTGGCCAACAAGATCGCCCTGGGCCAGATTGAATGCGGGATTGCCGGTGGGGTGGATACCACCTCCGACGCGCCTATCGGCGTGAATGAAGGGCTGCGCAAGATCCTGCTGCAAGCCAATCGCAGCAAGTCCATGGCGGATAAATTAAAAGTCCTGTTACAACTTCGTCCCCAGCATCTCAAGCCTGAGCTGCCGCGTAACGGCGAGCCGCGCACCGGTTTGTCCATGGGCCAGCATTGCGAATTGATGGCACAGACCTGGCAGATTCCCCGCGCCGAGCAGGACCAGCTCGCCCTAGAGAGCCACCAGAAAATGGCCGCTGCCTATGCTGAAGGCTGGCATAACGATCTGCTCACGCCGTTTCTGGGCCTGACCCGCGACAACAACCTGCGCCCCGACCTGAGCCTGGAGAAACTCGCCGCACTCAAGCCCGCGTTCGAACGCAGCGAAAAAGGCACGCTCACGGCCGGCAATTCCACACCGCTCACCGACGGTGCATCCCTGGTGCTGTTGGGCAGCGAGGCGTGGGCCCAGGCGCGTGGTTTGCCGATCCTGGCGTACCTGCGCGATGGCGAAGCGGCGGCGGTGGATTTCGTCAACGGCGCCGAAGGCCTGCTGATGGCGCCGGTGTATGCGGTGCCCCGCTTGCTGGCGCGCAACGGCCTGACGCTGCAGGACTTTGATTACTACGAGATTCACGAAGCCTTCGCGGCCCAGGTGTTGTGCACGCTCAAGGCCTGGGAAGATGCGGACTACTGTAGGACCCGTCTCGGGCTGGACGCCCCGTTAGGGGCCATCGATCGCAGCCGCCTGAACGTCAAGGGCAGTTCCCTGGCGGCCGGGCATCCGTTTGCCGCCACCGGTGGGCGCATCGTCGCCAACCTGGCCAAGTTGCTCGACGCGGCGGGCAAGGGGCGCGGGCTGATTTCGATCTGCGCTGCCGGCGGCCAGGGCGTGACGGCGATCATCGAACGGTGAATTCGTCGAAATTGGCATATTGGATGCATTCTTGAGTGGTCAGAGGTCGGTAGCCCCTCCCACCGGCGAGCCGATTGCCGTATAACGAGTGCCATACGCGTATTTGGTAATAAAGGACCCACAATAAAAGCTGATGAAGACTCCTAAACGCATTGAACCCCTGATCGAAGACGGTCTGGTCGACGAAGTGCTGCGCCCACTCATGAGTGGTAAAGAAGCAGCTGTTTATGTGGTGCGCTGCGGCAATGAATTGCGTTGCGCCAAGGTTTACAAGGAGGCGAACAAACGAAGTTTTCGTCAAGCGTCCGAATACCAGGAAGGCCGTAAGGTCCGTAACAGCCGGCAGGCCCGGGCCATGGCCAAGGGCTCGAAATTCGGCAAGAAAGAAACCGAAGATGCCTGGCAGAACGCCGAAGTGGCGGCGTTGTTCCGCCTGGCCGGTGCGGGCGTTCGCGTGCCCAAGCCGTACGACTTCCTCGAAGGCGTGCTGTTGATGGAACTGGTGGCCGACGAGTACGGCGATGCCGCGCCACGCCTGAATGACGTGACGTTGGAGCCGGACCAGGCGCGTGAATACCACGCCTTCCTGATTTCCCAGATCGTGCTGATGCTGTGTACCGGCCTGGTGCACGGTGACCTGTCCGAGTTCAACGTACTGCTCACGCCGACCGGCCCGGTCATTATCGACCTGCCCCAGGCAGTGGATGCGGCGGGCAACAACCACGCGTTCAACATGCTGGAGCGGGATGTGGGCAACATGGCTTCCTACTTCGGGCGTTTTGCCCCGGAGTTGAAGAAGACCAAGTACGCCAAGGAAATGTGGGCGCTCTACGAAGCCGGCACCTTGCACCCGGCCAGCGTCTTGACCGGCGAGTTCGACGAGCCGGAAGAGCTGGCGGACGTGGGCGGTGTGATCCGCGAGATCGAAGCGGCAAGGCTGGACGAAGAACGGCGCCAGGCCATTCGGGCGGCGGATGATGCGCCACCGAGCAAGGCGTCGGAAGAACCACCGCCGCCGCCCTGGATGCAGTGATCTTCGGGTACATGAAGATCAAAATGTGGGAGGGAGCAAGCCCCCTCCCACATTTGGTTTTGCATGTATTCAGATAGATTCCGTCACGCGCAGCAGCTTCCCGATGCCAGTTCCTTGAGAATCGGACAATCCGGCCGGTGATCTCCCTGGCAGTGCTCCACCAGGTCCTGCAACGTATCGCGCAATTGCCCCAACTCCAGGATCTTCTGGTTCAACTCATCGATATGTTGGCGCGCCAGGGCTTTCACATCGGCGCTGGCCCGTTGCCGGTCCTGCCACAGGGTCAGCAGTTTGCCCACCTCTTCCAATGAAAACCCCAGGTCCCGCGAGCGTTTGATAAACGCCAGGGTGTGCAGGTCGTCGGTGCCGTAGATGCGGTAGCCGCTGTCGGTGCGATGGGCCGCCTTGAGCAGGCCGATGGATTCGTAGTAGCGAATCATCTTCGCGCTCAGCCCGCTTTGCCGGGCGGCTTGGCCGATGTTCATGGGCGTTGATCCTCCAATTCCTTGGGTTTCCAAGTTTTCAACAGCAAGGCATTGCTCACGACACTGACGCTGGACAAGGCCATGGCCGCACCTGCAAGCACCGGATTGAGCAGGCCGAATGCGGCCAGGGGAATGCCGATCAAGTTATACACAAAGGCCCAGAACAGGTTCTGGCGGATTTTGGCGTAGGTCTTGCGGCTGATCTCCAGGGCGGCCGGGACCAGGCGTGGGTCGCCGCGCATCAAGGTGATGCCGGCGGCATGCATGGCCACGTCGGTGCCGCCGCCCATGGCGATGCCGATGTCGGCGGCAGCCAGGGCCGGGGCGTCGTTGATGCCGTCGCCGACCATGGCCACCACGCCGGTTTTTTTCAGTTCGGCGACGGTGGCGGCTTTATCGGCGGGCAGGACTTCGGCGTGTACGTCATCAATGCCCAGCGCTTCGGCGACGACGCGGGCGCTGCCGCGATTGTCGCCGGTGAGCAAGTGGCTGCTGATGTGCCGGGCCTTGAGTTGTGCCACCGCTTCCAGCGCGCCAGGCTTGAGCGTGTCACCAAAGGCAAACAGCCCGAGCACACGGGGTTGTGCGCCTTGCTCGATCAGCCAGGACAAGGTACGGCCCTCGGCCTCCCAGGCCGTGGCAGAGTCGGCCAGCCCACCCGCGTCCAGGCCGTTTTCTTCCAGCAGGCGACGATTCCCCAATGCCAGTTGGCGCCCGTCGAGGGTGCCGGTAATGCCACGTCCAGTCAGGGATTGGCTGGTGCTTACGTCCGCCACCGTCAGGCCTTGCTCGCTGCACGCATCCAGCACGGCCTTGGCCAACGGGTGTTCGCTGCCGCGTTGCAGCGCACCGGCCTGTTGCAGCAATGTGGCTTCATCGCCATCCACTGCCGCCAAATGGGCAATTTTCGGAGTGCCGGAAGTTAGAGTGCCGGTTTTGTCGAACACCACGGTGCTCACTTCATGGGCGCGCTCCAGCGCTTCGGCGTCCTTGATCAGGATGCCGTAGCGTGCGGCGACGCCGGTGCCGGCCATGATGGCGGTCGGTGTAGCCAGCCCGAGTGCGCACGGGCAGGCGATCACAAGCACCGCCACGGCGTTGATGATCGCGGTCTCCAGCGGCGCACCGTACAGCCACCAGCCCACCAACGTGATCAACGCCAGCACCAGCACGGTCGGCACGAATACCTGGCTGACTTTATCCACCAGCTTCTGGATCGGTGCCTTGGCGGCCTGGGCGTCTTCCACCAGGCGGATGATGCGCGCCAGTACGCTTTCGGCACCGAGCGCGGTGGTGCGCACCAGCAGGCGACCTTCACCATTGATGGCACCGCCGGTGACGGCGTCGCCGGGCTGTTTCGGCACCGGCAGGCTTTCGCCGCTGATCAGTGCCTCATCGGCATGGCTCTGGCCTTCTACCACTTCACCGTCCACCGGGAAGCGCTCGCCGGGTTTGACCAGCACCAGGTCATCGAGTTTGAGCGCGCTGATGGCCACATCCTCCTCGCGGCCAGCCTGTACACGCATCGCGCGTTCAGGGCGCAGGGCTTCCAGGGCGCGGATGGCGCTGGCGGTCTGGCGTTTGGCGCGGCTCTCCAGGTATTTACCGAGCAGCACCAGGGCGATCACCACGGCCGACGCTTCGAAGTACAGATGGGGCATGGTGCCCGCGGGCGCGGTCAGCCATTCATAGAGGCTCAGGCCGTAACCGGCGCTGGTGCCGATGGCCACCAGCAGGTCCATATTGCCGGCGCCGGCCCGCACGGCCTTCCAGGCTGCGATATAGAAGCGTGCACCGAAGATGAATTGCACCGGGGTCGCCAGGAGGAACTGCACCCAGGCCGGCAGCATCCAGTGCAGGCCGAAGGGTTGCACCAGCATCGGCAGAACCAGAGGCAATGCCAGCACAATCGCCAGCAGCAGCGACCAGCGCTCGCGGTGCAGGCGTTGGGCCTGATCGGCCTCGGTCCTGGTTTCGCTTTGCGGCAGGCTGGCGGTGTAGCCGGCTTTGTCGACGGCGGCGATCAGCACGGCCGGGTCGATCTGGCCCTGCACTTCGACGTGGGCGCGCTCGTTGGCCAGGTTGACGCTGACGCTTTGCACCCCCGGCACTTTGCCCAGCGCGCGCTCGACACGCCCGGCGCAACTGGCGCAGGTCATGCCGCCGATGGGCAGGTCAAAGGTGGTGGATCCATTCATGGGGCAGTCCTCCAGAGAAGTTGCCCCTAGGATCAACCTTGACCTGTGGGGAAGGTCAAGCGTCTTCAGTATTCCAGTGCGGCGGGTTTGAGGTACATGCCTTCCGGGCCCTGGGCAATGCGCAACTTGCGTACGTCACCGGCCTTGAGCGTGATGTTCTGCGCCGGCGGCGCGAGCAGGCCCGGCAAGCAACCCGGTGACTGGCCCGGCAGCAGTTTCAGGCGCAGCGACACATTGCCGGCGGGCAGGTTGAACGAGGTGGACTGTTCTTGGAACAGGCGCCCGGCCAACTGGTCCTGGATGTACAGGCCGATCTCGCAATTGGTCGGTACTTCCAGGCGTTCGCGGGAAATGATCAGTACCGCATAGTCTTCTGCGGCGAGGGCCTGGGGCGCAGCGGCAGACAAGCTCATCAGGCCGACAAGGCCAAAAAACGACCAGCGCATGGCGAATGCTCCGTGGTTTGAATCGAAGATGGGTGAAGCTTGGCCGACGCCGCGGTGTAATACCAGCCCGGCCGAAAGTTTCAGAACTTGACCTTGCCATCGTGGCAAGGTCAAGACTGGGTTCAACCTCATCAAAGGAGTCATGTCATGCAAATATTCAGCGTTGAAGGAATGACCTGTGGCCATTGCGTTCGGGCGGTCACCCAGGCGGTGCAGAGCCAGGATCCGGCGGCCAGCGTGAAGGTCGACCTGGCGGCGAAAGAGGTGGGCGTCGAAAGCCGCCTGTCTGCCGAGGAAGTGATCAGCCTGATCAGCGAAGAGGGCTACAGCGCCAAGCTCGCCTGACCCATTCAAATAGTTAGCGAGCTATCGTATTCAATGCACCCAAGCGCGGCTAAACTGTCGGGCTGCCGACACACTTGGGTGCCTGATGAACCTTCGCATAATCCTGATTCTGGGCGCCTTGAGCGCCTTCGCGCCGCTGGCGATCGATTTCTACCTGCCTGGCTTTCCTGCCATGGCGACGGCCTTCGGGACCGACGAAAAACATATCCAGCTGACCCTGGCGGTGTATTTCGCCGGCCTGGCCATCGGCCAACTGATCTACGGCCCACTGGCAGACCGCTTTGGTCGACGCGGCCCGCTGCTCAGCGGCGTGACCCTGTTTACCCTGGCGTCCTTTGCCTGCGCATACGCGCCGTCCCTGGAATGGCTGATTGGCGCACGCTTCGTGCAGGCCCTCGGCGGTTGCGCGGGCATGGTGATTTCCCGCGCCGTGGTCAGTGACAAATGTGATGCGGTGGGCTCGGCCAAGGTGTATTCGCAACTGATGCTGGTGACCGGCCTGGCGCCGATCCTTGCGCCGTTGGCAGGCGGGGTGATGGTCGGGTTATGGGGCTGGCAGTCGATTTTCCTCGCACTGTCGATCTTCAGCGTGATGGCGGCGATTGCCGTGGCGGTCGGTTTGCCGGAAACCTTTCCGGCGCACCAGCCGCGTCAACCCTTGTCCGGGTCGCTGCGCCGCTATGGCGCGCTGTTGTCTGACCGGGTCTACCTCGGTTACGCCCTGACCGGGGGCATTTCGATTGCCGGGATGTTTGCCTACATCGCCGGCTCCCCGTTCGTATTTATCAAACTCTATGGCGTGCCCGCCGAGCATTACGGCTGGCTGTTCGGCTCCAACGCCGCCGGGTTCATCCTGGTTGCACAGGTTAATGCGCGGCTGCTGGCCAAGCGTGGCCCGGCGTTTCTGCTGTCGCGCACGGTGTGGGTCTATCTGCTGGCGGCGCTGTCGCTGTTGGGCATCGCGGCCTTGCGCACCGAAGCGTTATGGCCGTTGCTGGTACCGCTGTTCATCTGTATCGCCAGCCTGGGCTGCATTCTGCCCAACACCTCGGCCTGCGCCATGAGCGGGCAGGGCGCCCGGGCCGGCAGCGCGTCGGCCTTGCTCGGTTGCATTCAGTTTGGCGTGGCGGCAGGGGCGGCTTCGTTGGTGGGCGTGCTGCACGACGGCACGGCGATGCCGATGGCGATGGTCATCAGCTTGTGCGGGGTGTTGGCGGTGACGATTGCAATGTCGACCCAGCGCCTGCAACGGGCAAGGGCCACGCAGGCGCAGGGCTGAAATGCAGGTCAGCCAGCGGCGGAACGTTGCTGGCTGAGCGGGAAGCGGTGGGGAGCCTGGATACGGGCTTGCAGGGTATCGGCGAAGGCGCGGGCCTCGGCCTCGCTGCGGAAGGTGAACGCGTCGCCGTCAAGGCGAACCTGCCATTTATTGCCTGGGGATTTTGCTAACGCTTTTATCAGGATTTTCATTGCTGACTTCCTCACGTAAAAGAATCGTGGCAAAGGCGGCCAATATAAACCCGAATACGCTCACAAATATGACAAAGATCAACTCTCTGACTAGCGGTGTCATCCATCACTCACACGAATAACGGACGACACTGACAGACGTTATCTTCAGAACCCTTCCAGCACGATCTTGCCCTTGGCCTTCCCGCTTTCCAGCAGTGCATGGGCACGGCGCAGGTTCGCCGCATTGATCACACCGAAGTGCTCGCCCACCGTCGTTTTCAAGATGCCGGCGTCGATCAGTTCGGCCACGCGATTAAGCAGGTTGTGCTGCTCGATCATGTCCGGGGTCTCGAACATCGAGCGCGTGTACATGAACTCCCAATGCAGCGACAGGCTCTTGCGCTTGAGTTTGCTCACGTCCAGCGCCTTGGGGTCGTCGATCAGCGCCAGCTTGCCTTGGGGTTGCAGCGCTTCGACCAGTTGGTCCAGGTGATGCTCGGTCTGGGTCAGGCTGGCGACGTGGGTCACCTGCGGGTGGCCGGCTTGTTTCAGCGCTTCGCTCAGCGGTTGGCTGTGGTCGATCACCAGGTCGGCGCCAAGTGCCTTGGTCCATTCCTGGGTTTCCGGGCGCGACGCGGTGCCGATCACCGTCAAGGCGGTGAGCTGGCTGGCCAGTTGGGTCAGGATCGAACCCACGCCACCGGCGGCACCGACGATGAGCAGGCTCTGGCCTTCAGCCTCTTTACCTTCACGCACTTGCAGGCGTTCGAACAGCAGCTCCCAGGCAGTGATGGCGGTCAGCGGCAGCGCGGCGGCTTCGGCAAAGCCCAGGCTCTTGGGCATGTGGCCGACGATGCGTTCATCCACGGTATGCAGTTCGCTGTTAGCGCCCGGGCGGACCAGGGAACCGGCGTAGAACACGTTGTCGCCGACTTTGAACAGGCTCACTTCACTGCCGACGGCCTTGACCACACCGGCCACGTCCCAGCCCAGCACTTTGGCCGCGCCGTTCTCCGGCGCGACGTTCTGGCGCACCTTGGTGTCCACCGGGTTGACCGAGATGGCCTTGACTTCTACCAGCAGGTCGCGAGGGCCGGCGACGGGCTCCGGCAGTTGGATGTCTTGCAGGGATTTTTCGTCGTTGATCGGCAGTGATGCGTAATAGGCAATGGCTTTCATGGGGGCTCCGGAAAAAGGCGGTGATCAGGCGAGAAACTTCAGGCGCTTGAGTTCGAAGTGTTCGATGACATCAGCGGCTTTAGCGCGAAAATGTTGGATATGCGCGCTCTGGTCGTGGTCGGCCAGTGCGGCGTCATCGCTCCAGCGTTCGAGCATGTAGAAGGTCTCAGGGTGTTGCAGGTCCTGGTGCAGGTCGTATTGCTCGCAGCCGGCTTCAAGACGGGTGGGTTCCAGCAGGTCGCGCAGCAGCGGCTCCAAGGTGGCCTGTTGGCCCGGTTTGGCGATCAGCGTGGCGATGACATTAAAGGCTGTGGACATATTCAACTCCAGACACGTGATAACGGGATGGGCAGATGATTGGCCATTTCCCTGCAAGATAAAAGCGGCTAAAACAGCACTCTGTTTCAATAATATTTTGATAATAGGTGGTTGAATGCTGCGTTTTGATGATTTGCAGTTGTTTGTACGCGCCGCGGACCTGGGCAGTTTATCGGCGGCGGCGCGGGTGATGGACCTGTCGCCCGCCGTGGCCAGCGCGGCGCTCAAGCGTATCGAACAGCAGCTGGGCACGCGTTTGCTGGCGCGCTCCACCCGCAGCCTGCGCCTGACCGCCGAAGGTGAGGGTTTCCTGGAATATGCCCGAACTGCATTGAGCGCCCTGGACGAAGGACGGCGCTTATTGGCCAGTGGCCAGGACCATGTCAGCGGGGTGTTGCAACTCTCGGCCCCTTCGGATTTCGGCCGCAACCAATTACTGCCCTGGCTGGACGAATTTCAGCACGAGTACCCGCAACTCACCGTGCGCCTGCTGCTGGGCGATCGGATTGCCGACCTGTTCCGCCAGCCGGTGGACATTGCCCTGCGCTATGGCGAGCCCGAAGATTCCAGCCTGATCGCCCTGCCCGTCGCGCCGCACAACGTTCGCGTGTTGTGCGCAGCCCCCAGCTATCTCGCGCGTCATGGCGAGCCGCGACACCTGGAGCAATTGGCCCAGCACAATTGCTTGCTTTACATGCTTGGCAGCCGAGTGCATGACCACTGGAGCTTCCACGATGGCAAACGCGAAGTCAGCCTCACGGTCAGTGGTGATCGCTTCAGCGACGATGCCGATGTGGTGCGCCGCTGGGCGGTGGCGGGCGTGGGCATTGCCTACAAATCCTGGCTGGATGTGAGCACCGATGTACTGGCCGGGCGCTTGCGCCTGGTCTTGCCTGAATTGCGTGGCGAGCGCACACCGCTCAATTTGCTGTGCGCCCATCGGGCCCAGTTGAGCAAACCCATCAACCTGCTGCGGGAAATGCTCGTGTCGCGCTGTGCGACATTGACCGCTCAATTGCCGGAGCGATTGGGTACGACCTAACAGCCTCCATCACACAAGGAAATTTCACTCAGCTCCTGTCCCTATTCACGCTGTCAGACGCCGCGGAACCGCTGGTTTACGCACCTATACTTTGGCGCCCACCACAGCAGAAAAATAATTCGACAGGGAGTGAATCGATGGAAGAAGCACCATGCATCAGTCAGATCGCCAGCTTGCTCGCCGAACCCAAACGCACCGCCATGCTCTGGTCCCTGATGGACGGCTCGGCCAAGTCGTCGGAGGAACTGGCGCTGCTTGCCGGGTTGTCACCTGCCTCGGCGAATGCCCATCTGGCACGGCTGACGGGGAGTGGCTTGCTGCGTACCGAGGGCCGGCGTGGCAAGCGGCTGTTTCGCATGGCGGCGGCCGATGTCAGCGTCGCCATCGATGCCTTGGCCAGTACAACCCTGGCCAGCGCCGCACGTAGTGCGCCGCATGCTTCACCGCCGGTGTTGGTGGCGCCGCCATTGTTGCGACATGCGCGGCTGTGCCAGGGCCACCTCGGCGGCGAAGTTGCGGCGGATCTGCATGAGCGGATGTTGGTGGCGGGGTGGATCGAGCGTCATGAACAACGCATTGAGGTGACGATCAAGGGCGCGCAGCACCTGGCGGGCCTGGGTATTTACACCCAGGCGCTGGCGTCGCCACTGGTGTGCGACTGCTTCGATTGGAGCCAGCGGCGACCGCACCTGGGCGGCGCGCTGGGTGCGGGGCTGTTGCAGTTGTTCCTGCAATCGAACTGGATCAGCCTGGTCAACGAGTCCCAGGCGGTGCAGCTCAACGACAACGGGCTGGCAGAAATCACCCGATTGGCCATGTCCGAACAACCTTAGCCTTGAGGGTTTGCCATCCTCGCCCTGGCCCTTTTTGATTCCATGGGCCGGGCGATGATGACTTTCCGTCCAGTCAGGGTTTTACCAGGCGCGCATCCAGGCTGTTCTGCGCCAGGCGTTTGGCCTGGTCCTGGGTCATGCCCAGCGAGGTGTACAACGCGTGGAAGTTCTCGGTGACATAGCCGCCGAAGTACGCCGGGTCATCCGAGTTCACCGTGACCTTCACGCCACGCTCGAGCATGTCGAGGATGTTGTGCTGGGCCATGTCGTCGAACACACAGAGCTTGGTGTTGGACAGCGGGCAGACGGTCAACGGGATCTGCTCGTCGATGATGCGCTGCATCAGGCGCTCGTCTTCGATGGCGCGTACGCCATGGTCGATACGCTGGATTTTCAGCAGGTCGATCGCTTCCCAGATGTACTCGGGCGGGCCTTCTTCACCGGCGTGAGCGACGGTGAGGAAGCCTTCGTGGCGGGCGCGGTCGAACACACGCTGGAACTTGCTCGGCGGATGACCCATTTCCGAACTGTCCAGGCCCACGGCCACAAACGCATCGCGGAACGGCAGCGCCTGGTCGAGGGTTTTCTCGGCTTCTGCTTCGCTCAGGTGGCGCAGGAAACTGAGGATCAAACCGCTGGTGATGCCCAGTTGCTGTTCGCCGTCTTTGAGCGCCGCGGCGATGCCGTTGAGCACCACTTCGAACGGTATGCCACGGTCGGTGTGGGTTTGGGGGTCGAAGAAGGGCTCGGTGTGGATCACGTTCTGGGCTTTGCAGCGCAGCAGGTAGGCCCAGGTCAGGTCGTAGAAATCCTGGGAGGTGCGCAGCACATCGGCGCCCTTGTAATACAGGTCGAGAAACTCTTGCAGGTTGTTGAAGGCATAGGCCTTGCGCAGGGTTTCGACGTCGTTCCACGGCAGCGCGATCTTGTTGCGCTCGGCCAGGGCGAACAGCAGCTCAGGCTCCAGCGAGCCCTCCAGGTGCAGGTGCAATTCAGCCTTGGGCAGGGCGTTGAGCCAATCGTACATTTTCTAAATTCTCATCAGGTGCAATGGCGGCATTCTACAGGCCATGGCTGAAATAATCGGCAAAACCTGACCAGCAGGAGAGTATTCGATTTGTTCACGCAAGGACCGTGTGAACTAAGGTGTAACGAAACGTTAGCGGCTTGACGCAGTCTGTACCCCATCAATGACTGATTTGCCGCACTAAAAGGCCCGGAATGCTCACATCCCTCAAGCAAGAAAAATTCATGCTGCTGGCGCTGATTGCCGCCATCGCCGCCTACCCGCTGGAGCACTGGATGCTGCACAGCGGGCAAATGGTGGCATTGTTGGCCGGCGTGGTGTTGATCGGTTTTATCGTCGTGGCGTCGATGCGCGTGGCCCACCACGCCGAGCAACTGGCGGAAAAGGTCGGCGATCCCTACGGCACCATGATACTGACCCTCGCCGCAGTGTTGGTGGAGGTGGTGATCCTGGCGATCATGATGAGCAACGAGCCATCACCGACCTTGGTGCGGGACACCATCTATTCGGCGGTGATGCTCGATATTAACGGCATCCTCGGCCTGGCAGCGTTGATGGGCGGCATCAAGCATGGCGAACAGTCCTACAATGATGATTCGGCGCGGACCTACAGTGTAATGATCCTGACCGCCATGGGCGTGTCGATGGTGGTGCCGGAATTTATCCCCGAAGCCGATTGGAAAATTTACTCGGCCTTCACCATCGGCGCGATGGTGGTGCTCTACACCTTGTTCCTGCGCATGCAGGTAGGGCCCCACAGTTATTTCTTCAGCTACAGCTACCCGGAAAAGCGCCGCAAGAAGCTGCCGGAGGAACAAGAGTCGCCGCCGGTGAACCTGGCGTTCTCCATCGGTACCCTGGTGTTTGGCGTGATTGTGATCGGTGCGCTGGCCGAGGTGATGTCCAAGACCCTCGACCTGGGCCTGGAAGGCACGGGCGCACCGCCGGTGATCACGGCGATTGTGGTGGCGGCTATTTCGGCGGCACCGGAGATTCTGACGGCCTTGCGCGCCGCATTGGCCAACCGCATGCAGTCGGTGGTGAACATCGCCCTGGGCGCGTCGTTGTCGACGGTGATCCTGACGGTGCCGGTGATGGAAGCCATGGCGCTCTATACCGGCCAGCCGTTCCAGATGGCGATGACGCCGGTGCAAACGGTGATGGTGTTTATCACGCTGATCGTCAGTGCGATCAACCTCAACGATGGCGAAACCAATGCCATCGAAGGGATGACCCATTTTGTGTTGTTTGCGACCTTTATCATGTTGTCGCTGTTGGGCCTGTAGGAGCGAGCTTGCTCGCGAAGAACCTGAGAGCGCCGCGTTAAACCAGAAAACCCGCGTTATTGTTGACGTTTTTCACGGGCAAGAACTATGCGTCCCCCTCGTTCCTACAGGGGATGGATCAGGTTACGCGCCGCCTGGCTGTGATCGGCGATCAAGCCTTTCAGGTCCAGGCCTTCCACCTGCCCGTCGATAACCCGCCATTTACCGCCGATCATCACCCGGTCCGCCCGATCCGCGCCGCACAGCAGCAGTGCGGAGATCGGATCATGGCTGCCGGAGAAACGCAGTTCATCCAGTTTGAACAGTGCCAGGTCGGCCTGTTTGCCTACGGCCAGTTCACCGATATCCGTACGCCCGAGTAGCTGCGCCGACCCCTTGGTCGCCCAACCCAGCACGCCTTCGGGGGTGATCTTTTCGGCGCCGTAACGCAGGCGCTGGATGTACAGGGCCTGGCGGGTTTCGAGGATCATGTTCGACGCATCGTTGGAGGCAGAGCCGTCCACACCCAGGCCGATGGGCGCGCCGGCAGCGATCAGGTCCAGGGTCGGGCAGATGCCGGAGGCCAGGCGCATATTGGAGCTTGGGCAATGACAGATGCCCGTACCGGCGGCGCCCAGGCGGGCAATTTCATCCGGGTTGAAGTGAATGCCATGGGCCAGCCAGGTGCGCGGGCCGAGCCAGCCGACGCTGTCCAGGTAATCCACCGTGCGCAGGCCGAAGCGCTGCAGGCAGAAATCTTCTTCGTCGAGGGTTTCGGCCAGGTGGGTGTGCAGGCGCACATCCAGGCTGTTGGCCAGTTCGGCGCTGGCTTGCATGATTTGCGGGGTGACGGAAAACGGTGAGCAGGGCGCCAGGGCAATCTGGATGTACGCTCCGTCGCCGCGTTGATGGTATTCGCGGATCAGGCGCTGGCTGTCGTCGAGGATGACCTGGCCCTGTTGCACGGTCTGTTGCGGTGGCAGGCCGCCGTCGGCTTCGCCCAGGCTCATGGAGCCGCGGGTGAGCATGGCGCGCATACCCAGTTCGCGCACGCTGTCGACTTGTACATCGATGGCGTTTTCCAGGCCGTCGGGGAACAGATAGTGATGGTCTGCCGCCGTGGTGCAGCCCGAGAGCAGCAACTCCGCGAGCGCCACCTTCGACGCCAGGGCGAGTTTTTCCGGAGTCAGTCGCGCCCAGACCGGGTACAGGGTTTTCAACCAGGGAAACAAGGGCTGATTGACCACCGGCGCCCAGGCGCGGGTCAGGGTCTGATAGAAGTGATGGTGGGTGTTGATCAGCCCGGGCAGGACAACATGCTCACGCGCATCGAACACTTGGGCGCAGGGCTGTGCGGGTTCCTGACCCTGTGCCAGCACTTCGGCGATCACACCGTCTTGCAGCACCAGGCCGCCACGGGCGTCGAGGCCGTTGGCGGTGAAAATCGCGAGGGGGTTTTTTAACCAGATACGGGTCGCAGGCATTGGCCGGCTCCTCTGAATGATGGGTTCAGGTTTGCCAGCTCAGTGATGCCCTGTCTGCTGATCCAGGGTCGCCGGTGAGGGCGAGGTGGGCAGTCTACGCGTGGATCGTTATCGACGGCAATCGTTCGATAACGACCCTGTGCGGCTTACCAGGCGATGGTGTCGCCTTTGTAGTCCACGAAGTGATGGCCGCCCTTGCCGGTGTAGGCGTTCACCTGGTCTACCAGGCCGCGCACGCTGGTGTCGACATCGATGTGCGCGTTTTCGCCGCCCATGTCGGTCTTCACCCAGCCCGGGTGCAGCGACAGCACGGTAAGTTTGTGATCGCCCAGTTGGGTAATGAAGCTGTTGGTCATGGAGTTGAGTGCGGCCTTGCTGGCCTTGTACAACGCCAGGTCCGAGCCGTCGGGGATGGTCACGCTGCCCAGTACTGAACTCATGAACGCCAGCACGCCGCTGTCCTTGCGGATCTGCCCGACAAAGCGCTGGGCCAGGTTGATCGGCGCCACGGCGTTGGTGAAGAACAGCTGGCCGACTTCCGCCAGGGTGGCATGGCCAGGTTCTTGATTGGCGGGGCCCTTGACGCCTGCGTTGACGAACAACAGGTCGAAGGTGCGGTCCTTGAGGCGCTGGTTCAGGGCGATCACGGCCTGCTGATCGTCCATGTCGAGTTTCTCGATCTGCACCGGGCCCACGGCTTTCAGGGCATCGGCCTTGTTCGGGTCACGCACGGTGGCGGTCACGTCCCAGCCGTCCTGGAGCAATTGCTTGACCAGGCCGAGGCCCAGGCCGCGTGAGGCGCCGATGATCAGTGCGGTTTTTGGCGTAGACATGAAGGCTTCCTTTAAAAGTCGCGGTTCAGGGTGTTCAGCGAACAACAGTAGCAGTTTCAGCGTTGCAGCAGGATGCGCCCACGGCTCAGGTCGGCGAGCTGGGTTTGCAGGGTGTCGATGTGGGCATCGCCCAGGGCCAGTTGTAACTCCACGCCATTGGCGGTGAAGGTTTCTTCCAGCACCAGCCCGCCCAACTCGGCGACGCGCAATTTGACCAGGTTCAGCTCGGAGAATCCGCAGGCGCAACTCAGCGGCACGCGGCTGATCAGTTCGATGCGCTCGGCATTTTGCAGGCACTTGTTCGCACCGCCGCCATAGGCGCGGGCCAGGCCGCCGGTACCGAGTTGAATGCCGCCATACCAGCGAATCACCAGCACCGCGACCTGATCGAAACCTTGGGCCTCGATGGCCGCCAGGATGGGCCGTCCTGCGGTGCCGCCGGGTTCGCCGTCGTCACTGCTGCGGTATTGATCGGCCAGCTTCCAGGCCCAGCAGTTGTGCGTGGCGTTAAGGTCGCTGTGCTGCTCGAAAAATGCCTGGGCTTCTTGCGGGCTGGTGATCGGTGCGGCCAGGGTAATGAAGCGGCTTTTGCGAATTTCTTCGCGGAACTCGCAAAGGCCGGTAAGCGTGAAAGACATAAGTGGCTTCGTCTAGAGGGCCGGCTTGATGCCGCAGCCCTTGAGAATGATGTGGATCAGGTTGGTGCCGGCGTCTTCCATATCCTGCTTGGTCAGCTTGGTGCGACCGGTGACGCGGCAGATCTGGGTGGCGAAGTCGGCATAGTGCTGAGTGCTGCCCCACAACAGGAAGATCAGGTGCACGGGGTCGATGGGGTCCATCTTGCCCGCGTCGATCCAGGCCTGGAACACCGCCGCCCGACCACTGAACCAGGCGCGGTAATCCTGGCTGAAATATTCGGTCAGGCATTCGCCGCCGCTGATGATCTCCATGGCGAAGATTCGCGAGGCCTGGGGCTGGCGCCGCGAAAACTCCATCTTGGTGCGGATGTAGCGGGAGAGGGCCACGGCCGGGTCGTCCTCGGCGGTCAGCGTGTTGAAGGTGCTGTCCCACAGTTCGAGGATATTGCTGAGCACCGCGATATACAGGCCCAGCTTGTTGGTGAAGTAGTAGTGCAAGTTGGCCTTGGGCAGCCCGGCACTGGCAGCAATGGTGTTCATGCTGGTGCCCTTGTAGCCATGGCGCGCGAACTCATCTTCAGCAGCCTGGAGAATCGCTTGTTCGTTCTTTTGCCGAATGCGGCTGGCGGGCTTACCGGCGTGGTTGCTGTGGGCAGGAACTTCGAGGCTCATGGAGGTTTCCGTGCTGATCGATAGAGACGACGTGTGCACAGATAACCCACCCTCAAGTCCCAGACAAGTCCCGATGCAATAAAACCGTCAAAGCGGTTCCAGGGTGTCGCTTTCCGGCGCCTGGTTTGCGGCAGGAGCGGGCACCTTGGATTCCGGCAGCAACAGGCACAACACGATGGCGGTCAGGCCGCCGCTGGTGATGGCCGAGTCGAACAGGTTCTGCACCAGGGTCGGCATCAGGTGCAGCAGGTTCGGTTGGGCGGCGATGCCCAGGCCGACGCCGAACGAGGTGGCGATGATCAGCATGCTGCGACGGTCCAGCGGTGCCTGGGCGAGGATGCGTACGCCGGCGGCGGCCACACTGCCGAACATCACCAGGGTTGCGCCGCCCAATACGGGCTTGGGGATTTGTTGCAGCACGGCACCGATCAGCGGGAACAAACCCAGGCAGAACAGCACCACGCCGATGTACAGGCCGACGTAACGGCTGGCCACGCCGGTCAGTTGGATCACGCCGTTGTTCTGGGCAAAGGTGGTGTTGGGGAAAGCGCTGAACGTGGCGGCGATCATGCAACTGACGCCATCGCCGAGGACGCCGCCTTTGAGCCGGCTTATATAAGACGGGCCGCTGATGGGCTGGCGCGCGATCATGCAGTTGGCGGTGAGGTCGCCGACAGTTTCGATGCTGCTGATCAGATAAATCAGCGCGATCGGCAGGAAGGCGCTCCAGTCGAAGTTGAAGCCGAATCGAAACGGGATCGGCAGGCTGACCAAAGGCAAGTCGCCCAGGGCCTGGGGCACCAGCTTGCCGCTGAACCAGGCGGCGAGGCTGCCGAGGGCCAGGCCGATGATGATCGCCGAGAGGCGCACCCAGGGTGTGTTGGAGCGATTGAGCAAGATGATGGTCAGCACCACGAACAGGCCCAACGCAAGGTTGGCCGGTGCGCCGAAGTCCGGTGCGTTGAAACCGCCGCCCAGGTCGGTGATGCCGACCTTGATCAGGCTGATGCCGATCAGGGTAATGACAATCCCGGTCACCAGCGGGGTGATCACTCGGCGCAGCTGACCAATAAAGCGGCTGAGAATGATCTGCACGGCAGCGCCGAAAAAGCACACGCCGAAGATCATCGCCATGATGTCTTCCGGGCTGCCGCCGCGTTGCTTGACCAGAAACCCGGCCGACAGCACCGCGCCGAGAAACGCAAAGCTGGTGCCTTGCAGGCAGATCATCCCGGCGCCGATCCCAAATGGCCTACGGGCCTGAATGAATGTGCCGACACCGGACACCATCAACGCCATGCTGATCAGGTAGGGCAAGTGTGCGGTCAGGCCCAAGGTGGAGCCGATGATCAGCGGTGGCGTGATGATGCCGACAAAGGCGGCCAGCACATGTTGCAGTGCGGCCAGCAATGCAGGAGCGGGTTTGGGGCGGTCATTAAGGCCGTAGATCAGGTCGCTGGGGCTGGAGGATTCTGGTGGCATGGCAAGCAAACTCGAGGCGGACGGTTCTAGGTCCTCGTGTCCTTGCAAAAAGCTGTCCAGGTGCTCAGCTTTTTCGTAAGCCCCGCGTTAGCGCGTTGCCGCCAGGCTTTCCAGGAAGCTTTCCAGCACCAAATGAGGGCGACGGCCTTTGCGCGTGACCGATGCCAGGCTTAAATCGTAAAAGCGCGTAGCCGGTTTCAGCGCGCGCAGTCGGCCTTGTTGCACCCATAGGCTGGCGTAGTGGTCGGGCAAGTAACCGATGTAGCGACCGGTGAGAATCAGGAATGCCATGCCTTCGCGGTCCGAGGCACTGGCGGTGCAGTTGAGCGCCTGATAGTGGGCCTGGATCTCGGCGGGCAGGCGGAAAGTGGGGGCGATGGCGTCCTGGGCGTCGATGCGCTCGTCGCCCAGTTGCTTGTCGTCGGCATAAAACAGGGGGTGGCCAACCGCGCAGTAAAGCAGTGAGCGTTCGCTGTACAGCGCCTGGTACTCCAGGCCGGACAGGGCGCTGGCCTGGGGCACCACACCGACATGCAGGCGGCCGTCGAGTACGCCTTGTTCGACTTCGTTGGGGGCGATCATGCGGATCTGGATCTGTACGTCCGGCCCGCGTTCCTTCAACTGTGCCAGGGCGTGGGTGATGCGCATATGCGGCAGGGTCACCAGGTTGTCGGTGAGGCCAATGATCAACTCGCCGCGCAAGTGCTGGTGCAGGCCGTTCACCTCTGTGCGGAAACTTTCCAGGGCGCTTAATAGTTGCAGGGCCGATTGGTAGACCTCCCGGCCTTCTTCGGTCAGCGAGAAACCGGCACGGCCACGTTGGCAAAGCCTTAATCCGAGCCGCTGCTCAAGATCGCTCATTTGCTGGCTGATGGCGGAACGGCCGATGCCGAGCACGGTTTCCGCCGCCGAGAAGCCGCCGCACTCCACGACGCTGCGAAAGATGCGCAGCAGGCGAATATCGAAGTCGCTGACTTGGGCCAGGGGATCGGGTCGACGGCTGCTCATAGTTTAGTGAAGGCCTGACTGAAGGTTAGAAGAGTTGAATTTCACCGACTTTATCCCCGTGGCAATTTAGCTGCAACAACGCTTTTTCAATCCCGACGCTGCCTGTTGCCCTGCGAGGTTTTGCTGATGAACATGCCCGAAAACGCCCCATCGTCCCTGGCCAGCCAACTGAAGTTGGACGCTCACTGGATGCCCTACACCGCCAACCGTAACTTTCAGCGTGACCCGCGTCTGATCGTGGCCGCCGAAGGCAGCTGGTTGACCGATGACAAGGGGCGCAAGGTCTACGACTCGTTGTCGGGCCTGTGGACCTGTGGCGCCGGGCATACGCGCAAGGAAATCCAGGAGGCGGTCGCCAAGCAACTGGGCACGCTGGACTACTCCCCAGGCTTCCAGTACGGCCATCCACTGTCCTTCCAACTGGCGGAAAAAATTACCGATCTGACCCCAGGCAACCTGAATCACGTGTTCTTCACCGACTCCGGTTCCGAGTGCGCCGATACCGCGGTGAAGATGGTGCGTGCCTACTGGCGCCTGAAGGGCCAGGCCACCAAGACCAAGATGCTCGGCCGCGCCCGTGGTTATCACGGTGTGAACATCGCCGGTACCAGCCTGGGCGGCGTCAATGGCAACCGCAAGCTGTTTGGTCAGGCGATGATGGATGTTGATCATCTTCCGCATACCCTGCTGGCGAGCAATGCGTTCTCCCGGGGCATGCCGGAGCAGGGCGGTATCGCCTTGGCCGATGAGTTGCTCAAACTGATCGAACTGCACGACGCGTCGAACATCGCCGCGGTGTTTGTCGAGCCAATGGCCGGCTCCGCTGGCGTGCTGGTGCCACCACAGGGTTACCTCAAGCGCCTGCGTGAGATCTGTGACCAGCACAACATTCTGTTGGTGTTCGACGAAGTGATCACGGGCTTTGGTCGTACCGGTTCGATGTTCGGCGCTGATAGCTTTGGCGTGACCCCGGACCTGATGTGCATCGCCAAGCAAGTCACCAACGGCGCGATCCCCATGGGCGCGGTGATTGCCAGCAGCGAGATCTATCAGACCTTCATGAATCAGGCGACGCCTGAGTACGCTGTGGAATTCCCCCACGGCTACACCTACTCGGCGCACCCGGTTGCCTGCGCGGCCGGCCTGGCGGCGTTGGACCTGCTGCAGAAGGAAAACCTGGTGCAGAGCGTGGCCGAAGTCGCGCCGCACTTTGAGAATGCGCTGCACGGCCTGAAGGGCAGCAAGAACGTGATCGACATCCGTAACTACGGCCTGGCCGGTGCGATCCAGATCGCCCCACGTGACGGTGATGCCATCGTGCGTCCATTCGAGGCCGGCATGGCTCTGTGGAAAGCGGGATTCTATGTGCGCTTTGGCGGTGACACGCTGCAGTTCGGGCCAACCTTCAACAGCAAACCGCAGGACCTGGATCGTCTGTTCGATGCGGTCGGCGAAGTGCTGAACAAGATCGACTGATTTCTCCTTCTATATAGAACAACTTTTCAGGAGCCCTGCATGAGCCTTATCCAGCATTTGATCAACGGTGAGTTGGTCAGTGAGTCCGGCCGTACTGCCGATGTGTATAACCCGTCAACCGGCCAGGTGATTCACCAAGTGCCACTGGCCAGCCGCGAAACCATTCAACGTGCTATCGACTCGGCCAAGGCGGCCTTTCCGGCTTGGCGTAACACACCAGCGGCCAAGCGCGCCCAGGTCATGTTCCGGTTCAAGCAATTGCTGGAGCAGAACGAAGCGCGCATCTCGCAGCTGATCAGTGAAGAGCACGGCAAGACGCTGGAAGACGCCGCCGGCGAACTCAAGCGCGGGATCGAGAACGTGGAGTACGCGTGCTCGGCGCCGGAGATTCTCAAGGGCGAGTACAGCCGTAATGTTGGGCCGAATATCGATGCCTGGTCGGACTTCCAGCCGTTGGGCGTGGTGGCGGGTATTACCCCATTCAACTTCCCGGCGATGGTGCCGCTCTGGATGTATCCGCTGGCGATTGTTTGCGGTAACTGCTTCATCCTCAAGCCTTCGGAGCGTGATCCGAGTTCGACGCTGTTGATCGCGCAACTGCTGCAGGAGGCCGGTCTTCCTAAAGGTGTGCTGAGTGTTGTGCACGGCGACAAGGGCGCGGTGGATGCGTTGATCGAGGCGCCGGAAGTCAAGGCCCTGAGTTTTGTGGGGTCGACGCCGATTGCCGAGTACATCTATTCCGAAGCGACCAAGCGCGGTAAGCGCGTACAGGCGTTGGGTGGGGCGAAGAACCATGCGGTGCTGATGCCGGATGCTGACCTGGATAACGCGGTCAGTGCTTTGATGGGCGCGGCCTATGGTTCCTGCGGCGAACGCTGCATGGCGATCTCGGTAGCTGTGTGTGTCGGTGACCAGGTGGCGGATGCGTTGATCGCCAAGCTGGTGCCGCAGATCAAGGCGCTGAAGATCGGTGCGGGCACTACCTGTGGGCTGGATATGGGGCCACTGGTGACGGGCCAGGCGCGGGATAAGGTCAGCGGCTATATAGAAGACGGTGTTGCGTCTGGTGCGGAGTTGGTGGTTGATGGTCGTGGACTGAGTATTGCCGGGAATGAAGACGGCTTTTTCCTGGGGGGCAGTCTGTTTGACCGTGTGACGCCTGAAATGCGCATCTATAAGGAAGAGATCTTCGGGCCCGTATTGTGCGTGGTTCGGGTGAGCAGCCTGGAAGCGGCGATGCAGCTGATCAACGATCACGAGTATGGCAACGGTACGTGCATCTTCACCCGTGACGGGGAAGCGGCGCGTCTGTTCTGTGACGAAATTGAAGTGGGGATGGTCGGTGTGAATGTTCCATTGCCTGTGCCAGTGGCTTATCACAGCTTTGGTGGCTGGAAGCGCTCGCTGTTCGGCGACTTGCATGCCTATGGGCCGGATGGGGTGCGTTTCTACACCCGTCGCAAGGCGATCACCCAGCGTTGGCCGCAGCGGGCCAGCCATGAAGCGTCGCAATTCGCTTTCCCTAGTCTGTAAGGCTCAGTAAGCAGAAGGCCGGCCCCTTGGGGCCGGCTTTTGCGTTTTTGGGCGTTTTTGACTTATATGACAGAAAGATGAAAAAGAAGGTTGACGGCAGATCCTGGAAGTCTATAATTCGCCCCACTTCCGGCGCAGTCGAAACGTAAAACTCCTTGGTAAACAATGAGTTATGCAGGATAAGGCAGCGGTTTGCTTCAGTTCATCGAAGCCCAGAAGGAGTTGGTAGAGTCGTGTTGTTTGACGCTATTAACGATTCGATCTTCTCGGTCGAAAGCGGAGAAAAAGAGGTGTTGACAGCAGCGTGTAACGCTGTAGAATTCGCCTCCCGCTAACGAGAGATCGCAAGCGCAAGTGGTTGAAGTTGTTGAAGAAATCTTCGAAAGCTTCTGAAAATAATCACTTGACAGCAAATGAGGCTGCTGTAGAATGCGCGCCTCGGTTGAGACGAAAGCTCTTAACCAACCGCTCTTTAACAACTGAATCAAGCAATTCGTGTGGGTGCTTGTGGAGTCAGACTGATAGTCAACAAGATTATCAGCATCACAAGTTACTCCGCGAGAAATCAAAGAATAACCAACGATTGCTGAGCCAAGTTTAGGGTTTCTTAAAAACCCAAAGATGTTTGAACTGAAGAGTTTGATCATGGCTCAGATTGAACGCTGGCGGCAGGCCTAACACATGCAAGTCGAGCGGTAGAGAGAAGCTTGCTTCTCTTGAGAGCGGCGGACGGGTGAGTAATGCCTAGGAATCTGCCTGGTAGTGGGGGATAACGTTCGGAAACGGACGCTAATACCGCATACGTCCTACGGGAGAAAGCAGGGGACCTTCGGGCCTTGCGCTATCAGATGAGCCTAGGTCGGATTAGCTAGTTGGTGGGGTAATGGCTCACCAAGGCGACGATCCGTAACTGGTCTGAGAGGATGATCAGTCACACTGGAACTGAGACACGGTCCAGACTCCTACGGGAGGCAGCAGTGGGGAATATTGGACAATGGGCGAAAGCCTGATCCAGCCATGCCGCGTGTGTGAAGAAGGTCTTCGGATTGTAAAGCACTTTAAGTTGGGAGGAAGGGCCATTACCTAATACGTGATGGTTTTGACGTTACCGACAGAATAAGCACCGGCTAACTCTGTGCCAGCAGCCGCGGTAATACAGAGGGTGCAAGCGTTAATCGGAATTACTGGGCGTAAAGCGCGCGTAGGTGGTTTGTTAAGTTGGATGTGAAATCCCCGGGCTCAACCTGGGAACTGCATTCAAAACTGACTGACTAGAGTATGGTAGAGGGTGGTGGAATTTCCTGTGTAGCGGTGAAATGCGTAGATATAGGAAGGAACACCAGTGGCGAAGGCGACCACCTGGACTGATACTGACACTGAGGTGCGAAAGCGTGGGGAGCAAACAGGATTAGATACCCTGGTAGTCCACGCCGTAAACGATGTCAACTAGCCGTTGGGAGCCTTGAGCTCTTAGTGGCGCAGCTAACGCATTAAGTTGACCGCCTGGGGAGTACGGCCGCAAGGTTAAAACTCAAATGAATTGACGGGGGCCCGCACAAGCGGTGGAGCATGTGGTTTAATTCGAAGCAACGCGAAGAACCTTACCAGGCCTTGACATCCAATGAACTTTCTAGAGATAGATTGGTGCCTTCGGGAACATTGAGACAGGTGCTGCATGGCTGTCGTCAGCTCGTGTCGTGAGATGTTGGGTTAAGTCCCGTAACGAGCGCAACCCTTGTCCTTAGTTACCAGCACGTTATGGTGGGCACTCTAAGGAGACTGCCGGTGACAAACCGGAGGAAGGTGGGGATGACGTCAAGTCATCATGGCCCTTACGGCCTGGGCTACACACGTGCTACAATGGTCGGTACAGAGGGTTGCCAAGCCGCGAGGTGGAGCTAATCCCAGAAAACCGATCGTAGTCCGGATCGCAGTCTGCAACTCGACTGCGTGAAGTCGGAATCGCTAGTAATCGCGAATCAGAATGTCGCGGTGAATACGTTCCCGGGCCTTGTACACACCGCCCGTCACACCATGGGAGTGGGTTGCACCAGAAGTAGCTAGTCTAACCTTCGGGAGGACGGTTACCACGGTGTGATTCATGACTGGGGTGAAGTCGTAACAAGGTAGCCGTAGGGGAACCTGCGGCTGGATCACCTCCTTAATCGACGACATCAGCTGCTCCATAAGTTCCCACACGAATTGCTTGATTCATTGAAGAAGACGATAAAGAAGCAGCCCGAAATTGGGTCTGTAGCTCAGTTGGTTAGAGCGCACCCCTGATAAGGGTGAGGTCGGCAGTTCGAATCTGCCCAGACCCACCAATTTTGTGTGGGAAACGCCTGTAGAAATACGGGGCCATAGCTCAGCTGGGAGAGCGCCTGCCTTGCACGCAGGAGGTCAACGGTTCGATCCCGTTTGGCTCCACCACTACTGCTTCTGCGTTATGAAAGCTTAGAAATGAGCATTCCATCAGTATGATGGTGAATGTTGATTTCTAGTCTTTGATTAGATCGTTCTTTAAAAATTTGGGTATGTGATAGAAAGATAGACTGAACGTTACTTTCACTGGTAACGGATCAGGCTAAGGTAAAATTTGTGAGTGGCTCTTAATTGAGTATGATCGAATTTTCGGCGAATGTCGTCTTCACAGTATAACCAGATTGCTTGGGGTTATATGGTCAAGTGAAGAAGCGCATACGGTGGATGCCTTGGCAGTCAGAGGCGATGAAAGACGTGGTAGCCTGCGAAAAGCTTCGGGGAGTCGGCAAACAGACTTTGATCCGGAGATGTCTGAATGGGGGAACCCAGCCATCATAAGATGGTTATCTTGTACTGAATACATAGGTGCAAGAGGCGAACCAGGGGAACTGAAACATCTAAGTACCCTGAGGAAAAGAAATCAACCGAGATTCCCTTAGTAGTGGCGAGCGAACGGGGACTAGCCCTTAAGTGGCTTTGAGATTAGCGGAACGCTCTGGAAAGTGCGGCCATAGTGGGTGATAGCCCTGTACGCGAAAATCTCTTAGTCATGAAATCGAGTAGGACGGAGCACGAGAAACTTTGTCTGAATATGGGGGGACCATCCTCCAAGGCTAAATACTACTGACTGACCGATAGTGAACTAGTACCGTGAGGGAAAGGCGAAAAGAACCCCGGAGAGGGGAGTGAAATAGATCCTGAAACCGTATGCGTACAAGCAGTGGGAGCCCACTTTGTTGGGTGACTGCGTACCTTTTGTATAATGGGTCAGCGACTTATTTTCAGTGGCGAGCTTAACCGAATAGGGGAGGCGTAGCGAAAGCGAGTCTTAATAGGGCGTCTAGTCGCTGGGAATAGACCCGAAACCGGGCGATCTATCCATGGGCAGGTTGAAGGTTGGGTAACACTAACTGGAGGACCGAACCGACTACCGTTGAAAAGTTAGCGGATGACCTGTGGATCGGAGTGAAAGGCTAATCAAGCTCGGAGATAGCTGGTTCTCCTCGAAAGCTATTTAGGTAGCGCCTCATGTATCACTGTAGGGGGTAGAGCACTGTTTCGGCTAGGGGGTCATCCCGACTTACCAAACCGATGCAAACTCCGAATACCTACAAGTGCCGAGCATGGGAGACACACGGCGGGTGCTAACGTCCGTCGTGAAAAGGGAAACAACCCAGACCGTCAGCTAAGGTCCCAAAGTTATGGTTAAGTGGGAAACGATGTGGGAAGGCTTAGACAGCTAGGAGGTTGGCTTAGAAGCAGCCACCCTTTAAAGAAAGCGTAATAGCTCACTAGTCGAGTCGGCCTGCGCGGAAGATGTAACGGGGCTCAAACCATACACCGAAGCTACGGGTATCACGTAAGTGATGCGGTAGAGGAGCGTTCTGTAAGCCTGTGAAGGTGAGTTGAGAAGCTTGCTGGAGGTATCAGAAGTGCGAATGCTGACATGAGTAACGATAATGGGTGTGAAAAACACCCACGCCGAAAGACCAAGGTTTCCTGCGCAACGTTAATCGACGCAGGGTTAGTCGGTCCCTAAGGCGAGGCTGAAAAGCGTAGTCGATGGAAAACAGGTTAATATTCCTGTACTTCTGGTTATTGCGATGGAGGGACGGAGAAGGCTAGGCCAGCTTGGCGTTGGTTGTCCAAGTTTAAGGTGGTAGGCTGAGATCTTAGGTAAATCCGGGATCTTAAGGCCGAGAGCTGATGACGAGTTACCTTTTAGGTAACGAAGTGGTTGATGCCATGCTTCCAAGAAAAGCTTCTAAGCTTCAGGTAACCAGGAACCGTACCCCAAACCGACACAGGTGGTTGGGTAGAGAATACCAAGGCGCTTGAGAGAACTCGGGTGAAGGAACTAGGCAAAATGGCACCGTAACTTCGGGAGAAGGTGCGCCGGTGAGGGTGAAGGACTTGCTCCGTAAGCTCATGCCGGTCGAAGATACCAGGCCGCTGCGACTGTTTATTAAAAACACAGCACTCTGCAAACACGAAAGTGGACGTATAGGGTGTGACGCCTGCCCGGTGCCGGAAGGTTAATTGATGGGGTTAGCTAACGCGAAGCTCTTGATCGAAGCCCCGGTAAACGGCGGCCGTAACTATAACGGTCCTAAGGTAGCGAAATTCCTTGTCGGGTAAGTTCCGACCTGCACGAATGGCGTAACGATGGCGGCGCTGTCTCCACCCGAGACTCAGTGAAATTGAAATCGCTGTGAAGATGCAGTGTATCCGCGGCTAGACGGAAAGACCCCGTGAACCTTTACTATAGCTTTGCACTGGACTTTGAATTTGCTTGTGTAGGATAGGTGGGAGGCTTTGAAGCGTGGACGCCAGTCTGCGTGGAGCCAACCTTGAAATACCACCCTGGCAACTTTGAGGTTCTAACTCAGGTCCGTTATCCGGATCGAGGACAGTGTATGGTGGGTAGTTTGACTGGGGCGGTCTCCTCCTAAAGAGTAACGGAGGAGTACGAAGGTGCGCTCAGACCGGTCGGAAATCGGTCGTAGAGTATAAAGGCAAAAGCGCGCTTGACTGCGAGACAGACACGTCGAGCAGGTACGAAAGTAGGTCTTAGTGATCCGGTGGTTCTGTATGGAAGGGCCATCGCTCAACGGATAAAAGGTACTCCGGGGATAACAGGCTGATACCGCCCAAGAGTTCATATCGACGGCGGTGTTTGGCACCTCGATGTCGGCTCATCACATCCTGGGGCTGAAGCCGGTCCCAAGGGTATGGCTGTTCGCCATTTAAAGTGGTACGCGAGCTGGGTTTAGAACGTCGTGAGACAGTTCGGTCCCTATCTGCCGTGGACGTTTGAGATTTGAGAGGGGCTGCTCCTAGTACGAGAGGACCGGAGTGGACGAACCTCTGGTGTTCCGGTTGTCACGCCAGTGGCATTGCCGGGTAGCTATGTTCGGAATAGATAACCGCTGAAAGCATCTAAGCGGGAAACTAGCCTCAAGATGAGATCTCACTGGGACCTTGAGTCCCCTGAAGGGCCGTCGAAGACTACGACGTTGATAGGTTGGGTGTGTAAGCGCTGTGAGGCGTTGAGCTAACCAATACTAATTGCCCGTGAGGCTTGACCATATAACACCCAAGCAATTTGCGTCGAAAGGCCAGATTGCGGTGTGTGAAGACGCAATGAACCGAAAGTTCGAGATTTCACAAAACACCGACAGCTGTCACATACCCAATTTGCTGAAGCGAGGCCCGCTGGCCACGACTCAGTACCCGAATTTCTTGACGACCATAGAGCATTGGAACCACCTGATCCCATCCCGAACTCAGCAGTGAAACGATGCATCGCCGATGGTAGTGTGGGGTTTCCCCATGTGAGAGTAGGTCATCGTCAAGATTAAATTCCGAAACCCCATTTGCGAAAGCAGATGGGGTTTTGTTTTGGGCGGTCGAAAAGTGTGGAAAGACGCACGACAAATTTGCACAGTTATTTCTGAACCAGACCACTAGAATAGGCACCTAACCTTTTTTAGAGTCAGAGCCCTATCTATGCCGGATCCGGTTGATGCCCTTGAGGTGTCGGATGTACCACTGGACAACTTGGTGGCATGCCATGAGTGCGACTTGCTGATGCGTAAACCCGTGCTCGCCCTCGGTGAAAAAGCCCAATGCCCGCGTTGCGGTTATGAACTCTACGCTCACCGCCATAATGTCGTTGAGCGCAGCCTCGCCCTGGTACTCGCCGCGCTGTTGCTGTACGTCCCGGCGAACTTTCTGCCCATCATGCAGCTCAATCTACTTGGACAGTCCTCAGAAGACACCGTGTGGAGTGGCGTAGTCGGTCTATTCGATACCGGGATGCAAGGCGTCGCCGCCGTGGTGTTCCTATGCAGCATGGGTATTCCGCTGCTCAAGCTGCTTTGCCAGCTGGCGGTGCTGCTCAGTATTCGTTGGAAGATCGGCCGTAGTTACGGCCTGCTGCTGTACCGCATCTACCATCATATGAAAGATTGGGGAATGTTGGAGGTCTACTTGATGGGCGTACTGGTGGCGATCGTGAAACTCGCCGACATGGCCTCAATCACCATCGGCCTGGGTCTGGCCTGCTTTGTCAGCCTATTAATGGTTCAGGTTCTGCTTGAGGTGGTGATGTCGCCGCACCAGATCTGGCAAGCACTGTCAGGGGAAGATGATCATGCGGGCGATTGATGCGGGCATTCTGATTTGTACTGAATGCCACGAGCTGAACAAACAAGAGCCTGATACCGATGAGCAAACCTGCACCCGATGCGGTGCGCTGATCCATGCCCGTCGCCCCAACAGCCTCACCCGTACCTGGGCCCTGCTGATCACGGCGGCCATTCTGTATATCCCCGCCAACCTGTTGCCGATCATGACCGTCAACTCTCTTGGCCAAGGCGAGCCCAGCACCATCATGGCCGGAGTCATTCAACTGGTGCAGCACGGCATGTTCCCGATTGCGGCTGTGGTGTTTATCGCCAGCATCCTGGTGCCAACGTTCAAGCTGGTGGGCATTGGCCTTTTACTGTTCTCGGTTCAGCGTCACCAACCGCTTTCCGCGCAGCAACGCATTATCATGTACCGCTTTATCGAATTCATTGGCCGCTGGTCCATGCTGGATATCTTCGTGATCGCCATCCTGGTGGCGGTCGTAAACTTTGGACGGCTTGCCAGCGTCGAGGCCAACCTCGGCGCCGCAGCGTTCGCCAGTGTGGTGATCCTTACGATGCTTGCCGCAGTAACTTTTGATCCCCGACTGATTTGGGATAACACGGAGTCGGACGACGACCATGAGTGATTTGCCTAAAGCTAAAACCCGCCCGGCCTCCAACTGGTCAGCCATTTGGGTTCTTCCCCTGATTGCCTTGATCATCGGCGGTTGGCTGGGGTGGCGTGCCTATTCCCAGCAGGGTATTGAGATCCAGGTGCGCTTTGAAAGCGGCGAAGGCATCCAGGCCAACAAAACCGAAGTGGTCTACAAAGGCATGTCCGTGGGTAAGGTCAAGACCCTTGCCCTTGACGACGAGGGCAATAATCGCGGGGTGATTGCCACCATCGAGATGAACAAGGATGTCGAGCAATACCTCAAGACCAACACGCGCTTCTGGCTGGTCAAGCCCAGTGTCAGCCTTGCCGGTATCACCGGCCTGGAAACCCTGGTGTCGGGTAACTACATCGCCGCCAGCCCCGGTGACGGTGAGCCCACACGCAAATTCAAGGCGCTCTCCGAAGAGCCGCCTTTGTCCGACGCCAAGCCTGGCCTGCACCTGACCATCAAGGCCGACCGGCTTGGCTCGCTCAACCGTGGCAGTCCGGTGTTCTATAAGCAGATACAGGTCGGCCAGGTCAAAAGCTACTTGCTCTCCGAGGACCAGAGCACCGTCGAGATCAAGGTCTACATCGAGCCGACCTACGCCAACCTTGTGCGCAAACACACCCGTTTCTGGAACGCCAGCGGCATCAGCATCGATGCCAATCTCTCCGGCGTGAAGGTGCGCAGCGAATCTCTCTCCAGCATCGTCGCAGGCGGCATTGCCTTCGCCACGCCGGAGAATCGCAAGGACAGCCCGCCGACCGATCCGAGCCTGCCGTTCCGCCTGTACGAAGATTTCGATGCGGCCGCTGCCGGTATCAAGGCCAAGGTCAAGCTCACGGACTTCGAAGGCCTGCAGGCCGGTCGTACACCGGTGATGTACAAAGGCATTCAGGTGGGCAGCCTGAAAACCTTGAAGATCGACCCGGACCTGTCCAGCGCCAACGCCGAGCTGACCCTCGACCCCTTGGCCGAAGACTACCTGGTTCAGGACACCCAGTTCTGGGTGGTCAAACCTTCCATCTCGCTGGCTGGTATTACCGGCCTGGAAGCCCTGGTCAAAGGTAATTACATCGCCATTCGTCCTGGCGACAAAGGCAGCGCCCCGCAACGCGAATTCGTCGCCCGCGCCAAGGCGCCGCCGCTGGACCTGCGTTCCCCAGGCCTGCACATGGTGCTGTTCACCGACAACCTCGGCTCCCTGGATGTCGGCAGCCCAATCCTCTACAAACAGGTCAAGGTCGGCTCGGTGCAGAGCTACCAGTTCTCGCGCAAGAACAAGCAACTGGTGATCGGCGTTCATATCGAGAAGGAATACGAAAACCTGGTTAACGGTTCGACACGTTTCTGGAATGCCAGCGGCGTGACCCTGACCGGCGGCCTTACCGGTGGTATCCAGGTGAAGAGTGAGTCCCTGGCCAGCCTGATGGCCGGCGGTATTGCCTTCGAAACGCCGCAGCCGAACGTACCACTGAAAAAGCGCATTCCACGATTCCGCTTGTTTGCCGACCGTGAGGCGGCCAATCAGCATGGCACCCTGGTAACCATCAAGGTCGAGCGTGCTGACGGTATGCGTCCAGGCACACCGGTACGTTTCAAAGGCCTGGATGTGGGCAAGATCGAGAGCGTAGACCTCAGTGCCGATATGCAATCGGTGTTGCTCAGCGCACGTATTACCCAAGTAGCGGATCGCATCGCGCGCGTCGGCAGCCAGTTCTGGGTGGTCAAGCCAGAGCTGGGCCTGATGAAAACCTCCAACCTGGAAACCCTGGTCACCGGGCAATACATCGAGGTGCAGCCGGCTGCGAAAAACGCCGGTCCGCAAAAGAGCTTCGTCGCACTGGCCCAACCCCCTGAAGCTGTCCGCCAGGAGGCCGGCCTGAGCCTGACACTCAGCGCCGCACGCCGTGGCTCGTTGAAGGAAGGTGTGCCGGTGACCTACCGTGAAGTCACCGTGGGCAAAGTGACCGGCTACGAGTTGGGCCAGACCGCCGATCGGGTGCTGATCCACATCCTCATCGAGCCCAAGTACGCACCGCTGGTACGCAGTGGCAGCCGCTTCTGGAACACCAGCGGCTTTGGCCTCGACTTTGGCCTGTTCAAGGGGGCGACGGTGCGCACCGAGTCCCTGGAGACTCTTGTGGCCGGCGGTATCGCATTTGCCACGCCAGACGGCGACCGCATGGGCAACGCCGCGCGGCCGCAGCAAACCTTCCCGCTGTTCGACAAATTCGAAGAGGAATGGCTGACCTGGGCACCGAAAATCCCACTCGGCAAATAAAGCTACAAAAAAGGCCGCGATCCAATGGATCGCGGCCTTTTTACATTTCAGCGCAAAACGTCAGACCTCATCCAGCTCCGGCTCATCCGCCTGCACATTCACTGTTGCCTTCACCACATCATGGCGACGGATGTACTTCCAGTCCGCCTCATCAATGTAGATCCCGTTCGGCCCGCTGCCGCCTTCCAGGTCGATTGCCACCTGGGCAGACACCTGCGGCTTCACACTGGCGAGGATCGGCACAAAGCCCAGCTGCAAACTGGTTTCCAGCAACGCCGCCTGGTTCTTCTCATCGATATCCGCTGCTTCGTCGAGGTAGTACGGCAAGCGCACACGCCCGGCCTGGTCACGGTCCATCAAGTGCAGCAACAGGTACATGTTGGTCAGCGCCTTGATGGTCATGGTGGTGCCGTTGGACGCCGCGCCATCGATGTCGGTGTGGATCACCGGCTGGCCGTGCACCTTGGTGATCTCGAAGGCCAGCTCGAACAGGTCCTTGAGGCCCAACTGGTTATGGTTGGCGGCCACCAGGCGGGCCAGGTATTCCTTGGCCTCTTCGTTCTTGTTGTCCTGCTCGGCACTTTGGCTGAGGTCGAACACCGACAGGGTTTCGCCTTCTTCGTACTGGCCAGCACTGTGGATGATCTGGTCGATATGCTTGAGGGCTTCCTTGTTCGGCGCGAGCACGATGCGGAAACTCTGCAGGTTGGACACCTGACGCTTGTTGATCTCGCGGTTGAACAGCGCCAGCTGGTGTTCCAGGCTGTCGTAGTCGCTGCGGATATTGCGCAGGGTCCGGGCGATATCGGTGACCGCCGCGCGGCGCGCCTTGCCCAGTGTCAGCGCCTCATCTGTACGGTGCGCATAAGCGTTGATCAACAATTGCAGACGACGCTCTACATCATCCTCGCTGTCGAACTTGGCCACGCCCTTGAGGCGTACCTGTGCGTACAACGCCTCGATCTGCCCATCGGCACGCAGCAAGCCCTGCCAGCTGTCCTGATAGTCATTGAGCAGCGGCAGCAGGTTGTCCATGGAGTCATCGACCGGGTCCATGAACGGCGTGCCGAACGGCAGGTCGGCCGGCAACAGCTGCCGGCGGCGCAAGGCGTCATCCAGCGTACGTTGCTTGGCTTCCATATCGCCGATCTGGCGGCCCACCAGTTGCAGCTTGGCGGACAGTTGCTGGACGCGTTCGGTGAACGCATCGCTGGAACGTTTCAATTCATCCTGGGCCGCTTCCATCTGTGCCAGGTTTTCCAGTTTTTCGCCTTCTTCGGCACTCAGGGTTTGCGCGCGACGGAAGTCTTCCAGCGCCTTTTGCGCGTCCAGCACCTGCTGGTACAGCGCTTCGGTCTGGGTCTTGCTCGCCGCGCGGTCGGAGGCCACGGCTTGCTGGGTTTTCAGCTGCTTGAGTTCTTTCTCCAGGCGTTCCTTTTGGTCGCGCAACGCCGCGCGATCCGCCAGGGCCTGCAGCGCCGGTGGTTCGATGTGGGAGATGTCGATGGACAGCCCCGGCACTTCAAAGCGCTCGCCCTTGAAGCCATCGAGGATCTGCTCCAGGGATTTGACCCACTGGCCGTCCTCGTCCAGGGTGATGCCGTGTTCACCCAATGGCAGGCTGAACAACGAGCTGTTGAACAAGCGCATCAGGCGCTCGACGTCCTGCTGCGAAAACTCTTCGCGCAGCTTGGCATAGCTGTTGTTGTCGGCGTGATCAAGCTGCTGCTTGACCGACTTCAAGCGTTTTTCCAGGTCACGCAGACGCTCGTCCAGATCCTCGGCGCTGAACTGCCGCGACTGCGCCAGGGCGCCCGCCAGTTCATCGTGAGCATCCTTGGCCGCCAGCAGTTGCTGCTCCAGCACCTTGACGTCATCCACCAGGGCAAAGCGATGCTTGAGCACCGACAGCTCGCCCAGCCAACGCTGGATACCGCTGATTTCCCGCTCCAGGCGCATCAGCTCCTGGGTGCCGCCGCGCTGGTCGTTCTGCAGTGCGTCCTGCTCGTTGCGGTAGTGCTCGGCCTGGATGGTCAGCTCTTCCTTGCGCGCACTGGCATAGTCCGACCAGGTGCCGAGCAGCGAATCCAGCAGCGGCGACAGGCGATGCAGCTTGCCGCGCAGGACGTCGCGCTGGCGAACGCCGTTGGCCAGGGCTTCCACCAGCGGGCCGGCTGCGACCAGGGAATTGTAGTCCTGCTCCATACGTCGTACGTCGCGGAAGGCTTCTTCGCACGCTGCGATGTAATCCACACTACCCGAACGCAGGCTATGCTCGAACGCATCCAGGAACAGCTGCTTGAGCTTGGCCGCGGTGATTTCGCGCATGTGCAGCAGGTTGATGAACAGCGCACGGAAGGTTTTCAGGCTTTGCTCACTGGTGGAGCGCAGCGGGATCAGGGTCAGGTCCAGCGGGATCGACGTATGACCACCCACCAGCAAACGGCGCAGTTCGTCAGGCTTGAGTTCGTAGGCTTTCAGGCCTTCGCGCTCAAGGTTGGTGAACAGCTCTTTCTGACGCAGGCAGGTGTCGTTTTTCTGATAGTGGGCCAGGTCCAGCTTGCCGGCGTAGGCAAAGAACTGGTGCCCGAAACCGCCGCCCGGGCCACGCCCGACCACGCCGATTACGTGGGGGCCATGGGGCAGGGACACCTCCACCAGGATGTAGCTGGTGTCGGTGGCGAAGTAGAAGCGCCGCGATTGCTCCAGGGTGTACTTGCCGAAACTCATGTCCGACATGCGCGCCAGGATCGGGAACTGCAAGGCGTTGATCGACGCGGATTTACCCAGGTTGTTGGCGCCATACACCGACAGCGGCTCTTCCAGCGGGAACAAGCCCAGGCTGTAACCGGCGGTGTTCAATAGGGCGAAGCGGCGGATGCCGTAGCGTTCCTTACTCATGCGTCGGTCTCCTGTTCTTCGGCAATGGCGCGGGCCAGGGCGTCTTCTTCGCTTTCTTCCGCGAAGTCACTCAAATCCAGCGGGTCATCGGTCTTCAGCAGCTTCTCATCGCTGTCTTCGTCGATGATCACCGGTGCCGGCAGCGGCAACACGCTGTGCACGCTGGCCGCTAGGTCACGGTCTTGCTGCACCGACAGGCACACGTCGAGGAAGCGGTGCATCGGCGGCAGGAAGCGGTAGATGCCGTTGTCTTCGCTGGCAAAACCCAGCTGGGTCATGCGGCGCATGATTTTTTCTTCGAGTTCTTCCTGGGTCTGCACTTCGGCCTGGATAAACAGGTCGCGGTATTTTTCCAGCAGGGACGGCAGTTCATCGCGACCGAGGCTGCCACCGTCGAGCACGGCGATCGGGTCGCGGCCCTGGTCGGCCAGGTGCTCGACAATGATGAAGGTGAACAACGCCAGGCGCTGGGCGGTCTTGTTGACCTGCGCACTGGCAATCGCGGAGTCCGGCACGAAGTAGTAGAAGCCACGGGTATCGCACACCAGCTCAAAGCCCAGGGCCTTGAACAGCGTGCGGTACTGGTCCTGGAAGTTCGACAGTTGTGTGTACAGCTCGGGGTCGCGGCGGCTGACGTGGTAACCCTTGAACAGCTCGCGAAAGATCGGCGCCAGCTGGGACAGTTCGGATAGATCAAGATGCATGAGGTGTACTCGCAGAATGCTCGGCGGCGTCGGTGCCGGCCGGGAGCAGGGCGAATGAGCGCAGGCTGACCTGGTGCTCGTGTGTGTGGTAATCGCGGCGTTCCAGGCGCTCGCGCTTGAAGCGTTTCTCCCGCGATAGCCGCGAGAACCAGTACAGCAATTCGTCGGTGGCACCGTCCGGTTCCTGCTCCAGCAGCCAGGTCATCAGGTCCGGCATCGGCAGTGCGTCTTCGCAGCGCTCGAGCATTTCCTTGACCGTCCGTGGTGCGCGCTGGGCTTCGCCCTTGTGGGACTTGTGCGCCTTGGGGAACCGGGCCGGTTTCGGCTCGAAGTTCGCCAGGGCATACACATAGGCCTCGACCTGGCTGGCACTGCCGAGGAAGGTGCTTTGCGGTCGGGTAAACATCGGCATCGCCGCCTGCGGCACCGCGTCCAGGCCCTTACGGCGGATGGCCGACAGCGCCAGCGCCGCACCGCGGGTCACGGCGTTGTGCCGACGCGCTTCTTCGCGCAGCGGCAACAGCAGCTCGCGGGCATGCCGCAAGGTCAACTGGGCGCTGGTCTGCATTTCGAGGATGCGCGCGTGGGTGCGCAGCAGCATGTCGTCGTCCACCAGGTGGCCGAGGCGCTGTTGCTCGGTGAGCATGCGCAGCAGCACGTTTTCCACCTTGCGCACGCCTTGTTCGAAGGCACCGTCGGCGTTCACCAGTTGGATCATCGGTTCGACGTACTCGTCCCAGGTCGCCAGAACTTCAGCATAACGCTGGCGCAACGGGATCTGCCGGTCGCTGGTCTTGGCACGGTCGGCCACGGCCGCGAGGGCCTGTTCGTCGTTGGCGAGTTTTTTCAGTACGTCGCGTACGCGCATGTCGAGCAGGCGCAGTTGGCGGGCCAGGTCGTGACCATCACGGATGTCGAAGGCATCCTGGATATAACCGGCCAGGCGCTCCAGATGGCGCAGGTAGGCTTCGATTTCCAGGCACAGGCCAAGCCGGTGCTCCTTGCGAAGATAAGCCAGGAAGTCGTGGATCTGCGCGTTGAGCTCGAAACGGTTAGGGCTCTTGGCGACAGGCACCAGGATATCCAGTCGAATCCACACGTCCAGCAGGCTGGTGATGTCCTGGGGCGTGCTGTCCAGTTGTTGGGCGGCCAGTTGTGCGCGCAGCTCGCCGAGGCTCAGGGTGCCTTGGTCGAAGTGTTCGCACAGTGGCTCAAGTAAGGCCCAGTGTTCGGCGAGGGCGCGCAGGACGCGCTTGGGTTCGATCATGGGAATGGCCGGCTGGTTGGCGATTAAAAGTCGCGATTGTACTGCATCAGGCGCGGGATTTATCCACAGTCGGTCAGTGCACAGTGGGCGATTGTTACCGAACAGCGGTAGAATCCCCGCTCTTTACTTATCCACAAGTGGCCGAGCTGTGCTTATCGAGTCCCGACGTCGCGCTTACTTGACCGCCATGCAGGTGGTCAACTGGCTGCCCCGCACCGAACTGCCGTTCGCCGCCCCGTCGCGGCCCGAGCTGTTAGAGGCGCTTGAACCCTATGAGGCGTTCGAGGTTTCGGGGGAGGAGGCGGCTGCACCGGTGGCCGTGGTCAAACCCGTACTGGAAGCTCGTCCTGCGGTTGAACGCGTCAAGGTCGAGGTGCCGCGCCCGGGGCCAATGGCCAAGCCCGTGGTGGCCGAAGCGGCTGCGCCGGTTGCCAAGGCCCCCGTGGTGCCGCCACCACGCTTTGCCCTGCAGTTATTGCGGGCCGGGCGTTGCCTGCTATTGGTGGAGTTACCCACCGGCGAGCGCTTCCAGACCCGCGACCCCGCCTACATGCTGCTCAAGGACATGCTGCGCGCCGCCGGCCTGCCCGACAGCCCGCAAATCGTCGGCGACCCGGTCCGTTGGCCGCTGCTGGTACGCGGCACCATGGACCAGGGCCCGGAAGCGGCGCGGGATTTCGTGCAAGGCTTCGTCTCGGCACGCCTGGAGGACGAACCCTGCGTGTGCCTGTGGCTGATCGGCCTGCCCGCCGTACGGTTTGCCGGCGAAGCGAACGCCGAAGCCTGGTACCGCGAACTGCAGGTCGAGGGCCTGGGTTCTGTATGGGCCCTGCCGGGCCTGGAATTATTAATGGAAGAGCCACAGCGTAAGGCTGATGTCTGGCAAGCCATGCGCCGGCTGATGGCGCGCTGGAAAACAACCGATGAGTGAGGCTTTATCCTTCCGCCCGATGACCGAGGCCGACCTCGACGCCGTGCTGAAAATCGAATACGCGGCATTCAGCCACCCCTGGACCCGCGGGATCTTTCTCGACGGGCTGGGCAAGTACCAGATCTGGCTGATGTTCGAAGGCGAGCAGCAGGTAGGCCACGGCGTGGTGCAGATCATCCTGGATGAAGCGCATTTGCTGAACATCACCGTCAAGCCGGAAAACCAGGGCCGTGGCCTGGGCCTGGCACTGCTGGAACACCTGATGTCCCGCGCCTATGCCGCCAACGCGCGGGAATGCTTCCTGGAAGTGCGCGACAGCAATACCGGCGCGTTCCGCCTGTATGAGCGCTATGGCTTCAACGAGATTGGGCGTCGTCGGGACTATTACCCAGCCGTGGGGGGGCGTGAGGATGCAGTCGTGATGGCCTGCACCCTGGTCGATTAAACACACAAGCCAATGTGGCAGGGGGCAGGTCGAATCATCGCACCGCCCCTCCCATATCTGGATTTGCGCAGTGTCAACGGTTTCCGTCTACCGGGTCCAGATCAGCCAGTTCCGCTTCATCCAGGCCATTGCCGCCGCCAATGTCATCTTCATCGACAATGCTCAGGTCAAAATCCGCCGGGTTGTCTTCGCCCGCCTCCCGAGCATCCCGCGCACCGTCTTCATGGATCAGGGTTTCCGGGCTCATATCATCATCGGTCGATTCATGATCAGCCGTTGAAGCCCCGGTCAGTCCGGCCTCGCGCACCCGCTCGTCTGGGATCAGGTGCTCGCGCTCGCCACGAGGTATTTCATCACCGATCTCCGCCGTCGGCTCGTCTTCGTCAAAATCCAGCTCGCGCATCGAGCCCATGCGATCTTCGTTGTCGTCAATCGGTTCGGGCTGTGTAGCGCCGTAGGGACGTCGTGATTCAGTCATGGCCAATCCTCATACTGTGGGGCTTATAGTGTGTGGACAGGCATGGCCCCCCAAGATTCAAGTAATTGGCCGCCGGCTATCTTTATGATCGGCGTGACCCGGACGGGCGGTCGTCTGTCAAAGCTGCGCATCATTCCTGAGGCTTTCCCTGATGAACGAACTACAAGACCTGCTTGATAACAACGAACGCTGGGCGGATGCGATCAAACAGGAAGATCCCGAATTCTTCGCCAAGCTCGCCCGCCAGCAGACCCCCGAATACCTGTGGATCGGTTGTTCCGATGCCCGGGTACCGGCCAACGAGATCGTCGGCATGCTGCCCGGTGATCTGTTCGTACACCGCAACGTGGCCAACGTGGTGCTGCACACCGACCTCAATTGCCTGTCAGTGATCCAGTACGCGGTCGATGTGCTCAAGGTCAAACATATCCTCGTCACCGGCCACTATGGCTGCGGCGGCGTGCGCGCGTCGATGCAGGACCGCCAGTTCGGCCTGATCGACGGCTGGCTGCGCACCATCCGCGATCTCTACTACGAAAACCGTGACGTGCTGGCCCAACTGCCGACCGAAGAGGAGCGTGTGGACCGCATGTGCGAGCTGAACGTGATCCAGCAGGTGGCCAACGTCGGCCACACCAGCATTGTGCAAAATGCCTGGCACCGTGGGCAGAGCCTGTCGATCCACGGCTGTATCTACGGCATCAAGGACGGCCGTTGGAAGAGCTTGAACACCACCATCAGTGGCTTCGAGCAATTGCCGCCGCAGTATCGCCTGCGTCCGCTGGGCGAAGCCTAAGGCCGTTTGCGTTCGCGCCAATGGGTCATGAACGCCTGGCCCTCGGCGTTCAAACACTCTGTGCTGCCGGTGATCCAGCCCCGGCAGTTCAGCTCGCCGCATTGGCAGGCGAACTGTCGGAACAAGGTGTCCTCGGTACTGGCGTAGTCCAGGGTCAGCGGGGCGCCGGCGAGGATGGGCTGTACGGTCCAGAGTTCCAGGTAAGTGGTGTCGAAAAACACATTCGGATTGCAGGAGTGTCGCAGCAGGCCGCAGAACCAGCTGTCATACAGGTGGATGCGGGCCGACAGCTGCAGCGTACGTGGGCGGCGCTCGTTCACGGCGTAACCGGACACCCGGGCAATGCGCACGCGGCCGTCAAAATCCACGCGAGCCCTGACGCCGCCGTCGCGCTCAACCTTAAAGTGTTTGGCCGAGGGATAGCCCTGTTCAACGAGCAGTGTCTTGAACGGGTACAAACCATCACTCACAGCGGTTTTAGCCTGGTCCATGGCTTGAGTTTTCATAACTCTCCTTGGTTAGGCTGCATCGACCTGCGGGTGGTGGCTGACTACCAGTCTTGCAGCGGATGGGCCCGGCTCAAGACTCGCTGAACGTGGAGCCGATTTCTACTGTCAACTTTGACAGTAGAAATCGGATTTTTTTGCTGTCTACAGCGCAGGCGCCGTGATGCTGGGGGCGGGGGCTGCGTTCTTCAGCTGCTTGAGCTGCGTCTTGATCGAAGGCGTGGCGCATTTGGCGTTCGCCTGTTCCGGGGTCAGGTTGCGCACCGAGGTGTAGAACAATTCGCAGGTCTGTTCTTTGCGCGTGACCTGCCAGGTGTTCATGCAGGCCTTGAGCAGCACATTCGGATCGCTCGCGGGTTTCCGGCCCATTCCGGCCTGCCAGCAGGCGGCGCTCAAGTCCTGGCCCATCACTTTCAAGCCGGCTTCATCGGCTTTCTGCTCGTTACCGTCATAGGTGTCCGGGCTGGCCGCGTACCAGATGTAGCTGGGGTGGTTGGCGCCCAGCACCGAGACGGTCTTGCCCGCGGCAGGGCTGATCTGCGCCAGGCCCAGCACACCCACGGTTTGCCCGTATTGCTGCTTGATCCAACTGCGCACCGGCGCGCCGAACGCGACCATTGGCAGCGAGCCGTTGGGGTGCAGGCTCAGTTCGCTGACCATGCGGGTCTGGTAGTCGGTGAAGTAGCCGTAGACGTTCTCCAGGTCCTTGCCCGCATTGGAAGGTGCGGCAATGGGGGCGATATCTATGATGGTCTGGTAGGCCGGGGTTTCGGTGGCCGGCACGCCGTTATCGGTGAGCAGGCTGGCCCAGCGGTCGGTGGTGGCCGACTCCAGGTAATCCTGGGCCTGGGTCAGCGAATAATCCGGCGGGAAATGCAGCAACTCGATGCTCTTGCGGTTTTCCAGGGCCATGCCCAGTGGCAGGAACAGGTACCAGTTGTACGCCCACTTGCCGTCGCTGTTGAGTCTGCTTGCGCCCTGGTAGGCCAGGTCAGCGGTATTGAGCAGCGCGGTCAGGGGCTGGCCGTAACTGTCGGGTACACCGCTGAAGGTCGCGGCGAGCTGCCCTTCATGGTTCTTGACGCTGACCTTGGCTCGGCTGTAGCCATCGCGCTGCAGGCTTTGGTTCAGGTAGTGCTCGGCGGTCTGCTCCAGCGTCCATGGCCGAAAGCAGATCACATTGCAGTTATTGGGGTAGGCGAACAACTGGGTAACCCGTTGAGTGCTGCCCAGCGGTACTTCGATGTCGGCGTGTACGACCGCACTGGCCATCAGTGCGGCCAGGGTGAAGGACAACCTGGTCGGTTTGAACATACTTGATTCCTTGTCAGCGAAAGCCCGTCTGCGCGGGGTGAAAGCCCACCTCCTCACAGTAGCGGTTGGCCAGGAAAACCGCGTGCTAAATCGCCAGGCATGTCGCTATTGGATAAGCGTCCTACATGCTGAACTGCAACGCGTTGCTCAAATCCCCCATGGGTTTCTGTCCGCGGGCAATCATGGCGTCATCGCGTTGCTTGAGCCCGTCCAGGGTCTCCAGTTGGAAGACCCGCGTAATCAAGCGCAGGATCGACGCGGTGTCGTACACCGTATGGTCCACGGTGCCTTTGCGCGCGAAGGGCGAGACCACCAGCGCCGGAACCCGTGTGCCTGGGCCCCAGCGGTCGCCTTTGGGCGGGGCGACGTGGTCCCACCAGCCGCCGTTTTCATCGACGGTCACCACCACCACCATGTTTTTCCATTGCGGGCTTTCCTGCAGCACCTTCAAGGCGCGGACGATGTGGCGGTCGCCCGACGCCACATCAGCGTAACCGGCGTGCATATTCAGGTTGCCCTGGGGCTTGTAGAAACTCACCGCCGGTAGCTTGCCGGCCTGGGCATCGGCAAAGAACTTATTGGTGCTCGCCTCATCGCCCAAACCGCCATCGCGCAGGCGCTTGTCACGCTCGGCACGATTCTCGGGGCCCTGCTGCTTGAAATAGTTGAACGGCTGGTGGTGGTACTGGAAGTTGGGGATCTTCGGGATACCGCCCGAATCCTTGAACTGATCCAGCGTCGCTTGCCACGCCCCGGCGTACCAGGCCCAGTCGACGTTCTTTTTCGACAGCTTGTCGCCGATGTGCTCATGGGTCTGCGGCACCAGCACGTTGGGCAGGTCGGCTTTTGCGTAGTCCGGGTTTTCCGGGTCACGAATCCAGGTCGGCCAATACGGCGGTGCCAGGGTGTTCACACCGTAGCCGTCCGGGGTCAGCGCGCTGGGGCCGAACTGCGGCGGGCCGGTCATGGCGCTGGCCGGGGATTTATCCAGGGGCTTGAGACGCGGGTCGGTGGGGTCATCGCTTTGCAGCGTGGCGATCTGCGCCTTGGCCACCGACTGCGCGGCATTCGGGTAGAACGGCGCGGTGGCGCTGATCAGGTATTGATGGTTGAGGAACGAGCCACCAAACGCGCCCTGGAAGAAGTTATCGCAGAGCACAAACTCCTTGGCGACATCCCACAGGCGCAGGGAATAACGGCTCTGGGCGTAATGGCCCATGACCAGGCCGCCAGCGTCGGCCCAGGCGACGAAACCGTCGTTCTTGCCGTCGTTGATCTGCATCTGGTTCTGGTAGAACACGTGCCACAAGTCGCGGGTGACCAGGCTCAACGGCAGGTCTTCGGCGTTCGGGCCCTTGAGGGCGAACGGGGCGTTGGGCAGGTTTTCCTGGAATTGCACTTCGCTGGGGTAAGTCACCCCGTCCACGCTTTGCGGGCCCACTTGCAGCACACCGCCCC
Organism: Pseudomonas sp. S3E17; assembly: GCF_024168685.1. Classification (NCBI taxonomy): domain Bacteria; kingdom Pseudomonadati; phylum Pseudomonadota; class Gammaproteobacteria; order Pseudomonadales; family Pseudomonadaceae; genus Pseudomonas; species Pseudomonas sp. S3E17. The sequence continues at coordinate 5,551,874 of NZ_JALJWE010000001.1, forward strand.
AGGCCGGGGGCAGGGTGGTCAACAGGCTGCCGTCGCGGTCGCGCTGTTGTGTGTCGGCGGCGGAAAGCCCCGACAGCGGTTTCTCAACGCCTGGGAAGTCCGCAAACAGATTGTTGAAGCTGCGGTTCTCGGCATAGATCACCACCACGGTCTTCACCTGGTCGTGCAATGCCTTGTCCAGCTCCTGGGGCGTGAGCGGCCGCACCACCGGCTTGCCCGGCGTCTCACTGCTGTTGCCGCAGGCACTCAAGGTCGCGCCAACCCCCAACACCGCCGCGCCCCCCAGGAAGCGCCGACGGCCGGTGTCTACCGGCGGTTGGACCATGGAATCAGGGGAAGGGCGGTCTTCGTGATCATCACTCATTGCGGGGAGTCCTGGCTGGCGAGATGTTGCAAGATATTTCGCAGGACGGTAGCAATGCAATGTGACGGAACGAAGACAGCGGTGTGATGAGCAAGACATGTCTACGCGCGGCCAGCGCTGCTAGACTTGCCCAATAATGGACATCACTGAGGTGAACCGTGAAGCCTTCAACCGCCCTTGATCTAAAACGTTCAGCCGTCAGAGAAGTGGTGGGCCGATTTCGCATCTCAAACCCGAGGGTATTTGGGTCTGTATTGCTGGGTACCGACCAAGAAGGCAGCGACCTGGATTTGCTGGTCGATGCGCCGCCGGGAACCACTTTGTTTGATCTTGGCGGGCTTCAAGTTGAGCTTGAGGACCTGTTGGGGGTCAATGTGGATCTACTGACGCCTGCCGATTTGCCTTTGAAGTTTCGCGCAAAAGTGTTGGCTGAGGCCCGGCCTGTATGACAGCAAATCGCCTCGAGGATTATTTGGATCACATAAGGCAGGCCACTGCTGATGCGATCAGTTTTGTAGAGGGCCTTAGCAAGGAAGAGTTTCTGGAAGACAGGCGTACTCAACAAGCGGTGGTCATGAGTCTGGTCATCATCGGCGAGGCGTCGACGAAAATCATGGATCTGCACCCGCACTTCGCTGAGGCTCATTCACACATTCCTTGGCGCAGCATGCGGGGAATGCGTAACCGCATCGCTCACGGTTACTTCGAGATCAACCTCGATGTGGTTTGGGACACGATCCAGAGCGCATTGCCTGATCTATTGGCGCGTCTTCCCGTAACTGCAGCGTGACTGCACCTGTTGTTACAACAGGTGCAGTCATCAGTGATTCAAGGCATGACGGGCGGCAGATACTTCAATGTCGTCCCCAGCGCCCACAGCAGGAACAGCACCAACGGTGTGTGCACCAGCAACTGCACAAACGAAAACCCGATCAAATCCCGCGCCTTCAACCCCAGCACTCCCAGCAACGGCAGCATGTAGAACGGGTTGATCAGGTTCGGCAGCGCCTCGGCCGCGTTGTAGATCTGCACCGCCCAGCCCAGGTGGTACTGCAGGTCATTGGCCACTTGCATCACATAAGGCGCCTCAATGATCCACTTGCCGCCGCCTGACGGAATAAAGAAGCCCAGCACTGCCGAGTACACGCCCATCAGCAGGGCATACGTGTCGTGGGAGGCTATGGACGTGAAGAAGGTCGAGATATGGTGCGCCAGGGTCTGGCCGTCGCCGCCCTTGACCACGGTCATCAGCGCCGCAATCGAGCCGTACAGCGGGAACTGGATCAACACGCCGGTGGTGGTCGGCACTGCACGGGCCACCGCATCGAGGAAGCTGCGCGGGCGCCAGTGCAGCAGGGCGCCGACCATGATGAACAGGAAGTTGTAGGTGTTCAGCCCCGAAATCGCGCTGATCGCCGGCTTGGTCGAGAACTCATGGAACAACCAGCCCGCCGCCAGCAATGCCAGCAGAATGGTCAGCAACGGGCTGTGTTCCAACCATTCGCCGGGGCGGCCCGGTGGTTGCAGCTTGGGCAGGTTGAAGGCCGGGTCGACGCCACAGGCCTTGGCGTCACGGGCGCTGTTGGGGCCGGGCGCGGTGGCGTAGGCGATGATCAGCGACACCACGATCAGTGCCAGCAACAGCACACCGGATTGCCACAGGAAGATGGTGTCGGTAAACGGGATCACCCCGGTGATCGACAGGATCGACGGCGGCAAGCTGGCCGGGTTGGCCTGCAATTGTGCGGCTGACGACGACAGCCCCAGCGCCCACACCGCGCCCAACCCAAGATAGGCCGCCGCACCCGCAGCACGGTAGTCCATGCGCAAATCCGTACGGCGGGCCAGCGCACGCACCAGCAAGCCACCGAACACCAGGGACAGGCCCCAGTTGAGCAATGACGCCACCATGGAGATCAACGCGACCCACGCCACGGCGGAGCGGCCGTTCTTCGGGATGCGTGCCAGGCGGTCGATCAGCTTGACCGCCGGTGGCGAGCTGGCGACCACGTAGCCACCGATCACCACGAAGGCCATCTGCATGGTGAACGGGATCAGGCTCCAGAACCCGTCGCCAAAGGCCTTGGCGGCTTCGGTCGGCGCGGCGCCCATGCCCAGGGTCGCCACGGCGACGATGATCACGGCGAGGGCGGCGAACACCCAGGAGTCCGGGAACCAGCGCTCGGCAAAGTTCGAGCAGCGCAGGGCAAAGCGGGCATAGCGGCTTTCTTCGATAGCATCGGCCACGAGTCTTTCCTCTTGTAGTTATTATGGTGTCGGCAATTTTTCGGCATGTTCCTCCACGGCCATTGATATGGGAATGCAGTTATCTTCATCGATCGATGAGGAAAACAAATATATCTGCCGCGATTGCCATCAACCGGCTCAGCTCATAACCTGCACGCCATTTTGTTTGTCTGCCGAGCCTCAACATGACTGCCACCTCTGTTCCACAGGCGCAGCGTTTTTCCCGCTCCGACTACAAGACCCTGGGCCTGGCCGCCCTGGGTGGCGCCTTGGAAATCTACGACTTCATTATCTTCGTGTTCTTTGCGCTGACCCTCAGCCAACTGTTCTTCCCGCCGGAAATGCCCGAGTGGCTGCGCCTGCTGCAAAGCTTCGGCATCTTCGTCACCGGTTATCTGGCGCGTCCGCTGGGCGGCATCCTGATGGCGCACTTCGCCGATCACCTGGGGCGCAAGCGTGTGTTCAGCCTGAGCATCCTGATGATGGCGTTGCCGTGCCTGCTGATCGGGATCATGCCCACCTACGCACAGATCGGTTATTTCGCACCGCTGATCCTGTTGGTGCTGCGCGTGCTGCAAGGTGCGGCGGTGGGCGGTGAAGTGCCCAGCGCCTGGACCTTCGTCGCCGAACACGCACCGCGCAACCATCGTGGTTATGCCCTGGGCTTCCTGCAAGCCGGCCTGACCTTCGGCTACCTGCTCGGTGCGCTGACTGCCACGCTGCTGGCACAGGCCTTCACCCCGACCGAAATCCTCGACTATGCCTGGCGCTTCCCCTTCCTGCTCGGCGGTGTGTTCGGCGTGATCGGCGTCTGGCTGCGGCGCTGGCTCAGCGAAACCCCGGTCTTCCTCGAAATGCAGGCCCGCCGCCAGGCCGCTGCCGAGCTGCCGCTGCGCACCGTACTGCGTGACCATCGCGCCGTACTGTTGCCGGCGATGATCCTCACCTGCGTGCTCACCTCCGCCGTGGTGGTGCTGGTGGTCATCACCCCGACCATGATGCAGAAAACCTTCGGCATGAGCCCCAGCCACACCTTTGCCTTGAGCGCCCTGGGCATTGTCTTCCTGAATATCGGCTGCGTCCTCGCCGGCCTGCTGGTAGACCGCATCGGTGCCTGGCGCGCGGTGCTGGTCTACAGCCTGCTGCTGCCGGTGGGTATTTTCCTGCTGTACGCAAGCCTGATCAGCGGCGGCATCTGGCTTGGCGCGGCGTACGCGCTGGCGGGCTTGAGTTGCGGGGTGGTGGGTGCGGTGCCGTCGGTGATGGTCGGCCTGTTTCCGGCGCAGGTGCGGGTGTCGGGCATTTCCTTCACCTACAACATCGCTTACGCACTGTGGGCAAGTACCACGCCGCTGATGCTGATCGCGCTGATGCCGACCAGCCCGTGGATTTGCGTGGGGTATTGCGTGGTGATGGGCGCGGTTGGGGTGGGGTGTGTGACGCTGTTTGGCAAGCGCCACACCTTGGCGGCCTGAAGATCAGGTCAAGAAGTGCCACAGCACCAGCGTACCGACCAACCCGACCACCGAAACAATCGTCTGCAACACCGACCACACCCAAATCGTCTGTTTCAGCTGCAAGCCAAAGTACTCGCGCACCATCCAGAACCCCGCATCGTTGACGTGGCAGAAGAACACCGAGCCGGCGCCGATCGCCAGTGCCACCAGTGAGCTTTGTGTCGCCGCCAACCCGGCCATCATCGGTGCGAGGATGCCGGCGGTCGTGGTGGTGGCGACCGTGGCCGAGCCGGTGGCCTGGCGCAGCGCCACCGCGATCAACCAGGCCAGCAGCAGGTACGGCATGTGCGCGCCTTCGGCGACTTTGCTGATGGTCTGGCTGACGCCGGCGTCGAGCAGGGTTTGCTTGAGGCCGCCGCCGGCGCCGATGGTCAGCAGCAACACGGCGATGGGCGCGAGGGCCTTGCGCAGGGTGTTGCCGACCTCAGCGCGCGGCATCCCGGCGGCCCAGCCCAGGCAGATCACGGCGGCGATCACTGCCAGGCCCAGGGCGATCAGCGGTTCGCCGAGGAATTTCAGGGTCAGGCCCACGCTGCTTTCCGCTGGCAGCGCGACTTTGGCCAGGGTGCTGCCGAGCATCAGAATCACCGGCAACAGAATGATCAGCAATGACACGCCAAAGCTCGGCTGGCGCGGGGCCTTGGGCGGGGCGCTGAACAGCGCGCCGATGTCGGCCGGCTCATCCACATGCAGGCGCCTGGACAGCCAGTTGCCATAGAGCGGCCCGGCGAGGATCACCGCCGGCACCGCCAGGCAAAAGCCCAGCAACATGGTCAGGCCCAGGTCGGCGTGCAACGCGCCCACCGCAATCAGCGGCCCCGGGTGCGGTGGCATCAGGGCGTGTAAGGTGGTCATGCCCGCCAGCGCCGGGATGGCGATTTTCAACAGCGGCTGGTTCGAACGTTTGGCCATCACAAAGATGATCGGCACCATCATCACCAGGCCCACTTCGAAGAACAGCGGCAGGCCGATCACCATCGCCACCAGCGCCATCACCCATGGCAACGACTTGCCCTTGCCCAGCCCGAGCAGGGTGGTGGCGATGCGGTCGGCCGCGCCGGATTCCGCCATCAGCGAACCCAGCATCGAGCCCAGGGCAATGATGATCCCGGCCTCACCGAGGATCGCCCCGGCGCCCTTGCTGAAGGCCTTGGCCACTTCTTCTGCTGGCAGCCCGGCGCCGACCCCGGCGATAAAGGTGCCGATCAGGATCGACAGGAAAGGCGGCAACTTGGTCGCGCTGATCAGCACGATGATGCTGGCGATGGCCAGCAGTACGCAGAGCATGAGACGGGTGTCGTGAACCATCCACGCGGCAGTCGATAACGCCAAGGCGAGACTCCTTATCGAACAGGTTGGGAGAATTGTTTCTTTTTGTTTCCTGTCTCAAAAGCATACCTGATAACGCCCGCCCCAGAGCCATTGCTGTCGGATTTGTAATCTTTGCTCCACCGCCCTGATAAGTCGCGCCCGCTACATTCTCCCGGCTTTTACTTTATGGGCGTGGAACTCTCGTTATGGCAATTTCCGTTAGAAAGCTGCTGGGGGCGACGCTGTTGTGGGGCGCCGCCAGCATTGCCCAGGCACAAACCCTCACCCTCGACGCCGCCCTGCAGACTGCCTTCGCCAACAACCCTGACCTGGCGGCTGCGCAATGGGACATCGAGATCGCCGCGGGCGGTCGCCAGCAGGCCGGGTTGATCCCCAATCCGGTGGCGTCCTGGGATGCCGAAGACACACGTCGCGATACGCGCACCACCACCCTCAAGCTCAGCCAAACCCTGGAACTGGGTGGCAAGCGCGGTGCTCGCATTGACGTGGCGACGAGTGCCCAGGACGCCGCCGCACTGGCCTTGGAACAGCGCCGCAATACGTTGCGCGCCGAGGTGATCGAGGGCTATTACGGCGCCCTGCGCGCCCAGGAACGTCTCGACCTGGCGCAACGCTCCCTGGCGTTGGCCGAGCGCGGCCTGGTGGTCGCCAACGGCCGCGTGACTGCCGGAAAATCCTCACCGGTGGAAGCCACGCGGGCCCAGGTGCAGCTGTCGGAAATCCGCCTCGAACTCAACCGCGCACACATGGGCCTCACCGACGTCTATCGTCGCCTGGCCGCCAGTACCGGCAGCGCGGCGACCGACTTCCAGGCCGTCGCCACGCCAAGCCACTCCACACCGCCGTTGCCGTCCGCCACGCACCTGTTGGCGCGCCTTGAACAGACCGCCGAACTGCGCCTGGCCGAACTGCAGATCGTGCAGAACGAAGCCAGCGTGGGCCTGGAAAAAGCCCAGCGCATCCCCGACCTGGATGTGTCCATCGGCAGTCAGTACGACGCCAGTGTGCGCGAGCGGGTGAACCTGGTCGGCGTGTCGATGCCGATTCCGTTGTTCAACCGCAACCAGGGCAATGTACTCGCCGCCACGCGCCGTGCCGATCAGGCCCGCGACCTGCGCAACGCTGCTGAATTGCGCCTGCGCACCGAAACCCGCCAGGCCCTGGACCTGTGGCAAACCGCGAACAGCGAAGTGCGCGCATTCAACCAGCAGATCCTGCCCGCCGCCCAAAGCGCGGTGGACAGCGCCACTCGCGGCTTCGAGATGGGCAAGTTCAACTTCCTCGACGTGCTCGACGCCCAGCGCACCCTGATCGCGGCGCGCACCCAATACCTTGCGGCCACCGCCCAGGCCACCGATGCCTGGCTGCGCATCGAACGGATTTACGGCGACCTCGCCCGGTTTTGATTTTTTCTGGAGTGCCTTATGAACAAACGACACGGCGTGGCGCTTGCCGTCGCCTTGGGCCTGATGCTGTCCGGCGTGGCCAACGCCGAGGAAGAAGAAGGCACCCTCGAGCTGACTGAACAACAAATCCAGGCCGCCGGCATCGAGCTCGCCGAGGCCCAATCCCGGTCGATCAGCACATTGCTGACGCTGCCGGGGGAGGTGCGTTTCGATGAAGACCGCACCTCGCATATCGTCCCGCGCGCGGCCGGTGTGGTGGAGTCGGTGAAGGTCAATCTTGGCCAGGCGGTGAAGAAGGGCGAGCTGCTGGCGGTGATCGCCAGCCAGCAGATTTCCGACCAGCGCAGTGAACTGGCGGCCAGCGAGCGTCGGGTTGAACTGGCGCGTATTACCTTCCAGCGTGAACGCCAGTTGTGGCAGGACAAGATCTCCGCCGAGCAGGATTACCTGCTGGCGCGCCAAACCCTGCAAGAAGCCGAAATCGCGCTGAACAATGCGCGCCAAAAAATGACCGCGCTCAGCGGCAACACCGTGCTGGCCGGCGGCAATCGTTACGAACTGCGTGCGCCGTTCACAGGCGTGGTGGTGGAAAAGCACCTCGGTGTCGGCGAGGTGGTGAGCGAGACCAGTAACGCCTTCACGCTGTCTGACCTGTCCCAGGTGTGGGTCACCTTCGGCGTATTTCCCAAGGATTTGAACAAGGTCCGGCTCGGCAAACCGGTGAAAGTCAGTTCCACGGAAATGGGCACCGACGTGCTGGGCACCGTGGCCTATGTCGGCAATTTGCTCGGCGAGCAAACGCGCACCGCCACCGTACGTGTGACGGTGCCCAACCCCGACGACGCCTGGCGCCCAGGACTGTTCGTCACCGTGCAACTAGCCACCGACACTTACCAGGCCAAGGTCACCGTGCCGCAAACGGCGATCCAGACTGTCGAGGAAAAACCGTCGGTATTCGTACGCACCCCAGACGGTTTTATCACCCGCCATCTCGAGCTTGGCGCCAGTGAAAACGGCTACGTCGAAGTGCGCCAGGGCCTGGAGGCCGGAGCTCAGGTGGCCACCACCGGCAGCTTCATCCTCAAGTCCGAATTGGGCAAGGGCTCGGCCGAGCACGCCCATTGATCCTGCGAGTGATTTCCCATGTTTGAGCGCCTTATCCAATTCGCCATCGAGCAGCGCATCATCGTGCTGCTGGCGGTGCTGTTGATGGCCGGTGTCGGCATTGCCAGCTATCAGAAACTGCCCATCGACGCGGTGCCCGACATCACCAATGTGCAGGTGCAGATCAACTCGGCGGCGGCCGGTTTTTCGCCGCTTGAGACCGAGCAGCGCATTACCTTTCCCATCGAAACCGCGATGGCCGGCTTGCCGGGGCTGCAGCAGACCCGTTCGCTGTCACGCTCCGGCTTGTCCCAGGTGACGGTGATCTTCAAGGACGGCACCGACCTGTTCTTCGCCCGCCAGTTGGTCAACGAGCGCCTGCAGGTTGCCCGCGAGCAATTGCCTGTGGGGATTGAAACCGCGATGGGGCCGATTTCAACCGGCCTCGGGGAAATTTTCCTGTGGACCGTGGAGGCCGAGGAGGGCGCACGCAAGGACGACGGCACGCCCTACACGCCGACCGACCTGCGGGTGATCCAGGACTGGATCATCAAGCCGCAACTGCGCAACGTGCCTGGTGTGGCCGAGATCAACACCATCGGCGGCTTCGCCAAGGAATACCAGATCGCCCCCGACCCCAAGCGCCTGGCGGCCTATAACCTGACCTTGAACGATCTGGTCACGGCGCTGGAGCGTAACAACGCCAACGTCGGAGCGGGCTACATCGAGCGCAGCGGCGAGCAGCTGTTGATCCGCGCGCCGGGGCAGGTGGCGTCCATCGACGACATCGCCAATATCGTCATTACCACGTCCGACGGCACGCCGATCCGCGTGCGCAATGTCGCCCAGGTCGAGATCGGTCGTGAGCTGCGTACCGGCGCCGCCACGGAAAACGGCCGCGAAGTGGTGCTGGGCACGGTGTTTATGTTGATCGGAGAAAACAGCCGCACCGTGTCCCAGGCGGTGGCTTCCAGGCTCGAACAAATCAACCGCTCGCTGCCCGAAGGTGTGGTGGCGGTGACCGTCTACGACCGCACCAACCTTGTCGAAAAAGCCATTGCCACCGTGAAGAAAAATCTCTTCGAGGGTGCGCTGCTGGTGGTCGCGGTGCTGTTCCTGTTCCTGGGCAATATCCGCGCGGCGCTGATCACCGCGATGGTGATTCCCCTGGCGATGTTGTTCACCTTTACCGGCATGTTCACCCACAAAGTCAGCGCCAACCTGATGAGCCTCGGCGCGCTGGACTTCGGCATTATCGTCGACGGCGCGGTGGTGATCGTCGAGAACGCCATCCGCCGCCTGGCCCATGCGCAGCAGCGCCATGGCCGCCTGCTGACCCGCAGCGAGCGCCTGCACGAGGTGTTCGCGGCGGCCAAGGAAGCGCGGCGTGCGCTGATCTTCGGGCAACTGATCATCATGGTCGTGTACCTGCCGATCTTCGCCCTTACCGGGGTGGCCGGGAAGATGTTCCACCCCATGGCATTCACCGTGGTGATCGCGTTGTTGGGGGCGATGATTTTGTCGGTGACCTTCGTGCCTGCGGCGATTGCGCTGTTCGTGACCGGCAAGGTCAAGGAAGAAGAAAACCTGGTGATGCGTACCGCGCGCCGGGCCTATGGGCCGGTGCTGGATTGGGTGATGGCGCGCCGGCCACTGGTGTTCGGCTTGGCCGTGCTGACCATTGTTGCGTCGGGCGTGGTGGCCAGCCGCATGGGCAGTGAGTTTATCCCCAGTCTCAGCGAGGGCGACTTCGCCCAACAGGCCCTGCGCGTGCCCGGCACCAGCCTGACGCAGTCGGTGCAGATGCAGCAGCAACTGGAAAAAACCTTGATGGCCCAGGTGCCGGAAATCGAACGGGTATTCGCCCGTACCGGTACGGCGGAAATCGCCTCCGACCCGATGCCGCCGAATATTTCCGACAGCTACGTGATGCTTAAACCGAAGGCGCAATGGCCGGACCCGAACAAATCCCGCGAAACCCTGATCGCCGATATCCAGCGCGCCAGTGCGATTGTGCCGGGCAGTGCGTACGAGTTGTCGCAACCGATCCAGCTGCGTTTCAACGAGCTGATTTCCGGGGTGCGCAGTGATGTGGCGGTGAAGGTATTCGGCGACGACATGGCGGTGCTCAACACCACCGCCGCAGACATTGCCGAGACCCTGCAAGGCCTCGATGGCGCTTCGGAAGTGAAGGTCGAACAGACGTCCGGCCTGCCGGTGCTGACCATCAATATCGACCGTGACAAAGCCGCGCGCTTTGGCCTGAATGTCGGCGATGTACAGGACACCATTGCCGTCGCCGTCGGTGGGCGTCAGGCCGGTACCCTGTATGAAGGTGACCGGCGTTTCGACATGGTCGTGCGCTTGTCCGACGCGCTGCGTACTGATATCGACGGCTTGTCGCGGCTGTTGATTCCAGTGCCGGCGCTGGCCGGGAGTGCGGCGGGGCAGTTGGGGTTCATTGCGTTGTCCCAGGTCGCCAGCCTGGACCTGGTGCTCGGCCCGAACCAGATCAGCCGCGAGAACGGCAAGCGCCTGGTGATCGTCAGTGCCAACGTGCGCGGGCGGGATATGGGGTCGTTCGTGGAAGAGGCCGAGGCTGCACTCACGGCGCAAGTGAAAGTGCCAGCGGGTTACTGGACCACCTGGGGCGGCCAGTTCGAACAGTTGAAGGAAGCCGCCGAGCGTTTGCAGATCGTGGTGCCGGTGGCCTTGCTGCTGGTGTTCGGGTTGCTGTTCATGATGTTCAACAACCTCAAGGACGGGCTGCTGGTGTTTACCGGGATTCCGTTCGCGTTGACCGGCGGGATCATGGCGCTGTGGTTGCGCGATATTCCACTGTCGATCTCGGCAGGCGTGGGCTTTATCGCCTTGTCCGGCGTGGCGGTGCTCAACGGCCTGGTGATGATTGCCTTCATCCGCAACCTGCGCGAGGAAGGGCGTTCGCTGTCGGTGGCTATCCACGAGGGCGCGCTGACCCGCCTGCGCCCGGTATTGATGACCGCGCTGGTGGCTTCCCTGGGCTTCATCCCCATGGCCCTGGCCACCGGCACCGGCGCCGAAGTGCAGCGTCCGTTGGCGACGGTGGTGATCGGCGGGATCATTTCTTCTACCTTGCTGACCTTGCTGGTGCTGCCGGCGTTGTACCAGTGGGCCCATCGCAAGGAAGAGGAAACACCAGGCTGAACCGTGTAAACCGGCCTGGCTGGCTGCTGACGTCGGCGTGCCCCTGATGCAGCTGCATGATCGACTGCACAATGGCCAGCCCCAGCCCCGTGCCACCTTCGGCGCGGGTACGGCTGCTGTCGGCGCGGTAGAAACGTTCGAACAGATGCGGCAGGTGGTGCGCTTCGATGCCACGCCCGGGGTTGCCCACCGACAACGCCACGCTCTGGTCGTAGGTTTCCACCAGCAGCAGCACGCTGGAGCCTTCGGGCGTATGGCGGATGGCATTGGACAGCAGGTTGGAAATCGCCCGCTGGATCATCAGGCGATCGCCCGTCACCCAGGCGTCGCCGCGCAGGCTGAGGGTCACGTGTTTGTCTTCGGCGCTGAGGGCGAACAGCGCCATCACCCGTTGTGCTTCTTCACCCAATGACACCGGGCCAAACCCGGCCCGCGCCGCCGGATGGCTGACCTGGGCCAGGAACAGCATGTCGGAGACGATGCGCGACAGGCGTTCCATTTCCTCGGTGCAGGATTCCAGCCCCGCCTTGTATTCCTCCGAGGGCCGTTCGCGGGACAGGGTCACCTGGGCCTTGCCCATCAGGTTGGTCAGCGGCGCGCGCAGTTCGTGGGCGAGGTCGTCGGAGAACTGCGACAGCTGCTGCACACCGGCGTCCAGGCGACGCAGCATGACGTTGATGCTTTGCGCCAACTCGCCCAGCTCCTGGGGCAGGTTGTCGATGGATAAACGGTGGGTCAGGTCCTGGGTCGTTACCTGGGCCGCGACATGGCTGAACTGCTTCAACGGTGCCAACCCACGCTGCACCAGCCACCAGGCGCCCATGCCAATCAGGATCAACAGCATCGGCAGGGCGATGAGGGTAGCGCGCAGGTAGGCACTGAGCAGCGCCTGGTCATCCCTGCGGTCCAGCGACAGCAACACCCGTACGCGCTCGCCGCTGGCCAGGCGCATCAGGCTGGAGGCACTGAGTACCTGGTTGCCGTCCTGGTCTTGCCAGTTGAGATAACCGAGGGTTTCCCGGGGGGAGAAGTCGGTCAGCAACGGTTCCTGGGGTTTGGCACCGACACTGAGCAGCACCGCGTTATCGGGTGCGGTGCCGACGATGGTCAGGTAGAAATTGTCGTGGCCCATCACCAGGTCCAGCAACGAGTGGGGGCGGGCTTTGATTGCGTGGGTGTCCAGGCCCAGCGCGAGGCTGTGCTGGAGCTGTTCCATCTTGCTTTCGAGGCCCTTGCGCGCGAGCTTTTCCAGCTCATGGGTCAAGGCCAAGTAGGCCAGGGTCGCCAACAGTACCACCAGCCCGGCGCCCATGAGGCTGACCGTCAGCCCCAGGCGCATCGACAGGCTGCTGGTCCTCATTGGCGCGCCTCCAGCACATAACCCACGCCGCGAATGGTGTGGATCAATTTGACCTCGCTCTGGTCATCGACCTTGCCCCGCAGGCGGCTGATGGAGACCTCGACCACGTTGGTGTCGCAGTCGAAGTTCATGTCCCACACCAGCGAGATGATCTGCGTGCGGGTCATTACCTCGCCGGCCTGGCGCATCAACACATGCAGCAGGGCGAACTCCTTGGTGGTCAGGTCGATGCGCCGGCTGCCGCGATAGGCGCGATGGCGGCGCGGGTCCAGCTCCAGGTCCGCGACGCGCAGCACATCCGGCAGCGGGATATGTTCGCTGCGGCGCAGCAAGGTGCGCACACGGGCCAGCAGTTCGGGGAACTCGAAGGGTTTGACCAGGTAATCGTCGGCGCCCATGTCCAGGCCCTTGATCTTGTCGGCCAGGCGGCCGCGCGCGGTCAGCATCATCACGCGCTGGTTGCCGTCCCGGCGCAGTTGTTCCAGTACCTCCCAACCGTCGGTATTGGGCAGGTTCACGTCGAGGATCACCAGTTCGTAGGTGTGCTGCCGGGCCAGGTGCAGGCCGTCGATGCCGCTGGCGGCGCAATCGACGACGTAGCCACTTTCGGTCAGGCCTTGCTGCAAGTAATCGGCGGTTTTCTGCTCGTCCTCAACCACAAGGATACGCATGGGGATTTACCTTCAAGGAAAACGAAAGGAGATGGCCTCATAGAGGCTTTAATGGGCTGTAGGAAAACTCTGAAGCCTGAAGTAGCTTTAGGGTCAAGCCGCGTCAGGCCGGTGCGACGATTCGTCACTGACCGGGCACGCAAAAAAAACGCCCCGGCTGGGGCGTATAAAATTCATCTCTGTTCCAAAGGAGCTACACAAAAGCCGCAGAGATGAGAGGTGTTCGATGCGCAGTATAAAAAGTGCAACTTAACGAGAAGGTGAGGCCGATATTACAGTTCTGACAGACTTCAACCTGTGAAGAGATGTAGGGCATCGGCAAGTGAATGTAAGCGCGTCTTAAAGCACCGCCAGTGGGTATTCGATAATGACGCGGACTTCTTCAAGGTCGGACTCGAATGAACTCGAGCGCACGGTGGCCTGGCGCAGCCGCAGCGATAAGTCCTTCAAGTTGCCGCTTTGCACCACGTACTTGGCTTCGATATCCCGCTCCCAACGGCGTTGGTCGGTGAGCGGATCGCCGGCGGCATCGCGGCGCATATACACTGCGTTGGCGTTGCTGTAGTCGGCGCCGGTGCCCTTGCCGTAGCGGGTCATGAATGACAGGCCGGGAATGCCGAATGGCTGCATGTCCAGGTCGTAGCGCAGCATCCACGAGCGCTCCTTGGGCGAGTTGAAGTCGCTGTACTGGATCGAGTTGTTGAGGAAGATCGAGTCCGACTGGCGCAGGTAATCGAAGTCGTCATCGCCGTTGTTGCGCTGGTGCGACACAGCCAGGCTGTGGGCACCCACCTTCACGCCGAGCCGGGCGCTCCAGATGCTGTTATCGAATTCACCCAGCAGCTTTTTGCCTTCGTCCACGGCCTTGTAGTAGTTGATGTCGCCGAACAGCGAGACGTCTTCGTTCAGCGGGTAACTGGCGGCGCTGCCGACGTAGTACTGGTCCCAGGCGTCCTTCAGGCGGCTGCTGTACAGGCTCAGGCTGAGGTGTTTGTTGAGTTGGTAATCACCACCGGCATAGCCGATCCAGGGCGAGTCCACGGGGCCTGCATAAAACGTCGCAAAGCCCTTGTTCATGCCGCTTTCGTTGGGCTGGCTCATGCCGCTCAGACGCCCGCCCTGCAAGGTCAGGCCTTCCAGGCTGGTGTTCTGCAACGTCACGCCACGGAAGCTTTCCGGCAACACCCGCGAATCGCCGTAGGCCACCACGGGGGTCAGCGGGAACACGTCGCCGGCCTTGATCACCGTGTCCAATACCCGCAGTTTCGCCGCGCCGCCGACCTTGCTGTAGTTGTCTTCGGGATGGTTGTTGCTGTCCACCGGCAGCACGCCGAACGAACCCTTGCCGCCGCTGCGGCCGGTACCCGAGTCGAGCTTCACGCCGACCATGGCGAAGGCGTCCAGGCCAAAGCCTACGGTGCCCTGGGTAAAGCCGGATTCGAATTTACCGATCAGTCCCTGGGCCCAGGCTTCGGAATAGCCGTTACCGGTGGGGCTGGATTGGCCCTTGCGGTCATCGCGGTTGAAGTAAAAATTGCGCGCCAGCACGTTCACGCTGCTGCCTTCGATAAACCCTTCAGGTTTGTCTTCCGCGGCCACGGCTGCCAGGGGCAATGTGGCGATCAGTGAAAGGGGAAGGGTGTAGTAACGGATCCGCATGTTTCGCTCCTCGGTGTTGGCAGTTATCAGCTTCTTATGGAGGCGGGCGTTCTTATTGATCTGGCCCGGGCTGATAGTTGCAAACCGTGGATAACGATTGGGTGGCGTGAACATTACAATTCTGGAAGCTCGTCGCCACCTAACAAATAAGTAATGTTCTGGTGAACATCGCGTCAGGGTTGGTTCGTTAGTCTCGGTACTGAACTTTCAGTCGAGGAACAGGTGATGAACTTTTCTACCGCAGGCGTAGGTGTATTAACGGCCGTCCTGTCATTTGGTGCATTGGCCGAAGGCGGGGGTGACCGGACCTTTGCCCTGATGATGGAGCGCAATGAAAAAGCCATGGCCGCCTACGCCGAGAAAAACGGTAAGCCGGCGCCCCAGGTCCAGGTGTATCGCTATGGCATGGACCTGGACATTGCCAAAGTGGTCAACGTGACGCCGCCGATCCGCGCGTGCAGTACCGTGCCTTCGCGCATGACCTATGAAGACTCCAGCGGCAAGCTCACTACGCTGGAGTATCAAGTCATGGGGGTGTGCCGGAATAACGGCAGTTAATGGCGTCAAAAAAAAGAGTGGGGTGTAGCACCTGAGTTCGCTTCAGAAACAGCCAATAGGGCCGATGCAGCTCTGATACTTCTCTCCCATCGACCTCGGTGCCCTATGTTTAACACCCGCTTGAAGCAGGAGCTGTCCGCTCTTCGCGAAGAACTGTCCAGCTTGCAACAGGTCAGGGAGAGCCTGGAAAGCGAAATGCTCTGCCTGACGCTGGACGCAGAAGGTCGGGTTGAATGGGCCAATGCCAACTTTCTGCAGGAACTGGTCTACCAGAGTTCCACGCTGCTGGGGCGCCCCATCGAAGATCTGGTGCCCGCCCATGTGCGCCAGGACGAATTCCAGCAGCGCTTCAAGAACGCCCTGCTGCGCGGTGAGCATTTCGCCGGCGCCGTACGCCTGATGCGCGGCAACGGGCAGGAAGCCTGGTTGCGCTCGATTGTGCAGCCGGTGCGCAGTTCCGATGGGCGCATCAAGCACTTTTCGATTTACTCCAGCGACCTCACCCGCACCATCGAAGCGTCGCGCGAGCATGAAAACCTGATCACCGCGCTGGTGCGTTCCACCGCCGTGATCGAGTTCGACCTGGATGGGCATGTGCTGACCGCGAACGACCGTTTCCTCAGCGGCATGGGCTACAGCCTGGCGCAGATCCAGGGCAAGCATCACCGTATCTTCTGTGAGCCGCAGGAGTACAACAGCGCCGAGTACCAGCATTTCTGGAAACGCCTGAACGCCGGAGAATTCGTCGCAGCGCGCTTCAAGCGTGTGGACAGCCATGGCCGCGTGGTGTGGCTGGAAGCCACCTACAATCCGGTGCTGGACGCCAATGACCGTTTGTACAAAGTGGTCAAGTTCGCCACGGTGATTACCGATCAGGTCAATCGGGAGCAAGCCGTGGCCGAGGCCGCGAACATTGCCTACAGCACCTCGTTGCATACCGACGACAGCGCCCAGCGCGGTACCACCGTGGTGACGCAGGCGGTGGAGGTGATGCGCGACCTGGCCACGCACATGCAGGCGGCGGGTGAAGGCATCGAGGCACTGAACGCGCAATCCCAAGTGATCGGCACCATCGTCAAGACCATCAGCGGCATTGCCGAACAGACCAATTTGCTGGCGCTCAACGCGGCCATCGAAGCGGCACGTGCCGGCGAGCAAGGCCGGGGCTTTGCGGTGGTGGCCGATGAGGTGCGCCAGTTGGCATCACGGACCAGCAAAGCCACCGAGGAAATTGTTGGTGTGGTGCGTCAGAACCAGGATATGGCCCGCGACGCGGTGGCCCTGATGACCGACGGCCGCCTGCAAGCCGAGCAAGGCCTGGCCCTGGCGGCGGAAGCGGGCACGGTGATCGTGGAGATCCAGGACGGCGCACAGAAGGTGGTCAGCGCCGTAGGACAATTCGCTAACCAACTGTCGAGCTGATCCATAGGGCTGATGCTTGAGGTATCGTAGGTTTTTTCGTTTGAAGAGCCGATCCTCCATGAGCCCTACCCACTGCCGCCCCGTTCCGTTGCCCAAGGCCTACCGTTTGCTCAATCACGGGCCAACCGTACTGGTGAGCGCGGCCCACAACGGCCAGCGCAATATCATGGCGGCCGCCTGGGCCATGCCGCTGGATTTCGAACCGCCGAAAGTCGCCGTTGTGCTGGACAAGTCCACCTGGACTCGCCAATTGCTGGAAGGCGCCGGCAGCTTCGTGCTGCAGGTGCCCTGTGTGGCCCAGGTCGACCTCGTGCAGACGGTCGGCAATACCACCGGTACCGAGGGCGACAAATTCGCTGCTTATGGCCTGCAAACCTTCAGCGGTGAACACAGCGACGCGCCCTTGCTGGAAGGCTGCGTAGCGTGGCTGGAATGTCGCCTGCTGCCCGAGCCCCACAACCAGCAGACCTATGACCTGTTCCTCGGCGAAGTGGTCGCAGCCTATGCCGATGAGCGAGTATTCAGCGAAGGCCGCTGGCACTTCGAAGGGCATGATCAGTTACGCACCTTGCACCATGTAGCGGGTGGGCATTTCCTGAGCATCGGCGAGCCCATCGATGGGCATTCGCTATAAGCGCACTCAGCGCCCGAGCATCTTCACCCATCGCGACGGCGGCATACCGTAGGTGCTGCGAAATTGCCGGGTCATGTGGCTCTGGTCGGTGAAGCCGGCGGTCAGCGCCGCGTCCACCAGCGACTGCCCCTGCGCCAGCAGACTGCGCACCAGGTCCAGCCGGCGCATCGTCAGGTAGCGATAGGGGCTGGTGCCGAACAGCACGCGAAAATCCCGCGACAATGCCCAGCGGTCGCGGCCGGCGTGGTCGGCCATTTCGTCCAGGGTGATGCTGCGGCCCAGGGCGCTATGGATAAACTCCCGGGCGCGCTCGGCGGCGACGTAATCGAACGCCTTGCGGCTGACGATGGCGCCCGCGGCGTTGCTCAGCGCGTGGGCCAGGTCGAACATCGCGTCCTGTTCCTGCAACGGGTCGATGGGGTTATCCAGGTTTTGCAGCAGCACATCGCTGGCGCGGAACAGCCTGGGGTCAGTGGACAAGCCGCCGGGGATAAACGGCAACGGCTTGCCGCCAAGGATCTGCTGGATCAGCGACGGCTCCACGTAAATCATCCGGTATTTGAAACCCTCGTCACTGCCGGCGTGGCCGTCGTGGGTCTCATCGGGATGAAGCACCATGGTGGTGCCGGGCAGGCTGTGGATCATGTCGCCGCGGTAGTGAAAACTCTGTACGCCAGACAAGGTACGCCCGATGGCATAAGTGTCATGGCGATGGGGGTCGAAGGCGAAACCGGCGAAGTACGCCTCGATACGGTCCAGGCCGCTGGCATGGGGGGCACGGTGCAGCCAGTCGAAGTTGCGGGTCGGTTTGCCCATGGTGGCTTGTCACAAAAAGAGGTGGAAACACGTTAACCCAGTCTGCATCCCTTGTCTGCCGTGGTCTTGTACGATTGTGCAGGTGGCGGGCGAGGTCTATGCTCCCTGCTCGTGCCCTGCGCTGATGGAACCGCCCAATGGAATTTATCAACCCCACCTATGTAGCGCCTCTGGTCTCGCTGGCCCTGCTGTGGACGGTGGCGGTGGTTACGCCGGGTCCCAACTTCTTCAACACCGCGCAGTTGGCCGCCAGTTGTTCGCGCCGTCATGGCGTAGTGGCGTCGGCGGGCGTGGCCACCGGCACGATCATGTGGGGGCTGGCGGGTGGGCTGGGCATCAAGTCGCTGTTTACCGCCGCCCCCATGTTGTACCTGGCGTTCAAGATCATCGGCGGCTGCTACCTGATTTACCTGGGGCTGAAACTGTTCAAGCGCTCGACACCGGCGATGGGCCAGAGCCTGTTGCCGGACGAAGCGCGCCGCTCGTTGTTTTCCGCCTGGCGCCTGGGGTTGCTGGGCAACCTGTCCAACCCCAAGGCCGCGTTGTTCGTCGCCACCATCTTCGCGTCCACCATGCCACTGTCGCCATCCCCCGCGCTGCTGGCCCTGGCGGTGATCACCATGGCCAGCTTGTCGTTCAGCTGGTATGCCTGCGTGGCGCTGGTGTTTTCCAGTGCGCACATGGCCAACCTCTACAGCCGTTCGCGCAAGTGGCTCGACCGTTTTGCCGGCGGGTGCTACGTGTTGTTCGGCGCCCATCTGGTAGCGAATCGCTGACCGTCCGTGGTAAGAAGCCTTACTTTCAACAGTGAGGCCGGGTCATGAGCAAGGTGCGTGTAGGGATTATTTTTGGTGGCCGTTCGGCCGAGCACGAAGTCTCGTTGCAGTCGGCGCGCAATATTGTCGACGCACTCGACCGCACCCGCTTCGAGCCGGTTTTGATCGGCATCGACAAGGCCGGCCACTGGCACCTCAACGACACCTCGAACTTCCTGATCAACCAGGAAAACCCGGCGCTCATCGCCCTCAACCAATCCAACCGCGAACTGGCGGTGGTGCCCGGCAAGGCCAGCCAGCAGGTGGTGGAAACCTCCGGCAACGACCTGCTGGCACACATCGACGTGATCTTCCCCATCGTCCATGGCACCCTCGGCGAAGACGGCTGCCTGCAAGGCCTGCTGCGCATGGCTGACCTGCCTTTCGTTGGCTCCGACGTGCTCGGCTCGGCGGTGTGCATGGACAAGGACATCAGCAAACGCCTGCTGCGCGATGCCGGCATTGCTGTGACGCCGTTCATCACCCTGACCCGCAGCAACGCTGGGCGTACTTCCTTTGAAACAGCGGTGAATAAACTCGGCCTGCCGATGTTCGTCAAACCGGCCAACCAGGGTTCTTCGGTGGGCGTGAGCAAGGTTGGCAACGAGGCTGAGTACCACGCCGCCGTTGAACTGGCCCTGGGTTTTGATCAAAAGGTGCTGGTGGAGTCGGCGGTCCAGGGCCGCGAAATTGAATGCGCCGTGCTGGGCAACGAAAACCCTGTGGCCAGCGGCTGCGGCGAGATCGTGGTGAACAGCGGCTTTTACTCCTACGACAGCAAATACATCGACGGCCAGGCGGCCCAGGTGGTGGTGCCGGCCGACATCAGCCATGAATCCAGTGAGCGGATCCGCCGCTTGGCCCTTGAGGCGTTTGAGGTGTTGGGGTGCGCAGGGTTGGCGCGGGTCGATGTGTTCCTGACCGACGATGGTGAAGTGCTGATCAACGAAATCAACTCACTGCCCGGCTTCACTCGCATCAGCATGTACCCCAAGCTGTGGCAGGCGGCGGGCATGAGCTACAGCGAGCTGGTGAGCCGGTTGATCGAGCTGGCGTTGGAGCGGCATGCGGGGCGTAAGGGGTTGAAGATCAGCCGTTAACGGATGGGATAAATACCTGTGGCGAGCCCGCTCGCCACAAGGGGGCGTAGGTTCGTCAGGGTCTACGAGCAATCCACGAATAAATCAACGTCTTCGCTTCCTCCGGCTGATGCGTCCTTCTGCGGTAGCTGGCAAACGTCGGCGACGTACAGTAGGTGCAGACCTCGCTCACGTCGATCTGCTCACGCTTGACGCCCGCCGCTTGCAGCAGCAACAACCCATACCCGCTCAAGTCAAACCACGCACTGCCTGCTTGCCTTGCATGGGGCGGATTGATTTGCGGGGACCGCAGCGGTGCCGGTTGCACGAAGCGCCACGGTGCCTGGGCGTGTTGCCACAGGTGCCCTTGGTCACTCTGGAACTCGGCGATAAAGCCTTCGCTCACTTCATAACAGCACGGCTTGATCGAGGGGCCGATAGCCACTTGCAGCTGGTCGGCTGCAATCCCTTCGGCGGCAAAGCGCTGCATGACGTTGGCGATAATCCCGCGTTGCAACCCCTTCCAGCCGCCATGGACTGCGGCCACCCGTTCGCCCGTTATCGACGCGAACAGAATGGGCAGGCAATCGGCGGTGATCACCGCGATCGGGTGAGCGTGGTGCGTCAACACACCATCGGCCTCGATCGTATTGGCCACCTGGCCCGCCTGCCATTCAATCACCGAGGCGCTGTGCACTTGTTTGCAGATGAACACTTCATCCGGGCGCAGCGGGTCATCGATCGAACAGAAACCGTGGTCGATGCCAGGGATGGCAGCGAGATTTTCAGCCTGATGCAAGGGATCACCTCCGTTCAATAAAGTCAGTCGCCCAGCGCTTCGCCTTCGCGCCGAGGGTCGGCGCCGCCGCTGAGCGACACCTTACCCTGGGCGTCCCGCTTGAGCACGATGGCCTGGATGCCGCTGGTCATGTCTATCTCGCTCAGCTCATGGCCCTTGTCCTTCAGCACTTGCTTCAGGCCTGGGCTGAACAAGCCCGCCTCCAGCTCGGTAGCCCCATTGCGGCTGCCGAAGTTGGGCAGGCTGATGGCGGCTTGCGGGTCGAGGTTCCAGTCGAGCATCGCCACCAGGGATTTGCTCACGTACTCGATGATTTGCGAGCCGCCCGGCGAACCGAGCGTGGCCAGCAATTCACCGCTCTCGCGGTCGAACACCAGGGTCGGCGCCATGGCCGAGCGCGGGCGTTTGCCGGGTTGCACGCGGTTGGCGACCGGCTGGCCGTTTTCTTCGGGGATGAATGAGAAGTCGGTCATCTGGTTATTGAGCAAGAAGCCCTGGACCATCACATGGGAACCGAACGCGGCTTCCACCGTGGTGGTCATCGACACGGCGCCGCCCAGGTCATCTACGGCGACGACTTGTGACGTGGAGATGCGCAGCGGCGAACGGTCCGGTGCATACGCGACTTGAATACCGGCCGGTCGGCCTGGCTTGGCGATGCCCATGCTGCGCTCGCCGATCAGCGTGGCACGCTGTGCCAGGTAGTTCGGGGCCACGAGGCCGGCCACCGGCACCGGTGTGAAGTCCGCATCGGCCACGTACAGCGCGCGGTCGGCAAAGGCCAGGCGACCGGCTTCGGCGATCAGGTGTACGGCCTCGGGCGTGGGCTCAAGCCCGGCAGGCGAGGCGCTGTTTATCGGGGTCATCGGCGCGATGGCCAGGTGCGGGTCGCGGGCTTCCAGGGCCTGCAATGTGCCGAGCATCTGCGCGACCGCAATCCCGCCTGAGGACGGCAGCGGCATGCCGCAGACTTTCCAGCGCTTGTAATCGGTGCACAACGGCGCGCGTTCCTTGGCGACGTAGCCCTTGAGGTCTGCTTGAGTCAGGCTGCCGGCATTGCGGTTGCCTTGCACCTTGCGCGCAATCTCGTCGGCAATCGGCCCGTGGTACAGGGCGTCCGGTCCTTCCTTGGCAATGCGTTTGAACACAGCGGCCAGCGCCGGGTTTTTCAGCTGTGTACCGGTGGCTTTAGGCGTGCCATCGGCATTCAGAAAGTAGGCTGCCATCTCCGGCGATTGAGGGATAAAGCGGTCAGCGGCGATCAGGCTGTGCAAACGCGGTGAAATTGCGAAGCCCTGCTCCGACAAGCGAATCGCCGGCTCGAACAACTGGGCCCATTGCAGGCGGCCGGTCTTCCTATGGGCCATTTCCAGGGCCCGCAGCACCCCGGGCGTGCCCACTGAACGCCCGCCGATCTGCGCGTCGGTGAAGGCCATCGGCATGCCGTCGGCGTTCAGGAACAACCGCTCGGTCGCCCCGGCCGGAGCCGTTTCCCGGCCGTCATAGGCGTGCACGTTTTTCCCATCCCACAGCATGATGAACGCACCGCCGCCAATGCCGGAGGATTGTGGTTCAACCAGGGTCAACACCGCCTGCATCGCAATGGCGGCGTCAATGGCCGAGCCGCCCTGGCGCAACATCTCGCGTCCGGCCTCGGCCGCCAGCGGGTTGGCGGCGGCGGCCATATGGCGCTCGGCATGGCGGGTGCTGAGGTCGGTGCGATAGCCCGAGCCCAACTCCGGTGCCGGTGGTTGGTCGTTGACCGGGGTGTGGCAGGCAGCCAGGGCAAGGGCTGCCGCCATGAGCGACAGTTGGCGGCGGGAAATCGAAAACACGTGCTGAACTCCGTTCATTGTGCGAATGATCTGTTGTCCGTGGGGCGCTGCGGTTTACAGGTAAATCGTGCCTTGCATGTACAACACTGCCTTGCCGGAAATAATCACGCGGTCGCCCTGCAGCTCGCAGTGCAACTGACCCTTGCGCTGGCCCCCTTGCTCGGCTGTCAAGTGCGATTTGCCCAGGCGCTCGGCCCAGAACGGTGCCAGCGAGGTGTGTGCCGAGCCGGTGACCGGGTCTTCATCGATCCCCACATTCGGCCCGAACCAGCGTGAAATAAAATCAAACCGGGTGCTCTTGGCAGTGACTGCAATCCCGCGTTTTGGCAGGCCCTTGAGCTGCGCAAAGTCAGGCGTCAGCGCGGCGACCTGGGCTTCGTCGTCCACCAGCACGATGTAGTCATCGGTGCTGAACACGTCGGCGCTCTCGATCCCCAGGGCACTCAACATTCCGGCGGGCGGTTCGCAGCGCTGTGGTTGCCGGGCGGGGAAATCCATCGCCAGTTCATCGCCATTGCGCGTCACCCGTAGCTCGCCGCTGCGGGTGGCAAAGCGCAGCACCTGGGGTGCATCCGCCAGTGCGTGAATCAACACCCACGCCGTCGCCAGCGTGGCATGGCCGCACAGGTCGACTTCGACTTGCGGGGTAAACCAGCGCAACTCGTAGAACCCATCGCGGGGCACGAAGTAGGCGGTTTCGGAGAGGTTGTTTTCGGCGGCGATATGCTGCAGTTGCTCATCGGGCAGCCACTCGGTGAGCGGGCACACCGCGGCAGGGTTGCCGCCGAAGGCATGTTGGCTGAAGGCGTCGACTTGGTAGATGTCCAGTTTCACCGTGAAGCACTCCGTGCGTGGGGGGAGGCTGGACACTAACAGTGGCAAGGGAGGGCGTCAAAAGCGGCCTACCCTCGGGATAGGCCGTGTGGCTCAGGCAATCAGAAGTCCCAGCGCGTGGTCAGCATGAAGTGACGCGGTGCGCCATAGATGGCGGAGTTGTAGAAGCCCACGTTGGTGTAATACGGCTTATCGAACACGTTATTGAGGTTCAGCGTGGTCGACAGGTTTTTCGTGAATTGGTAGCGCGTCATCAGGTCCACCACCCAGTAGGATTCCTGGGAAAATTTCTCGGTGGTGTCTTTGGGGCTGTTGTAGATGTCCTGCCACACCGTGTTCTGCCAGCGCAGGCCGCCGCCGATGCTGACTTTGTCCAGCTCGCCCTTGAGCTTGTAGATCGTGAACATGCTCACTTGATCCTCGGGCTCGAAGGTCGAGATTTTTTTGCCGGCGTCGTCGCGTACCACCTTGTGGGTGTAGCCACCCTGCAACTGCCAGCCTGGAGCGATTTCGCCGGACAGTTCCAGTTCGTAGCCCTTGGTCGTCGCGTCGGTGCCCTTGAAGGCAAAGTTGGGCGGTGTCGGGGTCTGGTTGTTGTACGCATCGTCGGGCAGGGAGCGGTTGCTTTCCTTCACCTCGAAGTACGCCAGGCTGGCGTTCAGGCGACCGCCGAGGAACTCACCCTTGAGGCCCACTTCATAGTTCTCGCCTTCGTCCGGGTCAATCAGCTTGCGGTTACGGTCGAGGTTGTAGCTTTCCTGGGGCATGAAGACATCGGTGTAGCTGACATAGGCCGACAGGTTGTCCGTGAGGTCATAGATGGCTCCGGCATAGGGAATGAAACGTCCGGTTTCACGGTAGGTATCGGTGCTGCCGGTCAGGGTGTAGTCGACCACGCGCCCGCCGAGCAACAGTTTCAGGTCGTTGCTGAGGTTCCAGCGGGTGGTGAGGTACATGCCGGTCTGGCGAATGGTGTCGTCGGTGACTTGGGAGGCCACGCCCCAGTCGGGCTTGGCCAGGTTGCCATGCCAGTTGACGTAGTCGACCAGGTTGGCGGTGGGGAAGGTTTCGTCCCAATAGCCCTTGCCCTTCCAGTGGGCGGTGCTGATGGATCCACCGATCACCAGGTCATGTTCACGCCCGAGGAAATTGAACGGGCCGCTGATATACAGGTCGGCCGAGTCGCTGGTGGTTTCGCCCTTGTAGCGCTGGGCGTTGATATTGGCGGTGCCGTCCGCCGCCGGCTGGTAGAACTGGATCGCACCCATCTGGGCGTCGTAGCCGTTGAGCTTGTGGTCCAGTTGCAGTTTGGTCACCCAGCCGTCGCCGAGGTCGTGCTCCAGGTTCGCGAACACCGTACGGGTGTATTGCTGCCAACTGCTCCAGTCAGTGGCATTGCTGAAGGAGCGCTTGGCATTGTTCAACTCGCCGGCATGGTTGAACAGCGGGAAACTGCCGGACCAGGTGGAGCCTTTGGGTTTGCTGTCCTGATAATCGGCGCCCACGGTGAGCAAGGTGTCGGGTGACAGGTCGAATTCGAGAATGCCGTAGAACACCGAGCTTTTGTTCGAGTAGCGGTCGATCCACGACTTGTTGTCCTGATAGGCCGCCACCGCCCGCCCACGCACATTGCCGGTTTCGGTCAGCGGGCCGCTGACGTCCACTTCCGTGCGGTAGTGATCCCAGGTGCCCGCCGCCGTGGTGATGTGGCCGAGAAATTCCGCCGTAGGCTTCTTGCGCACCAGATTGATGGTGCCGCCCAGGGAGCCGGCGCCGCTGAGCAGGCCGGAGGCGCCCTTGAGCACTTCGACCCGGTCATAGATCGCCATGTCGCTCAGGGTGTTGCCCGCCGAATAGGCCACGTTGCGCACGGCCGAGGGAATACCGTCGTACTGGAAATTGTTGATCGAAAAACCGCGCGAGTAGTAATTGCTGCGGTCGGTGTCGTAGGCCGACACGGTAATGCCAGGGGTATGACGCATCACGTCGTCGACACTGTCGAGGGCGAAGTCATCCATGTGCTGGCGGGTGACGACACTGATGGACTGCGGCGTTTCACGCGGGGTCAGCACCAGGCGCGTGGCCGTGGCGATGGTGCCCGGGGTGTAGGAGCCGGTGCCTTCGGTGACGGTGCCCAGTTGGTTGCTGATCACGGTGGTGGTGCCCAGTTGCAGGGCCGCGCCGGGTTGTGCGGTGCGGGTCAGTATGACCGCGTTGGGACCATTGAGCTCGAAGCTCAGGGGCGTGCCTTTGAGTAACTGGGCCAGCGCCTCCAGGGCGGTCATGCGGCCGCTGACGCCAGGCGACTCGACGCCTTGGGCCAAGTCCGCCGCATAGGCAATTTGCAGCCCGCTCTGCACACTCAATTGATCCAGGGCATTGACCAGCGACTGACGCGCTATGGCAAAGCTGCGGGTATCTGCTGCTTCACGAATGGCCGGCTTGCCCGCCGGTTCCACGGCAACCGCAGTGCTGCACGCCAGGCAGACGGCAAGCGCAAGAATGCTACGGGCGTGGGTCGGATTGAGTGCTGGAAAGTGCATGTGAGCCCCGTTAGAAATAGGAATGATTTGCAAAGGCAAAGTTCTTGACGGGTTGAAGCTTCGAAAGCCGTAAAACTTTTTGCGACGGGGTCAGGGGCTCTGTATCAGCGAATAATCAGGATGCCACCCGGCAGGCGCTGGACGTGGGTGGAAGTGACTCTACTCAACGCCTGCACGATCGCCTGGGGGTCATCCAATTGGTAATTGCCGCTGACCCGCTCACCGGCGGCGGTATCGTTCAATAGCAGGATCGGTGAGGGATAATAGCGACGGATCTCTGACAACACCTGTGCCAGCGGCGCGTTCTGGAACGACAGCCGTCCGTTGATCCAGGCCATCTGCTGTTCGCCACCTTCCAGGGACAGCGGTTGCAGGTGCCCACCCAGCAACTGTTGCCAGTTGCCCGCCTGCAACAGGCTCTGTTCGCCCTTGCGGTTGGCGAAGCGCACGCGGCCTTGTCGCACGGCGACGGTGACGCCCGCGTCGCGCTGGCTGACGCTGAATTGCGTGCCGACTACGGTCACGCTGGCCTCGGCGGTTTCGATGCTAAGAGGGCGCTCTGAGTCGTGTGCGGCTTCGACGTAGAGCTCGCCGCGCAGCAGCTTGATGCGGCGATGGGCGCCGTCGAAAGCGATGCTGATGGCGCTGTGGCTGCCCAGCACGATGTGCGAGCCGTCCTCCAGGTCAAAGCGTTCCAATTGCGCAACGTCGGTCATGTGGTCAGCCTGCAGGCGCATCGGCACATCGGTCATCCAACCGATGCCCAGCGTGATCAATACGGCAGCGGCGGCAGCCATAAAGCGTGTCTTGCGGTGCGTGGCAGCTTGCGGGGCAGGGGGCAATTCCAGGTCGCCGGCGAGGTTTTTCAAGGCTTGCTCGAAGGCGCGGCTTTCCCACAGCGCGGCCAGTTCCGCATACGCCGTGGCGTGCCGGGGATCCGCGTCGCGCCACTGCTCAAAGCGCTGGCGGGTGATGGGGTTGCGCACCGTTTCATCGCGCTGGGCGAACCAGTCGGTCGCCTGCTTACGTATGGCATCGGGGGTGTCGGCGCGATCAATCATGGTAGGTCGTTTGCTTGACGCAGGCAGTGAGGGCTTGGCGCAGATCTTTTTCCACCGTGCTCAACGACACCTGCAGGCGTTGGGCGATCTCGCTTTGGGACAGTTCATGCAATCGATGCAATACCAGGATTTGTTGCTGGCGTTTGGGCAAGGTAGCGAGCACCTGTTGAAACTGCAGCAGTTGTTGTTGGCCCTGGGCCTGGCTCTCCGGACCGGGTGCCGTGGTGGGCACCTCGACAACCAGGCTTTCGGCCAGATGGCACTCATAGCGCCTTTTACTGCGCACACTGCGCAGATGATCAAAGGCCAGGTACTGCGCAGTTTGATAAAGAAACGGCTTCAAGTGTTCGATAGGGCGAGCGTACAGTGCTTTCGCCACCTTCAGGTAGGTTTCCTGGGCCAGGTCCTCCGCCTGGCTCGAACAGCCGACGACGCGCGACAGCATACGGATTAACGCACTGCGCTGCCCGATAAAAACGGCGCTGAGTTTTTCCTGATCCCCTGGCGTCCCTGTCTCCATGGCCCCGATACCCTGATGCGGCGTTGCGCGAATAGCAGGCATACTAATGAGAAGTTGTCTCATTTAATAGGGTGGCGGGGGATTTGTTCGGTGGCCAGTCCAGCCAGGCATCTCCTGGGTTCGACCGGCGCGTCAGCCCAGCCGCAACACCATAGCCCCGCCGGCAATGATGCACGCAGCCATGATGCGGCGGCGGGTCAGCCGCTCTTTGAGCACCAGTGCCGAGATCACCACGCCGAACAGAATGG
Source organism: Pseudomonas sp. S3E17 (assembly GCF_024168685.1). Classification (NCBI taxonomy): domain Bacteria; kingdom Pseudomonadati; phylum Pseudomonadota; class Gammaproteobacteria; order Pseudomonadales; family Pseudomonadaceae; genus Pseudomonas; species Pseudomonas sp. S3E17. Next base: position 5,579,884 of record NZ_JALJWE010000001.1, read on the forward strand.
AGGTCTCCCTGAGCGCCGAAACCGTGGCGATCGGTGCCGCCGTCATTGCCCAAAGTGCCAGGCCGTAGGACACGACGGTGCCGAAGCCACCGATAACACCTGGGCGCCAGTGGCGCGCCAGATAGCGGCAGAATTCGCGCCGCCTGATGGCAAATGCCCATACGGCAAGCGCGAGGCCGGTGAGCAGGAATATCCACAACGTATAGGCCGCCGGGGCGCCGGATTTGCGCACACCCACACCATCGATGAGGGTGTAGCCGGCGATGACCGCCGCGTTGACCAGCGCCAGGAGCATCCCTTTTCGCTGACCGATGCTGGGGGCGGCAGCCATGCTCAAAATACCGATGCAGATGATGGCAATGCCGAGCCAGGCGAATGAGGACAAGGATTCGGACAACAGTCCCACGCTCGCTGTCGCCACCAGCAACGGCGCGGTGCCGCGCATGATCGGGTAGGTCTGGCTCATGTCGGCAATGCGATAAGTCGAGGCGACCAGCACGAAATACACCACCTGCAAAATCACTGACGCACCGATGAAGGGCCAACTTTCCTTGGCCGGCAGCTCCAGAAACGGAATGACCGTCGCTGCGATCAGCGATGCAATGGACGCGATCATGCAGGTGGTCAGGAGCTTGTTGTCACCGCCCTTGACCACGGCATTCCAAGTGGCGTGCAACGCAGCGCCCAGCATGATGATTGCGAACACATCAAGGCTCATGAAGGGACGTCCTATTGGCTAAGTTCTGTATCCAGGAGGGGGGCTGCGAGTATGCCCCAGGCACTTTCTTCAAGGCATAAAAAAACGGTCTACCTTTCGGTAAGCCGTTATCAGTACCGGGTTACGCGTCAATTGAGGGCAAATGCTGTTCGATTACGCCTGGTCGCCCCATGCCCGGATATGTTTCAACGCCAGGCGTTATCGAGTAGCCCTGAATGAGATTGTTGCTCAGAACACCTGCAACAGTCGAACGTTGATGCGGGCGCTTTCCTTGAAGCCATTTTCCACCTCAAGATCGCGCCCGAGCGCCACCAGCAGTTGCGTCTTCGGGCGGATGAAGTAACTGCCACCCACGCTGATTTTTCGTTGTCGAGCTTCGTCGTCGCTGTCAACGCCATTGACTCGGGTCTCACCGCCCCAGGTCTGCGACAGACCGACGAAAGCGTTGGCTCCGGGGGTGAACTGGTAACGCAAATATCCCTGCCCCTGGTAGAGCTGTTTCTGCTTGAGCGTGTCGCCGGCAGCGCCGTAGTTGTCGTTCTTGCCGTGGAACATGACGTCGCCGGTCAAATCGACATACCAATTGTCGGTCAGCCCTTTGACGAAACCTACCTGTAAATCAAACTTCCAGCGGTTTTCACCCAGATTGAGCGGGCGGTCGTGGCTATAGCTACCCGTTGGAAGGTACAGATAGGGTGCTATGGCTAGATAAGTGCGAGACGCTGAGTCGTTGATCAACCAGACTGGTGCGGCCAGGATAACGTCACCTACCCCGCTGGTCTTGCCCAGTGCACTCGTGTCGCGCCCGGCATCCAGCCGGCCAAACGGTACCAGGATCTGGGGGCCTACCGTCAGCCCGCCAATCGTGGTGTAGTGCACCAGCCTCCCGATACCGACATCCGAGACCAGCCGAGGATCCCGCGCCGTCTGCCGTCCCTGGGCATAGAGTTTGTTGCGCTCGGCATGCTGCAGGTACAGCAACCCCGCCGTCGTACCCTCCGGCGCCGGGACGAAATCACCGATGTCCACATCGATGGCCCGCGCGGTCATCGGCACCATCGTGACCATCGGTAGACAGGCCAAGGCCAATACCTTGTTCATGCTGCTCAGGGGCGAGTGGGTACCGGCCTTTGACACGTGGCCGGTCCTGCGGGCGACGCTGGAGAATGCTTGGGTCATTACGGAAGTCCTCTCTCGAGTAGTCATCTGTCATTGATCGGTCGGCGAAGTGCGGCGACACAGGACAACGCGGCAGTGCGCATGACAAAGATAGGGGGGACGCGCCCCAAGTCGCTTTGTTGGGGCGGTCATTCGTTGTGCTGGGAAGGACAGCTGCTCGGCGCTTACGCCTCGTGGCACGGGGGCCGCTTCAACTGCGTGCCTCTGCACCGGCCATGGCGTCGTAGGTCGGCGAGCGCAGCAGCGCATGGAGTTGCCGGCGGCGGACCCCCATGTTGCCGCCGTCGTACAGGGGAAAACACAGCGCGTCCTGCATCAGGCCGGCCAACGGGTAGAGGTCGGTGTAGGCATCGACACCGACAACGCGCATGGCATCGTAGACAGCCTGAACGCACAGTTCCGAACAGTGAACCTTGGTGATGATGGCCAGTTCGCGGCTGCGTCCCTGGGTGATATCGAGCTGGTGACAGGCTTTCCAGGTCAGGTAGCGCGCGGCCTCGATGCGCATCTTGATATCGGCCAGCATGAAGCCAACGTTCTGGTGCTCAATCACAGGCACCGTGCCGGAGCGCTTGTCGGTGCGGGCAAACTTCAAGGCGACGTCGAAGGCCGCGCGCATCACACCTACGCAGGCCGCGCCGATGAGCGCCGCAGTCCAGGAGAAGGCATCTTCCACCATGGCAATGCCATCGCCCGGCTTGCCCACAATATTGGCCGCCGGCACGCGCACATTGTTGAAATGGATGCGCGGCGAGATCGTCGCGCGATGGCCGACGGTATCGAGAAAGCCCGCGATCTCGATGCCCTGGGCGCTGCCGGGCACCATGATGACCGCCAGCGATTGCTGCGGCGGCAGGGCCGCATCGGTGCGGCATATGACGCTGTACAGGTGCGCGCCCTTGCCGTCCCAACCGGTGCCGTTGGTGGTGTAGTGCTTTGCGCCGTTGATGACCCATTCGTCGCCTTCGAGGCGGGCGAATGTCTGCACGCCGGCGGAGGGGTCGGGACTGTCGTAGTTAGCGCCTCCGGTGACCTCAGTGAAGGCCAGGGCGGCCAGGCGCGAGCCATCTTCGACGAAGTCCGGCAGGAAGCGGCGCTTCTGCTCCTCGGTGCCGTGGTGCAGCACCGCGTGCAAACCCAGGCCGGTGCCCAGCAAGGCCGAAGGCAAGTTGACGTCGGCGGCGGCGAGTTCTTCGGCAGCCAAGGCAAAATCCAGCGTGGTCAGGGCGCTGCCGCCGCACGAGGCGGGCAGCAACGCCTTGATGAAGCCGGCGTCGACCATTGCATCGTAGAACGGCCGCGTGGCGTAGAACCGGTCTTCCGGTCGCGCGATTGGGGCGATGGTGGGGGCGACCTTGCTGAGGACTTCGGCGGCGAAGGTTCGCGCGCTTGCCTGTAAAGCCTTCTGTGATTCGGTGAGCTGGAAATCGATAGCCATGGGAAGCGACCTTTCTTGCGGTGGGTTAGGTAACGGACAACCCATCGTAGGCAGCTGGCCTGCCTCGGTCTCGCTGGAGCGTGCAAGCCCAATTGACGATTTGCGCAAGGGCACAGGGCTTTCCCGACTGAGGTCGTGCCTTCTGCAGAAAGAGCCTGTAGCGGGTGAATGCCCCCTTGGTTCTGGCGCGGACTTTGCGTCTTTCTGCCGCAGGTCACATGGGTTCAGTCCTGCGCCTGTTTATCCGGCGGAAACTGCACCGGCATGACGCATTCGCATTCCCGCCGTGCACAGCGCAGGCACAAGCGAAAATGCCGTGCCAGGGTGCCTGCAAGCCCATCAACCGACGACTTGCCTTTGCGTGCAAGACCAGTTGACGATCTGTGCAACAGGAGGACCACATGACACGTCTGAGCGGCCCGCCATACCGTGACATTGGCTCAGAAATCAGTCGCTGGCTTGCGCTCGCGATGATTGTCTTTTGCGCCACTGAGGGGTGACCGCAGGATGCAAATCTGGACTACCGAAGCGTGCGTGCAGCGTGAAAGATTCAGCTACTGGCGTGAGGTCCTCTGCGAAGCCTTCGTCTCGCTCAATCCCATCCTCAAGCAAGAGCATGCAGGATCGGACTTCACGGGCGAGGTAAGCTCCCGGCCCCTCTCCATGAGCGCGCAGACCCGCGTGTTTTCCCGTGCGCAGTTCGTCCAACGACGCTGGGATGAAATCCGCCGCAACCCGGTCGAGTTCTGCTTCGCGAACTTCCAGTTGGAAGGGTCATGCGTGGTACGTCAGGATGGGCAGGAGACACTGGTGTTGCCCGGTGACTTCTCCGTCGTGGACTCCACGCGTCCCTACTTTCTCGATTTCAGGGAAGATTGGCGCGTGCTGTCATTCCGTATACCCAGGGAGCAACTGGTGTCCAGGCTCGCGGCACCGCGCCAGGCGACAGCGCGCTGCGTCAGCGGACAAGCGGGACTTGGACTGGTCGCGGCTCGCTTCGCCCGCTCACTTGAACAGATGGACGCCAGCGTCGGCCTACAGGCGCAGCATGGGCTCAGCGCCGCGCTCAACGGTGTCATCGCCGTCGCGCTGGGCGCCACGCTGGAGGCACAGGAGCAGGACCGGGTGCCGCTGCGGACAGCCTTCCGCCAGGCGGTCGAAACCTATATAGCCGATCATTTATCTGAGCCCGGGCTCGGGCCGGACCTGCTTGCGGCGCGATTCAAGGTCTCGCGCCGGACACTCTATGGCCTGTTCGAGGAAGAGCCATTTTCCGTCAGTGGCCTGATCCGGGAGCTGCGCTTGCGGCACAGCGCGCGCGATCTCTGCAGTTCCGGCCATCCTGGCGTGCTCGCCGTAGCGCTGCGCTGGGGATTTAACGATGCCTCGCATTTCTCGCGGTTGTTCAAGCAGCGGTTCGGGATCTCCCCGCGCGGACTTGCAGCCAGCGTCGAAGGTGAAGCCAAACCAGGAACGAACAGTTTTGGATCGGTCCAGGATCTTCTGATCAGGTGAAGACAAGGTTCAGGAACTACAAAGGCGATCAAGGTGCGAGGTGCCGGGATGGGATGGGATGCGGCGCAGGGTGACCCGCGTTCATCTGTTGGTAGTCCCCGTTCATCACGGCGCGTTTCGCCATGAATATGGAGCCAGCGGTACTCCCCGGACTGACTTGTGGGGGCTATTTCTGAAAAGCATCAACTACCTCCAGTTTTGCTCACGAGGTGTTGAGGTCGTTCTCGCTCTTGATGCCCCGAGCATTGCGGGCTTCGAATGCCCGGGGACAGTCTGGCTTGGACTGGCGTCTGTCGACTCAGGCGGCCTGGTACAGACGGCGCTCGACCAGCCTGCTGTTACGCAGGCGATGCGTTGCCTTGGCACCGGCCAGCACGGCCAGGTCCAACAGCGGTTCGAGGATGACGACGGTCATGTAGGCACTGCCGAAGGTCAGGACTGACAGTGCGTTCTCTGCCGTGAAGCCCTTCCCGTAGAAGGCCCAGAAGGCAACCCAGGCGACGATGCCTGACTGGAAGGCCGTCGACAGGCCCAGTGCCTGGCGATAGCCCAGATCAACATAGGGCGTGTTTGGCGCGATGATACGCCGCGCCAGGGCAGCAACTGCCAACAGCGGTACCAAAAGGGTGGTGACGTTCATGCCGTACTGCGGCAGGTCGAATGGGGCGAAGAACAGCCCCTGGATTAACAGCCCCAAAGCGAGACCTACTGCTGCAGGTGCTGCACCGAACAACAGGAACAGCGTCGAGCCGAGTATGAGATGCACCTCCGAGACGCCAACCGGATGATGCGGTAGCAGTTCAAAGAAGCCAAACACCAGCGCCGTGGCGGCGGCGGCGCGAACTACCAGCGAGACGGCACCTCGTTCGCCAACGGCGTCCGCAACGAGTTTGACGGTGTAGGTGCCGACGCTTGCGGCGGTAACATAGCTCAACCAGAGTTTTCCGGCTTCCACGAGGCCAGGTTCGATATGCATGACGATGACTCCTTGGCCGCCTCTGCGGCTTGCTAGGTAAAAAAGGACAACAAAAAACTGCTCCTCCCTCAGTTAGAGGCTCGGCTGATCGCCACGGGCTCGCGATGCGGCAGATGCTCACCGGTGTGCCCGTGGGCCGGTGGACAGCTTGCATTGAGCAAAACCACTGGTTGTCCATGGGGAGTATTCAGATAGGCCTGCCTCCATTCCTCGCCCCGTTGGACGATGTCCTCCATCCCGGTCAGGCCTAGGGTGGTGACCATTCTTTCCATGGCCGTGATCCATTGCCGGTAATAGGCGTCATTGACGCTTTCTCCGGGTTGCGCCGGGGCAGCCTTGATCTCTTCGCTGAATACCTGCACCCAGTCCTTCCAGGGGAACACGCCGGCTTGGTGCAAGTGCACCAGCAGGGAAAAAGCCTGAGCCTGCCAAGGCTTGTCGAACACCGGGCCTTCATCGTCGAGAGGGAGGCCGACGGCCTTGTAGTCGTGGCGCATGCTCGTGTTCATACGGCCTCCAGGTAGTTGTCCCATAGGTCGATGCACACACTGTCCGGTCGCCGTACTCCCCACAATTCTTCGGCACTGAAGCGTACGGCATAGACCTGCTGCGGCTGTTCGCCCAAACCATGGGCCATCGTGTCCGGGGTAGCGAACGCGCCATGCGCGATCACGATTGTGCCGACCTTACCGCGCGCGTAGCGTGGCAGCCGGGTGTGATTGGTTGGGTTGAGGCACTTCGTCCGCACCCGGTCACCGACTCGGAATTGGCCGGGGACATCTTCTTTTGCCCGCGACGAGGCGCCGCCGAGCACTACGGCGTCGACGATGTCCGGAGTTAACACCGTGACGGGCTGTGTCGGTGGGGTTGGTTTGGCCGTACCCAGCAGTTCGGCGGTGCTGATGATGCCCTTTTCTGTCAGCAGGGTCTCGAAGGCGTGCAGCCAGTGCTCGTAGTAGCTCGACTGCAGGTATTCGGCCGGCTTCATGCGTTCGATGGCGTGGCGGAATTCGTCGACGTTGAAGTACCCGCCGACGAAGAGCGAGGCGAAGAGCGGAAAAACCCTGCGCTCCCAATCATGATGGAAGATGGGTTCGTGCTCTTCCGTGAGCACTGGGCCGAAACCATGCATGCCGCCCAGGTCGTGTATACCATTCATGGGTTTTCTCCTTTTCAGGTTCAGGCTACTTGATCCGGATTCTTAGGCAGTCCGGTACCGATCATGGCGTCGCGAGTCACGAGTTCGACTAGTTGTTCCTCGTTCCAGCCATCAGTACCCGCCGGACGTTCCGGCAATACCAGATAGCGCAGCTCAGCGCTGCTGTCCCAGACGCGAACTTCCTTGTCATCAGGAATCGTCAGACCGAACTCCGCCAGCACGCCGCGCGGGTCAATGACTATCCTCGAGCGATAAGGTGCGGATTTGTACCAGACCGGTGGCAGGCCCAGGGTCGGCCACGGGTAGCAGGAGCACAGTGTGCATACCGTCACGTTGTGCACGGTCTGGCTGTTCTCCACGACCACCATGTCTTCACCCTGAACCCCAGAAAAGCCCAACTCGGCGATGGCTGCGGTGCCATCTTCCAGCAGCCTGTGTTTGTACAGAGGGTCGAACCAGGCTTTTGCTATGACCTGGGCGCCGTTTCTCGGGCCGACCTTGTGTTGGTAGGTGTCCACCAAAGCATCCATGGCTACGGGATCGACCAGGCCCTTTTCCGTCAGCAGGGACTCGAGCGCTTTGACGCGTAGCGCTATGGCCTCCGGTGGCTCAGTGTGGTCGTGATCGTGATGATGTTCGTGCGTATGACTCATGTCTTTGCCCCCTCTGAAGTTGGTGAAATCGCTCCCTGCATTACTCGACGAGTGCAGCAATACCAGTATCCGGCGCCAGCTTTTTCACAGGTTACTTCCCTCGTTTCGGCCAAATTACCCCAACGCTTTTCATTCCTTTGGCGGGGTCCATTTCGGGGTGTGCGAGTACTACGTCGCGGTAGGAGGGGCTACCAATCACGGCGGGTTTAAACTTGATCAGAAAGTCATTGACCTCTTTGCGCAGGTCCGGTGCCAGATCGTAGTCGTTGTAGCATTCCTCAAGACAATCGAGCACGGCTTGCCAGTGCACCTCGGTAAGACCCATTCCGCGATGCGCGGTGACCATGTCCCTACCTCGGTATTTGGCGCTGCCACCCCAATGTTCAGAAAGGAAATCGACAAAGTTGATGTGTTCCTTCTGGAATGTTGATTCGGACATGTGGGCCCAGATATGGCCGATAGCGGGATGTCCCATGGTCTTCCTCAAAACTGCACCTGCGAACTGATAAATGACGTCGTAGCCCCCAAGACGCGCATAGAGGGAGGGCTGTTGTTCCACGGATGGTTGCTGGTCGGTCATGATGCGGTTTCTCCGTTTCGGCTGGGGACGATCTCATTCGCTCAATGTCGTGTTCCGCACGGTTGATAAAGGGCGCGAGAACTGGCGACGAATCCAAATTAGAGCTGCTGTCGAGCGCACGCTTTGCTGGCAAGGACAATCGCTTGGTCTGGACGGACAACGGCTTAGAAAAACCGTGCTTGCAGCAGACGCAGAATGCTGACATCGGAACTGGTCCTGCGGCCATGAGGGTAGATATGGTCCGTGACAGGGGGGCCTTTATTTCTGTCTTGACCGGACGGTTCGCTGTTCTAGATCTCCGTGGACGTTGGTGTTTTACGATTGCTCCCATTCCATCGGCGTTGCAGCACCAAGGTCCCGAGTTGCAGCAGGTAAGTGGCAAACTCTTCGGGTGCCATGTCCCATCTGTGTAAAAACCAGGATGAATCGGATAGTCGCTGCTGTTCTCGTAGACGCATGAGACACCTCGTCATTTGTGTTTGTAGGGACACGGCATGGAGTGAAAGTTATCTAGGGGAGATGAGGTGTGCTTGGTTCGAATGGACAACCGTTTGGTTAAAAAGGACAGGTATAGATGTCCGGCATGCCAGTGGGCAGCGATGGTGCGGGGGGAGGGGATAGGGATAGACAGAGATAAACGGCCAGACACAAGAAAGCCCGCACTAGGCGGGCTTCTTGAGGTGATTCATAGACTGCTGTAGACATCTATGGATCGGTACTTGGTGGCTACACAGGGACTTGAACCCCGGACCCCAGCATTATGAATGCTATGCTCTAACCAACTGAGCTATGTAGCCAAGTGGCGCGCATTATTCGCGTAGAACGGGAATGCGTCAAGCATTTATTTTGAATTTTTATCTACGCTTTCAATTGTTTATCGGAAACGCGCGAGTTGGGCGACGAGTGGTTGATGATTCGCTGCTTCTGTGAAGAGACGCCCCTGGCGCCAGGCAATCCCTCGGCTGCTGGGCAAAGCAGCTCGTTGATCCTGCTTGCAACGGGACTGATCGCTCAAGGGGCTTGGGGCTGATGTTCGGTTTTGGCGGGATCGGTGCGACGCTGTCAGGGTGATTGGTGATCTTCCTGGCACGTACGAAAAAGGTCTGTTCGGTTGGGCAGATATCCCTGTCGCCCAACGCTTGGCCAGTCAGCCGGTTTTACGATTGGAACGGGTTCTGGGTGGTGCGCTTGAGCTGTTCGCGTGCTCGCGACAGGCGTGAGCGAACGGTGCCGATGGGGATGTCCAATACATCGGCGGTGTCCTGGTAGCTGCCGTCGGTTTCCAGCGAGGCGTACATCGTCCTGCGCATTTCCGTCGGCAGGTGGTCAATGGCGCTCAGGGTGGTCTCCAGGCGGCGGTTGATCTCAAATTCCCAATCCAAGTTGTTGTTTTCTTCCTGTCCATGCCACAACGACTCATCAAATTCGCAATGCACGGGTTTGGCATACATGCGCCTGAAGTGGTTGCGAATCAGGTTCTGTGCGATGCCGCACATCCAGGTGCTGAGCGAGGCGTTGCCGCAGAAACGCTCGCGGTTGCGCCAGGCTTCCAGGTACGTCAGTTGCAGAAGATCATCCGCATCTTCCGGGTTGAGTACGCGCTTGTGAATGAAGCGCCTGAGTTTTTTCTGCTGGTCGTCTGTCAGGTGATGCATGAATTGAGGCGAGCTGCCAACGAGGTGAGCTAAAGCTTCAATGGGGAGATTCATGTTTTTTTTCCTTAGGGTAGACGCAGTCGAGCGGGTGTCGACAGGTCCCTTTAGCACTCCCTGTGCCAAGCGGAAAAAATTCGTAACCTTATGATTTATATATATAAATATTTTGAATTGATGCGTTTTTGTGCAGCGATTTGCACGGAGCACTGAAGGCTTTTGCAAGTTTTTTCAAATTCGTATTGAGAAAGGATTTCGATGGAACTGCATGGGCAGCCGTTGCCACACAGGGAAACACTCTTCCTGTACTGGCGTGTCCATGAAAGTCGAATCCAACAACGATGTGCAACCAATCCGCCCCCTGGATCAGGCGGCTATCAGTCATGCCTCAGTTCCCGCACCCGCGAAGGGAATCGATGAGCTTGCACATCTGTTCGGCCAGGAGGTGGAGCTCAACAGCCGAGCGCTGAGCGGCCGGAAGATGACGTTGCGCGTGCCCCCCGTCGAGCAGCTTGCGCAACTTTATGATCAGTTGGGCCATCCGGCCAAGAAGACGCTGGCGTTCCTTTCGCTACTCTTCAGGCAGCAATTGCAGGGCAGACCTACTGTCGAAAAATTGCTGAAGCTTGCGGACGGGGACCCGGCGCGTGCGTTTGTGGTGCTCAAGCATGTGGTGGCCAAGGCTGGCAGCGAGGCCCGTCAGTCCGACGCTACGTTGGCGCGCGATGCCATTGCCCAGCTTGAAGCCCGTTTCAAAGGGGAGATCCAGGCAGGCCTGAACATTGCCTTGGCATTGCAGTCGGCCGGGGTCGACCCGCAGGAGCGCCAGGCACTGCGTATGCTCTACTACGCCAATGTGGTCACGCGCCAGTCCCTGTCGACGATGATGCAGGCTTTGCTGGGTGTATACGGTGGTGAGCAGTTCCACGTCGGGCTCCAGGTGATGCGTAAGGCGTTGGCGGATGACATTGCGGCCAAGGTGTCGTCAATGCCCACGCCCCTGTTGCGCACTTTGCTGCAGGGCCTGCGAGACTGCGGGCAGTTGAGCTCCGTGTTGGCTGGGTGCAATGAGTTGATCGGGCGCTTGGGCATCGAACATGACGCGGTAGGCTTGTTGCAGCGTCTGCTGGCTTACGCCGGCGGTGGCATTGAGGCTGCTGAGGCACTGCGACTGGCGAATGATCTGGGAGGGATCTCATCCCTCCAGCAACTGCTAGCCCTCCAGGCGATTTACCCATTGTTCAAGCAGTTGCCCTTGGCCTTGTGGTCTGACAATCAAGTACGACGGGATACCTTGGCTCGGCTTGTGACGGTGGTGGATGAACTGGACCGGCATATGCGCGGGCCTACACGACATGCCGGTGAGCCGAGGACCATGACGTGACCGCTCTGTCGGCCATCAACCGTGTATTGCTCAAAGTGGCACAACGCGCCGAAGTGTTGGGCGCCGTGGTGGTCATGGCCATCGTATTCATCTTTATTGTGCCGCTGCCCACTTGGCTGGTGGACATTTTGATCGCCCTCAATATCTGCATTTCGTGCCTGTTGATCGTGCTTGCGCTCTACCTGCCGGGCCCCCTGGCGTTTTCGTCGTTTCCGTCGATCCTGTTGTTGACCACCATGTTTCGACTGGCCCTGTCGATTGCAACCACGCGTCTGATCCTGCTGGAGCAGGATGCGGGTGACATCGTCGAGGCCTTCGGTAATTTTGTGGTGGGGGGCAACCTGGCAGTGGGGATGGTGATTTTCCTGATCCTGACCCTGGTTAACTTCCTGGTGATCACCAAAGGCTCGGAGCGGGTTGCCGAGGTCGCGGCACGGTTCAGCCTGGACGCGATGCCGGGCAAGCAGATGTCCATCGACAGTGACTTGCGTGCCGGTCTGATTGACGGCACACAAGCGCGGGACAAGCGCGAGCAGTTATCCCGTGAGAGCCAGTTGTTCGGCGCGATGGATGGGGCCATGAAGTTCGTCAAGGGCGACGCTATCGCGGGGTTGATCATCGTCGTGGTCAACCTGTTGGGCGGCTTCTCTACGGGCATGTTCCAGCACGGCTTGAGCGCTGCTGAATCAATGACGTTGTATTCGGTGCTGACTATCGGCGACGGTCTGATTGCACAGATTCCGGCGCTGCTGATCTCTCTGACCGCCGGCATGATCATCACCCGCGTGGCGCCGGAGGGGCGTAAGGGCATCAGTAACATGGGTGCCGAAATTGCCCGGCAAATGACCAGCGAGCCCAAGAGCTGGGTCATCGCTTCGGTGGGCATGCTCGCGTTTGCGATAGTGCCCGGTATGCCGACCGGGGTATTTATCCTTATTTCGCTGATAACCGGCAGCCTGGGGTATTACCTGATGCGCCAGCGTCAGCGACAGGCAGAGCCCGCGGCCGCAGTCGCCGAAGCCGTGCGTCCCGAAGAGAACGGAAAAGAGGACTTGCGCGGGTTCGATCCGTCGCGCCCTTACCTGTTGCTGTTCCCTCCGGTTTTGCGTGGGACGCCTGAGGTGACGGAGCTTATTCATGGGATTCGTCAGGCCCGAAATGCACTGGTTGCCAATATCGGTCTGACCCTGCCGCCCTTCGAAGTCGAACTCGATGACTCGCTGGCCGCCGACGAAATGCGTTTTTGTGTGCATGAAGTGCCGATGGTCAAGGCCTCGGTTGTCAACTATCTGGCCGTTGAGCGTAACGCCTTGACGGTCGAGCCTGAGCACGGAATACCCGGGCTGGCTGAGCGTGATGAACAGGACTGGGTCTGGCTGGCACCGGATGATCCATTGCTCGATGACCCGCAATTGGAACGCTTTACCGCGACCAGTCTGATCATCGAACGCATGAAGCAGGCCATGATGCTCAGCGGACCGCAGTTCCTGGGGATCCAGGAGAGCAAGTCGATCCTCAGCTGGCTGGAGCACAACCAGCCGGAACTGGTGCAGGAACTGCAACGAATCATGCCGCTGTCGCGGTTTTCGTCAGTATTGCAACGCCTGGCCGGTGAAGGCGTGCCGCTGCGCGCCGTGCGGTTGATTGTCGAATCGCTGATCGAGTATGGCCAGCATGAGCGTGAGCCGGAAGCATTGGCCGACTACGCGCGTATTGCGCTCAAGGCGCAGATTTTCCATCAATACAGCGAGGCCGACGGCCTGCATGCCTGGCTGCTGTCACCGCAGTCTGAAAACATCCTGCGTGAGGCATTGCGCCAGACCCAGACCGGGGTGTTTTTCGCGCTTGACGACGACCACAGCGCCGCGTTGATCACCCTGCTCAACCAGGCCTTTACCTTAAGGGCCAAGCGCAAGAGTGTGCTGTTGGTGGCGCAGGACCTGCGTAGTCCCTTGCGTACCTTGCTGGTGGAAGAGTTCAACCATGTCCCGGTGCTGTCGTTTGCTGAGTTGGGGAGCACCTCCAAGGTCAAAGTGCTGGGGCGCATTGACCTTGGCCAGGACGAGCTGATGCGTGGTGCAGTGGAATGAGTATTGGGCCATGACCAGCGTGGAGGTCTCGCTGATGTTTGAGTTAAGGGTGCTTGACGGGCTGCGCCAGGGCGCTGCGTTGCCGTTGTTTGGGGAGCAGTGGAGCATTGGCGCTCACGCGGACGCCGACCTGATGTTGAACGACCCGGGAGTCGTCGAGCAGCATGCGCGCCTGCAGCTTATTGACTCCAACTGGTTGGTGCAGGCCGAAGCGGGGCTGTTGCGAGACCCCGAAGGCCAGGTACTGGCGCAGATCGCCAAGCTGGAACTGAATGTGCCGTTTTCAGTGGGAGGGGTGCGTCTGTGCGTCACCTTGGCCGAGGAGCCTTGGCCCCAACCCGCAGCCCCTGTGACGGTAGCGCCGCCGCCGGCCCATGAGCCTGCGCAAGCGATGAAGTTATCGTCAATCTCGCAGTCGCAGCAAAAGCGCCTGATCAGCCTGGTGTTGGTGGTAACGGCAATCCTCGTGGCCGTGGGCACGGTCTCCACAGGGGAGCGTGAAGCGCAGGCTTCGCTGATGCCGCCCGTGGTTCAGAAACAGGAGCTGGCTTCGCCTTTTGAAGTACGCCAGCAGCTGTTGAAGATGCTCAGCGAGCGTGAGTTGAGTCAGCGGGTCACCTTGCAAGTGATCAATGGCCAGGTGGCGCTCAGCGGAGATGTTTCCCAGGACGACGTGGAGCTGGTAGCGCGCATGCTCAGACGTTTTGGTGAGCAATTCGACAGCTCGGTACCGGTGATCAGCCGTGTGCGTGCGCGCGACGGCACATTGCCATTTAGGATTGTGCAGATCGTCGGCGGGCCGAACGGTCACGTGGTCCTGGAAGAGGGCGGCCGACTGTTTGTGGGCGACGAAGTGGAAGGGCTGCGATTGGTGCTGATCGACAACAGCAAGGTGGTCTTCGACGGCGCGCAGCGTTACGAGGTGCGCTGGTGAGTGCGGATTTGCAAGCGCGTCTTGAAGCCTGGCAGCAGCGCCAGTCCCAGTCATTGAGCAACTTTGCACCGGTGACGATGCGTGGCCGAATCCTGCGCGTCAACGGCATGCTGCTGCAGTGCCGGCTACCCCAGGCGCGTATCGGCGACTTGTGCCAGGTGGAAAAAAGCCCGGGCGACTACATGCTCGCCGAGATCATCGGCTTCGATCAGCAGGATGCGGTGCTCAGTGCCTTGGGTAATTTGGAAGGCGTGCGGGTAGGTGCTGGAGTGGAGCGCCTTGGGGTATCGCATCGGGTCCAGGTCAGCGAGGCCCTGTTGGGACAGGTGCTGGATGGTTTCGGCCGGCCGATTGCGGGGCAGGGCGTGAGTGCGTTTGTCGAGGCTGACTTACCGGATACCAGTGCGGTGTTATGTGAAGCGCCGTTGCCCACCGAGCGGCCGAGGATTAACCGTGCACTGGCCACCGGCGTGCGTTCGATCGATGGCCTGATGACGATTGGCGAGGGGCAGCGTGTAGGCCTGTTCGCCGGGGCCGGTTGTGGCAAGACCACCTTGCTGGCCGAGATCGCGCGTAACGTCGAGTGCGATGTCATCGTATTCGGGCTGATCGGCGAGCGGGGGCGGGAGCTGCGCGAGTTTCTCGACCATGAGCTCGATGACCAGTTGCGCGCCAAGGCGGTCCTGGTGTGCGCCACCTCTGATCGCTCCAGCATGGAGCGCGCCCGAGCCGCGTTCACGGCCACGGCATTGGCCGAAGGTTTTCGGCGCAAGGGGCAGCGGGTATTGCTGCTGATTGACTCCTTGACCCGTTTCGCCCGGGCCCAGCGTGAGATCGGCCTGGCTGCCGGCGAACCCCTGGGGCGCGGAGGTTTGCCCCCTTCGGTATACAGCCTGCTGCCACGACTGGTGGAGCGT
Organism: Pseudomonas sp. S3E17; assembly: GCF_024168685.1. Taxonomy (NCBI): domain Bacteria; kingdom Pseudomonadati; phylum Pseudomonadota; class Gammaproteobacteria; order Pseudomonadales; family Pseudomonadaceae; genus Pseudomonas; species Pseudomonas sp. S3E17. Next base: position 5,595,079 of record NZ_JALJWE010000001.1, read on the forward strand.
GCCGGGTTGACGCGTGACGGTGTGATCACCGCGATCTATACGGTGCTGATTGAGCAGGACTCCATGAACGATCCGGTGGCCGATGAAGTTCGCTCGCTGCTCGATGGGCATATCGTGCTGTCCCGCAAGCTTGCCGAGCGTGGGCACTACCCGGCGGTGGATGTGTTGGCGAGCCTTTCACGGATCTTGAGCAACGTCGCAGAGCCGGAAGACATCCAGGCGGGTACGGCATTGCGACGGTTGTTGTCGGCGTACCAACAGATCGAGCTGATGCTCAAGCTGGGGGAGTATCAACCCGGCAGCGATGCCCTGACCGATCTGGCGGTGGACAGCCGTCAGGCGGTCGACGGGTTCCTGCGCCAGGACTTGCGTGAGCCTTCGCCGATGGTGACGACGCTGGAGCAACTTAAGGAGCTGACCGCCCATGTCCCATTCTGATGTGCTTCTCGGCGAAGTCGAGACGCTGCGGCGCCTGCGCAGGCACAGGGCTGACCGCGCCGAGCGCGCCTTGCGTGAGGCCAGGCGCGCCCAGCAGGCCCTGCTCGTAGATATCCAGCAGGCTAAGGATGCGCTTGAGCAGACTCGGCAGGAGGAGGCTCGGCAAAGTGCTGAATTGCTCAGTCAGCATCAGGGGCAGGTGCTGAGCCTGAAGGCCTTGAAATCCTGGGGCGCACAGGAACGAACATTATCTGCCAGTACCCGGCGGGACCAAGGCCAGCTGGCGCAATTACAAGGCCAGCAAGACGAAAAGGAAAGCCGCGTCGGGAGTGCTCAGAAACACGTCACCGAGTGTCTGCGGCAGGTGGAGAAGCTTCAGGAGTTATCCCTTCTTCTGGCCCAGGAGCCGACATGACCCAGGTTTCAAATAAACCCGTTGAGCGCCCACGTCCGCGTGAGGTGCGTGAGGAGCGGGAGCCGGGCGCTACGGGCGTAGTGTCTTGGGAACAAGGGCGACTGTTCGCTCAACTGTTTGCCGATAACGATGAAGGCACTGGATCGGGAGCTTCCTTATCGGGAATCAAGGCGTCGGCCGGTGCCTCCATGGTCGAGGCCCTTACCGAGCAATTAGCCCCTCGCATACAGGCTGGTTCCCAGTGGCCGCTGCAGGCGGTGTTGTACTTGCCTCGGCTGGGGCGGATCAATGCCAGCGTTCGCCGTGAACAGAGTGCCTGGAGCATTGAACTGGAAGCGGAACATGACGCCACGGCGCGTTGGCTCAGCGGCGTGCGGCAACAGTGTGAGGACCGGTTCTCGGCAGTGCTGGGGTTGCCGGTCAACCTGCTTGTGCCTAGTACTGGCTGCGCATGAAAGTGCCGCACTTGACCTTTCCCTTGATCAAGAGCGACACGGTTGCCGCACGCCGTCGACTGGGGCGCGGCTTGCGCCTGGCGTTTCAGGTCGCCGGCGAGGACGGCGAGCTGCGGCTGGAACCTGGACGGGCACCAGCAGGTGCCAAGGCGTTCTGCTTCGAAACCGTGTGTGGTGTCCTGGCGCTCGCGGAAGCGGGGCCGTTGCTCAGCCTGCTGGGCGAATGCCCGGTGACATTGGCCCCGTCCGGCAACGATCCGGAGTCCTGGTTCTGGGCTTTGTTCCAGCATCACCTGAGCCCGCAGGTGAGTGCGTTATTGGGGGATATCCGATTGCTGGAGACCGACCGGCCCAAGGGGTTTGGTTGCCGGCTCAGCGTAACCCTGGGGGCGTCGCGGGTTGTGGGCTATCTGTGGCTGGCCCCTGAAACGTTCCTGGCGTTGTGCGACGCCGGGCCGTGGCGCACCACTGCCGGGCCGATGTCGACGCGGTTCCAATTGGCTATTGCCGTGACCCTTGGGCGTTTGCAGTTACCGATTGCACAGGCTCGCAGCCTGCGTACCGGTGATGTGCTGGTGCTTGAACAGACCTTTTTTCAAGCCCAGGGCAGCGGCTACATACAGGTTGGCAAACAGCGGCTGCATGGCTGCATTGACGATGCCACTGGCGCTTTGTGCCTGACCCTTACTTCTATCGAGGACACGTCCATGGACGAAGATTTTGCAGCGCCCCATTATTCGGAATACGAGGAAGGGGAGCCCGTGGAGGATGTATTCGGCCATGAGCCGTTCGATGAGTTGAGCATGGCGCTGAATGTGCGCTGCGGAACGCTGAACCTGACATTGGGTGAGCTGCGTAATCTCGCACCCGGCTCGGTGCTGGGTATTGCCGGTTACGCCCCAGGTATGGCGGGCCTCTATTATGGCGACCGCCCTATCGGCCAGGGACAGTTGGTGGAAGTCGACGGGCGCCTGGGGTTGCAGTTGTCCCGCGTGATGTTCGGTCGATGACGCTTCAGGGGATCGACCCCCTCATTCTGGCCGTATTCCTTGGGGCGTTGTCGTTGATGCCCATGTTGTTGATCATCTGCACGTCGTTTTTAAAGATTGTCATTGTGCTGATGATCACCCGCAATGCCATTGGTGTGCAGCAGGTACCCCCTAGCATGGCCATCAATGGCATCGCGCTGGCGGCCACGCTGTTCATCATGGCTCCGGTGGGTTACGAGATTGCGGAGAGCGTCAAAGCTTCCCCTCTGGACATGAGCAATGTGCAAACATTTCTGCAAACGGGAAATGAAGCCATCAAACCGTTGCGTGCCTTCATGCTGCGCAACGTGGACCCGGATGTGCTGACGCACCTGCTGGAAAATACCGCGCGGCTGTGGCCCGCACAGATGGCGCAGGAGGTGCAACGCGAGGACCTGATCCTGCTGATTCCGGCCTTCGTGCTGTCGCAGTTGCAGGCAGGGTTCGAGATCGGTTTCCTGATCTACATTCCCTTCATTGTGATCGACCTGATCGTCTCCAATCTGCTGCTGGCGCTGGGCATGCAAATGGTCTCGCCGATGACCATTTCCCTGCCGCTCAAACTGCTGTTGTTCGTGCTGGTGTCCGGCTGGTCGCGGCTGCTCGACAGCTTGTTCCTCTCCTATCTCTGAGTGGCTTATGGAACCGATCGTGCTGTTCAAACAGGGCATGTTGCTGGTGGTGGTGTTGTCGGCGCCACCGTTGATCGTGGCGGTGGTGGTGGGTGTGCTGACATCCCTGGTGCAGGCACTGATGCAGATACAGGACCAGACGCTGCCCTTTGGCATCAAGCTGGTGGCGGTGGGTATCACGCTGATCATGACCGGGCGCTGGATTGGCGTGGAGTTGATCCAACTGATCAACCTCACCTTCGAGATGATCGGCCGCTCGGCCCTGAACTGAGGCCTCTCCTGTGCTGCTCTATCTCGAATTCCTGCCCAGCCTCTTGATCGGCATGGCGCGTATCTACCCCTGTGCCTTCCTGGTGGCGGCGTTTTGTTTTCAACACATACGCGGCATGCCTCGGCATACCATTGTGATGGTCATGGCATTGCTGCCCGCGCCGGGTATCCATGCGGCGCTGGAGGGGCAGGATTACTCAGCGCTCATGCTCGGTGGGTTGGTGCTCAAGGAGGTGGCGCTGGGGTTGTTGCTGGGAGTGTTGCTGGCGATGCCGTTCTGGATGTTCGAGGCGGTGGGGGCGCTGCTGGATAACCAGCGCGGTGCGTTGGCCGGTGGTCAGCTCAATCCTTCACTGGGGCCGGATGCCACGCCGATAGGGCACTTGTTCAAGCATCTGGCGATTTTTCTGCTGATGGTCAGCCTTGGGTTGGGCGCGTTGACCCAGGTGATCTGGGACAGTTACCTGATCTGGCCCCCTACTGTTTGGTTTCCGCTGCCTGCTCCCAATGGCATGAATGTATTCATCGGCCTGCTGGGCGATACCTTCACACACATGATGCTGTACGCCGCGCCCTTCATTGCGGTGCTGTTGTTGCTGGAGTTCGGTATTGCATTGCTGGGGGTCTACAGCCAGCAATTACAGGTGAGTACGCTGGCGCCGCCGGTCAAGAGCCTGGCAGGTATTGGTATTGTGCTGTTGTACTTTGCCCTGCTGCAGGACCTGATTGTCGGGCGCATGCTCCAGTTGGGCGACCTGAAACACTCGCTGGGGCTTCTCTTCAAGGCCTCAGTACCATGAGTGACTCGGGGGAGAAAAAGCACCCGGCCTCAGCCAAGAAACTGCGCGACCAGCGCAAGAAGGGCCAGGTCGCCCAGAGTCAGGACGTCCCCAAGTTACTGGTACTCACGGCTATCAGTGAGATCGCCCTGTTAACCGCCGAGACCAGTCTTCAGCGCTTCCAGCAATTGATGGTGTTGCCGATGTCGCGCTTGAGCCAGCCCTTTGTACGCGCGTTTGAAGAGGTGCTGGTTGAAGGGCTGGTCATGTTTGCTTCGTTTGCCCTGTTGATGGTCGGAGTGGCGATCACGACGAAGCTGATCAGCAGTTGGATGCAATTCGGGTTGCTGTTCGCCCCGGAAGCGCTGAAGCTCGATTTCAATCGCCTCAACCCGGTCAGCCAGCTCAAGCAAATGTTCTCTCCCCAGTCGGTGATGAATCTGTTGATGAGCATCGCCAAGGCGTTCCTTATCGGCCTGATTGTGTACCTGGTGGTCTGGCCTTCGCTGGGGGTATTGATCAATTTGGCAAACAGCGATCTGCAAAGTTACCTGCTGGCGCTGATCGCCCTGTTCCGCCATCTGCTGCACGCCTGCCTTGGTTTGCTGCTGGTGTTGGCCCTGATCGACCTGGCCTTGCAGAAGCACTTCTTCGCCAAACGCATGCGCATGACCCAGGTCGAGGTCGTCAAGGAGTACAAGGACATGGAAGGCGACCCCCATGTGAAAGGCCAGCGCCGCTCGTTGGCGTACCAACTGGCCCAGGAGGAGCCGAAGGTCAAGCTGCCCAAACTGGAGGAGGCCGATATGTTGGTGGTCAACCCGACGCACTTTGCGGTCGCCTTGTACTACCGGCCCGGTAAGACGCCGCTGCCGTTACTGATCAGCAAAGGCACCGACGCCGAGGCCCGCACGTTGATCGTACGAGCCAAGGCCGCCGAGGTGCCGGTGATCCAGTGTGTGTGGCTGGCCCGCACGCTGTATACGAAACAGCTCGGTGCAAGCATTCCTCGCGAAACCTTGCAGGCCGTTGCGCTGATCTACCGCACCTTGCGCGAGCTGGATGACGAAGCCAAGCGCGAAACCCTGGAGTTGCCGGAGCTTGAGCGGCGTTGATCAGCGACTGGAAGGTGCGTCCAGGGCACCGAGGTTGGCCAGCGATAACATCCGGCTGAGAATCTTGTCCAGCGTGTTACGCGCTGCCGGCAGCGCGTGCCAGATCACCAGGGCGTACTGGGCATCGAGGTAGATGAAAAAGCCATCGTATAACGACGCGTATTCAAAGCGTCGCTCCAGCACCCATTGCAGTTGCCCGGTTTGCTGCGCTTCACGGGCGATATGCAAGGCCACCCCCGGCTGATTGCCGCCTTGCAGCGCACATACCTTGATGCCGGGAGCGAGCGGCAGGTGAGCGGCAGCGCCGCTCACCAGACTGTCCAGAAATACCTGGCGTTGTGCGTCGGGCATTTCCTTCACGCTCATCGTTCCAGCGATACCGTTTGGTAATCTTTTCGCTCCCCGGCGGGGCCAGGCTCGGCACGCATCTGCGGTGGCCACCAGATCACCATTTTGTCCTTGGTCGATTGCGGGCGCGAGCACGAGTCGCCCTTGCAGGTGGGGGTGCAGCCGGCGACGAGCAGCGCGGTGCCGATCAGGGTGATGCAAAATAAGCGGTGTTTCATGGCGTAGCCTTTTGAGCAGGAGTGATCAAGGAGGGGCGGGGCACACTGAGGTGTTCATCCTTCACCACTGGGCGCATGGCGATAAATACCTCGGCTTCTTCACCCGGCTTGAGCCAGGCGCGCGGCCATACGCTGACGGCCAGGGTCTGGGAGTTACTGCACTCCTTTTCGTCGATACGCACATTGCGTTTGAACTGGTTGCGCAACACCACCACCGCTACGTTGTACTCAGGGCCTGCATACCACTGGCTGCGCTCGGTGTTCAGCGCCAGCAAGTCGCGGGTGTTGCACAGGGTATTCAGCCCCAGTGGCATCGGTGCCGCCTTGAACGCCTTGGGCACTTCACCGCTGACCAAATGCGCCAGGGTGCTGATGATATCGCTGCGCTTGATCACCGGTTGGTGAGGGCTATAGCGTCGCGCCAACGGGGCGAGGGCTGCCTGCAATTCGACTTGGTCGTCCTGGGGCAGGTAGCGCGACGGATCGGCTTGGTCACCGATGACGCGTGGGGTGAGAATGAACAGGCGTTCACGCCGATTGTTCTGTCGTTCGGTGGAGGAAAACAGCGCCTTGCCCAGTAGTGGGATATCACCCAGCAGGGGGACTTTGTTGCGCTTGTCGCTGCTTTCGGTGACGTGGAAACCGCCGACCACCAGCGAGCGCTTTTCCGCCATGACCGCCTGGGTGCTGACTTTGCCTCGGCGTACGTCAAGGTTGCCGGGGAGGGGGTTGGTCTCGTCGAAGTTACCATCTTCGATATCCACCGCCAGATGGATCTGATGGCCGCCCCGGCTGGTGATCACACGGGGCACAACCTGGAAGCTGGTCCCCACGGTGACCGGCAAGATGGTTGCATTCTCTCTACCCGGCGTCAGGTATTGTGTGCGGTTGAAGTCGATCACCGCCGGTTGGTTTTCCAGCGTGAGCACCGAGGGATTGGAGACCATGCTCGCCAGCCCCTTGGCTTCCAGCGCACGTATATCCGCGTAGAAACGCTCGCGGTTTTCAATCGACACCTGCGACGAAGTGCCCGGTGCCATATTGACACCGCCACGGAAGCGACTGTTCTGAAACCCCCAGTTCACCCCGAATTCTCGCAATTGCGTGCGTTCGATATCGAGAATGATCGCGTCGATTTCCACCAGCTTGCGCGCCACATCGAGTTGAGTGATCAGCTCGCGATACATGGCCTGGCGCTCAGGCAGGTCATAGATCAGCACAGTGTTATTGCGTACATCGGCTTCGACGCGAACTCTGCTGGGTGAGACCGGGGCTCGCGAGGTGAGTGTCGGGAGCGGATCCAACGGCCCGGTGTTAACGTTTGTACCCTGCATCTGCCCCAGTAAGGGGTTGCTCAATCGGGGAATGTTCGGTACGAGCGGCGCAGGCTGTGACGGGGAGGGTTGGTTCAGACTGTTGAGGATCGAATTGGAACGCGGCTCCAGCAATCCACGCAGAATGCTGGCCACCCCCGGAATAGTGAGCTTCTCGCCGCGGTAATCCACTTGACGATCCGTCGCATTGGCGAATTTAAGCGGGAAACTCAGCACGCTCTGCTTTTCATCCGGAGAGCGGCGCTGGGTACTGAACTGTTTGATCTGCTCGATATAGCGTCGAGGGCCTGAAACCAGTACCACGCCGTCCTCGGGCAACTCGCCCCAACCGAAACGGCTATCGAGCAGGCCAATATCGGTGAGCGCTTGCTTAAGGTCGGCAATGGTCTCGGAAGAAACCTCCAGGCGCGCCGAGTCTTGCTGGTCCAGCGTGCTGATATAGAGGGTGTTGTTGTACAGATACCACTGGAAACGGTGTTCTACCCCCAGGCGGTCAAGCATCGACTGCGGAGTATTGGCGCGAATCTTGCCATTTACGTTGCCTTCAAGCAGGCCCTCGACATGTAGTTGTGTCCCAAAGGTCTGGGCGAAATCCTCCAGCACTTCCCGGAGGGGCTTATGTTCAGCTTCATAAGCGTAGGCGGTGTTTTTCCACTCGGGGGGGATGGCCGCCAGTGTGTTCCCTGCTGGGGTCAGCAGCCAGGAAAGCAGGATAGCGTTACGCCAGGGAAATCCCTTGGGCGAAGCACGGCGTAAGCGACTGTGCTCGTGGTTCTTGTTATGCATTGCCGGTTCTCTGGTTAGTACGACAGTGAGCGTAGTGAGGTGGGTTTGAGGTTTTGGGGGGGGGGAGCAAGGCACGCGACTGTGGCGCGCCAGGTGTCGCGTTGGTTCAGCAGGGCTTCAAGGTAACCGAGTACGTATGCCTCTCCCTGCCCCCCTGGCAGCTTCTGGATCAGCCACAGCTCACCGCTGTCCGCTTTTTGAGCCAGTGCGCCATGGAAGTGATTCAGGCTTGCAGCGCCCAGGCGCATCCAGCTCTGCAAGGTGGCGGTGTCTGGGCGAGTCAAGGTCAGTTGAACACTCAGCACCAAAGCATCTCCCTGACGATTCAGCATGATTTCGTCATCGCCCTCAAACAAACGGAGTTGTTCTTTGCCGCTGACTAACCAATCACGGACGAACGCTTGCATATTATTGGAAACTTTCAAAAGTGCTTTTGAGCAACATATGCGAAACACGGGTATGTTCCAGATATGCCATCTGGGACAGGGTGCTCTTTACTGCAAGCTCATAAAATAACTTTGCATCAGCCTGCTCTTGAGATGTGAGGGCCCAGCGCTGTTTATAAAGTCTGTGGGCATTTTTGGCGTTTTTAGAAAGCTCCTCTGGAAGACTGTTGAAAATACTCATTAGTTACCCTCTTTATTATGTGGAGGTGCATGGGTTAATAGGATTTTGTCAAGGCTCGTTGTCGGTAATGCAAAGCGGATGCAATTAAATGTCTATCCGGTAGTCTCTCCCATGATTGAAAAAGGCATCGAGCATTGAATTCCAGCTGATACGGAAATCACCCTCGTCGGTTTTCAATACAAGTGTCTGAGCAGGGATTGTTTCGTCGTGGTGAAGCTTCCAGAGCGTGGCTTTGTGATGGGCGAGATACTGTTTTACCTCCTCAAAGTCCTGGGGGTGACAGAGAAGAGCCGCTTCGATCTCCTGAATCTGGTCCGCCAGCAATTGCTTCAGCAGGGCTGCCAGCCGTTGAGGGGCCACCGTTTCGCCAAGCAGGCGTCTAATTGCTTGGTTGGTGATCGATGTTGCGTACTCCTCCAGGTTGTCACACATCGCTTGACGGTCACGTTCCCAGCGTTTGAATTGGGCGTCTGCACGTTGCCAGACATCCAGGGACGCCTTTTCCAGCAGAAGTTCGCACTGTCTCTCTGTCTGGTTTATCAGTTCATCGGCCTGTGCCTTGGCGTGGCTGATGAGCTGGTTGGCGTGCTCCCAGTTTGCAAGCTCCTCCCGGGGGATCAGGCAGCGTGACAATCCCGAAGCATCCCTGGGCAATTCAATGGTGTATCGACATAACATCTCTGTTTTCCTTACGCGTTCGAGTCAAGGAACAGAGAGGCGTTTGCCGATGTCGTCACGCGCCAGACTACGGCTTGCCAGAGCGTGTTCAGCCGGCTGCTTGAGTTTTCGAGTGAGATATTACTTTTCTCAACCGCACATACGCGGTTACGGGGGAACCGCAATCGAAGGCGCTGCCACGTATCGGGTTCTATCCAGCTGGAAAGCAATTGCAGCGGATCAGCATCGGGTGACAGCATGGTAGGGGGCAGCGCCTTGGACAAACGCATGCACCACAGATGCTGACTTTCGCTCAACGGCGGCGCGGCCTCGGGATTGAACGTGCCGTGAACCAGTGTCAGCGCCAGGTTGAGTTGCTCCGTGGATGCGAGGGCCAGGCGAAGTACGGTGGGGTGGGGGGCCGGAGGCAAGCACGCGGCAATGCCTGTGAGACCATCCGGGGTGGAACGTCTGCTGTGATAAAGCACGCTAATTGAAGTGTACTTGTCACCTCTCCAGTTCTCGTGAGCGTGCTCCCAGGGAAACGCCCACCATTCAGCCCAGGCCAGGCGTTCACTCATTGAATGATCGAATCTAGGCATCATGAGCTGGGCCAATTGGTTCCTGCGCTACTTGCGGCCCTCGCAGAAGAGTCTGACGTCGATTGAGCAGGAACAGTGTACCGGCCACGGATGACAACACGCCGAGCAGTGCCGCGATAACGCTGCCTCGCCAAAAACCGAGATCATCGCTGGGCACCAGGAACGGGCCGAAATACACCAGCCGTTGCCGCTCCTGATAAGTGGCAGCAGGCACAAAGATCACGCTGAGTTTCTGCAGGTTATCCACGGCTGTGGTCATGCCTGGAATGCTGCTCGCTACCATCCTGCGAACGCGTGCGCGGATATTATCGGGGTCCAGGCGTGGGTCATGCTTAATGAAGACTGATGCGGATGCGGGCTGGACCGGTTCCCCTGGCGCGATGCGTTCCGGCAATACCACGTGTACCCGGGCAATAATCACCCCGTCAATGTTGGACAAGGTGGCCTCTAGCTCTTGGGATAAGGCATAGATGTAGCGTGCCCGCTCTTCCAGTGGGGTAGAAATAACCCCTTCCTTGCGAAAGGTATCGCCCAGCGTCGTCCGCGCCATTCTAGGTAGCCCTGCGGCTTCCAATGTACGTACGGCGCGTCCAATATCGGTGGCGTTGACCGCCACGACGACACCGTCTTTGGCCGGGATTTTTTGGGCGCGAATATGTTTATCCGCCAATTCCGCGACCACCTCATTGGCTTCTTGCTCAGAAAGTTGCCGATGAAGTTCAACGCGGTCGCTGCAACCGTTTAACGTGCATACAAGAATAAAAAGCAGGGCGGCGGGCAGGGATTTAATCATGTTCACTATTGCATGTTACAGATTTTGTCGATGCATTGGCTTGTCTTGCCAAGGCTCTTTACTAACAGTTGGGTAGTGAGCGCCACATTAGAGAGTTCGCGCGGGTACTCTCTGAATTTTTCAGAGTCCATGCCTTTACTTGATGATTTCAGCGCCCGCGCGAGGCGGATTTTTTTATTTTCGATATAACTTGAATGCTCCGCCAGCAGGGCTAATACAGCAGGGGGGGCGACCGTAGGCGTGCTGGCTTTCGAGCCTTCGAGCATTGACGCGAAGAAACCTACATCCGTGCTGGATATTGGGTTTTTCTGTGTAACATCAATGCCTGTGCGACGCTTATTCAGCGTTGAAAAATCAAATGCTTCTATCTGCATATAGGGCCTGCGGTATAGGGGGCTGAAGCAGGTTGGTGATAATGCCGCATTTGCGATTTAAGCTCATATGGCACCTCCCCGGCTAATGAGCCAAGGAGGTGGTCCTGTTAGCTGCGGATTTCTTTAGCCGCGGCATACAAGCCTGTCTTCCTCCTTGCCTCCATAGTCTCTTGGAACGTTTCTTCTGCGACTGCATCTGCGAGAGCAGAGGCTGCTTCAGCACCACCACCACCACCACCAGCTCTAGCTCCCTGAGCGGCACCATTGTACAAAGGGTTGTTGTATGTGTTTGAACCGTGCATATAACTAGCGGATACACCAGCCATAATAAGACTCCGATTTTGATGTTTTGAGCTTTGATTCACTTGTCATGAGTCAAACCTCGTGGATGTCTGGAACTATTTGTAACTTGAACCAGGCTGTGAGTAGGTGGCTCATGGGGCTAAACCGTTCCAAATAGGTTTGTGGCTATTTGTTTCTATAAATGTGTGTTTTGAGTTGGGTGGATAGGGTTTACCGAATATTTAACAGTTCCCTCTGTCTTCAGGGCAGTGGGATGTCCAATTTCTTCATCCTGTAGTACAGCGTGCGTTTTGCCATACCCAATTCAATCGCCACGGTATCCACACAATACAGGTGGCGGTGCAGCGACTCTTCAATAAGGGCTTTTTCAATGTGCTGCAGGCGTGTCTTAAGGCTCACCTGGGCATCCTGCAGCTCGCTCACCGAGGTTGAAAACGGTGGCAGGCCCAGCACGAACCTTTTGGCCGTAGAACGTAACTCCCGAACATTACCCTGCCAGGTGTGGCACAGCAGTTGTTGCAGCAGCCCGTCGGTGGGCGGCGGGGCAGTGCGTTTGAACCGGTGGGCTTCCTGCTGAATCATCTCCAGGAACAACGGGATGATGCGCTCTCGCCGATCACGTAAGGCTGGAAGCTGGATCTTGACGACATTCAGGCGGAAGTACAGGTCGCGCCTGAAGGTTCCGAGTTCGACCATCTGGTGGAGCGATTGTTGGGCAGACGCGATCACACGCATGTCCACCGGGATGAAGCGGGTTGAGCCCAGGCGCTCCACCCCTCGCGACTCCAGCGCTCGCAGCAGTTTGGCTTGCAGGTTCAACGGCATGCTATCGATCTCATCGAGGTACAGGGTGCCGAGATGGGCTGCCTCGATAAAACCGGCACGGGACTGGATGGCGCCGGTATAGGCACCGCTGTTGACGCCGAACAATTGGCTTTCGGCGAGGCCGTCAGGAATAGCCGCACAATTGACCGCGACAAAATTGCCCCGCCGTGTCGATAGGCGGTGAACCCGCTGCGCCAGGGTATCTTTGCCAGTGCCGGTTTCTCCCAGCAACAGTATGTCTATGTTGAGGGGGGCGGTGCTGCTCAGTGTGTTTTCAATATCCGTGTCTTCGAAGAGTGAAGTATCTTTTTCATTTTCTCCAAGGGTGGAGACCGACATCGAAGAGTTCTCCATTATCGCTCGACTTCAGTGTTGAGAGGACAGTTTGTGTTCGTCAATCAGGAATGAGGGTATAGAACCTATACTGGGATATTGCCGTAAGTGTGTGCCGGAATAATGTAGGAAAACCCCGGTATTATTGAGGTTAAATTGTGCAGCTGCCTGGCTGCATTAAAGGCGGGGGGAGTAAGTAGGGGAAGTCTGATAGTGAAGTGTGAGCGATGCTTGTCCTATGTTAGGAAGTTTCACCCACAAAAAAGCCGATGCAGTGCATCGGCTTTTTTATTTGTCGTAGACTTCGCAGGTAGCGTTTACACGTTGAAACGGAAGTGCATCACATCGCCATCTTTAACAATGTATTCCTTACCTTCCAAACGCCATTTACCCGCTTCCTTGGCACCGGCCTCACCCTTGAACTGGATAAAGTCGTTGTAGGCGATCACTTCCGCGCGGATAAAGCCTTTTTCAAAGTCGGTGTGGATCACACCGGCAGCCTGTGGCGCAGTGGCGCCGACTTTTACGGTCCAGGCGCGGACTTCTTCGACACCGGCGGTAAAGTAGGTCTGCAGGTTGAGCATTTCGTAGCCGGCGCGGATCACGCGGTTCAGGCCAGGTTCTTCCCGGCCCAGGGCCTCAAGGAACATGTCTTTCTCTTCGCCGTCGTCCAGTTCGGCGATTTCCGCTTCGATCTTGTTGCACACCGGCACCACGATGGCGCCTTCTTCGTCGGCGATGGCCTTGACCACGTCGAGCAGAGGGTTGTTCTCGAAGCCGTCTTCAGCGACGTTGGCGATGTACATCACTGGCTTGGTGGTCAGCAGGTGGAAGCCCTTGACCACGGCCTTCTCGTCAGCGCCCATGGTCTTCATCAGACCGCGTGCCGGCTTGCCCAGGGTGAAGTGCGCGATCAACTGTTCCAGCAGGCCTTTCTGGACCACTGCGTCCTTGTCGCCGCCTTTGGCGTTGCGCGCGACTTTCTGCAGTTGCTTCTCGCAGCTGTCGAGGTCGGCGAAGATCAGTTCCAGGTCGATGATCTCGATGTCGCGTTTCGGGTCGACGCTGTTGGAGACGTGAATCACGTTCTCGTCTTCAAAGCAGCGGACCACGTGGGCGATGGCATCGGTTTCACGGATGTTGGCCAGGAACTTGTTGCCCAGGCCTTCACCTTTCGACGCGCCGGCTACCAGGCCTGCAATGTCGACGAACTCCATGGTGGTCGGCAGGATGCGCTTGGGATTGACGATGGCCGCCAGTGCTTCCAGGCGCGGATCGGGCATCGGCACGATGCCGCTGTTGGGTTCGATGGTGCAGAAGGGGAAGTTCTCCGCCGCAATACCGGACTTGGTCAAAGCGTTGAACAAGGTGGATTTGCCGACGTTGGGCAGGCCGACGATGCCGCAATTGAATCCCATGGTGTTTCCCCTCGGAAAAAAGTCAGGCCTTCTGGCTGTGCAGGTTTTTCATCGCGCGGTTCCATTCACCGGCGAAGATATCCGGCAGCACGCCGAGGGCAAAGTCGATGCTGGCATCGAGTTTTTCCTGTTCGGCGCGTGGCGCACGACCCAGGACGAAATTTGAAACCATACTGGCGACGCCTGGGTGGCCAATGCCGAGCCGCAGGCGGTAAAAAGTATTCTGATTGCCCAGCTGCGCGATGATGTCGCGCAGGCCATTGTGCCCGCCATGCCCGCCGCCTTGCTTGAGCTTGGCAACGCCGGGTGGCAGGTCCAGTTCGTCATGGGCCACCAGGATTTCTTCGGGTTTGATCCGGAAGAAGCCCGCAAGCGCCGCGACAGCCTGGCCGCTGCGGTTCATGTAGGTGGTGGGAATCAACAGACGAACATCCTGACCCTGATGCGAGAAGCGTCCGGTCAGGCCAAAATATTTGCGATCGGCCACCAGGTTTACACCTTGGGCGTGGGCGATACGCTCAACAAAAAGGGCCCCCGCGTTATGCCGGGTCTGTTCGTATTCGGCGCCTGGATTTCCCAGGCCAACGATCAGTTTAATGGCAGTCACGACAGGGGCCCTTCCTTTGGAGTTGTGGATAACATCGCTACACCTGCGTGCGGCGAAAGTGGACGACAAGAGATCATTTACTCAAGAGTAAACGCCGCGTTATCGCCCGCTTTCTCGCTACGTTTCGGTCCGCGATGTTTCCTCAAGCTCCGGCAATACAGAGTGGATTACTCTGCAGCGCCTTCTTCAGCTTCTGGAGCAACGCGTGGAGCGTGTACGTTTGCAACAGCTTTGTCATCACCGTGAGCCAGTGCAACGAACTCAACGCCTTTAGGAGCCTTGAGGTCGGACAGGTGGATGATTGCGCCGATTTCCAGAGCCGACAGGTCGACTTCGATGAACTCAGGCAGATCTTTCGGCAGGCAAGTCACTTCGATTTCGTTCAGGACGTGAGAGATCTCGCCGCCTTTCTTGACCGGAGCTTCCTCGCCAACAAAGTGCACAGGCACGATAGCGGTCAGTTTCTGGCCGGCTACGACGCGTACGAAGTCAGCGTGCAGAACGTGACCCTTGGATGGGTGACGTTGCAGGGCTTTGATGATGACGTTTTGCTTTTTGCCGCCAACGTTCAGTTCGATAACGTGGCTGTAGGCCGCATCGTTTTCGAGCAGTTTGGCAACTTCTTTAGCCAGCATGCTGATGGATTCAGGGGCTTTGTCGCCACCGTAAACTACAGCTGGAACCAGGCTTGCGAGACGACGCAGGCGGCGGCTCGCACCTTTCCCCAGGTCGGAACGCACTTCAGCATTCAGAGTAAAATCGTTCATGTTGTATCTCCAAAATAACCACATTCGCCCCAGCGTTTGCGACCAGCGCTAAAGGCGATATGGGCAAAAAAGCCCCGCCCCAACAGTCTGCTGGGGCGGGGCGCTTTTCGTCAGTGAGGTGTTCCGAAGGTTTGACCCTTAGCGGAACATCGCGCTGATCGATTCTTCGTTGCTGATGCGGCGAACCGCTTCGGCAACTACCGGTGCAATATCCAGTTGACGGATACGCGCACAGGCTTGAGCGGCGGCGGACAACGGGATGGTGTTAGTCACCACCAGTTCGTCCAGCACGGAGTTCTCGATGTTCTCGATCGCTCGGCCCGACAGCACAGGGTGTGTGCAGTAGGCGAAGACTTTAGCTGCACCGTGCTCTTTCAAGGCTTTGGCCGCGTGGCACAGGGTGCCGGCGGTGTCGACCATGTCATCAACCAGAATACAGGTACGCCCTTCGACATCACCGATGATATGCATCACTTCAGAGTGATTGGCTTTCTCGCGGCGTTTGTCGATGATCCCGAGGTCCACGCCCAGGGATTTGGCAACAGCCCGTGCACGCACGACGCCACCAATGTCCGGGGACACGATCATCAGGTTTTCAAAGCGCTGGTCTTCAATGTCATCCACCAAGACGGGGGAGCCGTAGATGTTATCTACCGGAATATCGAAGAACCCCTGGATTTGGTCAGCGTGCAGGTCAACCGTGAGTACACGGTCGATACCTACCACGGTCAGCATGTCAGCAACGACTTTCGCGCTGATAGCCACACGTGCGGAACGCGGACGGCGATCCTGGCGGGCATAACCAAAGTAAGGGATTACAGCTGTGATTCGAGTCGCTGAGGAGCGGCGGAAGGCATCAGCCATCACGACGAGTTCCATCAGGTTATCGTTGGTCGGAGCGCAGGTCGGCTGGATAATGAAGACGTCTTTACCGCGGACGTTTTCATTGATCTCGGCTGTAATTTCGCCGTCGGAGAATTTACCGACAGAGATGTCACCGAGAGGGATATGCAGCTGACGTACGACACGTCGAGCCAGATCGGGGTTGGCGTTCCCCGTAAAGACCATCATCTTGGACACGCGCAGTACCTAGAGGCTGAGGGTAACCTGGATGAGTATTAGAAAATGGCAGGGGCGGCTGGATTCGAACCAACGCATGGCAGGATCAAAACCTGCTGCCTTACCGCTTGGCGACGCCCCTGTATCTGTTGCAACGAGTACCCAGTACTCGATTCCTTTTAGAGCAGACTTTGCAGCTTGCGATGCAACATCGAAACGTTGCTTCCCTTTGCTACAAACCCTGTAAGGGTCTCTGTAAGAAGGGCCGAGACTTTATCAGCTTCAGCTTTGCTTGGGAAGCCCCCAAACACACAACTTCCAGTTCCGGTTAATTTTGCTTCGGTAAATTTACCTAACAAATTCAAAGCGTTACGTACCTCTGGATAACGCCTTGCTACAACCGGTAAGCAGTCATTTCGACTGTTTCCCTTGGGAACGGGGCGCACTTTAATGGGAGGAGAGTTACGTGTCAACAGCGGATCTGAAAAAATTTCTGCTGTACTTACAGATACTTGCGGGACAAGCACCACATACCACGGCTCTTCGGGGTATTCCGGGGTGAGTTTTTCCCCCACGCCCTCAGCAAAAGCGGCGTGCCCACGCACGAAAACCGGGACGTCGGCGCCCAGCGTGAGGCCCAGCGCAGCCAGGCCATCATGGTCCCACCCCAGTTGCCACAGATGGTTCAGACCCAGCAGTGTGGTCGCGGCATTCGAGCTGCCACCACCGATTCCGCCACCCATGGGCAAAATCTTATCGATCCATATATCGATGCCCTGGGAACAGCCGGACTGCTCCTGGAGTTTTTTCGCGGCCCTCACAATCAGGTTGCTGTCGTGGGGCACGCCTTCGAATTCAGTGTGCAACTGGATCACACCATCGTCGCGCAGGGCGAAGGTGAGCTCATCGCCGTAGTCGAGAAATTGAAACAGCGTCTGCAACTCGTGATAGCCGTCTTCACGGCGACCGAGGATGTGCAGCATCAGATTGAGTTTGGCAGGAGAGGGCAGGGTCAGTTTTTGTACGGCCACGTTATTGCCCCAGCTTGCGCGGTTGCCAGTCCTTGATCACCAGCGTGACGTCAAGGTCGGTGCCATGCAGCTTGATGCGCTCTGGCAGCCAATAACCGCCCTGTTCCACGTAGCTGAGGTACTCGACCTGCCAGCCATCCTGTTCAAGGGTGGCCAGGCGACTGTCACCGTTGAGGCTCAGGCGGCTCTTGCTGTCCGGCGCGGGCAAGCCGCGGACCCACCACACCAGGTGCGAGACAGGCAGTTTCCAGCCAATCTGCTCCTCCAGCAGCGCTTCGGGCGAGGAGGCCTCGTAGCGACCCTGGTTGGCGACTTCTAGGCTGACTTGTCCCGGGCGGCCGGTCAGGCGCGCGGCGCCGCGCCCCAGGGGGCCGGACAAGCGAATGTCGTAGTAATCCTGGCGTTGCAGCCAGAACAAGGTGCCGCTGCCGGAATCTTTCGGTGCGCGCACCCCGACTTTGCCTTCGATCTGCCAGCCGTCGATGCTGCCGAGCTGATCCTTGTGCTGCTTCCATTGCGCCGGGTTGCCCTGGCCCTCAACGGATTCGCGGGCACCGAAGCCCGCGCAACCGGCGAGCAGGGCGATGAAGCTGAAAACGATAACGTGGCGCAAGAACATAAGCTTAAAGGGTCTCGGATCCGGTCAGGCGCTTGATGGTGCCGCGCAGGATGGGGCTTTCGGGTTGTTCCTTGAGGAATTTTTCCCAGATCTGGCGGGCTTCGCGCTGCTTGCCATTGGCCCACAGCACCTCGCCCAGGTGTGCAGCGACTTCCTGGTCGGGGAAGCGCTCCAGGGCCTGGCGCAGCAAGCGTTCGGCTTCGTCGAGGTTGCCCAGGCGATAGTTCACCCAACCCAGGCTGTCGAGTACCGCCGGGTCTTCCGGGTTGAGCTTGTGCGCCTGCTCGATCAGCGCCTTGGCTTCGTCGTAGCGCGTGGTGCGGTCGGACAAGGTGTAGCCCAGGGCATTCAGGGCCATGGCGTTGTCCGGGTCGCGCTTGATGATCAGGCGCAGGTCTTTTTCCATCTGCGCCAGGTCATTGCGTTTTTCCGCCTGCATGGCGCGGGTATACAGCAGGTTCAAATCGTCGGGGAATTGCAGCAAGGCCTGTTGCAGCACCTTCCAGGCGCGATCGCCCTGATTATTGGCTGACAAGGTCTCGGCCTGGATCAGGTAAAGCTGGATCGCGTAGTCCGGTTCGGCATCCCGTGCAGCGGCCAGGCGTTTTTCTGCCTCATCGGTACGCCCGTTGCTCATCAGGATGTCGGCCTGGCGCAGTTGGGCCGGCAGGTAGTCGTTGCCTGGGCCGACTTGTGCGTATTCGAGCAGGGCGGCCTGTGGGTCACTGCGCTCTTCAGCGATGCGACCCAGGTTCAGGTGCGCCGAGTCGACATGACTTTCGCGCTCGATCAGCTCTTCCAGATACCCCTTGGCCTCGTCCCAGGCCTTGGCTTCCAGGCACACCAGCGCCAGGGAGTAACGCAGTTCATCGTCATCGGGGTATTGCTGGAGCAGGTTGGCGAACTGCACTTTGGCGTCCTCCATGCGGTCCTGCTCCACCAGCGTGCGCGCGTAAGTCAGGCGCAGACGCTTGTCGTCCGGGTATTTCTTGATGCTTTTTTCCAGCAGTGGAATCGCTTCCTTGCCGCGGTTGAGGTTCTGCAGCAGGCGCGCGCGCAGTAGAATCGGCGCGATCTCGCCGTCTTCCGGCGGGTTCTGTTCCAGCAGCTTCAATGCGGCTTCGGCTTCATCATCCTGTTGCAGCAGCAGGGCCTTGCCGAACACCAGTTGACTGTTCTTCGGGTGTTTTTGCAGCAGGCGGTCGAAGCTCTTCATCAGGCCATTGCGGGTGTCCTGGTCGGTGTCGGCAGCCGACAGCGCAAGGAAGTCGAAATGGGTGTCGCCCTTGCCTTGCAGGACTTTCTCCATATAGACCATGGAGTCGTCATAGCGCCCGGCCCGCGCCAACTGAATGGCGGCCGCCCGCTGGGCTTCCAGATCGTCCGGCGCGTTCTTTGCCCAGATCAGCGAAGTATCCAGCGCGGCCTGATCGGCCCCGAGGTACTCGGCAATGCGGAACGCCCGCTCGGAAATTCCCGGATCCTGGGTGTTGATGGCCTGGGTCACGTAGTTATCCAGCGCAATATCGAAGCGATTGCGCTGGCCGGCCAGTTCCGCACTGAGCAGGCTGAACACCGTTTCTTCACTGAACGAGGAATAAACCTTGGGCTTTTCAGGGGCGGGTGTGCTGTCTTCCACCGGCGGTGTACCGTCCGGCGACACGGGTGCCATGGCCTGGCAGCCGCTGAGGAAGACAAAAGCAAGGAGCAACGCGGAAGATCTATTCATATAGGAAGAGGACGACTAACCTGCGGTCGGATCATCATGACACAAGCCTTCGGCCAAACATAACCGTGTAGGAGCGAGCTTGCTCGCGAAAAGCCTGAGGACAACGCGTTTTCTCAGGAGGCCGCGTCATGGTTCACGACCATCGCGAGCAGGCTTGCGCCTACAGATGGCCTTTTTATAGGCATAAGCTACTAGGACAATAGACGACGGTGGTTGTTCTGAATCTTTCGAAGTAGGACAATTGTCGGCTTCCCGACATCATCAGCGATATTGAATGGCCTTCCTCGCACTCGGTATTAACCACAAGACTGCTTCCGTAGACGTGCGCGAGCGCGTGGCGTTTACGCCAGAGCAGTTGGTTGAGGCCTTGCAGCAGCTCTGCCGTCTCACCGACAGCCGCGAAGCTGCGATCCTTTCGACCTGCAATCGCAGTGAGCTTTATATAGAGCAGGAACATCTCTCGGCGGATGTGGTACTGCGCTGGCTGGCCGATTATCACCATTTGAGCCTCGACGACCTGCGCGCGAGCGCCTATGTGCACGAAGACGATGCGGCAGTTCGTCACATGATGCGCGTGGCATCCGGCCTCGATTCGCTGGTGTTGGGCGAGCCGCAGATCCTGGGCCAGATGAAATCCGCCTACGCCGTGGCGCGCGAGGCCGGCACCGTCGGTCCGCTGCTGGGCCGTCTGTTCCAGGCCACCTTCAACTCCGCCAAGCAGGTGCGCACCGACACCGCCATCGGTGAAAACCCGGTGTCCGTGGCGTTTGCCGCCGTCAGCCTGGCCAAGCAGATTTTCAGCGACCTGCAGCGCAGCCAGGCGCTGTTGATCGGCGCCGGTGAGACCATCACCCTGGTTGCCCGCCACCTGCATGACCTGGGCGTAAAGCGCATCGTGGTCGCCAACCGTACCCTGGAGCGCGCCAGCATCCTCGCCGAACAGTTCGGCGCCCATGCGGTGCTGCTGTCGGACATCCCGGCCGAACTGGTGCGCAGCGATATCGTCATCAGCTCCACCGCCAGCCAGCTACCGATCCTCGGCAAGGGCGCGGTGGAAAGTGCGCTGAAACTGCGCAAGCACAAGCCGATCTTCATGGTCGACATCGCCGTTCCCCGGGATATCGAGCCCGAAGTCGGCGAGTTGGACGACGTTTACCTCTACAGCGTCGACGATCTTCATGAAGTGGTCGCCGAAAACCTCAAGAGTCGCCAGGGCGCTGCCCAGGCGGCTGAAGAGATGGTCGGCATCGGCGCTGAAGAGTTCATGGTGCGCCTGCGTGAGCTGGCGGCGGTGGACGTGCTCAAGGCGTATCGTCAGCAGGGCGAACGCCTGCGTGATGAGGAGTTGATCAAGGCCCAGCGCCTGCTCGCCAACGGCAGCAGCGCCGAGGAGGTGCTGATGCAACTGGCTCGCGGCCTGACCAACAAATTGCTGCATGCGCCCAGCGTACAATTAAAAAAACTGACTGCCGAAGGCCGCCTCGATGCGCTGGCCATGGCCCAGGAACTCTTTGCCCTCGGTGAGGGCGCGCCCAGCTCTTCGGATAAAAAATCGCAATGAAAGCGTCACTGCTCAATAAACTGGACGTGCTCCAGGACCGTTTCGAAGAACTGACCGCCTTGCTCGGCGACGGCGAAGTCATTTCCGATCAAACCAAGTTCCGCGCCTATTCCAAGGAATACGCCGAAGTTGAGCCCATTGTGGCCACGTACAAAAATCTCACCAAAGTGCAGGCCGACCTTGAAGGCGCCCAGGCGCTGCTCAAGGACAGCGACCCGGACATGCGTGAAATGGCCGTGGAAGAAGTCCGCGAGGCCAAGGAAAAGTTGGCAGAGCTGGAAGGTGACCTGCAGCGCATGCTGCTGCCCAAGGACCCCAACGACGGGCGCAATGTGTTCCTTGAAATCCGTGCCGGCACCGGCGGCGATGAAGCGGCGATTTTCTCCGGCGACCTGTTCCGCATGTATTCGCGTTATGCCGAGCGTCGCGGTTGGCGGGTCGAGATCCTGTCCGAGAACGAAGGTGAGCACGGCGGCTATAAAGAAGTCATCGCGCGGGTCGAAGGCGACAACGTCTATGGCAAGCTGAAGTTCGAGTCCGGTGCCCACCGTGTGCAGCGGGTTCCCGCGACGGAATCCCAAGGTCGCATCCACACCTCAGCCTGCACCGTGGCCGTGTTGCCCGAGCCGGACGAGCAGGAAGCCATCGAGATCAACCCGGCCGACCTGCGGGTCGATACCTACCGCTCGTCGGGCGCCGGTGGCCAGCACGTCAACAAGACGGATTCGGCGATTCGTATCACCCACTTGCCGTCGGGCATCGTAGTGGAGTGCCAGGAAGAACGTTCCCAGCACAAGAACCGTGCACGGGCCATGTCCTGGCTCTCGGCCAAGCTCAATGACCAGCAGACCAGCGCCGCCGCCAACGCGATTGCCAGCGAGCGCAAATTGCTGGTGGGCTCGGGCGACCGCTCCGAGCGCATCCGTACCTACAACTTTGCCCAGGGCCGGGTCACCGACCATCGGGTCAACCTCACCCTTTACTCCCTGGACGAAATTCTCGCCGGTGGCGTGGATGCGGTGATCGAGCCATTGCTCGCCGAATACCAGGCCGATCAGCTGGCGGCGATAGGTGAATAAATGACCATTATCGCCAGCCTGTTGCGCGCCGTAGACCTGCCCGACTCGCCCACGGCGCGCCTGGATGCCGAGTTATTGCTGGCAGCGGCCTTGGGCAAGTCCCGCAGCTACCTGCACACCTGGCCGGAAAAAATCGTCAGCAGCGAACACGCCCTGGCGTTTGCCGGCTACCTGCAACGCCGCCGCGCCGGCGAGCCGGTGGCCTATATCCTCGGTCAGCAAGGTTTCTGGAAGCTGGACCTGGAGGTCGCGCCCCACACGCTGATCCCGCGTCCGGACACCGAACTGCTGGTGGAAGCGGCCCTGGAATTGTTACCGGCCACACCGGTCAAGGTCCTCGACCTCGGTACTGGCAGCGGCGCCATTGCCCTGGCCCTGGCCAGCGAGCGTCCGGCCTGGCACGTCACGGCCGTCGACCGCGTGCTGGAAGCCGTGGCGCTGGCCGAACGCAATCGCCAGCGCCTGCACCTCCATAACGCCACGGTGCTCAACAGCCATTGGTTCAGCGCCCTGGCAGGCCACGCCTACGACCTGATCATCAGCAACCCGCCCTACATCGCCGCCAACGATCCGCACCTGGTGGCGGGCGATGTGCGGTTTGAGCCGGCCAGCGCCCTGGTGGCGGGCCATGATGGCCTGGACGACCTGCGGTTGATCATCGCCCAGGCCCCGGGCCACCTGAACGCGGCGGGTTGGCTGCTGCTGGAGCACGGTTACGACCAGGCTGGCGCGGTGCGCGACCTGTTGCTGAGCCAAGGCTTCGAGGAGGTGCACAGCCGCATCGACCTTGGCGGTCACGAACGTATCTCCCTGGGACGCCGGCCGTGCTGACCGATCAGGAGCTGTTGCGCTACAGCCGACAGATTCTGTTGCAGCATGTCGACATCGACGGCCAATTGCGCCTGAAAAACGGCCGCGCGTTGATCGTCGGCCTCGGTGGCCTGGGTGCCCCGGTGGCGATGTACCTGGCCGCCGCGGGTGTCGGTGAGTTGCACCTGGCGGATTTCGACACCGTCGACCTCACCAACCTGCAACGCCAGATCATCCATGACACCGACAGCGTCGGGCAGGCCAAGGTCGATTCGGCCATGCGCCGCCTGAGCGTCCTCAACCCCGAAATCACCTTGGTCGCCCACCCCATCGCGCTGGATGCCGATACCTTGGCGGCGGCGGTGGCGGGTGTGGACGTAGTGCTCGATTGCAGCGACAACTTCTCCACCCGCGAGGCTGTCAATGCCGCCTGCGTGGCGGCGGCCAGGCCATTGATCAGCGGCGCGGCGATCCGGCTTGAAGGGCAACTGTCGGTATTCGATCCACGTCGCGCCGAAAGCCCGTGCTATCACTGTTTATACGGGCACGGCAGCGATACTGAACTGACCTGCAGCGAAGCGGGCGTGGTCGGCCCACTGGTGGGCCTGGTCGGTAGCCTGCAAGCCCTGGAGGCCTTGAAGTTGCTGGCGGGTTTCGGCGAGCCGCTGGTAGGCCGCTTGTTGCTGATCGATGCGTTGACCACACGTTTTCGCGAATTGCGGGTCAAGCGTGATCCCGCTTGCAGCGTCTGCGGGACGCAACATGGGTAAGGACGCGCCAATCGGTGTGTTCGATTCCGGTGTCGGCGGCTTGTCGGTGCTGGCTGAGATCCAGCAATTGCTGCCCCATGAGTCCCTGTTGTACGTGGCCGATTGCGGGCATATCCCCTACGGCGAGAAAACCCCGGCGTTCATTCTTGGGCGTTCCCGGTCAGTTGCCGGTTTTTTCCGCGAGCAGGGCGCCAAGGCTTTTGTGATTGCCTGCAACACCGCAACCGTGGCGGCCGTCGCGGATTTGCGCCAGGACTACCCCGATTGGCCCCTGGTGGGCATGGAGCCCGCAGTCAAACCCGCCGCGGCGGCCACGCGCAGTGGCGTGGTCGGGGTGCTCGCCACCACCGGCACCCTGCAAAGCGCCAAGTTCGCCGCGTTGCTCGATCGGTTTGCCACCGATGTGCGGGTGATCACCCAGCCGTGCCCGGGCCTGGTGGAACTGATTGAAACCGGTGATCTGGACAGCCTGGCCCTGCGTCAGTTGTTGCAGGGCTATATCGACCCGCTGCTCAGCGCCGGCTGCGACACCATCATCCTCGGCTGTACCCACTATCCCTTCCTCAAGCCGCTGCTGGCGCAGATGCTGCCTGCCAGCATCATCCTCATCGACACCGGCGCTGCCGTCGCACGTCAGCTCAAGCGTTTGCTGGGCGAACGCGACCTGCTGGCCCTCGGCGATCCTGAGCCTGCACAGTTCTGGACCAGTGGCGATGTGTATCACCTAAGAAATATCCTACCGACACTATGGAAACATTCTGCAGTTGTGCGAAGCTTCGGGTCGTGAAAATTTCGTGAAATGTCGCTGAACTTCTGAGTGTGCGTCAGCTTCTATAGCGAGATGGCCTGTAAAAATTCATACAAACTTTGTTTTCAAAGGACTGTTTCTTATGAAGCGCTTGTTCTGTTTGGCCGCGATTGCGGCCGTAGTGGTGGGACACTCTGTTTCGGCCCAGGCTGCAGGCCTGGAGTTTGGGGTGGGCAGTACCAGCGATTCGACGTTGACCTATCGACTGGGCCTGACCTCGGATTGGGATAAAAGCTGGATGCAGAGTGACGTCGGTCGCCTGACCGGCTATTGGAGCGGCGCCTATACCTATTGGGAGGGTGATGACCGTGCAGGTGCCAGCAGCCTGTCGTTCTCGCCGGTATTTGTGTATGAGTTTGCCGGCCAGTCGGTCAAGCCTTACATCGAAGCCGGGATTGGCGTGGCAGTGTTTTCCCGTACCAAGCTGGAAGACAACAACATCGGCCAGGCTTTCCAGTTCGAAGACCGCCTGGGCTTTGGCCTGCGCTTCACCGGTGGGCATGAAGTCGGCATTCGCGCCACGCATTACTCCAATGCCGGGATCAGCAGCAATAACGATGGGGTAGAAAGTTACTCGCTGCACTACACCATGCCGCTGTAATTCCCAGGAACGCTGCAAAACAGTGTGGGAGGGGGCTTGCCCCCTCCCACATTTTGATCGTCATCAGCCTTCAGATCAGCGGTAGGCCGTGGCGATGCCTTCGCGTTCAGTCAGGCACTCCGGTGCGCCCATCTCGAACTCCCGGCAAATCAGCGGCCGACGCTCGTAAATCGTGCACATCATCGTGTCCCGATCCAGCGCCGCGCACCAGCCGTCATCCAGGCGCAGCATCACTTCACCGCCCCAATCGTCAGTGTCGATATAGCGCTCCGGCACGCCGGTGTCGGTGATCAGCATCACTTCCAGCTGGCAGCAGCAGGCCGCGCAGGTCGAGCAGGTGACGGCGGGTTCGGTGATCTGGGTGTGGGGGATGTTGGTCATAGGCGCGCAGTGTAAGGCAAGCGGGTGACGCAGGTGTGAAAGGTCTGACAGGCGTCAGCGCGCCAGCCGGTGCAGTCCGAGGAGCACCACCGCCCAAAGCAGCGCCAGCCCCGCCATGGTGGGTAGCAGTGGGTAGCCAAAATGCACGCCCGCCAACTGGCTGCCGGCGTAATACGACAGCGGGCCCCCGAGCGCACCCAATGCTGCCGCACGCCACCAGGGCCGCGCACTCCAGGCCAGGCAATGGCGCAGGGTGGTGGCCAGTACCGCCCACAGCAGGATCAGCCAGAACGGAATCAGCGGTCCGGGCTCGCTGAAGTGAAACACCCCCAGGCTGCTCAGCAACGTATCCAGTACCGTGCCCAGCAGCGTCACGCGGATAATCAGCGCGCCGTCGGTGGCCCACGAACTTATCCACAGCAGGTGGATTGCCAGCACCGCCAGCCCCACCAGCAACCAAGGGCTATCGCCACCGAGTACGCAGGCAAACCACCCGCACTGGAACAGCACGGCATTGGCCAGTGGTTTAAGCACTGAAGCGCCCGAGCAGCGGAGGGTTGATGGCCGACGGTTTGGCCAACAGCAATTGCGCCGTGCCAATGGTGCGCTCCATAAAGCCGCCCTCGCAGTAGCACAGGTAGAACTCCCACAACCGCAGGAAATATTCGTCGTAGCCCAACTCCGTCAGGCGGCCATGGGCGTGGCGAAAGTTCTCGTGCCACAGGCGCAGGGTTCGCGCGTAGTGCAGGCCGAAGTCCTCCATGTGCAGCAGGTTCATATCGGTGTCGCGGCTGACGATGTGCAGCATGTTCTGCACACTGGGCAGGGCACCGCCGGGGAAGATATAGCGCTGGATAAAGTCGACGCTGTTCTTCGCCTGCTCGAAGCGTTGCTCGCGGATGGTGATGGCTTGCAGCAACATCAGGCCATCACGCTTGAGCAGGTGCGCGCACTGCTTGAAGTAGGTCGGCAGGAAGCGATGGCCCACCGCTTCGATCATCTCGATGGACACCAGCTTGTCGTACTCGCCGGTCAGGTCGCGGTAGTCCTGCAGCAACAACGTGACCTGGTCTTGCAAGCCCAGGGCCGCGATGCGTTTTTCGGTGTAGGCGAACTGCTCTTTGGACAAGGTCGTGGTGGTGACCTTGCAGCCGTACTGCTGCGCCGCATACAGCGCCATGCTGCCCCAGCCGGTACCGATTTCCAGCAGATGATCGGTGGGTTTGAGCGCGAGCTTCTGGCAGATGCGTTGCAGTTTGTTCAGTTGCGCCTGTTCCAGGCTGTCGTCGGGCGTCAGGAACTGCGCGGCCGAATACATCATGGTCGGGTCGAGGAATTCTGCGAACAGCTCATTGCCGAGGTCGTAGTGGGCGGCGATGTTTTTTTGCGAGCCCTTGCGCGTGTTGCGGTTGAGCCAGTGCAGGCCTTGGGTGAACGGCCGTGCCAATCTGGCCAGGCCACCCTCCATCGCGTCGAGCACATCCAGGTTACTCACCATCACCCGCACCACCGCCGTCAGGTCCGGGCTGGTCCAATAGCCGTGGATAAAGGCCTCGCCCGCACCGATGGAACCGTTGGCCGCCACCAGCCCCCAGACCGCCGAGTCGAGAATCTGGATTTCCCCCAGCAGGTGCGCTTCCCGTGCGCCGAATACCTGGCGCTCGCCGTCCTCGATCACCACCAACTGGCCATGGCGCAGTTGGCTGAGTTGGCGCAGCACGCCCTTGCGCAGCAGCGCACTGGTCATGCCGTTGATGTTCAGGCGGTGGGTCTTGACCGATAAGCTAGGGGATTTCATGGCGGCGATCCTTGGTGTACCCGACTGCTGTGCGAGAGGCGCCGTCGGCGGCCTGATGGGAAAAAATCGGTGTGCGCTTGAGCAACAGGCGCAGGGCCTGCCAGTAAATGGCCAGGCAGGTCTTGGCGGTCATCCACGGATAGCGCCACAGGTAACGGTGCAGGCTGGCGCGGTTCAGCGTTTCTTTGTGCAGGCTCAAGGTGGCGTCGAAGACTTTCACGTCGCCCTGCCAATCGGCCATGTGCACGCCGAGCTTGGTGGCGGGCGGGCTGAAGCTCATGCGGTATTCCAGGTCGCGCGGCAAAAACGGCGACACGTGAAACGCCTTGGCCACGGCGAAGTGCTGGTGTTCATCCGCGCCGAGGGCCTGGGCCGGCAGCACGTAGTGATAGCGCTCGCGCCATGGGGTGTTGGTCACTTCGCACAGGATCGCGGCCAGTCGTCCGTCGGCCTCGAAGCAGTAGAAGAAACTCACCGGGTTAAAAGCCAGGCCCCAACTGCGGGCCTGGGTCAGCAGGCAGATAACGCCCAGGGGTGTATGCCCCAGGGCCTTGCCGACTTCCTGGCGCACGGCATCGGTCAAACTCATGCCGTGACGCGTAAATTCACGCAGGTAGTCCTGTTGGCGAAAGCCGAAGGGCGCCAGGCGACTTGCACCGGCCAGGGGCGACAGCCCGAGCACTTCGTCTTGTTCGCTGAGGTCCAGGTACAGCAGGCCGATGCGGTAGCGAAAGGCATGGGCCTTGGGGGCAAACCGCCGATGGGCGATCCAGCCGCTGTACAGGGCGCTGTTCACAGGCTTTCCCCGAAGGCTTCGGCTACGCGCAGGGCGCTGACGACGCCGTCTTCATGGAAGCCGTTGGCCCAATAGGCGCCGCAGTACCAGGTATGGCGGGTGCCGTTCAGTTCTTCCCAGCGTGCTTGTGCGGCCACGGCGGCCAGGCTGTATTGCGGGTGGGCGTAGGTATAGCGCGCGAGGATCTTCAGCGGGTTGATCATCGACGTCTGGTTAAGGCTGACGCAAAAGGTGGTGGCGCTGTCGATGCCTTGCAGGATGTTCATGTCATAGGTGACAGCGGCCTGGCTCTGCACGTCGCCGCTCAGCCGGTAGTTCCAACTGGCCCAGGCCAGTTTGCGCTCGGGCAGCAGGCGCGTGTCGGTATGCAGCACCACGTCATTGTCGGCGTAGGGCAGGGCGCCGAGGATCTCCTGCTCGGCCTGGCTCGGGTCGCCGAGCAGGGCCAGTGCCTGGTCGCTGTGGCAGGCGAACACCACCTTGTCGAAGGCTTCGGTGCCGGCGGCGCTGTAAATGATTACGCCCTCTGCGTCACGCTCGACCAGATGCACCGGGCAGTCGAGGCGGATCTGCTCGCGAAAGCTGCGGGTCAGCGGTTCGATATAACGGCTGGAGCCACCCTCGATCACGCACCACTGCGGCCGGTTGTTCACCGAGAGCAAACCGTGGTTCTTGAAGAAACGCACAAAGAACTGCAACGGGAAATCCAACATGTCCGCCAGGGACATCGACCAGATCGCCGCGCCCATCGGTACGATGTAATGCCGGATAAACCGTGGCCCGTAGCCCCCGGCTTCGAGGTAGTCACCCAAGGTCATCCCGACGCTGATGCGCTGCTCTTGCAGGTCCAGCGGGGCCTGGCGATTGAAGCGCAGGATGTCACGCAGCATGCCCCAGAAGCCCGGCGAGAGGATATTGCGGCGCTGGGCAAACAGGCTGTTGAGGTTGTTGCCGTTGTACTCGAAGCCGCTGCCCTGGTCGCACACCGAAAAGCTCATCTCGGTGGGTTTGAAGGTCACGCCGATCTGCCCCAGCAAGCGGATGAAGTTGGGGTAGGTCCAGTCGTTGAACACGATGAAGCCGGTGTCCACCGCATAGGGTTTGCCCTCGACGGTGACGTTGACCGTGTGGGTATGCCCGCCGATACGGTCGCCCGCCTCGAACAGGGTGATGTCGTGGCGGCGGCTAAGCAGGTAGGCACTGGTCAGGCCGGCGATACCGCTGCCGATAATGGCGATCTTCACAGGTCGTCCTTTTTCGGTGGCGGGCTGCGCAACATGCGTTTGCCGATGATCAATTGCGCGCGGTTCGGCAGTTTCGACAGCGGCCACAGCGTGGCGATAAACAGTGCGGGGAAGGCGATCTCCAGCGGGCGTTTTTCCAGCTTGGCGAAGATATGCCGCGCGGCCTTGTCGGCGGGCCAGCTCAGGGGCATCGGGAAGTCATTGCGCTCGGTGAGTGGGGTGTCGACGAAGCCCGGGCTGATCACCGTGACATCAATGTTTTCGGTCGACAGGCTGATGCGCAGGGATTCGAACAGGTAGCGCAGCCCGGCCTTGGACGCGCCATACGCTTCGGCCCGTGGCATCGGCAGGTAGGTCACGGCGCTGGCGACGCCCACCAGGTGTGGCGTGCGCCCGGCGCGCAACAACGGCAGCGCCGCTTCAATGCAGTAACTGCTGGCCAGCAGGTTGGTGCGCACCACGTGTTCGATAATCGAGGCATCGAATTGCCTGGCGTCGACATATTCACAGGTGCCGGCGTTGAGGATTACGGTGTCGACCGAACCCCAGGCCGCGCCGATGTGCTCACCGATCTCGCGCACGGTCTGGCTGTTGGTCAGGTCGCCGGCCACCACCAGCACCTGGCCGGGGTAACGTTGGGCGAGCGCTTCCAGCGGGCCTTTGGTGCGTGAACTGAGGGCCACGTGGGCGCCGCTGGTGAGCAGCTCCACGGCCAGCGCGGCACCGATGCCACTGCTGGCACCGGTCAGCCAATAACGACGGGGCGGCAGTGCGTTCATCCCACTCTCCTTTTCAACCAACTGACGACCCCGCCCAACACGGGAAGGTGTTCGTACAACAGGGCGCCGGCGTCGAAGTAATCGCGGTGGCGGTACACCTTGTCACGCCACATCAGGTGCGAGCAGCCTTCCACGTAGATGACCTTGCCCTTGTCCAGGCGTGGGTGGCAGAAACTCATGTTCCAGCGCAGGTAGCCTTCGCCTTCGGCCACCTGGTCGAAACCATGGAAGTCGAAGCGCAGCTGGCTGACATTGCTGTACAACTCGGCGAAATACGTGTGCAGCGCGGTCAGGCCATGGACTTCATGCAGCGGGTCGGTGAAGGCGATGTCCTGGCTGTAGAGGCTGTCGAGCAGTTGCAGGTTGTGCTTGTCCAGCGAGGCAAAGGCCTGGGCGAAGCGGCGCAGGAAGTCACTCATGTTCGGCGACCTCCTGGCGTGAAGGCAGGTTGCGAAAGGCCGCCAGGGCGCGTTCGCGGGATTTTTTCAGGTCGACAATCGAGCGCGGGTAATCCGCCACGCCAAACAGGCCGCCGAGCGCTTGCGGGTTGTGCACTTCCTTCTTGTTCAGCGTGGCCAGCTCCGGCAGCCAGCGCTTGATAAACACGCCATCGCCGTCGAATTTTTCCGACTGGCTCAGCGGGCTGAAAATCCGGAAATACGGCGCCGAATCGGTGCCGGTGGATGAACTCCATTGCCAGCCGCCGTTGTTCGCTGCGAGGTCGCCGTCGATCAGGTGGCGCATGAAGAAGCGCTCGCCTTCGCGCCAGTCGATCAACAGGTTCTTGGTCAGGAACATCGCCACCACCATGCGCAGGCGGTTATGCATCCAGCCGGTTTCCAGCAGTTGGCGCATCGCGGCATCGATGATCGGCAGGCCGGTGCGCGCCTGTTGCCAGGCGGCGAGGTCCTCGGGCGCATCGCGCCAGGCCAGGGCTTCGGTCTCGGGACGGAAAGCGCGGTGACGGGAGACCCGTGGGTAACCGACCAGAATGTGCTTGTAGAACTCACGCCATAGCAGCTCGTTGATCCAGGTGATGGTGCCGATGTCGCCGCTTTCGAATTCGCCCTGGTTGGTTTGCAGGGCGGCGTGCAGGCATTGGCGCGGCGAAACCACACCGGCGGCCAAGTAGGCGGAGAGCTGGCTGGTGCCGGGCTTGGCCGGAAAATCCCGTTCGTCTTTGTAGTAGCTGATCTGCTGGTCGGCAAAGGCGTCGAGGCGGCGGCGGGCTTCGTCTTCGCCGGCGGGCCAGAGGGCGCGCAAGGTTTCGCTGGGCGGTTCGAAGCCGTCGACCTGTTCGGGAATCGGATCGCTCTTGAGCGTGAGCGCGGCTTGGGCCTTGGGTGTTGCGACCCGACGCGGCAGGGCGCTGTGCAGGCGCGCGTAGCAGACCTTGCGGAACTGGCTGAACACCTGGAAGTAGGTGCCGGTCTTGGTCAGCACGCTGCCCGGTTGGAAAAGCAGTTGGTCCAGGTAGCTGTGGAACGTCACGCCGTCGGCTTCCAGCGCCTCAGCGACAGCTGCATCGCGACGGCTTTCATGAATGCCGTATTCCTCGTTGACGTGCATCGACTCCACGGACAGTTCCCGGCACAGTTGGCCAAGTACGGCGGGGGCCTGGTCCCAGGTAGCTGCATGGCGGATCAGCAAGGGAATGTTCAGGGAGCCCAGGGCCTGGCTCAAGTGCTGCAGGTTGCGCAGCCAGAAATCCACTTTGCAGGGGGCATCGTCATGGGCCAGCCATTGCTCGGGCGTGACCAGGTACACGGCCGCCACCGGGCCTCGCTGGCAGGCTGCGGCCAGGGCGGTGTTGTCGTGAAGGCGCAAGTCGGTGCGCAGCCAGATCAAGTGCATTTAGATAAGTCCACGCTGGATCAGGAGCTGATGGGCCGACAACGGGTCTTCGGCCACGAACAATTGCGCAATGTCTTGGGTTAATACAGCCAGCTCGGCCTGGTGGATGCAGACCGTGGGGCCGACGAGCAGTTTTGCGCAATTGACGCCAGCCAGCAGCTTGCTCAGTGCCGGCAATTGCAGGGCCTTGCTCGAATACAGGAGCACGGCACGCGGTTGCAGGTGTTCCGCCGCCAGGGCCAGCTCGCCGGTGGGCAACGGCCAGTCGAAGACTTCCACCGGGCAATCGGCGCTGCTGGCCAGCCAAGCGCTGAGCCACAGGTGCGGCTCCAGCGGCAGGTCGGAGTGGTTGACCAGCAGCAGCGGCGCGCCGTGCAACTGTCGGTTGTTGTGGTAGATGCGTGCACCGAACTTGCTGCGCAGCCAGGACAGGAAAAACACCCGCTCCATCTGTGCGCCGAACTGGCCTTGCCAGCGCTGTTCCAGCTCCTGCAGCAACGGCAACAGCAATTGCTCGCACAGGGTGCGCGGCGGGTACAGCGCCATGGCCTGGTTAAACACATCGTCCACCCGGCGTTCGGCCAGTTCGCTGACGGCCTGCACCAGGTTCTGGCGCAAGGCGTGCCACTCGTTCTCGACGGCATCGGGAAGGGCTTGGGCGGAATCGATCAGGCCTTTGACCTGGCTGACCGGCACGCCGCGATTGAGCCAGGTGAGGATGGTGTGGATGCGTTGGACATGGTCGGCATTGAACAGCCGATGGCCCTTGGGCGTGCGCTGGGGCACGATCAGGCCATAACGGCGTTCCCAGGCGCGCAGGGTCACGGCGTTGACGCCGGTCTGGCGCGCCACTTCGCGGATCGGCAGCCAGCCGTCTTCGAGGGCTTGGGCGATGTCTGCGCCGGGTTCGTCTTGCAAGATAGCGGTCATGACGCTTTTCATGGTTTAGATCGCATTCCGCAGGCTGAGATTTTCCGGGTGCGGCTGCAAGTAGGCCTGCTGCGCGATGTAGCGGTCCGGGTGTTGGCGAAAGTGATGCTTGAGCAGGGTCAACGGCACCACGAGCGGCACGATGCCCTGGTGATACTGGCTGATGACCGTCTGCATTTCCTGTTTGTCATCCGCGCTGATGGCCTGCTTGAGGTAGCCGCTGATGTGTTGCAGCACGTTGGTGTGGGTGCCGCGGGTGGCGCACTTTTTCAGGCCGGTCATCAGGTCGCTGAAATAGCAGGCGGCCACCTCGTCGAGGTTGACGTCCCTGGCCATGCTGCCGAGGCGGTGGCCCAGGCTCTTGTAATGCATCAGGCTGTGGGCCATCAGCAAATACTTGTAACGCGCGTGAAACGCCAGCAGACGGTGGCGGGTCAGGCCCTCGGTCAGCAGTTGCTGCCAACTGGCGTAGACGAAGACGCGGGTCAGGAAGTTTTCCCGCAGTACAGGGTCATTCAGGCGGCCATCTTCTTCCACAGGCAGGTTCGGGTGACGCGCGCAGAACGCCTGGGCGTAGATGCCACGCCCGCCGCCCTCCACCGGCGCTCCGTTTTCACGGTAGACCTTGACGCGTTCCAGGCCGCAGGACGGCGACTTCTGCATGAAGATGTAGCCGCACAGGTCAGTGTGTTCGGCGGCCATTTTGCGGCCGTATGCGTCCAGCGGCGCGGTGACATTCAGCTCGCGGTGTACGGTGCCGACGGCCTGGGGCTGTTCGGCATCGCCCACCAAGCGAATGGTTTCACGGGGGATACCGAGGCCGATCGCCACTTCCGGGCACAGCGGCACGAAGTCGAAGTACTCGGCGAGGACCTCGCTGCATAGCTGGGACTGCTTGTGACCGCCATTGAAACGCACGTTCTCGCCCAGCAGGCAGGCGCTGA
Source organism: Pseudomonas sp. S3E17 (assembly GCF_024168685.1). NCBI lineage: Bacteria > Pseudomonadati > Pseudomonadota > Gammaproteobacteria > Pseudomonadales > Pseudomonadaceae > Pseudomonas > Pseudomonas sp. S3E17. The sequence goes on from NZ_JALJWE010000001.1 coordinate 5,628,996, forward strand.
TGCCAATCTTCGGCTTGATGGACGGTGTGCTGGGCATGGCCAAACCTCTGCAAGATTCCTGTACAAGATCTGAAATCTGTACAACTAAATCTCATCATAGGTTTGATGCTGTACAAGTCAAATATTTTGTACAAGTATTTGCGCGGGGCTATTTCCAGCCGATTTGCCAAGCCTCGGCATTTTGCAGGGTTTGCCAGGCCAGGCGCTCGGCGCGCAGGGTCATCACGGCTTGCAATTCGATTTCCAGCACTGTGCCGTCCTCGTCACGAAACAGTTCGGTGACCAGGAAGTGTTTTTCCTTGTTGCGGGGCCGGGCTGCCGTCCACTTCGACAGCAGCAATTTGGCCGGGTTGATGCGGTTCATTGCAGGTGCTCGATCAACCGTCGAGCGGCTTCCTGGCCACTGAGCCATGCCCCTTCCACGCGCCCCGAGAGGCACCAGTCGCCACACACGTACAGGCCCAGGTCGGCGTCGGCCAGCACCCCGAACTCATGGGCGGCTGACGGCCGTGCGTAGAGCCAGCGGTGGGCCAGGCTGAAGGACGGTGCGGGCATGGCGCTGTGCAGCAATTCGGCGAAGGCACCGTGCAGGTGTTCGATCACCGCGTCCTTGGACAGGTCCAGGTGGGCCTTGCTCCAGGTGCTGGTGGCATGCAGCACCCAGGTGTCGAGGGTCGTGTCGCGCCCGGGCTTGCTGCGGTTGCGCGCCAGCCAGTCCAGCGGGCTGTCTTGCACGAAGCAGCCTTCCATGGGGGTATCCAGGGGCTTGTCGAAGGCCAGGGCAATGGCCCAGGTCGGGTCCATCTTCACGCCGGCGGCGGCACTCGCCAATTTGGGCGCTGCCGCCAGCAGGGCTGTGGCCTGGGGGGCGGGCGTGGCGATGATCACATGGCTGAACGGGCCGTGGTTTTCGCCGTCGGCATCCAACAGGTTCCAGTGTTGTTTGCCTTGGAACACCTCGGTGATCCGGCAGCCGAACTCCACCGGCAGGTCATCTAGCAGGGCGCGGGTGATGGCGCTCATGCGTGGCGTGCCGACCCAGCGGATCTGTTCATCGGGGGAGGGAGTGAGTTGGCCGGACTTGAAGTTGTACAGCTGGGGCTTCCATTGCTCGGCCCAGCCGTTGCTTTGCCAGCGCTGCACTTCGTTGACGAAGCGTCGGTCGCGGGCGGTGAAGTATTGGGCGCCCATGTCCAGTGCGCCGGCGTCGCTGCGTTTGCTGGACATGCGGCCGCCGCTGCCGCGGCTTTTATCGAAGAGTTGTACAACGTGCCCGGCGTCTTGTAACGCTCGGGCGGCGGAGAGACCGGCGATGCCGGTGCCGATGATCGCGATGGGGACAGTCATGGGAGGCCTCGTTTTACCGTTGGGTACAGGCTACGCCGACACCAATAGCTGTACAATATTATTTTTTGGTATAAGTTTTGGCGTACCTGATCGCTTGGCGTGACCTATGGTTAAGCATGAGGCTTAAACAAAAGTCACGCTCGATTACAAATTGATCCCTGCTTATAAAATAGACTAGTGATCGGCGGCGAACGTTACATGAGGAGCGTCCCATGCATATTTTGCTGACCGGCGGTACCGGCCTGATCGGTCGCCAACTCTGCCAACACTGGATTGCCCAAGGTCATCGCCTGACGGTGTGGAGCCGCCATCCTGAAGACGTCGCCCGGTTATGCGGTGCAACGGTGCTCGGGGTGGCTCGCTTGGAGGAGGTGATTGGCGCGGTGGACGCGGTGGTCAACCTGGCAGGCGCGCCGATAGCTGACCGTCCCTGGACCCACAAACGCAAGGCGCTGCTCTGGAGCAGCCGCATCGGCTTGACCGAAACCCTGCTGGCCTGGCTCGAAAGCCAGGCGCAGAAACCGGCGGTGCTGGTTTCCGGTTCGGCGGTGGGCTGGTACGGCGACGGTGGCGAGCGCGAACTGACCGAGGCGAGTGGGCCGGTACAGGACGATTTTCCCAGCCAACTGTGCATCGCCTGGGAAGAAACCGCCCAGCGTGCCGAAGCCTTGGGTATCCGCGTGGTGCTGGTGCGCACCGGCCTGGTACTGGCGGCCGAGGGCGGCTTTTTGTCGCGCCTGTTGCTGCCGTTCAAACTGGGGCTGGGCGGGCCTATCGGCAACGGGCGGCAGTGGATGCCGTGGGTGCATATCAAGGATCAAATCGCCCTGATTGATTTTCTTCTGCACAAGGATGACGCCAGCGGTCCTTATAATGCCTGCGCGCCGCACCCAGTGCGTAACCGCGAGTTCGCCAGGACATTGGGCCAAGCGCTGCACCGCCCGGCGTTCATGCCGATGCCGGCCTTTGCGTTGAAGGTGGGTTTGGGCGAGTTGTCCGGCTTGTTGCTGGGCGGCCAGAAAGCATTGCCCGAACGCCTGCTGGCGGCCGGTTTCACTTTTCAGTTCACTGAGTTGCGTGCGGCCTTGGACGACGTTTCCAGCCGCCGCTAAGAGATAGGATGTTGCATGACGGATCACGCGTTGTTACTGGTCAACCTGGGTTCACCGGCGTCCACTTCGGTGGCCGATGTGCGCAGCTACCTCAATCAGTTCCTGATGGACCCTTATGTCATTGATCTGCCGTGGCCGGTGCGGCGCTTGCTGGTGTCGCTGATCCTGATCAAGCGCCCCGAGCAATCGGCCCACGCCTACGCCTCGATCTGGTGGGACGAGGGCTCGCCGCTGGTGGTGCTCAGCCGTCGCCTGCAACAACAGATGACCGCGCAGTGGACCCAGGGGCCAGTGGAGTTGGCGATGCGTTATGGCGAGCCTTCCCTGGAAACGACGCTCACGCGGTTGGCCGCCCAAGGTATTCAAAAGGTCACCTTGGCGCCCTTGTACCCGCAATTTGCCGACAGCACCGTGACCACAGTGATTGAAGAAGCCAAGCGGGTAGTGCGTGACAAAAAGCTCAACGTACAGTTCTCGATCCTGCAGCCATTCTACGATCAGGCGGAATACCTCGACGCGTTGGCAGCCAGCGCCCGACCTTATATAGACGCGCATTACGACCACTTGCTGCTGAGCTTCCACGGCTTGCCCGAGCGCCATCTGAAAAAGCTCGACCCGACCGGCCAGCATTGCTTCAAGGATGCGGACTGCTGCAAGAACGCCTCGCCTGAGGTGCTCGCGACCTGCTACCGCGCGCAATGCTTCAGCGTTGCCCGCGACTTCGCCGCGCGCCTGGGCTTGCCCGACGACAAATGGTCGGTGGCGTTCCAGTCGCGCCTGGGCCGCGCGAAATGGATCGAACCCTACACCGAGGCACGCCTGGAAGCGCTGGCCCTGCAAGGGGTGAAAAAGCTGCTGGTGATGTGCCCCGCGTTTGTTGCCGACTGCATCGAGACCCTGGAAGAGATCGGTGATCGTGGTCGGGAGCAATTCCGCGAGGCGGGCGGTGAGGAGTTGGTGCTGGTGCCGTGTTTGAATGACGATCCGCGGTGGGCGGCGGCGCTCAATACGCTCTGCGAAAGAGCACCGCTGTCACTGTAGGAGCGAGCTTGCTCACGAAGGTCGTTAACGATAACGCAGCGCCTCTGGGGTAACGCGGCGCTCTCAGGTGCTTCGCGAGCAAGGGGGGGTTAGAGGTTGAGGGTCAGGCTGACGGTGAGATTGCGCGGCTCGCCGGGATTGACCCAGTAATTGCTATAGGACCGCTCGTAGTACTTTTCATCGAACAAGTTATTGAGATTCAGGCCCACGGTGACGTTCCGCGTGGCCTTGTAATGGGCCAGTAAATCGACGGTGTGGTAGGCGGGCAGTTCAAAGCGGCTGCCCGCTTCACCTGAGCGATCCCCCACATAGGTGAACGCCGCGCCCAGGTCTGAACCGCGCAGCGCGCCGTCCTGGAATTCATACACCCCCAACAGGCTGCCACTGCGCTTGGCTACGCCGAGGATGCGGCTGCCCGCAGGAATGGCTTTATCACCCTTGGTCACTTCGGCGTCGATGTAGGCAAGCGCGCCGATCACGCGTACGGCATCGGTCAGTTGTCCTGTCAGTTGCAGGTCGAAGCCCTGGCTGCGTGCCTTGCCCATGGCGCGGTTGGTATTGGTGGCCGGGTCCAGGGCCAGCACGTTTTCCTTTTCGATATGGAAGGCGGCGAGGGTGGTGCTGAGGCGGTCGTCGAACAGCTCGCTCTTGATCCCCACCTCATAGCCCACGCCTTCTTCGGGCTTGAAGGTCTTACCGCTGGCGTCCAGGCCGCTGTTGGGCTTGAACGAGGTGGAGGCGTTGGCGAATACGCCGACCTCTGGCGTCAGTTGATAGATCAGGCCGGCGCGCTGGGTAAGTGCGTCGTGGGTTTGCCGACTCTTGGCGTGGTTACGGGTGAAGTCGTCTGTGCTTTGTTCGAAGTGCTCGAAGCGCGCGCCGATCATGCCGCGCAGGCGGTCGGTGAAGATGATCTGGTCTTGCAGGTTCAGCGCCTGGCTTTTGGTCTGTTCGAAGAAGTCGGTGCCGGAGCGTGCGCCATTGGGTTTGGGCTGGCCGTAGACCGGGTCGTAGAGGTCGATGGCGTAGGGGCTGCCGGCTATGGCGGTGACGCGCTCCTTCTTGCGGTAGTCCTCGTATTCGGTGCCGACCAGCAGTTCGTGCTGCCAACTGCCAACCTCGAACAGGCCGCGCAGTTCCAGCTGGGTGATGCTGTCGTGCCAGCCCGTGGAGCGTTCGCGGTAACGGCGGTTAAGGGTATGGCCGTCGGCGTTCAGCGCGCGGTTTTCCGAGGCGTCGCCCCACAGGCTGCCTTGTTTGTAATGGCTGGCCAGGCGCAGTTTCCAGGCGTCGTTGAGATGATGCTCGAGGGTCGCCTGGATGCGGTTGTTGTGGTTGTCGATATCGCCGTCGTTGGGTTCGCCGAGGAAGGTGGAGCGCGATACGCCTGGGGCATCGACGATGCCCCGGTCGAAGGTGGAGCTGTGGCGTACGAATTCGCTTTCCACCAGCAGGTGGGTGTCCGGATCCAACTGCCAACTGAATGAGGGCGCGACGAATACGCGCTTGCTCTCGACGTGATCGCGGAAGCTGTTGTTGTCCTCCACCGCCAGGTTGACCCGCGACAGCAGGTCACCCTCGCTGTCCAGCGGCGTATTGACGTCCAAGGCGGTGCGATAGCGATCCCAACTGCCCGCGCTGGTTTGCACGGTGGTGAAGGCTTCAGGCTGGGGCTTTTTGGTGACGATATTCACGGTGCCGCCGGGATCACCACGGCCATACAGGCTGGCGGCCGGGCCTTTGAGCACTTCGATGCGTTCGATATTGGCCGCGTCCGGTGTGCTCGGGTAGCCACGGTTGGCGCTGAAACCATCCTGATAGAACTCCGACGTGGTGAAGCCGCGCACGCTGTATTCGTAGAGGGTGAGGCCGCCAAAGTTGTTCTGCTTGGATACCCCGCCGGCAAACTCCAGGGCGCGTTCCACGTGGGTGCTGCCCAGGTCCGTAAGTACCGAGGCGGGAATCACGCTGATGGACTGTGGGATGTCGCGCAGGGCTGTGTCGGTTTTAGTCGCGCTGGCAGAGCGGGTGGCACGGTAGCCTTTGACCGGGCCGGTGGCGGATTCATAGGCGTCGGTGGTGACGCTGATGGTGTCCAGCTCAACGGTGTTTTCTTCGGCAAACGCGGGATCCAGCAGCAGACCCAAGGCCAGGCCAGCCAGGGGGGCAAACTTTCGAGACGGCATGATAGAGCGTTCCAATGGCAATATTGAAACAATATAACATGTCCAATGAGAATGCTTTTGCTTTGAAATATATGCTTACAGGTACCCGCGAACGGGTACCTGTGGAGGCGGTTTATTCCTCTTCTTTGACCGGTGCAGGCGGTGGACGCAGGCCAATTTCCGCCAGCAGCTTGATCTCTTTACCATTGCGCATCACCTGGATCGCCACCTTGTCGGTCGGCTTGATCCGCGCCACCTGGTTCATCGACTTACGGCCATCTCCGGCCGGTTCGCCGTTGATACTGAGGATCACGTCCCCGAGTTGCAGGCCGGCTTTCTGCGCCGGGCCATCGCGGAAGATCCCGGCGACCACGATGCCAGGGCGCCCGGTCAGGCCGAACGACTCGGCCAGCTCCTTGGTCAGCGGCTGTACTTCAATCCCCAGCCAGCCGCGAATCACTTGGCCGTGCTCGATGATCGACTTCATCACCTCCATCGCCAGCTTTACCGGGATCGCAAAGCCGATGCCCTGGGAGCCGCCGGACTTGGAGAAAATCGCCGTGTTGATGCCGGTCAGGTTGCCATTGGCATCCACCAGTGCGCCGCCGGAGTTGCCCGGGTTGATCGCCGCATCGGTCTGGATAAAGTCCTCGTAGCTGTTCAGCCCCAGCTGGTTCCGCCCGGTGGCGCTGATGATGCCCATGGTCACCGTCTGGCCCACTCCGAACGGGTTGCCGATGGCCAGTGCGACATCGCCTACCCGCAGTCCATCGGAACGGCCGAGGGTGATGGAAGGCAGGCTTTTCAGATCGATCTTCAGGACCGCGAGGTCGGTTTCCGGGTCGCTGCCCACCACACGGGCCAGGGTTTCGCGGCCGTCACGCAGGGCCACCACAATCTGGTCGGCGCCGGTAGTCACGTGGTTATTGGTGAGGATGTAGCCTTCGGGGCTCATGATCACCCCCGAACCCAAGCTGGACTCCATGCGGCGCTGCTTGGGTCCGTTGTCACCGAAATAACGGCGGAACTGCGGGTCTTCAAACAACGGATGGGCCGGCTTGTTGATGACCTTGGTGGTGTACAGGTTGACCACCGCGGGAGCGGCGATGACCACCGCGTCCGCGTAAGTCACCGGGCCTTGCACCACCGAGCTGGTCTGGGGCGCCTGTTGCAGGTTGACATCAAGGCTGGGCAAGCCCACCCACTGGGGATAACGCTGAATAATCAGCATCGCGATCAGCACGCCAGCCAGCAATGGCCATCCAAAAAAACGCAGTGCCTTGAGCATCAAGTAAGTCCTGACAGGTTGCAGGGGGCGGGAGAGCGCCCATAATGTCGCGCATTATACGAGGCTGCGAGCGCCTCGGAACGGGATATTTAGGAGTCTTTTATGGCCGTCCCCCTTACCACCCTCGTCGAGGAAGCGGACCGCTACCTTGGCAGCGCAAAAATTGCCGATTACTGCCCCAATGGCCTGCAGGTCGAGGGGCGGCCGCAAGTGATGCGCATCGTCAGCGGCGTGACCGCCAGCCAGGCCCTGCTGGACGCGGCCGTCGAAGCCCAGGCCGATTTGATCCTGGTGCATCACGGTTATTTCTGGAAAGGCGAAAGCCCCTGTATCACCGGCATGAAGCAACGCCGCCTGAAAACCCTGCTCAAACACGACATCAGCCTGCTGGCCTACCACCTGCCGCTGGACCTGCACCCCGACGTTGGCAATAACGTGCAACTCGCCCGCCAGTTGGATATCACCGTCGAAGGCCCACTGGACCCGAGCAACCCCAGGATCGTCGGCCTGGTCGGCTCGCTCGTCGAACCGCTGTCGCCCCGCGACTTCGCCCGGCGTTTGCAGGACGTGATGGGCCGCGAGCCGCTGCTGATCGAAGGCAGCCAGATGATCCGCCGCGTCGGCTGGTGCACCGGTGGCGGCCAGGGTTACATCGACAACGCCATCGCCGCGGGCGTCGATCTGTTCCTGAGCGGCGAAGCTTCCGAGCAAACCTTCCACAGCGCCCGGGAAAACGACATCAGCTTTATCTCCGCCGGCCACCACGCCACCGAGCGCTACGGCGTACAGGCGCTGGGCGATTACCTGGCGCGGCGCTTCGCCCTGGAGCATCTGTTCATCGATTGCCCCAACCCGATTTGATGGCCAAACCTTGGGGCATATTGATATACCGTTTCGATCTAGCTGGCGCCCTGAATAGAAGAAGGTGCTGTGCTAGCATGCCCCGCTCGAACACGGCCCGCTGGCCGTCCATAAGATCGTTTTTCCGTGAGTAACCATGGTCGACAAACTGACGCATCTGAAACAGCTGGAGGCGGAAAGCATCCACATCATCCGCGAGGTCGCCGCCGAGTTCGATAACCCGGTGATGCTCTACTCGATCGGTAAAGACTCCGCCGTGATGCTGCACCTGGCGCGCAAGGCCTTCTTCCCGGGCAAGCTGCCGTTCCCGGTGATGCACGTCGACACCCGCTGGAAATTCCAGGAGATGTACAAGTTCCGCGACAAAATGGTCGAAGAGCTGGGCCTGGACCTGATCACCCACGTCAACCCGGATGGCGTGGCGCAGGGCATCAACCCGTTCACCCACGGCAGCGCCAAGCACACCGACATCATGAAGACCGAAGGCCTCAAGCAGGCCTTGGACAAGCATGGTTTCGACGCCGCCTTCGGCGGTGCCCGTCGCGATGAAGAGAAATCCCGTGCCAAAGAGCGCGTGTACTCGTTCCGCGACAGCAAGCACCGCTGGGACCCGAAGAACCAGCGCCCGGAGCTGTGGAACGTCTACAACGGCAACGTCAACAAGGGTGAGTCGATCCGTGTGTTCCCGCTGTCCAACTGGACCGAGCTGGACATCTGGCAGTACATCTACCTGGAAGGCATCCCGATCGTGCCGCTGTACTTCGCCGCCGAACGCGATGTCATCGAGAAGAACGGCACGTTGATCATGATCGACGACGACCGCATCCTCGAGCACTTGTCCGACGAAGACAAAGCCCGAATCGTCAAAAAGAAAGTACGTTTCCGTACCCTTGGCTGCTACCCATTGACGGGCGCGGTGGAGTCCGAAGCCGAGACGTTGACGGACATCATTCAGGAAATGCTCCTGACGCGAACTTCCGAGCGCCAGGGCCGTGTCATCGACCACGATGGTGCCGGCTCGATGGAAGATAAAAAACGTCAAGGCTATTTCTAAGGGGCTGTCATGTCGCATCAATCTGATTTGATCAGCGAGGACATCCTCGCCTACCTGGGCCAGCACGAGCGCAAAGAGATGTTGCGCTTCCTGACCTGTGGCAACGTCGACGACGGCAAGAGCACCCTGATCGGGCGCTTGCTGCACGACTCCAAGATGATCTACGAAGATCACCTGGAAGCCATCACCCGTGACTCGAAAAAGTCCGGCACCACCGGTGACGACATCGACCTGGCGTTGCTGGTCGACGGCCTGCAGGCCGAGCGTGAGCAGGGCATCACCATCGATGTCGCCTACCGCTACTTTTCCACCGCCAAGCGCAAATTCATCATCGCCGATACCCCCGGCCATGAGCAGTACACCCGCAACATGGCCACCGGTGCGTCCACCTGTGACCTGGCGATCATCCTGATCGACGCCCGTTACGGCGTGCAGACCCAGACCCGTCGCCACAGCTATATCGCCTCGTTGCTGGGCATCAAGCACATCGTGATCGCCGTCAACAAGATGGACATCAATGGCTTTGACCAAAGCGTGTTCGAGTCGATCAAGGCCGATTACCTGAAGTTCGCCGAGGGCATCGCCTTCAAGCCGAGCACCATGGCATTCGTGCCGATGTCGGCGCTCAAGGGCGACAATGTGGTGAACAAGAGCGAGCACTCGCCCTGGTACACCGGCCAGTCGCTGATGGAGATCCTCGAGACCGTCGAGATCGCCAACGACCGTAACTACACCGACCTGCGTTTCCCGGTGCAGTACGTCAACCGACCGAACCTGAACTTCCGTGGGTTTGCCGGCACCCTGGCCAGCGGCATCGTGCACAAAGGCGACGAAGTCGTGGTGCTGCCGTCGGGCAAGAGCAGCCGCGTCAAATCCATCGTAACCTTCGAAGGTGAGCTGGAACACGCCGGCCCAGGCCAGGCCGTGACCCTGACCATGGAAGACGAGATCGACATCTCCCGTGGCGACCTGCTGGTGCATGCCGACAACGTGCCGCAAGTGACCGACGCCTTCGACGCCATGCTGGTGTGGATGGCCGAAGAACCGATGCTGCCGGGCAAGAAATACGACATCAAGCGCGCCACCAGCTACGTGCCGGGTTCCATCACCAGCATCGTGCACCGTGTCGACGTGAACACCCTGGCCGAAGGCCCGGCGAGTTCGCTGCAGTTGAACGAGATCGGCCGGGTCAAGGTCAGCCTCGACGCCGCCATCGCGTTGGATGGCTATGACAGCAACCGCACCACCGGTGCGTTTATCGTCATCGACCGCCTGACCAACGGCACCGTGGGCGCCGGCATGATCATCGCACCGCCGGTCACCCACGGCAGTGCGGCGCATCATGGCAAGTTGGCCCATGTCGCCACCGAGGAGCGCGCCCAGCGTTTCGGCCAGCAACCGGCCACCGTGTTGTTCAGCGGACTGTCAGGCGCGGGCAAGAGCACCTTGGCCTATGCGGTCGAGCGCAAGCTGTTCGATATGGGCCGTGCGGTGTTCGTGCTGGACGGCCAGAACCTGCGTCACGACCTGAACAAGGGCTTGCCCCAGGACCGTGCCGGGCGTACCGAAAACTGGCGCCGTGCCGCTCACGTGGCGCGTCAGTTCAACGAAGCCGGCCTGCTGACCCTGGCCGCATTCGTTGCCCCGGATGCCGAAGGCCGTGAACAGGCCAAGGCGCTGATTGGCAGCGACCGCCTGCTGACCGTGTACGTGCAGGCCTCCCCGCAGGTGTGCGCCGAGCGTGATCCGCAGGGCTTGTACGCGGCGGGTGGGGATAACATCCCTGGCGAATCCTTCCCGTACGACGTGCCGTTGAATGCCGACCTGGTAATCGACACCCATGCCCTGTCGCTGGAAGACAGCGTCAAGCAAGTGCTGGAACTGTTGCGTCAGCGCGGCGCGATCTAAGCCTCGCGCAGTCAAATGTGGGAGGGGGCTTGCCCCCGATAGCAGTGTGTCAGTCAGTACATCTGTCACTGATCCACCGCTATCGGGGGCAAGCCCCCTCCCACATTTTGTTCATCATTTGTCTGGAAAGTCTTTGTGAAGTCGGTCCAGCAACGCATCCTTGGTTTCCCACAGCTGGTTGATCCACCCCTGGAACGCCAACCGATACTCCCCATCCTGCTCATAATTCCTGCCGATAAACTCGGCCGGAATCTGCACCTCTTCAAACTGCACCACAACGTCCTTCACATTCCCGCACAGCAGGTCCCAATACCCAGGACGTCCGCCAGGGTAGTGAATGGTCACGTTGACCAGTGATTTGAGTTGTTCCCCCATGGCATCCAGCACAAACGCGATACCACCCGCCTTGGGCTTGAGCAGGTAGCGAAACGGCGACTTCTGCTGCGCATGCTTGCCCGGTGTAAAACGCGTGCCTTCGGCAAAGTTGAAAATACCCACCGGGTTGTCGCGAAACTTCGCACAGGTCTTGCGAGTGGTTTCCAGGTCCTTGCCTTTCTTCTCCGGGTGTTTTTCCAGGTAGGCCTTGGTGTAGCGCTTCATGAAGGGAAAACCCAGTGCCCACCACGCCAGGCCAATCACCGGCACCCAGATCAACTCCTGCTTGAGGAAGAATTTCAGCGGGCGAATCCGACGATTGAGCACGTATTGCAGGACCATGATGTCGACCCAGCTCTGATGGTTGCTGGTCACCAGGTACGAGTGCTGGTAGTCCAGGCCTTCAAGACCTTTAAGGTGCCAACGGGTATGGCGCACCAGATTCATCCAGCCCTTGTTGTTGGTGACCCAGGCTTCATGGGTGTGGTTCATCAGCCATTCGCTGAAGCGCTTGGTGAAGGGCAGCGCCTTGAACAGCGCCACGATGAACAGGAATGAGCACAGCAGGATCGTGTTAAGCGCCAGCAACAAGGACGCGATCACCCCGCGTACGGCGGCAGGTAGAAAATCCAGCATTTAGATATCCATAGGTCGGTTGGCGGCTTGAATCGCAGTCAGCGCGATGGTGTACACGATGTCGTCGACCTGGGCACCCCGTGGCAGGTCGTTGACCGGTTTGCGCAGGCCTTGGAGCATCGGCCCCAGGCTGACGCAATCGGCACTGCGTTGCACGGCCTTGTGGGTGGTGTTGCCGGTGTTCAGGTCCGGAAACACGAACACGGTGGCTTTGCCGGCGACCAGGCTGTCGGGGGCCAGTTGGCGGGCGACGGTTTCGTTGGCGGCGGCGTCGTATTGCAGCGGGCCGTCGATCAGCAGTGAGCTTTGCTGTTCATGGGCGAGCAGGGTGGCTTCGCGGACTTTCTCCACTTCCTCACCGCTGGCCGAGTCGCCGCTGGAGTAGCTGATCATCGCCACACGCGGAGTGATGCCGAAGGCAGCCGCCGAGTCGGCGCTTTGCAAGGCGATTTCCGCCAGCTCGGCGGCACTGGGGTGCGGGTTCATCACACAGTCGCCGTAGACCAGCACCTGCTCGGGGAACAGCATGAAGAACACCGACGACACCAGGGTGCAGCCCGGTGCGGTCTTGATCAGCTGCAGAGCCGGGCGAATGGTGTTGGCGGTGGAGTGGATAACCCCTGAAACCAGGCCGTCCACTTCATCCAGCGCGAGCATCATGGTGGCGATCACCACGGTGTCTTCCAGTTGCTGCTCGGCCATCGGCGCATTCAGGCTCTTGCTCTTGCGCAGGGCAACCATGGGCTCCACGTAGCGCTGGCGAATCAGGTCCGGGTCGAGAATCTCCAGGCCTTCGGGCAATTCGATGCCCTGGGCGCGCGCGACGGCTTCCACGTCAGCCGGCTTGGCCAGCAGCACGCAGCGCGCGATGCCCCGGGCCTGGCAGATGGCGGCGGCTTGCACGGTCAGCGGCTCGCTGCCCTCGGGCAGCACAATGCGTTTGTTGGCCGCCTGGGCGCGCTGGATCAACTGGTAGCGGAACACCGCCGGCGACAGGCGCATCTCCCGTGGCGTGCCGCAGCGCTGGTGCAGCCAGCGCGCATCGAGGTGGCTGGCGACGAAATCGGTGATGATCTCCGCGCGCTCGCGGTCATCGATGGGGATTTCCTTGTTGAGATTGTTGAGCAGGTTGGCGGTCTCGTAGGAACCGGTACTCACCGACAGCACCGGCAACCCGGCCTGGAACGCGCCGCGGCAGAGCTCCATGATGCGCGGGTCGGGCAGGGTGTCGCTGGTCAGCAGCAGGCCGGCCAGGGGCACGCCGTTGATCGCGGCCAGGCTGACGGCGAGGATGATGTCGTCACGGTCTCCGGGGGTCACCACCAGCACGCCGGGCTTGAGCAGCTCCACGGTGTTACGCATGGTGCGGGCGCAGATGATGATCTTGGTCATGCGCCGGGTTTCGTAGTCGCCGGCGTTGAGGATTTGCGCGCCCATCAGGTCGGCCACGTCGCGGGTGCGCGGCGCGTTGAGTTCCGGCTGGTAAGGAATGCAGCCGAGCAGGCGGAAATCACCGCTGCGCAGCAAGGGCGAATGCTCCTTGAGGCGCGCCGAGAAGGCTTCCATGCTTTCGTCGGTGCGCACCTTGTTCAGGATTACGCCGAGCACTTTCGGGTCTTTCGGGCCGCCGAACAACTGGGCCTGCAGTTCCACGCGGCCGGAGAGTTCGGTGAGCACTTCGTTTTCCGGGGCCGAGACCAGGATCACTTCCGCATCCAGGCTTTTGGCCAGGTGCAGGTTGACCCGGGCCGCATAGCTGGCGCTGCGGGTCGGTACCATGCCTTCGACGATCAGCACGTCCTTGCCCACGGCGGCTTGCTGGTAAAGGGTGATGATTTCTTCGAGCAGCTCGTCGAGCTGGCCGTCGCCCAGCATGCGTTCCACGTGAGCCAGGCCTAGCGGCTGTGGCGGCTTGAGGCCATGGGTGCGAGCCACCAGCTCGGTGGAGCGCTCAGGGCCGGTATCGCCGGGATGTGGTTGGGCAATCGGCTTGAAAAAACCGACTTTCAGGCCGGCTCGCTCAAGGGTACGCACCAGCCCAAGGCTGATGGAGGTCAGACCCACACCAAAATCGGTGGGCGCGATAAAAAAAGTCTGCATGCGAATTCTCTGGAGGTGCATGGCTTCGGTGGCGCCCTATGGTTGAGTGCCTACCGGGAATCAGGCGCCAAGGTTATCGTTATTCGGGCGCTTGCGCACACCAGCCGCAGGCAAAGGGCTGGCCTATTTTTTCCAGGCGCTGCGCGGCGTCGAGTACCCAGGCGCGAGACTGCCATGGCGGCTGGTGGCGCAGGTGCTGGGTGTGGCCGCAGGACAGCCCGGCAACCCAGTGACCCTCCTCGTCCTGATGGAAACCGATGACCAGGGATGCCGTTGATCGGTCCCGTCCGTCCGGGTTCTGTTCGCTTTCGGGCAAATCCTTGTTTAGACTTGTCCGTTCTTCATTCTTATGCAAAAGGTCTCGCCCCATGACGATCGCCGCTAACAAGGCTGTCTCCATCGACTATACCCTGACCAACGACGCTGGTGAGGTCATCGACAGCTCAGCCGGCGGCGCGCCGCTGGTCTACCTGCAAGGCGCAGGTAACATCATCCCAGGCCTGGAAAAGGCCCTGGAAGGCAAGAACGTCGGTGATGAGCTGACCGTTGCCGTAGAGCCTGAAGATGCCTACGGCGAATACTCCGCCGAACTGGTCAGCACCCTGAGCCGCAGCATGTTCGAAGGTGTTGATGAGTTGGAAGTGGGCATGCAGTTCCACGCCTCCGCGCCGGACGGTCAAATGCAGATCGTCACTATCCGTGACCTGGACGGCGACGACGTCACCGTCGACGGCAACCACCCCCTGGCTGGCCAGCGCCTGAACTTCCAAGTGAAGATCGTTGCCATCCGCGACGCTTCCCAGGAAGAAGTGGCTCACGGTCACGTCCACGGTGAAGGCGGCCATCACCATTGATTGATGTTTTGATCAAGTGGTAGCAAAAACGCCCCGACTGGTTCGGGGCGTTTTTTGTGCGCTTGAAAATCTCTACCGGATACCCCGGCCACATTTTGATCGTGGTGTATTTTCAGTCACAAACAAAAATGCCCCAGACCTTTCGGTATGGGGCATTTCTTAACTGTTTCGCAACCGGGGTTGCGTTGCAGTTGCTACCACTTAGGCTGCAGCAGGAACGCTCAGAGCCTTGATGTGGCCATTCAGGCGGCTCTTATGACGAGCGGCCTTGTTCTTGTGGATGATGCCTTTATCGGCCATACGGTCGATAACTGGCACAGCCAGAACGTAAGCTGCTTGAGCTTTTTCAGCGTCTTTGGTGTCGATGGCTTTAACTACATTCTTGATGTAGGTACGAACCATGGAACGCAGGCTGGCGTTGTGGCTGCGACGCTTCTCAGCCTGTTTTGCACGTTTTTTGGCGGAAGGTGTGTTGGCCACCGTCGAGCTCCTCGAAAGACTTTTTAGGAAATAGCAAACAAAATAGGCCGCGAATCATGCCGATGACTTGATGTGTTGTCAAGGCCGGCTGATGCGAACTGCTGAGTGGTCGATCTGAAGAGGCGGGTGATTTATTTCCGGCGCTTGACCTGTAAACTCGCGAGCTTTGGCGCTGTGCTGTTGCAGGCGCGCAGTATCGCATAAGTAGGCGCTTAGTTCGCCTGCTCTTTATCTATAGGCGCAAACTCTTTCAATGAATCTGCTCAAATCGTTGGCCGCCGTCAGCTCTATCACGATGATCTCCCGGGTTCTGGGGTTTGTGCGTGACACCCTGCTGGCGCGTATCTTCGGCGCCAGCATGGCCACGGATGCGTTCTTTATTGCGTTCAAACTGCCCAACCTGCTGCGGCGGATCTTTGCCGAGGGCGCGTTTTCCCAGGCGTTCGTGCCGATTCTGGCCGAGTACAAGACCCAGCAGGGGGAGGAGGCGACCCGTACCTTCATTGCCTACGTCTCGGGCCTGCTCACCCTGGTGTTGATGCTGGTGACCCTCGTCGGCATGCTCGCCGCGCCCTGGGTGATCTGGGCCACGGCGCCGGGTTTTGCCAATACGCCGGAAAAATTCGCGCTGACCACTGATCTATTGCGGGTGACCTTTCCTTATATATTGCTGATCTCGCTGTCATCCCTGGCCGGTGCGATCCTCAACACCTGGAACCGTTTCTCGGTGCCGGCGTTCGTGCCGACGCTGCTTAACGTCAGCATGATTATCTTTGCCCTGTTCCTGACACCTTACTTCGATCCACCGGTCATGGCCCTTGGCTGGGCCGTGCTGGCCGGTGGCCTGGCGCAGTTGCTCTACCAACTGCCGCACCTGAAAAAGATCGGCATGCTCGTATTGCCGCGCCTGAACTTCAAGGACACCGGCGTCTGGCGCGTCATGCGCAATATGTTGCCGGCGATCCTGGGGGTGTCGGTGAGCCAGATTTCCCTGATCATCAACACCGCGTTCGCCTCGCTGCTGGTATCCGGCTCGGTGTCATGGATGTATTACGCCGACCGTCTCATGGAGTTGCCTTCCGGTGTGCTGGGCGTGGCCCTGGGCACCATTTTGCTGCCGACGCTGGCACGCACCTATGCCAGCAAGGATCGCCAGGAATACTCGCGCATCCTTGATTGGGGGCTGCGCCTGTGCTTCGTGCTGGTGCTGCCGTGCGCACTGGCGTTGGGGATCCTGGCCGAGCCGCTGACAGTGTCGCTGTTCCAATACGGGCAATTCGATGCCCATGACGCGTTGATGACCCAGCATGCGCTGGTGGCCTATTCCGTCGGCCTGCTCGGCATTATCGTGATCAAGGTGCTGGCGCCTGGCTTCTATGCCCAGCAAAACATCCGCACGCCGGTAAAGATCGCGATCTTCACCCTGATCGTCACGCAACTGCTCAACCTGGTGTTTATTGGTCCGCTGGCCCACGCCGGCCTGGCCCTGGCCATCAGTGCCGGTGCGTGCATCAATGCCGGCCTGCTGTTTTATCAGCTGCGCAAACAACAGATGTTCCAGCCTCAGCCTGGCTGGGGCATGTTCGCCCTCAAGTTGCTGGTGGCGGTTGCGATGATGTCGGCGGTATTGCTCGGCCTGATGCACTTCATGCCGGCCTGGGATGAGGGGCATATGCTGGAGCGCTTTATGCGCCTGGGCGTGCTGGTCGTGGCCGGCGTGGTGGTGTACTTCGGGATGTTGCTGCTGCAAGGCTTCCGCCTGCGGGATTTCAATCGCAAGTCGTTGAGCTAGAGAGTTTGCCGCGATAAAACGGTTGTTTTATCGATTCGATCCATTTGCCCTGCGCTGTTGCCTGTCGTCCGGGGCCGGGTGTGGTTATAATCGACCACTTTATGAGCAAGAAGCGCGTTATGCAGCTGGTTCGAGGTCTCCACAACCTGCGCCCTGAGCATCGGGGCTGCGTCGCCACTATTGGCAACTTTGACGGTGTTCACCGTGGCCACCAGGCTATCCTGGCCCGGCTGCGCGAGCGTGCGGTCGAGTTGGGCGTACCCAGCTGCGTGGTGATTTTCGAGCCGCAGCCGCGGGAATATTTCACCCCGGAAACGGCACCGGCACGTCTGGCCCGTCTGCGGGACAAGCTGCAACTGCTGGCCGAAGAAGGCGTGGACCGCGTCCTCTGCCTGGCTTTCAACCAGCGTTTGCAAAGTCTCAGCGCTGCCGAGTTCGTCGACCGCATACTGGTAGACGGTCTGGGCGTACAGCATTTGGAGGTCGGCGACGACTTCCGTTTTGGCTGCGATCGGGTCGGGGATTTCGAGTTCCTGCAACACGCCGGTATCACCCAGGGCTTTACCGTCGAAGCCGCGCAAACCGTCGAACTGGACGGCCTGCGCGTGAGCAGCACCCAGGTGCGTAACGCCCTGGCCGCTGCCGACTTCGCCTTGGCCGAGCGTTTGCTCGGTCGCCCGTTCCGCATTGCCGGGCGGGTACTGCACGGCCAGAAGCTGGCGCGCCAACTGGGCACGCCAACTGCCAACGTGCAACTCAAGCGCCGCCGTGTGCCGCTGACCGGGGTTTACCTGGTCAGCGTCGACATCGACGGTCAATCGTGGCCGGGAGTCGCCAACATAGGTGTCAGGCCCACGGTTGCAGGTGATGGCAAGGCCCACCTGGAAGTTCATCTGTTGGATTTTGCCGGTGATCTGTATGACCGGCGTTTGACGGTGGTTTTCCACCAGAAGCTGCGTGAAGAGCAGCGTTTCGCCTCGCTTGAGGCGTTGAAAACGGCGATCAATGCGGATGTCGCCGCCGCCCGTGCACTAGCCGCACCTAGCGCCCATCGCTAACCGAAGAGCCTTAAATGACCGACTATAAAGCCACGCTAAACCTTCCGGACACCGCCTTCCCAATGAAGGCCGGCCTGCCACAGCGCGAACCGCAGATCCTGCAGCGCTGGGACAGTATTGGCCTGTACGGAAAGTTGCGCGAAATTGGCAAGGATCGTCCGAAATTCGTCCTGCACGACGGCCCTCCTTATGCCAACGGCACGATTCACATCGGTCATGCGCTGAACAAGATTCTCAAGGACATGATCCTGCGCTCGAAAACGCTGGCGGGTTTCGACGCGCCTTATGTCCCGGGTTGGGACTGCCACGGCCTGCCGATCGAACACAAGGTCGAAGTGACCTACGGCAAGAACCTGGGCGCGGATAAAACCCGTGAACTGTGCCGTGCCTACGCTGCCGAGCAGATCGAAGGGCAGAAGTCCGAGTTCATCCGCCTGGGTGTGCTGGGTGAGTGGGACAACCCGTACAAAACCATGAACTTCAAGAACGAGGCCGGTGAAATCCGTGCCTTGGCCGAAATCGTCAAGGGCGGTTTCGTGTTCAAGGGCCTCAAGCCCGTGAACTGGTGCTTCGATTGCGGCTCGGCCCTGGCTGAAGCGGAAGTCGAATACGAAGACAAGAAGTCCTCGACCATCGACGTGGCCTTCCCGATCGCCGACGATGCCAAGCTGGCCGAGGCGTTCGGCCTGGCAAGCCTGAGCAAGCCCGCGGCCATCGTGATCTGGACCACCACCCCGTGGACCATTCCCGCCAACCAGGCGCTGAACGTGCACCCGGAGTTCACCTACGCCCTGGTGGACGTCGGTGATCGCCTGCTGGTGCTCGCCGAGGAAATGGTCGAGGCGTGCCTGGCTCGCTACGAGCTGCAAGGTTCGGTAATTGCCACCACCACCGGTTCCGCGCTGGAGCTGATCAACTTCCGTCACCCGTTCTATGACCGTCTGTCGCCGGTGTACCTGGCTGACTACGTAGAGTTGGGTTCGGGTACGGGCATTGTTCACTGCTCGCCTGCCTATGGCGTGGACGACTTCGTGATCTGCAAGAAGTACGGCATGGTCAACGACGAGATCATCAACCCCGTGCAAAGCAACGGCGTTTATGTGCCGTCGCTGGAGTTCTTCGGCGGCCAGTTCATCTTCAAGGCCGACCAGCCGATCATCGACAAGTTGCGTGAAGTCGGTGCGCTGATGCAAACCGACACCATCAAGCACAGCTACATGCACTGCTGGCGCCACAAGACCCCGCTGATCTACCGCGCCACGGCGCAATGGTTCATTGGCATGGACAAGGAGCCAGCCAGCGGCGATACCCTGCGTGTACGCTCGCTCAAAGCCATCGAAGACACCCAGTTCGTCCCGGCCTGGGGCCAGGCGCGCCTGCACTCGATGATCGCCAACCGTCCGGACTGGTGCATCTCCCGCCAGCGTAACTGGGGCGTGCCGATCCCGTTCTTCCTCAACAAGGAAAGCGGCGAGCTGCACCCACGCACCGTCGAACTGATGGAAGTGGTGGCCCAGCGTGTCGAACAGGAAGGCATCGAAGCCTGGTTCAAGCTGGACGCCGCCGAGTTGCTGGGTGACGAAGCGCCGCTGTACGACAAGATCAGCGACACCCTCGACGTATGGTTCGACTCGGGTACCACCCACTGGCACGTGCTGCGCGGCTCGCACCCGATGGGTCACGAAACCGGCCCGCGTGCCGACCTGTACCTGGAGGGCTCCGACCAACACCGGGGCTGGTTCCACTCGTCGCTGCTGACCGGTTGCGCCATCGACAACCACGCGCCATACCGCGAGCTGCTGACCCACGGGTTCACCGTCGACGAGACGGGCCGCAAGATGTCCAAGTCGCTGAAGAACGTGATCGAGCCGAAAAAGATCAACGACACCTTGGGCGCAGACATCATGCGCCTGTGGGTGGCGTCGACCGATTACTCCGGCGAGATCGCCGTGTCGGACCAGATCCTGGCCCGCAGCGCCGATGCCTACCGCCGTATCCGTAATACCGCGCGCTTCCTGCTGTCGAACCTGACCGGTTTCAACCCGGCCACCGACATCCTGCCGGCCGAGGACATGCTCGCCCTGGACCGTTGGGCCGTGGACCGTACCCTGTTGCTGCAGCGCGAGTTGCAGGAGCACTACGGCGAATACCGCTTCTGGAACGTGTACTCCAAGATCCACAACTTCTGTGTGCAGGAGCTGGGTGGTTTCTACCTCGACATCATCAAGGACCGCCAGTACACCACCGGTGCCAACAGCAAGGCCCGCCGTTCGGCGCAGACCGCGCTGTACCACATCTCCGAAGCGCTGGTGCGCTGGATCGCCCCGATCCTGGCCTTCACCGCCGACGAACTGTGGGAATACCTGCCGGGCGAGCGTAACGAGTCCGTCATGCTCAATACCTGGTACGAAGGCTTGACCGAACTGCCGGCCGACTTTGAACTGGGCCGCGAGTACTGGGAAGGTGTAATGGCCGTCAAGGTTGCGGTGAACAAGGAGCTGGAGGTTCAGCGTGCGGCCAAGGCCGTCGGTGGCAACCTCCAGGCCGAAGTCACCCTGTTTGCCGAGGAAGGCCTGACTGCCGACCTGACCAAACTGAGCAACGAGCTGCGCTTCGTGTTGATCACTTCCACTGCGAGCCTGGCACCGTTTGCCCAGGCACCGGCGGATGCCGTGGCCACCGAAGTGCCGGGCCTCAAGCTCAAAGTGGTCAAGTCGGCCTTCCCTAAGTGCGCCCGTTGCTGGCACTGCCGTGAAGACGTCGGGGTGAACCCTGAACATCCGGAAATCTGCGGTCGTTGCGTCGACAACATTTCCGGTGAAGGCGAGGTTCGCCACTATGCCTGATGCAGCCAGTCGTTTCGGACGTCTGGGCTGGCTCGTACTGAGCGTGCTGGTCCTGGTCATCGACCAGGTCAGCAAGGCTCACTTCGAAGGCTCCCTGGAAATGTTCCAGCAAATCGTGGTGATCCCGGATTACTTCAGCTGGACCCTGGCCTACAACACCGGCGCGGCTTTCAGCTTCCTGGCTGACGGTGGTGGCTGGCAGCGCTGGCTGTTCGCTCTGATCGCCGTAGTGGTCAGTGCGGTGCTCGTGGTCTGGCTCAAGCGCCTGGGGCGCGATGACACCTGGCTGGCCATCGCCTTGGCCCTGGTGTTGGGCGGCGCCCTGGGCAACCTGTACGACCGTATAGCCCTGGGCCATGTGATCGACTTCATCCTGGTGCATTGGCAGAACCGCCATTACTTCCCCGCGTTCAATTTTGCCGACAGCGCCATCACCGTTGGTGCAATCATGCTGGCGCTGGACATGTTCAAAAGTAAGAAAACCGGAGAGACCGTCAATGACTGATCAGGTATTGGCTGGGCAACGCATCGGCCAGAACACGGAAGTCACCTTGCATTTCGCACTGCGCCTGGAGAATGGCGACACGGTCGACAGCACGTTCGACAAAGCCCCGGCGACCTTCAAGGTCGGCGACGGCAACCTGTTGCCAGGTTTTGAAGCGGCACTGTTCGGTTTCAAGGCCGGCGACAAGCGCACCCTGCAGATCCTGCCGGAAAACGCCTTTGGCCAGCCCAACCCGCAAAATGTGCAGATCATCCCGCGTTCGCAGTTCCAGGACATGGACCTGTCGGAAGGCTTGCTGGTGATTTTCAATGATGCGGCGAATACCGAGCTGCCCGGTGTGGTCAAAACCTTCGATGATGCGCAGGTAACTATCGACTTCAACCACCCGTTGGCCGGTAAAACCTTGACGTTCGACGTTGAAATCATCGACGTTAAAGCTCTTTGATCAACGCCCCGATCTAAAATGTGGGAGGGGGCAAGCCCGCTCCCGCCTTTGGTCGCCATTGTCAGTTCAGTAGCATCAACTCTGGCCCAAGCGCCAGACACGAGGCACAGCATGCAAATCAAACTCGCCAACCCCCGTGGCTTCTGCGCCGGCGTGGACCGGGCGATCGAAATCGTCAACCGCGCCCTGGAGGTCTTCGGGCCGCCGATCTATGTGCGCCATGAGGTCGTCCATAACAAGTTCGTGGTCGAAGACCTGCGCGCACGTGGCGCCATCTTTGTCGAAGAACTGGAGCAGGTGCCGGACGACGTCATCGTTATTTTCAGCGCCCACGGTGTTTCCCAGGCCGTGCGTTCCGAAGCGGCCGGTCGTGGCCTGAAAGTATTCGACGCCACCTGTCCGCTGGTCACCAAGGTACATATCGAAGTCGCGCGCTACAGCCGTGATGGTCGCGAATGCATCCTGATTGGCCATGCCGGCCACCCGGAAGTCGAAGGCACCATGGGCCAATACGACGGCAGCAATGGTGGCGCCATCTACCTTGTGGAAGACGAAAAAGACGTCGCCAGCTTGCAGGTTCACAACCCAGAGCGTTTGGCATTCGTAACCCAGACCACCTTGTCCATGGACGACACCAGCCGCGTGATCGACGCGCTGCGCAGCCGTTTCCCCGCCATTGGTGGGCCACGCAAGGACGACATCTGCTACGCCACCCAAAACCGCCAGGATGCAGTCAAACAGTTAGCCGATGAATGCGATGTAGTGCTGGTGGTCGGCAGCCCTAACAGCTCCAACTCCAACCGCCTGCGCGAATTGGCCGAACGCATGGCGACACCGGCGTATCTGATCGACGGCGCTGAAGATATGCAGCGCAGCTGGTTCGATGGTGTCGAGCGTATTGGTATCACGGCGGGCGCTTCGGCCCCGGAAGTCCTGGTGCGTGGCGTCATCCAGCAGTTGCATGCGTGGGGTGCTACGGGCGCCGATGAGTTGGCCGGTCGTGAAGAGAACATCACTTTCTCCATGCCCAAGGAGCTACGGGTTCGCTCGCTGCTCTGAATGCCAGGGTGCCGGAGTAACTTCGGCACAACGCCTGTTCGGCTCTATCGCTGCGCAGGCTGATGCGCCCACTGGGCGCCAGCACCACTTGGTACAGGCTCTGCACCGAGTCCGTGGCGCATATATGTACAGTGCCCGCACGAAAACCTCCCCCAACAAATACCGGTTCGCCCAACCCGCTGAAGCGTACCTGGCTTTTGACCGGTCCATTCCCGACGATCGGTACCCGACCGCTGCCCTGGCGCTCCAGTAACACCGGGTTGTCGTCGTCCAGATGGCCACGCCCGCTAACATCCAGCACGACCCGCCAACCCTGGCTCCAGTCATCGTCCAGTGCGTGGATGACCACCGCCCGGTTACGCGTGATGGCTTCAGTGCGCGCGAAGCGAAATCCGTTCGTCAGTGATTGCGCCGCGCTTTGTCGCTGCTGTGATTCCAGCAGGCCGATGAAATTGGGCGTAGCCAGATGCGCCAGGATGCCGCTCACGATCAATCCGAGAAGCAGTTCTATCAGGGTGAAACCTCGTTGTTTCATAGGTCGTCCCTCCGTGGACGGGTGTACATATCGGGTTGAAACATAGGTATAGCGTCCGGTTCGACGTGTCGAATGATGGCCTTCATGTCCAAAGTATTTCCCTTTGTTCCGTGACCTGCACCGTCGAAAAACTGACGCTAGTCTTGGTTCGCACAGCAGGGTTTTCCTGCTTTTTTCGGCCTTCGACATGGATGACGACGGTAATGCCCGCTTGCCTGAAAACCCGTTTTCCCCTGATTTTTCCTCGGTACCAAATCGGCATGACATTGATCGAAGTGCTGGTTGCAGTGCTGATTCTCGCCGTCGGGCTGTTAGGCGCTGTGATGCTCCAGCTCAACGCGCTCAAGTACACCGACAGTTCGAGGATGACCAGCCAGGCCAGTTTCATCGCCTACGATATGCTCGACCGAATCCGTGCCAATTCCGGTGCCGACTATTCGTTGCGCCGTGGCACTCGAGCGCCGGCCAGTACCGCGACCACCAACGTACGTGATGTGGATCTGCATGACTTTGAAGCCAATATTCGCGGTTTTGCCGGGGAGAGCGGCAAAGGCTCTGTGGTGGTCAGTGCAGATGAAGTGACTGTCAGTATCAGTTGGGATGACAGCCGGGGTGCAAACACCCCCGGCGCGAGGGAAACCTTCACCCTGACCAGTCGCCTCGACAATGAGCCGGGGGTGATGCAATGAGGCATCGGGGTAGAGGTTTCAGCCTGGTGGAATTGTTGCTGGCCCTGGCCGTCGGTTTGGTGCTGGTGCTTGGCGGGAGTCAGGTGCTGATCAATTCACGAGCGACCGACGCCAGCCAGCAGGCGGCCATGTTGCTGCAGGATGATGCGCGGTTTGTGCTGGGCAAGATGATCCAGGACATTCGCCAGGCGGGCATGTTTGGCTGTTTGGCCACGGCCTTTATCGAGAACGCCCCGCCAGCCTTTGATAGGCCTGTCAGCTGGAATGCCGGGGGCAGTTCAAAGTCGCTGACGCTGGTTACCGCCGATGTCGGCGACGGCCGGCCTGATTGGACGGTGCTCTCCGACTGCACGGCTACCGCTCAAGCCTATTCAGGCAGCTCACCTGCGCCTGCTCCCGGGCAGATTCGTTTTACGATTCGGCAACTGACCTACACCTTCGAGGCGGGCCAGTTGAAAGTCAGCACGCTTGCCGCGCCGGCCAAGGCTGTGTTGGTGGATAACGTAAAGGCTTTCGATATCAGTTTCGGCGTGGCTGCCAGCCCGGCGTCAATTCGGGTTGTGCGTTATGACGCTATCCCGACCGATGAGTCCTTGATCCGCAGTGTGCGCATCCGCATGACGTTGCAAGACCCGACGGGGCGGGTAAAAGATCAAACCTACAGCGTCGTGGCGGCGCTGCGAAACCGTGTGGGGTAGGGCGACCATGGTGCTTGCTGAGGGTGTTTCTTTGCGGCAGGGGGGAATGGTCCTGCTGATAAGCCTGGTGTTTTTGTTGCTGTTGTCGTTGATCGGCCTGTCTTCGATACAGGGGGCGGTCACCCAGCAAAAGATCACCGGGAGCCTGTGGCACCGCAACCAGTCGCTGCAAACCGCAGAAAGTGGTTTGAGGCTGGGAGAGCAAGGTGTGAGGCGAAAGGGCGCGGCCTTGCCGCAGTGTCAGTCGATCGCTGCCTGTGGGCCACCGGATGAAGCGTTTTCGGTGGTGGGTGCCGGGCCCCATCCAGTGTCATCGGTTAACTGGGTTGCCATCAAGGGTGGGCTCTACGGTATTCAATCCCTGGGGCCGGGTGTAGGGCTGCCGCATGTGCCGCCGCAAACCCTGGCGACGTTGTACCGGATAACAGCGGTCGGGCTCAGTGGCCAATCGCGCACGGTATTGGAGAGCGTGTATGCGCGGGTGGAGGAGGAGAGTGGCTCGCGATTTCGGCGGGTTTCGTGGCGGCAACTTCAATAAGGAGCAATGAAATGGGCATGGACAGCCAGGGGTTTACCCTGATCGAGCTATTGATCGCCGTAGCGATCATCGCGTTTATGGCCGGAATCGCTTACCCCGGGTACACCGGCCATGTGAAAAAGGTCTATCGCGCGGAAATCGTCGCGCTGTTGACCGAGCAGGCTCAGCACCTGGAGCGGTTTCATATGAGGAACGGCACTTTTATTGACGCAAGCGGCGTCAGTACGGGCAATGATCGCTATAGAATCACCGCAGCGTTGAACCCTCAGGATTTCTACCTGGTTGCTACACCGGGCGCCGATTCTGTGATGGCCGGCGACCCTTGCGGTGACTTCAGCCTGGAAAGCAGCGGTGCGCGTGGCAATCCGGGGGCGGCACCTGAAATGTCGCGCCAGACATGCTGGGGGCAGTGATGAGGGTGCTGGATGATTGGGCGCCGGGCGCGTTTATTCCTATTTATCGGCTGGATCAAATGATGGCTAAGCAACAGCAAGTGGTGATTGTCGGTGGCGGAGTCATCGGCTTGTTGACGGCGTTCAATCTGGCGACCCAGGGGCAGGCTGTGATCCTGCTGGAGCGTGCCGGTGTGGGGCAGGAGTCGTCATGGGCGGGCGGAGGCATTGTTTCGCCACTGTATCCGTGGCGCTATAGCCCAGCAGTCACGGCGCTGGCCCATTGGTCCCAGGATTTTTATCCGCAACTGGCTGAGCGGCTGTTTGCCGCTACCGGTGTCGACCCGGAGGTCCATACCACGGGGTTGTACTGGCTGGACCTGGACGATGAAACCGAGGCGCTGGACTGGGCTGCTCGTGAAGGGCGGCCTTTGAGCAAGGTCGATGTGTCTGCCGCCCATGATGCGGTTCCTGTCTTGGGTGGAGGGTATTCCCAGGCGATCTATATGGCCAACGTGGCCAACGTGCGCAACCCGCGCCTGGTCAAATCTTTGAAGGCCGCGCTATTGGCCTTGCCTGCCGTGACTGTTCACGAACAGTGCGAAGTGACCGGCTTTGTTCTGGATGGCGGCAACGTAGTGGGCGTGGATACGGCACAGGGGCCGATTCTGGGGGACCAGGTGGTGCTCGCAGCGGGGGCGTGGAGCGGCGAGTTGCTCGGCACATTGGGCTTGGCGTTGCCGGTGGAACCGGTCAAGGGGCAGATGATTTTGTACAAGTGCCCCTCGGACTTCCTGTCGAGCATGGTCCTGGCCAAAGGGCGTTATGCGATCCCTCGGCGCGACGGGCACATCCTCATCGGCAGCACTCTGGAGCATGAGGGGTTCGACAAGACGCCCACCGACACCGCGCTGGAAAGCCTCAAGGCCTCGGCTGTGGAACTGATTCCCGCCCTGGCCGACGCCGAAGTGGTGGGGCATTGGGCCGGCTTGCGGCCCGGCTCGCCGGAGGGCATCCCCTTTATCGGTCGGGTACCCGGCTTCAACGGGCTGTGGCTCAACTGTGGGCATTACCGCAACGGGTTGGTCCTGGCGCCGGCATCGTGCCAGTTATTTGTCGATTTGCTGTTGGAGCGTGCGCCGATCATCGATCCGGCACCCTATGCCCCCGAAGGTCGGATCAACGCTGGATAGACTTCGGTCCTTGCTCCAGATGCGCCTGGGTGCAATACCACTCCTGGCGCGAACTCAGGGCGCGATCCTGTGGCAAGTGCACGCCGCAGTGTGCGCAGCGCACCATCAACGCAGCGCCGGGCTCGCTGGTGCGTTGCTGCCTGGCGGTCGGGCTTTTGAATTTGCGCCAGAACCATACCGCGGCAGCAATAACGGCAATCCAGAACAGAAGACGAAGCATGATGGGCGGTTTCTCGATAAGGAATGCGCCAGTTTAGCCAAGGACGTGGCAGGCGCACAGCGCAATAATCCTTGCCCATAAAAAAGGAGCCCCGAAAGGCTCCTTTTTTGCGTTGCGTCGACAGACTCAGTCGAACACACCGAAGGTCATGTAGCTGAACCACGAACGATCCTGGTTGTTGCCCAGGGCCTGCGGCTCTTCTTCTTCGATCACGTCGCCGTTCTCGTCGTGCGGCTTGAGGTCCGAAGGAATGGCTTCCTTGGCGTCCTGGAACTGCTTGATCACGTCCTGGTTGGCGCGAGTTTCGCCCGGCGGCAACGGCGGACGCGACTCGATCAGGCCCAGGGTGTACTTGCTCAGCCACGAGCGGTTGTCCGCTTCGGCCACCTGAGGCACGAACTGGCCGTCTTTCAGGCTCGGGTGATCAGGGTAGTTGAGCTTCAGGGTCTCCAGGCTGGTGCTGGCCAGCTCGTCCAGGTGCAGGCGCTGGTAAGCCTCGGTCATCACCGCCAGGCCGTCACCCACGGATGGGGTTTCCTGGAAGTTTTCCACGACATAGCGACCACGATTGGCTGCGGCTACATACGCCTGACGGGTCAGGTAGTAGTGGGCCACGTGGATTTCGTAGGAAGCCAGTAGGTTGCGCAGGTAGATCATGCGCTGCTTGGCGTCCGGCGCGTAGCGGCTGTTTGGGTAGCGGCTGGTCAGCTGGGCGAACTCGTTGTAGGAGTCACGGGCGGCGCCCGGGTCACGCTTGGTCATGTCCAGCGGCAGGAAGCGCGCCAGCAGGCCGACATCCTGGTCGAACGAGGTCAGGCCCTTCAAGTAGTAGGCGTAGTCCACGTTCGGGTGTTGCGGGTGCAGGCGGATGAAGCGCTCGGCGGCGGACTTGGCAGCCTCCGGCTCGGCGTTCTTGTAGTTGGCGTAGATCAGCTCAAGCTGGGCCTGGTCGGCGTAGCGCCCGAACGGATAGCGCGACTCCAGGGCCTTCAGCTTCGCTGTGGCGCTGGTGTAGCTATTATTGTCCAAGTCTTTCTGTGCCAGTTGGTACAGCTCGACTTCGCTCAGGTTTTCGTCGACGACTTCCTTTGTTGACGAGCAAGCAGCAGTCATGGCGAGGATGGCGATCAGCAGCAGGTGTTTCACTTGCATGGCGGCTTGCGTCCCTATGACGGCCGCTGTCTTGGGCGGGGCCGTCCTGTTATGATGAGCGCCCCGTTGAAAGCCTCGGGGCAAAAGACGCCGTATTTAACCACAAGCGCGCAGCCGAAACCAAAGGCTGTGCCACGCCTAGTCTGAGCATGTCCGATAAAATTGAACTTCGCGCAGAGGTGCCGTCCGAATTGGGCGGCCAACGCCTCGATCAAGTCGCCGCACAATTATTCGCTGAGCACTCGCGCTCGCGCCTTTCCGCCTGGATCAAAGACGGCCGCCTGACTGTGGATGGAGCGGTTATCCGCCCGCGAGACATAGTCCATGGCGGTGCGATTCTTGAGCTGACTGCCGAGCAGGAAGCCCAGGGAGAATGGGTTGCCCAGGACATCGAGCTGGATATCGTCTATGAAGACGACGACATCCTGGTCATCAACAAACCCGCAGGCCTGGTGGTTCACCCGGCGGCCGGGCACGCTGATGGCACCTTGCTCAATGCCTTGCTGCACCACATCCCCGACATTATCAACGTGCCGCGTTGCGGCATCGTGCACCGTCTGGACAAGGACACCACCGGCTTGATGGTGGTGGCCAAGACCATTCAGGCGCAAACGCAACTGGTCACGCAATTGCAGAGCCGCAGTGTCAGCCGTATCTACGAGTGCATCGTGATCGGCGTGGTTGTGGCGGGCGGCAAGATCAATGCCCCGATCGGTCGCCACGGCCAGCAGCGCCAGCGTATGGCGGTGATGGAAGGCGGCAAGCAGGCGGTGAGCCACTACCGCGTGCTCGAGCGTTTCCGTTCCCACACCCATGTGCGGGTCAAGCTGGAAACCGGTCGTACCCACCAGATTCGCGTGCATATGGCCCACATCAACTTCCCGTTGGTGGGCGATCCGGCCTACGGTGGCCGCTTCCGCATTCCGCCTGCGGCGAGCCAGACCATGGTCGAATCGCTCAAGACGTTCCCGCGCCAGGCGTTGCATGCACGTTTCCTGGAGCTGGACCATCCGACGAGCGGTAAGCGCATGAGCTGGGAATCACCACTTCCAGACGATTTTGTCTGGTTGCTGTCGCTGCTCAAGCAGGATCGCGAGGCGTTTGTCGGATGAATGACTGGCTGATTCCTGACTGGCCCGCGCCTGTCGGGGTGAAAGCCTGTGTGACTACCCGCACGGGCGGCGTCAGCCAGGCGCCGTTCGACAGCCTTAACCTGGGCGATCACGTTGAGGACAGCCTTGAGGCCGTCCTTGAGAATCGTCGTCGCCTTACCGAAGCCTTCGATATTCAGCCGGCCTGGCTGCGCCAGGTCCATGGCGTGGATGTGGTCGAGGCCGACCCTGGCCGCACCGCCGAGGCCGACGGTAGCTGGAGCAGCACCCCCGGCATCGCCTGCACCGCGATGACCGCCGATTGCCTGCCTGTGTTGTTCTGCAACCGTGCCGGCACTCGTGTGGCTGCGGCCCATGCCGGTTGGCGTGGGCTGGCGGCGGGCGTGCTGGAGGCAGTCTTCGAAAGCCTCGACGCAGAGCCTTCGGACGTCCTGGTATGGCTGGGCCCGGCGATTGGCCCGCAAGCCTTTGAGGTTGGCCCTGAAGTGCGTGAAGCCTTCATGCAGCACCTGCCGACAACTGCCGAAGCCTTTGTACCAAGCCTCAATCCAGGCAAATTCATGGCCGACATCTATCAGTTGGCCCGCCTGCGCCTTGCTGCGCGGGGTGTCACCGCTGTTTATGGTGGTGGCTTCTGCACCGTGACCGACCCACGCTTCTTTTCGTACCGGCGCAGCCCCCGCACCGGACGTTTTGCCTCCCTTGTCTGGCTTGAGCGCTAGACTCTGCTGATCTGGGTCAACGCTGATCCATATCAACCGCCGCTCGCTTGAATCTTCCAGAATCCACCCCATCTATAAGGGTATCTGGCAGGTTTCTTCATTCAGGATGTTTTATAGCTCCGGCCTGCTCAAAAGGAAGGTGACTAATGCGTATTGATCGTTTAACCAGCAAATTGCAGTTGGCCTTATCGGACTCCCAATCCTTGGCGGTGGGGCTCGACCACCCGGCCATTGAGCCTGCGCACTTGATGCAGGCACTCCTGGAGCAGCAAGGTGGTTCTATCAAGCCCTTGCTGATGCAGGTGGGCTTTGATGTCAACAGCCTGCGCAAGGAGTTGAGCAAAGAGCTCGACCAACTGCCGAAAATCCAAAACCCTACCGGCGACGTGAATATGTCGCAGGATCTGGCGCGCCTGCTTAACCAGGCCGACCGCCTGGCCCAGCAGAAGGGTGACCAGTTCATCTCCAGCGAACTGGTGCTGCTCGCCGCCATGGACGAGAACAGCAAGCTTGGCAAGTTGTTACTCGGCCAGGGTGTCAGCAAGAAAGCCCTGGAAAACGCCATCAACAACCTGCGTGGCGGTGATGCGGTTAACGACCCTAACCACGAGGAGTCGCGCCAGGCCCTGGACAAGTACACCGTCGACCTGACCAAGCGTGCCGAAGAGGGCAAGCTTGACCCGGTGATCGGCCGTGACGATGAAATTCGTCGCACCATCCAGGTTCTGCAGCGCCGCACCAAGAACAACCCGGTGTTGATCGGTGAACCTGGCGTGGGTAAAACCGCGATTGCCGAAGGCCTGGCCCAGCGCATCATCAATGGTGAAGTACCGGACGGCCTTAAAGGCAAGCGCCTGCTGTCCCTGGATATGGGGTCGTTGATCGCCGGTGCAAAGTTCCGCGGTGAATTCGAAGAGCGCCTGAAATCCCTGCTTAATGAACTGTCGAAGCAGGAAGGGCAGATCATTCTGTTTATCGACGAACTGCACACCATGGTCGGCGCCGGTAAAGGCGAGGGCTCCATGGATGCTGGCAACATGCTCAAGCCCGCCTTGGCGCGGGGTGAGTTGCATTGTGTCGGTGCTACCACGCTTAACGAATATCGCCAGTACATTGAGAAAGATGCGGCCCTTGAACGGCGTTTCCAGAAAGTCCTGGTGGAAGAGCCGAGTGAAGAGGACACCATCGCGATCCTGCGGGGCCTGAAAGAGCGCTACGAGGTCCACCATAAAGTGGCGATCACCGACGGTGCGATCATTGCGGCGGCCAAGTTGAGCCATCGCTACATTACCGACCGTCAATTGCCGGACAAGGCCATCGACTTGATCGACGAAGCGGCCAGCCGCATTCGCATGGAGATCGACTCCAAGCCGGAAGTGCTCGACCGCCTTGATCGTCGCCTGATTCAACTGAAAGTCGAATCCCAGGCCCTCAAGAAAGAAGAGGACGACGCGGCCAAGAAACGCCTGGAAAAACTCCAGGAGGAAATCGTCCGCCTGGAGCGCGAGTATTCGGACCTCGAAGAAATCTGGACCTCGGAAAAAGCCGAAGTACAGGGCTCTGCGCAGATCCAGCAAAAGATCGAGCAGTCGCGCCAGGAGTTGGAAGCCGCACGTCGTAAAGGCGACCTGAACCGCATGGCCGAGTTGCAGTACGGGGTGATCCCGGACCTGGAACGCAGCCTGCAAATGGTCGACCAGCACGGTAAGGCTGAAAATCAGCTGTTGCGCAGCAAGGTGACCGAGGAAGAAATCGCCGAAGTCGTTTCCAAGTGGACCGGCATCCCGGTGTCGAAAATGCTTGAAGGCGAGCGTGACAAGCTGCTGAAGATGGAGCACCTGTTGCACCAGCGCGTGATCGGCCAGGAAGAGGCGGTCGTGGCGGTGTCCAACGCGGTACGGCGTTCCCGCGCCGGCTTGTCCGACCCGAACCGTCCGAGCGGCTCGTTCATGTTCCTCGGCCCGACCGGCGTGGGTAAGACCGAGCTGTGCAAGGCCCTGGCCGAGTTCCTCTTTGATACTGAAGAGGCCATGGTACGGATCGACATGTCCGAGTTCATGGAGAAACATTCGGTGGCTCGCCTGATCGGGGCTCCACCAGGCTATGTGGGCTACGAGGAGGGCGGTTACCTGACCGAGGCCGTGCGGCGTAAGCCTTACTCGGTGATCCTGCTGGATGAGGTCGAGAAGGCTCACCCGGACGTGTTCAACATCTTGCTGCAAGTGCTGGAAGATGGACGACTCACGGACAGCCACGGGCGCACTGTGGACTTCCGCAACACGGTGATCGTCATGACCTCCAACCTGGGCTCGGCGCAGATCCAGGAACTGGTAGGTGATCGTGAGGCCCAGCGCGCTGCTGTAATGGATGCGTTGACCACGCACTTCCGTCCGGAATTCATCAACCGGGTCGACGAAGTGGTGATCTTCGAGCCATTGGCGCGGGATCAGATCGCGGGCATCACCGAGATCCAGCTGGGGCGTCTGCGCGGTCGCCTGGCGGAACGCGAGTTGTCGCTGGAGCTGAGCCGCGAGGCGTTGGACAAGCTGATCGCGGTCGGTTACGACCCGGTGTATGGCGCACGGCCTTTGAAACGTGCGATCCAGCGCTGGATCGAGAACCCGCTGGCGCAGTTGATCCTGTCGGGCAGCTTTATGCCGGGCACCAGCGTCGAGGCGACTGTGGAGAACGACGAAATCGTCTTCCACTGAGCCCGGATTGCACTGCAATAAGAGAAGGCCCTGCATCCCAGGGCCTTTTTTTTCGATAGGGCGTTGAACTGTAAGGCAAAGGCTTGTAAAGTGCGCCCCGCAGCAACGTCAGCCCACGGGTTTCTTCTCCCCAAGAAGAAATCAGAAAGAAGCGCAAATCATTGTCTTAAAAGCAATTTAAAGGGTTGACAGGGGTTTTTAAGATTGTAGAATAGCGCGCCTCAGAGACGCTAACGTAGCGATACGGACAGGGTCGAAGAGAAGGTTACACAGCAGTAAAAGTTGTACTTTGAAATATGTAGTTCCGTGATAGCTCAGTCGGTAGAGCAAATGACTGTTAATCATTGGGTCCCAGGTTCGAGTCCTGGTCACGGAGCCAATTTCAAACCGGGGTATAGCGCAGTCCGGTAGCGCGCCTGCTTTGGGAGCAGGATGTCGGGAGTTCGAATCCCCCTACCCCGACCATATTTGGGTCGTTAGCTCAGTTGGTAGAGCAGTTGGCTTTTAACCAATTGGTCGTAGGTTCGAATCCCACACGACCCACCATTTTTGAGACCAGTTAACGCTGGAATCGAATCTTAAGATCAGAGGCCAAAAGCGCTGATCGAAGAAGGCGACTGAAAGGTCGCCTTTTTTTTACCGGGGTATAGCGCAGTCCGGTAGCGCGCCTGCTTTGGGAGCAGGATGTCAGGAGTTCGAATCCCCTTACCCCGACCATATTAAAAATCCTCGTATCGAAAGATACGGGGATTTTTTTTGCCTGGAATTATCTCAAATCCAACACACAACCAATGTGGGAGGGAGCGCCCCCCCCACATTAGCCAGTCCCGCAAGGGACTCTGTTGTTAGTGAAGCTTCAGGCGCGGTTCAGTCCCGCGTCCGATCTTGCTGCCCAACATCAGCATCGCCGTGCGGAAGAAGCCATACAGCGCCATCTGGTGCATGCGGTACAGCGACACATAGAACATCCGCGCCAGCCAGCCTTCCAGCATCACGCTGCCGGTCAGGTTGCCCATCAGGTTACCTACCGCCGAGAACCGCGACAGCGAGATCAGCGACCCATAGTCGGTGTACTTGTACGCCGGCAGGTCCTTGCCCTCGATACGCAGTTTCAATGACTTGGCCAGCAGCGAGGCCTGTTGGTGCGCGGCCTGGGCCCGTGGCGGCACATTGCGGTCGGTGCCCGGTTGCGGGCACGCGGCGCAGTCGCCAAAGGCGAAGATGTTTTCATCACGGGTGGTTTGCAGCGTCGGCAGCACTTGCAGTTGATTGATGCGGTTGGTTTCCAGGCCATCGATGTCCTTGAGGAAAGCCGGTGCACGAATCCCGGCGGCCCACACCTTGAGGCTGGCGGGAATCACCTGGCCACTGCTGGTGATCAATGCGTCGGCAGTCACTTCGCTGACCGCTGAGTTGGTCAGCACCGTCACCCCGAGCTTCTCCAGGGTTTTATGTACAGGCCCGCCAATCCGCTCCGGCAAGGCAGGCAGTACACGAGGGCCGGCTTCGATCAGGGTAATGTGCAT
The DNA here is from genome assembly GCF_024168685.1 of Pseudomonas sp. S3E17. Taxonomy (NCBI): domain Bacteria; kingdom Pseudomonadati; phylum Pseudomonadota; class Gammaproteobacteria; order Pseudomonadales; family Pseudomonadaceae; genus Pseudomonas; species Pseudomonas sp. S3E17. The sequence goes on from NZ_JALJWE010000001.1 coordinate 5,663,410, forward strand.
GTTTTCCGGCTTGATGCGGTCCAGGCCGTACGCCGCCAGCTCGTGGGCCGCGTTATGCAGCTCTGCGGCCAGCTCGACGCCCGTTGCACCCGCACCGACGATGGCGACGCTGATCTTTTCCACCACATCGGTTTGCCCGGCGTGGGCGCGCAGATAGTGGTTGAGCAACTGTTGGTGGAAACGCTCGGCCTGCTTGCGGGTATCGAGGAACAGACAGTGCTGCGCCGCGCCCTCGGTGCCGAAATCATTGGTGGTGCTGCCCACCGCAATCACCAGGCTGTCATAGCCCAGCACGCGCGCGGGCACCAGTTCGCGGCCTTCTTCGTCGAGGGTGGCGGCCAGCTGGATTTTCTTCTGTTCGCGGTCGAGCCCGCTCATGCGCCCCAGTTGGAACTCGAAGTGGTTCCATTTGGCCTGGGCGACGTAATTGAGTTCGTCTTCCGAAGAGTTCAGTGAGCCGGCAGCGACTTCGTGCAGCAAAGGCTTCCAGATATGGGTGAGGTTGGCGTCCACCAGCGTGATGCTGGCGGTGCCGCGCTTGCCCAGAGTCTTACCCAGGCGGGTAGCCAACTCCAGGCCGCCGGCGCCGCCGCCGACGATAATAATACGATGGGTCATGGGGGTATCTCGCAAGGCTAAAGGAAATCGGAGCAGTTACCCTCGCGAGCGCCAGGCAGCTCATAGCGTCAGGTAACTCAAAAGGCGGCTGAGCAGGCCGAGCCCGATCACCACCACCAGCACCACACCAAGGAGCAGCCACGGCCGGAAAGGCTTGCGCTCGACTCGGTTCTGGGAGAGTTGCAGGTACTCTTCGACATGCTGTTGGTCGTCGGGGTTCAGGCGGCTGGTCATATAAGGTCTCGTCAGGTAGACGTTGCAAAAGGGCGCCACGTTACAGTGGGAGGCTCAGAGGCTGATGCCCACGTCGAACACTATGCTGCGCCCCAGGTTGTTGCGCAAGAAATCCGGCGCGTCCGGGTGGGCGAACAGCACCCGGGCAAATGTCGGCCCCACCAGCGACAGCGAGCGCCAGCCCTGGCGCAAGTATTCGGTGGGCGGTGGAAAGTGGCTGTTGAGGTCGAGCACTTCGCGCTTGAGGCTGGTGAACGCGACGATATCCAATTCGCCCAGGTCCATCCCGCGCTCTTTGTAGTTATGGGCCTTCTTGCGCAACGTGGGCGCCAGGCGCAGCAGGAATTCATGGGCGGGGATGCGCCGCGGCTTGGCTTCGCGCCGCACCAGTTGGCTCAGGGAGAATGCACTGCGTCGACGCAACAGCTCGTCACGCCATTCGTCGTTCAGGCGGCGCCCTTCATCGAGTACGAAAAACACCTCGAAACTGGCATCGCGAAACAGCACGTCGGGTGGTTCTTGCCCGGCGGGGTGAAACTCTTCGGCGCGGTAGGGCACATTCAAGCCTTGCAACAGGCGCTGGCAGACCCAACGCTCACGCTCCCATTTGCGGGCATTGGACAGGAACGCATTGGCTTGTTCGGCCGCTACGGTGAGCAGGCGCAAGTAATCTGAGTCATCCATGCCTGCAGCTTAGCGTCCAAATGATGACCGCAGGAAGTCCTGCTGCAAAAGCCAGGGTGTAGACTGGCCTTTCAAGCGTAATTCCCCCCCCCTTATGAGGAGCGTGCGGTGAAGTGTCTGGTGGTGCTGTTGCTGAGTGTTTTACCGGTATGGGCGCAGGCTGTTGAAGTGGGCGAGCGCCTTGCTCCCTGGACTTTGCTCGATCAATTCGACCAAGCCTATACCCTCGATAACCAGGCACGGATTCTGTTGGTGGCGCGCAGCATGGATGCGGCCAAGCAGGTGGATGCTGCGCTGCAAGGCCAACCTGCAGGCTACCTCGAAGCGCGGCATGCCGTGTTCGTCGCTGACATCCAGCGCATGCCTCGACTGATCGCCAAATTGTTCGCGGTACCGGCCATGCAATCCTACAACTACCGGGTCATGCTGGACCGTGACGCACGTATCGCCCCGCGTTATCCCGCGGCGGCGGATAAAGTGCTGTGGCTGCAGTTGGATAACGGTAAGTTGGTTTCCCAACATGAATACGGCACCGCTGTCGAACTGCGCCAGGCCCTGGAGCAGGTGAAGCCGTGATCAGTGCCGCAGTGCTGGCGCCCACAACCCTCGGCATCGGCTGGCTGTTGTATGCACCGGTACTGCTGTGGGCGATCCTGCGTTCGCCCTGGGTCGAGTTGTTTGCCGACCGGCGGCGCCAGCATTTGCTGTTCGGTACGGTGTTCGCACTGTTCATGCTGTGGCTGGTACGACGGGATTTCGATACTGGTGTGTCCTACCACTTTATCGGTATGACCGCCGTAACCCTGCTGTTGGACTGGCCCCTGGCTATCGTCGGTGGTTTTGCCGCCCAGTTCGGGTTAATGCTGCTTGGGCGCCAGGACCTGGCAGCCCTTGGCGTCAACGGCCTGCTGCTGATCGTGCTGCCGGTGCTGATCACGGAAGGCTGTGCGCTTGTGGTCGAGCGGGCGCAGCCGCGCAATCCCTTCGTGTATATCTTCTGCTCCGGTTTTTTTGCTGCCGCGTTGTCGGCCTTGTTTTGCCTGCTGCTGGGGCTGGGGTTGCTGTGGTTCGACGGTCGTTTTGCCATGCCTGAATGGCTGGAGGATTTCGTCGGCTACCTGTGGCTGATCATCTTCCCCGAAGCCTTTATCAACGGCATGGTGATCAGCGCCCTGGTGGTGTTTTGTCCGGAATGGCTGGAGACATTCAACCGCACACGCTACCTCTCGGCGCCCTGGAAGGATGACGAATCGCAGCGTTGACCCAGATCAAATCCCGCGCAGCCGAGCAGGCCCATGCTCTGCGAAATTTTCCTAGGCAAGGCGGGAGCACGAATCATGAGTGTGTACGAGTGGGCACGGCAGGAGTTGCGCAGGAGCCAGGATGCGGCACAGGAAATCGGTTTCGACCCGGGCTTGACCCTGCGCGCCATGCTCAGCGCGGTGGTGCAGCAGAGCAAGGGCGTACGCAGCTTCGAAGACCTGGCCGACGAGCTGCAATACCTCGCAGAAAACCTCGACGACCAGCAGGAATACGCCTTTATGCGGCCTTAGTGGCGCGGCGGCAAGTCTTCGGAAAACAGCTCGTCTTCGGCATCCGGCGCCACGGGAATCTTGTGTTCCTCGGCGGCCCACGCGCCCAGGTCGATGAGCTTGCAACGGTCCGAGCAGAACGGCCGGTTAGGGTTGGCTGCATTCCATTCCACGGGTGCACCGCAGGTTGGGCAGTCGACGGTCAAGGGTTGGCTCATGATCGGCCTCCACGCAAAGTAAGGTAAAAGTGGTGCAGTCGCTCGACCTCGCTGTGCAGCCAGGCGAGGTCCTGGTCATTGACCAGCACGTCATCGGCATGGTTCAGGCGGTCTTCACGGCTGGACTGTGCCTTGAGAATTGCCTGAACCTGTTGTTCGCTGATGCCGTCGCGCTGCAGGGTACGCTGAATCTGCAGCGATTGCGGCACGTCGATCACCAGGATGCGCTGGGTCATGCTGTACTGGCCGGATTCGATCAGCAGCGGGGACACCAGGATCGCGTAAGGCGAGCGGGCGCTAGCCAGGTGACTGCGAATCTCCTCGCCAATCAACGGGTGCAGCAAGGCTTCCAGCCAGCGGCGCTCTTCGGGCACCTCAAAGATCAGCTTGCGCAACGCGGCGCGGTCCAACTGGCCGTCAGGCTGCAATACGCCGGCACCAAAATGCTCGGCGATGCGGGCCAGCGCCGGCCGGCCGGGTTCGACCACCCAGCGCGCGGCGTGATCAGCGTCCACCAGGTCAATGCCCAGGTCGATAAAGTGCTGGGCTGCCGCACTTTTACCGCTGCCGATGCCACCGGTGAGGCCAAGAATCCAAGGTGTTGCAACAGGAGTGGTCATCTGAAACCGACAGACTGCAAATAGAAGTCGGTTATTTGACCACCCCAGAGCAATGCAATCCAGCCGGCAATTGCCAGATACGGACCAAACGGCATCGGCGTGGACGCCAGGGTCTTGCGCAGGCGCATCAGGATCAACCCGACAAACACCCCCACCAGCGACGACATCAACAGTGTCATCGGCAATATCTGCCAGCCGCCCCAGGCGCCGAGCAAGGCCAGTAACTTGAAATCACCGTGGCCCATGCCGTCTTTGCCGGTGACCAGCTTGAACAGCCAGAACACGCTCCACAGGCTCATGTAGCCGATCACTGTGCCCCATAGTGCGTCGGGTAATGTCGTCAGTAATCCAAAACTGTTGACGATCAGGCCCAGCCACAGCAATGGCAGCACCAGCACATCCGGGAGCAACTGGTGGTCTGCGTCGATCAGGCTCATTGCCAGCAACCCCCAACTCAACACCAGCACCGCTGCGGCCTGCCAGCCAAAGCCGAAATGCCAGGCGACCCAGGCCGAGATCAACCCGCAGGCGAGTTCCGTGAAAGGGTAGCGAGGGCTGATGGCTCCCTGGCAATGGGCGCAGCGCCCCCTGAGCATCAGGTAGCTGAGCAGTGGGATATTTTCCCACGGCCGGATGGGATGGTCACAGTGTGGGCAGCATGAGTTGGGGTGCATCAGGTTGTAGGTCGGCCCGCCAGGTTCGGCAGGCAAGCCGAGCACTTCATGGGCCTGGGCACGCCATTCCCGTTCGAGCATTTTTGGCAGGCGCCAGACCAGCACGTTGAGGAAACTGCCGACGATCAGCCCCAGTACCAGCGCGATTGTGACAAAGGCCAATGGGTGCTCGTTCAGCAGCAGGCTCAAAATGCACTCCCCAGTTGGAAGACCGGCAAGTACATGGCGATGACCAGCGCGCCGACAATGCCCCCCAGCACCACCATGATCAACGGTTCCATCAGGCTGGTGAGGTTGTCGACCAGGTTGTCCACGTCAGCCTCATAGTGGCTGGCGACCTTTTCCAGCATGTGTTCCAGGGTGCCCGACTCTTCGCCGATCGCTGTCAGTTGGATCGCCATGCCGGGAAACAGACCGCTGTTGACCATGGATTGATTCAGTTGCATGCCGTTGGATACATCGTGACGCATATGTTCGATTGCCTGTTTGAACGGGCCGTTTCCCACGGCGCCGGCGACTGAGTCCAATGCCTGTACTAGTGGAACACCGGCGGCAAAGGTCGTGGAGAGCGTGCGGGCGTAGCGGGCCACGGCGGATTTTGTCAGCAGTTTGCCTGCCAGGGGCGCTTTCAACAAACCGGTGTCCAGCCAGCAGCGAAACCCCGACGAGGTCCGATAGGCCTGGCGCAGCGCAGCGGCTCCCGCGACGATGCCCAATACCAGCATCCACCATGCGTGCTGCATGAACGCCGACAGGGCGATCACGTGCAAGGTAAATGCCGGCAGTTTGCCGTCGACTCCGGCGAACAAGGCCTGGAACTGCGGCACCACGTGGACCAGCAGTATGCCGGTGACCAGGCTGGCAACCACCAGGACAGCAATGGGGTAGGTCATGGCCTTTTTGATCCTGGCCTTGAGCTGCTCACTCTTTTCCCGGTGGATCGCCACCCTCTCCAGCAGTGTCTCAAGCGCCCCGGCCTGTTCGCCGGCGGCCACCAGGTTGCAGTACAGCTCATCGAAATGACGCGGTTGTTTGCGTAATGCCTCAGCCAGGCTGCTGCCGGCGGCGATCGCTTGTTTAAGCCCCATCACCTGTTCACGCACAGCGCGATTGTCGACGCCTTCGCTGATGATGTTGAAGGCTTGCAGGAGTGGAACTCCAGCCTTCAGCAGCGTAGCCAGTTGGCGCGTGAACAGCGTGATATCAGCCGCTTTGACTGATGGGGTGAGGTTTGGCAGCAGCAGGGATTGCTTGCGCACACGACCGGGGCTGATCCCTTGCTGGCGCAGTTGTGCCTTGACCAGGGCCGCGTTGTGCCCCTTGGTTTGCCCGGACACCCTGCGCCCTTTACGGTTGATGCCTTCCCAGGCGTAAATCGTTGAAGCGTTGTTCATGTTGCGGTTCCGCATACAGGCTGTCGAAGATTTATAGCTTAGTCAGGTGACGGATTCGGGCATGCCGATGGCGCGGGATAAAAATGTCAGAATGTGCGTCTTGAGCGCGATTGGCCGCTTGCGGGTGAGTACACTGGCGCCGTTGCAAAAACGGGGTGCAGGACGCGCCTTGTCATGAGTTCTATTCGGGAGAGTGAATGTGATACGTCAGAAAGGCTTTACCTTGATCGAGTTGTTGATCGTCGTGGCAATCATCGGCATTTTGGCCACCATCGGCCTGCCCATGTACACCACCCACCAGGCCAAGGCCAAGTTCACTGCCGGCCTGGCTGAAATTGCCGCGTTGAAGGCCGGTTACGAAGACACCATCAACCAGGGCACTGTACCCACCGTGGCCTTGATCGGCGGCACCAGTCCTACGGCCAACTGCAAGATCGAGGTGGCAGGCGATGTGGCCACGGGTGCGGGCTCCATCAGCTGCGAAATACTCGACGCACCGGCACCGGTGCTGGGCAAGACCATCACCCTGGTCCGCAGCGCCACCGGCTGGAAGTGCACGACGACCGCTGAAGCGAAATATGCCAGCAAGGGCTGCGGCACCGACGGCGCGTAACTGCTAAACCATCCACACGGAAGTAGAGGTGGCCGATGGTGTTATCCGTACAGCAGCGAGGCGGTGTTTTCCTGGTAGCAGCGGTGTGCCTGTTGAGTGTCGGGATTTGTGCGCCGTTCGGCGGGCATGATCTACAGCGTGTCATGCAAATTGCCATCGGGTTTTGCGCGGTGCTGTATGGGTTATCGGTTACTTCCACTGAACCTTGGGTAGACAGGCCCACTGCCTGGGGCGTGGCGCTGGTTGTGGGGCTGGGCGTGCTGTCGTCGGCGCTGGCCCATCAGCCGCTGTGGGCGCTTACCGAAGTGGCGCTGTTTGTCAGCTGCGCGGCGATTGCCGTCGCCTTTGCCCTGGTTCGTCGTCACGGCGGCGAGCCTTTGGATCGCGTGCTGATCCTGGTTGTGGTGTTGCTGTGCCTGATCAAGTCGGTTCAGTATCTGTATGCCGGTACGTTGCTGCTCGTCAGTGGCGAGCGCGTACTGGACCCTGGCGGGTTGCTGTCGGGCTTTTCCAACAAGCGTTTCTACGGACAGTTTCAGACATTTACCTTGCCATTGCTGGCGCTGCCTTTACTGATACCCAATGTCTCCCGCGCCTTGCGGGGGATGGTGTTTGCGTTGCTGTGTGTCTGGTGGATGATCGCAATCAGCGGCGGTACGCGGGGTACCTGGCTTGGCATGGGCGTGGCGGGCGTGATGTTGGCGCTGCTTGGGCCCTGGGGGCGTCGCTGGCTGGGTTGGCAGTCGGCCGCAGCGTTGATTGGGCTGTGGCTGTATTGGCTGGTATTCACGGGACTGTCGGATTACCTGGGGATTGCGCTCACCAGTGATGCCGGAGATCGCCTCACCACCTCGCTGTCGGGACGGGGCCCGATCTGGTGGCAGGCGTGGTACATGCTCATCGAGCGCCCGTGGCTTGGTTTTGGGCCGATGCATTTTGCCGATATTGCCAACAGGATTGCCGCTCATCCCCATCAGGCGATTCTGCAATGGGCCAGCGAATGGGGGGTGCCCTCGGGGCTGTGCGTGGCGGTGTTGGCATGGCGAGGCGGCTGGGCCGCGTTGGCTGTGCTGCGCGAGCGAGCGCTGTCCGCCGCGCGGGTTGACCTGCTGCGCTTGTGCCTGTTCGCGGCGTTGGTGGGGGCGCTGGTGCAGTCCATGGTCGATGGCGTGATAGTGATGCCCAACTCCCAGGTCTGGTTGGCGCTGGTGGTGGGCTGGCTGATGGCGCTGCATGAGCTGCGCACGCCAGCAAGCGCTGCGCTGCCGTTGGCCCGTAGGCTATGGAAAGCCTTGGCTGTGTTGGCCGTTGGTCTGTTGGTGTTTATTGCGGTGCGCGATGTGCCTCACCTCCAGCAAGCCCAAAAACAGTACCTGGGCGATGAAGGTCGTCACCTGCAACCACGCTTCTGGGCCCAGGGGGTCATTGCCCGTTGACGGGCGCAAGTTGCCGGACGCCCGATGCGGTGCTAGCTTTAGCCCACCGCCCGTGTAGCTCAGTTGGTAGAGCAGCGCACTCGTAACGCGAAGGTCGCAGGTTCGATTCCTGTCTCGGGCAAAAAGGCAATACTGCTTCAAAGGCAATGTTTTCAGATGATCCCAGAATGGTTCTGAAGGCCAGACGAGTTGGCACGTGTGCCGGCTCTTTTGTATCTGCGCAACCTTGATGACCCAGATGCATCCCCATTCCTCGATCTAAGAGAACGACATGACCACGACTGAAATGACCCAGGAAGTTCGGCATCAAGCAGCCCTCGAAAAATACCTTGAGGAATCGCCGCAGCTCAAAGAAGAGATCAAGGACCTGAGCGCCGATGATCAGCGCGACCAGATCCAGTGGGCGTTTGAGGACGAGGCCGAGAGCCAGGGCTTCCAGCCTTGGGAACTGACCCTCAAGTACACCTCGACGCCGGAAGAGTTCGAAGCGGCACGGCTGGCCTTGCACAAAGAGGCGGCCGAGGTGCTGGGTGTCGAATGGGAAGAATACTGCGAGATGAACGACCTGGTCGTTTAAAAGCAGCTTGTAGGAGCGAGCTTGCTCGCGAAAATCGCTAACGATGACGCGGGCTGCCTGGTTCCCTGCGGCGTTCTCAGGTTTTTCGCGAGCAAGCTCGCTCCTACAGTTAGGTGTTCAGATACTGAGGCGCATCGACAAATCCACCGCCTTCACATCCTTGGTCATCGCACCAATGGAGATGTAGTCCACCCCCGTCTCCGCGATAGGCAGCAGGGTGCTTTCATTGATCCCGCCGCTGGCTTCCAGCTTGGCCTTGCCGCCGTTCAGGCGCACGGCTTCACGCATATCTTCCAGGCTCAACTCATCGAGCATGACGATGTCGGCGCCCGCCGCCAGCGCTTCGCGCAGTTCGTCCAGGCTCTCCACTTCGATTTCAACCGGCTTGCCGGGTGCGATCTTGTGGGCGGCGCTGATGGCTTGGGCAATCCCGCCACTGGCAGCGATGTGGTTTTCCTTGATCAGGAACGCGTCATACAAACCGATACGGTGGTTGTGGCAGCCACCGCAGGTCACCGCGTATTTCTGCGCGAGGCGCAGGCCGGGCAGGGTTTTTCGAGTGTCCAGCAGCTTGACCTGGGTGCTGGCGACAAAATCCGCCAGGAACCGGGCGCGTGTGGCGACCCCGGAGAGTAACTGCAGGAAGTTCAAGGCAGAGCGCTCGCCACTGAGCAGCGAACGCGCCGGCCCCTCCAGGTGGAACAGTGCCTGATTAGGGCTGACGCGTTCGCCGTCGGCCACCTGCCAGTGCACGGCGACCCTTGGGTCCAGTTGGCGGAATACGGCATCCACCCACGCAGTGCCGGCGATGACTGCGGCGTCGCGGGTAATGATGGTGGCCGTGGCCAGCCGCTCGGCCGGGATCAACTGTGCGGTGATGTCGCCGCTGCCGATGTCTTCCAGGAGCGCGCGGCGCACGTTGGCTTCGATTTCAGCGGTGAGGTCGGCAAGACGGAGGTTCGGCATAACAGGCTCCACAAACAAAGTGTCCCGATTATAGGGGCAGCGTGCGTTTGAACCCAGGCTCACCACTCATTTACAGCGCAATGTCAGAGTTTGCTGGCGCAACGGCACTCATTTGCAAGATAATCTCGCGCCTTGCAATTGGCGTCATAGCTTTGACGTCCTGGTGATAACCGGTTATCCACAGCCTTATTGGGCCTGTACCCGATCTTTCCCCAACGCTTTACCGCCGTTTCAGGAGGCCAGGATGCACAATGACGGAAAGGTGGTGCCAATCAACAAGGCACAAGCCACGCCATCGCCGCTCGCGCGCCTGCCGGTGGTGCTGCTGCAGGTTCGCGACAAGGCGGCGCAGCAGTTGCAGCAGGGTTTACAGGAACTGTTCGATAACGCCGACGACACCTTGTTCGAAATGGCCGACAAGGCCCGCAGCAACGTGGACCACCATATCTTCTTTGAGGCCATGCGCGACCTGCGCCTCAAGCGCAAGAATTTCGAGCGCGTGTTCATGGAGCGGCTGTTCGAAGCCTTTGGCAACCTGGGGCTGGCGGGCCGTGGTGAACTTCAGTTGGTGCCGGTGGTGTCCTATGACGCGGCCTCAGGCACGTCCAAGGATGACCTGGAAAAAGCCGTCGCGCTTGAGGCCATGCTGGGCCGGGTGCGCCACCGCGACGGCCTGGCGCTGTCGCAACTCACGGCACGCTTGAGTGCCTTGCTCGGCAATCGCCTGGACGACCGTGAAAACCCCCTGGGCCCGGCGCTGTTGTGCGAGTTTTTCCTGCGTGCCGGGCGTAGCCTGGGCGTGGAGATCCGCGTCAAGCTGATCATGCTCAAGCTGTTTGAAAAATACGTCCTCAGTGATGCTGACCTGCTGTACGGTGAAGCCAATCAACTGCTGGTCGCGACCGGCGTGTTGCCGGAACTCAAGGCTGCGCCATCCCGTCGTCCCTGTGGCCGTGCCACCCGTGATCATCAGTGCGAAGAGGTATTGCCGAGCACCGACCAGCCCATCGACGAAAATGGCCAGCAAGCCTTCAGCGCCTTGCAGGCGTTGTTGACCGTTGTGCGTGGTAGCGTGTCGCCTACCCTTGAAGTCAGTGCCGAACCCCAGCCCATCGCCACCCGCGATCTGCTGCGGCTGTTATCCCACTTGCAACAGTACGTCCCGGAGCCGGAAGCCGAGGATGATTTCGACCTGTGTAACCAGCTCGAGCAGTTGCTCACCCGTGTCAGCGTCAAGAGTGGCAAGTCGCGGGTGGTGGAGGATGCAGATGAAGATGTGATCAACCTGATCGCCCTGCTGTTCGAATTCATCCTCAATGATCGCGCAGTGCCGGACGCCTTCAAGGCCTTGATCGGCCGCCTGCAGATCCCGATGCTGAAAGTGGCGGTGCTGGACAAGAGTTTTTTCAGTCGCCCCGGCCACCCGGCTCGGCGCCTGTTGAATGAAATCGCGACCACCGCCATGGGCTGGAGCCCGGTCGATGACTTCCAGCGCGACAGCCTGTACCTGCGCATAGAGCGGGTGGTTCAGCGTTTACTCAATGAGTTTGTTGAAGATCCGGCGATTTTTTCCCAATTGCTGACTGAATTCACTGCGTTCACCGCCGATGAGCGTCGTCGCAGCGAATTGCTTGAACAGCACACCCGCCATGCTGAAGAAGGGCGCGTGCGCACTGAAGCGGCGCGTGCACGGGTGGCCGAGGTACTGAATCGACGGATGCTGGGCAAGGTTTTGCCGCAGGCGGTGGTGCAGTTCCTGCAACAGGCCTGGAGCCAGGTGCTGTTGCTGGCCAGCCTCAAGCACGGCGAGCAGTCGGTGCAATGGCAAGCAGGGCTGCGCACCATGGATGAGCTGATCTGGAGTGTCAGCCTGCCGGCAGACACTGAAGCCGGGGTGCACTTGCTGGAGCAGTTGCCCGGGTTGCTCAAGGCACTGCGCGATGGGTTGACCAGCGCTGCATTCGACCCCTTCAGCACCCGTGATTTTTTTGTGCGCTTGCAGACCCTGCATGTCCGGCCGCCCGAGGGTGGCGATGGATGGCTCGAAGTGCGTGAACCCTTTGTGTTCAGCGTACTGCCGCTCGATCCCGTCGAGGGCCTGCCGGAGGATGATCCGGACCTGGCCAAGGTGCACCAATTGCGAGTCGGTGACTGGGTCGTGTTCCAGCAGGGCCAGGCAGGCACCCTGCGGTGCAAGCTGACGGCGATCATGGCGCCGGCCAACACCTACGTTTTTGTCGGCCGTACCGGGCTCAAGGTCCTGGAGAAAAGTGCCGGCCAACTGGCGATGGCATTCAAGCGTGACGCGCTGCATCACCTCGACGATGAGCCGCTGTTCGAGCGGGCGCTGGCGGCGGTGGTGGGCAAGCTGCGTCAACTCAATCGCGGCAAGTGATCGCAACCACGGGGTCGAACGCGGCATACTGGTCACACTTAGTCACGTTCAAGGATCCTGTATGCAGTTGGACCCCGCCAGCGGCTGGTGCCAGGGCATTCGCCATTGCCCTTCACCCAACTTCAACGAGCGCCCGGCAGGCGAAATCTCACTGTTGGTGGTGCATAACATCAGCCTGCCACCCGCGCAGTTCGCTACCGGCAAAGTGCAGGAGTTTTTCCAGAATCGCCTGGACGTCACGGAACATCCCTACTTTGAAGGGATTGCCGACCTACGGGTGTCTGCGCATTTTCTGATTGAGCGCGATGGCACAGTGACGCAGTTTGTGTCCTGCATAGACCGGGCCTGGCATGCCGGGGTCTCGTGTTTCGAAGGGCGTGAGACGTGCAATGACTTTTCCCTGGGCATAGAGCTTGAAGGTACGGATGATTTGCCGTTCACCAACCCCCAGTATGTGTCGCTGATCGATCTGACACGGCAGTTGCTGGCAGCCTATCCAGGTATTACGCCGCAGCGTATCTGCGGTCATAGCGATATCGCTCCGGGGCGCAAGACCGATCCCGGCCCCGCTTTTGATTGGGTGCGCTTTCGCAGCGCCCTGCAGGATGGAGGACACGCACGATGAGTTTTCTGGTGTTGGTGCTGGCCGTGTGGATCGAGAAGTTCTCGGCCCTGCGCCAGCGGTTGCAGCGTGATGGCGGCTGGTTGCGCGAATTGGCCAAGTTGGAGTCGAGCCCGCGCATGGGCAAGCAGCCGTGGCTGATTCTGGTCCTGCTGGTGTTGCTGCCGGTGGCGTTGCTGGCGTTGTTGTTGCTGGTGCTGGAACCGGTGGCCTATGGTTTGTTGGCGCTGCCGGTGCACTTGCTGGTGGTGATCTACAGCCTGGGCCGTGGCGATCTATTGGCTGGGCTGGGGCCATTTCGCGATGCCTGGCGCCGTGGTGACCTGCAGGCGGCCGAACATGTGGCCGAGCGCGACCTGAAGCTGGGCGCCGACAGCGGAGAGCAACTGCTGGAGCGCGTCCAGGGCCATCTGTTGTGGCAGGCCTACCAGAGTTTTTTCGCCGTGATTTTCTGGTACTTCCTGTTAGGACCGGTCGCTGCGTTGGCCTATCGGCTGCTGGCGCTCGCCAGTGAGCATAGCCACAACCCTCTGGTGGCCGAGCGCGCCGGGCAATTGCGTCACGCGTTCGACTGGCTGCCGGTGCGCCTGCTGGCGGCCAGTTTTGCCCTGGTGGGCAACTTCGTCGCGGTCAGCCGTGTCATGCTTCACGAGTTGTTGAGCTGGGACATCAGCGCGGCGCAACTGGTGGAAAAAGTTGGCCTGGTCGCCGCTGAAATCCCGCCTCCGGCCGTGGGTGCCGACGGCATCAACAGCCTGGATCGCCTGTGGGAACTGCTGCTGCGTGCCGCGGTGCTGTGGTATGCCGGTTTCGCCATTTGGACCGTGTTGCCCTGACTCCTGTGATAAGCGGGCTTGTCGAATCGTCGCACCGCCCGCGCCGGGCTGCGTAGCAGCCCGCTGCAATCTTCGTCCGTTAACTTTACGTTACAAAACTCCCTTTCAAATTGAGCTATACAGACAGAGCGCCAAATAGTGGCTTTCTGCCGCCGCCCTGCGCCTGAATAAAAATAAAACAAAAAAAGGGAGATCACCTGTGAAGAGCTTGCTCTATCCCGCCGTCGCGCTGATGAACCGTCTTAGCTTCGGCATGAAGTTCAGCCTGATCAGCGTGCTGTTCCTGCTGCCGATGCTGGCTACCAACTATTACCTGGTGCGTGATTCCTGGCGCGAATTCCAGGGCACCCGTGTCGAGCTGCAAAGCCTGGATTTGCTCGGCAGCAGCCTGGTCCTGCGCCGTGACCTGGAAACCCTCAATAACCAGGTGCAGATCAACGCAATACTTGGCCAGTCCGGCAAGGCCGCTGACCTTGAGGGCAAGATCAGCGCCCTGGAGCAGAGCGTGCTCGCCCGTCTGCAAGGCCTCACCCCGATGGCTGCCGAACCTGAGCAAATCGCCGCCTTTGAAGGTAAGCGTGACGAACTGATCACGGCCTTCCAGGCCCAGCAACAGGAAAGCTCGCTGCAGAGCAAAAGTGCGTTGATCGGCAAGTTGCTCAACAAGGCCCAGATGCTCAGCCAGATCGTTGCCAGTCAGTCCGGCTTGAGCCGCGATCCCCAGAGTGACTTGCGCCAACTCAGCGAGCTGATCACCAGCGTCACCCCGCAGGTCACCCAGACCCTGGGAGAAGGCCGGGCGATGGGGGCCTACTCCCTGGGCCAGGGTTTTCTCAACTCATCTTCCAGTACCCGCTTCGACGAACTGCTGCAACAGTTGGAAAAGCTCCAGGGCGAATACGCCTTGAAATTGCAGGACGTCCTGGGCTCCAGCAACGCCGCGCATGCGGCGCTCGACAGCCTGGCCAAGACCAGCAACGCCAGCCTCAAGCACGGCAGCGAGTTGTTCGAAGAACAGGTGGTGATGGCCGAAACCCTTGACGCGCCCTGGCAGGGTTTCTATGACAGCGTCAGCCAATTGATGGAGCACACCTATCAGCTCGATGACGCCACCCTGACGTTCCTCGGGCAGCAGCTGGAGCAGCGCCTGGCGCAGAACCGTACGCACATGGTGGTGCTGGTCTCGGCGCTGACGGCGGTGTTTTTGCTGATCTTCTACCTGTATGCAGGGTTCTACGCGTCTACGCGCAATACGTTGCGGCGCCTGGGGGCGATGATGGACAAGGTGGCCGCCGGCGACATGACCGTTACCTTTGTTGCCCGAAGCCGCGATGAGTTGGGCGACCTGGGCCAAGTGTTCAACGGCACCGTGGCGAAAATCCATGACTTGATCGAGCGCGTCGGGCATACCGTCAGCCAGGTCGAGTTGCAGGCCGGCCAAGTGGAAACGGTCTCGGCCCGGAGCAATCAGGCGGTCTCTGGCCAGCGCATGCAGATTGAGCAGGTGGCGACGGCCATGAACCAAATGTCCTCCACCGCCCAGGAAGTGGCGCGCAGTGCCGCGGCGGCAGTCAGCAGTGCCCACAGCGTCAACGATGAAACCGTCAATGGCCGTGGCCTGGTGCAATCCCAGCAGGGCAGCATTGCGCGGTTGGCCTCGGAGATCGACCAGTCGGTAAGGGTGATCAACCAATTGGCCACCGACAGCCAGTCCATCAGCAGCGTCCTGGAGGTGATCAAGAGCATCGCCGAGCAGACCAACCTGCTGGCACTCAATGCGGCCATCGAGGCCGCACGGGCCGGTGAGCAGGGACGCGGCTTTGCCGTGGTGGCCGACGAGGTGCGAACCCTGGCCCGGCGGACCCAGCATTCCACCGAAGAAATCGAGCAAATGATCAGCCGCCTGCACAGCGGCGTAGCCGCAGCCGTGAAGGCCATGGGCACCAGCCATGAAATGGCCAGCGGCACCGTGGAACAGTCGGACAAGGTCCAGCAAGCCTTGGAAAATATCCTCGGTGCCGTGGGCATGATCGTCGATCAGAATCAGCAGATCGCCGCAGCGGTGGAGCAGCAGACCGCCGTTGCCCATGACATCGACCAGAATATCGTCGAAATCAATCGTGCCGGCGAGCATGCTGCCCAAGGCGCGCATCAGACTGAAGCGGCGAGCCGGCAGCTGTCGATACAGGTGATCGAGTTGAAGCAACTGATCGGGGCCTTTCGTGTGTAAGTCGATGGCGTAGGATTGGTCTTGGGTTGGTGTAGTGCCTGTCCTGATTTCCTGAAGTGCCTTTTATGCGCGGGTGAATGAGTGAAAATTTGTGTCACTCAATCAGGTCCAAGAGAGGCACGACGATGAGCATTGCAGTCGGCATCAAGGGGCACTGCGCCCATTGCGACATCACGTTCGAACTCAAGCCTTGGCAGTTGAATGCCATCGCCATTGAAGAACCCTTTGATTGCCCGTATTGCCAGCGCGTCCTGGAATTGAACTGCCCCCGGCAGTTGCGACATTTCAAGGCGCTGGACCACTGGGCGCTGGTACGCCCGAGCATGGCTGTGCTGACCTGCGTGGTGCTGATCGTGGCGCTGGTGACGGAGTGGATTGGCCTGATCAGTGTGGTCGGGCAGCTCAACGTGTCATTGGTGGTGCTGCTGGTGCACTTCCTGGTGCTGCGCTATGTCCGCCATCGGCAGCGCATGACCTTGAACCTGCAAGCGGTGACCCCGGTACTACCAATTGAACAGCTCGCACGCATTGCGTGTGCTCGCCTCGGCCAGCGCTAGGGGGCTGGTGCCCATGCGCTCGGCCAGGGCGGTGCAGATCGCCGGGAGGTGCTCCGGGCTGTTGCGCTGGCCCGGGTACATGGCCGGCGCCATGTCGGGGGCGTCGGTTTCCAGTACCACCGCGTTCAGCGGCAGCTGTGCCAGCACCTTATGCATGCGCAGGGCCTGGGGCCATGTGGCTGCGCCGCCCAGGCCGAGCTTGAACCCGAGCTTGATGTATTCGTGGGCTTCTTCCCGGCTGCCGGCAAACGCGTGGATGATGCCGCCCCGTGGCAGGCGGATGCGCTTGAGCGTGGCGATCACGGCCGCGTGGCTGCGGCGTACGTGGAGCAGCGCAGGCAGTTGGAAGTCCACTGCCAGCTTGAGTTGGGCTTCGAACAGGCCTTGCTGGCCTTCGCGATCCAGCTGTTCAAGAAAGTAATCCAGGCCGATCTCACCTACCGCGCAGAGCTGTCGATGGCCGTGGAGGCGGGTTAACCAGTCGCCCAACTCCGTCAGGTCGTCGGGCTTGTGCTCATCGAGGTACACCGGATGCAGGCCAAAGGCCGCGAACAAACCGGCATCCGCCTGCACCAGATCCCACAGCCGCTGCCAATTCTGCTGATACACCCCCAGCACCACCATGCGCCGCACGCCCAACTCACGACTGTGAGCGAGGACTTCCCGGCGATCGCTGTCGAAGTCCGGGAAGTCCAGGTGGGTGTGGGTGTCGATCAGCTCCACGCTCAGGCCTCGTGGATACGCTGCTTGAAGGTCCGGCCGATGGCGTGCACGCCCGGTTGGTACTGTTCTTCTTCAATGGCGGCCAGGGCCAGGCGCAGGGCGGTGTCGGCAATCAGCTGATGTTGCTGGGCCATGGCGTTGACCGGCAGCGGCAGGAAGTCCAGCAACTGGGTGTCACCAAACGTGCCCAGGCGCAGCGGGCGTGACTTGAGCGGGAAGTCATGCAATGCGTCGAACACACCTTGCAGCAGCACGTAGGACGTGGTCACCAATGCGTCAGGCAAGTGCCCCAGTTGATGCAGAAGTTGCTCCATCAGCTGTCGGCCACAGTCGCGGCTGAAGGCTTCACCGTGTTCGACGATGACCTCGCCGGTGAAACCGTCAAGCGCTTCACGGAAACCGGCCGCACGCTCCTGGCTGATGCTCAGCTCGGGCCGCGCGCCAATCAGCACGATTTGCTTGGGCAGCGGTTGCAGCAAGCTGCTGGTCAATTGCTGGCAGGCCTGGCGGTCGTCGCTGACCACCGAGCAGAACTGGTCCGCCCCCATCACCCGGTCGATGGCAATCACCGGCAAACCCTTGGCTTGCAGCTCGCGGTAACTGTCATCGCTGGCCGGCAGGCAACTGGCGACGAACAGCGCGTCGCAACGGCGGGCGCGGAACAGTTGCAGCAGTTGGCGCTCGCTGTCGGCTTCATCGTCTGAGCTGGCGATCAGCAACTGATAGCCGCGTGCCCGCGCACCTTGCTCCAGCAGCTTGGCGATGCGTGCGTAACTGGGGTTTTCCAGATCCGGGAGGATGAACCCCAGGGTACGGGTATGCCGGCTGCGCAGCCCGGCGGCCTGGGGGTTGGGTGTAAAGCCATGGGCTTCGACCACGGCACGCACGCGCTCGACGGTCGCGCTGCTGATGCGTTGCTGTGCGGCTTTGCCATTGATGACATAGCTGGCGGTGGTCACGGACACACCGGCCAGACGTGCGATATCACTGAGTTTCAAACCGGGATTTCCTTGTTTTTTGGAGCTCGCCCCGACATTTTGTCCAATCGTAACCGATTCCTGCACACGACCAATGTCCCAGCTCAAGTGCCGAGTGGTCCTTCAAGGATGCGCAATTAACGCGTAACCTGCCATAAATTCTAGATTAAACGTTTCATCAAGCGTATTTTTACGACGTTATCCACTGAGTGCCTACTGCCAATTGACTACTCAGTCAGCTAGTCCGGAACACCATTACACTGTTTTATTCAAAACAATACCTAGTGCGTCCATCGCACTAACTAGGAGAACGGCATGCTTGAGCTCACTGTAGAGCAGATTTCCATGGGCCAGGTGGCTGTGGATAAATCTGCTGCCCTGCACCTGCTCGCTGACAAACTGGTGGCTGATGGCCTGGTCGCCGAGGGGTATCTCAGCGGCTTGCAAGCCCGTGAAGCCCAAGGCTCGACCTTTCTTGGCCAAGGTATTGCCATCCCCCATGGCACCCCCGAAACCCGCGACCAGGTGTTTTCCACCGGTGTGCGCCTGTTGCAGTTCCCCGAAGGCGTGGACTGGGGCGATGGGCAGATTGTGTACCTGGCCATTGGTATTGCCGCCAAATCCGACGAACACCTGCGCCTGCTGCAACTGCTCACCCGCGCCCTCGGTGAAACCGACCTGGGCCAGGCGCTGCGCCGCGCGGGCACGGCTGAAGCCTTGCTGAAACTGCTGCAGGGCGCACCCCAGGAGCTGGCGCTGGACGCGCAGATGATCAGCCTGGGCGTGTCTGCCGATGACTTCGAAGAGCTTGTCTGGAGAGGCGCACGCCTGCTGCGCCAGGCCGATTGCGTCAGCAATGGGTTTGCCGCCGTGCTGCAACAGGTCGATGCGTTGCCCCTGGGTGATGGCCTGTGGTGGCTGCACAGCGAGCAGACGGTCAAGCGCCCGGGCCTGGCGTTTGTTACGCCTGATAAGCCCATGCGCTATCTCGGCCAGCCCCTAAACGGTCTGTTCTGCCTGGCCAGCCTGGGTGAAGCCCATCAGGCCTTGCTTGAACGCTTGTGCGCCTTGTTGATTGAAGGTCGCGGCCAGGAATTGGGCCGCGCCACCAGCAGTCGAGCGGTGCTCGAAGTGCTCGGCGGCGAGCTGCCACCTGACTGGCCCAGCGCCCGCATCACCCTGGCCAACGCCCACGGCCTGCATGCGCGGCCGGCAAAGATCCTCGCGCAGTTGGCCAAAAGTTTTGAAGGCGACATCCGCGTGCGCATCGTTGATGGCCCGGTAGGCGCCGTGTCGGTGAAGAGCCTGAGCAAGCTGCTGAGCCTTGGCGCCCGGCGTGGCCAGGTGCTGGAGTTTGTTGCTGAACCGACGATTGCCGGCGATGCGTTGCCCGCGCTGCTGGCCGCCGTCGAAGAGGGCCTGGGCGAAGAGGTCGAGCCACTGCCGACCGTGAGCGCACAGCCCGAAGCCCTTGATATTGCGCCAGTGATCAGCGCGCCACAGGCCGGCAGCCAGCTCCAGGCCATCGCTGCGGCGCCGGGCATTGCCATTGGTCCTGCACATATCCAGATTCAACAGGTGTTCGATTACCCCTTGCGCGGCGAGTCCTCGGCCATTGAGCGCCAGCGCCTGCAAGATGCCCTGGCCGATGTGCGCCGGGATATCCAGGGCCTGATCGAACGCAGCCAGGCCAAAGCCATCCGCGAGATTTTCATCACCCACCAGGAAATGCTCGACGACCCGGAACTCACCGATGAAGTCGACACCCGTCTCAAGCAAGGTGAAAGCGCACAAGCGGCGTGGATGAGCGTGATCGAAGCCGCCGCCAGGCAGCAGGAATCGTTGCAGGATGCCTTGCTTGCCGAGCGCGCCGCCGACCTGCGCGACATCGGTCGCCGGGTGCTGGCGCAATTGTGCGGCGTTGAAACCGCCCAGGAACCGAGCGAAGCCTACATCCTGGTGATGGACGAAGTCGGCCCTTCCGACGTCGCGCGCCTGGACCCGGCCCGCGTCGCCGGCATCCTCACCGCCCGCGGCGGCGCAACCGCCCACAGCGCCATTGTCGCGCGGGCCCTCGGTATTCCCGCGTTGGTCGGTGCCGGCCCGGCGGTGTTGCTGCTGGCCGCCGGCACGCCGTTGTTGCTGGATGGCCAGCGCGGTCGCCTGCATGTAGACCCCGACGCGGCCACCCTGCAACGTGCCACCGTCGAGCGCGATACCCGTGAGCAACGCTTGCAGGCCGCCTCGGCCCAGCGCCACGAACCGGCGCTGACCCGTGATGGTCACGCCGTGGAAGTGTTCGCCAATATCGGCGAAAGCGCCGGTGTGGCCAGCGCCGTGGAGCAGGGCGCCGAAGGCATTGGTTTGCTGCGCACCGAACTGATTTTCATGGCCCACCCCCAGGCCCCGGATGAAGCCACCCAGGAAGCCGAGTACCGCCGTGTGCTCGACGGCCTCGGTGGCCGCCCGCTGGTGGTGCGCACCCTCGATGTGGGCGGCGACAAACCGCTGCCGTATTGGCCGATTGCCGAGGAAGAAAACCCCTTCCTCGGCGTACGCGGTATTCGCCTGACCCTGCAGCGCCCGCAGATCATGGAAGCGCAATTGCGCGCACTGCTGCGCTCGGCGGATAACCGCCCGCTGCGCATCATGTTCCCCATGGTCGGCAGCGTGGATGAGTGGCGTGCCGCCCGCGACATGACCGAACGCCTGCGCCTGGAAATCCCGGTGGCTGACCTGCAACTGGGGATCATGATCGAAGTGCCGTCCGCCGCGCTGTTGGCGCCGGTGCTGGCCAAGGAAGTGGACTTCTTCAGTGTTGGCACCAACGACCTGACCCAGTACACCCTCGCCATCGACCGTGGCCACCCGACCTTGTCGGCCCAGGCCGATGGCCTGCACCCGGCGGTGCTGCAACTGATCGACATCACCGTGCGTGCGGCCCATGCCCATGGCAAATGGGTCGGGGTGTGCGGCGAACTGGCGGCGGACCCGCTGGCGGTGCCGGTGCTGGTCGGCCTGGGTGTGGATGAGTTGAGCGTGTCGGCCCGCAGCATTCCCGAAGTGAAGGCGCGGGTGCGTGAATTCAGTCTGAGCGAGGCCCAGGGCCTGGCGCAAAAAGCACTGGCGGTGGGTTCGCCCGCCGAGGTGCGTGCCCTTGTGGAGGCCGTGTAGATGGCAAGGATTCTAACCCTGACGCTGAACCCGGCGTTGGACCTGACGGTACGCCTGGCGCACCTGGAACCGGGTGAAGTCAACCGCAGCGAAACCCTGCTCACCCATGCCGCCGGCAAGGGCGTGAATGTGGCGCAAGTCCTGGCCGACCTGGGCCATCAAGTGACCGTGGGCGGTTTTCTCGGCGAGGACAATCCCCAAGCCTTCGAGGCGCTGATTGCACAACGTGGTTTTGCCGACGCGTTTATCCGCGTGCCCGGCGAAACCCGCAGCAATATCAAGATTGCCGAGCAGGACGGCCGGGTCACCGATATCAATGCGCCAGGGCCGTTGGTCAGTGAGCAGGCGCAGCAAGCGTTGCTCGACCAATTGACGTGCATTGCGCCGGGCCATGATGCGGTGGTCGTCGCCGGCAGCTTGCCGTGTGGCGTCAGCCCGCAGTGGTTTCAGGGGTTATTGGAACACCTGAAGCGTCTGGGCTTGAAAGTCGCCCTGGACACCAGCGGCGAGGCGTTGCGTGCCGGTCTCAAGGCAGCCCCGTGGTTGATCAAACCCAATACCGAAGAGCTCGCCGAGGCCCTGGGCGATGCCACCAACGTCATCAGCCAACTGCATCAGCAGGGTGTTGAGCATGTGGTCGTCTCTGACGGTGCCGCGGGCGTGAGCTGGTACAGCCGGGCCACCACCCTGCATGCCACGCCGCCCAAGGTGACGGTGGCCAGTACGGTAGGCGCCGGCGACTCGCTGCTGGCCGGGATGCTTCACGGTTTGCTTGAGTCTGAAGCGCCTGAACACACCCTGCGTCGCGCCACGGCAATTGCCGCCATGGCGGTGACACAGATCGGTTTCGGCATCCGCGACGCTGCGCAGCTGGCGCGTCTTGAAAGCGGCGTCGCTGTACGCCCGCTGACAGAACAATAAGAGGGTTTGTCATGAAGTTAGCCATTGTTACCGCCTGCCCCAACGGTATGGTCACCAGTGTGCTGTGCGCCCGCTTGTTGGACGCTGCCGCGCAACGCCAGGGCTGGAGCACCAGCGTCGAGGTGGTGGATGTACAGCGCCCGGAGCGCCAGTTGTCCCAGGCCACCATCGACGACGCCGAATGGGTGTTGCTGGTCAGCAGCACGGCGGTGGATATGCAGCGGTTTGTCGGCAAGCGGGTGTTCCAGAGCACACCGGCCCAGGCGCTGGCGGACGTCGAGGCGGTGTTGCGCCGGGGCGCGCAGGAGGCCGAGGTCTACATTGCGACGGCACAGGCAGCTCAAAATGCGCCGCGTATCGTGGCCGTCACGGCCTGCCCCACCGGCGTGGCCCATACCTTCATGGCCGCTGAGGCCTTGCAACAGACCGCCAAGCGCCTGGGCTATGACCTGC
The DNA here is from genome assembly GCF_024168685.1 of Pseudomonas sp. S3E17. NCBI lineage: Bacteria > Pseudomonadati > Pseudomonadota > Gammaproteobacteria > Pseudomonadales > Pseudomonadaceae > Pseudomonas > Pseudomonas sp. S3E17. The sequence goes on from NZ_JALJWE010000001.1 coordinate 5,685,864, forward strand.
AGGTCGAGACCCAGGGCTCGGTCGGTGCGCGTACGCCGTTGAGCCCCGAGGCCATCGCCAACGCCGATGTGGTACTGCTGGCGGCCGACATCGAAGTGGCCACCGAGCGTTTCGCCGGCAAGAAGATCTACCGTTGCGGCACCGGTATTGCGCTCAAGCAATCCGAGGCGACCCTTAACAAGGCCCTGGCCGAAGGCGCGGTGGAAAGCGCGGGCAGCGGTGCCGTGGCCAAGAAAGAAAAAACCGGCGTCTACAAACACCTGCTGACCGGTGTGTCGTTCATGTTGCCGATGGTGGTGGCGGGCGGTTTGCTGATCGCCTTGTCGTTCGTGTTCGGCATCCATGCGTTTGAGCAGGAAGGCACGTTGGCGGCGGCGCTGAAAACCGTCGGCGACCGCGCCTTTATGCTGATGGTGCCGCTGCTGGCGGGTTACATCGCTTACTCGATTGCCGACCGCCCGGGCATTGCCCCCGGCATGATCGGTGGCCTGTTGGCGGGCACTTTGGGAGCCGGTTTTATCGGCGGGATTTTCGCCGGGTTTCTCGCCGGTTATTGCGTCAAGCTGATCACCCGTGCGGTGAAGTTGCCGCAGAGCCTGGAAGCACTCAAGCCGATCCTGATCATCCCGTTGCTGGCGAGCCTGTTCACGGGCCTGGCGATGATCTACCTGGTGGGGCCACCGGTGGCGCGCATGCTCACGGGCCTGACCGATTTTCTCGCGACCATGGGCACCACCAATGCGGTGCTGCTGGGCATCCTGTTGGGCGGCATGATGTGTGTCGACCTGGGCGGGCCGATCAACAAGGCGGCGTATGCGTTTTCCGTCGGCTTGCTGGCGGCACAGAGCGGCGCACCGATGGCTGCGACCATGGCGGCCGGCATGGTGCCGCCAATCGGCATGGGCATCGCCACGTTCCTGGCGCGACGCAAGTTCGCCCAGACCGAACGCGAGGCCGGCAAGGCCGCGATGATCCTGGGCATGTGCTTTATCTCCGAAGGCGCGATCCCGTTTGCCGCCAAGGACCCGTTGCGAGTGATCCCGGCCAGCATCGCCGGTGGCGCGTTGACCGGGGCGCTATCGATGTACTTCGGCTGCAAACTGGCAGCGCCCCACGGCGGCCTGTTTGTGCTGGTGATCCCGAATGCGATGAACCACGCGCTGCTGTACCTGCTGGCAATCGTTGCCGGTAGCCTGCTGACCGGTTTGGTGTATGCGCTGATCAAGCGTCCGGAAGCGGTGGAGCTGGCTGTCGCACCGGTGTCATAAGCGCATGCTTTAGTGGCCCTTTTGATACTCAAGAGGGCACCTGCATGAGCCACTTCGATCTCGGCCGTCGCCGTGTGATGCAAGCCGTCGGCGCCGGCCTGTTACTACCGGGCCTGGCCCCGGCGGTGATCGCGTCGGTCAAGGACCGGCCGCAACTCACCGACGGCGTGCAGTCCGGCGACCTGCTCAGTGATCGCGCGATGATCTGGAGCCGCAGCGACCGCCCGGCGCGCATGGTGGTGGAGTGGGACACCCGCAGCGTGTTCAGCAACCCGCGCAAATTCGTCTCGCCCCTGGCCGATAACCGCACCGACTTTACCGCCCGCGTCGAACTCACCGGACTGCCCGCCGACCAGGCGATTTTCTACCGCGTGCACTTTGAAGACGCCCAGACCGGCGTCGCCAGCGAGCCGTGGTTCGGCCACCTGCGCAGCGTGCCGCAACAGCGCCGCGACATCCGTTTTGTGTGGAGCGGCGACACCGTCGGCCAAGGCTTTGGCATCAACCCGGACATCGGTGGCATGCGCATCTACGAAGCCATGCGCCTGCGCCTGCCGGACTTCTTTATCCACAGCGGCGACACCATCTACGCCGACGGCCCGGTGCCTGCGCAATTGCCCACCGAAGGCGGGCGCATCTGGCGCAATATCACCACCGAAGCCAAGAGCAAAGTCGCCGAAACCCTCGACGAATATCGCGGCAACTACCGCTACAACCTGCTGGATGAAAACGTGCGTCGCTTCAATGCCGAAGTGCCGCAGATCTGGCAGTGGGATGACCATGAAGTGGTGAATAACTGGTCGCCCGGCAAGCAACTCGACGAGCGCTACCAGACCAAGGACATCAACACCTTGGTGGGTCGTGCACGCCAGGCCTGGCTGGAGTATTCACCCATGCGCCGGCAAAGCGCGGACGGCGGCGGGCGGATTTATCGCAAGCTCAGTTATGGCCCGCTGCTGGATGTATTCGTGCTCGACATGCGCAGCTATCGCGGCCCCAACGATGACAACCTGGGCGGTGAAAAACCCTTCCTCGGCCGCGAGCAGTTGGACTGGCTCAAGCGCGAACTCAAGGCCTCCCAGGCCCAGTGGAAGGTGATCGCCGCCGACATGCCCATCGGTCTCGGCGTGCCCGACGGCGAAGTCAGCCCCGGCGTACCGCGCTGGGAAGCCATTGCCAACAATGACCCAGGCCCGGCGCAGGGCCGCGAGCTGGAAATCGCCGAATTACTCGGCTTTCTGCGCGCGCAGAAAGTGCGCAATCATGTGTGGCTGACGGCGGATGTGCATTACTGCGCGGCCCATCACTACCACCCGGATCGGGCGGCGTTCCAGGATTTCGAGCCGTTCTGGGAGTTTGTCGCCGGGCCTCTGAATGCGGGCAGCTTTGGCCCCAATCCACTGGATAAAACCTTTGGCCCTGAGGTGGTGTTCGAGAAGGCTCCGCTCGCGCAGAACACCTCGCCGTTTGCCGGGTTTCAGTTTTTTGGCGAAGTGCAGATTGACGGGCAGACAGCGGAGTTGACCGTGATTTTGCGCGACCTGGATGGGGTCTCGGTATTCGAACAGAAGCTGCAACCGGTCTGACCTGAAATGCAATCTAAATGTGGGAGGGGGCAAGCCCCCTCCCACATTGGATCACATCAGTAGACATCCCGGCGGTAGCGACCTTGTTCGATCAAACGCTCCACCGTCTCACTCCCGAGGATGTCGACCAGCGCCTGGTCCACGCCCGTCGCCATCCCCTGCAAGCTGCCGCACACATAAATCGCCGCGCCGTCCGCGAGCCATTTACGCAGGACATCGGCGGATTCACGCAGGCGGTCCTGCACGTAGATTTTCTCCTCCTGATCCCGGGAAAACGCCAGGTCCAGCAGGGCCAGGTCACCACTGGCCAGCCAGCCTTGCAGCTCGTCCCGGCACAGGTAGTCGTGGGCGAGGGTGCGTTCGCCGAACAGCAGCCAGTTGCGCTGCTGGCCATCGGCAATGCGCGCCTTGAGCAAGCTGCGCAAACCGGCCAGGCCGGTGCCGTTACCCAGCAGGATCAATGGCACCGGCGCCTCCGGCAGGTGGAAGCCACTGTTACGGCGCAAGCGCAGGCTGATCGCCGAACCAATGGCCGCATGTTCGGTGAGCCAGCCCGAGCCCACACCCAGGCTGCCATCGGGGTGGCGTTCCTGGCGCACGATCAATTCCAGCACGCCGTCGCTGGTAATCGAGGCGATGGAGTATTCGCGCATGCCCAGGGGCGCGAGCGCGTTCACCAGCGCTTGAGCGTGCAGGCCCACCAGATGCGCCCGGTTGTCCGGCAGTTGGCGGGTCGCAAGGGCCTGGTTGAGGGTGTGTGGCAGGCCGTCGATCAGCACGCCGTCAGTGCCGATCAGCCCCAGGCCTTCGAGGAAATGCTCGATGGCCCACGGGCAATTGCGCGGCAGGATTTCCACCAGGTCGCCGGCCAGCCAGTTTTGTTTCGATGGCGATGTGAGGCCCAGCAGGTAGACGTCCGAGCTGGCGCTGCCGGGGTTGAGCAGGGTGCGCTGGCTCAGCGTCCAGTTTTCATACTGGGCGGTCGGCCAGGCGGCGGCGGGTGCCTGGCCCGTCAGTTGTCCAAGCTGTTGTTGCCAGTGCAGCAGGGCGGCACTGTCGCCGCTGTCCACTTCCACCGGGGCGAACAGTGGGTTACCGCCCTGGTGGGTCAGCCAGAAATGCAGGCGCCGGGCAAAGCCACAGAAGTGTTGGTACTGGCGATCACCCAGGGCCAGTACCGAGTAGTTCAGGCCTTTGAGTGACAGATCCTGGCCGAGCACGCTGCGCTCGAAACCGCGGGCGCTGTCGGGGGCTTCGCCGTCGCCGAAGGTGCTGACTACGAACAGCGCATTTTCCGACTGGCGCAAGTCGTCCTGGCTGACACTGCCCAGAGGCTGCACCTTCACCGGCAGGCCGGCCGCCTGCAATTGTCCGGCGGTCTGCCAGGCCAGTTGCTCGGCAAACCCGCTCTGGCTGGCAAAACCGATCAGCCAGGCCGGGGCATCACTGTGGTTGGCACTGAGGCCTTTGCGTGCGTCGAGTACCTGGCGTTTTTTGCGCCGACGGTCCAGGTACAGCAGCCAGCCGGTGATGAAGAACAGCGGCATGAGCAGCGAGCTGACAGTGAGGATAATGCGCCCCGCCAGGCCGAAATAACTGCCGGTGTGCAGCGCGTAGATGCTGGTGAGTAACTGCGACTTGAAGGTTTTGCCGGCGTACGTGTCATGGGATTTGACCTCGCCGGTGGCCGGGTCCAGGTTGATCTGGTTCAGTGCGCGGTCGTGGGGGGAGTCTTTGAGCAGGTAATAGACGATGGCGGGTTGCCCGGCGACGGCTGGCATGCGGATGTTATAGGCACTCAAGCCTGGGCCGGCGTTGCTGTAGATGCTGCTCCAGATCGCGTCGTAGTTGGCCACCGGTGCCGGGCCTGCGGGCGGTGGGCCGCGCTTGCGCATTCGTTCATTCTGCGGCGCGTCGGACAGCAGTTTGGTCAGGCCCTGGCTGTACCAGTCGTAGGACCAGGACAGGCCGGTCAGTGCCGCCAGCAGGTAGGCCAGCAGGCACCAGGTGCCGAACACCGAATGCAAATCCCAGTTGAAGCTGCGGCCCTTTTTGCGCCAGTCCAGCGTCAGCCAGGCACGCCAGTTGGCGACCTGGCGCGGCCAGCGCAGGTAGAGGCCGGACAGGCAGAAGAACACCAGGATCAGCGTGCAGGCGCCGGTGATCTGCCGGCCGGTTTCGCCCATGGCCAGGAAGCGGTGCAGTTGCAGGATAAAGCCGAGTACATCCTGGCCGACCGCGTCGCCCATGTAGTCGCCGGTGTAGGGGTCGAAATAGCGCATCTGGCCACGGCGCTCACCCGACGGCGGGGTGAAGAACACGCGGGCGGCGTTGCCGCTTTCGCTTTCCACCCACAGCATGGACACGGCCTTGCCTTCGGTGGCTTCCAGCTTGTGCACCAGCTCGGCGGGCGGCAGCACGCCGGCTTCGCGTTTCTCCACGCTCAACACACTTGGGTTGAGCGCCCGCAGGATCTCATCCTGAAACGAGACCGCAGCCCCGGTGATCCCCATCAAGGCCAGCACCAGCCCGGCAGTGATGCCGAAGAACCAGTGCAACTGGAACAGGGTTTTCTTCAACACGTCGGACCGCCTCGTCTATCTGAATATGTAGGGCACGGCGCGCATTATGCCGTGGGTTGTCGAGAAACATTCTGTTTGACACGCAAAAGCCCCACGCATCCGATGCGTGGGGCTTTGTGGGCTGCTGACCGTTTAGAAGTGGAAACTCGTGGACAGCAGCGCCGTGCGGCCCGCCGCCTGGTTGGCGAAGTGCGAGGCGTAGGCTTTGTCGTAATAGGTCTTGTCTGTCAGGTTTTGCACGTTCAATTGCAGGTCGACGTTTTTGCTCAGCTTATAGCTGGCCATGGCGTCGTAGCGGGTGTAGGAGGGCACATACACGGTGTTGGCCGCATCGCCGTAAACCTGATCGACGTAGAACGCGCCACCGCCGATGGTCAGCTTCGGGGTCAGGTTATAGGTGGTCCACAGGCTGAACGAGTTCTCCGGCGTGTTGGGCATTTGGTTGCCTTTGTTGGAACCGGCCTGGACGACGCCCTGGCGGTTGCCGTTTTTGCCTGGGTCAACCAGTTCGGCTTTCAGGTAGCTGTAGCCGGCGAAGACTTGCCATTGTTCGGTGATCTTGCCGCTGGCGGACAGTTCCAGGCCATCGACCCGCGACTCGCCTGCCGTTTCGTAGGTGTTGGAGTCCACCAGGATGCGGGTGTTTTTCTTCTCGGTACGGAACACTGCGGCAGACAGGGACAGGCGGTTGTGGAGCAGGTCCCACTTGGTGCCCAGCTCGTAGTTGACGGTTTCTTCGGGCTTGAGGTCGCTGGTGTTGATGCCGGTAGGAATCGCATTGTTGTCGACCCCTTCGCCCACCAGTCCACCTGCCGGTGAGGCCGAGGTCGCGTAGGAGGTGTAGATGCTGCCGTTCTCCAAAGGCTTCCAGACCAGGCCCGCCTGCCAGTTGAAGAACTGGCTGTCGTCCTTGACCTTGCTGCGTGCCCTGACCGTCGAGGTCGGTACGGCGTTGGTGTTGGCTTCGGTGTCGAAGGTGTCGTAGCGCAGGCCGACGTTCAGCAGCCATTTCGGATCGAGTTCGATGGTGTCGAACACATAGGCGGCACGGCTGGTGGCCTTGGTGTTGGTGCCGTTGTAATTGCGCGCGATGCTGCCGGTCCAGGCGTCGTCCGGATTCGGGTTGCTCAGCGAGGTGCACTGTCCACCCCGGCCGCCGCCGGCCACGGTGCACGTCGGGTTGCTGTTCGGTGTGACGGTGTAACCGCTGACGCGGGTTTCTTCGCCGGTGAATTCCAGGCCGGTGGAGTAGCTGTGCTTGAAGCCAAGCGCCTGGAAATTGCCGAACAGATCTGTCTGGTTGGTGGTGGTCGTGGTGGTGGAGACGCGAGTGTTCGCGCGACGCCACACGGTGCCGAAACGGTTGACGTTGCGTTGGCTATCGTCCGGCTGCGTGAGCACGTAGTCCTGACCGGTGCTGCCATGGCGCAGGGTGTTTTTCAGCGTCATGTCGTCGTTCAGGTCGTGCTCGATGGAGAACGTGCTGATGTCCGCGCGGGTCTTGCGGAAGTCGCGGTCCTTGAGACCGTAGAAGTTATTGCTGTCGCCGCCGTCGGTGGGTTTGTCGTGCGCGTGAGTGGTGGCGGTCGAAGAGCTGTAGCCATACGGAATGCCTGAATCCGGCAGGTCATTGCTTTCCATATGGTAGTAGCTGAGGTTGACGCGGGTCGGCGTGCCCAGGCCGAAGGTCAGCGATGGGGCCACGCCCCAGCGGTCGTAATTGACTGCGTCACGGCCAGCCACGTTCTGTTCGTGGCTCATCAGGTTCAGGCGGAACGCGGCGCTGTCGTCGAGGAACTGACGGTTCACGTCGAGTACATAACGACGAGTCTGGTCGGAACCGTAAGTGAAGCCGCCGTTGGTGAAGTCCCGGGCTTGCGGGGTCTTGCTCACCAGGTTGAGGCTGCCACCGGCCGAGCCACGACCGCCGAAGGAGGAGTTCGGGCCTTTGCTGACTTCGATGGACTCGATGTCGAAAATCTCACGGCTCTGGCCGCCGGTGTCGCGCACGCCGTCCAGGTAGGTGTCGCCCTGGGCGTCGAAACCACGGATGAATGGACGGTCGCCCTGTGGGTTGCCGCCTTCGCCGGCGCCGAAGGTAATCCCCGGTACGGTGCGCAGGGCATCCTGCAACGAGGTGGCGGCGGTGTCCTTGAGGACTTGTTGTGGCACCACGGTCACCGAGCGCGGCGTGTCCACCAGCGGCGCGGTGTATTTTTGCGACGAGGCTTTTTCGACCTGGTACGCGGTGTTGTCCTGTTCTTCGCCGGTGATGCTGGTGGCGCCGAGGGCGATGCTGTTGCGCTGGCCTTTTTGTTCAGTGTCTTCGGCCGCCTGTGCCAGATGGGCGACAGAGCTGGCGCTGAGCGCAACGCCGATGGCCGAAGCCAGCATACGGGGTGAGCCAACAGGTGTTTTTGTGGTGGTGCGCGACATGACGTGTCCTTTCCCCAAGGAGGTGAGGCCGCGGAATATAGGGCGAACAAGACTTTCTATCAATTGCGATACATTACTATTCGCACTGAATTTACATTCTTTACACTTTTACCTTACGGTTTTTACGTTCTCGTTCGTCTCCGGCGTTTTACAGGGCGGATAAGAATCAATACCATTGGCGCCTCTTTGCCTACAGGTATTGCCCCATGCTGCTGCACATTCCCGGCCTGTTCTCTCGCGAGGAAGTGCAGCGCATCCGCCACGCCCTGGAAACCGCCGATTGGGCCGATGGCAAAATCACCGCCGGGCACCAGTCCGCCAAAGCCAAGCACAACCTGCAATTGCCCGAAGGCCACCCGCTGGCCAAGGAGATCGGCGCGGCGATGCTCGAACGGTTGTGGAAAAATCCTATGTTTATGTCAGCGGCGTTACCGCACAAGGTCTTCCCGCCGCTGCTCAATTGCTACACGGCCGGTGGCAGCTTCGACTTCCATATCGACAATGCCGTGCGCCAGGCCAGGGGCAGCCATGAACGGGTGCGCACGGACCTGTCGTCCACGCTGTTCTTCAGCGATCCGGATGACTATGACGGCGGCGAACTGGAGATCCAGGACACTTTCGGCCTGCAGCGCGTGAAGTTGCCGGCCGGCGATATGGTGCTGTACCCAGGCTCCAGCCTGCACAAAGTCAACGCCGTGACCCAAGGTGCGCGCTATGCCGCGTTTTTCTGGACCCAAAGCCTGGTGCGTGAAGACAGCCAGCGCACCCTGCTGTTCGAGATGGACGGCGCCATCCAGCAATTGAGCCGTGATGTGCCCGACCACCCTGGGCTGATCCAGCTCACCGGCACCTATCACAACCTGTTGCGTCGCTGGGTCGAGGTCTGACATGGGCTTTTTATTGCGCCGCGAAGAAGTGCTCAACGTTGAGCAATTGCAGGGCATGCTCGACGACTCGCCGGTGCGTGCGGCCCAGGCGATTCTGATCGCGGCCAAGGAGGGCGTGGTGGATGCCCAGGCCTTGCTCGGGCAAATCCTGTTGGAAGGCCGCGGTATTGCGCGCGACGAAGCGCTGGCGCTGCGGTGGTTCCAGATTGCGGCGCAGGGCGGGCATTTAATGGCGCGCAATATGGCCGGGCGTTGCCTGGAGCATGGTTGGGGGTGTGCCATCGACGAAGCGGCGGCTGCGCGGGAATACCGCTTGGCGGCAGACGCGGGATTGGATTGGGGCCAGTACAACTATGCCAATCTGCTGGCGACGGGCCGGGGTGTTGCCGAGAACCCGCAGCACGCGCTGGCTTTGTATCGGCAAGCCGCAGAACAGGGGCATGCCAAGTCGATGAACCTGCTGGGGCGCTACCTGGAAGACGCTCAGGTTTGCCCGAGGGACCTGGAGGCGGCTGTGGAGTGGTATCGACGCTCAGCCGAGGCCGGGGATTTTCGCGGGCAGTTCAGTTACGCGGCGGTGTTGGCCGACAGGGGCCAGGTCGAGGCGGCGCTGGAGTGGTTGCGCAAGGCGCTGGCGGGCGGAAATCTCAAGTTCCTGCGAACAGCCCACAAGGCCTTGGCGGCGGCGAGTGATCCGCGGGTTCGAGCGCTGGCCGAGGCCTTCCGCCAACGGGCCGTGAGCCTTGCCTGAGGCATAAAAAAACCCATGACATGTCATGGGTTTTTTGTGCGCGGGCGTCTTACACGTAGAACGACTTCAACGGCGGAAAGCCATTGAACTCAACCGCGCTGTAGCTGGTGGTGTAGGCACCGGTCGACAGCCAGTACAAACGATCACCGATCGCCAGGTTCAGCGGCAGGCCGTACTTGTAGTTTTCGTACATGATGTCGGCGCTGTCGCAGGTCGGGCCGGCGATGACCACTTCTTCCATCTCGCCTTTCTTCTCGGTCCAGATCGGGAACTTGATGGCTTCGTCCATGGTTTCGATCAGGCCGGAGAACTTGCCCACATCCGTGTACACCCAACGCTCGACGGCGGTACGGGATTTACGTGCAACCAATACCACTTCACTGACCAGGATGCCGGCGTTGGCGATCAGCGAACGGCCTGGCTCGAGGATGATTTCCGGCAGGTCATCGCCGAAGTCTTCCTTGAGGAAGCGGATGATTTCTTCGGCGTAGGTTTCCAGGCTGTTGGTGCGGGTGATGTAGTTGGCCGGGAAGCCGCCGCCCATGTTGATCAGCTTGAGGTGGATGCCGTCTTCTTCCTTCAGGCGTTCGAAGATCACCTTGACCTTGGCGATTGCCGCGTCCCACACGCTGATGTCGCGTTGCTGCGAGCCAACGTGGAACGAAATGCCGTAGGGCACCAGGCCCAGGTCACGAGCGAGGATCAGCAGGTCCATGGCCATGTCGGTCTGGCAGCCGAATTTGCGCGACAGAGGCCAGTCGGCCGTGGTCGAGCCTTCGGTGAGGATACGTACATACACTTTCGAACCCGGCGCGGCCTTGGCGATGTTGCGCAGGTCGGCTTCGGAGTCGGTGGAGAACAGGCGCACGCCCTTCTCGTAGAAGTAGCGGATGTCCTTGGATTTCTTGATGGTGTTGCCGTAGCTGATACGGTCGGCGCTGACGCCGCGGTCCATGACCTTGTCCAGCTCGTAGATCGAGGCGATGTCGAAGCTCGAGCCCTTGTCTTTCAGCAGGTCGATGATCTCGACGGCCGGGTTGGCCTTGACCGCGTAATACACCTTGGCGAATTCGAAACCGGCGCGCAGGTCATCGTAGGCCTGGCTGATCATCGCGGTGTCGATCACCACGAACGGGGTTTCCTGTTTGTCGGCGAACGCCTTCATTTTGTCAAAAGTGGCGCGCGCGAAATAATCTTCGACGTTGATCGACATGCTGGGAACTCCTAAGGGCAAACTAAATTGATCAATGGGTGCAAATGAACGTCCTCCGTATCCCCACTTTGGTTCGCCTACTTCCCAAGGCATGTCGCCGAAAGCAAAAAGGCCATGGGAATAGTCGCTTCCCTTGGCCTTGCTGTCTCGTCGTCAGTACTTGAGCCGGATGGATCGTTTCCAGCATGGACGTTCGGCGCGAACTTTAGGACGTGAGGGGCCATAGATCAACTAAAAATGTCGCGTTTTTGCACGCGTTCGTCGCGGGACCGCGCGCAGCTACTTATGTAACCGACACGTGTGACGGAATGATGTTCCCCGCTGAGTGGTAATCGAGGCGATTTCCCTGACTCACCGAAGGGGAAATGTGGGAGGGGGCTTGCTCCCGATAGCGGTGGATCAGTGACAGATGAAGTGACTGACACACCGCCATCGGGAGCAAGCCCCCTCCCACATAAGATCAGGCCAGGGCGGTCTCGGCGGGGGAGACAATACTGGTCTTGCCCCCACGGGACTTACCGGAACTCAGGTACTCGGCAATCGACTCCTGGGTCACTTCACCCAGGAACACCCGTTCCGCATCCATCACCGGCAACCACGAGCGGTTGAACTCGTACATGCGCGACAACAGGATGCGCAAATGCTCGTCATACGCCGCCGTGGCGTTGAACTCGCGCAGGTACTGGCCGCAGGTACCGGTCTGACGGTGCAGGTCGCGACGGCGTACATAGCCGAGCGCCTTGTTCTCGGCGCACGTGACTACCACATAGCGGCGGTCAGTTTCGTCCATCAGCTCCAGGGCATCGGCCACCGGGGTTTCCGGGCTCACCGACGGGGCGTTGTCCGCCGCGTCTTCAGCCTTCACCAGCAACAGGCGTTTGAGGGTGCTGTCCTGGCCCACGAAGTTGCTGACGAACTCGTCGGCCGGATGGGCCAGCAGGGTGTCCGGATGATCGATCTGCAGCAGCTTGCCGGCGCGGAAGATGGCGATCTTGTCACCCAGCTTGATGGCTTCGTCGATATCGTGGCTGACCATGATCACGGTCTTGTTCAGCGCCCGTTGCATCTCGAAGAACTCGTTCTGGATCATCTCGCGGTTGATCGGGTCGACCGCGCCGAACGGCTCATCCATCAGCAGCAACGGGGCATCGGCCGCCAGTGCGCGAATCACGCCGATGCGCTGTTGCTGGCCGCCCGACAGTTCACGCGGGTAGCGATGCAGGTACTGCTTGGGTTCCAGCTTGATCATGCTCATCAACTCGCGGGCGCGGTCGTGGCATTTCTGCTTGTCCCAGCCCAGCAGCTTGGGCACGACCACGATGTTTTCCTCGATGGTCATGTTCGGGAACAGGCCGATCTGCTGGATCACGTAGCCGATGTTGCGACGCAGGGTCACTTCATCGAGGTCGGTGGTGTCTTCGCCGTTGATCAGGATCTTGCCCGAGGTCGGCTTGATCAGGCGGTTGATCATTTTCAGCGTGGTGCTCTTGCCGCAGCCCGAAGGGCCGAGGAATACGCAAATCTCGCCTTCATTGACGGTCAGGCTTACGTCGTTCACGGCCGAAACAGTTTTGCCGTTGCTTTGAAAAGTCTTGGTCAGGTTTTGAAGTTCGATCATTTGAGCAGTCCTTTTGGAGTCAGCGAGCGTTGCAGCCATTGCAGAAGCAGGTCGGCGAAGATGGCCAGGAGACTGACCAGCACGGCGCCGACGATCAGCATCGACATGTCGCTGCGGCTGATGGAAGCCAGAATAAGTACACCCAGGCCACCGGCGCCGATGGTGGCGGCGATGGTCATGACGCCAATGTTCATCACCACGGCGGTACGCACGCCGGCGAGGATCACCGGCACGGCGATGGGCAGTTCGACCATGCGCAGGCGCTGGCCGAAGGTCATGCCGATGCCTTTGGCTGCTTCGCGGATGCCCGGTTCGACGCCGGTGAGGGCCAGGTAGGTGTTACGCATGATCGGCAGCAGGGAGTAGAGGAACACGGCGGTGATCGCCGGCATCGGCCCCAGGCCCTGGCCGAATTTGGAGTAGAACGGCAGCAGCAGGCCGAACAGGGCGATGGACGGCACGGTCAGCAGCACCGTGGCGCTGGCTTGCAACGGGCCGGCGAGGGTCGGGAAGCGGGTCATCAGCACGCCGAGGGGTACGCCGACGACAATCGCCAGGATCACCGCGATACCGACCAGGGTGATGTGCTGCCAGGTCAGGTGCAGGACCTGGGCCCAATCAAGATGGGAAAAGGCGTTCAGGAATTCCATGTCTTCTCCTTCTTAGTTGATCGGATGTTGGCGCAGGAAATCGGCGGCAACAGCGGATGGGCTTTCATGGTCGACGTCGACCCGCGCGTTCAACTCGCGCATGGTCTTGTCGTCGAACAGCGCGGCCAGAGGCGCAAGGTCTGCGGCCAGCTGCGGGTGTGCGTCGAGGTAAACCTGGCGCACCACGGGGGCGGCGGTGTAGTCCGGGAAATAGTGCTTGTCGTCGGCCAGCAGCTTCAATTTGAACGCGTTGAGGCGACCGTCGGTGGTGTAGACCAGGCCGGCAAACACCTGGCCGTTACGCAGGGCGGTGTAGACCAGGCCCGCGTCCATCTGCCGGGTGTTTTTGCGCGTCAGGTTCATGTCATACAGCTTGACCATGCCGGCCAGGCCGTCGGAGCGGTTGGCGAACTCGGTGTCCAGGGCCACCAGGCGGTGTTCCTTGGTGTCTTCCGCCATGGCGTTGGTGAGGTCGCTGATGCTGTTGATCTCTGGATGCTCCTCGGCCACTTTCTCGGGCAGTGCCAGGGCGTAGGTGTTGCTGAAGCGCGACGGCGACAGCCAGACCAGGCCTTTTTTCGCGTCGAGCTCTTTCACTCGGGCGTAGGACTGTTCGCTGTCGAGCTTCTCATCCACATGGTTGTAGGCCACGAGCGACACGCCGGTGTATTCCCAGATCAGGTCCAGTTGCCCGCTTTCCTGGGCACTGCGCGCCAGGTTGCTGCCCAGGCCGCCGGTCACGCGGGTGTCGTAGCCCTTGGTGCGCAGGTACTGAGAGGTGATTTCGGCCAGCAGGGTCTGTTCGGTGAACACCCGCGCGCCAATGCGGATCACGGGTTTTTCGGCAGCTTGCGCAAAACCTGCAAACAGCAGGACGCAGCTCAGTATCAAGGTGATTTTTTTCATGTGTATTCCTTTGCCAAGCCTTAAGACGGACGCAACCCGCGTTCCAGCCAGAGGCGGCTGGCCATGGTTACCAGGCCGTCGAGCAGCAACGCCAGCAACGCGGTGCACGCGGCGCCGAGCAGCAGTTGCGGCTGGTTGTTCAGGGCGATGCCGGGGAAAATCAGGCTGCCCAGGCTATTGGCACCAATCAGGAACGCCAGCGGCGCGGTACCGACGTTGATCGCCAGGGCCACGCGCACACCGCCGATGATGATCGGCACGGCGTTCGGCAATTCGACGCGAAACAGCACCTGGCGCGGGGTCATACCGATGCCGGTGGCGGCTTCTTTCAGCGAGCCTTGAACGTTTTTGAGGCCTTCGTAGGTGTTGCGCACGATGGGCAACAAGGAGGCGAGGAACAACGCGAAGATGGCCGGGCCACTGCCGATGCCGAGGACGCCGAGGGCGATGGCCAGTACGGCCAGGGGCGGGACGGTGTTGCCGATGTTGAAGATCTGCATGAAGCGTTCTGCGCGCCCGACCATGTTCGGTCGGCTGAGCAGGATACCGGCGGGGATGCCCACAACGAGGGCGGCCAGCATGGAGACTAGAACCAGGATCAAATGAGCTTGCAGGTAAAACAACAAATCGTCGCGGTACAGTTCGATCGTGTTGATGCCGATCCAGTGGACCAGCAGGGCCAGGAGAGCGACGACAACCACTCCTCCTATCAGCCCTTTGCCATAGCGAATAGCCACAGGCGGACTCCTTTTTTCTTTTGTCGGCGACCACATTCCCGAGCGGCAATGCCATTCCTGGCTGTCGGCGAATAGGGTCGCGAAAAGCAGCTCGCCAATACCGGCAATGCGGTATCAAATCGAGCCATGAGCGCAGCCTCGTCAGGCTAACTTGCTGATTTTTCAGCCCCTGTTACGAGTGCGGTAGCAGGGGAGTGGACGTCTCTACCTTTTAAAAGGTTCCATACTTGGCAGCATTTAGCCACCCCCAATGGGGTGAACGGTGGTCCGGCCCCTGCGGTTTGCGCTATACTCGCCGCCCTTTTTTGACTCACCTGCCAGGCGATTTCCCATGACCCACCAGGCCGCCGAAGTCGCGAAACGCCGCACTTTCGCCATTATTTCCCACCCCGATGCCGGTAAAACCACCATCACCGAGAAGCTCCTGCTGATGGGCAAGGCGATCGCAGTGGCCGGCACGGTGAAATCGCGCAAATCCGACCGCCATGCCACCTCCGACTGGATGGAAATGGAAAAACAACGGGGTATTTCCATTACCACGTCGGTCATGCAGTTCCCGTATCGCGACCACATGGTCAACCTGCTCGACACCCCGGGCCACGAAGACTTCTCCGAAGACACCTACCGCACCCTGACCGCGGTGGACTCGGCACTGATGGTCCTCGACGGCGGTAAGGGCGTCGAGCCGCGTACCATCGCGCTGATGGACGTATGCCGGCTGCGTGATACGCCGATTGTCAGCTTCATCAACAAACTCGACCGTGATATCCGCGACCCGATCGAATTGCTGGATGAAATCGAAGCCGTCCTGAAGATCAAGGCTGCGCCGATCACCTGGCCGATCGGTTGCTACCGCGACTTCAAGGGCGTGTACCACCTGGCCGACGACTACATCATTGTCTATACCGCCGGCCATGGTCATGAGCGCACCGATGTGAAAATCATCGAGAAGCTCGACTCCGACGAAGCCCGCGCCCACCTGGGTGACGAGTACGACCGCTTTGTCGACCAGTTGGAACTGGTGCAGGGCGCCTGCCATGAGTTCAATCAGCAGGAATTCCTCGACGGCCAACTGACCCCGGTGTTCTTCGGCACCGCCCTGGGCAACTTCGGCGTCGACCACGTGCTCGACGCCGTTGTGAACTGGGCACCGAAGCCCCTGGCCCGTGTCGCCAACGAGCGCACCGTAGAACCGGTGGAAGAGAAATTCACCGGTTTCGTGTTCAAGATCCAGGCGAACATGGACCCCAAGCACCGCGACCGTATTGCCTTCATGCGCATCTGCTCGGGCAAGTACGAAAAAGGCATGAAGATGCGCCACGTGCGCACCGGCAAGGACGTGCGCATCGGCGACGCCCTGACGTTCTTCTCCTCCGAGCGTGAACAGCTCGAAGAGGCCTACGCCGGCGACATCATAGGCCTGCATAACCACGGCACCATCCAGATCGGCGACACCTTCACCGAAGGTGAAACGCTGGGCTTCACCGGTATCCCGCACTTCGCCCCGGAACTGTTCCGCCGCGTGCGCCTGCGCGACCCGCTGAAATCCAAGCAACTGCGCCAAGGCCTGCAGCAACTGGCGGAAGAGGGCGCTACCCAGGTGTTCTTCCCTGAGCGCAGCAACGACATCATCCTCGGCGCCGTGGGTGTGCTGCAGTTCGATGTGGTCGCCAGCCGCTTGAAAGAGGAATACAAGGTCGAATGCTCCTACGAGCCGATCACCGTGTACTCCGCGCGCTGGATTGAATGCGCCGATAAGAAGAAGCTGGAAGAGTTCTCCAACAAGGCCGTGGAAAACCTCGCGCTCGACGGCGGTGGTCACCTGACCTACCTGGCCCCGACCCGGGTCAACCTGGCGCTGATGGAAGAGCGCTGGCCTGATGTGAAATTCCGCGCGACCCGCGAGCACCACTAAGGTCTGAGCGCCGCAAAACAAAATGTGGGAGGGGGCTTGCCCCCGATAGCAGTGTGTCAGCCAATATATTCGGGGCAGACAGTACGCTATCGGGAGCAAGCCCCCTCCCACATTTTTTTCTCCTCCAGGCATGGGATTGGCGAGAATCCGGCATCGGGTCTAGCGTTTAACCACCGACTGCAAAGGAGATCACCGTGCGAAATGCTCAACGCGCCATCCCTCTGGTGTTGCTGGCCGTCCTGGGGCTGACGTCCCTTCCGGCACTGGCGGGCGCAGGAGCGCCGCAGTGGAAGGACACGGGGCCGGTCACCAAGAAAAAGCAGAACGAGGTCAACTCCGGCAGTTGGCAACCCCAGGCCCAGCCTGCGCCCAAGGAGGATGCAGAAAACCCTTATAACGAAGGGGAAGACAGCGAAACCTATGACGATGGTGACACCTGACGCGCGAGTGGCATAAAACCAGGATCGGAACTAGCTTAATTCACAGCGACGGTCGAACGCCGGCGCGAGTGATTCACTGACTGGACGGAAATTGACCATGAGTATTTTTCAACGTTTAGTGATGTTGCTAAAAGTGCTGGTGATGTTATCGCTGGGGATCTCCTCTGCATGGGCCAATACCGCAGTGCAGAGCCAGGTCCCAGGGTTTGTGGCGGCGAAAACGGCGCAGGCGGGTGGTTTACAACTGGCCAAGAGCGAGTCGGAGCCCGGTGATGAGGACCAGGGCGGCTCCAAGGATGACGATGACCAACAGGCCCCTGCGGACGATGATGACACTGAGGGTGATAGCGATACCTGAGTCGAGCTGAAAAAAAGCCCCACCTACCGGACTGATGCGCAATCCGACGGGTGGGGCGGTAGAACTCATGTCATGCCCTGGACTGAACCTCCAGGGCATTTTTATTGCTGGGTCAGGCCACAAACTGCTCCGCGTAGTGGCACGCCACCTGGCGGTTATCCAAGGCGCGCAGTTGCGGCTCCTCGCTGCTGCAACGTGCCGTCGCATACGGGCAGCGCTTGTGGAACGCGCAGCCCGGCGGCGGGTTCAGTGGGTTGGGCAACTCGCCCACGATTTTGATCTTCGGTTTGTTCGGATCCGGATGAATGGTCGGGGTGGCCGATAGGAGCGCCTGGGTGTACGGATGCAGGGGGCGTGCGTAGATGTCTTCCTTGGGGCCCACTTCCACCGGGCGACCGAGGTACATCACCATCACATCGTCGGCGACGTGCTGCACCACCGCCAGGTTGTGGGAGATGAACACGTAGGCGGTGTTGAATTCCTGCTGCAGGTCCATGAACAGGTTGAGCACCTGGGCCTGGATCGACACGTCCAGCGCCGAGGTCGGTTCATCCGCCACCAGCACTTTCGGTTGCAGCATCATCGCGCGGGCCAGGGCGATCCGCTGGCGCTGGCCACCGGAGAACATGTGCGGGTAGCGCTGGTAATGCTCAGGGCGCAGGCCCACTTGCTTCATCATCGCCTGCACTTTCTCGCGGCGTTCGGCGGCGGACAGGTTGGTGTTGATCAGCAGCGGCTCGCCCAGTTGATCACCGACCTTCTGGCGTGGGTTCAACGAGGCATACGGGCTCTGGAACACCATCTGCACGTCTTTGCGCAATTGCTTGCGCTGGGCCTTGTCGGCACCGGCGACTTCCTGGCCGGCGATTTTCAGCGAGCCGGACGATGGTTCTTCAATCAGCGTCAGCGCACGGGCCAGGGTGGATTTGCCGCAACCTGACTCGCCTACAACCGCGAGGGTCTTGCCGGCTTCCAGTTCGAAGGACACACCGTTGAGGGCGCGCACGGTGGCGTGGCCCTTGAACAGGCCACGGGACACTTCGTAATGACGGGTCAGGTCGCGGGCAGTAAGAACGACGGCCATTACGCCACCTCCTGGTTCAAGGGGTAGAAGCAGCGCGCAAGGCTGTTGCTTTTCGGATCAAGGCCGGGCCGCTGGGCACGGCAGCTTTCCTGCACATACGGGCAGCGTGGCGACAGCAGGCAACCCTGCGGGCGGTCATAGCGGCCGGGCACGATACCCGGCAGCGTGGCCAGGCGCGTGGCGCCGAGGCTGTGTTCGGGGATCGCCTTGAGCAGCGCTTCGCTGTACGGGTGCGCCGGGATGTCGAACAACTGCGGCACCTGGCCGACTTCCACGGCTTGGCCGGCGTACATCACGCACACGCGCTGGGCGGTTTCAGCCACCACTGCCAGGTCGTGGGTGATCAGCACCAGGCCCATGTTCTGCTCTTTTTGCAGGGCCAGGAGCAGGTCCATGATCTGCGCTTGAATGGTGACGTCCAATGCCGTGGTCGGTTCGTCGGCGATCAGCAGTTTCGGCTCGCCGGCAATCGCCATGGCGATGGCCACACGCTGGCTCATACCGCCGGACAACTGGTGCGGGTAGGCGTCCATACGGCTGGCGGCGCCCGGGATCTCGACTTTTTCCAACAACTCGATGGCGCGCTTGCGGGCTTGCTTGCCGGACATTTTCAGGTGCAGGCGCAGCACTTCTTCGATCTGGAAACCCACGGTGTAGCTGGGGTTCAGCGCGGTCATCGGGTCCTGGAACACCATCGCCAGGTCTTTGCCGACGATCTGGCGGCGCTGGCGGTTGCTCAGCTTGAGCATGTCCTTGCCGTCGAAGTTCAGGGCGTCGGCGGTGACGATGCCGGGGTGCTCGATCAGGCCCATCAGCGCCATCATGGTCACGGATTTACCCGAGCCCGACTCGCCAACAATGGCCAGGACTTCGCCCTTGTCGACGGCAATGTCGAGGCCATCGACCACCGGCACGGCGGTCTTGTCGCCGAAGCGGACGTTGAGATTCTTGATTTCTAACAGTGACATGGGAATCTCCTCAGGCGGCGTTCTTGAGTTTTGGGTCCAGCGCATCGCGCAGGCCGTCACCCATCAAGTTGATTGCCAGCACGCTGAGCAAAATGGTCAGGCCGGGCAGGCTCACCACCCACCAGGCGCGTTCGATGTAGTCACGGGCCGAAGCCAGCATGGTGCCCCACTCCGGGGTTGGCGGTTGTACGCCAAGGCCAAGGAAGCCCAGGGCCGCGGCATCGAGGATCGCCGAGGAGAAACTCAGGGTCGCCTGCACGATCAGCGGTGCCATGCAGTTGGGCAGCACGGTGATGAACATCAGGCGCGGCAGGCCGGCGCCGGCGAGGCGGGCGGCAGTCACGTAGTCACGGTTCAGCTCGCCCATCACCGCAGCGCGGGTCAGACGTACGTAGGACGGCAGCGACACGATGGCGATAGCGATCACGGTGTTGATCAGGCCAGGGCCGAGGATCGCGACAATGGCAACCGCCAGCAGCAGCGAGGGCAGGGCCAGCATGATGTCCATCAGGCGCATGATGGTCGGGCCGAGCAGGCGCGGGAAGAAACCGGCGAAAAGACCCAGCAGGATGCCCGGGATCAGCGACATCACCACCGACGACAAGCCGATCAGCAAGGACAGGCGCGAGCCCTGGATCAGGCGCGAGAGCAGGTCGCGGCCCAGTTCGTCGGTGCCGAGCAGGAACTGGATCTGCCCGCCTTCCAGCCACGACGGCGGGGTCAGCAGGAAGTCGCGGTATTGCTCGCTCGGGTTATGCGGCGCCACCCAGGGGGCGAAGATCGCGCAGAACACGATCAGCAACATGAACAGCAGGCCGGCAACCGCGCCCTTGTTCTTGGAGAAGGCTTGCCAGAATTCTTTGTACGGCGACGGGTACAGCAGGCTTTGATCGACTGCTGACACTTGAGTAGGTGTGGTCATGGTCATGATCTCAGCGCTGGTGACGGATGCGTGGGTTGGCGAAGCCGTAGAGGATGTCCACCACGAAGTTCACCAGGATCACCAGACAGGCGATCAGCAGGATGCCGTTTTGCACCACCGGGTAGTCCCGCGCGCCGATGGCTTCGATCAGCCATTTGCCGATGCCGGGCCACGAGAAGATGGTTTCGGTCAGCACCGCACCGGCCAGCAGGGTGCCGACTTGCAGGCCGACCACGGTGAGTACCGGGATCAGCGCGTTACGCAGGCCGTGCACGAACACCACGCGCGCCGGCGACAGGCCCTTGGCCTTGGCGGTGCGGATGTAGTCTTCGCGCAGCACTTCGAGCATGGATGAACGGGTCATCCGTGCGATCACTGCCAACGGGATGGTGCCGAGCACGATGGCCGGCAGGATCAGGTGGTGCAGCGCATCCCAGAACGCGTCCGGCTCGTCGGCCAGCAGGGTGTCGATCAGCATGAAGCCGGTGCGCGGCTCGATGTCGTAGAGCAGGTCGATGCGCCCGGACACCGGGGTCCAGCCCAGGCTCACGGAGAAGAACATGATCAGGATCAGGCCCCACCAGAAGATCGGCATCGAATAGCCCGCCAGGGAGATGCCCATCACCCCGTGGTCGAACAGGGATCCTCGCTTGAGTGCCGCGATCACCCCGGCCAACAGGCCCAGGATGCCGGCGAACAACAGGGCGGCCATGGACAGTTCCAGGGTCGCCGGGAAGAGGGCGGTGAACTCGGTCCACACGCTGGTGCGGGTACGCAGGGATTCGCCAAGGTCGCCGTGGGCGAGCTTGCCGACGTAGTCCAGGTATTGCGCGTACAGCGGCTTGTTAAGGCCGAGGCGTTCCATTGCCTGTGCGTGCATCTCGGGGTCGACGCGCCGCTCGCCCATCATGACTTCGACAGGGTCGCCAGGGATCATGCGTATCAACGCAAACGTGAGCAACGTGATGCCGAAAAACGTGGGGATCAATAACCCCAGTCGGCGGGCAATAAAACTAAACATCTTGTGGTGTACCTCAATCAGCCGGTTAGGCAGGTTCGGCACCGTCCTGGTGGGCGGTGCCGAGCGTTTCTCTTATTTACTTCACCTGGGTGGTGGCGAAGTTATTGTTCGTCAGAGGGCTTTGGGTATAACCCTCGACGTTTTTACGCATGGCGGTGAACATTTTCGGGTACGCCATGGGAATCCACGGTTGGTCCTTGTCGAAAACCTCCAGGGCTTGTTGATAGAGTGCGGCCCGCTGCTGGGGTTCAGCGTCGGCGCGGGCCTTATCGATCAAGTCCTGAAACTCTTTGTTACACCAGCGGGCGTAGTTTTCGCCGTTTTTCGCTGCATCGCAACTCAGGTTCGGCGTAAGGAAGTTATCCGGATCGCCGTTGTCACCGGCCCAGCCGGCGGAAACCATGTCGTGCTCGCCGGCTTTGGCGCGCTTGAGCATTTCGCCCCACTCCATGACCTTGATGTTCACCTTCAGGCCGATCTGCGCCAGATCCGCCTGCATGCGCTGGGCGCCGAGCATCGGGTTGGGGTTGGTCGGGCCGCCGCCGTTACGGGTGAACAGGGTGAACTCGGTGCCTTCCGGTACACCGGCTTCCTTGAGCAGGGCACGAGCCTTGTCCAGGTCGCGTTCAGGGTTTTTCAGCTTGTCGTTGAAGCCCAGCAGGGTCGGCGGATACGGCCCGGTGGCATCCACGGCGTTGCCTTTGCCATACAGGGATTCGTTGTAGCCTTTCTTGTCGAACGCGATGTTGATCGCGTGACGCACCCGCGCGTCGCTCATGTATTTGTGGGTGGTGTTCAGGGCGGTGTATGCGGTGGTCATCGCCGCCAGTTCGGCGACCTTGAGGTTCGGGTCGGCCTTCATGCTCGGCACGTCATCGGGCTTGGGATACAGCGCGATCTGGCACTCGTTGGCCTTGAGCTTTTGCAGGCGGACGTTGTTGTCGACAGTAATCGCCAGGATCAACGGATCGGCTGGCGGCTTGCCACGAAAATACTCCGGGTTGGCCTTGAAGCGCACCTGGGCATCTTTCTGGTAGCGGGTGAAGATGAACGGACCGGTGCCGATCGGCTTGGCATTGAGGTCATCGGTCTTGCCGGACTTGAGCAACTGGTCGGCGTATTCGGCGGAGTGGATAGAGGAGAACGCCATGGCCAGGTCGGCCAGGAACGGTGCTTCAGGGCGGGTCAGGGTGAAGACCACGGTGTGGTCGTCGGTCTTCTCTACGCTTTTGAGCAGTTCCTTGAAGCCCATGCTTTCGAAGTACGGGTAGCCCACGTTGGATTTTTTATGCCACGGGTGATTCGGGTCCAGCTGGCGCTGGAAACTCCAAAGCACATCGTCGGCATTCAGGTTGCGCGTGGGTTTGAAGTAGTCGGTGGTGTGGAACTTGATGTCATCACGCAGGTGGAACGTGTAGGTCAGGCCATCGGCGCTGATCTCGGGCAGGTCCTTGGCCAGCGCTGGAACCACTTCGGTAGTACCGGGCTTGAAGTCCACCAGGCGGTTGAACATGGTTTCTGCGGCTGCGTCGGCGGTGACGGCGGTGGTGTACAGGACCGGGTCAAAACCCTCCGGGCTGGCTTCGGTGCAGACCACCAGGGGTTTGGCCGATACGCCGATAGCCACGCTTAACAGCGCAGCGGCAACGGCAGCTTGTAGCGGGAGCATTTTCATTCAGAGCCCTCTGCAATCGATGGGACCAGACAAGCGTAGACGGCAGGCTCGTCCTGAGCCTGCCGTCTACCTGGTGCTAGTTAAAGAATGTTGAACGGGATGGTGGTGACCAGGCGGAACTCTTTGATGCTGCCGTCGGACTGGAACTCGCTGCCGCGGTGCTCAACGTAGGTTGCTCGCACAGTGGTGGCCTTGAGCGCGCCGCTCTGGATCGCATAAGAGGCGCCTACACCGTATTCCTGGTGTTTTTCGCCGTCTTGTTTCTGGATGCCGTCGTAGGCGAACTTGGCGCGGCCATTGTTGCCGGTGTAGTGGGTACCGTCGATGTCCCAGCCGCGGGCCGAGTAGGCGTTGAACTTCAAGCCTGGCACACCGTATTCGGCCATGTTGATGGCGTAGGCGATCTGGAAAGACTTCTCGTTCGGGCCGTTGAAGTCCGAGGTCAGGGAGTTGGCCAGGTAGATGCCGTTGGTTTCGTGCAGGTAGTCGAAGTACTCGTTGCCGTTCACTTGCTGGTACGCGAAGGTCAGGCTGTGTGCCTGGTGAGCCAGGCCCAGGGACAGGGAGTAGGTATCGTTGTCGATTTCCCCCATCTCTTTTTTGCCTTCATCGACAGTTTTGTAGTAGTTGAAACCGGTGGTCAGCGCCAGTTGCTGGGCGTCGCCCAACTCGTGGGTTGCGCCGAAGTAGTACTGGTTCCAGAAGTCTTTTACGTTGGCGGCGAAGAAGCTGGTTTTCAGGCTTTTCAACGGCTGGTAGTTCACGCCCAGGGTCGATACCTTGTCGGTTTCCTGGGTGCCGTTGCCGTATTCGCTACGGAATTTCGACAGGCTTTGTTCGGTACGTGGCGAAACGCGATCGAAGATACCGCCCTGGAACGACAGGTTGCTGAACTCTTCGCTATTGAAGCTCACACCTTCGAAGCTCGATGGCAAGGCACGGTTGCCGATGGTGTCGACGATGCCGCTGCTGAAGTTCTGGCGACCTGCGGTCAAAGTGGTGTTGGACACGCGGAACTGCACGTTGGCCAGGCCCAGTTTGCTCCATTGATCCACTGCATCACCGTCGGAATCGGCCAGGGTGCGGTTGGAACCGCCTTTGATATCACGCTTGCTGCGGTCCAGGACCAGGGCGTTGTACACCGCCAATTCGGTCTTGACGCCTACAGTGCCCTGGGTGAAGCCCGAGCTGGCGTTGATGATGGTGCCCTGTACCCAGTTGGTGCGGTTACGGTCGGTACGGGTTACGCCGTGTTTCTCGTATTCGAAGGTGCCGCCACGGTATTTGCTTTCATGGGAGTACCAGTTACGGGTGGTGCCACCCAGGCTGAAATCTTCGACAAAACCTTTGGCCTCGCTTTGGGCGCTGGTCCCGGCCAGGGTGGTTGGAACAAAATCCTGGCTTGCGGATTCAGCATAGGCGGTGGCCGTGATGCTGCTGATGGCCAAGGCCAGAAGCGCTTTGCTGCTCAGTTTCATGGGTTGAAGCTCCTTTGGTTCTCTTTTTAATGCCGGTCTTTTTTGGTGATCCGGCTATTGGGTGTGTAACTCGATCAAGCTGTTGCAAACGTTTGCCGTAGGAAATTTCCCAATAAAAGGCTGCACGTTTGCGAGAGAGCCAACTTCGCTCCCTGCAATCCGGTTATTTTCTTATGGGGTAATGCTGACGCCCGAGAACACGTTGCGGCCGAAGGGGCTTACTTTGAAGCCTTCGACTTTGGCGCTTAACGGCTGGTTGACCGTCGAGTGGGCGACGGGTGTGATCGGCACCTGCTGCTTGAGCAGTTGCTGTGCCTGTTTGTACAGAACAGTCCTTTGTTCGCGGTCGGTCACGACCTTGGCTTGCTTGATCAGCTTGTCGTACGCCGGGTCACACCACATGGAGTAGTTGTTCCCGCCGATGGCGTCGCAGCTGTAGAGGGTGCCCAGCCAGTTGTCCGGATCGCCGTTGTCGCCGGTCCAGCCGATCAGGCTGACATCGTGCTCACCGTTCTTGGTGCGCTTGATGTATTCGCCCCACTCGTAGCTGACGATCTTGACCTTCAGTCCGATCCTGGCCCAGTCGCTTTGCAGCATCTCGGCCATCAGCTTGGCGTTGGGGTTGTACGGCCGTTGCACCGGCATCGCCCACAGGGTGATCTCGGTACCTTCCTTCACGCCGGCGGCCTTGAGCAGTTCCTTGGCTTTTTCCGGGTTGTAGGCGGCGTCCTTGATGCTGTCGTCGTAGGACCATTGGGTCGGCGGCATGGCATTGACTGCCAACTGCCCCGCGCCCTGGTACACGGCGTTGAGGATGCTCTGCTTGTTCACCGCCATGTCCAGCGCCTGGCGCACTTCGAGCTGGTCGAAGGGCTTGTGGCGCACGTTGTAGGCGATGTAGCCCAAGTTGAAGCCCGGCTTGGTCAGCAATTGCAGGTTCGGGTCGGCCTTGAGCGCGTCGACGTCGGCCGG
Organism: Pseudomonas sp. S3E17; assembly: GCF_024168685.1. NCBI lineage: Bacteria > Pseudomonadati > Pseudomonadota > Gammaproteobacteria > Pseudomonadales > Pseudomonadaceae > Pseudomonas > Pseudomonas sp. S3E17. The sequence continues at coordinate 5,711,331 of NZ_JALJWE010000001.1, forward strand.
GCGCGGGTGCAGGGTGACCTGGCATTCGCCTGCCTTGAGCTTTTGCACGCGCACCGAGGCGTCGGTGTTGATGGCAAAAATCAGCTGGTCCAGCTTGACCTTGCTCGGGTCCCAGTACTGTTTGTTGCCCACATAACGGATCTGCGAGTCTTTCTGATAGCGCTGGAAGACAAAGGGGCCAGTGCCGATCGGCTTCTGGTTGATGTCGCTGGGCTTGCCTTCCTTGAGCAACTGCTCGGCGTATTCGGCCGACAGGATGGCGGCAAAGCTCATGGCGATGTTCTGCACGAACGCAGCGTCGACCGAGTTCAGCGTCATCACCACGGTATGCGGGTCGGTTTTTTCGACCTTGGCGATATTCTTGTTCAGGCTCATCCCGTTGAAGTACGGAAACTCGGTGGGGTAGGCCTTGCGAAACGGGTGGTCGGGGTCAAGCATGCGGTTGAAGGTGAACAGCACGTCGTCGGCGTTGAAATCTCGCGTTGGCTTGAATTCCTTGTTGCTGTGGAATTTCACCCCTTCACGCAGGTGAAAGGTGTAGGTCAGGCCGTCTTCGGAAATGTCCCACTTGGTCGCCAGTCCAGGTACGACGTTGGTCGCTCCCTTTTCAAACTCAACCAGGCGGTTGTACAGCGGCTCGGCCGCATCGTTATCGGTGGCGGTGGTGTACTGCGCGGTGTCGAACCCTGCCGGGCTGCCTTCGGAGCAGAACACCAGGCTCTTCTTGTCGGCCGCCTGGCCCATCGTGGCTACGGCCAGCAGGCTGGTGCCAAAAATTGCGGATAGAACGGTGGTATGGCGCATGACGATCCCGATCCTTGTTTGTAGTTGTCATCAGCAAGCAATCACCCTGGCGTACGGCCAGGGGGACATTACTGATCCCACACACAGCAAGTGCCTTTCCCAGGTTGGAGCCTCTGCTGTCCTACGACGGTATGGGTCGCGGACTGCGCAGTAAATGTGCCAAATTGGACTGACCTTGTAGGCAAAAGAGCTACTTGTCGCAGTTCGCAGCTGTAGGAAGCGGCGATTACGAGCGTGGTCTATTGCCTACGGTCCAGGCGGATGCAATAACGGCGACGTTATGAAACGTCGCCGTCATTGGTCCTTACTTGCCGCTTACGCTCACGCCATAGAAGGAGTTCAGGCCAAACGGGCTGATCTTGAAGTCCTGTACGGTGTTGCGCATGGGTTGATACACCGTCGAGTGCGCGATAGGTGTCATCGGGACTGCATCTTTGAGGATATGTTGCGCCTGCTTATACAGCTCGGTGCGTTTGGCGACGTCCGACGTAGCCTTGGCTTCTTTCACGACGCCGTCGAATTTCTTGTCGCACCACTTGGAGAAGTTGTTACCGGCCAGGGAGTCGCAGCCGAACAGCACGTTCAGCCAGTTGTCCGGGTCACCATTGTCGCCGCTCCAGCCAATGATCATGGCCTGGTTCTCGCCGCCTTTGGAACGCTTGATGTACTCGCCCCACTCGTAGCTGGTGATCTTGACCTTCAGGCCGATCTTGGACCAGTCGTTTTGCAGCATTTCGGCCATCAGCTTGGCGTTCGGGTTGTACGGGCGCTGAACCGGCATCGCCCACAGAACGATCTCGGTACCTTCCTTGACACCCGCTTCCTTGAGCAGCGCCTTGGCTTTCTCGGGATCGTACTTGGCGTCCTTGATGGTGGTGTCGTAGGACCATTGGGTTGGCGGCATGGCGTTGACCGCCAGTTGGCCTGCGCCCTGGTAGACGGAGTCGATGATCTGCTGCTTGTTCACCGACATGTCCAGCGCCTGGCGCACGCGCAGGTCAGCCAGTGGGTTGGGCTGGTCGCTGCCCTTGACCTTGTCCATGACGTTGTAGGCGACATAGCCCAGGTTGAAACCGGCCTGGTGCGGCAGTTTCAGGTCCTTGTCTTCACCCAGCGCCTTGAGGTCGGCCGGACGTGGGAACAGGGTGATCTGGCACTCGTTTTTCTTCAGCTTCTGGATACGCACCGACGGGTCGGTGGTGATGGCGAAGATCAGGTTATCGATCTTCACGTCCTCAGGTTTCCAGTAGTCCTTGTTGCCGGTGTAGCGAATGTTCGAGTCTTTCTGGTAGCTCTTGAATACGAACGGGCCAGTACCGACCGGCTTCTGGTTGATGTCCTGGGGCGTGCCGTTTTTCAACAGTTGGGCGGCGTATTCGGCCGACTGGATGGAAGCGAAGCTCATGGCCAGGTTCTGGATGAACGCGGCGTCCACGGTGCCAAGGGTGAACTTGACGGTGTGGGCATCGACCTTCTCGATGTTCTTGATGTTGGTGTCCATCCCCATGTCCGTGAAGTACGGGAACTCGGTGGGGTAGGCCTTACGGAATGGATCGTCTTTGTTGATCATCCGGTTGAAGGTGAACAGGACGTCGTCAGCCGAGAATTCACGAGTTGGCTTGAAGTATGGGGTGGTATGGAACTTGACGCCTTCGCGCAGGTGGAAGGTGTAGGTCAGGCCATCCGGGGACACGTCCCAGCTGGTGGCCAGGCCAGGAACAACGGCGGTGCCGCCTCGTTCGAACTGGCTCAGGCGGTTGAACATGGTTTCGGCCGAAGCATCGAAGTCTGTTCCGGTGGTGTACTGGCCTGGATCGAAACCGGCCGGGCTCCCTTCGGAGCAGAACACCAGGTTAGTCGCCGCTTGGGCGAATGGGGCCGCGGCCATAAGGCCAGCGCTCACTAATAACGGAAGGACTGCGTGTTTAAGCATGTTGGCCTCATGATTTGTTGTCATTTTTGGTGGTGAGGGCGACCTCGTGAGTCGGCCTGCGGATACTTATGCAGGCGCCATACCCATTGCAAGATGCTGAACCGTCGCAAGGCGGAAAGAGTGGTACGAACGTACAGGAATGTCGCAATTATGAAAGTTTTGACATATTTGAACGTATTTATGGGTTTTTTTCGGTGCACAAGGTGCACCAGATAGGGTCAACCGAGGCGTCTAGCGCACTCGGTTGGGGCATTGATGTTACTTATCTAGACTCACGCCGTAGAACGGTGTCAGCCCAAAGGGGCTGATCTTGAAGTCCTTCACTTCCTTGCGCAGGGGTTGGAAAACCGTCGAGTTTGCAATGGGCGTTATAGGTACTTGTTCTTTAAGAATTTTTTGTGCCTGTTGATACCACTTGATGCGCTGCTCGCGGTCACTGCTGACCTTGGCCTGCTGCACCAGTTTGTCGTAGGCCGGGTTACACCATTTGGCGTAGTTGCTGCCCTTGACCGCGGCACAACTGTAGAGCACGCCGAGCCAGTTATCCGGGTCGCCGTTGTCGCCGGTCCAGCCATAAATCATCGCATCGTGCTCGCCATTTTTGGCACGCTTGATGTATTCGCCCCACTCATAGCTGACGATATTGGCCTTGATGCCGACTTTCTCCCAATCCTGCTGGATCATCTGGGCCGACATGCGCGCGTTCGGGTTGGAAGCTCGCTGGACGGTCATTGCCCACAGGTTGATGGTAGTGCCCGGTGCAACCCCTGCTTCTTTTAGTAGCGCGCGGGCCTTGGTCGGATCGTGCGGGGCATCCTTGATGGTCGGGTCATAAGACCACTGCGCGGGTGGCAGTGCGTTCTGCGCCAATTGTCCGGCGCCCTGGTACACCGCCTTGATGATAGCCGGCTTGTCGATGGCCATGTCCAGGGCCTGGCGGACCTTGAGCTGGTCCAGCGGTGGGTGGGTCACGTTGTAGGCCAGGAAGCCCAGGTTGAAACCGGCTTGCTGCAGCACGCGCAGGTTGGGGTCCTGCTTCATCACCTCGATGTCCGACGGGCGCGGGTAGCCGCTGACCTGGCATTCGCCGGCCTTGAGCTTTTGCAGGCGCGACGCGGCGTCCGGGGTGATGGCGAACACCAGGTTGTCGAGTTTCACATCCTCGGGCTTCCAGTACTGTTTATTCGCCACGTAGCGAATCTGCGAGTCCTTCTGGTAGCGCTTGAACACAAATGGCCCGGTGCCCACCGGCTTCTGGTTGATGTCTTCGGCCTTGCCTTCCTTTATTAGCTGGGCGGCGTACTCGGCCGATTGCACGGAGGCGAAACTCATGGCCAGGTTCTGCACGAACGAGGCGTCGACGTTGTTCAGGTTGAAACGCACGGTGTGCTCGTCGAGTTTGTCGACGCTCTTGATCGTGGTGTTCAGGCCCATGTCGGTGAAGTACGGCGATTCGGAAGGGTAGGCCTTGCGAAACGGACTCTCGGCATCCAGCAGGCGATTGAAGGTAAATAGCACGTCATCCGCGTTGAAGTCGCGGGTCGGCGTGAAGAAATCGGTGGTGTGGAACTTGACGCCATCGCGCAGGTGGAAGGTGTAGGCCAGGCCATCCTCGGACACCTCCCAGCGTGTGGCCAGGCCCGGTTCGACTTCGGTGCCGCCACGCTTGAATTGGGTCAAGCGGTTGAACACGGTTTCGGCGGACGCATCGAAGTCGGTGCCGCTGGTGTACTGGCTGGGGTCGAAACCGGCGGGGCTGGCTTCGGAGCAGTAGACCAGGGTGCTGGCTGCATGGGCCATCGGCATAAAGGCCAGCAGGCCTGCGGCAAGGAGGAGCGGTTTGAAGGTGGTTCTTTCCATGGAGACCCCTAGAAGTGGCAGGCATATAAACGCTGCCCAAACGAAAACGGCGGTCACCGAGGTTACCGCCGTTCAGGTTTGCCGGGTAGGGGTTACGGCATCTGCACTTCGATCACCCCATCGGCGCTCATGCTGACCTGGCTGGTACCTGCCTCCACTTCCGGCGTCGGTGCTGAATCCATCATGGCCGCCTTCATCATCATTCCGCCACGGGCATAAGGTTGTGGGTAGCCATTGGTGTTGAAGTTCAAGTTGACGATCTTGTAGCCCTTGCCGCCCAGCGCATCGGTGGCCAGTTGCGCGCGTGCTTTAAACGCGGCGACCGCGTCCTTGAGCAGGGCGTCTTCGCTGGTCTTGCGCGTGGTGTCGGCGATGGCGAAGTCCATGTTTTCCATTTTCAGGGTATTGAGCAACTCGCCGGTGAGTTTGGACAGCGCCGGGAAGTCCGCGCTTTCCAGGCGCAGTTCGGCGCGCTCGCGCCAGCCGGTGATCTTCTGGTTCTTGTTGTCGTAGATCGGGTAGCTGTTGCGGCTGCCCTGGCGCAAGGTCACGCTCTGGACTTCGCGCGCCTGGCCTAGGGCCTTGTTCATGGTGGTGGTGATTTCGGCGGCGAGCTTGGCCGGGTCGGCGTTCTGGGACTCGGTGTAGAGGGTGACGATCATTTTGTCGCGGGCCACTTCCTGGCTGACCTCGGCGCGCAGGGAAATCTGGTTGTAATTCAGTGCATCGGCGGCCAGTGCCGGAAGGCTGGCCAGGGCGCTTGCGCTGAGGGTGAGAACAACTGCACTGCGAGTGAAACGAGACATGGAAGCTCCTTAGGGTGTTCGTATCGGTATGACTGTAGACGGTGGTGTCGGGTTCTTCGGGTTTACATATTCGCTACACATTGTGCGGCCGCCGACGAACGGTCGTTCGCCCGGCCTGCGGCAAAGAGCCACACGCGCCATGCCAGCGTGCCCGCTTCGTTTATACTCCTGCCGATCCGCCTGCAGCGCTCATCGGGAGAGCTCATGCTCGCCGCCGTAAAACTGACTTCCGCCACCCGCCAGAACCTCTGGCGCCTGACGTTCATTCGTACCCTGGTACTGGCCGCGCAGGCTGGTTCGGTCGGGCTCGCCTATTGGTTCGACCTGCTGCCGCTGCCGTGGCTGCAATTGGGCGTGACCCTGGGTTTCTCCATCGTGCTGTGTGTGTTTACCGCCATTCGGTTGCGCACCACCTGGCCGGTGACCGAGCTGGAATACGCCCTGCAATTGGCCTGCGACCTGTTTATCCACAGTGTGTTGCTGTATTTCTCCGGCGGTTCCACCAACCCGTTCGTGTCTTATTACCTGGTGCCATTGACCATCGCTGCGGTGACCTTGCCGTGGCGCTACTCGGTGGTGCTGTCGGGCATCGCCCTGACCCTGTACACCCTGCTGCTGGCGCGGTTCTATCCGTTGCAGACATTCCCCATCGCCCGCGAAAACCTGCAGATCTACGGGATGTGGCTGAGCTTTGCCCTGTCTGCCGCCGTGATCACTTTTTTTGCTGCGCGCATGGCCGAAGAGCTGCGCCGCCAGGAAGAACTGCGCGCCATTCGCCGCGAAGAAGGCCTGCGTGACCAGCAACTGCTCGCCGTCGCCACCCAGGCCGCCGGCGCGGCTCACGAATTGGGCACGCCGCTGGCGACCATGAGCGTGCTGCTCAACGAAATGACCCAGGACCATCACGACCCGGCGCTGCAAGAGGATCTCGGCGTGCTGCGCGAACAGGTCAAGCAATGCAAGCAAACCTTGCAGCAACTGGTACGCGCGGCTGAAGCCAATCGCCGCCTGGCGGTCGAGATGCAGGACGTGACCCAGTGGCTCGACGAAGCCCTGAACCGCTGGCACCTGATGCGCCCCGAAGCCAGCTACCGTTTCCATCTGCTGGGGCAGGGGGCCGTGCCGCGCCTGGCGCCTCCGCCGGACCTGACCCAAGCCTTGCTCAATCTACTGAACAACGCCGCCGACGCCTGCCCCGAAGGCCTGGAAGTCCGGCTGGATTGGGATGTGGATGACTTGACGATCAGCATTCGCGACCACGGCGCAGGCGTGCCGCTGGCCATCGCCGAGCAGATCGGCAAACCTTTCTTTACCACCAAGGGCAAAGGCTTCGGCCTGGGCCTGTTTTTGAGCAAGGCCAGCGTGACCCGCGCGGGCGGCTCAGTGAAGCTCTATAGTCATGAGGAAGGCGGTACGCTCACCGAGCTGCGCCTGCCCCGTGTCGCACGAGGAGATATCGATGAGTGACGAGATCCAAGTCGAAGGCGAAGAACTGCCGCACCTGTTGCTGGTAGATGATGACGCCACGTTTACCCGCGTGATGGCGCGCGCCATGAGCCGTCGCGGCTTTCGCGTGAGCACCGCCGGCTCCGCCGAAGAAGGCCTGGCCATCGCCCAGGCCGACTTGCCGGACTACGCCGCGCTCGACCTGAAAATGGACGGCGATTCCGGCCTGGTGCTGTTGCCCAAGCTGCTGGAACTCGACCCGGAAATGCGCGTGGTGATCCTCACCGGTTACTCCAGCATTGCCACGGCTGTCGAAGCCATCAAGCGCGGTGCCTGCAACTACCTGTGCAAACCGGCGGATGCCGACGATGTGTTGGCTGCGTTGCTGTCCGAGCACGCCGACCTCGACACCCTGGTGCCGGAAAACCCGATGTCGGTGGACCGCCTGCAGTGGGAACACATCCAGCGCGTCCTCACCGAACACGAAGGCAATATCTCCGCCACTGCCCGCGCCCTGGGCATGCACCGGCGCACCCTGCAACGCAAGCTGCAGAAGCGTCCGGTACGACGCTGAACCTAAGCTGAACAGCCTGCTTCAGGCCGCACGGAACCCTGAACCGATCACCTATGATCGGTTCAAACGCCTGCCTTCCTCCCTACGAGCCTGAACGATGAATCAGAACGCTGAGTACTCTGCGGTCAATGACGCTGTGCGTGGGCAATTTTTTCGCCGAACCTGGGGGATGATCACGCCTTATTGGCGAAGTGAAGAGAAGGGTAAGGCCTGGTTGTTGCTCGCCGTGGTGATTGGCCTGTCGCTGTTCAGCGTGGCCATTTCCGTGTGGCTCAACCACTGGTACAAGGACTTCTACAACGCCCTGGAAAACAAGGACACCGCGGCCTTCTGGCAACAGATCGTTTACTTCTGCGGTATCGCCACGGTGGCGATTCTCGGCGCGGTCTACCGCCTCTACCTCACCCAGATGCTGACCATTCGCTGGCGTGCATGGCTCACCGAAAAGTATTTTGCCCGCTGGCTTGGCGACAAGAACTACTACCAGCTCGAGCAGGGCGGCTACACCGATAACCCGGACCAGCGGATTTCCGAAGACCTCAACAGCTTTACCCTGAACACCCTGAGTCTTGGCCTTGGGCTGTTGCGCAATGTGGTCAGCCTGGTGTCGTTCTCCATCATCCTGTGGGGCGTGTCCGGCAGTATTGAAGTGTTCGGTATCACCATCCCCGGCTACATGTTCTGGTGTGCATTGGTCTATGCCGGTGTCGGCAGTTGGCTGACCCATCTGATCGGTCGTCGTTTGATCGGCTTGAGCAACCAGCAGCAACGCTTCGAAGCGGACTTGCGTTTCTCCATGGTGCGGGTGCGGGAGAATGCCGAGAGCATCGCCCTGTACAACGGCGAACCCAATGAGAATCAGCGTTTGAGCGCGCGGTTCGGGAAGGTCTGGCATAACTACTGGGACATCATGAAGGTGTCCAAGCGCCTGACGTTCTTCACTGCCGGCTATGAACAGATTGCGATCGTCTTTGCGTTTATCGTGGCTGCCCCGCGCTACTTTTCCGGCAAGATCGAACTGGGCGAGCTGATGCAAATCAACTCGGCGTTCGGCAACGTGCAGGGCAACTTCAGCTGGTTTATCAGCGCGTACGCCGACCTGGCCGGTTGGCGCGCGACCAGCGATCGTCTACTGAGTTTTCAGCAGGCCATGCGTGAAAACGAGCAGCGCCCAGCTGCCATCGACGTCAGCGCTGAAGGCGAGCGTCTTGTGGTGCAAGGTCTGGGCTTGAACCTGGTGGATGGTCGCCACCTGCTGACCGACGCCAACATGATCGTTGAACCGGGCCAGCGCGTCATGCTCAGCGGCCGTTCCGGCAGCGGCAAAAGTACCTTGCTGCGCGCCATGGGACATCTGTGGCCGGCTGGTCACGGCAGTATTCGCCTGCCGGCCAGGCGTTACCTGTTCCTGCCGCAGAAGCCTTACCTGCCGATCGGCACGCTCAAGGCGGTGTTGAGTTACCCACAGGACGACAGCGTCTATTCGGCAGAACGTTATGCACAGGTCCTGGAAACCTGTCGCCTGCCGCACCTGGTGGAGCGCCTGGACGAAGCCAACCATTGGCAACGCATGCTCTCGCCCGGCGAGCAACAGCGCCTGGCCTTTGCCCGTGCCTTGTTGTTCGCGCCGCAATGGCTGTACATGGACGAGGCGACGTCGGCGATGGATGAAGAAGATGAGGCGACGTTGTATCAGGCGTTGATTGATGAGCTGCCGGGGTTGAGCATTGTCAGCGTCGGCCACCGCAGCAGCCTCAAGCGTTTCCATGGGCGGCATGTGCGGATCGAGGGTGGGTGGCTTCAAGAGCAACCTGTGGCCTGAGGCCCAATGTTCTGGAGAATGATGCCCAACAAAAAGCCCGGTTGATCAGCGATCAACCGGGCTTTTCTATTGCTTGAAAATAACTTACTTCTTCAAGCCGTAATGCTCATCCAGCATCCCCGGGGCGTTTGGCGTTTTTGGCGCGTAGTCCCGTGGCGGTTCCTGGTTCTCCCGGGGCGGAGTCAGGCGTTCCCGCGGAGTTTGCGGTGCATCGGAATGCAGCGCGGCCAGCAGGCGCTGACGGGTGATGTCGTCGAGGGCCAGGCGGTTTGCGCCATCGGCGAGGTGATCCTGTACTTCCTGGTAGCTCTGGGTGAGTTTCTTGACCAGGGTCGCGGTGCTGTTGAAGTGGGTAACAACCTCGTTCTGATAACTGTCAAAACGTTCCTGAATGTCATCCAACTGACGCTGCGTGCGGTTAGGCGCGGCATTCGGCAGCAGGCGGGCAACCAGGAATCCAATGGCGACACCGGCAACCAAGGCGAGAGTCGGCAACAACCAAACTAAGAGCGAGTGTTCCACGAGTCCTTCCTCTATAAACGGCTTTGCTTTACGTTAACGGCTCAAACCTGCGCTGTATACCGCGATTAAGCTCGCAATGATGCCATGCACAGACTTTTAGCTAGACGAGTCGACCCTTTGAGAGGTCACGGAGTTCATTCCTTGCTCATGCGTGAAACCCCCGTTTTGATCGATGGCCCGGTAGGCCAATTGGAAGCCCTGTACCTGGATCACCCCGAGCCACGTGGCCTGGCGCTGATCTGCCACCCTAATCCGGTGCAGGGCGGGACCATGCTCAATAAAGTCGTTTCGACCCTGCAACGCACAGCTCGTGATGCCGGGTTGATTACTTTGCGTTTCAATTACCGCGGCGTCGGCGCGAGTGCCGGCACCCACGACATGAGCACCGGTGAAGTGGACGATGCCGAAGCGGCTGCCACCTGGCTGCGTGAAAAACACCCCGACCTGCCGATCACCCTGCTCGGTTTTTCCTTTGGTGGCTACGTGGCGGCAAGCCTCGGCGGCCGCCTGGAAGCCAAAGGCGAAAAGCTCGCGCACCTGTTCATGGTCGCCGCGGCGGTTATGCGCCTGCGCGATACCGATGTGCTGCCCCACAGCTGCCCGTTGACCCTGATCCAGCCGGAAACCGACGAAGTGGTCGACCCGCAAACCGTCTACGACTGGTCCGCCGCCTTGAAACGCCCCCATGAGCTGCTGAAAGTGGCAGAATGCGGGCACTTTTTTCATGGCAAGCTCACCGATCTCAAGGATCTGGTGCTGCCGCGCCTCTCGAATTGATAGCAGTCTGATAAGCGATTACCCATGACGACTCGTACCCGTATCCTCACCGGCATCACCACCACCGGCACGCCGCACCTGGGCAACTACGCCGGTGCGATCCGCCCGGCGATCCTGGCCAGCCAGGATGCCAATGCCGACTCCTTCTACTTCCTGGCCGACTACCACGCCCTGATCAAATGCGATGACCCGCAGCGCATCCAGCGCTCGCGTATGGAAATCGCGGCGACCTGGCTGGCCGGTGGCCTGGATGTGAACCGGGTGACCTTCTATCGTCAGTCCGACATCCCGGAAATCCCCGAGCTGACCTGGCTGCTGACCTGCGTCGCCGCCAAGGGCCTGCTCAACCGCGCCCATGCGTACAAGGCCTCGGTGGACAAGAACGTGGAGACCGGCGAAGACCCGGATGCGGGCATCACCATGGGCCTGTACAGCTACCCGGTGCTGATGGCGGCGGACATCCTGATGTTCAACGCGCACAAGGTGCCGGTGGGCCGCGACCAGATCCAGCACGTGGAAATGGCCCGCGACATCGGCCAGCGCTTCAATCACCTGTTCGGCAACGGTAAAGAATTCTTCACCATGCCCGAGGCGTTGATCGAGGAAAGCGTTGCCACCTTGCCGGGCCTGGATGGTCGCAAGATGTCCAAGAGCTACGACAACACCATCCCGTTGTTCACCAGCGCCAAGGACATGAAAGACGCCATCTCGCGGATCGTCACCGACTCCCGCGCGCCCGGCGAAGCCAAGGACCCGGACAACTCGCACCTGTTCACCCTCTACCAGGCGTTTGCCAGCAAGGCCCAGGAAGAAGCGTTCCGCGGCGACCTGCTGCAAGGCCTGGGCTGGGGCGAGGCGAAGAATCGTCTGTTCCAACTGCTGGACAGCCAGCTGGGCGAGGCGCGCGAGCGTTACCACCAGTTGATGTCGCGCCCGTCGGACATGGAAGACCTGTTGCAGGTCGGCGCCAGGAAAGCCCGTGCCGTAGCCGCGCCATTCCTGGCCGAGTTGCGTGAAGCGGTGGGCCTGCGTTCGTTCGTCAACCAGGCTGCGGCGCCGGTTGCGACCAAGAAGAAAGCCGCGAAAGCCGCGCGTTTCGTGAGCTTCCGTGAAGACGACGGCAGCTTCCGCTTCCGCCTGTTGGCCGCCGATGGCGAGCAGTTGCTGCTGTCGCGCAATTTTGCCGATGGCAAGGCGGCCGGCGCGGTGACCAAGCAACTGCAAAGTGGCGCTGCGCTGGATGTACGCAGCGAAGCCCTGAGCTTCAGCGTATGGCTGGACGGTGCCGCAGTGGCCGACAGCGCCGAGTTCGCCGATGCCGCATCCCGTGATGCCGCCATCGAAGCCTTGCGCATCGCGTTGACCCCAATCGAGGATTAACCCGACCAAGGGTTGATTGCCATTATCCAGGGCCGTCGTTACAGTGACGGCCCGTTTTTGTTGCCTTGCTAACGAAATTATGACGCCCCTAGAACGATACCAAGCTGATCTGAAACGCCCTGAATTCTTCCATGACGCGGCCCAGGAAACGGCGGTGCGTCATTTGCAGCGCCTGTACGACGACCTGGTCGCGGCCTCACAGAGCAAGCCGGGGATGCTCAGCAAGCTGTTCGGCAAGAAAGACCACGTGCCGGTCAAGGGCCTGTATTTCTGGGGCGGTGTAGGCCGGGGCAAGACCTACCTGGTCGATACGTTCTTTGAGGCGCTGCCGTTCAAGGAAAAGGTACGGACACACTTCCACCGCTTCATGAAGCGCGTGCACGAAGAGATGAAGACCCTGCCGGGTGAGAAAAACCCGCTGACCATCATCGCCAAGCGTTTCTCCGATGAAGCGCGGGTCATCTGCTTCGATGAATTCTTCGTCTCCGATATCACCGATGCCATGATCCTCGGCACCCTGATGGAAGAGTTGTTCAAGAACGGCGTGACCCTGGTCGCCACCTCGAACATCGTGCCCGACGGCTTGTACAAGGACGGCCTGCAGCGCGCGCGCTTCCTGCCGGCCATCGCGCTGATCAAGCAGAACACCGAGATCGTCAACGTCGACAGCGGCGTCGACTACCGCCTGCGTCACCTCGAGCAAGCGGAGTTGTTCCACTTCCCGCTGAACGAAGCGGCGCACGAAAGCCTGCGCAAAAGCTTCCGCGCCCTTACGCCGGAATGCACCCAGGCGGTGGAAAACGACAAGCTGATGATCGAGAACCGCGAAATCATCGCCCTGCGTACCTGCGATGACGTGGCCTGGTTCGAATTCCGCCAACTGTGCGACGGCCCGCGCAGCCAGAACGACTACATCGAACTGGGCAAGATCTTCCACGCGGTGATCCTCAGCGGCGTGGAGCAGATGAGCGTCACCACCGACGATATCGCACGACGGTTTATCAACATGGTCGACGAGTTCTACGACCGTAACGTCAAGTTGATCATCTCGGCGGAAGTCGAACTCAAGGACCTGTATACCGGCGGGCGCTTGAACTTCGAATTCCAACGGACATTGAGCCGCTTGCTGGAAATGCAGTCCCACGAGTTCCTGTCGCGCGGGCACAAACCCTAAGACCGATGTAGGTCAAGTGTGGGAGGGGGCTTGCCCCGATAGCGGTCTTTCAGTAACAGATGCACTGACTGATCCACCGCTATCGGGAGCAAGCCCCCTCCCACATTTGCTTACGCAGCCTGTTGGAATTGCTGGCGGTATTGGTTCGGCGATAACTCGGTGTGTTGGCGAAACAACCGCGCAAAGAAACTCGCATCGTCGTAACCCACCTCATAACTGATGGTCTTGATGCTCTTGCGGCTGCCCGAGAGCAGGCCCTTGGCCGTCTCGATACGCAGCCGTTGCAGGTAGTGCAGCGGCTTGTCGCCGGTGGCGGTCTGGAAGCGGCGCATGAAGTTGCGGATGCTCATGCCGTGTTCCCGGGCGACGTCTTCGAAGCGGAATTTGTCGGCGAAGTGCTCTTCGAGCCAATGCTGGATCTGCAGGATGATCACGTCCTGGTGCAGCTTCTGCCCGCCAAAACCGATACGTCCCGGCGAGTAGCTGCGCTGCACTTCGTAGAGGATGTCGCGGGCCACGGCCTGGGCGATGTTGGCGCCGCAGAAGCGTTCGATCAGGTAGATATACAGGTCGCACGCCGAGGTGGTGCCGCCGGCGCAATACAGGTTGTCGGCGTCGGTGAGGTGCTTGTCCTGGTTGAGCTGGACCTTGGGGAAGCGTTCGCCGAACGCGTTGAAGAAACGCCAGTAGGTGGTCGCCTCCTTGCCATCGAGCAGGCCGGCTTCGGCCAGCCAGAACACCCCGGTGGCTTCGCCGCAGAGTACCGCGCCCCGTGCATGCTGTTCGCGCAGCCACGGCAGCACTTGTGGGTAGCGTGCGCACAGGGCATCGAAGTCATCCCAGAAGGCTGGTAGCACGATGATGTCGGCGTCTTCCAGGCCGCCGTCCACCGGCATGATCACATCACTGAAACTGCGCACCGATTTTCCGTCGGGGCTCACCAGGCGCGTTTCGAACGCTGGGGTCAGGCCCAGGCCTTGCTGTTTGCCATAACGCAGGCTGGCGAGATGGAAGAAATCCTTGGCTTGCATCAGGGTTGAAGCGAATACCCGATCAATGGCCAAAATGCTGACGCGCCGCAACGGCGTGGAGATTTGGTTAGACATAATTTCATTTATTCTTATAGGGGAAAGTGGTCACCAGACGGCTGGATCGTCTTATTTTTTGTCGCATGTGTCCAGTGTCCTGTGATGCCATCGGGGCATAGGCTCTGTGGGTTCGTCCTTGTCCGACAATCCACGCAGGTGACCCATGATTCCGAGAACCTTGTTCAGCCCGGAGCACGAACTCTTCCGCCAGAGCGTGCGCACCTTTCTTGAAAAAGACGCTGCACCGTTTCACGGGCAATGGGAGAAGCAGGGCTATATCGACCGTAACCTGTGGAGCAAGGCGGGGGAGGCGGGGATGTTGTGTTCCCATCTGCCGGAGGAGTACGGCGGGCTGGGCGCGGACTTTCTCTACAGCGCGGTAGTGATCGAAGAGATCAGTCGCCTGGGCCTGACTGGCATCGGCTTTTCCCTGCATTCGGACATTGTCGCGCCCTACATCCTGCATTACGGCAGTGAAGCGCTGAAACACAAGTACCTGCCCAAGTTGATCTCCGGCGAGATGGTCACGGCCATCGCCATGACCGAGCCGGGTGCCGGGTCCGACTTGCAAGGGGTCAAGACCACCGCCGTGTTGGACGGTGATGAGTACGTGATCAATGGCTCCAAGACCTTTATCACCAACGGGTACCTGGCTGAGCTGGTGATCGTGGTCGCCAAGACCGATCCCAAGGCCGGTGCCAAGGGCACCAGCCTGTTTCTGGTGGAAGCCGATACGCCCGGCTTCGCCAAGGGCAAGCGCCTGGAGAAGGTCGGCATGAAGGCCCAGGACACCTCGGAGCTGTTTTTCCAGGACGTGCGGGTGCCCAAGGAAAACCTGCTGGGCCAGGCGGGTATGGGCTTCGCCTACTTGATGCAGGAGTTGCCCCAGGAGCGGCTGACGGTGGCAATTGGCGCACTGTCATCCGCCGAGGCGGCGTTGCAGTGGACCCTGGAATACACCCGAGAGCGCAAGGCGTTCGGCAAGGCGATTGCCGACTTCCAGAACACCCGTTTCAAGCTGGCGGAGATGGCCACTGAAATTCAGATCGGCCGCGTATTCGTCGACAAATGCATGGCGTTGCACCTGGAAGGCAAGCTGGATGTGCCCACTGCAGCGATGGCCAAGTACTGGGCCACGGACCTGCAATGCAAGGTGCTCGACGAGTGTGTGCAGTTGCACGGCGGCTACGGCTTCATGTGGGAATACCCGATTGCGCGGGCGTGGGCGGATGCGCGGGTGCAGCGGATTTATGCGGGGACCAACGAGATCATGAAGGAGATCATTGCGCGGGCGCTTTGATTTTTGCTGGTCTTGAATGCGTCATCGGGGGCAAGCCCCCGATAGCGCTCTACAGATCAATCAAGGTGCAGGATTCGGATGATCCTTCTGAATCGCCTCAATCCCTTCCAATACCTCTTTCGACAGTTTCAGATCAGCACTGGCGATGTTGCTGTCCAGTTGCTCCAGCGACGTTGCGCCAATAATGTTGCTGGTCACGAACGGCTGTTGGGTCACAAACGCCAACGCCATCTGCGCCGGATCCAGGCCATGCTCCCGCGCCAGTGCCACGTAACGGCTGCACGCCGCCTCCGACTGCGGGTTGAAGTAGCGGCTGAAGCGGCTGTACTCGGTCAGGCGCGCCTTGGCCGGGCGTGCGCCACCTTCGTACTTGCCACTGAGCATGCCGAACGCGAGGGGCGAGTAAGCCAGCAGGCCGCATTGCTCACGGATGGCCACTTCGGCCAGGCCTACTTCAAAGCTGCGGTTGAGCAGGTTGTAGGGGTTCTGGATCGATACCGCGCGGGTCCAGCCACGGGCTTCGGCCAGGGCCAGGAATTTCATGGTGCCCCACGGGGTTTCATTGGACAGGCCGATATGGCGGATCTTGCCGGCCTTGACCTGCTCGTCCAGGGCTTCGAGGGTTTCCTCCAGCGGGGTGAGGTCGTCTTCGTCCTTGTGCTTGTAGCTCAGTTGGCCGAAGAAGTTGGTGCTGCGCTCCGGCCAGTGCAACTGGTAGAGGTCGATCCAGTCGGTTTGCAGGCGCTTGAGGCTGGCGTCCAGTGCCTCGACGATGTGCTTGCGGTTGTGGCGCAGGTGGCCGTCGCGGATGTAGTCGATGGTGTTGCCGGGGCCGGCGATCTTGCTGGCAAGGATCCAGTCGCCGCGGTCACCGCGGCTTTTGAAGTAATTACCGATGTAACGCTCGGTGGTGGCATAGGTGTCGGCCTTGGGCGGCACCGGGTACATTTCTGCGGTGTCGAGGAAGTTGATCCCCGCCGCCTTGGCCCTTTCGATCTGCGCGAAGGCCTCTGCCTCGCTGTTCTGCTCGCCCCAGGTCATGGTGCCCAGGGCTATCGCGCTCACGTTCAGATCCGTACGGCCCAGCTGTCGATAATCCATCGGGTGCTCCTTCAGGGAAAACAATCATAAAAGCAGGTTGAATTTTTTTTCGCAATCTGCATAATTGCCCACCTCTTTCTGCAGTGGAAGTGATGCGCCGCCTGCCGAAGAATCTTGCCGTTGAACGGACGCGCCGACCCGAGCCCCCGATAGCGTCTGTATCCGGCTGCCTTTGACTTGTCAAAGTAAGCACTATTCAGTAAGATCCGCCGTCTAATTTACAGGGCGGCCCCTGAGGCTATTAAAGAATGACAACTTTTACTGCAAAACCGGAAACAGTTCAGCGCGACTGGTTTGTCGTCGACGCCGCTGGTCAGACCCTGGGTCGTCTGGCCACTGAAGTCGCCAGCCGTCTGCGTGGCAAGCACAAGCCTGAGTACACCCCTCACGTTGACACCGGTGACTACATCGTGATCATCAACGCTGAGCAGGTACGTGTTACCGGCAACAAAGCGCAAGACAAAATGTACTACCGTCACTCCGGTTTCCCAGGCGGTATCAAGTCTTCCAACTTTGAAGGCCTGATCTCCAAGAAGCCTGAAGCCCCGATCGAAATCGCGGTCAAAGGCATGCTGCCGAAGGGCCCACTGGGTCGCGATATGTTTCGCAAGCTGAAAGTCTATGCGGGCGCTGTACACCCTCATGCTGCTCAGCAGCCCCAAGAACTGAAGTTTTAACGGAATAGTTCATTATGTCGGCGACTCAAAATTACGGCACTGGCCGTCGCAAAACCGCAACCGCACGCGTTTTCCTGCGTCCGGGCACTGGTAACATCTCGATCAACAACCGCACTCTGGATAACTTCTTCGGTCGCGAAACTGCCCGCATGGTAGTTCGTCAGCCGCTGGAATTGACCGAGACTGTTGAAAAGTTCGACATCTACGTCACCGTTATCGGTGGCGGTGTAAGTGGTCAAGCTGGCGCAATCCGCCACGGTATCACTCGCGCTCTGATGCAGTACGACGAAACCCTGCGTGGCGCTCTGCGCAAAGCTGGCTTCGTGACTCGTGATGCCCGTGAAGTTGAACGTAAGAAAGTCGGTCTGCGTAAAGCGCGTAAGCGTCCGCAGTACTCGAAGCGTTAATTCGCTTTACGTTCCACAAAAACGCCCAGCCTCCTTACGGAGCTGGGCGTTTTTTATTGCCTGCGATTTATGCACATTTTTCACCGTGACAACTTGCCACATCCGTAGACCCCCTATACTACAAGGCCTGGAGGCGGAGCCCCGGGCAATTCCCTTGTCAGACGTGGGGCTTTTCATTACCATTCGGCAAAATTTTTATAAGTTCAGATTTAATACTTAGTAGACGCCTGATTTAACAGGCCAAAAAGCTGATGGGAGAGGACTGAATGAGCAATGACGGCGTGAATGCAGGCCGGCGTCGCTTCTTGGTAGCAGCCACATCCGTGGTGGGTGCTGCAGGAGCGGTGGGGGCTGCGGTCCCGTTCGTGGGGTCATGGTTTCCCAGTGCCAAGGCGAAAGCCGCAGGTGCACCGGTGAAGGTGAATATCAGCAAGATCGAACCAGGCCAGCAGATGATTGCTGAGTGGCGCGGCCAGCCGGTATTCATTGTTCGTCGTACGGAGGAAATCCTGGGAAATCTGAAAAAGATCGAAGGCCAGCTGTCTGACCCCAAATCTGAGAAATCCGACCAACCCGCCTACGCCAAAAACGAAGCACGTTCGATCAAGCCAGAGATTCTGCTGCTGGTCGGCCTGTGTACCCACTTGGGATGCTCACCCACCTTCCGCCCGGAAGTTGCCCCAGTCGATCTGGGTAAAGACTGGGTCGGTGGTTATTTCTGCCCCTGCCACGGCTCCCACTACGATCTGGCGGGACGCGTCTACAAGTCCCAGCCCGCTCCCTTGAACCTGCCCGTGCCTCCGCATACCTACGAAACTGACGACCTCATTGTCATTGGCCTCGATAAGGAGAACGCGTGATGAGCAAGTTCATGGATTGGGTGGATGCACGCTTCCCCGCTACTAAAATGTGGGAAGACCATCTCAGCAAGTATTACGCGCCAAAAAACTTCAACTTCTTCTACTTCTTTGGCTCCCTGGCACTGCTGGTGCTGGTCAACCAGATCGTCACCGGTGTCTGGCTGACGATGAGCTACACCCCGTCGGCGGAAGAGGCGTTTGCTTCCGTCGAATACATCATGCGTGACGTCGAGTACGGCTCGATCCTGCGCCTGCTGCACTCCACCGGCGCGTCAGCGTTCTTTATCGTGGTCTACCTGCATATGTTCCGTGGCCTGCTCTACGGTTCGTACCAGAAACCACGGGAGCTGGTGTGGGTGTTCGGCATGCTGATCTACCTGGCGCTGATGGCGGAAGCCTTCATGGGCTACCTGCTGCCATGGGGCCAGATGTCGTACTGGGGCGCCCAGGTGATCATCTCGCTGTTCGGTGCCATTCCGGTCATCGGCAACGACCTGACCCAGTGGATCCGCGGTGACTACCTCATCTCCGGTATCACCCTGAACCGCTTCTTCGCCCTGCACGTCGTGGCGCTGCCCATTGTGATCCTGGGCCTGGTGGTGCTGCACATCCTGGCGCTGCACGAAGTGGGTTCCAACAACCCTGACGGCGTGGACATCAAGAAGCACAAGGATGAGAACGGCATCCCGCTGGACGGCATCCCGTTCCACCCGTACTACACCGTGAAAGACATTGTCGGCGTGGTCGTGTTCCTCTTCGTGTTCTGCTCGATCGTGTTCTTTTTCCCGGAGATGGGTGGTTATTTCCTCGAGAAGCCTAACTTCGAACAGGCGAACGCCTTCAAGACACCTGAGCACATTGCCCCGGTCTGGTACTTCACGCCGTTCTACGCGATCTTGCGGGCGATCCCCGACAAACTCATGGGCGTCATCGCCATGGGCGCGGCCATTGCGGTGCTGTTCGTGTTGCCGTGGCTCGACCGAAGCCCGGTCAAGTCCATGCGCTACAAAGGCTGGCTGAGCAAAATCTGGCTGTGGGTGTTCTGCATTGCATTCGTGATTCTGGGCGTGTTGGGCGTATTGGCGCCGACCCCGGAGCGTACGCTGCTGTCGCAGGTCTGCACCTTCCTGTACTTCGCCTACTTCATTCTGATGCCGTTCTACACCCGGCTCGAGAAGACCAAACCGGTTCCGGAAAGGGTGACTGGCTGATGAAAAAATTATTCGTTGCATTGATGCTTGCGGCGCTGCCGCTACTGTCCTTCGCTGCCGAGCACGGCGGCCCGGAACTGGAAAAAGTCGATATCGACGTATCAGACAAGGCCGCCTTGCAGGATGGTGCGCGTACCTTCACCAACTACTGCATGGGCTGCCACAGTGCCAAGTTCCAGCGTTACGAGCGGGTGGCCGATGACCTCGGTATCCCCCATGAAATGATGCTGGAGAAGCTGGTGTTCACTGGTGCCAAGATCGGCGACCACATGAATATCGGCATGAAGCCTGCCGACGCCAAGACCTGGTTCGGCGCAGCACCGCCTGACTTGACCCTGGTGGCACGTGTACGCGGCACCGACTGGCTCTACGGCTACCTGAAATCCTTCTACGAGGACCCGGCGCGCCCTTATGGCGTGAACAACCGTGTGTTCCCGAACGTCGGCATGCCTAACGTTCTGGTCGGCCTGCAAGGCAAGCAAGTGGTAGGATGCAAGCAGGTTCAGGTCGTCGAAGACGGCAAGAAGCAATATGATCCGTTGACCGGTACGCCTTTGACTCATGAAGCGTGCGATCAACTGAAGATAGAAACCCCTGGTTCGTTGACTGACGAGCAGTTTGACGAGAAGGTCAAGAATCTGGTGACCTTCCTGGCCTATTCGGCCAACCCGGTCAAACTGCAACACCAGCGCATCGGGACGTATGTCTTGCTGTACCTGGCTTTCTTCTTCGTATTCGCTTATCTGCTTAAGCGCGAATACTGGAAGGATGTGCATTGATCCAACCGTAAGCAATTGCTGTTAATCTTGCGCGCCCAGCGGCATCTCTAACCCGCAGCGATCTGGACTTTCCAGAGGCTGCAGAGATGCTTTCTGGGCGCGCTCGTTTTTGAGCTTTCCATAATTTCAACAAGCGAGGAGGACCGCCATGGGCGTGACCAATCGGTTGGCCTGTTACTCCGACCCCGCCGACCACTATTCCCACCGAGTACGCATCGTACTCGCAGAGAAGGGTGTCAGCGCCGAGATCATCAGTGTGGAGGCGGGTCGTCATCCGCCGAAACTGATCGAAGTGAACCCTTACGGCAGCTTGCCCACCCTGGTCGATCGTGACCTGGCGTTGTGGGAGTCAACCGTGGTGATGGAATATCTGGATGAGCGTTACCCGCATCCGCCTTTGCTGCCGGTGTATCCGGTGGCCCGTGCCAACAGCCGCCTGCTGATCCATCGGATCCAGCGAGATTGGTGCGGGCTGGTGGATTTGATCCTGGATACCCGCAGCAAAGAAGCCGCTCGGGTGCAGGCGCGCAAGGAATTGCGCGAGAGCCTGACCGGTGTTTCGCCGTTGTTCGCCGATAAACCTTTTTTCCTCAGTGAGGAACAAAGCTTGGTGGATTGCTGCCTATTACCCATACTCTGGCGCTTGCCGATTCTGGGCATTGAACTGCCACGGCCGGCCAAGCCGTTGCTTGATTACATGGAGCGCCAGTTTGCGCGTGAGGCTTTCCAGGCAAGTCTGTCTGGTGTCGAACGCGATATGCGCTAAGGCTTAAGGAGCCGTTGATGAACTCCAGTCGACCTTACCTGGTCCGCGCGCTCTATGAGTGGATTGTGGATAACGATTGCACCCCGCACATGCTGGTCAATTCCGAATTTCCTGCGGTTCAGGTACCGCAGGGGTTTGCCAGTGACGGGCAGATTGTGTTGAACGTATCACCCAGCGCCGTGCGCCACCTGCACATGGACAATGAAGCGGTCAGCTTCGAAGGACGTTTCGGCGGTGTGCCGCATACGCTGTTCGTGCCGATTGGCGCTATCCTAGGCATCTATGCCCGGGAGAACGGCCAAGGCATGGTGTTCGATCTGGAGTCGCCTTTCGAGGACGACGAAGCGATTGAAAACGAAGACGGCGATGATGTGCCGCCACCGGATACCGAGCCACCGCGTCCAAGCGGTCGGCCGAGCCTGAAAGTGGTGAAGTAAAATGCGTAAGTCTTCGGGCCTGCGTTAAAAAATGCCTCGGCTCTGCCGGGGCATTTTTTTGTCAAAAACTCCCCGCTGTTTCGCTGGCGGCTCCCGTGGTGAACTGATTGTCGGAGCCACCTTGCCAGTAGACCTCGTTGACATTGCTCAGGCTGCGGATAAAGCATTTCCATTTGATGTCTTGCTGCGTCGGCCACACGACAGTGCCGCTCCAGCGATTGGATGCGCCGGATTGCAGTGCGATAGCGTGGGCCGGGTCCCAGGCGCCGAGTTCGATAGGCGACCCCACTGCGTAGACTGCCTGGCCGAGCTCCGGCCTGGCGTTGTCGCAGTGCAAGGTGGTCGTGGTGTCGGAAGGTGCCGGGGCGGCCTGCCACGAGCGGATGCGCTGCCCGTCCGCAAACAGGGCAGGGCTGAAGCCGTCAGGCACCTTGGAAAGGTCGGAGTCCAAGGCGATCAGCAGGCGCTTGCGGCTGCCTTGGATGGCGGCCACCAATCCGGAATAGTGGGTCTGGAAACTGATGGGTGAATCGGCCCTGATGCCGGCGTCCTTGCGCAGGCTGATCAGCTTGCGGATCAGGTCGCCGCGGCCCCAGTCGTACATGTCGGGCCAATACACAGTCGGCGTACCGGGGCTCAGCAGGATATAGGCATAGGCGATATTGCGTTGCGGGTCGGCAAGGGGCCAATGGTGTTGCCCGCCGTATTGCCCTGGCGAATAACCGGTGTCGTGGTTGTCGACAAAGGTCACCGCGATTTGCCGCCATGCCGGTTCGGGATTGCCATTCAAGCCATGACGCCACTCGGCCAAGCTGCCATTTTGCATGCGCTCCTTGAGGGCAAAATCGAACACGCTGCAGTGGGACCGATCCGACCAGTCCTTCAACGCATCCTGCCAACTGGCCTGGCTGCGCCAGTCGTTCGCCGGATACTCGCCGGGGGCTTTCCACAGCTCGCCGACGCAGAACGCTTGGTCACCAAAGTTTTTCATCCACACATCGACCCGCTCCGGCGCGTAGCCGCGCACAAAATCGAAGCGCAAGCCTTTGGCGCTGTAGTTGTCCCGCAGATTCCTGAATTCCTGCATGAAGCGCTGCGAGACTTCCGAGTTGCTTGTGTTGAGGTCGGCCCAGCCGCTCATGAACGCGTCGCCCTCGTCACAGACCACGGGTGCAGGGCAGTCGTCGCGCCACAGTTTGAGCCCCCTGGGAAAGCGTATCTGTTTACTTGGCAGCTTGTCGTTCATATGGTTGGGCACCACGTCGTATATCGCTTGCACGCCGGCACCTGCCAGGGCGGCGACCGCTTGTTTGAGCTGGCTGTCACTGCCGTATTGGCTGTTCTTGTCGAAGTCGCTCCAGAAGTAACCTTCACCGCCGCCGGACGTTCCCAACGTCGCGTCGCTCCAACTGGATTGATCGGTCCAGGCGGGCGGCAGCCAGATTTTGGTGAAGCCGTCCTGGCCGATAGTGGGGGCCATTTGTGCCAGCACCTCATACCATTTCTGCGGGGCATTGCGGCTGGAGTTCCAATGGAAACCCTGCAGCAGGATGTCTTCTCCACCGCCATTGCGCACACTCGGCGGTGCAGCGTGGACGGCGCATGCCAGCAGCCAGACAATCGTTGTGCAATACCAGCCTGTGCGTTTCATCACCCGTCACCTGTTTGCTGGAACAGGCTTTACTCTGCTATGGGGATGGAAAACCGTCTGCTGTCATAATTGCCAGGTGCGCGAGAACGTTTGGCACTAAGACCCAGGCGTGAAGTAGCCACGCGTTATGTTCGAATTTGAACCCCTTTTCACGGGAGCCCTATACGGCCGGGGCTGAAAGCTGCCCGCTTGTACATGAAAGTGCGGTACAAACGGTGATCGTACAACCGCCATGGGCTATGATGCTGTTTTAGTCCGCCGAGATAGATGATTCCACATGGAAAACGCCAGCACCGCCCCTCGTCTTCCCCGCAAGCGCCGCAGTCTTGCCCAGGAATTGGTCACGGTGCTGTCCGAGCAGATCCGTGATGGTCAACTCAAACGTGGCGACAAGCTGCCCACCGAATCGGCGATCATGGACGCCCATGGGGTCAGCCGCACCGTGGTCCGCGAAGCCATCTCCCGTTTGCAGGCGGCGGGGCAGGTGGAAACCCGTCATGGTATCGGCACCTTTGTGCTCGACACACCGAGCCCGAGCGGCTTTCGCATCGATCCGGCTACGGTAGTCACTTTGCGTGACGTGCTGGCGATTCTCGAACTGCGTATCAGCCTGGAAGTGGAATCCGCCGGGCTGGCCGCACTGCGCCGTAGCGATGAACAGCTGGCCGCCATGCGCGCGGCCCTCGATGCCCTGAATGAAAGCGCGGCGCACGCCGGTGATGCGGTGGCCTCGGACTTCGCATTCCACCTGGAAATTGCGTTGTCCACCGGCAACCGCTACTTCACCGACATCATGACCCACCTGGGCACCAGCATCATCCCGCGTACGCGCCTGAACTCGGCACGCCTGGCCCATGATGACCACCAGCACTACATGGGGCGCCTGAGCCGCGAACACGAAGAGATTTATGAGGCGATTGCCCGCCAGGATTCGGATGCGGCGAGGGCGGCGATGCGCTTGCACCTGACCAATAGCCGCGAGCGGCTGCGCCATGCCCATGAAGAGGCGGAGGCGCAGCGCGGATGAGTCAGTCTTTGATAACCAACGACACCGGCACGGAGCTGAACAGCATGCTGGACTCGCCGATGGACAGATAACGCAATTGTATGGTTTTGTCCTTGAACTGCTCCAAAGCCGTTTTAGGTACCTCCAGGGTCAGGTTCAGAGTCCGTTCAAACTCTTCTTTATCCTCCTGCCATTCACCCGCGTTGATTTCTTCGCCTTCCCACTCAGGATCTTCGGGATTCTTGCCCAGTATCGGGTATACCGTGCCTTCTGGGTAAAGCATTGCGTTATTTGGAATGCTGAGCACTAAAGGCCCCGCGAGCGAGCCGAGGTTAATCTCAGCCTTGATAGGGACATTGAGGCCCGGGGCGGGATTATTCATGATGAAATCTCCTGGTATTGTCGCCGGGGTGGTGGACCAATTCAGAATTACGAGCCCACACGCCTGAATCAACTTATCCACCGCCCGGAAATTGTCTGAAACTGTTAGAAATCACAGTGTCGACAAACGGTACTGCTTACGCAGGCGTATTGGGCTTGTAGTCCTTAAGCAACAAATACGTACTCCACCCCCACCAATCATTGGTCCAGTGCTTGTCGTTGAGGTCATTCACGTCCTTGCGTCGCAGCACCTTGTCGCCCTCCATCTTGAACAATGGCGAGAAGTTATTCGCCGGGTTCTGTGCAGCGTTCAAATCCGGGACGTACAGCGGTGCCTTGAAGTTGGCCGGGGAGGGCGCAACACCACCGATGAAGGTTTCGAAGATCTCATCAGCGGATGCCTGAACGGCGCGTTTGACCTGTGCCCGATTGGCTGCGTCGAGACTGTCGAAATAGCGTTTGTCGCCATAGGCATGCCATTCATCCCCCAGCGCATTGCGCACCTTGAGCCCGAACTTGCTGTCTTCATCGTGCATGAAGCGGCTGATCAGCGAGCCCAGTTCGCCCGGTGTGACGACCGCCGCCAGCTGTTTGCGCGGCACGCGCAGGTGGCCGGCAGAAAATAGATCGGTCAAGAAGTGATCGGCAAAGCCGTTCATGGCGTAGGCCAGTTCCAATGCCTGATCGGTACCGGTCTGGTGGGCCACTACAGCCTGTTGCAAGGCGGCTGTATGCCCCGCCAGGTAGGCCGCCAGCGCCCATTCGCCGAAGTGGTCGGCGTTGTCCGCCGCCAGTTTCAGGTAACGCCCCAGTGGGATCAGTGCTGACACCGTGCTGCCGCCACCGGTGATGCGGTTCCATTCCTCGGACAACGTATCACCCAGGGCATCATAGGCTTCATGGGCTTGCTTGCCGTCCTTGATCGCCTGGTTGACCGCGTTGATCTCTTTTTGCATCACCGCCAGGATATTCGGCGCTTCGTCCCGCGAGGCAGGCAGCACGGCCAGTGAGTTGAACGCGGCGCTGAAACGTTGCATACGATCGACAGGTGAGGTGCCCTCGTTGATGGGCTGGCCGGGGATGCCATAAAAGTCACCGCCCAGGGCGATCACTTGGCCGTAGGTGAGTGCCAGCCCGTTGGGCAGGTGCAGTTCGACTTGCCGCGCGGGGATTGCCGGGGCGTCCTTGCTGAAGCGCAACAGCGTATCGTCGCCGATGGCGGTGTGTTCACCGCCTTCGAAGCGCAGGGTAGGCGGTTTTTTTGCGGGTGCTGCGAGTTCAGGACCTGACATGTTAGCTCCTTGCTATGTCGTAGGAATCTTCCTTGAGTGCTGTATGTATATACAGCCACGCAGAGCATAGAGGAATAATTTCCTACGTCAAGAACACCGCTGCCCAAGCCTTTCAACGCCCTCAAGTGCACAACGCCGATGAATTGCAGTTGACGAAATTATTTATAGTTGTACGATGACGTACGACATCAACAAAACCAACAACCTTTCAATAGAAAGTCTTCGCCCAGGGTGTTCGAATAATGAATCCACAAGAACTGAAGTCCATCCTCTCCCACGGTCTGCTGTCTTTCCCGGTGACCGATTTCAACGCCCAGGGTGACTTCCACCAGGCGGGCTACATCAAGCGCCTGGAATGGCTGGCCCCCTACGGCGCCACTGCTTTGTTCGCAGCGGGCGGCACCGGTGAGTTTTTCTCCCTCGCCGCCAGCGAATATTCCCAAGTGATCAAGACCGCCGTGGATACCTGCGCCACCAGCGTGCCGATCCTCGCCGGTGTCGGTGGTTCGACCCGCCAGGCCATCGAGTACGCGCAAGAAGCCGAGCGCCTGGGCGCCAAAGGCCTGTTGCTGCTGCCGCACTACCTCACCGAAGCCAGCCAGGACGGGGTTGCCGCCCACGTTGAGGCGGTGTGCAAATCGGTCAAGATCGGTGTGGTGGTCTACAACCGCAACGTGTGCCGCCTGACCGCTCCGCTGCTGGAACGCCTGGCCGAGCGCTGCCCGAACCTGATCGGCTACAAGGATGGCCTGGGTGACATCGAGTTGATGGTGTCGATCCGCCGCCGTCTGGGCGATCGTTTCAGCTACCTCGGCGGCCTGCCGACCGCAGAGGTCTACGCCGCTGCCTACAAGGCCCTGGGCGTACCGGTGTACTCCTCGGCGGTGTTCAACTTCATCCCGAAGACCGCGATGGATTTCTACCACGCCATTGCCAAGGACGATCACGCTACCGTCGCCAAGATCATCGACGACTTCTTCCTGCCGTACCTGGACATCCGTAACCGCAAGGCCGGTTATGCCGTGAGCATCGTCAAGGCGGGTGCAAAAATCGTCGGCTATGACGCAGGCCCTGTGCGCACGCCGCTGACCGATCTGCTGCCGGAAGAATACGAAGCCCTGGCCGCGCTGATCGACAAGCAAGGTCCGCAATAAATTATCCACAAGGCCGCTGAGCAATCAGCGGCCTTTTGCGTCAGGAGAAGATTCGTGTCCCAAGTAAAGCGTTTTGAGAACTACATCAACGGTGAATGGGTTGCCGGCGCCGACTACTGCGTCAACCTCAACCCGTCGGAGTTGTCCGATGTCATTGGTGAATACGCCAAGGCCGACGTCACCCAGGTCAACGCCGCCATCGACGCCGCCCGCGCCGCATTCCCGGCCTGGTCCACTTCCGGGATCCAGGCTCGCCACGATGCCCTGGATAAAGTCGGCAGTGAAATCCTCGCCCGTCGCGAAGAACTTGGCACCCTGTTGGCCCGTGAAGAAGGCAAGACCCTGCCGGAAGCCATCGGCGAAGTGACCCGCGCCGGTAACATCTTCAAGTTCTTCGCCGGTGAATGCCTGCGGTTGTCCGGCGACTACGTGCCGTCGGTACGCCCGGGCGTCAACGTGGAAGTCACCCGCGAAGCCCTGGGTGTGGTCGGCCTGATCACCCCGTGGAACTTCCCGATCGCCATTCCAGCCTGGAAAATCGCCCCGGCCCTGGCCTACGGCAACTGCGTGGTGATCAAGCCGGCTGAACTGGTACCGGGCTGCGCCTGGGCCCTGGCGGAGATCATCTCCCGCGCCGGCTTCCCTGCCGGTGTGTTCAACCTGGTGATGGGCAGCGGCCGTGTGGTGGGCGATGTGCTGGTCAACAGCCCGAAAGTCGACGGCATCAGCTTCACCGGTTCCGTCGGTGTGGGTCGCCAGATCGCTGTCAGCTGCGTATCGCGCCAAGCCAAAGTGCAGTTGGAAATGGGCGGCAAGAACCCGCAGATCATTCTTGACGACGCTGACCTCAAGCAGGCCGTCGAGCTGTCGGTACAGAGCGCGTTCTACTCCACCGGCCAGCGTTGCACGGCGTCCAGCCGCCTGATCGTCACCGCCGGTATCCACGACCAGTTCGTCGCGGCCATGGCCGAGCGCATGAAGTCGATCAAGGTCGGCCACGCGCTGAAAAGCGGCACCGACATCGGCCCGGTGGTTTCCCAGGCCCAACTGGACCAGGACATGAAGTACATCGACATCGGCCAAAGCGAAGGTGCGCGGCTGGTGAGCGGTGGCGGCCTGGTCACCTGCGACACCGAAGGCTACTACCTGGCGCCGACGCTGTTTGCCGACAGCGAAGCCGCCATGCGTATCAGCCGTGAAGAGATCTTCGGCCCGGTCGCCAACGTCGTGCGCGTGGCGGACTACGAGGCGGCACTGGCCATGGCCAACGACACCGAGTTCGGTTTGTCGGCGGGCATTGCCACCACGTCGTTGAAGTACGCCAACCACTTCAAGCGTCATTCCCAGGCGGGGATGGTGATGGTCAACCTGCCGACCGCAGGTGTGGATTACCACGTTCCATTCGGTGGCCGTAAAGGCTCGTCCTATGGCTCGCGGGAGCAGGGTCGCTATGCGCAGGAGTTCTACACCGTGGTGAAAACCAGCTACATCGGTTCGTAATACGCAACACCCAGTGGGGCCGGAGGCCTGCCGGTCCCCACGACAAAAACAGAAAACCATTACCCGCAAAAAAAATAATTAGTGGGAGTACTTCTACATGCAAGCGACCAAGCCGACCCATGTCCGCTATTTGATCCTGCTCATGCTGTTCCTGGTGACCACGATCAACTATGCCGACCGGGCTACCATTGCAATCGCGGGCTCCAGCCTGCAAAAAGACCTCGGCATCGACGCGGTCACCCTCGGTTATATCTTCTCCGCATTCGGTTGGGCCTACGTGGCCGGGCAAATCCCCGGCGGCTGGCTGCTGGACCGATTCGGCTCGAAAAAAGTCTACGCCCTGAGCATCTTCACCTGGTCACTGTTCACCGTGCTGCAAGGCTACGTCGGTGAGTTCGGTGTCTCCACCGCAGTGGTTGCACTGTTCATGCTGCGCTTCATGGTGGGCCTGGCTGAGGCGCCGTCCTTCCCGGGTAACGCGCGCATTGTTGCTGCCTGGTTTCCGACCGCCGAGCGCGGTACGGCCTCGGCGATCTTCAACTCGGCGCAGTACTTCGCCACGGTGTTGTTCGCGCCGTTGATGGGCTGGATCGTCTACCGCTTCGGCTGGCAGCACGTGTTTATCGTGATGGGCGTGATCGGCATCGTGTTCTCGCTGATCTGGCTGAAAGTTATCCACAGCCCGCGCCAGCACCCGATGATCAACGAAGCCGAGCTCAATCACATCGCCGCCAATGGCGCGATGGTCGATATGGATCAGGACAAGGGCAAGGGTAAGAAAACCGACGGTCCGAAGTGGGATTACATCCGTCAGTTGCTGACCAACCGCATGATGCTTGGCGTGTACCTGGGCCAGTACTGCATCAACGGCATCACCTACTTCTTCCTGACCTGGTTCCCGGTATACCTGGTGCAGGACCGCGGCATGACCATCCTCAAGGCCGGTTTCATCGCCTCGTTGCCGGCGATCTGCGGGTTTATCGGTGGCGTGCTGGGCGGGGTGATTTCCGACTATCTGCTGCGCAAAGGCCATTCGCTGACCTTCGCCCGCAAGGCACCGATCATTGCCGGCTTGCTGGTCTCCAGCAGCATTATCGCGTGTAACTACGTTGACGTTGAGTGGATGGTGGTGGGCTTCATGGCTTTGGCCTTCTTCGGCAAGGGCGTTGGCGCACTGGGCTGGGCGGTCGTGTCCGACACCTCGCCGAAACAAATCGCCGGCCTCAGTGGCGGCTTGTTCAACACCTTCGGTAACCTCGCGTCGATCACCACGCCGATTGTCATCGGCTACATCATCAGCACCACCGGCTCGTTCAAGTGGGCCCTGGTATTTGTCGGCGCCAACGCGCTGGTGGCGGTGTTCAGCTATCTGGTCATCGTCGGCCCGATCAAGCGTGTAGTACTCAAAGAGCCGCCAAGCAAGGGGCCTGAGTTGACCAACCTAACCGAAGCGCATTCCTGAGAGGCCCCGTGATGCAGTTGATTGAACATGCCGACTCGCCGCGCTCTATCCGCCTGCACGAGCGCGACAACGTAGTGATCGTGGTCAACGACCAGGGCGTACCGGCCGGGACCGAGTTCCCGGACGGCCTGGTGACCGTGGATTTCATCCCCCAGAGCCACAAAGTGACCCTGGAAGACATCCCCGAAGGCGGTCAGATTATTCGCTACGGACAGACCATCGGTTACGCCCTGGCGCCGATTCCGCGCGGCAGTTGGGTCCAGGAAGATCAACTGCGCATGCCCACCGCGCCACCGCTGGACAGCTTGCCGCTGTCCACCGAGGTGCCTGCAACCCAGGCACCGTTGGAGGGGTTTACCTTCGATGGCTATCGCAACGCCGACGGTACCGTGGGCACGCGCAATATCCTCGGCATCACCACCACGGTGCAGTGTGTGACGGGCGTGCTGGACCATGCGGTCAAGCGCATCAAGGACGAATTGCTGCCCAAGTACCCCCACGTCGATGACGTGGTGGCGCTGACCCACAGCTACGGCTGCGGGGTGGCGATCACCGCGACGGATGCCTACATCCCGATCCGTACCGTGCGTAACCTGGCGCGCAACCCGAACCTGGGCGGCGAAGCTCTGGTGATCAGCCTGGGCTGCGAGAAATTGCAGGCCGGGCAGGTGATGCATGACAACGACAGCTCCGTCGACCTCAGCGAGCCGTGGCTGTATCGGTTGCAGGATTCCAGCCACGGCTTTACCGAAATGATCGAACAGATCATGGAACTGGCCGAAGTGCGCCTGAAAAAGCTCGACCAGCGTCGCCGGGAAACCGTGCCGGCGTCCGAGTTGATCCTGGGCATGCAGTGCGGCGGCAGTGATGCGTTTTCCGGTATCACCGCCAACCCGGCACTGGGCTATGCCTCGGATCTGTTGCTGCGGGCCGGGGCGACGGTGATGTTTTCCGAAGTCACCGAAGTGCGGGATGCCATTTACCTGCTGACTTCGCGCGCAGAGACGAAGGAAGTTGCCGAAGAGTTGGTCAGGGAAATGGACTGGTACGACCGCTACCTGGCCAAGGGTGAAGCGGATCGCAGTGCCAACACCACGCCAGGCAACAAGAAGGGCGGGCTGTCGAACATTGTCGAGAAGTCCCTGGGCTCCATCGTCAAGTCCGGCAGCAGTGCGATCAACGGCGTGCTGGGCCCTGGCGAGCGCTTCAAAAGCAAGGGCCTGATCTTTTGCGCCACGCCGGCCAGTGACTTTGTCTGCGGCACCCTGCAATTGGCGGCGGGGATGAACCTGCATGTGTTCACCACCGGGCGTGGCACCCCTTACGGGCTGGCAATGGCGCCGGTGGTGAAGGTCTCGACCCGTACGGAGCTGGCGCAGCGCTGGCCGGACCTCATCGATATCGACGCCGGGCGCATTGCCACCGGGCGCGCGACCATCGAGGAATTGGGCTGGGAGTTGTTCCACTTCTACCTGGACGTGGCCAGCGGTAAGAAGCAGACCTGGGCGGAGCATCACAAGCTGCATAACGACATCACCTTGTTCAACCCGGCGCCGATTACCTGAGACCGCGTCGCCTGCCATCGGGGTAAGCCCCTCCCACAGTTTGAATTGTGAATACTTTCAAGTGTGGGAGCGGGCTTGCCCCGATAGCGGTCTATCAGACGCCGTTGGGCTGTATGGCTTATCATTAGCCACCTGACGACGCTCACCAAGGTTTTCCCCGGCATGCTGGCAATTTTCCTCACCACCCTCACCATCACTGCGCCGGTATTCGCCATGCTGTTCCTGGGTGTGCTGCTCAAGCGCATCAACTGGATCAACGACAACTTTATCCACACGGCTTCGTCCCTGGTGTTCAACGTCACCATGCCGGCGCTGCTGTTCCTCGGCATCCTCCACGCCGACCTGCACTCGGCGCTCAAGCCGGGGTTGCTGATCTATTTTGCCGTCGCCACGCTGCTGAGCTTTGCCCTGGCCTGGGGCTGGGCGATTTTTCGCTGCAAGCGTGAAGACCGGGGCATCTACACCCAGGGCGCGTTTCGCGGCAACAACGGGGTGATCGGCCTGGCCCTGGCGGCCAGCATGTATGGCGACTACGGCATTTCCCTCGGCGCGATCCTCGCGGCGCTGGTGATCCTGTTCTACAACACGCTGTCGACCATTGTGCTGGCGGTGTACAGCCCAGTGATCAAGTCCGACCCGTGGAGCATCTGCAAAAGTGTGGTAGCCAATCCGCTGATCATCAGCGTGATCGTGGCGGCGCCGTTCGCGTATTTTCAGATTGGCCTGCCGGGCTGGCTGGAAAAATCCATGCAGTACCTGGCGGACACCACCTTGCCGCTGGCATTGATCTGCATTGGCGGCACCCTGTCCCTGGCGGCGTTGCGCAAGAGCGGTAATATGGCGCTGAGCGCGAGCTTGATGAAGATGGTCTGGCTGCCGGTGGTCGCGACCCTGGGCGCGTGGCTGCTGGGCTTTCGCGGGCCGGAGTTGGGGATCCTGTTCCTGTACTTCGGTGCGCCGACCGCTGCGGCGAGCTTCGTGATGGCCAGGGCGGCCGAGGGCAATCATGAACTGGCGGCGGCGATTATCGTGATCACCACGCTGATGGCGGCAGTGACCACGAATATCGGGATTTTCGTGTTGCAGGCGGGTGGCTGGATCTAGCCTTCTTTCTGATAGGTGTCGATGACTTCCTGCGCCGCCCGAAACGCATCAATCGCCGCCGGTACGCCGGCATACACCGCGCAATGCAGCAGCGCTTCGCGAATTTCCTCCACAGTACAGCCGTTGTTCAACGCGCCACGCACGTGGCCCTTGAGCTCCTGCGGGCATTTGAGTGCGGTGAGGGCGGCCAGGGTGATCAGGCTGCGCGTCTTCAGCGGCAAGCCTTCGCGGGTCCACACGCTGCCCCAGGCATGTTCGTTGACGAAGTCCTGCAACGGCTGGGTGAATTCGGTGGCGTTGCCCAGGGCGCGGTCGACGAACACATCGCCCATCACCTGGCGACGCATTTCAACCCCGGGCTTTTTCTGATCGGTCATTGCGATTCCCTCTTGTGTTGGCGGCGCCAGGCTCGCAGCGTGCTGAACAACAGGAAAGCCATCAGCGCTGGCAGGACGTAATACAGCATCAGTTGTTCAAGCTTGTTGGCCAGGGGCATGCCGGTGGTAAACGACATCACGTGCAGCCCATACGCCAGGTACAGGCCCAGCAGCACCAGGCCTTCGGCGCGGGTGACGCGGTAGCCGGTATAAAACACCGGCAGGCACAGCACCACCACGCCGAGCATCACCGGCAGGTCGAAGTCCAGGGCGTTGGGCGACACCGACAGCGGCGAAGGCGCGAGCAGGGCGGTCAGCCCCAATACACCCAGCAGGTTGAACAGGTTGCTGCCGATCACGTTGCCCACGGCAATTTCCCGCTGGCCGCGCAGGGCGGCAATCAGTGAGGTGGCCAGGCAGGGCAGCGAGGTGCCGACGCCGATCAGCGTAAGGCCGATGATGCGCTCCGACAGGCCCAGGTCCGCCGCCACATCCACCGCCGCGCCGAGCAGCAAGTGCCCGGCCAGCACCAGGATCAACAGCCCGCCCAGCATCTGCAGCACACTGCTCAGCCAGGGCGCCCGGGCAACGGTATCCAGGGTGCGTGGGCGGCGTGAATGGCGGGTCTGGTAATGCAGCACGCCGAGGTAGGCCAACAGGGCAATCAGCAGCAGCAGGCCATCGACCGGCGTCAGTTCTTCATTGGCCGCCAGGGTAAACACCAGCAGCCCGGCGAGGATCATCACCGGAATATCCACGCGCACCAGCTGCCGCGAGACGCGCAGGGGGATGATCAGCGCCGACAGGCCCAGGGTCACGAGAATGTTGAAGATGCTGCTGCCGATCACGCTGCCCACGGCAATGTCGGTATTGCCGGCCAGGGTGGCCTGCAGGCTGACGGTCATCTGCGGCGCGCTGCTGCCAAAGGCGACGATCGTAAGGCCGATGATCAGCGGCCGCACCTTGAGGCTGGCGGCCAGGCGCACGGCGGCGCGCACCAGGATTTCGGCGCCGAGGATCAGCAGCACCAGGCCGCTGACCAGTTCGAGCAGGCTCCAGGGCGAGAGGGCGGTTAATCCGAAAATGGCCAGGGCTCCGTCTTCAATTGCTCAGGGCTTGCACGCGAACCCGCGCGGTGCCGCTGCTCAGCATGCCCAGTTGCTCGGCCGCCTTGCGTGACAGATCGATCAAGCGCCCACGGGTATGCGGGCCGCGATCGTTGATGCGGACCACGACGGATTTGTCGTTGTCGAGATTGGTGACCTTGACCTGGGTGCCGAAGGGCAGTCGCCGGTGGGCCGCGGTCAGGGCGTTCTGGTTGAAGGGTTCACCGCTGGCGGTTTTCTTGCCATGGTGCCTGGCGCCGTAATAAGAGGCGGTGCCGGTTTCGTCGTAGCCGTTGGGGTCGATGAGGCCGCTGGCGCAGCCGGCCAGCAGTGAAAATAGAGCCCATAGACCTAATAGACGCTTCATTATCAAGGTGCCCCCATCACAAATGTGGGAGGGGGCTTGCCCCCGATAGCGGTGATTCAGTCAAAACAGCAGTGACTGACACTCTGCTATCGGGGGCAAGCCCCCTCCCACAGGGAGTCCGAGTCAGGCATGAAGTCTCGCCCGGACCATTCATCGCAATCAGCCTTCGAGCTTGCTTTTCAGCAGTTCGTTCACCTGTTGCGGGTTGGCCTTGCCTTTGGAGGCTTTCATCGCCTGGCCGACAAAGAAACCGAACATCTTGCCGCGCTTGGCTTCGTCTGCCGCACGGTACTGTTTGACCTGCTCGGCGTTGGCCGCCAGCATTTCATCCAGCACGGCCGAGATGGCGCCGCTGTCGGTGACTTGCTTGAGGCCGCGTTTCTCGATGATCTCGTCGGCGCTGCCTTCACCGCTGGCCATGGCTTCGAACACGGTCTTGGCGATTTTGCCGGAGATGGTGTTGTCCTTGATGCGCAGCAGCATGCCGCCCAATTGCTCGGCCGACACCGGCGCTTCGTCGATCTCCAGGCCCTGTTTGTTCAACAGGCTGCCCAGCTCGACCATCACCCAGTTGGCCGCCAGTTTGGCGTCGCCGGCGATGCTCACGACTTTTTCGAAGTAGTTGGCTTGCTCGCGGCTCGAAGCCAGCACGCTGGCATCGTAGACCGACAGGCCGAACTGCGCCTGGAAGCGCTCGCGTTTTTGCGGTGGCAATTCCGGCAGGGTGGCGCGGATGTCATTGAGGAACGAATCCTCAAGCACCACCGGCAACAGGTCCGGATCGGGGAAGTAACGGTAGTCGTTGGCTTCCTCTTTGCTGCGCATGGCGCGGGTTTCGTCTTTGTTCGGGTCGTACAGGCGCGTTTGCTGGATCACCTTGCCGCCGTCCTCGATCAATTCGATCTGGCGCCGCACTTCGGTGTTGATCGCCTTCTCGATAAAGCGGAACGAGTTGACGTTCTTGATCTCGCAGCGAGTGCCGTACTCGGCCTGGCCTTTTGGCCGCACCGACACGTTGCAGTCGCAACGCAGCGAGCCTTCGGCCATGTTGCCGTCACAGATGCCCAGGTAACGCACCAGCGCGTGGATGGTCTTGACGTAGGCCACGGCTTCCTTGGCACTGCGCATGTCCGGCTCGGACACGATCTCCAGCAGCGGCGTGCCGGCACGGTTCAGGTCGATACCGGTGGCACCGTTGAACTCTTCGTGCAGGCTCTTGCCGGCGTCTTCCTCCAGGTGTGCACGGGTGACGCCGACACGCTTGATGGTGCCGTCTTCCAATGGGATGTCCAGGTAGCCCTTGCCGACGATCGGCAATTCCATCTGGCTGATCTGGTAGCCCTTGGGCAGGTCCGGGTAGAAGTAGTTCTTGCGCGCGAACACGTTGTGCTGGCCGATCTCGGCGTCAATCGCCAGGCCGAACATCACCGCCATGCGCACGGCTTCCTGGTTCAGCACCGGCAGTACGCCGGGCATGCCCAGGTCTACCAGGCTGGCCTGGGTGTTGGGCTCGGAGCCGAACGTGGTGGCGCTACCGGAGAAAATCTTCGATTGGGTGGCGAGCTGGGTATGAATCTCCAGCCCGATCACAACTTCCCATTGCATAGTGTTCTCCTCAGAAGCCGGTAGGGGTGCGAGTGTGCCAGTCGGTGTTCAACTGGTACTGGTGCGCCACATTGAGCAGGCGGCCTTCCTGGAAATACGGGGCGAGCAATTGCACGCCCACCGGCAGGCCGTCGACGAAACCGGCGGGCATGGACAAGCCCGGCAAGCCCGCGAGGTTGGCGGTGATGGTGTAGAGGTCTTCCAGGTACTCGGCAATCGGGTCGCCGGTCTTGGCGCCGATCTTCCAGGCCGGGTTCGGCGTGGTTGGGCCGAGGATCACGTCGACTTCTTCAAAGGCTGCCATGAAGTCGTTCTTGATCAGGCGACGGATCTTTTGCGCCTTGAGGTAGTACGCGTCGTAATAGCCGGCGGACAGGGCGTAGGCACCGACCATGATCCGGCGTTGCACTTCGGCGCCGAAGCCTTCGCCACGGGAGCGTTTGTACAGGTCGGTCAGGTCCTTCGGGTTCTCGCAGCGGTAGCCGAAGCGCACGCCGTCGAAACGCGACAGGTTGGAAGAGGCTTCTGCCGGCGCGATCACGTAGTAGGCAGGAATCGCGTGCTGGTTGTTCGGCAGGCTGATTTCCTTGATCACCGCGCCGAGCTTTTCCAGTTCCTTGACGCTGTTGTGCACCAATTCGGCAATGCGCGGGTCGAGACCGGCGCTGAAGTATTCCTTCGGCACGCCGATGCGCAGGCCCTTGAGCGAAGTGTTGAGGCTGGCGCTGTAGTCCGGCACCGGTTCATCGATGCTGGTGGAGTCCTGGGCGTCGAAGCCTGCCATGCCTTGTAACAAAATCGCGCAGTCTTCGGCCGTGCGGGCCAGGGGCCCGCCCTGATCGAGGCTGGAGGCGTAGGCGATCATGCCCCAGCGGGAAACGCGACCGTAGGTCGGCTTCAGGCCGGTGAGGTTGGTGAAGGCCGCCGGCTGGCGGATCGAGCCGCCGGTGTCGGTGGCCGTGGCGGCCGGCAGGAAGCGTGCGGCAACGGCCGCAGCCGAACCACCGGACGAACCGCCGGGCACGTGTTCCA
The DNA here is from genome assembly GCF_024168685.1 of Pseudomonas sp. S3E17. Lineage (NCBI taxonomy): Bacteria > Pseudomonadati > Pseudomonadota > Gammaproteobacteria > Pseudomonadales > Pseudomonadaceae > Pseudomonas > Pseudomonas sp. S3E17. The sequence goes on from NZ_JALJWE010000001.1 coordinate 5,748,657, forward strand.
GGTTCCACGGGTTTTTCACCGCGCCGTAGTAGCTCGACTCGTTGGCCGACCCCATGGCGAATTCGTCCATGTTGGTCTTGCCCAGGGTCACGGCCCCGGCAGCGGCCAGCTTGGCGACCACGGTGGCGTCGTATGGCGCCTTGAAGTTGTCGAGCATCTTCGAGCCGCAGCTGGTGCGAATGCCCTGGGTGCAGAACAGATCCTTGTGGGCGATCGGTGCGCCCAGCAGGGCGCCGGTTTCACCGTTGGCGCGGCGTGCATCCGCGGCCTTGGCCTGGCTCAGGGCCAGCTCTTCGGTGAGGCTGATGAAGCTGTTGACCTTGGGGTCCAGCTCGGCGATGCGCGCAAGCAGGGTCTTGGTCAGCTCTTCGGAGGAAAACTTTTTGTCGGCGAGACCGCGGGCGATCTCGGCCAGAGTCATGTGATGCATGAAAGGCTCTTTCCCTTTAGTCGATGACTTTCGGAACCAGGTACAGGCCGTTTTCGACCGCTGGCGCGATGGACTGGTAGGCCTCGCGATTATTGCGCTCGGTCACGACGTCTGCGCGCAGGCGCTGGCTGGCTTCCAGCGGGTGAGCCAGGGGCTCGATGCCGTCGGTATTCACGGCCTGCATTTGGTCAACCAGCCCGAGAATGCTGTTCAGGGCTGCGGTGGTCTGTGGAAGATCGGCTTCATTCAGGCCAAGCGAGGCCAGATGAGCGATTTTTTCCACGTCGGAGCGTTCAAGCGCCATGGGAATCTCCAGTGGAAAACAGAACGGAGGCTGTCCGTGTGTTAGATTGTCGGAACACTACCGCATTTCTACGGTCTTACGGCCGCGATTGTGGGGGTTGGTGCACAGAAAGTCGGCCAATTTAGCACATTGGCGCCTTGCCCAAAATCCCTGTCGTTGTTAGAGTTTGCCGCACTTTTTTACCCACGCGTTGCCTAGGGTCCTTTCCCCATGTTCAAGAAACTGCGTGGCATGTTTTCCAGCGATCTTTCCATTGACCTGGGCACTGCCAACACCCTTATTTACGTGCGCGAGCGCGGTATCGTTCTGAATGAGCCATCGGTTGTGGCCATTCGGACCCATGGTAATCAGAAAAGTGTCGTTGCCGTCGGCACCGAGGCCAAGCGCATGCTCGGCCGAACACCAGGCAATATTGCTGCCATTCGTCCGATGAAAGACGGCGTGATCGCCGACTTCAGCGTCTGCGAAAAGATGCTGCAGTACTTCATCAACAAGGTTCACGAAAACAGTTTCCTGCAGCCCAGCCCTCGTGTGCTGATCTGTGTTCCGTGCAAGTCCACCCAGGTGGAGCGTCGTGCCATCCGTGAGTCGGCCCTTGGCGCCGGTGCCCGCGAAGTGTTCCTGATCGAAGAGCCGATGGCTGCTGCGATCGGTGCCGGCCTGCCGGTTGAAGAAGCGCGCGGTTCGATGGTGGTGGATATCGGTGGTGGTACCACTGAAATCGCCCTGATTTCCCTGAACGGTGTGGTGTATGCCGAATCCGTACGTGTAGGCGGCGACCGTTTCGACGAAGCGATCATCACTTATGTACGTCGCAACTACGGCAGCCTGATCGGCGAATCCACCGCCGAGCGCATCAAGCAGGAAATCGGTACCGCTTACCCGGGCGGCGAAGTTCGCGAAGTCGATGTTCGCGGTCGCAACCTGGCCGAAGGCGTTCCACGTGCCTTCACCCTGAACTCCAATGAAGTGCTGGAAGCTCTGCAAGAGTCCCTGGCCACCATCGTTCAGGCTGTGAAGAGCGCCCTGGAGCAATCGCCGCCGGAGCTGGCTTCCGACATCGCCGAGCGAGGCCTGGTGCTGACCGGTGGTGGCGCCCTGTTGCGCGACCTCGACAAGCTGCTGGCCCAGGAAACCGGCCTGCCGGTGATCGTCGCCGAAGACCCGCTGACCTGCGTTGCCCGTGGCGGTGGTCGTGCACTGGAAATGATGGATAAACACACCATGGACCTGCTCTCCAGCGAATAAGATCGTTGGTTGCACCATGCTTCGCCCGCAGGCAGCACTTTGCAGTGCTGCCTGTTGGCGTTTATCTTCTTCAATCTGCATCCAGGCCGGTTAGATGCCGTATGAATAAAGAGAACATTTGCCTGGGAGGAGCGGCCTATTAAACCGCTTTTCGCCAAAGGCCCCTCATTGGGCGTGCGCTTATTGGTGCTGGTCGTGCTTTCGGTCGCATTGATGGTGGTCGATGCCCGCTTTGCGCTGCTCAAGCCGGTGCGTAGCCAAATGTCGCTGGTGTTGATGCAGACCTACTGGATCACCGACCTGCCGCAACGTCTCTACCAGGGCGTGGCCAGCCAATTTGGCAGCCGCACCGAACTGGTTGCCGAGAACGAAAAACTCAAGACCGAAAACCTGCTGTTGCAGGGGCGCATGCAAAAGCTGGCGGCCCTCACCGAGCAGAACGTTCGGCTGCGCGAGTTGCTCAACTCTTCCGCGCTGGTCAACGAAAAGGTCGAAGTGGCCGAGTTGATCGGCATGGACCCCAACCCCTTTACCCATCGCATCATCATCAATAAGGGTGAGCGCGACGGCGTGGTGCTTGGTCAGCCGGTACTCGATGCCCGTGGCCTGATGGGCCAGGTAGTCGAGTTGATGCCCTACACCTCTCGGGTCCTGCTGCTGACGGACACCACCCACAGCATTCCGGTGCAGGTCAATCGTAACGGTTTGCGCGCGATTGCCAGCGGTACGGGTAACCCTGAGCGCCTGGAATTGCGTCACGTCGCGGACACGGCCGACATCAAGGAAGGCGATCTGCTGGTCAGCTCCGGCCTGGGCCAGCGGTTCCCGGCAGGCTATCCGGTGGCAACGGTCAAGGAAGTGATCCACGATTCCGGCCAGCCCTTCGCCATTGTGCGTGCCGTGCCCACTGCCGCCCTGAACCGCAGCCGCTACCTGTTGCTGGTGTTCAGCGACAATCGGACTCCGGAAGAGCGCGCCAACGACGCCGCCCAGGCCCAGGAAGCGGAAGACAAGAAGAACGGCACTGCGCCGATCATTCCCGCGACCGTGCCCAAGCCCGCGTCGGCTGCCCCCGTTGTACCGGCGGCAACGCCCGCCGTTGCTGCGCCTGTGGCCACGCCGGTCAAGCCTGCGGCCCATAGCGCGCGCGCGGTGAAACCGACTGCAGCGAAACCGCCGGCCACTACGACGCCCGCTGCGAAGCCTCCAGCCGCAGCCCCGGCCACCACACGGCAGAGGGAGGAATAATGGCCGGTACTCATTCGAGCAATGGCTGGATCGTCTGGCTGACATTCGCTATCGGCTTGCTGCTCAGCGTTTCGCCGCTGCCGCAGTTCATGGAGATCCTGCGTCCGCTGTGGCTGGCATTGCTGCTGGCATTCTGGTCGCTGAACCTGCCCCATAAAGTGGGCATGGTCACGGCCATGTTCCTGGGCTTGGCGGAAGATGTGCTGTATGGCACCTTGCTAGGCCAGAACGCGTTGATCCTGACCCTGATCACCTTCCTGGTGCTGTCGTTGCAGCAGCGCCTGCGCATGTTCCCGATGTGGCAGCAATGCCTGGTGATCCTGGTGATCTTCGGCCTGGCGCAGTTGGTACAGTTGTGGCTCAGTGCCTTGACCGGCAACCGCCAGCCAACCCTGGCGCTGGTGTTGCCGGCCCTGGTCAGTGCGCTGCTGTGGCCGTGGATCAGTTTCGGCCTGCGTGGGTTACGTCGTCGCTATAAAATCAATTGAATGGATTGCGAGGCTCTGCCTGGTTATCGAACCCCACAGGGAGAGTCTGCAATGAATTCGCTTTATCTGGCCTCGGGTTCCCCGAGGCGGCGTGAACTGCTGACCCAGATCGGTGTGCCTTTCACCGTGGTCAGCGCCGCCATTGATGAAACCCCTCTTACAAACGAAACCCCTGTTTCCTACGTTGAGCGTCTCGCTCGCGGTAAGGCCGCAGCGGGTTTTGCTGCGCTCGGGCAACGCTCGGCCGCCTGCGTCCTGGGCGCCGATACCGCAGTGATCGTGGACGGCAAGATCCTCGGCAAGCCCGTAGACCAAGCCGATGCGTTGGCGATGTTGATGGCACTGGCAGGGCGTGAACATGAAGTTCTGACTGCGATTACCCTGACTGACGGCCAGCGCTGTGAAACCCGATGTGTAAGCAGTCGTGTACTTTTTCGTGGGATTTCTGTCGAGGAGGCTACAAGCTACTGGCACAGCGGCGAACCCCAGGACAAGGCGGGCGGCTATGCTATCCAAGGGCTTGGCTCGGTGTTTGTGGCCGGGCTCAATGGCAGCTATTCCGCCGTGGTAGGCCTGCCGGTGTGCGAAACCGCGCAACTGCTTGCCCAATTCGGCATACCCTGTTGGCAAAACCTTACCGCGCGCTGAGCACGTGACTCCAGCGCCCAGCCTTAAGCGACCGGTCACTATTGTGAAAACGCCTGAACGAGACCCAGCCATGAGTGAAGAGATTCTGATCAATATCACGCCGATGGAATCGCGCGTGGCGGTGGTAGAGAACGGTGTTCTGCAAGAAGTGCATGTCGAGCGCACCCAGAAACGCGGGATCGTCGGCAATATCTACAAGGGCAAGGTGGTGCGGGTGTTGCCGGGGATGCAGGCGGCATTTGTCGATATCGGCCTGGACCGTGCGGCATTTATCCACGCCTCGGAGATCTCCCTGCGCGAAGGGCCTGCGGTGGAAAGCATCAGCGCCTTGGTGCACGAAGGGCAGAGCCTGGTGGTGCAAGTCACCAAGGACCCCATCGGCTCCAAGGGCGCGCGGCTGACGACTCAGCTGTCGATTCCGTCGCGCTACCTGGTTTACATGCCGCGCACCGCCCATGTCGGCATTTCCCTGAAGATTGAAGACGAAGCCGAGCGCGAGCGCCTGAAAAAGGTGGTCAGCGACTGCGTGGCCGCCGAAGGTATCAAGGAAGCGGGCGGCTTTATCCTGCGCACCGCCGCCGAGGGCGCCGGCGCTGACGAAATCCTCATGGACATTCGCTATCTGCGGCGCCTGTGGGACCAGATCGGCGCACAGATCAAGACCATCGGCGCGCCGAGTGTGATCTACGAAGACCTGGGCCTGGCCCTGCGCACATTGCGCGACCTGGTCAGCCCCAAGATCGAGAAAATTCGCATCGACTCGCGGGAAACCTTCCAGCGCACCACGCAATTTGTTGCCGAACTGATGCCGGAAATTGCCGATCGCCTGGAGCATTACCCTGGCGAACGGCCGATCTTCGACCTGTATGGCGTCGAGGACGAAATCCAGAAAGCCCTGGAGCGCAAGGTGCCGCTCAAGTCCGGTGGCTACCTGGTGGTGGACCCGGCGGAAGCGATGACCACCATCGACGTCAACACCGGCGCGTTCGTAGGTCATCGCAACCTTGAAGAGACCATCTTCAAGACCAATCTCGAAGCGGCCACGGCGATTGCTCGTCAACTGCGCCTGCGTAACCTGGGCGGCATCATCATCATCGACTTCATCGACATGGAAGATGAAGAGCACCAGCGCCAGGTGCTGCGCACACTCGAAAAACAGCTGGAACGTGATCACGCCAAGACCAATATCATCGGCATCACCGAGCTGGGCCTGGTGCAGATGACCCGCAAGCGCACCCGCGAGAGCCTGGAACAGGTGCTGTGCGAGCCCTGCAGCAGTTGCCAGGGCCGCGGTAAGTTGAAGACTCCGGAAACGGTTTGCTACGAGATTTTCCGGGAAATCCTCCGAGAGGCACGGGCCTACCAGGCCGAAGGTTATAGAGTGCTCGCCAACCAGAAAGTGGTCGACCGCCTGCTGGATGAAGAATCCGGTAACGTGGCTGAATTGGAGGGGTTTATCGGGCGTACGATTCGCTTCCAGGTCGAAACCATGTATTCCCAGGAACAATATGACGTGGTGCTGCTCTGATCCCCATTCGCTTTCTTTTTACGCGACTCGCAGACCTTGATCTGCAGTCCGACTACTGCCTTGAGGGTCGCCTGACATGGAGCGTCTGACACGCTTTTTTGCCGCTTTGACCCGTTGGGGCCTTGGGCTGTGCGCCTTGCTGCTGGTGTTGGCGGCGGTGTACGTGAGCCTGGGGCGCGAATTGACCCCGCTGGTGGCCGAATACCGCGCGGAAATCGAAGCCAAGGCCCAGGCTGCGGTGGACATGCCTGTGCACATCGGCAGCCTTGAAGGCCGCTGGAGCGGTTTTGCGCCGGTGTTGCTGGCCCACGACGTAATGGTCGGCGAGGGCAGCAGTGCCTTGCGCCTGGACCAGGTCGAAGTGGTGCCGGACATGTGGGCCAGCCTGATGGCGCGCGAAGTGCGTATTGCGCACCTGGAAGTCAATGGCCTGCAACTGAGCGCCAAGGAAGACAAGGACGGCCATTGGGCGCTGCAAGGCTTGCCGATACAGGGCGACCAGCCGCTGGACCCGGAGCAATTGCTCAGGCGCATGCAGATGGTCAAGCGCGTATCGCTGCTCGACAGCCAGGTCACCCTGCAACCGTTCGACCAGGCGCCGCTGACCCTGACGTATGTGGGCTTGAGCCTGCACACGGGCGTCACCCGCCAGCGCCTGGACGCCCGCCTGACCTTGCCCGACGGCCAGCCCCTTGCCCTGAGCCTGCGCAGCCGCATTCGCGCGAGCCAGTGGAAGGACGCTGAAATCGAGGCCTACCTGAGCCTGCCGCAGAGCGACTGGGCCAAGTGGATCCCCGCCAGGCTGACCCAGCAGTGGAAACTCACGCAGTTCAAGGCCGGCGGTGAGTTCTGGCTGAACTGGGGTAAAGGCACGGTGCAAAGTGCGGTCGTGCGCCTCAACTCGCCGCAGGTGAAGGGCAGCTACGCCGAACGCAAGCCGGTCCATATCGAAAACCTTGCACTCACGGCCTATCTGCAACGCAGTGATACCGGCTTGAAGGTGTTGTTCGATTCCCTGGCGATGAACCTGGGCGAGACCCGATGGGAATCGCGCCTGCAATTGCAGCAGACCCTGGCGACCGACACGGCCCTGGAAGCCTGGAAGCTGCAGGCTGACCGCCTTGACCTGACCCCCATCACACCGTTGCTCAACGCCCTGGCGCCGCTGCCGGAAGGCGTCGCCAAGACCGTCGAGCACCTGAAGGCCACCGGTCTATTGCGCAATGTACTGGTGGATTTCCGTCCTCAAGACACCACCGATCAAAAAGTCAGCTTTGCCGCCAACCTGGAGCGGGTCGGGTTTGACGCCTACTTCGGTGCGCCGGCCGCACGCAATGTTTCCGGCAGCATCAGCGGCGACCTGGGCCAGGGCGAGTTGCGCATGGACAGCAAGGATTTTTCCCTGCACCTCGATCCGATCTTCGCCAAGCCCTGGCAATACCTCCAGGCCAATGCACGCCTGACGTGGAAGCTGGATAAACAAGGCTTCACGCTGATTGCCCCGTATATCAAGGTGCTGGGGGAAGAGGGCAAGATCGCTGCCGATTTCCTGATTCGCCTGCATTTCGACCACAGCCAGGAAGACTATATGGACCTGCGGGTCGGTATGGTCGATGGCGATGGACGGTTTACCCCTAAATACCTGCCGGCCGTACTGAGCCCCGCGTTGGATGAGTGGCTGCGCACGGCAATTCTCAAGGGCGCGGTGGACCAGGGGTTCTTCCAGTACCAGGGCTCGCTGAACCACGATGCGTTGCCCGCCGCGCGCAATATCAGTCTGTTCTTCAAGGTGCATGACGCCGAACTGGCGTTCCAGCCGGGTTGGCCCCATGTGAACAAGGTCAATGGCGAAGTGTTTGTCGAAGAGACGGGCGTACGCATCCTGGCGAGCAAGGGGCAGTTGCTCGACACCAAGGTCAAGGACGTCTACGTCAATATTCCCCACGCTCCGTCCGGCAAGGAAAGCCATCTGCTGCTTACCGGTGGTTTTGCCGGTGGCCTGGGCGATGGGCTGAAGATTCTCCAGGAAGCGCCAATCGGTACGGCCTCCACCTTCGCCGGCTGGAAAGGCGAAGGAGACCTGCAGGGCTCGCTGGATCTGGACGTTCCGCTGGTCAAGGGCATCGAGCCCAGGATCGTGGTGGATTTCCAGACTGACAAGGCACGCCTGCAATTGGCGGAACCGCCCCTGGACCTGACGCAGCTCAAGGGCAATTTCCGTTTCGACAGCGCCAAGGGCTTGAGCGGCGAAAAGATTACCGCCCAGGCATTTGACCGGCCGATCACCGCGCAGATCTTTGCCGATGGCAAGCCGGGCAATATCAGCACCCGTGTCGCCGCCAAGGGGCAGGTGACGGTCAAGCGTCTGACGGATTGGTTGAAAGTCAGTCAGCCGTTGCCGGTGTCCGGTGATCTTTCGTATCAGTTGCAGCTCAATCTGGATGGTGCCGACAGCCAACTGATGGTCAGCTCCAACCTCAAGGGCGTTGCGGTGGACTTGCCGGCGCCGTTCGGCATGCCGGCCAGCCAGGGGCGTGACAGCGTATTCCGCATGACCTTGCAGGGGGCTGAGCGCCGCTATTGGTTTGATTACGGTGAGTTGGCCAACTTCACCTTTGCCGCGCCGCCGGACAAGCTCAATGACGGCCGTGGCGAGTTGTTCCTCGGCGATGGTGATGCCGTGCTGCCAGGCGCCAAGGGTTTGCGCATCCGTGGCGTGCTCTCGGAGCTGGATATCGATCCGTGGAAAAAACTGGTGAACCAGTATGCTGGCAATGACCCAGGTGGCAGTGCCAAGCAGCTGCTGAGCGGTGCCGAATTCAAGATTGGCAAGCTCACCGGCCTGGGCACCCAGTTCGATCAGGTCAACCTGCAGCTGGATCGCAAGCCCGCTGCCTGGGGTTTACGCTTTGACAGCCAGCAAGCCAAGGGGGCCGTGAACCTGCCGGATGCCAAGGGCGCGCCGATTGCGGTCAACCTGCAATACGTGAAGCTGCCGGCGGTGGACCCGACGGTACAGGCTGATGAAAATGCACCGGACCCGTTGGCCAGTATCGATCCCAAGGATATTCCGGCGTTGGATATCGCCATTGACCAGCTGTTCCAGGGGCCGGACCTGATTGGCGCCTGGTCACTCAAGATCCGGCCAACGGCCAAAGGCCTGGCCTTCAATACGCTGGACCTGGGCCTCAAGGGTATGCAACTCAAGGGCGCCGGCGGATGGGAAGGTGTTTCGGGTGACAGCAGCAGTTGGTACAAGGGGCGCCTGGATGGCAAGAACATCGCCGACGTACTCAAAGGCTGGGGCTATGCGCCCACGGTCACCAGTGAGGATTTCCACCTGGATGTAGATGGGCGGTGGCCGGGTTCGCCGGCCTGGGTCGGGCCTAAACGTTTCTCCGGCAGCCTGGATGCGACGTTCCGTAAAGGTCAGTTTGTCGAGGTGGAAGGTGGTGCCCAGGCGCTGCGGGTATTTGGCCTGCTCAACTTCAACTCCATCGGACGCCGCCTGCGCCTGGACTTCTCCGACCTGCTGGGCAAAGGCTTGAGTTATGACCGGGTCAAGGGCCAATTGGTCGCCAGCAATGGCGTGTTCGTGACGCGCGAGCCGATCACCATGACCGGCCCGTCGAGCAACCTGGAGCTCAATGGCACCCTGGACCTGGTGGCTGACCGTGTCGATGCCAAGTTGCTGGTGACCTTGCCGGTGACCAACAACCTGCCGATTGCCGCGCTGATCGTGGGCGCGCCGGCGATTGGTGGCGCACTGTTCCTGATCGACAAGCTGATCGGTGACCGTGTTTCGCGTTTCGCCAGCGTGCAATACAAGGTGGAAGGCCCATGGAAGGATCCAAAAATCACCTTCGACAAGCCCTTTGAAAAACCAAACTGAGAGCCTGTGGAGTAGCATGGCCCCATGCCTTTTACGGAGTATCGGCCCATGTCCTTTGCAGTAATCCAAATGGTCAGTCAGAGCGATGTGCTGGCCAACCTGGTCCAGGCCCGGCGCTTGTTGGAGCAAGCGGCGGCCGGCGGTGCGAAGCTGGCGGTGCTGCCGGAAAACTTTGCCGCCATGGGCCGCCGCGACGTGGCGGATATCGGCCGCGCCGAGGCGCTGGGTGAAGGTCCGATCCTGCCATGGTTGAAACAGACCGCCCGCGACCTCACCTTATGGATAGTGGCTGGCACGCTGCCGTTGCCGCCCAAGGATCAACCGCACGCCAAATCCAATGCCTGCTCGCTGCTGGTCGATGATCGCGGCGAAGTCGTCGCCCGTTACGACAAGCTGCATTTGTTTGATGTGGACGTGGCGGACGCCCGGGGTCGCTATCGGGAGTCCGATGACTATGCTTTCGGGAGTAACGTGGTGGTGGCGGATACGCCGGTCGGCCGTTTGGGCCTGACGGTGTGCTACGACTTGCGCTTCCCCGAGCTGTACAGCGAGCTGCGCGCGGCGGGGGCTGAATTGATTACCGCGCCCTCGGCCTTTACCGCCGTGACCGGTGCCGCCCACTGGGATGTGCTGATTCGTGCACGGGCCATCGAAACCCAGTGTTACCTGCTGGCGGCCGCCCAGGGCGGTGTGCATCCAGGGCCACGGGAAACCTATGGTCATGCGGCGATCGTCGACCCATGGGGTCGCGTGCTGACCCAACAGGATCAAGGCGAAGCGGTGTTGCTGGCCGAACGCGATAGCAGTGAACAGGCGTCGATACGGGCGCGCATGCCGGTGGTCAACCATCGGCGCTTTTTCTCGCAGGGCGCACAGCGGCCTGCTTCAGAACGATGAATTTAAGGCCAAACCTATGAGCGAGTTGTTGTCCTCAGTCAGTGAACACCTCCTGGCACCCGGTGGCGTGACCATCGAAAGCTTGCAAACCGTGCTCGGCGATCTGGCCGGGCCAGGCATCGATGCCGCCGACCTGTATTTCCAGGGGCAGATCTCCGAGTCCTGGGCCCTGGAAGATGGCATCGTCAAGGAAGGCAGTTTCAATCTTGACCAAGGTGTAGGCGTTCGTGCGCAATCCGGGGAAAAGACCGGTTTTGCCTACAGTAACGCGATCACCCTGGAGGCGTTGGGCCTGGCCGCACGTGCCGCGCGTTCGATCTCCCGTGCCGGTCAACATGGCACGGTACAGGCGTTCAGTACCCAGGACGTGGCGCAGTTGTATGCGCCGGACAACCCCCTGGAAGTGATCAGCCGAGCGGAAAAGGTCGAGTTGCTCAAGCGTATCGATGCGGCCACCCGCGCCCTGGACCCGCGTATCCAGCAGGTCTCCGTGAGCATGGCCGGTGTGTGGGAACGCATCCTGGTGGCGTCCACCGACGGGGGGCTGGCGGCGGACGTACGGCCGCTGGTGCGTTTCAATGTCAGCGTGATCGTCGAGCAGAACGGCCGCCGCGAGCGTGGCGGCCACGGCGGCGGCGGGCGTACCGACTACCGTTACTTCCTCACCGACGACCGTGCCATGGGCTATGCCCGTGAGGCTCTGCGCCAGGCGTTGGTGAACCTGGAAGCCATTCCTGCGCCGGCCGGCACGCTGCCGGTGGTGTTGGGCCCGGGCTGGTCCGGCGTATTGCTGCACGAAGCCGTGGGCCATGGCCTGGAAGGCGATTTCAACCGCAAGGGCAGTTCCGCCTACAGCGGGCGCATGGGCGAGATGGTTGCGTCCAAGCTGTGCACCATTGTCGATGATGGCACCCTGGCCGGTCGCCGCGGCTCGCTGAGCGTCGATGATGAAGGCACGCCGACCGAATGCACCACCTTGATTGAAAACGGTGTGCTCAAGGGCTACATGCAGGACAAGCTCAATGCCCGCCTGATGGGCGTGGCGCGCACCGGTAATGGCCGTCGCGAATCTTATGCGCACCTGCCGATGCCCCGCATGACCAACACCTACATGCTCGGTGGCGAAAGTGACCCGGCGGAGATCATCGCCTCGGTGAAACGCGGTATCTACTGCGCCAACCTCGGCGGCGGCCAGGTGGATATCACCAGCGGCAAGTTCGTGTTTTCTACCAGCGAGGCATACCTGATCGAAGACGGCAGGATTACCGCGCCGGTCAAAGGGGCAACGTTGATTGGCAATGGCCCGGAAGCCATGAGCAAGGTGTCGATGGTCGGCAACGACCTGGCCCTGGACAGTGGTGTGGGCATGTGCGGGAAGGATGGGCAGTCGGTGCCGGTAGGGGTCGGCCAGCCAACGCTGAAAATTGATGCGATCACCGTGGGTGGCACGGGGTCGTAAGGGGTGGAGCTTCGGGTGGCGAAGACCGCCACCCGGGGAAGGGCATCAACGCAGGCCGCGTTGAGTCTCGTCCAGCTCACGGATGTATTTGAAAATTTTACGGCTGGTGGCCGGCGCCTTGTTATGCGCCTGCTCGTGCTGGGCCTGACGGATCAGGGAGCGCAGTTGCTGGCGGTCCGCGTCCGGGTAGTCCAGCACGAATTTCTCCAGCACCGCGTCATCGCCCGAGATCAGGCGGTCACGCCAACGTTCCAGGTTGTGGAAACGTTCGTTGTACTGGCGAGTGGAGGCATCGGTTTGATCAAGCAAGGCGAGAATGGCGTCAGTGTCCTGATCGCGCATCAGCTTGCCGATAAACATGATGTGCCGTTTACGCGCGATATTCGCGGTGTGCTTGGGTGCGTCCGCAAGCGCCCGGCGCATCTCGTCGGTCAGTGGCAGTTTTGCAATCAAGTCTTTCTTGAGCGTTGTAAGGCGCTCGCCCAGGTCAACCAGAGCATGCAGCTCACGTTTGACCTGGGTTTTGCTTTTCTCCCCATCGAGGGAGTCGTCGTAAGAATCAACCATGGTGGCAGTCCGCAAAGAAACGCCGCCATGATAACCAGTCGGGGGCCGCTTGTCCGGCCCGGTCGCTCGATGGCCTTAGCCGAAAGCAGAATTTGAGTGGAGAAAACCATGAGTGCAGCCCAAAGCGTCGGTCCGCAAGCGTTACCGGCCCTGCAGGAACAAGTCGAGCAGATCCTTGCCGAGGCCAAGCGCCAGGGGGCCAGTGCCTGTGAAGTGGCGGTGTCGCTGGAGCAGGGGTTGTCGACGTCGGTACGTCAACGGGAAGTGGAAACCGTCGAATTCAACCGTGACCAGGGCTTTGGCATCACCTTGTATGTGGGGCAGCGCAAAGGTTCGGCCAGTACGTCGGCCAGCGGCCCGGAGGCCATACGCGAAACGGTTGCCGCCGCGTTGGCGATTGCCCAGCACACTTCCGAGGATGAAAGCTCGGGCTTGGCCGATAAGGCGCTGATGGCCAAGGACTTGAAGGATTTCGATCTGTTCCATGCCTGGGACATCACGCCCGAGCGGGCCATCGAGCTGGCGCTGACCTGCGAAGCGGCGGCGTTCGATGCCGATACCCGCATCAAGAACGCCGATGGCACCACGTTGAACACGCATCAGGGCTGCCGCGTATATGGCAACAGCCACGGGTTTATCGGCGGGTATGCGTCCACGCGCCATAGCCTGAGCTGCGTGATGATCGCCGAGGCCAATGGCCAGATGCAGCGTGATTACTGGTACGACGTAAGTCGGCAGGGCGAATTGCTCGCAGACCCTGCCAGCATTGGTCAGCGTGCCGCACAACGTGCCGCGAGCCGCCTGGGCGCGCGCCCGGTGCCGACCTGTGAAGTGCCTGTACTGTTTTCGGCGGAGCTGGCAGGCGGTTTGTTCGGCAGTTTCCTGAGTGCCATTTCCGGCGGCAACCTGTATCGCAAGTCGTCGTTCCTTGAAGGGGCGATTGGCCAGACGTTGTTTCCCGAGTGGCTGACCATCGATGAGCGTCCGCACTTGATGCGGGCCATGGGCAGTGCGGCGTTCGATGGGGACGGTTTGGCCACGTATGCCAAGCCGTTCGTCGAAAACGGTGAGCTGGTGTCTTACGTACTCGGCACTTACTCAGGCCGCAAACTCGGCCTGCCAAGCACTGCCAACGCCGGTGGCGTGCATAACCTGTTCGTGACCCATGGCGACGAAGACCAGGCGGCGCTGTTGCGTCGCATGGGACGTGGCCTGCTGGTAACCGAATTGATGGGCCATGGCCTGAACATGGTCACTGGGGATTATTCCCGTGGCGCGGCGGGCTTCTGGGTGGAAAACGGTGAGATTCAGTTTGCCGTCCAGGAAGTGACCATCGCCGGCAACATGCGCGATATGTTCAAGCAGATCGTTGCCGTGGGAAATGACCTGGAACTGCGCAGCAATATTCGCACAGGCTCGGTGCTGATCGAGCGGATGACTGTCGCAGGCAGCTAATCCCGCTACAGCGGCACAAAAAGGCGCGCCCTCTTACGGAGGGCGCGCCTTTTTTGTGGGCGTGTTTCAGGGGGATTGAGGTGCTGCTCTTGTTTTGATTCTCAATATCATTTAATAATAAATATCATTACCGGATGAGTGTGGATCATGAGTTCTGTCCTGCATGAGGATCCTTACCTGGAAAGCTGGCGCTGGATGAGTCGCCAGATTCGCTGTGGTCTGGATCCCAATGAGCCTCGCCTGATCGAACATTACCTCAACGAGGGCCGATACCTGGCGTGTTGCACCGCGACCCATCCGTGGACCATCGCTGAAACCTCATTCCGCCTGCTGATCGACACCGCCAGCGATATTGCACTGCCGTGGCATTGGCGATCCCTGTGTCTGGATCAAGCCTGGCGCCCACTGCGCGACCTGGAAAAACTCGCTCACTGTGCCTGCCGCCTCAAGCGCTGGCAGACCTTTGCCTGGCAATTGGCGACCTGCGAATTGCTTCCCTCCATTTCCGTTTCTGACCTGGTGCAAGGATCTTCTGATGAGTAACACCCGTATCGAACGCGACAGCATGGGCGAACTGCAAGTCCCCGCCGAGGCCTTGTACGGTGCGCAGACCCAGCGCGCGGTGAACAACTTTCCGATCAGCCACCAACGTATGCCGGCGCAATTCATTCGCGCCCTGATCCTGGCCAAGGCGGCGGCTGCCAAGGTCAACGTCGACCTCAAGCAGATCAGTGAAGGGCAGGGCAAAGCCATCGTCGATGCCGCCCAAGGCTTGCTCGAAGGCGATTACATGCGGCACTTCCCGGTGGATATCTTCCAGACCGGTTCCGGCACCAGTTCGAATATGAATGCCAACGAAGTGATTGCGACGCTCGCCAGCCGCTTGCTCGGCGAAGCGGTCAATCCCAACGATCATGTGAACTGCGGCCAAAGCAGTAACGACATCATTCCCACCACCATCCACGTCAGTGCTGCGCTGGTGCTGCACGAGCAAACGCTGCCGGCCCTGCTGCACCTGGTGCAGGTGATCGAGCAGAAAGCCGAAGAGGTTCACCCATTCATCAAGACCGGCCGCACGCACCTGATGGACGCCATGCCAGTGCGCATGAGCCAGGTCCTCAATGGCTGGGCGCAGCAACTCAAGGCCAATATCGGTCACCTGCAGGATTTATTGCCGGCCCTGCAGGCTCTGGCCCAGGGCGGTACGGCGGTGGGCACCGGGATCAACGCACATCCGGAGTTTTCGGCGCGTTTCAGCCAGCAACTGAGCAGCCTGGCCGGCGTGAAATTCACGCCGGGCAGGAATCTGTTCGCGCTGATCGGCTCCCAGGACACTGCCGTCGCCGTCTCCGGCCAGTTGAAAGCCACCGCCGTGTCGCTGATGAAAATCGCCAATGACCTGCGCTGGATGAACTCCGGCCCGCTGGCCGGCCTGGGGGAAATCGAACTGGAGGGCCTGCAGCCGGGCTCCTCGATCATGCCAGGCAAGGTCAACCCAGTGATTCCTGAGGCTACGGCGATGGTGGCTGCGCAAGTCATCGGCAATGACACGGTGATCACCGTCGCTGGCCAATCCGGCAATTTCGAGCTGAATGTGATGCTGCCGATCATTGCCCAGAACCTGCTCAGCAGCCTCGAGTTGCTGGCCAATTCCAGCCGTCTGCTGGCAGACAAGGCCATCGCCAGCTTCAAGGTCAACGAAGCCAAGCTCAAGGAAGCGCTGTCGCGCAACCCGATCCTGGTCACCGCACTCAACCCGATCATTGGTTACCAAAAGGCCGCTGAGATTGCCAAGAAGGCCTATCAGCAGGGCCGTCCGGTGATTGATGTGGCCCTTGAGCACACCGACCTGCCCCGTAGCCAACTGGAAGTCCTGTTGGATCCGGAAAAGCTCACGGCCGGCGGCGTGTAATCACCGACCCTGCTTTGGAGGCTCACCATGGAGCACTGGAAACGCACGATCGAACGCGCCAATCGCTGCTTTATGCAGGGCGAATTGGTTGACGCTCGCGAGGCCTATCTGCAAGCCCTGGCCCTGGCTCAAGTGTTGTTCGAGCGCTGGGCGAATGCCGACGAAGCAGTAGCGGCTTGCGTCATTTCCCATCACAACCTGGCGGATTTGCACCTGCGCCTGAATCAGCCCGAGGAAAGCGCCGAATACCTCTGCGCCATTCACCAGCGCTTGCTCCAGGCCATGCAGGACGTGCGCCTTAGCCCGCAGCTGCGGGAAGCGGCGCTGCGCCAGAGCAGCAAGACTTACGTCGAACTGTTGAATTTCATCAGCGATCACGGTGAGTACCCGCGCACCCATCGCTTACTGGGCGGTACTGCGGTGCAGCCGACCCCGTCTCAATACGGAGCACATTGATATGACCTACACCTTGCCTGCCTTGCCCTATGCCTACGATGCCCTGGAACCGCATATCGATGCGCAAACCATGGAGATTCACTACACCAAGCACCACCAGACCTACATCAATAACCTCAATGCAGCGGTCGAGGGCACCGAATTCGCGGGCTGGCCGGTGGAAAAACTGGTGTCCAGCGTGCAGCAGCTGCCGGAAAAACTGCGTGCGGCCGTCATCAACCAAGGCGGCGGCCATGCCAACCACTCGCTGTTCTGGGCGGTGATGTCGCCTAAAGGCGGCGGCAAGCCCGACGGCGCGTTGGGAAAAGCCGTTGAAGAGCAACTTGGCGGTTTCGACAGTTTCAAGGAGGCTTTCACCAAAGCCGCCTTGACCCGTTTCGGCAGCGGCTGGGCGTGGCTGAGCGTCACCCCGCAAAAGACGCTGATAGTGGAAAGCAGCGGCAACCAGGACAGCCCGTTGATGAATGGCAACACGCCGATCCTCGGCCTGGACGTCTGGGAGCATGCTTACTACCTGCGCTACCAGAACCGTCGGCCTGAATACATCAACGCCTTCTACAGTGTTATCAACTGGCCGGAAGTCGCCGCACGCTATCAGGCCGCGTTGGCCTGACATTCACTTCCATAACAAGATCTAAGGCCGACTATGGGCACTGAAACACTGGCGATCAGCAGCGTGCGAATGTTTCGTTATGCGTTTGGTTCGCTGCTGCTGTTGGCAGGTACTGCATTGCTGGTGGCCCACGGGCTGGCCTGGCTGGATCTGGCGCCGCGCATCATGCGCGCCCTGCAGGGCGGGGCGATTTGCGCGCTTGGCACGGCGCTCGGGGCGGTTCCGGTCTTGGTGATTCGGCGGATGCCGGTGGCGTTGAGCGACACCTTGTTGGGCTTCGGTGCCGGTGTAATGCTGGCGGCGACCGCGTTTTCGCTGGTCGTACCGGGTATTGCCGCTGCCGAAGCCCTTGGCCTTTCGCCCTGGGGCGCAGGCGGGCTGATCAGCTTCGGCATCATGCTGGGGGCATTCGGTTTGTATCTGGTGGACCGCAAGGTCTCCGGCGCCAGCCCGGAGATGTTGGTGGGTACACCGGATAAACCGGTGATTCCACCGCGCATCTGGCTGTTCGTGTTTGCCATCATCGCCCACAACATCCCCGAAGGCATGGCCGTTGGCGTCTCAGCCGGCGGCGGCATGCCGGATGCCGACAGCTTGGCCATGGGCATTGCTTTGCAGGATGTGCCCGAAGGCCTGGTCATTGCGCTGGTATTGGCCGGGGCAGGGATGTCCCGGGTCAGGGCATTCCTGATTGGCGCTGCCTCAGGCTTGGTGGAGCCGGTGTTCGCCGTGCTTTGCGCCTGGCTGGTGACCCTGGCTGAGGTGCTGTTGCCCTTGGGCCTGGCGCTGGCCGCTGGTGCGATGTTGTTGGTGGTCACCCACGAAGTGATCCCGGAGTCGCGTCGCAATGGTCATGAAAAGCTCGCCAGCCTCGGGTTGTGCACGGGGTTCTGCTTGATGATGGTGATGGATACCGCCTTGGGGTGAAGCCTCAGCGGAGATAGGGGTTACTACTCACCCTCATCAAAGAAGTTGTTGATCAGCGCCACCAGGGCGTCCATGGCTTCCTGCTCTTGCTCGCCCTCGGTGCTCAAATGAATCTTGGTGCCTTTGCCGGCTGCCAACATCATCATCGCCATGATGCTTTTGCCATCGACCATGCTCTCAGGTGTACGCCCGGCGCGGATCTGGCAAGGGAACTGCCCGGCAATACCGACGAATTTGGCCGAGGCGCGGGCATGCAGACCCAGCTTGTTGATGATTTCAATTTCCAGAGCGGGCATCGCGGGGGTGTTCCTTTCAGCTAAGGTCGCGGTGGCGAACCTGGACGTTCTTGAGGGTTTGTTGCAGCACCTGGCCCAGGCGCTCGGTCAGGTAGACAGAGCGGTGGTGACCGCCGGTGCAGCCGATGGCAATGGTGACATAGGCTCGGTTGCTCGCGGCAAAGCGCGGCAACCATTTGAGCAGGTAGCTGGAAATGTCCTGGAACATCTCCTCCACATCCGGTTGCGCGGCCAGGTAATCGGCCACTGGCTGATCCAGCCCCGACTGGTCACGCAGTTCCGGCTTCCAATAAGGATTGGGCAGGCAGCGCACGTCGAACACCAGGTCGGCATCCACCGGCATGCCACGCTTGAAGCCAAAGGACTCGACCAGGAATGCCGTGCCGGGCTCCGGCTGGTTCAGCAGGCGTAGCTTGATGGCATCGCGCAACTGGTACAGGTTGAGGCTGGTGGTGTTGATCTTGAGGTCGGCGAGGTCAATGATCGGCCCGAGCAGTTTGGTTTCATCCTCGATGGCTTCGGCCAGGGAGCGGTGTGGGCTGCTGAGGGGGTGACGTCGGCGGGTCTCTGAGAAGCGCTTGAGCAGGGTTTCTTCGTCGGCGTCCAGATACAGCACATCGCAATGAATGTGCTTGGCGCGCACCTCTTCGAGCAATTCCGGAAAACGCGTGAGGTGGCTCGGCAGGTTGCGGGCGTCAATCGAAACGGCGACCAAGGGCTGGGCCAATTCGGTATGGATCAGTGCCCGTTCCGCCAATTCCGGGAGCAGGCCGGCGGGCAGGTTGTCGATGCAATAGAAGCCGTTGTCCTCAAGGACGTTGAGGGCGGTACTTTTACCCGAGCCGGAGCGGCCGCTGACGATGATCAAACGCATGATTACTGCCCGTTTTGTTCATCCAGGACAACTTGATACAGCGCCTCGTTGCTACTGGCACTGCGCAGTTTGTCGCGTACTTCCTTGCGGTCGAGCATGCTTGCGATCTGCCTAAGCAGTTCCAGGTGTGCGTCGGTGGCGGCCTGTGGGACCAGCAGAACAAACAGCAGGTCTACCGGGGCGCCGTCGATCGCGTCGAAATCGATAGGTGCGTCCAGGTGCAGCAGGGCGCTGACAGGTGTCTCGCAGCCTTTGAGGCGGCAGTGGGGAATGGCGATGCCGTTGCCAAAACCGGTGGAGCCGAGTTTTTCACGGGCAATCAGAGCCTCAAAGACATCTTGCATCTCCAGCTCAGGCACTTGGCTGCTGATCAGGTTGGCAATTTGTTCGAGGGCTTTCTTCTTACTGCCGCCCGGCACGTTCACGAGGGAACGGCCGGGGGTCAGGATGGTTTCAAGTCGGATCATGGGGGGAGAGTTAACGACCTGTACCTTGCATCAGGTGCAGATTCTTTTCCTTATGCTTTATGAGTTGGCGGTCCAGCTTGTCGTAGAGCGAGTCGATCGCCGCGTACATGTCTTCATGTTCCGCATTGGCAACGAGCTTGGCATTCGGCACGTGCAGGGTGGCCTCGATTTTCTGCTTGAGCTTGTCGACCTCCATGATGACCTGCACGTTGGTGATCTTGTCAAAGTGCCCCGCAAGCTTGTTCAGCTTGCTCTCGGTGTACTCGCGCAGGGGCTTGGTAACTTCCAGTTGGTGTCCACTGATGTTGACTTGCATACAGCTTCTCCTTCGTTGCCAGTGCATAAAGCGGCGGGTAGGAATACCCGCCACTGGAACGCTGTGGCCCGCCCGTCACATCAAACGCTTACGCTCGCTGGAAGGCGCGATCCCTAGGGACTCGCGGTACTTGGCGACGGTTCGACGGGCGACCTGAATGCCTTGTGCCTCCAGTAAACCAGCGATCTTGCTGTCACTCAACGGCTTTTTCTGATTTTCCGCAGCAACCAGTTTTTTGATGATTGCGCGGATCGCCGTGGACGAGCATTCGCCGCCTTCGGATGTGCTGACATGGCTGGAGAAAAAGTATTTCAGCTCATATATGCCCCGTGGGGTATGCATGAATTTTTGAGTGGTCACCCGGGAAATCGTCGATTCGTGCATGCCCACCGCTTCTGCGATGTCGTGCAGGACCAGCGGCTTCATCGCCTCGTCACCATATTCCAGGAAGCCGCGCTGATGCTCGACGATCTGGGTGGCCACTTTCATCAGGGTTTCGTTGCGGCTTTGCAGGCTCTTGATGAACCAACGCGCTTCCTGCAACTGGTTGCGCATGAAGGTGTTATCGGCACTGGTATCGGCACGGCGCACAAAACCGGCATATTGCGGGTTGACCCGTAGGCGCGGCACCGACTCCTGGTTCAGTTCCACCAACCAGCGCTCGTTGTCCTTGCGCACGATCACGTCGGGAACGACGTATTCGGCTTCGCTGGACTCGATCTGCGAGCCTGGACGCGGGTTGAGGCTTTGCACCAGCTCGATGACCTGGCGCAGGTCGTCTTCCTTGAGCTTCATGCGCCGCATCAACTGGCTGTAGTCGCGGCTGCCCAGCAAGTCGATGTAGTCGGTGACCAGGCGCTGGGCCTCTGCGAGCCAAGGGGTCTTGGCGGGCAGCTGGCGCAGTTGAAGCAGCAGGCATTCGCTCAGGGTGCGGGCACCAATGCCGGCGGGCTCGAATTGTTGGATGCGGTGCAGGACCGCTTCGATTTCGTCCAGCTCGATGTCCAGTTCCGGGTCGAAGGCCTCGAGAATCTCTTCGAGCGTCTCGTCCAGGTAACCCTGGTTATTGATGCAGTCGATCAGGGTCACGGCGATCAGGCGATCGGTGTCCGACATCGGCGCGAGGTTCAATTGCCACAGCAGATGGCTCTGCAGGCTCTCGCCGGCGGAAGTACGGGTGGTGAAGTCCCACTCGTCATCGTCATTGCTGGGCAGGCTGCTGGCGCTGGTCTGGTAGACGTCCTCCCAGGCGGTGTCCACCGGGAGTTCGTTGGGAATGCGTTCGTTCCAATCGCCTTCCTCAAGGTTATCCACCGTGGGGGCGGATTCCTGGTAGGAGGGTTCCTGTACGTCGGAATTGGGTTTTTGCTCGATGTTGTCGGCCAGTGGGTCTGCATTATCGAAGTCGTCGCCTTCTTCCTGGCGTTCGAGCATCGGATTGGACTCCAGGGCCTCCTGGATTTCCTGTTGCAGGTCCAGGGTCGACAATTGGAGCAGGCGGATGGCCTGTTGCAGCTGCGGTGTCATCGTCAGCTGCTGGCCCATTCTCAGGACTAGCGATGGTTTCATGGCAGGGGCTTAACACCTTATTCGCCGGCGCAATGCGCCATCCACGACAGGGCGCGTGAGCGCCAAACATAAGCAAATTATATGCCTGATATCGGGGGCTTTGCCTAGAGCGCGGTAACAATAAAAATCCGGAGGTTTTCATTGACTCCCGCGCATCGGGCAAACGACCTGCCACCGCCTTGTTGTTGCAGACGGCCTTACAGGCGGAACTCGTGACCCAGGTACACTTCCTTGACCAGTTCGTTGGCCAGGATGGTGGCAGAGTCGCCTTCGGCGATCAGCTGGCCATCGTTGACGATATACGCGGTTTCGCAGATATCGAGGGTCTCACGCACGTTGTGGTCAGTGATCAGTACACCGATGCCCTTGGCCTTGAGGTGGTGGATGATCTGCTTGATGTCGCCGACCGAGATGGGGTCGACGCCGGCAAACGGTTCGTCCAGCAGGATGAACTTGGGGGCAGTGGCCAGGGCGCGGGCGATTTCCACGCGACGACGCTCACCACCGGACAGGCTCATGCCAAGGTTGTCGCGAATGTGGTTGATGTGGAATTCCTGCAGCAGGCTTTCCAGTTCTTTGCGGCGGCCGTCACGGTCGAGTTCCTTGCGGGTTTCAAGGATGGCCATGATGTTGTCGGATACCGACAGCTTGCGGAAGATCGACGCTTCCTGCGGAAGATAGCCGATACCGGCACGGGCGCGGCCGTGCATTGGCTGGTGGCTCACATCCAGGTCGTCGATCAGTACGCGACCTTGGTCCGCCTGGACCAGGCCGACGATCATGTAGAAGCAGGTGGTCTTGCCGGCGCCGTTAGGGCCAAGCAAGCCGACGATCTGGCCGCTGTCGATCGACAGGCTGACGTCGCGCACGACCTGACGGCTTTTATAGGCCTTGGCCAGATGCTGGGCTTTCAGGGTTGCCATTACTCGGCCTTCTTCTTCGGCTGGATAACCATGTCGATGCGTGGGCGTGGCGCGGTGACCTTGCTGCCATTGGCACGACCGGCGTTGGCGATCTGCTTCACGGTGTCATAGGTGATCTTCTCGCCTTCCGTGGAGTTGCCATCGGGGCTGAGTACCTTGGCCTGGTCGATCAGCACGATGCGATTCTGCTGGGCGTGATACTGGATGGTCTTGCCGTAGCCCTTCATCGGGCCGGTGTCGGTAGCCGACTGCTTCTGTTCGAAGTAAGCCAGGTTGCCCACCGAAGTCACCACGTCGATATCGCCCGCCTGGGTGCGCGTCAGTGTCACCGTGTTGCCGGTGATCTTCATCGAGCCCTGGGTGATGATCACGCCGCCGGTATAGGTGGCCACGCCTTGCTTGTCATCCAGTTGCGCATCGTCAGCCGAGATGTGGATCGGTTGCTGGCTATCGTTCGGCAGAGCCCAGGCGCTCACGCTTCCCAGTGCTGCGCCCAGACTGAGCAAAATAGGGAGAGTTTTAACGAGCCTCATACTGTCCTCTTACGTTCGATAGCAGGTGTATCCTGCTTTCTTTCAAATACGCTTTCATTCCCTTGCCAGTCGATACACCGCCAGCGCCGTCGATTCTAACGTCTTGCTCGGTCTGCGCATATTGCTTCTGTGGGAATACGGTCATGCGACTGCTGGTAATCACGGTGTCACGGTTTTTGGCGTCAGTGCGCGCAACGCGTACCGAGTCAATCAGTTCTACCTCGGTGCCGTCCGGGTTCACCTCGCCACGCTTGCTCGTGACATGCCATGGGAACTCGGTGCCGCGGTACAGGTTCAGGTCCGGGTTGGTCAGCAGGGTGACTTCGGTGGCCTTCAAATGCTCGACTTTGTCCGAGGTCATTTCGTACTGCACCTTGCCGTCAGGCAGGAACTGCACGCTGTAGGCATTGGTTGCGTAATAGTCGATAGCCCCTTCGTCAACCTGCGCAACAGGCTGGTCGAGGAAGCGCCCCGGGCTGATATTCCAGTAGCCCACCGCGAGAAACAGCGCGGCAATGACTCCGAATAGCAGGAAGTTGCGAATCTTTTTACTCAGCATAAAACGCTCTATAGGTAGGCGGCGTGGGCCGCTTCAAGACTGCCCTGGGCTCGCAGGATCAGTTCACAGAACTCGCGGGCGGCACCTTCGCCGCCACGGGCGGTGGTGACGCCATGGGCGTGCTCGCGAACAAACGTCGCCGCATTGGCGACGGCCATGCCCAGGCCCACTCGGCGAATGACCGGCAAGTCGGGCAGATCATCGCCCAGATAGGCGACCTGCTCATAGCTTAGGTTGAGTTGGCCAAGAAGCTCGTCCAGAACCACCAGTTTATCCTCGCGGCCCTGATACAGGTGAGGAATACCGAGGTTTTGTGCGCGGCGTTCCACAACGGGGGTTTTTCTGCCGCTGATAATCGCCGTTTGCACGCCCGAAGCCATCAGCATCTTGATGCCCTGGCCGTCGAGGGTATTGAACGTCTTGAATTCGCTGCCGTCTTCGAGAAAGTACAGGCGGCCATCGGTCAGCACGCCGTCAACGTCGAAAATCGCCAGTTTGATGTGTTTACCGCGTTGCAACAGGTCGCTGGTCATTTACATCACTCCCGCACGCAGCAAGTCGTGCATGTTCAGGGCGCCAACCGGGTGGTCGTCGCTATCGACCACCACCAGTGCGCCGATCTTGTGGTCTTCCATGATCTTCAAAGCTTCGGCCGCCAGCATTTCAGGGCGTGCAGTCTTGCCATGGGGGGTCATCACGGCGTCGATGGTCGCGGTGCGGATATCGATGGTACGGTCCAGGGTGCGGCGCAGGTCACCGTCAGTGAATACCCCGGCCAGGCGCCCGTCGGCTTCCAGGATCACGGTCATGCCCAGGCCCTTGCGGGTCATTTCCATCAGCGCGTCCTTCAGCAGGGTGCCGCGCTGGACGTGGGGCAATTCCTCGCCCGAATGCATGACGTTTTCCACTTTCAGCAGCAGACGGCGGCCCAGGGCGCCACCCGGGTGGGAAAACGCGAAGTCTTCAGCGGTGAATCCACGGGCTTCCAGCAGCGCCACGGCCAGGGCGTCGCCCATGACCAGGGCGGCGGTGGTGGAGGAGGTCGGCGCCAGGTTCAGCGGGCAGGCCTCGTGGTCCACGTGAACATTCAGGTTCACGTCGGCGGCCTTGGCCAGCGTAGATTCCGGGTTGCCGGTGACGCTGATCATCTTGATGCCCAGGCGCTTGATCAGCGGCAGCAGGGTCACGATTTCGTTGGTGGTGCCGGAGTTGGACAGCGCCAGGATGATGTCATCCTTGGTGATCATGCCCATGTCGCCGTGGCTGGCTTCGGCCGGATGCACGAAAAATGCGGTGGTCCCGGTGCTGGCCAGGGTGGCGGCGATCTTGTTGCCGACGTGGCCTGACTTGCCCATGCCGACCACGACAACACGGCCCTTGCTGGCCAGGATCATCTCGCAGGCGCGTACGAAATCTGCGTCGATATGGGCCAGCAAGCCTTCTACGGCTTCAACTTCGAGGCGGATGGTGCGTTGTGCGGATTGAATAAGGTCGCTGGATTGGCTCATGTCTGAAGTCGTATAGCCTGACGAAAAGTCGGCGATTATAGCGGTAATGATCAATTCCCTCACGCAAGTTCGTCAGGCTTTATTCAACGAATGCCTGAGATCCATCCTCAGTAACATAGCCAGCAACGTTTTTTCCCTGTCCCTAAACTGAACTAGCGCAGTTCCGGCCTTGGGCGCCCTGTACCAGCAGTGATATAGTTCGCCGCCAGTTCGGTCCGCCCAGCCCATATGGCTATCTATATGCGTCACCGTTGCAAACGTTTGTCGCATGCATGGTGTCTGAGTGAGAGGCTGCATCCCAAGGAGTTTAGATGAGTGCCGATAACGCCTACGCGGTCGAGCTGAAGGGACTGACCTTCAAGCGCGGGACGCGCAGCATCTTCAATAACGTCGATATTCGCATTCCCCGCGGCAAGGTCACGGGCATCATGGGGCCGTCGGGTTGCGGCAAGACCACGCTGCTGCGTCTGATGGGCATGCAATTGCGCCCCAGCGCCGGTGAAGTATGGGTCAACGGCCAGAACCTGCCGACGCTGTCGCGCAGCGATCTGTTCGATGCGCGCAAGCATATGGGAGTGCTGTTCCAGAGCGGTGCGCTGTTTACCGACCTCGATGTGTTCGAGAACGTGGCGTTTCCGTTGCGGGTGCATACCCAGCTGTCCGATGAAATGATTCGTGACATTGTGTTGCTGAAATTGCAGGCCGTGGGCCTTCGCGGCGCCATCGACCTGATGCCCGACGAACTGTCCGGCGGCATGAAGCGCCGCGTGGCCCTGGCGCGTGCCATTGCCCTTGACCCGCAGATCCTCATGTACGACGAGCCCTTCGTCGGCCAGGATCCTATTGCCATGGGCGTGCTGGTACGCCTGATCCGTCTGCTTAACGATGCGCTGGGTATCACCAGCATCGTGGTCTCCCATGACCTTGCAGAAACCGCGAGCATTGCCGATTACCTTTATGTAGTCGGCGATGGCCAGGTGCTGGGGCAGGGTACGCCTGAAGAGCTAATGAACGCCGACAACCCGCGTATTCGCCAATTCATGACCGGCGATCCCGATGGCCCTGTGCCTTTTCATTTTCCGGCAGCGGATTACCGCTCAGACCTTCTGGGGAAGCGCTGATGCGCAAGACATCTCTCATCGAGAAGGTTCGCCTTTTCGGTCGATCCGGTATCGACATCGTCGAAGTGCTGGGCCGCTCGACGATTTTCCTGTTTCACGCGTTGCTCGGCCGCGGTGGCATTGGTGGCGGCTTCGGCCTGTTGATCAAGCAGCTGCACTCGGTGGGCGTGATGTCCCTGGTGATCATTGTGGTCTCCGGGGTGTTCATCGGGATGGTGCTGGCGTTGCAGGGCTTCAATATCCTGTCCAGCTACGGTTCGGAGCAGGCGGTGGGGCAGATGGTTGCCCTGACGCTGCTGCGTGAACTGGGGCCGGTCGTGACCGCGTTGCTGTTCGCCGGGCGTGCAGGTTCCGCGTTGACCGCCGAAATCGGCAACATGAAGTCCACCGAGCAGTTGTCCAGCCTGGAAATGATCGGCGTGGACCCGCTCAAGTACATTGTTGCCCCGCGCCTGTGGGCCGGCTTTATTTCCCTGCCATTGCTGGCGATGATCTTCAGCGTGGTTGGTATCTGGGGCGGCTCGTGGGTGGCGGTGGACTGGCTGGGGGTCTACGACGGCTCTTACTGGGCCAACATGCAAAACAGCGTGACCTTCAGCGGTGACGTGCTCAATGGCGTTATAAAGAGCATCGTCTTCGCCTTTGTAGTGACCTGGATCGCCGTATTCCAAGGCTATGACTGTGAGCCCACTTCAGAAGGGATCAGTCGCGCCACCACCAAGACCGTTGTGTACGCCTCGTTGGCAGTACTGGGCCTTGACTTCATTTTGACCGCCTTGATGTTTGGAGATTTCTGATGCAAAACCGCACTGTGGAAATCGGTGTCGGCCTTTTCTTGCTGGCTGGCATCCTGGCTTTACTGTTGCTGGCCCTGCGAGTCAGCGGCCTTTCGGCCAGCCCCACCGCCGATACTTATAAACTTTACGCGTACTTCGACAATATCGCCGGTTTGACTGTCAGAGCTAAAGTGACCATGGCCGGTGTGACCATCGGCAAGGTCACGGCAATCGATCTGGATCGCGACAGCTTCACCGGTCGAGTGACGATGCAACTGGACAAGAAGGTAGATAATCTGCCGACCGACTCCACTGCATCTATCCTCACTGCGGGCCTGCTGGGCGAGAAGTACATCGGTGTCAGTGTGGGCGGGGAAACAGCCCTGCTCAAGGATGGCTCGACCATCCACGACACGCAGTCGTCGCTGGTACTTGAAGACCTGATCGGTAAATTCCTGCTCAATACGGTCAATAAAGACGCCAAATGAGGAATCTGTACATGATCTCTACCTTGCGACGTGGCCTCCTGGTACTGCTGGCAGCGCTGCCGTTGATGGCCAACGCAGCGGGTTCTGCGCACGAACTGGTGCAGGACACTACCAACAAGATGTTGGCTGACCTGACTGCCAATAAAGAGCAGTACAAGCAAGACCCGAGCAAATTCTACGAGGCGCTGAACAGCATCGTGGGCCCGGTCGTCGATGCTGAAGGTATTTCGCGCAGCATCATGACGGTCAAATATTCGCGCAAGGCCACACCTGCGCAAATGCAAACGTTCCAGGAAAACTTCAAGCGCGGCCTGTTCCAGTTCTATGGCAACGCTTTGCTCGAGTACAACAATCAGGGCATTACCGTCGCTCCTGCCGGGGATGAGTCGGGCGACCGCACCAGCGTCAACATGAGCGTCAAGGGCAACAATGGTGCCGTCTACCCTGTGCAGTACACGCTGGAGAAGATCAATGGCGAGTGGAAACTGCGCAATGTGATCATCAACGGCATCAACATCGGCAAGCTGTTCCGTGATCAGTTCGCCGACGCCATGCAGCGCAATGGCAACGACCTGGACAAAACCATCAATGGTTGGGCCGGTGAGGTCGCCAAGGCCAAGGAAGAGACCGATAAAGCCGCTGGGAAACCTGCGCAATGACCGAGTCGGCTGTTCGTCTCGGCGACGCGGGCGAGCTGTTGCTCAGCGGCGTGCTGGATTACCGCACCGGGCCTGAGCTGCGCAAGCAGGGCCAGGCACTGATCCAGGCCAGCACGGCCCCTGCGCTGGTGCTGGATTGCTCGGCGGTAACCAAGTCCAGCAGTGTCGGCTTGTCGTTGCTGCTGTGTTTCATGCGTGATGCCGAAGCGGCCAAAAAGTCGGTCAGCATCCGTGCATTGCCCGAAGACATGCGTGAAATCGCCGAAGTTTCCGGTTTGACCGAGCTGTTGGCGCATCCTTAATACACATTATCGATAAAGCCCCCCGTCAGAGTCCTGCTATGCGGGGTTCGCAGGCGCGGGGCTTTTTTGTATGATGTGCGACCCGTGCGCACTGGGCGCCGATAGAGGTTGATCATGCAGGCCCTAGAAGTTAAGAGCTTTCTCGAAGGAAAGCTGCCGGATACGAACGTAGAAGTTGAAGGCGAAGGCTGCAACTTCCAGCTGAACGTGATTAGCGATGAACTGGCGGCACTCAGCCCGGTCAAGCGTCAGCAGCAGATCTATGCCCATTTGAACCCGTGGATCACCGATGGCAGCATCCACGCGGTCACTATGAAATTTTTCAGCCGCGCGGCCTGGGCCGAGCGCACCTGAGCCCCCAAGGCGTCGAGATTCTTATGGATAAATTGATTATTACCGGCGGTGCCCGCCTTGATGGCGAGATTCGCATTTCCGGTGCGAAAAACTCTGCCTTGCCGATCCTGGCTGCGACCCTGCTGTGCGATGGCCCTGTGACCGTGGCCAACCTGCCGCACCTGCACGACATCACCACCATGATCGAGCTGTTTGGTCGCATGGGTATTGAGCCGGTAATCGACGAGAAGCTGTCCGTCGAAATCGATCCGCGCACCATCAAGACCCTGATCGCCCCGTACGAACTGGTGAAGACCATGCGTGCGTCGATCCTGGTATTGGGCCCGATGGTCGCTCGTTTCGGCGAAGCCGAAGTCGCATTGCCTGGCGGTTGCGCCATTGGCTCGCGTCCGGTGGACCTGCACATCCGTGGCCTTGAGGCCATGGGCGCGACCATTGACGTCGAAGGCGGCTACATCAAGGCCAAGGCGCCGGAAGGTGGCCTGCGTGGCGCCAACTTCTTCTTTGATACCGTCAGTGTGACCGGTACCGAGAACATCATGATGGCTGCTGCTTTGGCCAACGGCCGCAGTGTGCTGCAAAACGCTGCGCGCGAGCCTGAAGTGGTCGACCTGGCCAACTTCCTGATCGCCATGGGTGCCAACATCACCGGCGCCGGCACCGACACCATCACCATCGACGGTGTGAAACGCCTGCACCCGGCCACCTACAAAGTGATGCCGGACCGCATCGAGACCGGTACCTACCTGGTTGCTGCCGCCGTCACCGGTGGTCGCGTCAAGGTCAAGGACACCGATCCGACCATCCTGGAAGCGGTCCTGGAAAAACTGCGCGAAGCCGGTGCCGAAATCACCACCGGTGAAGACTGGATCGAGCTGAACATGCACGGCAAGCGGCCAAAAGCCGTTAACGTGCGTACCGCTCCATACCCGGCGTTCCCGACCGACATGCAGGCGCAGTTCATCTCCTTGAACGCCATTGCCGAAGGCACGGGTGCCGTGATCGAGACCATCTTCGAAAACCGTTTCATGCACGTGTACGAACTGCACCGCATGGGCGCGAAGATCCAGGTCGAAGGCAACACTGCCATCGTGACCGGCACCGAGAAGCTCAAGGGCGCGCCAGTCATGGCCACCGACCTGCGCGCTTCGGCCAGCCTGGTGATCTCGGCGCTGATCGCCGAAGGCGATACCCTGATCGACCGCATCTACCACATAGACCGTGGTTACGAGTGCATCGAAGAAAAACTGCAGATGCTCGGCGCGAAAATCCGCCGCGTACCGGGCTAGTCCCACTGCATTGTAGGAGCGAGCTTGCTCGCGAAGAACTCGTGGGCACCGCGTTGAGTCTGAATAAACGCGTTATCGTTGACGTTTTTCGCGAGCAAGCTCGCTCCTACAGACACTGGTTTGTTTCAAATCGAGGCTGTCATGGCCTCGATCTGTGTCTGGCGCCGTTTGCGACCGGACAGCAATAGCCTGATGAAGGACTGACGTTTCCCATGTTGACCATCGCACTGTCCAAGGGCCGCATCCTTGACGACACTTTGCCGCTTCTGGCTGAAGCGGGCATCGTGCCGACCGAGAATCCGGACAAGAGCCGCAAGCTGATCATCCCTACGACCCAGGACGACGTTCGCCTGCTGATCGTACGGGCTACCGACGTGCCGACCTATGTTGAACAGGGCGCGGCCGACCTCGGTGTCGCCGGTAAAGACGTGTTGATGGAATACGGCGGCCAAGGCCTGTACGAGCCGCTGGACCTGCGCATTGCCCTGTGCAAGCTGATGACCGCCGGCCGTGTCGGTGATGTCGAGCCTAAAGGCCGCCTGCGCGTGGCCACCAAGTTCGTCAACGTCGCCAAGCGTTACTACGCCGAGCAAGGCCGCCAGGTCGACATCATCAAGCTCTACGGCTCGATGGAGCTGGCGCCGCTGATCGGCCTGGCCGACAAGATCATTGACGTGGTCGACACCGGTAACACCCTGCGTGCCAACGGTCTCGAACCACAGGACTTTATCGCCGACATCAGCTCTCGGCTGATCGTCAACAAAGCGTCGATGAAGATGCAGCACGCCCGTATCCAGGCGTTGATCGACACCCTGCGCCAGGCAGTGGAGTCTCGACACCGCGGTTGACTCACCCGCGTAGCTGAAAAGCTGCGCCCGTCTATCCGCCTCATAGCCAGAATTCTCAGGTGCCCAAGCGGAAACGACTGCTAGTTTAGGGCGCCTGAGTTTTTGCCAATTCTATTGAGGCCCTCGCTATGACCACGTCCACTGCAATTGCCCGACTCAACGCTGCCGACCCGGATTTCGCCCATCATCTGGATCATCTGCTGAGCTGGGAAAGCGTGTCCGACGACTCGGTCAACCAGCGGGTCCTCGACATTATCAAGGCGGTGCGCGAGCGCGGTGATGCGGCCCTGGTGGATTTCACCCGGCAATTCGACGGTCTGGACGTCAAGTCCATGTCCGACCTGATCCTGCCCCGCGAACGCCTGGAACTGGCCCTGACGCGCATCACCGCGCCCCAGCGCCAGGCCCTCGAAGTCGCCGCGACCCGAGTGCGCAGCTACCACGAAAAACAGAAGCAGGATTCCTGGAGCTACACCGAGGCCGACGGCACCGTACTGGGCCAGAAGGTCACGCCCCTGGACCGTGCGGGTTTGTACGTGCCGGGTGGCAAAGCCTCGTACCCTTCGTCGGTATTGATGAACGCGATTCCCGCCAAGGTGGCCGGCGTCACCGAGGTGGTCATGGTGGTACCGACCCCGCGCGGTGAAATCAACGAACTGGTACTAGCTGCCGCCTGCATTGCCGGTGTCGACCGCGTGTTTACCATCGGCGGTGCCCAAGCGGTTGCCGCCCTGGCTTATGGCACCGAAAGCGTGCCGAAGGTCGACAAGGTGGTCGGCCCCGGCAACATCTACGTGGCCACTGCCAAGCGCCACGTGTTCGGCCAGGTCGGTATCGACATGATCGCCGGCCCGTCGGAAATCCTCGTGGTGTGTGACGGCCAGACCGACCCGGATTGGATCGCCATGGACCTGTTCTCCCAGGCCGAACACGATGAAGACGCCCAGGCGATCCTGGTCAGCCCGGACGCGGAGTTCCTCGACAAGGTCGCCGCCAGCATCAATAAGCTGCTGCCGACCATGGACCGCGCCGAGATCATCGAGAAGTCGATCAATGGTCGTGGCGCGCTGATCCTGGTGCGCGACATGGAACAGGCCATCGAAGTGGCCAACCGTATCGCGCCGGAGCACCTGGAGCTGTCCGTGGCCGATCCACAGGCCTGGCTGCCGTCGATTCGCCATGCGGGTGCGATCTTCATGGGCCGCCACACCAGCGAAGCGCTGGGCGACTACTGTGCCGGTCCTAACCACGTGCTGCCGACGTCCGGCACCGCGCGCTTTTCGTCGCCGCTGGGGGTGTATGACTTCCAGAAGCGTTCGTCGATCATCTTTTGCTCGCCACTAGGCGCTTCCGAATTGGGCAAGACCGCTTCGGTGCTGGCCCGTGGTGAATCCTTGAGCGCCCACGCCCGTAGTGCTGAGTATCGAATCCTGGAAGAGGGGAAATAACACATGAGCAAATTCTGGAGCCCCTTCGTCAAGGACCTCGTGCCTTACGTGCCCGGCGAGCAACCGAAGCTGACCAGGCTGGTCAAGCTCAACACCAATGAAAACCCCTACGGCCCGTCGCCCAAGGCGCTGGCTGCGATGCAGGCCGAGTTGAACGACAACCTGCGCCTGTACCCGGACCCCAACAGCGACCTGCTCAAGCAGGCCGTGGCCAAGTACTACGGGATAGACGCCGGCAAGGTGTTCCTCGGTAACGGCTCCGATGAAGTCCTGGCGCACATCTTCCACGGCCTGTTCCAGCACGAGCTGCCGCTGTTGTTCCCGGATATCAGCTACAGCTTTTATCCGGTGTACTGCGGCCTCTACGGCATCAAGTCCGACCCGGTACCGTTGGACGAGCAGTTCCAGATCCGCGTAGCGGACTACGCCAGGCCCAACGGCGGGATCATCTTCCCTAACCCGAACGCGCCCACCGGCTGTGTGCTGGCGCTGGACGCCGTGGAGCAGATTCTCAAGGCCAGCCCGGATTCGGTGGTGGTGGTCGATGAAGCCTATATCGACTTTGGCGGCGAAACCGCGATCAGCCTGGTGGACCGTTACCCGAACCTGCTGGTGACCCAGACCCTGTCCAAATCGCGCTCACTGGCCGGTTTGCGCGTGGGCCTGGCCGTGGGCCACCCGGACCTCATCGAAGCGCTGGAGCGGGTCAAGAACAGCTTCAACTCCTACCCGCTGGATCGCCTGGCAATTGTCGGCGCGGCAGCGGCGTTCGAGGACCGGGCGTACTTCGACAAGACGTGCCAGTTGGTCATCGACAACCGCAATAAAGTGGTCGCGCAACTGGAAGGTAAAGGCTTTGAAGTGTTGCCGTCAGCGGCCAACTTCATCTTTGCCCGCCACCCACGGCACGACGCAGCCGGCCTGGCGGCCAAGCTGCGTGAGCAAGGGGTGATCGTGCGGCACTTCAAGCAGGAGCGGATTGCCCAGTTCCTGCGGATCAGCATCGGTACGCCGGAGCAGAACCAGGCGCTGATCGATGGGTTAGGTGAGCTCTAAGCCACACTGAAGATCAAAAAATGTGGGAGGGGGTTTGCCCCCGATAGCGGTGTATCAGTCAGCTAATGAATTGACTGACACACTGCCATCGGGAGCAAGCCCCCTCCCACATTAGGTTCTGCCATATGTGTTAGATCAGCGGCTCATCCGGCTTCTTGTTCTTCCAGCCATCATTGCCCGGCAGCAGCAGGTTCAGGCCAATCGCTACCACCGCACACAGGGCAATGCCCTTCAGGCCGAAGTCATCCGGGCCGGTCCCGGTTCCCACCAGCACACCGCCAATGCCGAACACCAGGGTTACCGACACAATCACCAGGTTGCGCGCTTCACCCAGGTCGATCCTGTGGCGGATCAAGGTGTTCATCCCCACCGCGGCAATCGAGCCGAACAGCAGGCACAGGATCCCGCCCATCACCGGCACCGGGATGCTTTGCAGCAGCGCACCGAACTTGCCGATGAACGCCAGGCTGATGGCAAACACTGCCGCCCAGGTCATGATCTTCGGGTTGTAGTTCTTGGTCAGCATCACCGCGCCCGTCACTTCGGCGTAGGTGGTGTTCGGCGGGCCGCCAAACAGGCCGGCGGCCGTGGTGGCGATTCCGTCACCGAGCAAGGTGCGGTGCAGGCCAGGCTTCTTCAGGTAGTCGCGACCGGTCACGCTGCCCACCGCAATCACGCCGCCGATATGTTCGATCGCCGGGGCCAGGGCCACCGGGACGATAAACAGGATCGCCTGCCAGTTGAACTCCGGCGCGGTGAAGTGGGGCAGGGCGAACCACGGGGCGGCGGCGATCTTCGCCGTGTCGACCACGCCAAAGTAGAACGCCATGGCAAAGCCCACCAGCACGCCGGAGATGATCGGCACCAGGCGGAAGATACCCTTGCCGAACACCGCGACGATCAACGTGGTCAGCAGCGCCGGCATCGAGATCATCATCGCCGTCTGGTAATGAATCAACTCGGCGCCATCGCCGGATTTACCCATCGCCATGTTCGCGGCAATCGGTGCCATGGCCAGGCCGATGGAAATGATCACCGGGCCGATCACCACGGGCGGCAGCAGGCGGTCGATGAAACCGGTGCCTTTGATCTTCACGGCCAGGCCGAGGAAGGTATAGACAAAGCCAGCCGCCATCACCCCGCCCATGGTCGCTGCGAGGCCGAACTGGCCCTTGGCAAGAATGATCGGGGTAATGAAGGCAAAGCTCGACGCCAGGAAGACCGGCACCTGCCGCCCTGTCACCAGCTGGAACAACAGCGTGCCCAGGCCGGCGGTGAACAGGGCGACGTTTGGATCAAGACCTGTGATCAGTGGCATCAACACCAGCGCGCCAAATGCTACGAAGAGCATCTGTGCGCCAGACAGGATCTGGCGCCAAAGCGGGTCGTTGAACTCATCCTGCATGCTCACGCGTCCTTCTGCTTGGTGCCGAAGATCTTGTCACCGGCATCGCCCAGGCCTGGGATGATGTAACCGTGTTCGTTCAGGCGCTCGTCGATGGAGGCGGTGTAGATCTGCACGTCCGGGTGGGCTTTCTCGACGGCGGCGATGCCTTCAGGCGCGGCCACCAGCACCATGGCACGGATGTCCCGGCAACCGGCTTTTTTCAGCAGGTCGATGGTGGCAACCATGGAACTGCCGGTGGCGAGCATCGGGTCGATGATCATGGCCAGGCGCTCGTTGATTTCCGGTACGAGTTTTTCCAGGTAGGTGTGGGCCTGCAGGGTTTCTTCGTTGCGGGCGACGCCGACGGCGCTGACCTTGGCGCCCGGGATCAGGCTGAGCACGCCTTCGAGCATGCCGATACCGGCACGCAGGATCGGCACCACGGTAATTTTCTTACCGGCGATTTTCTCGACCTGGACAGTGCCTGCCCAACCTTCGATGTCGTAGGTTTCCAAGGGCAAATCTTTGGTGGCTTCGTAAGTGAGCAGCGCTCCGACTTCCTGAGCAAGCTCACGGAAATTCTTCGTGCTGATGTCGGCGCGGCGCATAAGGCCGAGTTTGTGTCGGATCAGCGGGTGGCGGATCTCGCGAGTGGGCATGGGAAAGGCTCCGGCGGCGGGCAAAAAAACCGGCCTAGATTAATCTATCCGAGGGTGTTGTCCTATAGACATCTAGTACGTTAGTCCATTAAGGCTTGCTCGGAGCGCATGAGAAGCGTACCTTCGCCCGCTTTTCTTGCCACAGCACCCCTTGGAGAGCGCCATGTCCGCTGATCTCGAGCATATCCGTCAAATCATGCGCGAGGCTGACTGCCTGTACACCGAAGCGCAAGTCGAAGCAGCGATCGCCAAGGTCGGCGCACACATCACCCGCGAGATGGCCGACACCAACCCGGTGGTCTTTTGCGTGATGAACGGTGGCCTGATCTTCGCCGGCAAATTGCTGACTCACCTGCAGTTCCCGTTGGAAGCGTCCTACCTGCACGCCACTCGCTATCGCAACGAAACCAGCGGCGGCGACCTGTTCTGGAAAGCCAAGCCGGAAGTTTCGTTCATCGACCGCGACGTGCTGATCATCGACGACATCCTCGATGAGGGCCACACCCTGGGCGCGATCATCGACTTCTGCAAACACGCGGGCGCACGTAAGGTGCACACCGCCGTGCTGATCGACAAAGACCACGACCGCAAGGCCCGTCCCGAGTTGAAAGCCGATTTCGTCGGCCTGCCGTGCATCGATCGCTACATCTTCGGTTACGGTATGGATTACAAGGGCTACTGGCGCAACGCCAATGGAATCTACGCTGTCAAAGGTATGTAACCCATGACTCGCTTTCTTGATCAGACGCTGTTTGCCGAGTTGGCCGAGAAAGCGGGCGCCAGCCTCCGTGGCCGGCATCATCACAACTTTCATCAGATGGAAGAGCCGTGCCATCGCCTGGCCGTGGGCCTGCAGCCCAGCACCTACGTGCCGCCACATCGGCACTTGAGCGCCGACAAGGCGGAAACCTTGCTGGTCCTCCAGGGCCGCTTGGGCTTGCTGGTGTTCAGCGACACCGGCGAGGTGCTCGCCAAGCGCGTGATGCAGGCCGGCGGCGAATGCTCGGGCGTCGACCTGCCGCCCGGCGTGTTCCATGGCCTGGTGGTGCTGGCGCCCGACACGGTGATGTTCGAGTGCAAGGCCGGGCCTTATCGGCCGGTGGGCGAAGGTGAACTGGCCGATTGGGCGCCCCGTGAAGGCGACGCCAATGTGGCCGAGTATCAACGCTGGATGCTTGCCCAGTTCGATTGAGCTACAGTGCTGGGCCACCTCTTGCGGAGCGGCCCATGAGCCTGTTGATACGCACCTGCGCCGCCCTGGCGTTGACCCTCAGTCTGCCGCTGGCTGCGGCGCCTGCGCCGATGCATGCGCAGTTCCTGCCGCCGGACGATCTGACCCTGCGCGCCGAAACCCCTGACCAGCAGCAACTGCTGCAAGTCACCGAATATGCGGTGGTGGTGGGCAACCAGCGTCAATCCACGCAACAGCCGATCCCGGTGACCTCGCCGCTGATGATCCGTCTCAAGGGCAAGTCCCTGAACAAAGGCGCGACCATCAGCCAGGTGGTGCTCAACTTCGATGCCGAAAGCAAAAGCCTGAAAAAGCCGGTCTACGATGAC
The DNA here is from genome assembly GCF_024168685.1 of Pseudomonas sp. S3E17. NCBI lineage: Bacteria > Pseudomonadati > Pseudomonadota > Gammaproteobacteria > Pseudomonadales > Pseudomonadaceae > Pseudomonas > Pseudomonas sp. S3E17. Next base: position 5,785,721 of record NZ_JALJWE010000001.1, read on the forward strand.
AAGAGCAAAACCTTGACCCTGTCCTACCCGGTGGCCCAGTACCGAGTGATTGTCGACCTGCTGCGCAATGACACGGTGTATGTGCAGTTCCTCAGTTACGCCAACGGGCATGTCTGGGCGGATGTGCATACCGGTGCTGTTCGTAGCAAATAGCAAAAACACTGAAGAACCAATGTGGGAAGGGCTTGCCCCCGCCCACATTGGTTCTTCACCGCTTTCGAAGCCTGCGCCTCGCAGGTAGACTTCAAATCCCGTGTAAATGTCTGCTGGCTGGAGTCGGTAATGCGTAAAGATAAGAAACAGGTGATTGGTGACGAGATCGGCGACGACCAGATCAAGTTGTTCCTGGACTTCGAGCCGGTTGACGCGACTTCCCCGTCCCTGCACAAACTGATCAAGGCCTACCGTGGCCTGCGTATCGACGACTTCGAACGCTTCCTGGTTTTCTTCAAGGCGGCCGGTTTGGACCTGGATGGCAAGGATGAGCACGGCCAGACGTTTGTCGACCTGATCAAGGACCAGCGTAACGCCGCCGACTATATCGAGCTGATCGACAACGCCCGCGGCTGATTATTCCTGGGCATAAAAAAACGCCCCGTTCTCATCGCGAGAACGGGGCGTTTTTGCTTTTTACTGTAGGAGCGAGCTTGCTCGCAAAAAACCAGAGAACGCCGCGTTAAACCAGATGCGCTGCGTTATCGTTAACGATCTTCGCGAGCAAGCTCGCTCCTACCGGTCTCGGCGGCAGATTCAACCAGTTCGAGGCTGATGTTGTTCTGCGCGTTGATCTTGCGATACAGCTCGGCATCAGTCTCCAGGACCTTCTCCCGCGCCGGGAAGATCTCGTGCAGCTTGGTCGCCCATTCACCGGCAGCTTTCTGCGGGAAGCAACGCTCGATCAATTCCAGCATGATCGACACCGTCACCGAGGCGCCCGGGGAGGCACCCAGCAGCGCAGCCAGCGAACCGTCCTTGGCCGCGACCAGCTCGGTGCCAAATTGCAGCACGCCGCCTTTCTTCGGGTCTTTCTTGATGATTTGCACCCGTTGGCCGGCCACTTCCAGGCGCCAGTCTTCGGCTTTCGCTTCAGGGTAGAAGCGACGCAGGGATTCCAGGCGTTGCTCCATGGACTGCATCACTTCGCTGACCAGGTACTTGGTCAGGTCCATGTTGTCGCGGGCCACGGCCAGCATCGGGCCAATGTTGCCGGCGCGAACCGACAGCGGCAGGTCGAGGAACGAACCGTGCTTGAGGAACTTGGTGGTGAAGCCGGCGTAGGGCCCGAACAGCAGGGATTTCTTGCCGTCGACTACGCGGGTGTCCAGGTGCGGCACGGACATCGGCGGCGAGCCCACGGCGGCCTGGCTGTAGACCTTGGCCTGGTGGTGCTTGACCACTTCCGGGTTGTCGCAACGCAGCCACTGGCCGCTGACCGGGAAACCGCCAAACCCTTTGCTTTCTTCGATGCCCGAGGCCTGCAGCAGCGGCAGGGCCGCGCCACCGGCGCCGAGGAACACGAACTTGGCGTCCACTTCGCGGCTGTTGCCGCTGTTGACGTCCTTGATGCTCACGGTCCAGCCCGCGCCGTTACGCTTGAGGCCGGTCACGCGCTTGCTGTACTTGACCTGGGCGTCCGGTGAGCTGGTCAGGTGAGTGAGCAGCTGGTTGGTCAGGGCGCCGAAGTTGACGTCTGTGCCGTTCATCACGCGGGTGGCCGCGATTTTTTCGTCGAGCGGACGCCCCGGCATCATCAGCGGCATCCACTCGGCCATTTCGCTGCGGTCTTCGGTGTAGTGCATGTCCGAGAACGCATGGTGCTGGCTGAGTGTTTCAAAGCGCTTCCTGAGGAACTCCACGCCTTTTTCGCCCTGCACGAAGCTCAGGTGCGGCACCGGGCTGATAAAGGACTTGGACGAGCCAAAGGTGCCCTTCCTGGTCAGGTAGGCCCAGAACTGCTTCGACACCTCGAACTGGGTGTTGATGTGCACGGCTTTCTTGATGTCGATGGAGCCATCGGCTGCCTGGGGCGTGTAGTTCAGCTCACACAGCCCGGCGTGGCCGGTACCGGCGTTGTTCCACGGGTTGGAACTTTCCGCGGCACCCGAGTCCATCAGCTCAACGACTTCCAGCTTGAGGCCGGGGTCGAGCTCTTTGAGCAGTACGGCCAGGGTGGCACTCATGATGCCGGCCCCTACCAGTACTACGTCGACTGCTTCGTTATGCGCCATTTAACGCGTCTCCAAAATCTGCAGCACCAAATTGACGGCATGGCTGCCAGGAGTGACGGGGCGTTTCACGTGTTGCCCCAGGTTACCCATGGCCAGGATCGCCATGTCCGTTTCGCAATTCCTTGCACATTCAGCACACGCTTCCTGCCCGGCCTGATCTGCCTATGAACGCATTCATGGGCGCCTGTGGCAATTCGACTTATGGTCAAAGCGTGGGATTCGTGCAATCAATCCGTAGCGGACAGGCTCAAGCTCCGGTGTTTGCGGAGTACTCGGGCCTGTGTGGTTGGGCTGTTCCAGACGCTGATGGTGCTTGTACAAACGCCAAACTATTCATTTGCTCGCCACACTCTTGTGAAGTTGTGAAAACCCGTTTTTTTCACGCTCTTTTGAAGACGTGAACCTCAAAAAAGGGCTGCCCCAGCCTGGCACCTGGCCCGCAAACCTCTGCCGACACGCGGCAAAACGGGCAAACAACTCAAGTGGCCGAGCGCAATGGCAGCTCTGGCAGATTCGGCAAAGGCGGGTGGTTTGCAAAGGAAACAGCAAGCTCGCCAGCTTCACAGGATCTGTGTGGGCGGCTCTCTGTGGGCGATTCTTGGGGTTAATACCGAGGCATTAACGATGCTGCGAGGCCCGATCAGGAGACGTCCTTATAATCGGGGGGAGATTGTAGCGAAGAACGCCGGGGAAATGGGCGGGTTTTATGACTTTTATTAGGCGTTCGGTCAGGCGGCCAACGCCTGGTGACGTGGCGACCGCGCTGGGCGTGGGCTTACACGGGCGCGAGCCGGCAACGGATGATGCATCCAGCTCAGACGAATTTCTTCGATTTCCACCCAGCCTTCGCCGACGGGAGGCTGGCAGCACGCTTTGAAGGCCTGGCAGCGGCCTTGCGCATCGAGCAGGGCGAACTGGCGAAGGGCGGGCTTGCGCGTAAACAGCGACCAGAGAAAATGCATGGCGATCAACCTCCTGAGATTGAGGCCAAGCATGCCTGCTTCGGATGACGAGCCCATGTAACGGCTATGACATATCGGTGACATCGAACCGCAGGCGAAGCCCCGGGTCACAGGTTGTAACTGACGCTAGTTCCCAGCAGGGGCGCCCCGCTATACTGCCGGCCTGTCGGTACCTGATTTCTGGAGAGAAGCGCATGTTGCAACGCCTGTTGTTCGGTTTGATCACTGTGACCAGCTTGACCCTGGTTGGCTGCGCCAACAGCCCGCAGCAACTGACCCCGGAACCGAAAATCACCACGCAGCTGGCCCCGGTGGGCCACGGCCAGCCGGTGTCGGTACGGGTGGTGGACGGTCGTCCGTCGCCGACACTCGGTTCGCGCGGTGGCCTGTACCCGGAAACCGCCCTGGTGTCGGTGAACGCTCAAGACGTGCTGCCCAAGCTGCAAGCCCAGGCCGAAGCGGCCGTGCGCCTGCTGGGGTTCACCCCCAGCCCCAACGCGCCGGGCGCTCCGCAGTTGACGATCACCCTGGCCGAGTTGAAGTATCAGTCGCCTAAAGACGGTCTTTACGTGACCGAGGCGTCCATTGGCGCCACCTTCAAGTCCGACGTCACCGCCGGTACCCGTCGCTACAGCGGCCGTTACGGTGCGTCGCTGAACCAGCGCTTCGGCATGTCGCCTAACCAGGAAACCAACACCAAGCTGGTCAGCGACGTCCTGAGCGACGCCTTGACCCGCCTGTTCAAGGACCCAAGCATCGGTTCATTGCTCAGCTCGCAGTAATCGCTCAAACAAAAAACCGGGCTCAGCGATGAGCCCGGTTTTTTTATGCCTTCAGTTTCACGCGGCCGTGTCGATACAAAAGTCCAGCATGCTCACCCCCGTCAACAGATCGGCCTCCGGCAAGTCTGCATGCTGGTGCCCGCCAAGGGCGCAATACACCAGCCAGTGGCGGTCCTGCACGTTGAACGCCAGGCCGCCGATCAGCGCCTCTTGCTCGTCGCTTTGGGCAATCAGATACAGCCGATCCTGGTTGTGCGCGTGCAGCATGACAAGCTCCTGAGTGTTCGAAGGGCAACAGAGTGGCTTGTTAAGGTGACGTTCAGGTGACGGCGTAAATTACTGGATACATTAGCCGTCCATGGGGGGCGGAGCGGTTTTGGCGTTCGATGCCACTACCGTTCAGGTTTGTATCTGAACCGATACCCAGACACTGTTTCATCGAGGTTTGCGATGGCGCTGCCCGCACTATTGATCAATGCCGTGGCTTTATCAGTGGCCTGCCCAGGCGCTGCGCTGCTGTTCATCACCCGCCTGCGCGAGCAACGCGCGATGGCTGAGTTGACGGCGCAAAGTGAAGATCGCGCAATCGACCAGCCCATGCTGTTCCTGGATGTGCGCACCGAGCGGGCGCACCGTGTGGCTTACCGCATCGGGTTCGCCTGCCTTGGACTGGCGCTGGCTATTTCCTGGCTCAGCACCCGAGTCTAAAAAACCGCAGAACCCATGTGGGAGGGGCTTGCCCCCTCCCATATTTTCTTGATCGGTGGTTACAGCGGGATCCCGGCCTTGACCCGATACTGATTGCGCACTGGCGTCGCGTATTGCACCACCAGGAAAGGCCGGTGCTCGGCCGGGCATTCGTTCAAGCGCCGCTCCCACTCCGCCTTCGCCTTGGCCAGTTCATCCGCCGGGAACACGTCGGCTGCCTTCGGCACCTGCAACTGCGGGTCGGCATCGCTCCACTGGGCGTACGCCAGGTAGTGCACCGGGAACAGCCGGTAGCCGCCGAGAATCTGTCGATCCATTTCTACCGCCAGGACCTTGGTGTCTTCGAAACGCTCGGTAATCGGCGGCGCGAAGTTGATATGTACGCGGCCTTTGTAGCCGGTGATGCCCAGGGCAATGCTGACGTCATCCTCGCCTTGCGCCTTGACGTAGGTGCCGGTGGTGGCGCGGATATACAGTTCGCGGGCCTTGGCGGCATCGCACGGGTCGTACTCGTAGCTGATGGACACCGGCGTCAGGTTGAGTGACTGGATCACCTCGGCAAACGGCTCGTCCTTGCGGCTGACATGGAACATCTTGAGGATCGCCGACTCGGTGCGGTCATCCCCGTCCTTGGCGCGGCCTTCGGCCTGGGCGATCCAGATCGACTGGCAGTCGTTGCGGATCGAATGGTTGATATAGGCCGACAGCAGGTTGAACGCCGCCATCTTCTCCTTTCGCCCGGTGATCGAACGGTGCACGATGAAGCTCTTGTTCAGGCGCATCAGGTCACTGACAAACGGCTTTTGCAGCAGGTTGTCGCCGATGGCGATCCGTGGCGTCGGCAGGCCGGCGTGGTAGACGGCATAGTTGACGAAGGCCGGGTCCATCACGATGTCGCGGTGGTTGGCCAGGAACAGGTAGGCGGTGCCGGATTTGAGCTGTTCGACGCCGGTGTAGGTCACGCCGTCGGTCGCCCGGTCAATGGTGTGGTCGACGTAATACTCGACTTTGTCCTGAAGCGTGGCCACGGTGGTGACACCGGCGAACTCGCGGCGCAGTTTGCGCGCGATCATCGGCTTGAGCAGCCAGCCCAGGGCGCCGGCAAAGCGCGGGAAGCGGAAGTGGGTCAGGATGTCCAGAAAGGCCTTGTCACTGAACAGCCGGGCCAGCACTGCCGGGACTTCGCTGTCGTTGTAAGGTCGGATGGTATCGAATTCGCCCATCATGCTCTCTTGTTAGAAACGGCTAGGGTAAGTAAAGGAAATACCAGGGTGCGGTCCGGGCAATTGGCCCGGCCGGAAAATAGCCCTGTAAATAGACCGGCGATTATACGCACAAGTCACCTGGGAGACTGCGATGCTGGAAACTGCGCTGTACGATTGTCCTTATTGTGGTGAAGCGGTAGAGACCGCGGTGGATTTATCCGGCGGTGATCAGACCTACATCGAGGACTGTCAGGTGTGTTGCCGACCGATCATTTTCAACCTGCAGGTCCATGGTGAAGAGTGGATGCTCGAAACCCGCAGTGAAAACGAATAACAGGTACGCCCATGCAGCGAATCTACGAACCGGAAAACCTGATGGAAGGCGAGTTGCTGCAGCAAATGCTCGCCAGCGAGGGCATCGAGGCGCACCTGGTAGGGCGCCATTTGCTCGGCGGCACGGGGGAGTTGCCGATCTTCGGCCTGCTGGGGCTGGAAGTGGATAACGACCGGGCGGCTGAAGCCCGCGAGCTGATTACCGCCTATATCGGTGCGCAACCCCTGCCCGGCGACGAACCCGACAGCTTCCCCGACGTATTGGTCTGTTAGGCTGTCGGTCGGTTTACCCAAGAGTCGTGTTGCCCCATGTGTGGACGTTATGCCCTGTTTCGCTGGAACCCTACCTTTGCTGCCCTGCCGGGTTTTCCGGCCGACCAGCAGGCCCAGTGGAACATTTCCCCGAATGATTCGGTGCTGATCCAGCGCCTCAATGAAGGCCAGCGCACCCTGGCACGGGCGCGCTGGGGCCTGACGCCGCCCTGGCTGACTGACCTTTCCCGCACCCCGGCCCATGCCCGTGCCGAAACCCTGGCCGAGCAACCGATGTTTCGCGAAGCGTTTCGCCAGCGCCGTTGCCTGCTGCCCGCCAACGGTTTCTACGAATGGCGCGGCACCCAGCGCAAGCGTCCGTACTGGCTGACGCCGGGGGAGGGCTCGACCCTGTTTTTTGCAGCGATCTGGGAGGCGTACCCGGTGCAGGAGCAAGTGTGGCTGAGTACGGCAGTGGTGACCCAGGCCGCCCAGAGTCAGCGCCGGCCGTTGATTCTGGACACGGCGGGGCAGGCCGCCTGGCTCGATCCCGAGACGCCCTTGCATGTGTTGCAAGGCTTGCTGGCCAGTGAGCCGGTCCCATTGCGTGAGCGAGTCCTGGCCAACATGGTCAATGATCCCAAGCTCAACGGGCCGGAGTGCCTGACCCCGGCCTGAGCCTGAGGCCGGTTGCTCACTGAAGTTGTCGGGCGTGTGAGATGTGTCCGAAATTCATCGGTTACACGTCTGTTGTATCTGGCGCCGATACAAATGAGCGCCTACGATACGCGCCATGTTTTCAGGGCGTCTTTTCAGGGAGAGTGTATTGATGAAGAAATCATTGGCCGTAAGTGTATTGGCGGCAGGCGTGTTGCTGGCCGGGTGTCAGTCGGTCAACACCACCAGCGGCGGCGCCGTCGGGGTTGAGCGCAAGCAATATATGTTCAGCATGTTGTCGAGCCAGGAAGTCGACCAGATGTACGCCCAGTCCTACCAGCAGACCCTGGGCGAGGCCAGCAGCAAAGGCCAGTTGGACAAGACCAGTGCCAATGCCAAGCGTGTGCAGGCGATCGCCAATCGGCTGATCGCCCAGGCGCCGACCTTCCGCCCGGATGCGGCGCAGTGGAAGTGGGAAGTGAACCTGATCAAGAGCGATGAGATGAACGCCAACTGCGGACCTGGCGGCAAGATCTTCGTGTACAGCGCGTTGATCGACAACCTCAAGCTCACCGATGATGAACTGGCCGCGGTGATGGGCCATGAAATCGCCCACGCCTTGCGGGAGCATGGCCGCGAAGCCATGTCCAAGGCCTACGGCATCGAGATGGCCAAGCAGGGCGCCGGTGCGTTGTTCGGCCTGGGCCAGGACAGCCTGGCGCTGGCCGATACCGTGGCCAACTACGGCATGACCTTGCCCAACAGCCGCAGCAATGAAAACGAAGCGGACCTGATCGGCCTGGAACTGGCGGCCCGTGCCGGCTACAACCCGAACGCGGCGATCACGCTGTGGAACAAGATGGCCAAGGCTTCGGAAGGCGCACCGCCGGAGTTCATGAGCACTCACCCGGCCTCCGACAGCCGGATCGCCTCGTTGCAGGCGGCGATTCCGAAGGTGATGCCGCTCTACCAGCAGGCCAAGAAGTCCTAAGACTTCAACGACAAGTAGCAAGCTTCAAGCTGCAAGAAAAAGCACTGCTTCTTCCTGCAACTTGAGGCTTGCAGCTTGCAGCTAGATCCAGCCACTGCTCTGCATGGCCTTGTACACCGCCACAATCGCCAGGACAAAGAACGCCGTTGCCGCCAGTCGACGAATCAACGTCAGTGGCAGTTTCTCCGCCGCGAAATTCCCCGCCAGAACCACCGGTACGTTGGCAATCAACATGCCCAGGGTGGTGCCGATAATCACCAGCCACAGTTCCGGGTATTGCGCTGCGAGCATCACCGTGGCGATCTGGGTCTTGTCCCCGATTTCCGCGAGGAAGAATGCAATCAGCGTGGTCAGGAACGGCCCGAACTTGCGCGTGGTGCTGGCTTCGTCATCGTCGAGTTTGTCTGGCACCAGGGTCCACAGCGCGGTGGCGCAGAAGCTGGCCGCGAGAATCCAGTGCAATACCGCATCCGAGAAGAAACTCCCGAACCAGGCCCCCACGGCACCGGCGGCGGCATGGTTGGCCAGGGTCGCAGCGACGATGCCGGCGATGATCGGCCAGGGTTTGCGAAAGCGTGCGGCAAGGATGAGCGCGAGCAGTTGCGTCTTGTCGCCGATTTCGGCCAAGGCAACGATTGCGGTAGGAACGAGCAATGAATCCAGCATCAGGTAGGTTTCCAGGGGCGGGTCGACACGGCTATGACACGTACAGCCTTCCCGCCCCGGGTAAGGTGTGCGTGTCATAGGTCTTGTCAAACCCCGGTCCGTCTGTGCGGACTCCTGGGTCGCATACGCCATGGCCTGTTGACCAAGTATGTTGACGTATGCCGGACGAGCGTGGCGCTCGTGGGAGACTACTCCCCTAGGACGGAGCGGATTCTGCCTAGGCAAAATCCATTCGGCAAGCGTTCTTTTTCAAACGGCTATCAGCCGCGCTTGGCACGGTAGATGCGAAAACCATTGCCTTCGGCCTTGACCGCACACACGCCCAGATGCTCTTCGATCAACGGTTGGTACTTCAGGAAGCTGTTAGCCACCAGGCGAAGTTCGCCACCTTTTGCCAGGTGTTTCGCCGCTTTTCGCAGCAGGTTCTCCGTGGCGAAATAGTCGGTGTGCACGCCGACATGGAACGGTGGATTGCTCAAGATTGCATTCAACCCCATCGGCGCGGCGTCGATGCCGTCACCGGTCAATACCTCCGCTTCCAGACCGTTGGCGGCCAGGGTCAGGCGACTGCTGGCGGCGGCGAAAGCATCCACGTCCAGCATCGTTACGCTGTTGTGCGGGTAGCGACGTTTGACAGCCGCCCCCAACACACCGGCGCCGCAACCGAAGTCGAGCAAATGGCCGCTCGGCAATTTGTCCAAGTGCTCCAGCAACAGCTCGGTACCGCGATCCAGACGGCCGTGGCTGAATACACCCGGCAGGCTCACCACCTTGAGCGGGCCTTCGGCCAGCGGCACATCGAACACCTGCGCCAGGCTTTCCAGCTCGACCGCTTGCGGGGCGTTGGCCACGGTGATTTGCCACAGTTGGCAATGCCGCGCGTTGTCGAGCTTGCGCGGTTTGCCATACGGCGCCATCTGCTTGGCGGCGCTTTCGATACCGCCTTTTTTCTCCCCCACCAGGAATAGTTCGGCGCCGGGCAGTCGCGCTGCCACGGCATTGAGCAGGTAATCGGTGAGGTCCTTGGACTTGGGCAGGAAGATCACCGCCGCCTCGAACCCGCGCTCGGGCGCATTCACCCCAAACTGGCTGCGCTCCGGGAAGCGCGCGTCGAGCGCCGCCTGGTCGCCGGCATGCCAGCACCAGCCGTGGGCGTTGGGCAGGCGACCCAGCAGGTCGTCGGCGGGCAGGCCCACCAGCAGCAGGTTGCCTTGAAAAAGTTCGGCCTGACGAAGCAGTACTTCACTGCGCGGATCCATGGTCTGCTCCTTGAAAAGGGGCGCAGTTTATCAACTGACGACGCGCAGCGGGGCGCCACTGAAAAAGCCCCGGGCGTTTTCCGCCAGTTGGCCGACGATACGCTGGCGCGCTTCACGGCTGCCCCAGGCGTTGTGGGGGGTGACAATCAGTCGAGGAATATCGCCGGCCAGCAATGGGTTGCCATTGACCGGGGGCTCAACACTCAGCACATCGGTCGCCGCGCCGCCCAGGTGGCCGCTGCGCAGGGCATCGGCCAGGGCCTGCTCGTTGATCAAGCCACCGCGCGCGGTGTTGACGATAAACGCGCCGGGCTTGAGCCGCGCCAATTCACGGGCGCCGATAAAGTCCCGGGTGTGTTCATTGAGCGGGCAGTGCAAGGTGAGTGCGTCCACCTGCGCCAGCAGTTCATCCAGGGGCACGCGGTCGGCGCGGGCAGGGCGCCCGGGAATCGCGCCGAGTAGCACGCGCATCCCGAAGGCTTCGGCCAGGCGTGCCACGGCACTGCCCAGTTCGCCATGGCCCAGCAGGCCGAGGGTCTTGCCTTCCAGCTCGACAATCGGGTGGTCCAGCAGGCAGAACTGTTTGGCCTCTTGCCATTTGCCGGCGCTCACATCGCGCTGATAGTCCTGCAGCCGCGTCGCCAGGTTGAGCAACAGCATAATCGTGTGCTGCGCCACCGACGGTGTGCCGTAGCCCTGGCAGTTGCTCACGGTGATGCCATGGGCGCGGGCGGCTTCCAGGTCAATGTTGTTGGTGCCGGTGGCCGATACCAGGATCAACTTGAGTTCCGGGCAGGCCCCCAGGGTCTCGCTGTTGAGCGGGATTTTGTTACTGATCGCCACCTGCGCGCCTTGCAGGCGCTCGACCACATTCTGCGGCGTGGTGCCCGTCAACAACTGCAAGTCGCTGAAGCTGCCGTGCAACTCGCTGAGGTCGAGGTCGCCCAGATCCAGGGACGGGTGATCAAGGAAGACGGCGCGGCGATTGTTCGTCATCAACTGTACCTTTTGCGACAGGGTTCGAAGGCGTAATCTGCCGAGCCTACCAGATGAAATAATCCGTTACTTAATGGAGTGAGTATGTACGCCGCCGAGTTTTTGACCGTAGCCCTGATTCACCTGTTGGCGGTGGCCAGCCCCGGCCCGGATTTTGCGGTGGTGGTGCGTGAGAGCGTGACCCACGGCCGCCGCGCCGGAACCTGGACTGCGTTGGGCGTGGGCTCGGCGATTTTCCTGCACGTGGGCTATTCGCTGCTCGGCATCGGCCTGATCGTGTCCCAGTCCATCGTGTTGTTCAACGCACTGAAATGGGCGGCGGCCGCCTACCTGCTGTACATCGGCTTCAAGGCCCTGCGCGCCAAACCGGCCAAGCCTGCCGCCGAGGGCGAGTTGCACCGCGAAGCGGGCGAGCGCACCCCGCGCGGCGCGTTTACCGCAGGCTTCGTCACCAACGGCCTGAACCCCAAGGCGACGTTGTTCTTCCTGTCGCTGTTCACCGTGGTGATCAACCCGCACACCCCGCTGGCGATTCAGGCTGGCTACGGCGTGTACCTGGCGGTGGCGACGGCGTTGTGGTTCTGCCTGGTGGCGATGTTGTTCAGCCAGCAGCGCGTGCGCGCCGGGTTTGCGCGGATGGGGCATTGGTTTGATCGGACCATGGGAGCGGTGTTGATTGCGATTGGGGTGAAGTTGGCGTTTACCAGCGCGAAATAAACGCTGTTCTCAAGTAAACACAATCCAGTGTGGGAGGGGGCTTGCTCCCGATGGCGGTGCTTCAGTCGACACGTGTATTGACTGATTCACCGCCATCGGGAGCAAGCCCCCTCCCACATTTGACCTCCATTGCCCCTGAATAATGGCTCAAAGCTAGCATTCCCCAGCCTCTGCAAATCATTCCTTTGGCTGATTTAGCTGAAACATAACCTCTCTACAGTGCAGGTCTTCAAGCCAAGACCGTGCAGTCATAAAAGGGATTCGTATGTTGCAGACCCGTGTTATTCCGCCCGCCGAAGGTGCGTATCAATACCCGCTGTTGATCAAGCGCCTGTTGATGTCCGGTACCCGTTACGAGAAGACCCGGGAAATTGTCTATCGCGACAAGCTGCGCTACACCTACCCCACCTTGATCGAGCGCGTCGCGCGCCTGGCCAACGTGCTCACCGCAGCCGGGGTCAAGGCCGGTGACACTGTGGCGGTGATGGATTGGGACAGTCATCGTTACCTGGAATGCATGTTCGCCATCCCGATGATCGGCGCGGTGATCCACACCATCAATGTGCGCCTGTCGCCGGAACAGATTCTCTACACCATGAACCACGCCGAGGACCGCTTCGTGCTGGTCAACAGCGAGTTCGTGGGGCTCTACCAGGCCATTGCCGGGCAGCTCGCCACCGTCGACAAGACGCTGCTGCTCACCGACGGCGAAGCCAAGACCGCCGAGTTGCCCAACCTGGTCGGTGAGTATGAAACCCTGCTGGCCGCCGCCAGCCCGAAGTACGATTTCCAGGACTTCGACGAACACTCCGTCGCCACCACCTTCTACACCACCGGTACCACCGGCAACCCCAAGGGCGTGTACTTCACCCATCGCCAGCTGGTGCTGCACACCATCGGCGTGGCGACCATCATGGGCAGCGTCGACAGTGTGCGCCTGCTGGGTACCAACGACGTGTACATGCCGATCACGCCGATGTTCCACGTGCATGCCTGGGGCCTGCCGTATGTGGCGACCATGCTTGGCCTTAAGCAGGTCTACCCCGGCCGCTACGACCCGGAATACCTGGTGGAGCTGTGGCGCAAGGAGAAGGTCACCTTTTCCCACTGCGTGCCGACCATCCTGCAAATGGTGCTCAACGCCAAGGCTGCCCAAGGCGTCGATTTTGGCGGCTGGAAAATCGTCATCGGCGGCAGTGCGCTCAACCGCACGCTGTATGAGGCGGCAAAGGCCCGCGGGATTCAGCTCACCGCCGCGTACGGCATGTCCGAGACCGGCCCGTTGGTGTCCTGCGCCCACCTCAACGAGGAGCTGATGGCCGGCACCGAGGACGAGCGCATCAGCTACCGCATCAAGGCCGGCGTGCCCGGGCCGTTGGTGGAAGCGGCGATCATGGACGCCGAGGGCAATTTCCTGCCTGCCGACGGCGAGTCCCAGGGTGAGTTGGTGCTGCGCGCGCCGTGGCTGACCGAGGGGTATTACAACGAGCCGCAGAAGGGCGCCGAGCTGTGGGCGGGTGGCTGGATGCACACCGGCGACGTGGCCACCCTCGATGCATTTGGGGTGATCGATATCCGCGACCGCATCAAGGACGTGATCAAGACCGGCGGCGAGTGGATCTCCTCCCTGGCCCTCGAAGACCTGGTCAGCCGTCACCCGGCGGTACGCGAAGTAGCGGTGGTGGGCATCGCCGACCCGCAGTGGGGCGAGCGTTCGTTTGCGTTGCTGGTGGTGCGTGATGGCCATGAGATTGGGGCCCGCGAGCTCAAGGAACACCTCAAGCCTTTTGTCGAACTGGGCCATTTGAGCAAGTGGGCGATTCCGAGCCAGATCGCCGTTGTTACGGAAATTCCCAAGACCAGTGTCGGCAAGCTCGACAAAAAACGTATCCGTATTGACATCATTGAATGGCAGGCCAACAACAGCACCTTCCTGTCCACCCTCTGAGCTGATTTGCCGTGCCCTTGTGGCACGGCGATGCTCTATCTCGCGCCTTCACTTGTGATTTGCCAATTTTCAGCCATCCTTGCCGCGTCGGCCTTCGCCGACATGGCGAAAGGGCTGTGGCAGACGGGTTGGTGATGCAAATCACACTTTAGAGGGATCAAGCGGTACCCCCTGCTGGCTATAGTCCCACCCAGAGTTTTTCAAGGATGCGTCGCTTCGGGCCATGGAGGTTCAGTTGCCAGGCGGCATTGGAATCGTTGTATTCCGGCCGTTACAAGCATCACAGAACAAACTCACTGCCATAACAATAATGCACATGGAGTAGCGTCGATGACCTCAGTAAACCAGTTCTGGCGCCGGGCAAGACTGCCCCTGGCCGTCAGTCTCGCCTCTACGCTCGCCGGGCCCGCATTCGGCGTCAGTTTCAATATCGGTGAAATCGAAGGGAGTTTTGACTCGTCGCTGTCTGTGGGGGCGAGCTGGTCGACGGCCAAGCCGAACCAGGATCTGATCGGTGCCAACAACGGTGGCAAAGGTCTGTCCCAGACCTCCGATGATGGGCACTTGAACTTCAAGCGCGGTGAAACGTTCTCGAAGATCTTCAAGGGCATCCATGACCTGGAATTGAAATACGGCGACACCGGCGTATTCGTGCGCGGCAAGTACTGGTATGACTTCGAACTCAAGGACGAAAGCCGTGAGTTCAAGGACATCAGCGATAACAATCGCAAGGAAGGCGCCAAGTCTTCCGGCGGGCAGATTCTCGACGCCTTCGTCTATCACAACTATGCCATTGCCGATCAGCCGGGCAGCGTGCGGTTCGGTAAGCAGGTGGTGAGTTGGGGCGAAAGTACCTTCATCGGCGGTGGTATCAACTCCATCAACCCGATTGACGTGTCTGCGTTCCGTCGTCCGGGTGCGGAAATCAAGGAAGGCTTGATTCCGGTCAACATGTTCTATGTGTCGCAAACCTTGACCGATAACCTGTCGGCAGAAGCGTTCTATCAACTGGAATGGGACCAGACCGTCACGGACAACTGTGGGACGTTCTTCTCGCAGCCGGATATCGTGTCCGATGGCTGCAAAGACAACTTGAGGGTGTTGAATAAACGCTCCGCTGTGCCGGCGCAGTTCTTGCCCGCGTTGGCAGCCCGTGGAGTTGATATCAACAATGAAGGTGTCCTGGTAAAACGCGGCCCTGATCGTGACGCGCGTGACAGCGGTCAATGGGGTGCAGCGATGCACTACAACTTCGAGCCGCTCGACACCGAGTTCGGCGCGTATTTCATGAACTACCATAGTCGAGCGCCGATTTTCAGCGCGCAGGGTGCTTCTCGGGCTGCATTCGCCAGTGCGGCGCAAGTCGGGCAATTGGCGCCGTTGGTAGTAGCAGGTAACTCCAACTACTTCATCGAATACCCGGAAGATATCCGTCTGTATGGTTTGAGCTTTTCCACCACCTTGCCTACAGGGACGGCCTGGAGCGGTGAGTTGAGCTATCGCCCGAACGCTCCTGTGCAGTTGAACTCCACCGACATTCTGTTTGCAGGCGTGAAGCCTCTTGGTGGTCCGGTGCTGGGAAATGCCTCGTTGCTTAACGGGGCTCCAGGCCAGGATTTGCATGGCTATCGTCGTAAGGAAGTCAGCCAGTTCCAAACCACGTTTACCCATTTCTTCGACCAGGTCATGGGCGCCAGCCGTCTGACGCTGGTGGGCGAAGTCGGCGTGACCCACGTGGGAGGCCTGGAAAGCAAGTCGGACGTGCGCTATGGCCGTGACCCTGTTTTTGGTCCAGGCACGCTGCCGAACAATGCCTGTAACGCATTGAACACCTCAACCGCACAAGGGGCCGGGCTGGCCAACGCCAACGGCCTGAGCACCAACTGCAACAATGATGGTTTCACCACTGCCACTTCCTGGGGCTATCGCGGTCGGGCTATCTGGGAGTACCCGGACGTCTTCGCGGGTGTGAACCTCAAGCCAAACGTGGCCTGGTCCCATGACGTCAAGGGCTATGCTCCTGGCCCTGGCGCCAACTTCGAAGAGGGCCGTAAAGCCGTCAGCCTGGGTCTGGATGCCGAATACCAGAACACCTACACCGCCAGCCTGGCTTACACCAACTTCTTTGGTGGCGAGTTCACTACGGTGAATGACCGCGACTTCGTCGCCCTGAGCTTCGGCGCCAACTTCTAAGCACACTGTATTTTCAGGAAGACCAGAACATGAAAATAACCAAAAGTCTGTTGCATGTGGGTGTGCTTGGGCTGTCGATCCTGGCGAGCAATGTCATGGCGGCAGTGTCGGCGGATGAAGCCGCCAAGCTGGGCACGACCCTGACGCCGATGGGCGCGGAAATGGCCGGTAACGCGGCCGGCACCATCCCGAAATGGTCGCCGATGCCGACCAACGCCGGCGCTGTGGATGCCAAAGGTTTCCTCGCCAACCCGTACGCCAGTGAGCAACCGCAGTTCACCATCACCGCGCAGAACGTCGAGCAGTACAAGGACAAGCTGGCACCGGGGCAGTACGCGATGTTCAAGCGTTACCCGGAAACCTTCAAGATGCCGGTCTACCCGACCCATCGCGGCGCTACCGTACCGGCCGATGTGTTCGCCTCCATCAAGAAGAACGCCACCACCACCAACCTCGTGTCTGGCGGCAACGGCCTGGAAAACTTCGAAACCGCCATACCGTTCCCGATCCCGAAAAGCGGCGTGGAAGTCATCTGGAACCACATCACCCGTTATCGCGGTGGCAGCGTGACCCGCCTGGTGACCCAGGCCACGCCGCAAACCAACGGCTCCTACAGCCTGGTGTACTTCCGCGACCAGTTCGTGTTCCGCGACAAGATGAAGGACTTCGACCCGAAGAACCCGGGTAACGTGCTGTTCTACTTCAAGCAGCAAGTGACCGCCCCGGCACGTCTGGCCGGTGGTGTGCTGCTGGTGCACGAAACCCTGGACCAGGTGAAGGAGCCGCGTTCGGCGTGGGTCTACAACGCCGGCCAGCGCCGCGTGCGCCGGGCGCCGCAAGTGTCCTATGACGGGCCGGGTACCGCCGCCGACGGCCTGCGTACCTCTGACAACCTCGACATGTACAACGGTGCGCCGGACCGCTACGACTGGAAACTGGAAGGCAAGAAGGAAATCTACATCGCCTCCAACAGCTACAAGATCGACGATCCGAAGCTCAAGTACGCCGACATCATCAAGGCCGGCCACATCAACCAGGACCTGGCACGCTACGAGCTGCGCCGTGTCTGGCACGTGGTCGCGACCTTGAAGGAAGGCCAGCGCCACATCTACGCCAAGCGTGACTTCTACATCGACGAAGACACCTGGCAAGCCGCAGTGATCGACCACTACGACGGCCGTGGCCAACTGTGGCGTGTCGCCGAAGCCCATGCCGAGAACTACTACGACAAGCAAGTGCCGTGGTACGCCCTGGAAACCCTCTACGACCTGCAGTCCGGCCGCTACCTGGCCCTGGGCATGAAGAACGAAGAAAAGCAGGCCTATGACTTCGGCTTCACCGCCACCACCAGCGACTTCACCCCGGCGGCCCTGCGCCAGGACGGTGTTCGCTAAGCTGCACGAGTAACTCAAGGTGGGAGGGCGCTTGCCCCCGATAGCGATGTGACAGTCAGCGCAGCATTGACTGATCCGCCTCTATCGGGATCAAGCCCCTTCCACTTTTTGTTTGCGGCGATATTTCTTGTCTCAGTTCTTTTTCAGGCAAATGTTGCAAAGATCTACAAACCCGCCGCTTTTACCGCTAGTCTGCGGACATCTGCAATGCCGACAACAGCCTTCTACAAGAGCCCGGCGATGACTGATCTGTCCCGAATCCAAGGGCCCGCCAGCCGGGTAATCCCGACCCTGGAAGGTCGCTTCTACAGGCCCCCGCTGCCTGATGGCTACGTGCTGCGCCCGCGCCTGTGTGAACGGCTGGGCGCCGGCCTGGAAGGGCGGTTGCTGCTGGTCTGCGCACCGGCCGGGTTCGGCAAGAGTTCGTTGGCGGTGGAGTTCTGCCAGGGCCTGCCGGCTCACTGGCACAGCCTGTGGCTGGGCCTGAGCCCACGGGACAACGACCCGGGGCGTTTTCTTGAGCGCCTGCTCGAAGGGTTGCAGCACTACTTCCCGGCACTCGGCGCCCAATCCCTGGGCTTGCTGAAAATGCGCCAGCGTCACCAACCCTTTGCGTTTGAAGAGTGGCTCGACGGCCTGCTCGATGAGCTGACCGTGCACCTGTCCACCCGTGCGCCATTATTGCTGGTGCTGGATGACTACCATTTGGCCCAGGGGCCGGTGCTGGACCGTTGCCTGCAATTCTTCCTCAACCATTTGCCCGATGGCCTGGTGGTGCTGGTCACCAGCCGCCAACGCCCGGACTGGCATCTGGCGCGATTGCGGTTGTCACGGCATTTGCTGGAGTTGCACGAGCAAGACCTGCGCCTGACCCATGCCGAATCCCAGGCGTTGCTGGATCGCCACAGCAGTTCCTTGAGTGGTGAAGCCCTCGACAATCTCATCCGCCGCAGCGAAGGCTGGGTGGCCGGTCTGCGCTTTTGGCTGCTGGCGGCTTCCGAAGCCGGCAGCGAGGACGCCTTGCCGCAAAGCCTGCACGGTGGGGAAGGGCTGATCCGCGACTACCTGCTGGAAGAAGTGATCGACTGCCTGCCACCCGAAGTGCAGGCGTTCCTGTTCGACACCGCGCCCCAGGAGCGTTTTTGCAGCGAGTTGTGCGATGCCGTGCGCGAAGCCCATGACAGCGCCGAGATCCTGCGTTACCTGCAAGCCCACCAGGTGTTCCTGGTGCCCCTGGACGAGCAGGGGCACTGGTACCGTTATCACCATTTGTTCTCCGACCTGCTGCGCACCCGTCGCGCGAGCAGCAATGTCTTGCCGGCCGCCAGCCTGCATCTGCGCGCGTGCCGTTGGTTCAACGCCCAGGGCTTGATCGACGAGGCGGTGGAGCAGGCGTTGCGCGCCGGGCACCTCGACGTGGCGGCCAACCTGGTGCAGAACCTGTCCGAAGAACAACTGCTTGCCGAGCAGAATGTCGGCATGTTGCTGCGCTGGAAAATGGACTTGCCCGACAGCCTGCTGATCAGCACGCCGCGCCTGATTGTGCTGTACAGCTGGGCGTTGGCACTGGCCTGCCAGTTGGACGCGGCGCAGGAGCTGTCCGCGTACCTCAGTCGCTTCCTGCCGGCGCCCTCGGCCACCGCACAGCGCTCGATGCTGGCCCAGTGGCTGGCGCTGAGCGGGATTATCGCCCGCGGTCGCGGCGACCGTGAATTGACGCAGCGCTATTGCAGCGAGGCGTTGGACAGCCTGCCGCAACGGCGTTACGGCCAGCGCCTGGTGTGCCTGTCGACCCTGTCCAACCTGGCCATTGCCGATGGCGATTTGTGGCGCGCCCGTGGCCTGAACCGCGAATCCCTGGAACTGGCGCAGCGCGTCGGCAACCCGCTGTTCGAAGCCCTGGCCCATTACGACCGTGCACGGGTGCTGCAGGCCCGCGGCGAAATCCTGCGCGCCCTCGACGAGGTGCGCCAGGGCCTGCAGCGCCTGCACGGCCTGGCACCGCAGCGACTGTATGCGGTGCGTGCGCGGCTGTCGCTCTACGAAGGCTATTTGCTGTTGGTGCGCAACCAGCCCGAAACCGGCATTGCCCTCCTGCGCGCAGGCCTGGCCGAGGCGCGGGCCTGTCGCGATATCAGCGTGCTGATCGGCCATTGCGTGATCGCCAGCTTCGAAGGGCGGCGCCATGACTTTCCCAAAGCCTTCGCCGAACTCGCCGAAGCCGAGCGCCTGATGCATATCTGGGATGTGCCGCCGATCTACTACCTGGCGATGATTACCCTGATCAAATGCGAACTGTGGCTGGCCCAGGGCCGCACCGACCTGGCAGATGCCTGGCTGACGCGGCTGGGGCAGACTTACCACGGCGAACAGGCCGCTGCTGCACCGGAATTCCACCCGCACTTGCCGCAACATATCGGGCTGCAACAAGCCGCCCTCGATGCCGTGCGCTATCAGCCCCAGGCGGCGCTGGAGCGGCTCGAAGCACTGGCGCAACAGGCCCGCAACAGCGGGCGCCAGATGATTGCCCTGATGGCGCTGACCCAGCAGGCCCAGTTGCTGCTCGAGTGCGGCCAGGAAGCCAGGGCGCGGCCGGTGCTGGCCCAGGCGTTCGAGGCGGGTGCCGGGGGCGCGTTACAACCGTTCCAGCGCTTGTTGGACGGGCATCCGGACTGGATGCGTGAGCAATTGGGCAAAGACCCGCAAGGTGTGTTGCACCAGAGCCTGCTCGCGCTTCTCCCGGCGGCCGTGACGCCCGAGGTCACGACTGGCCACGAAACCCTGAGCACGCGCGAGCTGGCGGTCCTGCAACTGATCGCCCAAGGCTGCTCCAACCAGGAAATCAGCAACCAGCTGTTTATCTCCCTGCACACCGTCAAGACCCACGCCAGCCACATCAACAGCAAGCTTGGGGTGGAGCGACGCACCCAGGCCGTGGCGCGAGCCAAGGCCATGGGCTTGCTGGCGTAAGTGCCGGGCGGTTTACGGTGTCGTCGGGCACTGGCCGGCTGACCTGTCGACCGCCTGGCTGACCTGCGCGGCAAAGCGCTTGAGATTGTTTTGATGGGCGAGCACCACGTTGTCGATGCTCGGCCCGGCGGGCGACTGCAACGTGGTCCGGCAGGTCAGCGGTGGGCGCTCGGTGCCACCGGCCGGGCGCAGGCGCCATTTGACGTCGAGCAATGCGTATTGGCCGGGCACGGAGTCAAAGCGCTGCACTTCAAGACGCAACAACATCGATTGCCGAGGGTTGCTGCTGGCCAGTTGGTCCACCAGCGCACTCCTCAGCTCATCCGCGAGGCTCGCGGCCCACCACTGGGTTTCCAGGATGGCCACGCCACTGTCGCCCTGGCGGATCACAATCTGCGGTCGGTCGACCTGGGGGGGAACGGTGATGCTTTCAATCCGGATGCTGCCTGCGTCGGCTCCCGTGGCCGTATTCCAGTGCGCCGGTGTCAGCGTATGAAAGGTAATCGGCGTACTGCTGCACGCCGCCAGCAACAGCAGCATGCCGACCACTGTGATTTTCAACGGAAACGTCATGGCGTTTGCTCCAGGGGTCATTTGCGCGGTGGTCCTTGCAGGTCCAGGGGCGCGGCGTTGTCGGGACGGCCGCGAATCAGCGATTCCGGGTGACGGCCCAGGTAGTCCGACAGTTCGCGCAGGGAACGCGACATGCGCCCCAGTTCATCCAGGGTCTGGGTCAGCTGTTCACGCTGCGGTGAGTCCTCGGCCAGGGTGGAACTGGCCGATTGCAGCGTCTTGCTCACGTCAGCGAGGGTGTTCTGCACGCCGGGCAGGGTCTTGGCATTGAATTGGGTCAGGCCTTTGCGCAGCTCGACCAGGTTGCTGTCGAGGTTGCCGGCAATGCGTTCGATCGGCAGTTGGTTGATCTTGTTGACGATGCTCTCGAGTTTTTCCTGCAGTTGCTCGAGGTTGCCGGGAATGGTTGGAATGCTGACCGGTCGCAGGCTGGGGTCAAATTTGACCTTCTCGGCTTTCGGGTAGAAGTCCAGCGCGATGTATAACTGGCCGGTCAACAGGTTGCCGCTGCGCGCCTGGGCGCGCAGGCCATTTTCGATGAACGAGCCGATCAGCCGTACGCCGGCGGCCTCATCGTTGGGGTCATGGTTCATGACCTTGAGCAGTTTGGTGTGGGCCTGCCCGAGCAACTGTGGATAGATCACGATACCGACGTTGAGTGGGAAGCTGCGTTTACTGGCATCGAAGTCCAGGTTGATCGACACCACCTTGCCAAACTCGACGCCGAGGAACTCCACCGGCGCCCCGACCTTGAGCCCGCGCAATGCCTGGTCGAAGCGCAGGGCCATGTATTGCCCCTCGCCATTGGGTGGGGCGAGGGCGCTGTCCTGGTCGTCGAAGAGCTCAAAGGTACGTGCCTCGTCGGCCGGTTTGTCGTTGGGGCTGTACGGCGGCGCCCGAAAGGCGATGCCGCCGACCAGCATGGACGAAAGCGATTCGGTCTTCAGCGCGAAGCCATTGGCGCCCACGCTCAGGTCAACCCCGCTGGCATTCCAGAAACGCGTGTTTTCGGTGACATAGGCATCATTGGGTGCATGCACGAACACCTCGACATTGACACCCTTGCCTTCGGCATCCAACTCGTAGGCCACCACCTGGCCGACCTCGATTTTGCGGTAGTACACCGGTGAGCCGATATCCAGCGAGCCGAGGGTCTGCGTGTGCAGCGTGAAACGCTTGCCAGGCTCGCCGTAGGTGATGGGCGGCGGGTTTTCCAGGCCTTTGAACTGCTTGGCACGGGTCTCCGATTGGCCGATGTCGGCACCGATGTAGTCGCCGGAGAGCAGGGTGTCGATGCCGGATACGCCGCCGGCGCCGATACGCGGGCGCACCACCCAGAACTGTGAATCGGCGCGGGTGAAACTTTCGGCCTGCTTGGCCAGTTGAACCGTGGCGTTGACGCTTTTCTGGTCGTCGCTCAAGGCGACGTCGGTCACCTGGCCGATCACCACGTTGCGGTACTTGACCTCGGTTTTGTTCGCGGTCAGACCGCTGCCGGTCTTGAAATTGAGGGTGATGGTCGGGCCCTGTTGGAGGACGCTGTGTACCACCAGCGAAATCCCCACCAGCACCGCGACGATCGGCACGATCCACACCAGCGAAACGCTGAAGCGCCGTGTCTTGATTGCAGGCGATCCTGGGGCTTGCGGGGTGTCAGTGGGATGTGACGTCATCCGCGGTCTCCTTGTTGTGTGGGGTTTCCCAGATCAGCCTCGGGTCGAAGCTCATGGCGGCCAGCATGGTAAACACCACCACCAGGCCGAAAAACAGGATGCCCAGGCGCGGCTCGATGGTGCCCAGGGCCTGGAACTTCACCAGCGCGGCCACCAGCGCGACCACGATGACATCCAGCATCGACCAGTAGCCAATCAGTTCGACGAAGCGGAACAGCTTCGAACGTTCCTTGCGTGCCCAAAGGCTATTGCGCTGCACGGTGACCAGCAGCAGGGCCAGGGACACAAACTTGATGCCGGGCACTGCGATGCTGGCGATGAAAATAATCAGCGCGATGTCCCACGCGCCGTGCTGCCAGAACTCCAGCACCCCGCTCATGATGGTGCTGTCCGCCCCCGAGCCGAGCATGGTGGTGTTCATCACCGGCAGGAGATTGGCCGGCACATAGAACGCCAGCGCGGTAAGCATGTAGGCCCAGGTGCGCGTCAGGGAACTGACCTTACGCCGGTGCAAGGGCGCGCCGCAGCGCTCGCATTCGGTCGGCCCGTCGCGCAGGTCGCAGGACAATCCGCAACTGTGACAGAGGCACAGGCCGAGCTCGCTGGCCGTCGGCGGTGTGCTCATACGCTGTCCCACAGGTCGCGCACATCACGCCCGGCAATGCGGATCAGTAACAGGCTGAGCACGGCCAGGGCAAACAGGCCGGTGCCGGGGATCACATCAAGCATGCCGGCCAGCTTGAACACCGCCACCATTGCCCCGAGCAGGCACACCTCCAGCATGCTCCAGGGCCTGAGTGCCTCCAGCCAACGCATGCACAATCGGAACGCCGGTGAGCGCTTGCCCGCGAGGGCGAAGCTCAAGACCCACATCAGCAGCAGCAACTGGAACACCGGCGCGATGATGATGGAAATGGCCGCCACCAACGCGATAAACGTGATCGGCCCCAGGCTCAGCGCTACTACCGAGTCCCATAGCGTGGCGCTGCTTTTCAGGCCTTGCAGGCTGATACTCATCACGGGATAGAAATTGGCGAACGTCCACAGCACCGCAGCCGTCAGCGTCAGGGCGAGACGCTGTTGCACGGTCAGGCCGTTGTAGCGCTGGAGCACGCCTGCGCAACGTATGCAGTGGGCTTTTTGATGTTTGGCGAGCGTGACTTTTTCGTACACACAGTCGCAGTGCTCGCAGATGATCAGTTGATTCGCCATGGGGATCGCTCCAACGCGGCACGGTGGCGGGGGCCTGGGTTGTTTTTCGATGGCGTGGGAAAGCTTAGCAGTCGCTGCTCTTCAGGTCTGGCGCCTCGTCAACCATACTGTGTGGAATATGCCATAGCGCCCGCAGGAGCATCGATGAATATTGAAAAAGCCGCGCTGATCCGCGAAACCTTCCCGGTCGGCCCGTTGCAGTGCAACTGCACGATCATTGGCGACCCCATCACCAAAAAGGCCATCGTGGTCGACCCGGGTGGCAATCATGAATTGATCCTGGCGCGCCTCGATGCCCTGGACCTGAAAGTGGTGAGCATCATCCACACCCATGCCCATCTCGATCACTTCCTGGCCTCGGGGCAATTGAAGGAAAAGACCGGTGCCACCCTGCACCTGCACAAGGAAGACCAGTTTCTCTGGGACAACCTGGAGATGCAGTGCCAGATGTTTGGTGTGCCCTACACGCCGGTGCCGTCGCCGGATCGCTGGCTGGCCGATGATGAGGCGTTGGCCTGTGGGTGCGGTGTGGCGTTGCATACACCGGGGCACACGCCAGGCTCGATGAGCTTCTGGTTTGCCGATGCCAAGCTGCTGATTGCCGGGGACACGCTGTTTCGGCGCGGTGTTGGGCGTACGGATTTGTGGGGCGGGGACCAGGCGACGATCGTGCGTTCGATCAAGCAACGGCTCTACACGCTGGACGAGGGCGCGACGGTGGTGACCGGCCATGGCCCGGACACGCGCCTGGGTGACGAGATGCGTGAGAACCCATTTGTGCGGGCGTGAAGCAATTGTTCGAACGGCAATCCGCTGTAGCAAAAACTCAGGCCGCGTTCAGCATGTGTCTGCTACGGTTTCTGTAGCAACGCAAGACCCGAATGTTTTGTTACAGCACTGGGCGCGCCCACGGAATTTTTACCGTTTGTCGCGTTCCAAACTCGGCACGGGTCCATTGCCAATGTCCTTTGCACCACAGAATGCAAAAGTAGGAGCTCCCTTCATGTTCACTCCGCGTCGTCTGCTTGTTGTCGCTACCGCCGTAGCCCTGTTGTCCGGCTGCGCTTCACCTAATCCTTATGGCGGTGGCAGCCAGGGACAGGCGAATAATGAATCCAGCGGTATGAGCAAGACCGCCAAGTACGGTGGCCTGGGTGCCCTGGCCGGTGCATTGGCGGGTGCTGCCATCGACCATAACAACCGTGGCAAGGGCGCGCTGATCGGCGCCGTGGTTGCGGGTGCCGGCGCCGCGGGTTACGGCTACTACGCCGACCAGCAGGAAAAGAAACTGCGTGAGAGCATGGCCAATACCGGGGTTGAAGTTCAGCGCCAGGGCGACCAGATCAAGCTGATCATGCCGGGTAACATCACCTTCGCCACCAACTCGGACGCGATCTCCAGCAGCTTCTACCAGCCGCTGAACAACCTGGCCAACTCCCTCAAGCAGTTCAACCAGAACACCATCCAGATCGTCGGTTACACCGACAGCACCGGCAGCCGCCAACTGAACATGGACCTGTCCCAGCGCCGTGCCCAGAGCGTGGCCAACTACCTGACGTCCCAAGGCGTCAATGGTGCCAACCTCAGTGCGCGCGGTGCCGGCCCGGATAACCCGATAGCCAGCAACGCCGACGTGAACGGTCGTGCGCAGAACCGTCGCGTAGAAGTGAACCTCGGCCCGATCCCCGGCCAGCAGTACGGCCAGCCTGGCGCGCAGCAGCAAGCGCCGCAGCAGAACAACCAGTTCCAGGGCAACCCGTACCAGCAATACCAATAAACGCTGGTCACTAAAAAGGGCGCCATGCAGTGAATGCATGGCGCCCTTTTTCATGGCTGGCGCTTACATCAATCGATGTACTCGAACACCTTGACGATCTTCTGCACGCCGGATACGCCCTGCACCAGGTTGGCTGCGCGCGTGGCTTCCGCCTGGGTCAGCAGGCCCATCAGGTAGACGATGCCGTTATCGGTGACCACTTTGATCCGCGAGCCGGGAATCGCGTTGTCGGTCAGCATCTGTGCCTTGATCTTGGTCGTCAGCAGGGCATCGTTGCTGATGGCCAGCAGGGTGATCGGGTCCATGACCTGCAATTCGTTGTGGACCTTCTTGACCCGCTGTACGGCTGAGGCCGCCTGTTCGGCCTGGGCCTTGAGGTCGGCGCGTGGCGTTTGGCCTGCGAGCAGTACCACGCCGTTGAAGCTGGTCACGACGATGCGTGAAGCACCGTTGCCCAGGTCCGTGGCGGCTTTGGCAATGTTGACCTCGACCTTGGTTTCGATCAGCGAGTCATCAATCTTGCTGCCGAAGGTGCGGGTGCCCTTGTCATCCTGAATAGGGGTGTCACGTGTCGCAGTGATTGCCGTGCTGCAGCCGCTGATGCCGAGGCACAACGTAATGGCCAAAAGGCCGAGGCGGTTAACGGTCATTCTTCACTCCCAAACAGTTGGCTGTCGATCAGATCGCACAGGCAATGGATCGCCAGCAGGTGGACTTCCTGAATACGTGCGGTGACATTGGCCGGGACGCGAATCTCCACATCTTCGGGCAGCAGCAGCGAGGCCATGCCGCCGCCGTCGCGTCCGGTCAATGCTACGACAATCATTTCGCGATCATGTGCGGCCTGGATCGCTTGAATAATATTCGCCGAGTTGCCGCTGGTGGAGATCGCCAGCAGCACATCGCCTGGTTGGCCCAGGGCGCGGATCTGCTTGGAGAAGATTTCGTTGTAGCTGTAGTCGTTGGCGATCGAGGTGATCGTCGACGAATCGGTGGTCAAGGCGATGGCCGGCAGGCTCGGGCGCTCACGTTCGAAGCGGTTGAGCAGTTCGGACGAAAAATGCTGGGCATCGCCGGCCGAACCGCCGTTGCCGCACGAAAGCATTTTGCCTTCGTTGAGCAAGGCATTGACCATGACCTGACTGGCTTGCTCGATGTGCGGTGCAAGTACGTCCATCGCCTGTTGCTTGGTGTCGATGCTGGCCTGGAAAAGCTGGCGAATTCTGGATTGCATGTCCATCTGTGTGACCTTAAGTAGCGCGGCTGTTTGGCACAGGAATGTGCAGCCCGCAAAGCAAAGAGCAAAAGTGTGTGGTGAAGATGTCCGGTGAATCAGTTGTCGAAGGCATTTTGCAGCCAGTTCAGATCAACCTGACCAGACGGGGTGCTTTCCATGGCAACCACATCGAAACGGCAGGGGGCGTCGGCCCAGCGATGCTCTTCTTGCAGGAAAAACTGCGCAGCGAGTATCAGCTTCTGACGCTTGCGCCCGTCGATACTGGCGAGTGCGCCACCCCATTGTGCGTGTTTTCTGTAGCGGACTTCGACGAATACTACTGTATCGCCGTCAAGCATGACCAGATCAAGCTCGCCGCGTTTACACAACCAGTTCTGCGCCAGCAGGCGCAGACCCTGTTGTTGCAAGTGTTTCAATGCTTGAAGTTCGGCATCCTTGCCGCTTTGTGCAGTAGACCGCTCCGGCATCAGCGCGGGGTGTCCGGCAGGCGCTGGATCTCGCCACCGACGAACTTCGCCCATGGCATCTGGCGATCGACGCGCTGGTTGGTGCTGATGCCCAGGTTGCCCGAGAGGCCGTCAATCCGTGTATCCGGCAGTGCCTTCAACTGGCCCAGGCGCGGGGCCAGGCGGTAGGCGTCGACGCCCATCGCATACAGGCGGCCAAGGCTGCCATTGGCTTGCGGCCATTGTGCGGCAACCTGGTTACGCAGCGGGTCGGTGGTGTTGAGCAGCCAAGGGGTTTCGCAGAACATCACGTTGGTCATGTCCAGGTACTGGTTCTTGTCACCGCTGGCGCTGAATACGTGGGACGTGGCGTACACCGGCACATCACCGGCGTACTGGAAGTTCAGGGTCGGCTTGATCTGCTGGGCCAGTTGCGGGGTAACGGCCAGGAAGATGAACTCGATGTCCTGGCGACGTGACGGCTGTGCCGCTACGTCTGTGCCGACTGTGCTTTGCAGGCTCTTGGCGCGGCCTTCGCTTTTACGCAGTTGGAACAGGTCGGCAATTTGCTGGGCGAGGGCGACCGGCTGGTCGACATACTCGACACCGACAACCGTGCCACCGTTGGCTTCCCAATCCTGGCGGAAGGCCTTGTAGACACGCTCGCCCCACTCGCCACGGGGCACCATGGCAGCGGCGCGGTGCAGGCCATCGGCACGGGCGCGGCGCGACACTTCGCGGGCTTCGTCTTCAGCGGCCAGGCCGAACTGGAACAATTGCGCCGGGCCCTGATCGGTTTCGCTGTAGTTCAACGCCAGCGTGGTGATGGGGAGCTGAGGACGCGTGCTGAGCTGCTTGACCAATGGCTTCTCCAGCGGGCCAACCACCAGTTGCACGCCTGCAGCCTGGGCCTTGGCATAGAAGTCGTCGATGGAGGCCAGACGCGAGCTGTCATAGAACTCGATGACCGGTGGTTTCTGCCCGGCTTGTTCAGCCTGGTAGTGCGCCGCCATGAAACCTTCGCGCAGGGCCTTGCCGACGGAGGCCAGCGGGCCATCCTGGGGCAGCAGCAGGGCAATCTTGTTCAGGGGCTGGCTGGCCAGCTCCTTGAGCTTGGTCAGCGGGGTTGGCAGCTGCACGGCGGCCGGGTGGCCCGGGTTTTGTGCGCGCCAGGTGTCGATAGCGGCCTGCTGTTGCTCAAGCGTACCGGCGCCCTTGACGGCTTGGGCCAGGGTGATCCAGCCGTCCAGGGTCGGGTTGCCGCTGGCTTGCAGTTGTTCTGCAGGCAGTGCGGCAATCAAGGTCCAGATGGCTTCGTGATTGCTTTTGGCGGCATCGCCGCTGAGCAATGGCGCCATGGCAACGCGTTCGCGGGCCGCGGCCAGGGTCTGGCCATCGGCTTCATAAGCGCGGGCGTGCACGGTGCCAGTGCGGATCTGCTGTTCGGTCGGCAGCTCCTTCAGGCTTTGCAGGCTCGGATGGTTCAAGGCGGTCAGCGCGGCCTTGGGCTGGTTGCGCGTCATGGCCAATTCGGCAGCCAGGGTGCTGGCAAAGACTTGCGCGGCTGGCTTGAGGACATCCAGGGACACTTGCGCAAGAATCTGCGACGAGCGGCCAGGGTTGTTCTGGCGGTAGGCCATGTCTGCCGCACTCAGGCGCAGCAACGCGGCCTTTTCTGGCGTCTTGGCGGTGGTGGCCTGTTCGAGCAGTTGCTCGATACTGGCGTCCGGGGTCCGTGGAAGGTCGCCAAGGCTGGACGAGGGCGAGCTGGCGCAAGCGGCCAGTAAGGCAGCGAGGCAGAGGGCGGAGAGCAGCCGCAGGCAAGCGATCATGTAAGTGTTCCTGATACCGATCAAATTAGCGTGGAATTGTACCCAAGCACTGGCCCAGGCGCGATGTTACTGGCGTGAAACCGTCGATTTAGGTCGTGCAAATGTTGCGATCAGCCAGGGACGGCTGAAAAGCCATCGGCCGTGATGGCATATTTCCGAGGCGCCTACGCGCTACAATATGGCTTTTGCCAACCATCGAGGTGTGCGTTTTGACTGCTCCAGGTCCTTTGAATTCCACTGCAGGCTCGCTTTTTGTCGTGGCGACGCCCATTGGCAACCTGGACGACATCAGTGCCCGGGCGCTGAAAGTGTTGCGCGAGGTTAAATTGATTGCGGCGGAAGACACTCGACACTCCCAGCGTTTAATGCAGCATTTTGGTATCAGTACGCCATTGGCGGCTTGTCACGAGCATAACGAGCGCGAAGAAGGCAGCCGCTTTATCGTGCGTTTGTTGGCGGGTGACGATGTGGCCCTGATCTCGGATGCAGGTACGCCGCTGATCTCCGATCCTGGTTACCATCTGGTTCGCCAGGCACGTGCCGCAGGTATTAATGTAGTGCCTGTTCCAGGCGCGTGCGCGCTGATCGCTGCATTGTCGGCGGCAGGCCTGCCGTCGGACCGTTTTATTTTCGAAGGTTTCCTGCCGGCCAAGGCCGTGGGGCGTCGTGCGCGTCTACAGGCATTGAAAGAGGAACCGCGCACGCTGATCTTCTACGAAGCGCCTCATCGTATTCTTGAATGCCTGCAGGATATGGAACTGGTGTTCGGCGGCGAGCGCCTGGCACTGCTGGCCCGTGAGCTGACCAAAACCTTCGAAACCCTCAAGGGCCTGCCGCTGGAAGCGCTGCGCGCGTTCGTCGAGGGCGACAGTAATCAGCAGCGCGGCGAGTGTGTGGTGTTGGTGGCGGGCTGGACCGCGCCGGAACATGAAGAGGCCGTCGGCAGCGAGGCCATGCGTATCCTCGATCTGCTGCTCAAGGAGATGCCCCTCAAGCGCGCTGCGGCGTTGGCGGCGGAAATCACCGGGGTACGCAAGAATGTGTTGTATCAAGTTGCGCTGGATAAACAGAAAGCCGAATAGTTCCGGGGGGAAACCGGTATTCCGTCCGAACGTGATGGCAATGCTGCACTTTTAATACTTGTCCTGAGGCCGTCGTGCCGTTAACCTGCGCGGCGGAGAGTCGATTGGACAGTCGCTGCCCTCTATGAAAATTAGGGGGGGGAGGAAAGTCCGGGCTCCATAGGGCGAAGTGCCAGGTAATGCCTGGGAGGCGTGAGCCTACGGAAAGTGCCACAGAAAATAACCGCCTAAGCACTTCGGTGCCGGTAAGGGTGAAAAGGTGCGGTAAGAGCGCACCGCACGACTGGCAACAGTTCGTGGCTAGGTAAACCCCACTTGGAGCAAGACCAAATAGGGTCCCAAGGCGTGGCCCGCGCTGGGACCGGGTAGGTTGCTAAAGATGTCCAGTGATGGCCATCGTAGACGAATGACTGTTCAAGACAGAACCCGGCTTACAGATCGACTCTCCACCTTTTTCCTTCTGTCCGAATCTCGGGCAGAAAACCGGTAGTAACGCAAGAATCCCTCCCTGCCAAATCATTGGCAGATGCATCTTCGTAATACCAAAAAAATCTTACTCTTAATAAATCACTTTAACTTTGATCTGTAGCTCTTTGAGCTATTTGTGCTTGTCGAGCCAAAAACACCGCCGAACTCTGGTTTCTCCTCCTTTTACGCTCCTAAATCTCCGATCTGTAAGGCTTTTCCTTGAATCCGCGCCTTGACGGTGTGGTGGGCGCATTCCTATAGTGTGCGCAAGTGGCGGAAAGTGGCACAAAGTGGGTTTTTTTAACGTAAAACGCTAAAATTTGGAGAAACGCATCTGTGTTTCGCGGAGCTAACGCTATCAGTCTCGATGCAAAAGGCCGTCTCGCCATGCCGAGCCGGTATCGTGACGAGCTGATTTCGCGAAGTTCCGGACAGTTGATCATCACAATCGATGCCGTTGACCCTTGTTTATGTGTTTACCCCCTCGATGAGTGGGAGTTGATTGAGACCAAGTTGCGTGCCTTGCCTTCATTGCGTGAAGAAAACCGCCGTCTGCAGCGTTTGCTGATTGGTAATGCCGTCGACCTCGAGCTCGATGGCAGTGGCCGTTTTCTGGTGCCCCCGCGTTTGCGCGAGTACGCCAAGCTGGATAAGCGCGCAATGCTGGTCGGCCAACTGAACAAGTTCCAATTGTGGGACGAAGATGCCTGGGATGCTGTTTCTGCAGCTGACCTGGCTGCTATTCAACAACCGGGCGCCATGCCTGATGAACTGCGTGATTTGATCCTGTGACTATTGATAGCGGCTTTAACCACATCACCGTACTGCTTGACGAAGCCGTTGAGGCTCTCGCCGTACGCGCGGATGGCTGCTATCTGGACGGTACCTTTGGCAGGGGCGGGCATAGCCGGTTGATCCTCAGCCAGCTCGGGCCCGACGGCAAGCTCCTCGGGTTTGACAAAGACCCCCAAGCGATTGCCACCGGGCAAGCGCTAGCGGCCGAAGACGGCCGCTTTGTCGTTGTGCAGCGCAGCTTTGCCGAACTCGGTGCCGAAGTCGCCGAGCGCGGCATGGCGGGCAAGGTGGCCGGGGTTTTGCTCGACCTGGGCGTGTCTTCGCCGCAGCTCGATGACCCGGAGCGCGGCTTCAGCTTCATGAACGACGGCCCCCTCGACATGCGCATGGACCCTACCCGTGGCGTCAGTGCCGCGCAGTTCATTGCCACTGCGCCGGTGGAAGAAATCGCCCGTGTTTTCAAGGAATACGGTGAAGAGCGCTTCGCCGGCCGCATGGCCCGTGCCGTGGTGGAGCGTCGCGAAATCCAGCCGTTCGAGCGCACCGCCGACCTGGCCGAAGTGCTGAAAGTCGCCAACCCCGCGTGGGAAAAGGGCAAGAACCCGGCGACCCGCGCGTTCCAGGGCCTGCGTATCCACGTCAACAACGAATTGGGCGACCTGGAGGCTGGCCTCGAGGCTGCCCTCGAGGCGCTGGAAGTGGGTGGTCGCCTGGTGGTGATCAGCTTCCATTCTCTGGAAGACCGCATCGTCAAGCTGTTCATGCGCCGCCTGGTCAAGGGCGAGTCCGACAACCTGCCGCGCAACCTGCCGGTACGTTTCGAAGCCTTTGTGCCGAAAATCAAAATCCATGGCAAAGCGCAGTTCGCTTCCGAAGCCGAACTCAAGGCCAACCCACGTTCCCGTAGCGCCGTCATGCGCGTCGCGGAGAAGCTGCGGTGAGCAAGCTTTTCGCCAAGCCCCTCCCGGGCGGCAGCTTCTTTATGTTGCTGCTGTTTGTCGGCGTGCTGGTGTCCGCAATTGCGGTGTCCTACAGCGCCCATTACAACCGCCAACTGCTCAATACCCTCTATGGGGAATTGAGCGTGCGTGACAAGGCGCAGGCGGAGTGGGGCCGGTTGATCCTCGAGCAAAGCACCTGGACGGCCCACAGCCGTATCGAAGTCCTGGCCACCGAACAGCTGAAAATGCACATCCCAGGTGCGGCCGAAGTGCGCATGGTGGCGCCATGATGAAGCTGGAAGGCGCACTCTACCCATGGCGCTTCCGCCTGATGCTTGGCTTGCTGGCATTGATGGTGGGTGCGATTGCCTGGCGGATCATCGACCTGCAAGTGGTCGACCGTGACTTCCTGATCGGCCAGGGCGATGCCCGTAGCCTGCGTCACATCCAGATCCCTGCGCACCGTGGCCTGATCACCGACCGTAACGGCGAGCCGTTGGCGGTGAGTACGCCGGTGACCACCCTGTGGGCCAACGCCAAGGAATTGCAGGTTGCCAAGGACAAGTGGCCGCAGCTGGCTGCCGCCCTGGGCCAGGATCCAAAAGCCTTGGCTGAGCGCCTCGAGGCCCAGGCAAATAAAGAATTTATCTACCTCGTTCGCGGCCTTACCCCCGAACAAGGCCAGCAGGTGCTCGACCTTAAAGTCCCCGGTGTCTACGGCATCGAGGAGTTCCGTCGTTTCTACCCGGCCGGTGAAACCACTGCCCATATGGTCGGCTTTACCGACATTGACGATCATGGTCGTGAAGGTGTGGAACTTGCCTACGATGAATGGTTGGCCGGGGTACCGGGAAAACGACAGGTCATCAAGGATCGGCGCGGCAGGTTGATCAAGGATGTCCAAGTCACTAAAAACGCCAAGGCCGGTAAGCCCTTGGCGTTGTCGATTGACCTGCGCCTGCAATACCTGGCGAATCGCGAGCTACGTAACGCGATCATCGAGAACGGCGCCAAGGCCGGCAGCCTGGTGATCATGGACGTGAAGACCGGCGAGATCCTCGCCATGGTCAACCAGCCGACCTACAACCCGAACAACCGTCGCAACCTGCAACCGGCGATGATGCGTAACCGCGCAATGATCGACGTGTTCGAGCCGGGCTCGACCATGAAAGCCATCTCCATGAGTGCCGCCCTGGAAACCGGACGCTGGAAGCCCAGCGACAAGGTCGAGGTGTATCCGGGTACCTTGCAGCTGGGTAAATACACCATTCGCGACGTGTCCCGTACTGAAGGCCCGGTGCTGGATTTGACAGGTATCCTGATCAACTCCAGTAACGTGGGCATGAGTAAGGTCGCCTTCGACATCGGTGGTGAAACCATCTACCACCTGGCGCAGAAGATTGGCCTGGGGCAACCCACCGGCCTGGACTTCCCGGGTGAGCGCGTCGGCAACCTGCCCAACTACCGCGACTGGAAAAAAGCCGAGACCGCCACGCTTTCCTACGGCTACGGCCTGTCGGTGACCGCCATCCAGCTGGCCCATGCCTTCTCGGTGCTGGCCAATAACGGACGCATGGTGCCGCTGAGCCTGATCCACGTCGACGAAGCGCCGAAAGCCACCCAGGTGATCCCGGAAAACGTCGCCAAGACCATGCAGGGCATGCTGCAACAAGTGATCGAAGCACCGCGCGGCGTATTCCGTGCCCAGGTGCCGGCGTATCACGTGGCCGGCAAGTCCGGTACCGCGCGTAAGACGTCGGTGGGCACCAAGGGCTATGCCGAAAACTCCTACCGCTCGCTGTTCGCCGGCTTCGGTCCGATGAGCGATCCGCGCTACGCCATCGTCGTTGTGATCGATGAGCCGAGCAAAGCCGGTTACTTCGGTGGCCTGGTATCGGCGCCGGTGTTCAGCAAAGTGATGTCCGGCACCCTGCGCCTGATGAACATCACCCCGGATAACCTGCCGCCGACCCAACAAGCGAATGCCGGACCACCGGCCGCTGCAGTAAAAGCCAATGGAGGGCGCGGCTGATGTCTCTTAGCCTGAACAAGATTTTTGCCCACGCCGGCCGCGATCTGCTGATTCGCGAGTTGACCCTGGACAGCCGTAACGTGCGCGCTGGCGACCTGTTCCTGGCAGTGCCGGGCGGCAAGTTCGATGGCCGTGCGCACATCGCCGACGCGTTGCAGCGCGGCGCGGCTGCCGTGGCCTATGAAGTCGAAGGCGCCACGGTGCTGCCGATCACCGACGTGCCGCTGATCCCGGTCAAGGGGCTGGCCAAGCAACTGTCCGATATTGCCGGGCGTTTTTACGGCGACCCGAGCCGCCACCTCAATCTGGTGGGCGTGACGGGCACCAACGGCAAGACCAGCGTGACCCAATTGGTCGCCCAGGCCCTTGACCTGCTGGGCCAGCACTGCGGCATCGTCGGCACCCTGGGTACCGGTTTTTATGGCGCGCTGCAAAGCGGCCTGCACACCACGCCGAACCCCATCGCCGTGCAAGCGACCCTGGCCGACCTGAAAAAGGCCGGTGCCAAGGCGATTGCCATGGAAGTGTCGTCCCACGGTCTGGACCAGGGCCGCGTCACCGCCCTGGCCTTTGATGTGGCAGTGATGACCAACCTGTCCCGCGATCACCTGGATTATCACGGCACCATGGAGGCGTACGCCGCCGCCAAGGCCAAGCTGTTTGCCTGGAATGACCTCAAGTGCCGGGTGATCAACCTGGACGACGCTTTTGGTCGCCAACTGGCGGCCCAAGACAGCGAAGCGCGCCTGATCACCTACAGCCTGGAAGACGCCGGCGCTTACCTGTATTGCCGCGAAGCCCAATTCAATGACGAAGGCGTGCGCGCCACACTGGTCACGCCTCAGGGCGAGCACCACTTGCGCAGCAGCCTGCTCGGGCGTTTCAACCTGAGTAATGTACTTGCCGCCATCGGCGCACTGCTCGGCCTGGATTACGCACTGGACGAGATTCTCAAGGTGCTGCCGAAGCTGGAAGGCCCGGCCGGTCGCATGCAGCGCCTGGGGGGCGGTACGCAGCCGCTGGTGGTGGTTGACTACGCCCATACCCCGGATGCGCTGGAAAAAGTCCTCGAAGCCTTGCGCCCTCACGCCAAGGGCAAGTTGCTCTGCCTGTTCGGCTGTGGCGGTGATCGTGATCGCGGCAAGCGGCCGTTGATGGCCGAGATCGTCGAACGCCTGGCCGATGGTGTGCTCGTCACCGACGACAACCCGCGCAGCGAAGACCCAGGCCGGATTTTCGATGACATTCGCACCGGCTTCAAAGATGCATCCAAGGCCACCTTCGTCGCCGGTCGCGGCGCGGCAATCGCCCAGTTGATCGCCAGCGCCAGTGCTGACGACGTGGTTGTGCTGGCCGGTAAGGGGCATGAGGATTACCAGGAAATCAACGGCGAGCGTCATGCCTTCTCCGATCTGGTCGAGGCCGATCATGCCTTGACCGCCTGGGAGGTTGCCCATGCTTAAGGCGATGACGTTCAGCGAACTGACCCAGGCCCTGTCGGCACGCATACTGTCGAGCGATTGCAGCTTCAGCTGCGTGAGCATCGACAGCCGTGCGATCCAGCCGGGGCAACTGTTTGTCGCCCTGGCCGGCCCGCGTTTCGACGGTCACGACTACCTGAACGACGTCGCCGCCAAAGGCGCCGCAGGTGCCTTGGTGCAGCGCGAAGTGGCTGATTCCACCTTGCCGCAACTGCTGGTCGCCGATACCCGCCTGGCCCTCGGCCAATTGGGTGCGCTGAACCGCGCCGCGTTCGACAAGCCCGTTGTCGCCATTACCGGCTCCAGCGGCAAGACCACGGTCAAGGAGCTGCTCGCCGGTATCCTGCGTACGCGCGGCCCCGTGCTGGCCACCCGTGGCAACCTGAACAATGATTTCGGCGCTCCGCTGACCCTGCTCGAACTCGCCCCGGAACACACGGCGGCGGTGATCGAACTGGGTGCCTCGCGCATCGGCGAAATCGCCTACACCGTGGCGCTGACCAAGCCCCACGTCGCCATTATCAATAACGCCGGTACGGCCCACGTCGGCGAGTTCGGTGGCCCGGAAAAAATCGTCGAGGCCAAGGGTGAAATCCTCGAGGGCCTTGATGCATCGGGCACTGCAGTCTTGAACCTGGACGACAAGGCCTTCGAGACCTGGCGTGTACGCGCCGCCGGTCGCAAGGTCCTGACGTTTGCCGTGCGTAACGCCGCGGCTGATTTCCATGCCTCCGACATCACCGTCGATGCCCGTGGCTGCCCGTCCTTCACGTTGCACACACCGCAAGGTAGCGAGCACGTGCAACTGAATTTGCTCGGCAACCATAACGTCGCCAATGCCCTGGCGGCTGCGGCTGCGGCTGGCGCCTTGGGCGTGTCGCTGTTCGGTATCGCCACGGGCCTGGGCGCAGTGCAGCCGGTCAAGGGCCGCACTGTTGCGCAACTGGCGAGCAACGGCATGCGTGTGATCGATGACACCTATAACGCCAATCCATCGTCCGTCAACGCCGCTGTCGACCTGCTCAAAGGTTTCGATGGGCGCAAGGTGCTGGTGTTGGGCGATATCGGCGAGTTGGGCGACTGGGCTGAACAAGGTCATCGCGAAGTCGGCGCGTATGCCGCAGGCAAAGTCGACGCCCTCTACGCCGTCGGCCCGAACATGGCCCATGCCGTGGCTGCCTTCGGCCCCGGTGCGCGCCATTTCGCCACCCAGGCCGAGTTGATCCAGGCGCTGGGCGTGGCAGAACAAGACAAACACACAACCATTTTGATCAAGGGATCGCGCAGCGCGGTGATGGAAAACGTCGTCGCGGCCTTGTGTGGCTCAAGTACGGAGAAACATTAATGCTGCTGCTGCTGGCTGAGTATCTGCAACAGTTCCACAAAGGCTTCGCGGTCTTTCAGTACCTGACCCTGCGCGGGATCCTGGGTGTGCTGACCGCGCTGTCTTTGTCGCTGTTTTTAGGGCCGTGGATGATCCGCACCCTGCAGAACCTGCAAATTGGTCAATCGGTTCGTAATGACGGCCCGCAGTCGCACCTGTCCAAGTCCGGCACCCCGACCATGGGCGGTGCGCTGATCCTGTCGTCCATCGGTATCAGCACCTTGCTGTGGGCCGACCTGCACAACCGCTACGTTTGGGTGGTGCTGCTGGTGACCCTCCTGTTCGGCGCCATCGGCTGGGTCGATGACTACCGCAAAGTGATCGA
Organism: Pseudomonas sp. S3E17; assembly: GCF_024168685.1. Lineage (NCBI taxonomy): Bacteria > Pseudomonadati > Pseudomonadota > Gammaproteobacteria > Pseudomonadales > Pseudomonadaceae > Pseudomonas > Pseudomonas sp. S3E17. Next base: position 5,823,240 of record NZ_JALJWE010000001.1, read on the forward strand.
GAAAAACTCCAAGGGGCTGCCAAGCCGCTGGAAGTATTTCTGGCAGTCGGTGTTCGGCCTTGCCGCCGCGATCTTCCTCTACACCACGGCGCCAAGCGCAGTGGAAACCACCTTGATCATCCCGATGCTCAAGGACGCCAGCATCCCGTTGGGCATCGGCTTCGTGGTGCTGACCTACTTCGTGATCGTCGGCTCCAGCAACGCGGTGAACCTGACCGACGGCCTCGACGGCCTGGCGATCATGCCGACGGTGATGGTAGGCGGCGCCCTGGGTATCTTCTGCTACCTGTCGGGTAACGTGAAATTCGCTGAATACCTGCTGATCCCCTACGTACCGGGCGCGGGTGAGCTGATCGTGTTCTGCGGTGCCTTGATCGGTGCCGGCCTGGGGTTCCTGTGGTTCAACACCTACCCCGCACAAGTCTTCATGGGCGATGTCGGCGCACTGGCGCTGGGCGCGGCCCTGGGTACCATCGCGGTGATCGTTCGCCAGGAAATCGTGTTGTTCATCATGGGCGGTGTGTTCGTGATGGAAACCCTGTCGGTGGTCATCCAGGTGGCGTCCTTCAAGTTGACCGGGCGCCGCGTGTTCCGCATGGCGCCGATTCACCACCACTTTGAACTCAAGGGCTGGCCTGAGCCGCGTGTGATTGTCCGTTTCTGGATCATCACCGTGATTCTGGTCCTGGTCGGCCTTGCCACCCTGAAACTGAGGTAGAAACGAGTGTCCCTGATCGCTTCAGACCACTTCCGCATCGTTGTCGGCCTCGGCAAGAGCGGCATGTCCCTGGTTCGCTTCCTGGCGAACCGGGGCACGTCGTTTGCCGTGGCCGATACGCGGGAAAATCCACCGGAGCTGGTCACGCTGCGCCGTGACTACCCGCACGTGGAAGTGCGTTGTGGCGAGCTGGATGTCGAGTTTCTGTGCCGCGCCGATGAGCTCTACGTGAGCCCCGGCCTGGCCCTGGCGACACCGGCCCTGCAAGCCGCAGCGGCCCGTGGCGTGAAGCTGTCCGGCGATATCGACCTGTTTGCACGCAATGCGAAGGCGCCGATCGTGGCCATCAGCGGTTCCAACGCGAAAAGCACCGTGACCACCCTGGTCGGCGAGATGGCCATGGCGGCCGGCAAGCGCGTGGCTGTGGGCGGCAACCTCGGTACGCCGGCGCTGGACCTGCTCAGCGACGATATCGAGCTGTACGTGATGGAACTGTCGAGCTTCCAGCTGGAAACCACCCACGACCTGGGTGCTGAAGTGGCCACCGTGTTGAACGTCAGCGAAGACCACATGGACCGCTACAGCGGCCTGCCGGCGTACCACCTGGCCAAGCATCGGATCTTCCGCGGTGCCAGGCAATTTGTGGTCAATCGCCAGGATGCGCTGAGCCGTCCGCTGATGGGCGAGGGCATGCCGTGCTGGACCTTCGGCCTGGGCAAACCCGACTTCAAGGCCTTCGGCATTCGTGAAGAGAATGGCGAGAAATACCTGGCCTTCGAATTCCAGAACCTGATGCCGGTGCGCGAGCTGAAAATCCGTGGCGCCCATAACCAGTCCAACGCGTTGGCCGCGTTGGCGTTGGGACACGCCGTGGGTTTGCCGTTCGACGCCATGCTGTCGAGCCTGCGCACCTTCGGCGGCCTTGAACATCGCTGCCAGTGGGTCCGTGACCTTAATGGTGTCAGTTACTACAACGACTCCAAGGCCACCAACGTGGGGGCCGCATTGGCCGCCATCGAAGGCCTGGGTGCCGATATCGAAGGCAAGCTGGTGCTGATCGCCGGTGGCGACGGCAAGGGTGCCGATTTCAAGGACCTCAAGGCACCGGTGGCTGCCCATTGCCGCGCCGTGGTGTTGATGGGCCGCGACGCCGATTTGATCGCCGCCGCGCTGGGCGATGCCGTGCCACAGGTGCGCGCCACCTCTCTGGACGACGCCATTGCCCAATGCCAAGCCCTGGCCCAGCCAGGCGATGCGGTGCTGCTGTCGCCGGCGTGCGCCAGTTTCGACATGTTCAAGAACTACGAAGAGCGCGGCCAGTTGTTCGCCCGCGCCGTGGAGGGCTTGGCATGAGCATTGATTTCAGAAACATCATCAAGCCGTACCCGTCGCCGATCATTACCGGGCGCGGCATCGACCTTGATTTCCCGATGCTCGCCGGTTGCCTCGCGCTGCTGGGCCTGGGCCTGGTGATGATCACCTCGGCTTCTTCCGAAGTGGCCGCCGTGCAGTCGGGCAATACCCTGTACATGATGATCCGTCACCTGGTGTACCTGATCATCGGCCTGGGCGCGTGCATCGTTACCATGATGATCCCCATCGCCACCTGGCAGCGCCTGGGCTGGCTGATGCTGATCGGCGCGTTCGGCTTGCTGATCATGGTGATCCTGCCCGGCATCGGCCGCGAGGTGAATGGCTCGATGCGCTGGATCGGCTTCGGTGCGTTCAACGTGCAGCCGTCGGAAATCGCCAAGGTGTTCGTGGTGATCTACCTGGCCGGCTACCTGGTGCGTCGCCAGAAGGAAGTGCGCGAAAGCTGGATGGGCTTCTTCAAGCCATTCATCGTGCTGTTGCCCATGGCCGGCCTGTTGCTGATGGAACCTGACTTCGGCGCCACCGTGGTGATGATGGGCGCGGCGGCGGCGATGCTGTTCCTCGGCGGCGTGGGCTTGTTCCGCTTCAGCTTGATGGTGGTGCTGGCGGTGGCGGCGGTGACCATCCTGGTACAGGCACAACCGTACCGGATGGCGCGTCTGATCACCTTTACCGACCCCTGGTCCGACCAGTTCGGTTCCGGCTACCAATTGACCCAGGCCTTGATCGCCTTCGGTCGTGGCGAATGGCTGGGCGTGGGGCTGGGTAACAGCGTGCAGAAGCAGTTCTACCTGCCGGAAGCGCACACCGACTTCGTGTTCTCCGTACTCGCCGAAGAACTCGGCGTGGTCGGCTCGCTGTGCACCGTCGCCCTGTTCGTGTTCGTGTGTGTACGCGGCATGTACATCGGCCTGTGGGCCGAGAAGGCCAAACAGTATTTCGCCGCCTATGTGGCCTACGGCTTGTCGTTCCTGTGGATCGGCCAGTTCCTGATCAACATCGGGGTGAACGTCGGCCTGCTGCCGACCAAGGGCCTGACTTTGCCGTTCCTCAGCTATGGCGGCAGTTCGTTGGTGATCTGCTGCGCCTGTCTTGGCTTGTTGCTGCGCATCGAGTGGGAGAGTCGAACCCACCTGGGCAGCGAAGAGATGGAGTTCAGCGAAAGCGACTTCGCCGAGGAGCCGACCCATGGGCGCTAACGTGCTGATCATGGCGGGCGGTACCGGAGGCCATGTGTTCCCGGCCCTGGCGTGCGCCCGGGAATTCCAGAACCGTGGCTACACCGTGCACTGGCTGGGTACACCGCGCGGCATCGAAAACGAGTTGGTGCCGAATGCCGGTCTGCCGTTGCATCTGATCAACGTCACGGGCCTGCGCGGCAAGGGCAAGTTGTCCCTGCTCAAGGCACCGTTCGTGTTGCTCAAGGCGGTGTGGCAGGCACGCAAGGTCATCCGTGAATTGCAGCCGGTGTGTGTGCTCGGTTTTGGCGGTTATGTGACCGGCCCGGGTGGCGTCGCCGCCAGACTTGCCGGCGTGCCGGTGATCGTGCACGAGCAGAACGCCGTGGCCGGTACCGCCAACCGTTTGCTGGTGCCGTTGGCTGCGCGGGTGTGCGAAGCGTTTCCCAACACCTTCAGCGTCTCGGATAAGCGCCGTACCACCGGCAACCCGGTGCGCACCGAGCTGTTTATGGACATTGCCCGCGAAGCACTGGCGGGGCGCAAGGCGCACCTGCTGATCCTGGGCGGAAGCCTGGGTGCCGAGCCGCTGAATAAATTGCTGCCGGAAGCCGTGGCGCAACTTCCTGTGGAATTGCGCCCGGAGATCTTCCACCAGGCCGGCAAGAACCACGATGAAGTCACCGCCACGCGTTATCGCGACGCCGGTGTGGCGGCCAATGTGCAGCCCTTCATCAAAGACATGGCCCATGCCTATGGCTGGGCCGACCTGGTGGTCTGTCGCGCGGGTGCGCTGACCGTCAGTGAACTGGCTGCTGCCGGTCTGCCGTCCTTGCTGGTGCCCTTGCCCCACGCCATCGACGATCACCAGACCCGCAACGCCGAATATTTGGCCGGGGAGGGCGCTGCCTTCCTGCTGCCGCAAAGAACGACTGGCGCCGCCGATTTGGCCGCACGCCTGACCGAGGTTTTGATGCAACCGGAACGACTCAACAACATGGCGAGCACCGCAAGCCGCCTGGCCAAACCTGACGCAACCCGCACCGTGGTCGATATCTGCCTGGAGGTGGCCCATGGTTGAGAATCAGAAAGCCATGCCACAACCGGAAATGCGCCGCATCCGTCGCATCCACTTCGTCGGTATCGGTGGCGTAGGCATGTGCGGCATCGCCGAAGTGTTGCTGAACCTGGGCTACCAGGTGTCCGGCTCGGACCTGAAAGAGTCGCCGGTCACCGAGCGCCTGAAGTCCTTTGGTGCGCAGATCTTTATCGGTCACCGCGCCGAGAACGCCGCCGAGGCCGACGTGCTGGTGGTGTCCAGCGCCGTGAACACCTCCAACCCGGAAGTGGCCACTGCCCTTGAGCGCCGCATTCCCGTGGTGCCCCGCGCCGAGATGCTCGCCGAGCTGATGCGCTATCGCCACGGCATCGCCGTCGCCGGTACCCATGGCAAGACCACCACCACCAGCCTGATCGCCTCGGTGTTCGCCGCCGGTGGCCTGGACCCGACCTTCGTCATCGGTGGCCGCCTGAATGCAGCCGGTACCAATGCCCAACTCGGTACCAGCCGCTACCTGATCGCCGAAGCCGATGAAAGCGACGCCAGTTTCCTGCACCTGCAACCGCTGGTCGCTGTGGTCACCAACATCGACGAAGATCACATGGCCACCTACGACGGTGACTTCAACAAGTTGAAGAAAACCTTCGTCGAGTTCCTGCACAACCTGCCGTTCTACGGTCTGGCCGTGCTCTGCCTGGACGACCCGGTGGTGCGTGAAATCCTGCCCCAGGTCAAGCGTCCGACCGTGACCTACGGCTTCAGCGAAGACGCCGACGTGCGCGCCATCAATGTGCGCCAGGAAGGCATGCAGACCTACTTCACCGTGCTGCGTCCCGACCGCGAGCCGCTGAATGTGTCGGTGAACATGCCGGGCAACCACAACGTATTGAATTCCCTGGCGACCATCTGCATCGCCTCCGACGAGGGTGTCAGCGATGAAGCCATCGTCGAGGGCCTGTCGCGCTTTGCCGGTGTCGGCCGGCGCTTCCAGGTCTACGGCCAACTGCCGGTGGAAGGCGGTGACGTGATGCTGGTGGACGACTATGGTCACCACCCGACCGAAGTCGCCGCGGTGATCAAGGCCGTGCGCGGTGGCTGGCCGGAGCGTCGCCTGGTGATGGTCTACCAGCCGCACCGCTACAGCCGCACCCGCGATTTGTACGACGATTTCGTCAATGTATTGGCCGATGCCAACGTGCTGCTGCTGATGGAAGTCTACCCGGCCGGTGAAGAACCGATCCCCGGCGCCGACAGCCGCAAGCTGTGCAACAGCATCCGCCAACGCGGCCAGTTGGACCCGATCTACATCGAGCGCGGTGTGGACCTGGCGCCGATCGTCAAGCCGCTGCTGCGCGCCGGCGACATCCTGCTGTGCCAGGGTGCCGGTGATATCGGCGGCCTTGCGCCTAAGTTGCTGGCGAGCCCGCTGTTTGCGGCCGCCAAGAAGGGGGCGTCGAAATGACTGCTGACTACGGCTCCCTGTTTTCGACAATCGCGCCAGCCGACTTCGGCCGCGTGGCCGTGCTGTTCGGCGGCAAGAGCGCCGAGCGCGAAGTGTCGCTCAAGTCCGGCAACGCCGTGCTCGAAGCGCTGCAAAGTGCCGGCGTGAATGCGTTCGGGATCGACGTGGGCGATGACTTCCTCGCCCGCCTGCAGGCCGAGAAGATCGACCGTGCCTTCATCATCCTGCACGGCCGTGGCGGTGAAGACGGCAGCATGCAGGGCCTGTTGGAGTGTGCCGGTATTCCTTACACCGGCAGCGGCATCCTCGCTTCGGCACTGGCCATGGACAAGTTGCGTACCAAGCAGGTGTGGCACAGCCTGGGTATTCCGACCCCGCGTCACAGTGTTCTGTGCAGCGAAGACGATTGTATTTCTGCAGCCAAGGAACTGGGCCTGCCTTTGATCGTCAAACCTGCCCATGAAGGCTCCAGTATCGGCATGGCTAAAGTGAACTCGGCCGCCGAATTGATCGACGCATGGAAAGCGGCAAGTACCTACGATTCGCAAGTGTTGGTGGAACAGTGGATCCAGGGTCCCGAGTACACCATCGCCACCCTGCGTGGCCAGGTATTGCCGCCCATCGCATTGGGCACGCCCCACACCTTTTACGACTACGACGCCAAGTACCTGGCCTCCGATACCCAGTACCGGATCCCGTGTGGCCTTGATGCAACCAAAGAACAGGAATTGATGGACCTCACGGCGAAAGCCTGTGAGGCGTTGGGTATTGCCGGTTGGGCACGGGCAGACGTGATGCAGGATGACCAAGGGAATTTCTGGTTCCTGGAAGTCAACACCGCACCGGGCATGACCGACCACAGCCTGGTACCGATGGCCGCTCGCGCAGCCGGCCTGGATTTCCAGCAGTTGGTGCTGGCGATTCTGGCCGCCAGCATCGAGCCAAGAGGCTAAGGACATGAAAGGCGCATCGCTTCGTCATCAGCCCCCACAAGCACCGAGCCGCAAGCCGGTGCCACGGGGTGCCAGTCGAATGGTGGCTAAAGAGCCGATGTCGGCGCGCCTGCCGAAAGCCAACTTTGGTTTCCTCAAGGCGCTGTTCTGGCCGGTGATGCTGGTGGTGCTGGGCTTCGGCACTTACGAGGGCGCGCAGCGTCTATTGCCCTATGCCGACCGGCCGATCACCAAGATCAGCGTGCAGGGCGACCTGAGCTACATCAGCCAGCAAGCAGTGCAGCAGCGTATCGGCCCGTTCCTGGCGGCGAGCTTCTTCACCATTGACCTGGCCGGTATGCGCCGGGAGCTGGAGCAGATGCCGTGGATCGCCCACGCCGAAGTCCGCCGCGTCTGGCCGGACCAGGTGACGATCCGCCTGGAAGAACAGCTGCCCGTGGCCCGTTGGGGCGATGAGGCGCTGTTGAACAACCAGGGCCAGGCGTTCACCCCGCGTGAGCTGGCCAACTACGAGCACCTGCCGCAGTTGTTCGGGCCGCAGCGGGCGCAGCAGCAAGTGATGCAGCAGTACCAGGCCCTGAGCCAGATGCTGCGGCCACTGGGCTTCTCCATTGCACGCCTGGAACTGCGTGAACGGGGCAGCTGGTTTTTGACTACCGGGGCAGGCAGTTCCGGCCCGGGCATCCAGTTGTTGCTGGGACGCGACCGCTTGGTGGAAAAGATGCGCCGTTTCATCGCCATCTACGACAAGACCTTGAAAGAACAGATTACGAACATTGCGAGCGTCGACCTGCGTTACGCCAACGGCCTTGCCGTCGGCTGGCGTGAACCGGCTGCGCCCACGGCAGCGCAACCCGCTGTCGCGAAGAATTAAGAAGAGGCAGGACCCATGGCAAACGTGCAAAGCGGCAAAATGATCGTCGGTCTCGATATCGGCACCTCCAAGGTGGTGGCGCTGGTGGGCGAGGTCGGGGAAGACGGCACGATCGAAATCGTCGGTATTGGCACGCATCCGTCCCGTGGCCTGAAGAAGGGCGTGGTGGTCAACATCGAGTCCACCGTGCAATCGATCCAGCGCGCCATCGAAGAAGCGCAGCTGATGGCCGGTTGCCGGATTCACTCGGCGTTCGTCGGCGTGGCGGGCAACCATATCCGCAGCCTGAACTCCCACGGCATCGTGGCGATTCGCGACCGCGAAGTCAGCGCCGCCGACCTTGAGCGCGTCCTCGACGCTGCCCAGGCCGTGGCGATCCCGGCTGACCAGCGCGTGCTGCACACCCTGCCGCAGGACTACGTGATCGATAACCAGGAAGGCGTCCGCGAGCCCCTGGGCATGTCGGGCGTGCGCCTGGAAGCCAAGGTTCACGTGGTGACCTGTGCCGTCAACGCCGCACAGAACATTGAAAAATGCGTGCGCCGCTGCGGCCTGGAAATCGACGACATCATTCTCGAGCAGCTTGCCTCCGCGTATTCGGTACTGACCGACGACGAAAAAGAGCTTGGCGTATGCCTGGTGGATATCGGCGGCGGCACCACCGACATCGCGATCTTCACCGAGGGTGCGATCCGTCACACCGCCGTGATCCCGATTGCCGGCGACCAGGTGACCAACGACATCGCCATGGCGCTGCGTACGCCGACCCAGTACGCCGAAGAAATCAAGATCCGCTATGCCTGCGCCCTGGCCAAGCTGGCCGGTGCCGGTGAAACCATCAAGGTGCCAAGCGTGGGCGACCGTCCACCGCGCGAACTGTCGCGCCAGGCCCTGGCCGAGGTGGTCGAGCCGCGCTACGACGAGCTGTTCACCCTGATCCAGGCTGAACTGCGCCGCAGCGGCTACGAAGATTTGATCCCGGCCGGCATCGTGCTGACCGGTGGCACCTCGAAGATGGAAGGCGCGGTCGAACTGGCCGAGGAAATCTTCCACATGCCGGTCCGCCTGGGTGTTCCCCATGGCGTCAAAGGCCTGGGCGACGTGGTGCGCAACCCGATTTATTCCACCGGTGTGGGCTTGCTGTTGTACGGGCTGCAAAAGCAGACCGACGGCATTTCCCTGTCGGGCCCGAGCAACCGTGACAGCTACCGCAGCGACGACGAGGCCAAGGCGCCGTTGTTCGAGCGGCTGCAGGCGTGGGTCAAAGGCAATTTCTAAAGATTTACCGCAACACCGCAGCACCGAAACAAGTAGTAGGCGAAAAAACTAGAGAAAACGAAAGGAGAGGGAACATGTTCGAACTCGTAGACAACATCCCCGCCAGCCCGGTCATCAAAGTGATCGGTGTCGGCGGTGGCGGCGGCAACGCTGTCAACCATATGGTCAAGAGCAACATTGAAGGCGTTGAATTCATCTGCGCCAACACTGACGCCCAGGCGCTGAAAAGCATCGGCGCGCGAACCATCCTGCAATTGGGCACAGCCGTGACCAAGGGCCTCGGCGCCGGCGCCAATCCGGAAGTCGGCCGTCAAGCCGCCCTGGAAGATCGCGAGCGTATTGCCGAAGTGCTGCAGGGCACCAACATGGTGTTCATCACCACGGGCATGGGCGGCGGTACCGGTACCGGTGCAGCGCCGATCATTGCCGAAGTGGCCAAGGAAATGGGGATTCTGACGGTTGCGGTCGTGACCCGTCCGTTCCCGTTCGAAGGCCGCAAGCGCATGCAGATCGCCGACGAAGGTATCCGTCTGCTGTCTGAAAGCGTCGACTCGTTGATCACCATTCCCAACGAGAAGCTGCTGACCATCCTGGGCAAGGACGCGAGCCTGCTGTCCGCGTTCGCCAAGGCTGACGATGTACTGGCCGGTGCCGTTCGCGGTATCTCCGACATCATCAAGCGCCCTGGCATGATCAACGTCGACTTTGCCGACGTCCGTACTGTCATGAGCGAAATGGGCATGGCGATGATGGGCACTGGCTGCGCCAGCGGTCCGAACCGTGCACGCGAAGCCACCGAAGCGGCCATTCGCAACCCGTTGCTGGAAGACGTGAACCTGCAAGGCGCACGCGGCATCCTGGTGAATATCACCGCCGGTCCTGACCTGTCCCTGGGTGAGTACTCCGACGTGGGTAGCATCATCGAAGCCTTCGCTTCCGAGCACGCCATGGTCAAGGTCGGTACCGTTATCGACCCGGACATGCGCGACGAGCTGCACGTGACCGTGGTTGCCACCGGCCTGGGCGCGAAAATCGAGAAGCCTGTGAAGGTCATCGACAATACCCTGCATAACAGCCAGGCCAGCCACGCGAGCCAAGCGGCTGCCGCTCCTGCGCCTTCGCGCCAGGAACTGCCGTCGGTGAACTACCGTGATCTGGATCGTCCGACCGTGATGCGCAACCAGGCTCAGGCCGGTGCTGCGGCGTCCCGTAGCCCGAATCCGCAAGATGACCTGGACTACCTGGACATCCCGGCATTCCTGCGTCGTCAGGCCGATTAATGGAATGTATCAGGGCTATGAAGGTGATTGGTGTTCAGCAAAGGTCTGGTCTGCTATTATCGCCAGCCTTTGTTGATACCAGTTCGCAATTTGCGCTGAAGCGGTCCAAGCCATGATTAAACAACGCACCCTGAAGAATATTATTCGTGCCACAGGTGTAGGTCTGCACTCCGGGGAGAAGGTATACCTGACCCTCAAGCCTGCACCTGTCGACACCGGCATCGTGTTTGTGCGTGCCGACCTGGACCCTGTGGTGCAGATTCCTGCTCGCGCGGAAAATGTTGGCGAAACCACGATGTCGACCACGTTGGTCAACGGTGACGTCAAAGTGGACACGGTGGAGCACTTGCTCTCGGCCATGGCCGGTTTGGGCATCGATAACGCCTACGTCGAGCTCTCCGCGTCCGAAGTCCCGATCATGGATGGCAGCGCTGGACCCTTCGTATTCTTGATTCAATCTGCCGGCCTGGAAGAACAGGACGCAGCCAAGAAGTTCATACGCATTCTGCGGGAAGTGACAGTAGAAGACGGCGACAAGCGCGCCACCTTCGTCCCGTTCGAAGGCTTTAAAGTGAGCTTTGAGATCGATTTCGATCACCCGGTATTCCGTGACCGCACCCAGAGTGCAAGCGTGGATTTTTCCAGCACTTCGTTCGTAAAAGAAGTCAGCCGCGCCCGTACCTTTGGTTTCATGAGTGACATCGAGTACCTGCGCAAGCACAACCTCGCACTCGGCGGCAGCGTTGAAAACGCCATTGTGGTCGACGCGGATGGTGTACTGAACGAAGACGGCCTTCGCTATGAAGACGAATTCGTGAAGCACAAGATCCTCGATGCAATCGGTGACCTCTACCTGCTGGGCAATAGCCTGATAGGCGAGTTCAAAGGCTTCAAGTCGGGCCACGCCCTTAACAACCAGCTGCTGCGCAAGTTGATTGAGCAGACAGACGCTTGGGAAGTCGTGACCTTCGAAGATGCCAGCACCGCACCGATCTCTTACATGCGTCCCGTTGCGGCGGTGTAAGTAACAACTCTCTTTCTTTAGTTTTTAAAGGCTGCCTTCGGGTGGCCTTTTTTTATGTGCCTGTTATGCGCCTCCCTCGTTCCCATGCGCAGCGTGGGGGCGATCATCACCCCTCACTGGCATCCACAATCCGATTGCGCCCCGTGTGCTTGGCCTCATACAACGCCCGGTCCGCACTGAGCAGCAAAGCCTCCAGGGACATCCTGCTGCGCTTGTCCCGGGTGCTCATGCCGATGCTCGCCGTGATCGGCTGCTCATCCCCCGCCACCCGTGGTAAATGTTCGATGCTGCTGCGGATATGCTCGGCGATGACCCACGCGCCCTTGGCGTCCGTATTGGGCAGTACAACCGCGAACTCCTCGCCGCCGTAACGAGCCGCGAGGTCGGCAGGGCGGCGGATATTGCTGTTGATCACCTGGGCCACCGTGCGCAGTGCTGCATCGCCACCATGATGGCCGTGGCGGTCGTTGAAGGCCTTGAAGTGGTCCACGTCGATCATCAGCACAGTCAGTGGTTCGAGCGAACGTTGCGCCCGGTCCCATTCAAGGCGCAGGCGTTCGTCGAGGATGCGGCGGTTGGCCAGGCCGGTCAGGGCGTCGGTGGCTGCCAGTTCTGACAGGACGCGCTCTGCGCGATAACGGCGGCGCAGTTCCCGGCGCAGCATCCAGGTCAGCCATAACAAGCCGATACACAGGATGCCCGTGGCGCCACTGGTCAGCAGTGCGGCGCGCTTCCAGGGGGCGAACACATCTTCACTGGACAGGGCCACCACCACAATCAGCGGCAGGTCCCCGACATTGGTGAAGGTGTACAGGCGCTCCTTGCCGCTGATGGCAGAGATGGCCTGGAAGGTGCCACTGCCTTCACGCAGTATTCTCTTGAAATTCGGTCGCTCGCTCAGGTCCTTGTCGATCATGTCGCTTTCGAGCAGCGGCTGTTGGGCCAATAAAAAGCCTTTGTTATTAAGCAGGTTGACGCTGCTACCGTTGCCGATGGTCACGGTGTTGAACAACTGGTCGAAATACGCCAGGCGCATGGTCGCGACCGCAACGCCAGCAAACTCACCATTGGGCCCCGACACTCGCCGACTGAATGCCATGCGCCAGACCTGGTCGCAGTTGCAATGAATCTTGAACGGCCGGCTGATAAACAAGCCGGCCTGGGCGTCCTTGGCATGCACTTGGAAGTAATCGCGGTTGGCAAAATTGCGCGGGGTCGGCTGCAGGGTCGAAGAGTCGGCGATCACCGCGCCATTGGCATCCAACAACAGTACTTCACCTTTGAAAGGCGCGGCGGTGGAGAGGTCAAACTGCACCAGGTGCTGGATATTCGCGGAAACCTGGGACAGGTCATCGCGTTGTCTGGCAGCAATCAACCCCTTGAGGGCCAGGTCGTAGAGTTCGACGTTGCGCAGCACGTCGGCATTGATCAACTGCGCAATATTGGTGGTTGAGCGCGTAGCGGCCTGCAGGGTGCTGGCGTGTTCGCGGATCAGCAACGCGGCGACAATGACCACGATCAAGACAACAGTGATAGCGCTGCCCAGAACCATTAACAGTTCTGGGCGTGCGGCCAGGGTACGGACACGGCGTTGACTCATCGGGCAGACTTCAGCGATGTGGATGCTGGCAGTTTAGTTCTACCCGATGAAAATTAAATACTCGGTTAAAAAGAAAGATCTGCGCGTTAGAACACGTTGATCGGGTAGTCGACGATCACTCGGTACTCATCCACGTCCCGGTCTACCGCCGAGTAGCCATGACTGCCACGATTGGTTGCCCATTGCAGGCGCACCGCCAGATCCTTGGCCTTGCCGCCCTGCACCACATACTTCACATCGATATCCCGCTCCCAGTGCTTGGCGTCCTTGCCGTCAGCGCTGTACCAGGCACTGTAGCCACGGCTTTGCGGGTCGACTTTGGTCAGATCGGTCTTGCCGCTGATGTAGGACACCGCCGAGGTCAGGCCGGGCATGCCGAGGCCGGCGAAGTCGTAGGCGTACTTGAGCTTCCATGAGCGCTCATTAGGGCCGTTGAAGTCCGAGTATTGCTGGGAGTTGTCCAGGTACACGCTGTCGCCCTGGCTGATGTAGTCGAACGGCGTGTTGCCGTTGACCCGCTGGTAGGCGGCGGTGACGCTGTGGTGGCCCACGCCGACGGTGAAGTGCAGGCTGTAGGTGTTGTTGTCGATATCCCCGAGCAGCGACTGGCCGGTGTCCTGGGTGTGGTAGTAGTGCAGGCCCGGGTTGAGGCTGACCAGGTCGTTCAGCGCGTAGGTGTAGTCCAGGTCGTAGTAGTACTGGTGCCACACGTCCTTGAGTTCGGAGGCGTACAGGTTGCTGGTCACTCCCGGGATGCCGCTGAACGAAACGCCCGCCCAATTCATGTGCTGGCTGTCAGCGTTGCTGGGCAATGCGCCATAGCTGGTGCCGATGCGTCGGTGGCCGCTCTGGTTGTAGAGCTTGGTGAAGCTGGCCTGGCCGCCTTCGAGCATCCAGCCGTCGAAACTGTGGTTGCTCAGGCTCACGCCACGGAAAGTCTGCGGCAGCATGCGCGTCATGCCGCCAGCGATCACCGGGTTGTTGAGGAACAGGTCACCGGCCTTCAACTCGGTGTCGAAGGCGCGCATCTTCAAGGTGCCCCCTGCGGTGGAGAACGCACCGGGCGCTTTGCCGCTGCCGTCAGCACTGCCGTAGGGAAGGATGCTGGAACCGTCGGTGCCGCCACCGCCGTCGAGCTTGAGGCCGAGCATGGCGTGGGCGTCCAGGCCGAAGCCGACGGTGCCCTCGGTGTAGCCGGATTCGAAGGTGCCAATAAAACCTTGGCCCCATTCCTTGCTGTCATCGGTGTGGAGGTCGCGCCGGTCGCGGTTCATGTAGTAGTTGCGGGTGTTGATGTCGAGGTGCGAGCCTTCGACGAATCCGTCGGCGGGGGTGGTGTCTGCCGCGTGGGCAAGGGGAACGATCGTTGCTGCAATCGCGAGGAATAACGGGGTGAACGTCAGCGAGTTCTTCACCGGTGGAGCTCCTTTGGTCAATCGAAAACGGCCAGTGTCGTGGGGGTGTGCCTGGCCTTTTTTTACCGCAAAAAAAAGCCGCTGAAGTCAGCGGCTTTAAGACAGATTCCCAGTGTAGAGCCCTGGAAATAAGTCGAGGGAAATTCGGGTAAGCGGGTCAGCTGCCTTTGCCGTCGCGCTCATCGATGCGTCAAATTAACGCAGGCGAGCGCTGCGATACAGAGTGTAACAAGATAATGACTGTTGCCAAAACAGCAACAGTGATGCTTGGGCCATGGGGGAGATGTCTAGACCGGCAGGGTAATGCCAAAGGTATTGCCACTCACATCGCTGCGCACGAACACATCACCGCCGTGCATCAAGGCTATCGCCTTGACGATGGCCAGCCCCAAACCGTGATTCGCCCCGCTGTTGCTGCGCGACGCATCCACCCGATAGAAGCGTTCGAACAGCCGGGGCAGGTGTTCGCCGGCAATCACGTCGCCAGGGTTGGTCACGCCGATGGCTACCTGATGCTCCAGCACGTCGATGTTCACGTCGATCACCTGCCCGGGCGCGGTGTGCTGCACCGCATTGCTCAGCAGGTTGATCAGGGCGCGGCGCAGGTGGGCTTTTTCGATCTGCACCCGGGCGTCGCCATGCACGCGTACCTGAACCTGGGCGTCTTCAAGGATGAAGTCCAGGTAGTCGAGAGTGGTCGCCACTTCATCGGCCAGGGAGCTTTCGCTCAGCTTGGTGGCCTTGCTGCCCTGGTCGGCGCTGGCGAGGAACAGCATGTCGTTGATGATCGAACGCAGGCGTTCCAATTCCTCGAGGTTGGATTGCAGCACCTCAAAATAATGCTCGGCCGAACGCCCGCGTGTCAGGGCAACCTGGGTCTGGCCGATCAGGTTGGTCAGCGGCGAGCGCAGTTCGTGGGCGACGTCGGCGTTGAACGACTCCAGGCGCGAGTAGGCCTGTTCCACGCGGTCCAGGGTGGAGTTGAACGAGTTGACGAACTGACTCAGCTCCGGCGGCAGCGGCGACAGTTGCAGGCGCCCGGAGAGCTTCGGTGGCGCCAGCTTCTGTGCTTCATCCGAGAGTTTGCCCAGCGGCTTGAGGCCAATGCGCGACACCCAGAACCCCAGCAGCGCCGCCAGCACTACGCCGACCAGCGCCAGGCTGACCAGTGCCACCAGCAGATGGTGCTGGGTGGCGCGGAAGTTTTCGGTGTCGATGGCGATCATGAAGCGCAGCGGCGGGCGTTGGTCCTTGGCCGGGAACTGGCTCACCAGCACTTTGAACGGGTATTCGCGCCCCGGCAGGCGCAGATCCCGCTTGCCTGTCGGGCCCTCGGCGAAGGCGCGGATCTGCGCATCGGGGTTGCCGTACTCGTAGGTCGGATCGCTGCTGACGACCCAGAAGCGGATGCGCTTGTCTTCCTCGCCGAGTAATTTGAGCTTGGCTTGAATCTTCACCCAATGGTCCGGCGTGCCGAAGCGGTTCACAGAGGATTCCAACACGCTGTAGCGCGCATCCAGCTCCGCCCCTGGCAGCAAGCCCAGGCTGCGGTCCACCTGCTGATACAGCGCGCCGCCGATCAACAGGAATATCAGCGCCGCCACGAGGGTGAACATGCTGCTGAGGCGCAGGGCAATGGAGTTAGCCGACACTGCGATTCTCCAGCACATAACCCATGCCGCGAATGGTGTGCAGCAGCTTGTGTTCGAACGGCCCGTCAAGCTTGGCGCGCAGGCGCTTGATCGCCACCTCGACCACGTTGGCGTCGCTGTCGAAATTGATGTCCCAGACCATTTCCGCAATCGAGGTCTTGGAGAGGATTTCGCCCTGGCGCCGCGCCAATACGCTGAGCAGCGAGAACTCCTTGGCGGTCAGGTCCAGGCGCACGCCATTGCGGCTGGCCTTGCGGCTGATCAGGTCGATCCACAGGTCGGCGACGGTCACTTGCACCGGCTCGTGGCCGCCGCTGCGGCGGGTCAAGGCTTGCAGGCGCGCCACCAGTTCGAGGAAGGAAAACGGTTTGCCGAGATAATCGTCGGCGCCTTCGCGCAGGCCGCGGATACGGTCTTCCACGCGCTCGCGGGCGGTGAGCATGATCACCGGCGTCTGCTTGCGCGCACGTAACGCCCGCAGCACGCCAAAGCCATCGAGACCGGGCAGCATCACGTCGAGCACGATCACCGCGTAATCGTTTTCCAGCGCCAGGTGCAGGCCCTCGACACCCTCGCGCGCCACATCGACGGCGTAGCCTTGCTCCGTCAGGCCGCGGTGCAGGTAGTCGGCGGTTTTTTCTTCATCTTCAACAATCAGTACGCGCATGAGCCTTTTGCTCCAGGGCGGTGCCTTGGCCTCAATGTGTGGTTGCCAGCTCAGCCGCTGGTTTGGGCCGGTGGAAAAATTTCTCAAGGTACAAGTATATGACCGGTGTGGTGAACAGCGTCAGCGCCTGGCTCACCAGCAAGCCGCCGACTACCGCGATGCCCAGGGGTTGACGCATTTCCGCACCCGGGCCTGCGCCGAGCATCAACGGTACCGCGCCGAGCAGGGCGGCGAGGGTGGTCATGATGATCGGGCGGAACCGCGTGATGCAGGCTTCATAGATCGCCTCCTCCGGCGATAGCCCGCGCACCCGCTGGGCGTCCAGGGCGAAGTCGATCATCAGGATGCCGTTCTTCTTCACGATCCCGATCAACAGCACCAGGCCGATCAGCGCCATGATCGAGAAGTCCTGGCCCATCAGCGACAGCATGATCAGCGCGCCCAACCCCGCCGAGGGCAAGGTGGAGATAATCGTCAGCGGGTGCACGAAGCTCTCATACAACACACCCAGAATGATGTAGACCGCCACCAGCGCCGCGAGGATCAGCCAGGGCTGGCTGGCCAGCGAACTCTGGAACGCCTGGGCCGCGCCCTGGAAGTTGCCGATGATGGTGGTCGGCATGCCGATTTCATTCTTGGCCTGGTTGAGCATGATCACCGCGTCACCCAGCGCCACACCGGGTGCCAGGTTGAACGACAGGTTGGCGGCGGGGAACATGCCGTCATGGCTGATGGACAGAGGCCCCACGGTCGGTGGGTCGACCTTGGCCACTGCCGACAACGGCACCATCTCATTGGTCAGTGGTGAGCGCAGGTAGAAGTAGTTCAGGCTTTCGGCCTTGCCGCGCTGTTGGCTGTCCAGCTCCAGCACCACCTGGTACTGGTTGATCTCGGTCTGGAACTCGTTGATCTGGCGCTGGCCGAATGCGTCGTAGAGCGCCTGGTCGACATCGGTGGCGGTCAGGCCAAAGCGCGCGGCGGCCTGGCGATCAATGCTGATATGGGTGATGCTGCCGCCCAGTTGCAGGTCGTTGGACAGGTCGCGAAACGCCGGGTTGGCGCGCAGTTTTTCGGTCAGGCGCTGGGTCCAGGTGTTGAGTGTCGGGCCGTCGTTGCTCTTGAGTACGTACTGGTACTGGGCACGGCTGGGGCCGGAGCTGAGGTTGATGTCCTGGCCCGCGCGCAGGTACAGCACGATGCCCGGCACTTTCGCGAGCTTGGGCCGGATGCGGTCGATGAACTGGCTGGCGGACACGTCGCGATCACCGCGGTCTTTCAAGGCGATCCAGAAGCGCCCGTTGGCGATGGTCTGGTTGCTGCCGGTCACCCCCACCGAATGGGAAAATGCCTGCACCGCCGGGTCATCCTTGACGATCTCGGCCAGGGCCTTGTGCTTGGCGACCATGTCCGGGTATGACACGTCGGCCGCCGCCTCGCTGGTGCCGAGCACAAAACCGGTGTCCTGTACCGGAAAGAAGCCCTTGGGGATAAACACGTAGCCGACCACCGCCAGAGCCAGGGTCACCACGAATAGCGCGGCCATACTGCGCTGATGGGCCAGCGCGCGACGCAGGTTGCGCGCGTAGCCGGCCAGCAGGCGTTCGCTGAAGCCGGGTTTGTCGTGGGCGGGATGGGTCGGGGCGCGCATGAACAGCGCGGCTAATGTCGGTGCCAGGGTCAATGAGACCACCACCGAAATCAGGATGGTCGAGGTGGCCGTCAGTGCGAATTCCTTGAACAGCCGTCCGACCACACCGCCCATGAACAGCAGCGGAATAAACGCCGCCACCAGCGAGAAGCTGATGGACACCACGGTAAAGCCAATCTCGCCGGCGCCCTTGATCGCCGCTTCGCGCTTGTCGAGCCCCGCCTCGAGGTGGCGGTGAATGTTCTCCACCACCACGATGGCATCGTCGACCACAAAGCCCACGGCGATCACGATCGCCACCAGGGTCAGGTTGTTCAGGCTGAAGCCCATCAGGTACATCAACGCAAAACTGGCGACCAGCGACACGCCGAGCACGCTAGACACAATCAGCGTCGCCGACAACTGGCGCAGGAACAGCGCCATCACCGCCACCACCAGCAGGATGGCGATCAGCAGGGTGACTTCCACTTCATGCAGGGACGCGCGGATGGTCTTGGTGCGGTCGGTCAACACGCTGACCTGCACCGAAGCCGGCAGCATGCCTTGCAGGCGCGGCAGTTCGGCCTGGATGCGGTCCACCGTCTCGACAATGTTGGCGCCGGGCTGGCGCGAGATCACCAGGTTGACCCCCGGAGTGTCGCCGGACCAGGCCTGCACGTAGGCGTTTTCCGAACCGTTGATGACTTTGGCGATATCGCGCAGTTGAACGGGGGCGCCATCCTTGTAGGACACGATCAGTTGGGCGTAGTCCTCGGGGTGAAACAGCTGGTCGTTGGTCGACAGGGTCGACACGCTGTTCTCGCCGTAGATCGCACCCTTGGCCAGGTTGAGGCTCGATTGCTGGATGGCCAGGCGGATATCGGCCAGGGTCAGGCCGATGGCCGCGAGTTTGTCGGGGGAAGCCTGCACGCGGATCGCCGGGCGCTGCTGGCCGGTAATGTTGATCTGGCCGACCCCGTCGATCTGGCTGATCTGCCGCGCCAGCAGGGTTTCCACATAGTCGCTCAACTCGGTGCTGGGCATGCTGTCGGAGCTGACACTGAGGATCAGTACCGGGCTGTCCGCCGGGTTGACCTTTTTCCAGGTGGGCAGGCTTGGCATATCGCTGGGCAGCTTGCCGGATGCGGTGTTGATCGCCGCCTGCACTTCCTGCGCGGCGGTGTCGATGCTCTTGTCGAGGGTGAATTGCAGGGTCAACAGGCTTGAGCCCAAGGCACTGCTGGAGGTCATCTGGGTCATGCCGGGAATGGCGCTGAATTGCACTTCCAGCGGCGTCGCCACCGAGGACGCCATGGTGTCCGGGCTGGCGCCAGGCAATTGTGCCGTGACCTGGATCGTCGGAAATTCCGCCTCCGGCAGTGGCGCGATGGCCAGGCGCGGGAAGGCAATGATCCCGAGCAGCACCAGGGCAAACGTCAGCAGCAGGGTGGCGACCGGGTGGTCGACGCACCAGGCCGAGGGCGACCGGCTGCCGTTCATGGCTGCACCTTGGCGTCGACGGTCTGGACCACCTGCGGCGGCTCCTTGAGCACCTCCACCTGGGCACCGGCCTTGAGGCGCGATTGGCCGTCACTGACCAGCACATCGCCGGCCTGTACGCCCTTGATGATGTTGACGTCGCTGTCCTGGTACGTCACCTGCACCGGCACCACCTCCACTTTGTCGCCACTGACCCGGTACACGAAGTGCGAATCCAGGCCGCGTTGTACAACGGTCGGCGGCACCACCAAGGCATTTTTGTCGAGGGCGGTCTGGATCTTGATGGTCACCAGTTGCCCCGGCCACAGGCGTTGCGAGGCGTTGTTGAACTCGGCCTTGGCGCGCAGGGTGCCGGTGGTGGAGCTGATCTGGTTATCGATCAGGCTCAAGTGGCCTTCGCCGAGCAGGTCGCCGGTCTGGCCGTCGGTGTCGGCACCCAGGTAGGCGTCGACGCTGGCCTTGGCAGGCGCGGCGATCAGGCCTTGCAGGGTCGGCAGCATCTGTTGCGGCAAAGAGAACTCAACGGCAATCGGGTCGATCTGGGTCACGGAGAACAGGCCCTGGGTATCGCTGGTGCGCAGGAAGTTGCCTTCATCCACATTGCGAATACCGACGCGGCCACTGACCGGTGAGCGAATCTGGGTGTAGGACAGCTGGACCTGGGCTGCATCGATGGCGGCCTGGTTACCTTGGACGGTGGCCTTGAGTTGGTTGACCAGGGCTTGTTGCTGGTCGTACGTCTGCTTGGACACGCCGTCGTCGACGCTCAATTCCTTGTAGCGCTTGAGGTTGACCAGCGCCACCTGCAACTGCGCCTGGTTCTCGCCCAGTTGCGCCCTGGCCTGGTCGAGACTGGCGCGGATCGAGCGATCATCGATTCGGGCCAGTAAGTCGCCGGCCTTGACCCACTGGCCTTCCTTGACCGGCAATTGGGTGAGAATGCCGTCGACCTGCGGGCGAATGACCACACTGTGCAGGGACAACACCGTGCCGATGCCGCTGACAAAGCGTGGAATGTCCTGCTGCGCTACGCTCACCACCCGCACCGGGATCGCGGTGGGTGCCGCCAGTCTGGCCTTGGCTGGGCGGGTCAGCGCCCAGGCTGCAACCGCCACGACCACGAGGACACCCACGATCAGGGCAGTTTTTCGTTGAATGTGCATGGGTGAGGCGCCGGGGCAAAGGATGGGGAGAGTGAGCGGTCTTTATAGCCCTTCAACCCGGTCAGCACGGTGACGGCTAACTGACAGCGCTGTCAGCAAACGCCGACCATTCGTACCGGTGGTGGTTAAAGATCTGAAGCTCGCAGGTATACTGCGCGCCAGTGTGGCCCGCAAGCCGGCCCCGCATCATTTTTTGCACGCCCCGGAGCTTTCATGACTTCCCCGACACAACCCCCTGTTGAAGCGACCGACATCGTCGATCCGGCCAGCGCCGAAGGCGTTGAAAAAGCTGAGATCCCGGCGTTCAAGTTTCCGTTCAAGCCGGGTGAGCTGGCTGGGGCCAGGAATGCGGCCCAACCGTGGTACAAAAACGGTGCCAAGAACGGCCATACCAAGTCGCCAGGCATGGCTCCGCCGGGTACTCGTCGTTCGATGGGTAAACGCTGAGATTAACAAGTCGCAGATCGTGTCGATTATTGCCTACAGCCTCTGCTGAAATTTCTGATTGTAGGCCTACGACCGTTTCTTGAAAGCTTGCACAGCCTTTGCTCTGCCCCTGTGATTTCAGGGGGGAGCGGGGCGACGCTGGTCTTTCCGGAAAAGGACGTCTCCCTTGGCTCTGATACACATCTGTGTAGTGTTTGCCCTGTTGCTTGCAGCGGATGCCTCCGCGGCCGATGATCCACCGCGGCGTGAAATCCGTTTCGCCGTTGCTGCACAATTTCCCCCCTTCCAGAGCCGCGACCCGCAAGGGCAGTTGGTCGGCTTGAATATCGAGCTGGGCAACGCCCTGTGCGTGCAGTTGAATGCACGCTGCATCTGGGTCGACCAGGTGCTTGCCGAAGATTTCATCTCCCTTGAAGCCAGGAAATTCGACGCGATCATGGGGATGGCGCCGACGTCGCAACGGCAACGTTGGGTGGGCTTCACCGATAACCTCTACCCCTTCACCACGCGCCTGGTGGCGCGTCGCATGTCCAACTTGCAGCCGCGGGTAAAGTCGCTCAAGGGCAAGCGTGTCGGCGTGTTGCTGGGAAGTAATCGTGAGGCTTTTGCCCGCTCGATGTGGGCGCCGAATGGCGTCATCGTCAAGAGTTTCTGGCTCAACAATGAATTAGTCAGCAGCCTTAAAGCCGGCGAGATTGATGCGACCCTGCAAGGCACGGTAGAAATTCGTGAAGCCTTGCTCGACACCGAAGACGGCCACGATTTCGACTTCGTCGGCCCTGCCATTTCGTCCGAGCTTTTGGGCGATGGTGTGGCCATCGCGGTGCGCAAACCTGACACCGCATTGCGCAACGAACTCAACTGCGCCCTTGAACAACTGAAGCAGAGCGGCGAGTACCAGCGGATCATCCAGCCCTACCGCCTTGACGCCGTTCCTGCCGAGCACTGATCGGCGGCCTTCAAGGTCTACGCTGCCCGCAGCGAGATAAACGCATAGTTGGCCGGCACCTCGGTGGCAATCTGCGCGCCGGCATCCAGCAACTGTTCGGCGATATCCATCCCCGATACATGAAACACCCACTCACTGGCCACGGCCGGCCGGTCCACCGCCAGCTCAATCGCCTGGGCAAACGCGCCCATGTCCGGCAGGTACGCGGTAAACCCATCGCCCTTGAGCGCCGTGGTGCGGATGCCCAGCAAGGCGCACACCGCCTCCTTGGTCTGCACGTCGTCTCGGTCGGCCTGGCGCGAGCGTTGGATCAGTTCCACCAGCTCCGGGTCCATCAATTCACCCCCGACGATCAACGCCGGGCCCTGTTCCCAGGATTCCGGCGGGCAATCCTTGGCGGCGGGGTTGAGTGGGATATGGGGGTTGATCTCCATCGGGTAGATGCGGCACACCAACGGGCGGCGCTCGTAGATGCGGCATCGGTTGTCTGCGTCAAGATTCCGGCAGCGCCCGGCGTTGTAGGCGGCAAAGGTGATTGCCACAAACGCCTCGGTGTTGCCGCTGGGTACCACCACCGAACGGCGCTCGGCATGTTCGCGCTGCAGTTGAGGCAGGCCCAGGCCATTGCTCAGGAAACCCTCCACCAGAACGATGACGTTACCGCCGTCAGCCGCCCATTGGCGGGCTTCCTGGAGGGTCAGGGGGACGTGATGATCGCTGCAGCACTTGCCGCAGCCGACGCAGGAAAAATGGGTGTTCATGGCGGATCTGTCACCAGGCTAGGTCAGAGGGCACGCAATTACGGTGACGGGTTTTTACCTCTATCCACCGTTGTGCTGCTCTGGAAGCAAGTTATGCGCCAGCGCCTGTCAGTCGTCGGCGACCACATCCCGCAGCACAAAGACCATGCCCGCGCTTTCGTACAGTTGTCGGGCGCGCCGGTTGCTCTCCAGCACCTTGAGGTCGACATAGGGTTCGCCACGCTGCTTGAACACCTGGAAGCAGTGCAGCAGCAACGCGCGGCCCAGGCCTTGGCCTTGAGCGCAAGGATGCACGGACAGGTTCTTGATAAACGCGCTGGTCCAGCACTGCGCCACCCCGAGAATGCCATCGCCGTTGCTGGCCACCAGGCATAGCGTAGGATCGAATTCGGCATCGGTGACGAATTGCTGCTGCCAGGTTGGCAGATGAGGGACGCGGCCACCCCCTTGCTCCTGGGTCATGCGCAGCACCGCATGGATCGCCGGGGCCAGCTCGTCGCGGTAGTGATCCAACTGCGTATGGGCCGGCCATTGCGGTGCAGGCAGGCTGCCGGTGAGGTCGCGGCGCAGCAGTTGGAAATACTCCGCCACCGGTTACAGCCCCTGTTGCGCCACGGTCTGGGCGGCGACCACCAGGCACTTGGTCAGTTCGGGCGAAGAGAACTTGGTCAGCACCGCGTTGGCACCGGCCAGGCGCGCCTTTTCGCTGTTCATCGCGCTGTCCAGGGAGGTATGCAGCAGTACGTAGAGATCCTGGAAGTCCGGGGTTTCACGCAGGGTGCGGGTCAGGGCATAACCGTCCATTTCGGACATCTCGATGTCCGACACCACCACATTGATCTGCGCGGCGGTGCCTTGCAGCTCCAGCAGCACATCGATGGCTTCCTTGGCGCTGCGCGCGGTGTGGCAGGTCAGGCCGAGGTTGCGCAGGGTGTGCACCGACTGCTGCAAGGCGACCTGGCTGTCATCCACCACCAGGATCCGCGCATTGCCGAGCACTTCCGCCTCTTCCATGGTCAGGTCGGTAGGCGCCGCTTCAATCGGCGCCGGGGCGATGCCATGGATGACTTTTTCGATGTCCAGCACCTGCACCAGGCCGCCTTCCACCTGGGTCACCCCGGTGATGAACGCACGGTTGCCGCCGGAGCCGTAGGGCGGTGGGCGAATATCGGTGGTCAGGCAGTGCACGATCTTGCTCACGGCCTGCACATGCAGGCCCTGCTTGGAACGGCTCACGTCGGTGACGATCAGGCAGCCGCCGTTCGGGTCTTCCAGGGGCATTTCCCCCAGGGCGCGACTCAGGTCGATCACCGCCAATGAATTGCCACGCAGGGTGGCGATGCCTTTGACGTGGGGATGGGACTCCGGCAGCTTGGTCAGCGGCGGGCAAGGGATGATCTCGCTGACTTTCAGCAGGTTGATGGCCATCAGCTTACCGCTGCGCAAGGTAAAGAGCAGAAGCGAGAGTGAGTCTGCGCGGGCTTTGGTGGTGGACATAAAAACCTTCTGTGGATCAGGGATGACGAACTTCTATTGAGGGTTATCGACTCGGGAGAGCCAGGCTTTAACCCGATTTTGTGTCGGGCTGGGCCCGTGTCAGCCCTTCCACACCTGCGGGTTCACCAGGTCCTGCGGGCGTTGGCCGAGCAGGGCGCTGCGCAGGTTGTCCAGCGCGCGGTTGGCCATGGCTTCGCGGGTTTCATGGGTCGCCGAGCCGATGTGCGGCAGGGTCACCGCATTGCTCAACTGGAACAGTGGCGACTCGGCCAACGGCTCCTGCTCATACACATCCAGCCCGGCGCCGCGAATGGTCTGGTTTTGCAGGGCCTGGATCAGCGCCGGTTCGTCCACCACCGGGCCACGGGAGATATTGATCAGAATCGCGCTGGACTTCATCAGCCCCAATTCGCGGGTGCTGATCAGGTGGCGGGTCTTGTCGCTCAACGGCACCACCAGGCAGACGAAATCCGCCTCGGCCAGCAGTTGGTCCAGGCTGCGGAATTGCGCGCCCAGTTCCTGTTCCAGCGCGGTCTTGCGGCTGTTGCCGCTGTACAGGATCGGCATATTGAAGCCCAGGCGCCCACGACGGGCCACGGCCGCGCCGATATTGCCCATGCCAACGATACCGAGGGTCTTGCCATGCACGTCACAGCCAAACAGCGGCGCGCCGACGCTGGCTTTCCACTGGCCGGCCTTGGTCCAGGCGTCCAGCTCGGCCACCCGGCGCGCGCTGCTCATCAGCAGGGCGAAGGCCAGGTCGGCGGTGCTTTCGGTCAGTACGTCCGGGGTGTTGGTGAGCATGATCCCGCGCTCGTTGAAGTACGGCACATCGTAGTTGTCGTAGCCCACCGACACGCTGGACACCACCTCCAGCTTGCCCGCGCCTTCGAGCTGCGCGCGGCCCAGCTTGCGACCCACGCCGATCAAACCGTGGGCGTGGGGCAGGGCTTCATTGAATTGAGCGTTGATATCGCCCAGCTTGGGGTTGGGCGCAATCACGTCGAAATCCTGTTGCAGGCGTTCGATCATTTGCGGGGTGACACGGCTGAAGGCGAGGACGGTCTTTTTCATTGCAGGCGGGCTCATCGACTACGGGAGAATGCCAAGCACGCTAACATTCCTTGCCACTATTGTCAGGACACTGCAGACCTAAAGTGGGCAGGGAAAAATGTGGGAGGGGGCTTGCTCCCGATAGCGGTGCGTCAGTCGCCAGATGTATTGACCGATCCACTGCCATCGGGGGCAAGCCCCCTCCCACATTTGACCTGTATCGCCTGGTAGAAATCAGTTCGCCAGCCGTGCACCGCTGAGGCTGCCGCTCAACTCATACGCCACCAGCTCCGCCTGGTGCGCCGCCAGGATCTCCGGCAACGAACCGCGCAGGTATTCCACCCAGGTCTTGATCTTCGCATCCAGGTACTGGCGCGAGGGGTAGATGGCGTACAGGTTCAGCTCCTGGGAGCGATAGGTGGGCATGACCCGCACCAATGTGCCGTTGCGCAGGCCTTCGATGGCTGCATACACCGGCAGCAGGCCGACGCCCATGCCGCTGGTGATCGCGGTTTTCATCGCGTCGGCGGAGTTGACCAGGAACGGCGACGTATTGATCGCCACGCTTTCCTGGCCTTCGGGGCCGTTGAAGGTCCACTTGTCCAGCTGGATCACCGGGCTGACCAGGCGCAGGCAGGCGTGGTTGAGCAAGTCCTGGGGCCGTTGTGCGCAGCCCTTGGCCTTGACGTAGTCCGGTGAGGCGCAGGCGATGCTGTAGGTGATGCCCAGGCGTTGGGACACGAAGCCCGAGTCCGGCAGCTCGCTGGCGAGCACGATGGACACGTCGTAGCCCTCGTCCAGCAGGTCCGGCACGCGGTTGGCCAGGGTCAGGTCGAAGGTCACGTCCGGGTGGGTGCGGCGGTAGCGGGCAATTGCGTCGATGACGAAGTGCTGGCCGATGCCGGTCATGGTGTGCACTTTCAGCTGTCCGGCGGGGCGGGCGTGGGCGTCGCTGGCTTCGGCCTCGGCTTCTTCGACGTAGGCCAGGATCTGCTCGCAGCGCAGCAGGTAGCGCTTACCTGCCTCGGTGAGGGCAATGCGGCGGGTGGTGCGGTTGAGCAAGCGGGTTTGCAGATGGGCCTCAAGATTGGAGACCGCGCGCGAGACGTTGGCAGTGGTTGTGTCCAGTTGCGCGGCGGCGGCGGTGAAGCTGCCGGCTTCGGCCACGCAACTGAAGGCGCGCATGTTTTGCAAAGTGTCCATGGAGAGTTCTCAGGGGAGATGCCAAATTGTGACATGAAGTTGCGCGCAGGTGTGCATCCGCTGGGCGCGCTCCGCCTGGACATTGATGGCGTAGGCTCAGGACAAGGTCCACGCCTGGCTGACTTTGGCCTGGTAGTGCGGCAGGTATTCCCGCAGCAGGTGATTGAAGGCCTCCCGTGCGCTGGCGCGGTGTTCGGCGGTCGGCGCTTCAAGGGCGGTGTTGGCCTGCCGGGTCAGGTCCTCAGCCGCCCGTTCGAGTGCCGGGCTGATGCGTTTGATCGCGTCGAGATCGGCCGCCAGTGTCGTACCGTGTGTCTGCCGGCCGAGGGCGTCGAGTAGTGCATGAATGTCATCGACGTGGTGCTGTATGTAGTTGTCCCAACCCGACTGCTCACCAGGGCTTTCCAGGTAGCGGCGAGCGATTGGCAAAAGATGGTCCAGCGAATCGGTGCCCAATCGTTCTGTGCGCAAGGTTTGCCGTGTGCGCAAAGACTGCACATCAATGCCGCTGAACTGTTCAACGGGCTTGGGCAGCCCCAGCTTGCGCGCTTTGTTCACCGTATGGCGCGTGAGTAATACCACGGGTTCGCCGTGCTTGATCTTTACCAGCACCTGGGTAGACGAAGGTCTGGCCGGGTCGAGCAGCGATTCACTGATCGAACGGACCAGCTTTTCCCAGTCGAACGCCTGGTCTCCGATGGATGACAATGCGTGCCGCAGCGTTTTTTGTACCACCGCCACGGACTTGAGCGCTGCGATGTCGATCGTCAGGTAATCGCCACTCAGGTGCGGGTCATCACTCTTGCGATGGCTGAATTCGATGGACACCCCTTTACCGCCTGCCTCGGCCCGTGACGAAGCCGTGACCCCGGCTGAGCCTGACAGTGTTTGCGCCTGGGCTGACAACGTGTAGGTCCTTAGCGCTTCGGGGCGAAGCAGCGCAGGGTTGCGCTGGATCAGCGCGCGTATTTCGCTGTCCAGGTGCGTCTCCAGGGGGGAGTCGGTCTTGAGCAGTACATACCGCTCCAGCAGTGACCTGGCCTGTCGGTTGCTGGTGTGCAGGGCGGCGTTCAACTCGGACGCCGGCACGGGCTTGCTGACGCTCCGGGTGAATTGCCGGCTGCTGGAAATGACATGGTTTTTCATGTCATTCAACAGTGCCGTGGGGCTGTCATCGGGATGCTTGAGCGAGACCAGTTGCTGCTTCGCCAGCGCCGGGGACATTTCGTGCAAGCCGAGAATATCCAGGGCTTTATGTTGCCGGGTGCGCTGCAAAGTAAGTTCGATCGTGGTGTGCACATTCAGGAAACTGAAGAAGTCGACCGCCACCTTGCCTCGCATGGTCAGTGCGATGCCCCTTTCGGTCATGATGGGTTGGGAGGGACTATGCAGGCAGGGCAGTTCAACGTCGACCAGGCCTGCGCGGGCAAGGGTGTCCCTGACATAGGGTTGGCTCTGTGTTGAGTAAGCGCGGTGCCTGTGCAGGTTGCAGCTGTCACTCACCAGGTTGCGCAAGTTATTGGCGGTGCGCCCGATGCTCTCGCTCAGCGACGTGCGTACAGAATGGCTGCGGGCATCGGCGTAGTGCTCCAGGCTCGAGTACTCGCGAGACGATACATAGCCGAGGCCAAGTTGGGCGCGAGACCGGGACTCGCTCGGTTGTGACAGCGTTGATTTGAATTTGCCCTGCAGGGCAATGATGCGCGTGCTCTTGATCCGCTGATCTGCCGTGGTTGCCAAGTGAGAGTCGGCAGCCAGATGCGGCCCGGCACTGATCTGTCGTGTCGATTCCAGGGCAATGTCGTAGCCGATATGACGATGGTTGATCCGTTCGCCGCCGTCGCGGATATAGCTCAGCGACTGCAGCAGATTGTGTGTCAAGCGCTGGTGGTTTCCCTCGCTGACGGCTGCGCGAAACTGCCATTTGAGCGCACGACACAGTGTGTAATCGGTCTCGATGTCCGGGTTTTGAGGTGATCGATGGCGGCTGAGCATGTGTTCGGCTTTTTTGAAAAACGCGTACAAGTCAGGTAACGCCTCAACCGACACTTCCAGGCTTGGTGGGCTGTTGGACAGTCTGTGGTGGAGTGCCTCTATTGCCAACTGGTCGCGAGGGTCGCCTGCAAGAGGGCTCAGCTTTTCCAGGACCCTGTCGGCGATCCAGAGCACATCCCTTTGTAGAGGCCGCATCCCAGGACGCAAAGCCACAGGGTCGAGGTGCAGCTGCCTGCGCAGAGCATCGACGCTCTCTGGTGTCGGCAACCGCGTATTGAGGGCTGAAAGCATGAGGCGCTCTCCGGGGGCAGTCGGCTGACTACTCTGGTGCCCGGTTACGCGGATCGATGTAGGGCAAGGATGCAGATGCCGGGATAAATATCCGAACCACACGCCCGTTGAACCGGGATTGTCGCTGGAACGGTAATAAAGATTCACAGGAACACCTGCTTATCGCGCTCCGTGCCGCCGCCTAGAATTGCGCCACCTCTCCCCGCAATACCACCTCAGGAATTCGTTCGCCGTGCCGCGTCGCATCAGCAGAGAGCTGAAGACTCTCATTAACCGAGCGCTGAAGGCTCTCAGTGTTTGCGCTTTATCGTTAGCAATCAGCGGCTGCATCGGAACCGGAGGAATCGCCCCCCAAGGCCAGGCTCTCAACGCCACTACCCTGGCCACCGACGAAGCGATCCGCAGCGCCGCCCAGGACGCCCACTGGCCCACCGCACAATGGTGGCAGGCCTATGGCGACCCCCAGCTCAACCGCTGGGTCGAACTCGCCACCCAAAGCAGCCCGAGCATGGCCATGGCGGCCGCGCGGGTGCGGGAAGCGCGGGCCATGGCCGGGGTTGCCGAGTCGGCAGAGTCGCTGCAGATCAACGCTGATACCACCCTCAAACGCCACAACTGGCCCAAGGATCAGTTCTACGGCCCTGGTGAATTGAGCGGTGCCAACACCTGGGACAACAATGCGTCCCTGGGCTTGAGCTACGCCCTCGACCTGTGGGGCCGCGAAAGCAACGCCACCGAACGCGCCGTCGACCTGGCCCACATGAGCGCCGCCGAAGCACGCCAGGCCCAACTCGAACTGCAGAACAACGTGGTGCGCGCCTATATCCAGCTGTCGTTGCATTACGCCAACCGCGATATCGTCGCAGCGACCCTGGCCCAGCAACAGCAGATCCTCGACCTGGCCAACAAACGCCTGGACGCCGGGATCGGCACCCATTTCGACGTGAGCCAGGCCGAAACGCCGCTGCCGGAAACCCATCGCCAATTGGATGCCCTGGACGAGGAAATCGCCCTGAGTCGCAACCAGCTGGCGGCGCTCGCCGGTAAAGGCCCGGGGGAGGGGGCCACCTTGCAGCGTCCGACGCTGTCCCTTGCCGCACCACTGAAACTGCCCTCAAGCCTGCCCGCGCAATTGCTCGGCCAGCGCCCGGATGTGGTTGCCAGCCGTTGGCAGGTCGCGGCGCAAGCCCGTGGCATCGATGTCGCCCACGCCGGTTTCTACCCCAACGTCGACCTGGTCGGCAGCCTCGGCTACATGGCCACCGGCGGCGGCATGCTGGCGTTTCTCGCCGGCAAGAAATTCAACTACAACGTCGGCCCGGCCATCACCTTGCCGATCTTCGACGGCGGCCGCCTGCGTGCCGAGCTGGGGGAAGCCAGCGCCGGCTATGACATCGCCGTGGCGCGCTACAACCAGACCCTGGTGAATGCGCTCAAGGGCATCAGCGACCAGTTGATTCGCCGTGAATCCATGGACAAACAAGCAGCATTTGCGGCGCAGTCGGTGGCCTCGGCGCAGAAGACCTACGATATCGCGATGATCGCCTACCAGCGCGGCCTGACCGATTACCTCAATGTGCTCAACGCGCAGACCCTGCTGTTTCGCCAACAACAGATTGAGCAGCAGGTCCAGGCTACGCGGCTTGGCGCCCATGCCGAACTGGTGACCGCACTGGGTGGCGGTCTCGACGCCGGCAAAGACCTACCGCAGGACGCCCAGACCCTCCCGAGCAAGACCCCGGCGGCGCTTGCCATGTTTGATCACTGAATAGTTTGGTCACTGAGTAGGATTTAATGACTCCAATGCCTGCACCGCTGCGCTGGCTGCATTCCCTTGAGTGGCGCCGTGGTTTTTTCGACTGGGCACGCAGCGACGGCGTGACCTGGGTGTACATCTTCAAGGT
Organism: Pseudomonas sp. S3E17; assembly: GCF_024168685.1. Lineage (NCBI taxonomy): Bacteria > Pseudomonadati > Pseudomonadota > Gammaproteobacteria > Pseudomonadales > Pseudomonadaceae > Pseudomonas > Pseudomonas sp. S3E17. The sequence continues at coordinate 5,854,165 of NZ_JALJWE010000001.1, forward strand.
GCTGATCGCCGCGTTCCTCACGCTGTGGCTGGCCATGCGCCTGGAACTGCCGCAACCACGCACCGCGATGATCACCGTGTTTATTGTGATGCAACCCCAGAGCGGCCAGGTGTTCGCCAAGAGCTTCTATCGCTTCCTCGGCACCCTGGCGGGGTCGGCGGTGATGGTGGTGTTGATCGCGTTGTTTGCGCAGAACACCGAGTTGTTCCTGGGGGCGCTGGCCATCTGGGTCGGCATTTGCACCGCTGGCGCGACACGCAACCGTAACTTTCGCGCCTACGGGTTCGTGCTCGCGGGGTATACGGCGGCGATGGTCGGCCTGCCAGCCCTGGCCCATCCGGACGGCGCCTTTATGGCGGCGGTGTGGCGAGTGCTGGAAATCTCCCTGGGGATTCTGTGTTCCACCCTGGTCAGCGCGGCGATCCTGCCGCAGACCTCCAGCGCCGCGATGCGCAATGCGCTCTATCAGCGCTTTGGCGTGTTTGCGCTGTTCGTCACCGACGGCCTGCGCGGGCGCAGCCAGCGCGAAGGGTTCGAGGCCAGCAATGTGCGCTTTATCGCCGAGGCCGTGGGCCTGGAAGGGCTGCGCAGCCTCACGGTGTTCGAAGACCCGCATATGCGCCGGCGCAATGGTCGGCTCAGCCGCCTCAACAGCGAGTTCATGGGCATCACCACCCGCTTCAATGCCTTGCACCAGTTGCTCGAACGCCTGCGCACGGACGCCGCGGATCACGTGGTAGCGGCGATCAAACCGGGCCTGCAGGACCTCGCCGAAGTCCTCGACGGCTTCTCCGACCGCGCCCTCACCAGCCCCGACGCCGCGCGCCTGGTCAACCAGCTCAGCGCCTACAAGGACAGCCTGCCCGCCAAGGTCCGCAGCCTGCGCGCGACCTTCCAGGAGGGTAACCCGAGCGAGGCCGAACAGCTGGATTTTCACACCGCTTATGAGCTGCTCTACCGCTTCGTCGATGACCTGCACAACTACGCGCAAACCCATGCATCCCTGGCCGATCACAGCCATGCACGGGAGCAATGGGACGAAACCTTCAGCCCCAAGACCAACTGGCTGGCCTGCGCCGCCTCGGGGATTCGCGCGTCGTTCATCCTGATTGTGCTGGGCAGTTACTGGGTGGCCACCGCCTGGCCCAGCGGCGCCACCATGACCCTGATCGCCGCTGCCACCGTCGGCCTGTCCGCCGCCACGCCCAACCCCAAGCGCATGGCGTTCCAGATGGCCTGCGGCACCTTGATCGGCGCGTTGGTGGGCTTTGTGGAAATGTTCTTCGTGTTCCCGTGGATCGACGGCTTCCCGCTGCTGTGCGTGATGCTCGCCCCGGTGATCATCCTCGGCGCGTTCCTCGCCTCACGCCCGCAATACGCCGGTGTGGGCGTGGGCCTGCTGATTTTCTTCAGCACCGGTTCGGTGCCGGACAACCTCACGGTCTACAACCCCTACACCTTTATCAACGACTACATCGCCATGATCCTCGGCATGCTGGTGTGCGCGGCGGCGGGGGCGATCATCCTGCCGCCCAACAGCCGCTGGCTGTGGCGGCGCCTGGAGCAGGACCTGCGCGAGCAGGTGGTGTATGCCATCAGCGGCAAGCTCAAGGGGTTGGCGTCGAGCTTCGAAAGCCGCACCCGTGACCTGCTGCACCAGGCCTATGGCCTCGCTGTCGGCCAGCCGCAAGTGCAACGCGACCTGCTGCGCTGGATGTTCGTGGTGCTGGAGGTCGGCCACGCGATCATCGAGTTGCGCAAGGAACAGGCGATCCTGCCGGTGCACCCGGCCTATGCCGAATCCCAGCCGTGGCGCCAGGCGATCCGGGTCATGGGCCGCTCGTTGGTGCGCCTGTTCCTGCAACCCAGCGCCAGTAACCTGGAGCGTGGCCTGATCGCCGTCGACCACGCGATCAGCCGCGTGCAGGCCACCGACGAACCCTTCGCCCCGCACTTCGACACCTCGGCCCTGCGCCGGGTGAAAAGCTACCTGCACTTTATCCGCACCTCGTTGCTGGACCCGCAATCACCGCTGGCGGCCCTCAAAGGAACCCCGAATGCCTCGTGAAATCGCCTTCCACGGCCTCTATATGCCGACCATGACCCTGATGTTCCTGATCGCGGCCGCGTTGGCCTGGGCCCTGGACCGCTTCCTGGCCGGCTTCGACCTGTACCGTTTTTTCTGGCACCCGGCGTTGCTGCGCCTGAGCCTGTTCGTTTGCCTGTTCGGCGCCCTGGCGCTGACCGTCTACCGTTGAGAATGCCCCGATGAAAAAGTTTTTCAGCCTGCTCGCGACCTTGCTGGTACTGGCTTTGGCGATCTGGATTGGCCGCACGTTGTGGGTGCACTACATGGAAACCCCGTGGACCCGCGACGGCCGGGTGCGCGCCGACATCATCAACGTGGCCGCCGACGTCACCGGCGAAGTGGTCGACGTGCCGGTGCGCGATAACCAACTGGTGAAAAAGGGCGACCTGCTGATGCAGATCGACCCCGAGCACTACCGCATCGCGGTCAAGCAGGCGCAGTCCCTGGTCGCCTCGCGCAAGGCCACCTGGGAAATGCGCAAGGTCAACGCCCACCGCCGCGCCGACCTCGACGCCCTGGTGATCTCCAGGGAAAACCGCGACGACGCCAGCAACATCGCCGACTCGGCCCTGGCGGATTACCAGCACGCGCTGGCGCAACTGGAAGCGGCCGAACTCAACTTGAAACGCACCCAGGTCGTGGCGGCGGTGGACGGCTACGTCACCAACCTCAACGTGCATCGCGGCGACTACGCGCGCATCGGCGAAGCCAAGATGGCCGTGGTGGATATGAACTCGTTCTGGGTCTATGGCTTCTTCGAAGAAACCAAGCTGCCCCATGTGAAAGTCGGTGACAAAGCCGACATGCAGTTGATGAGCGGCGAGACGTTGAAGGGGCACGTAGAAAGCATCTCGCGCGGTATTTACGACCGCGACAACCCCGAGAGCCGCGAACTGATCGCCGATGTGAACCCGACCTTCAACTGGGTGCGCCTGGCCCAGCGCGTGCCGGTGCGGATTCATATTGATGAAGTGCCGCAGGGGGTGTTGTTGGCGGCGGGGATTACCTGCACGGTGATTGTCGATAGCGTGCCCCTAGCCGAATAAGCACCTTAGCTGGCCTACACCCTTATCATCGATACCCGAGACGTTCGCACCGGCAATGATTCGCTGGTCACCCCGTTCGGTCAGCAGCACAGGGGGGGATCTGGGTTCGGACTGCATGTCGTTGTAACCCTTGTTGTTGAAGGCCAGATCCAGCACGCCGTGGGTTTTGAATTGAGCGATGTAGATCCAGTTGCCGGTTGACGCCGTCACCAGGTTGCCTGTGCGGGTTTGCATGATGCATTGCCAGCCATTGTCGTGGCTGCCGTCAAAATGGCTGATCAGGGGGTTACCGTCATTGAACAGTTGGTGCACCGCGCCGTCTGGGGTAATGGCCCGCATGAGACCTTTTGTGCTTTTGGCGCCGCCCTGCCCAATTTGACCGGCGCCAACAAGGCTGTTGTCCTCCTTGCGCTCGATCAGAGCGTTGAAGGTGGTGTGATCCTTGATCCTGTCCATGAGATGAAACCCCGGCGTCTTGGGACTGCCAAAGCCGGCGTCCGGGCTGCCGTCGGGGTTGAGGCGGGCAAACAGAGCGGTCTTGAGGGTGGGGATAAACCGGGCATGTCCAACAAACACTATTTTGTGATCACTGCCCTGGCTGATACACGCGTTGATCGCAGTGGCCACATTGGAGCCGGCAAGTTTGAACTCCAGCCTGCCAGTTTTGTTGAAGCTTTCGTCCAGTGCACCATTGGGCTGCAGGCGAAACAGCACTCCCATGGTCTGGTCCGGATTGCCGCGGGTTGCATAGTTGGCGCTCACTAAAATACGTCCGTTGCTCTGGACGTGTACTGTCGCTGATTCTCCTATGAGTTCTTCGTAGTCCTTGGTAGGCAGAATGCGCCGTCCTTGCTCGGCAAAATTCGTGTCGGGCTTACCTTCGCTGTTGAAACGTGCAATCACCAAGTCCGCCCAGCCATTGGATGCACTGCGCCATGTCCAGCCCAGCATCAGGATGTTGCCGGCCGATTGTACGGTCAGCCTTGAACCACCGGCCGGTAGCGAGGGTAAAAAATCACCGGTGACCAGCCCGTTCGTTCCAAACGATTTATCCAGGCTGCCGTCGGCGCTCAGGCGGCCCAAGCCGTATAGGTACTGGTCGTCGTGGTTTCTATACACGCTGGCGCTGAACAAAAGCTTGCCATCCTTCGCGGTTGCAAGTCCTCCGAAGCGAAAGCGAACGTTCAGATCACCATGATCTTCGAGGATTTTTTCCAGGGCTTGCACCCCTCCAATACCGAAGTCGGGATCCAGCGTGCCGGGTTGCGTCTTTGAGGGTTTTTTGGACTTACGCATCAACGCATCCCTTCTTTGGTTGGAGAGGAAAGTCTGCCGCGTGGATACCACGTGTGCTCAAACCCGGCGACGTTTTCAGTCTGTTCCTGGGACCCCCCCTCGTCTACTGTCAGATCTGACAGGTGCTAACTGGCCATTAGTTGTTGCGCGCCTGAGGCACAAACGTCTCATGCAAATGCCGCCATAACAGCGCACCGCTGGCCTGCTTCTCGAACACTACGGTAGCGCGGCGATCCGTCTGCGTGCCGCTGGCATCGATCTGATGTTCGCGATAAGTCACCGTTGCGCCGCGCGCATGGCGGTCAATCCCGGTCATTTCACTCAAGGTGATTTTCAACCCCGGGCGCATGCCGCCCAGGCGGGTGAACAGCGCGTTGACCCCGGCTGCATTGACGCGTGTGCCGGTGGCGGGGGCGATCATGCTGAACTCGGGCGAGAAGCGCGCAAGCAGGCTTTGCAGGGTGCCTTCTGGCGCAACCCCGGCAAACCATTGCTCGATCTCGACGTGGGTCTGGATCACTTCTTCAAAAAAATCGCTGTAGTCGATCATTTACAAACTCCCATTCAAACCAAAGCGTTTTTTCAACACGGCTTCCAATAATCCCTTGGGCAACAACGCGGCCATCAACGGCAACGCCCGGCTGCCATTGCCCGAGCGCAACAGGCGCGGCGGTTGTGGTTGTTGCGCCGCCTTGAGCACATCCGCTGCAAACACGCTGGCCGGGGTGGGCTTGTCCTGAGAGGCCTGGCTGCGTGCGCGAATGCCCTCGCGCAACGGCCACCACGGCGATTTCTCGTTGATTAACAGCTCGGCCTGGGCGCCGGCGTTTTTGGCAAAACTCGTATTGATGGCACCGGGCTGGACCTCCATCACCCGCACTCCAAACGGTGCCAGCTCCATGCGCAGTGCATCACTCAGCGCATGCACCGCCGCCTTGGACGCGCAGTAGGCGCCGGCAAACGGCGTGACCAGCACGCCGGAAACGCTGCCGATATTCACCACCAGCCCTTTGCGCTTGCGCAAGGCCGGGAACAGCGCCTGGGTCACGCCGACGATGGAAAATACGTTGGTCTCGAACTGGCGCTGCATCGCCTCGGTGCCGCCATCGAGCAGCGGGCCCATGGCGCCGTAGCCGGCGTTGTTGATCAGTACATCCAGCTCTCCCAGCTGTTCGGTCAGGCGCTGTAAAGCGGTACTGTCGTTGACGTCGAGTTCAACGGCATTGAAACCCGCGGCGGCGAGGGCGGTGACGTCTTGCGGGCGTCGGGCGCTGGCCCACACGTTGAAACCGGCGGATTTGAAGGCCTCGGCCAGGGCGCGGCCAATACCGCTGGAGCAACCGGTGATGAGTACGTTGGGCATGGATCAGTCCTTTGTCAGTCCGAGAAGCTGCCTTGCAGGTGCTCGGCGCGAAATTCCAGGGTTTGCGCGCGGTAGCCGGGGCGCAGGGGCGGGGTGGGCAGGCAGTCGTCCCAAGTGGCGCCGGCCTGCAACTCGCCGGGGCCACGATAGCGCGGGGCGGCGTAGACGTTGTCGGCCAGGTTGACCGTATCGCCCGGCGCATAGGCGGCGACGCGCCAGCGCAGTTCGGTGAGGGGGACGTCGTTGCCGTTGTTCAGGGTCAGCTTGAGCGGTCGGTCGGCCGGGCATTCCTGCGGGGCGTAGGTGATGCGCAGTTCAAGGCGCGCCAGTTGTGAGGCTTCGCGGTTGTCCAGCCACACCACCCACACCGCGACAAGACCCAGGCCGACGGCAGCGGCCAGCGACACTGGCAGTGCCTTGGCCGGGTAGCACAGCAGGAGGATCAGCCAGGTGATGATCAGTAGAACGCCGAAGAACATGGGGCAACCTCCTAGAGAGAGCAGACATCCTACTCAAGCCAGCGTGGTATTGACCATCTTCGCTTTGACGTGGCGCCTTTGGTCGGATGAGAGCTTGTACCTGTCGGGTTTCACAGGTTCACGATCCTTGGGTTGGCGCTAATGTGGTGCGTACAGACTCCGATGCTGGGTGATGACACACATGGAACCCAAGAGTAATCGACTGCTGCTTAACCTGGTTGATGATCCCGCCGCAAAACAGACCGCGCGAGGCAAGGTCAACTTCATTACGGCCATGCAGCAGTTGGGCATAGCGTCGGTCTTCGACATCATCGGCCATTCAAAACCTGAGTTCATCGAGCGCCTGGGTGATATCTGCGACGCCGACGGTGCAGCCGCTTACGACAACGCGATGTGTTACGCCGTGCAGATCGGTCGCCTCTTTCGCGAGCAGCAAGTGTCCAGCGGCAGGTATCAAGACCTGACCCAACGCACGGGTGTACGTGCACTGACTGAAATCGGCCCCAGTTACCCCAACCTGTTCAAGGAAAACTGGGATGAGTTCTGCAAGGTCGGTGCCTTGGCGGCCGTTGATTCGCCCGTGGCTTACTTGCGGTCGTTGTACTACTTTGCCACGAGAATATTAGAGACTTCGGGTCAAGGCACCCACCCCAAGATATTGTTGAACACGCGCCGGCCTGATCTTGCAAGGTTGCTGATTGATCAGCAAAGCACCTTTACCGCCAGGCCGATGCTGGAGCAGGTCAATGAGGTGCTCAAGGACGATATCAAGCGTTACTCACCAGGTATTCCTGGGACAGACCAAGCGATTTACGAACTATTGGCTGATCGCCGACACCCCTTCATTTTTCCCTACAACTTTCCACACCATCAATGCAGGTTGGGGCTGGCAGAAAAGAACTGGCAACTGGGCGAATTGAACTACCGCATCAGCCGGGAGCTACCGGCTACCCTGGGTGGAGGCAATACGTATGGGGCGGTGCAGAATGCAAGGCTAGAAGCGCAACGCATGCTGTCCGGGCTGAGTCCTCAGCAGCAGGCGTTGCTGATTGAGCCGTCGTTATTTACGACGTTTTATCTGTCCAGAGCCGAGCTGGCTGGAAAAACCATATGGGCAGGCCCCGGAACGTCTCACCTCAGCCCACACAAAGCGCTGGGTGTGGGTTTTCTGCTGCATCTCGGGCAAACGGCAATTAAAGAGGTCGAGCCCATTGCGCATCTGTTGAGTGCCTACACCTCTCCGCTCACCAATGTCAGGGTCGAATTCTCCAAGCCGGGGGAAAGTGCCAAGCGTGAGGAAAGGTTTGTGCTCAGTTCAGGCAGTGTGGCCAATAGTTATCGATCGAAGCTAAATTATTTAATTTCCTCAACACGATCAGACTCGCGCGTGCCATGCATCCAATCGGCAGAAAACACGCCTTCCCCGGAAGGTCCTGGCTATAGCGCTTCATTTATCATCACCACGACCACGAGGTTTTCATCAATCCCCGTCAGCCTGGCTGCGCTGAGTGTGACGCTGACGCTGGATGGGAAAATCACAGAGTCTGCCGAGCAGCAAGCGTTCTTCCGGCGTAGTTATGGTCTGGAAAGCCAGACGGATCGGGGCGATGAGGTACTGATCGAACTCAAGGTTTTCATGCAGCAGACCGAGTTGAGCGCCGAGCAGGTGGAAGCGCTTTTATCGCAACGCAAGCACTTCCCGCGCCTGTCGCCCAATTGCCCAAGCACCAACCTGGAGAAGGAGGGTGGGGGCGTGGGGGCGCGGTACCCGCATGCCAATCACTATGGCGCGTGTTACGTCAATGGTCATGGCTCCAGTCGTTACGACAGCGTATTGCCTGCCACCACCGCTTCTATCCGACGCGATCAGGTCGATAACTCGATGGGGTTCAGAGAGGTTCAGGGCGGAGGCCGCACTGTCTGGTACCTGACCAAGACCTCCCCCCAGCGTTTTGATCGTCTGCAACGCATGATTCGCCTGCAACGCTGGCTCGATATTCCGTTTGCCGAACTGGACACCTTGATCATCAGTGCCATTCGCAGCGAAGGTGAAGATAACCTGGGCATGGACTTGAACCTCAATACCCTGCGAGCCTTGGGGGTCTATCGCTATCTCAGCGGGCGCTATCGGATCAAGCCGCAAGAGTTCGCCGCGTTCATGCATGACCTCACGCCCTATACCAGCGGCGAGGGTATGGCGTTGTTTGACCAGGTGTTCAACCCTGTCGCGTTGTTCGATACGCCGCTGGTGCTCGATCAGAAACCGTTCAGTGTTCCAGGCCTGGATGCCGCCTCGACGAAAACCGTGGCGCAACTGTGCGCAGGCCTTGGCTTACAGCCTACCGAGTCGTCGCTGTTTCGCCTGTGCGCACAAACAGAGCGGCACGTCGGCCCGTTGCAACGCGACCTGCAAACCGTGTCGTCGCTGTACCGCCAAGTGCGTATGGCGCAGATGTTCGGGCTCTCGTCGCAAGACGGTTGGGCATTGCTGGATGTGTTGGGCGGGGCGGATTACCAGCGTTTGGTGTGTACCGGGCGGTTGGCAGTACCGGTAGCGCAATCACTCAGACCCCTGGTGGTCAAGGCGGTTGATAGTGTCAACGGTGTGAGCATCCGCCTGACGCTGGTTGTGGTCGTTGAAGAGCCCGGTGAGCTTTTGCGTTTATTGCCGGGGTCAGAGCTGGTGGTCGAAGCAGGGACTGACTTCGAAGCATCAGGCACTGCACGTGTGTTTACCCTGACCCGGCAGCCGGCTGCCCCCGATGTACCGCAGTTCTTGAAGAACGCCGATGGAAGTTTGCTCACGCTCGCTGAGTTGCGTGCGGGGCAATCTATTTCGTTGAGTAACAGGCAAATCATGCGGGTGGCTTGGGAAGCCATCACTCAGTTGCCAGGGCAGATCAACTATCTACGCGTGAAATGTGGCTCCCTCGCCAATCGCGACCTGAGAATAACGGACATTGCCCACGGTGATCTCGTTACGCAGCCACCGGACATTCTCGATGTGTTGATGCAGATGGATTGGGCGGTGACCTGGCTCAAGGACATCCGACAAAGCGTTACCCAGGTGCGCCAGATTCTTGGGCTCACCCCTGGCGACTACCTGCCGCCCGAAGGGTTGACGGATCGCCTGGCGAAGTTGGCCGAGCAGGTCCGGGCGGTGCTTGTCACCGACCAGCAGATCCAGGCGCTGAATTTGCCCACCCATGAGAAGTCCACCAAGTCCCGTGGCCCAGGCGATGTCATCCAGTGGCGTACGGTGCTGCTGCCCTTACTGGATCCAGAGGGCCTGGTGAAAGCCCTGCCGCTGGAGATGGTCGATAACACCCAGGCGCAGTTGCAGGCGGCATTGGTGGTGGTACTCAAACCACTGGCCATGGACAGCGACGCCAGGGTCGCCAGCCTGGAAAAACTCGGCACGTTGTTACTCAGTGGCCACGAGCGGCAACTACGACTGATCGAAGGCCTGGCCCAGGAAATGATCAATCTGCCCATGGACCGTACCGCGGTGGTGGTGCATTGGGCGCAGACCACGGTGTATCAACTGCTGTCGAGGGTGCTGCAACTGGGCACGCACGCCGATGCCGCCCCTTCCCTGATCGAACAACTGCGCGCGGTGCTGCGTCATGCCCAGGCGGTTCTGCATCTGGGCCTGAGTACCAGCGCATTGCGGTTGTTCCTGGCTCGCCCGCAATGGCTGACGGGCACCGACAGCCGCGAGCTGTCCTGGGCCAGCCTGTATTTACTCGGCCGGTATACCCAATGGCTCAAGCGCCAGAGCCAGGCCGAAGAGGCGTTGTTGGGCTACTTCATCAGTGCCAACCCATCCTCTGCTGCGCTCAAGAACAAAGCGTTGCGCAGCGCCGTCAACGAGCGAAGTGCCGAGGTGCTGGCCAACTTGCTGGGTTGGCATACGGAAGATATTCGCCGGTTGTTCCAGGAGCTGCCAATGGGCCGCGCGACGTCGATGGCCGAAGTGGACTGGGTATTGCGCTGCCAGAGCGACTGTGTCGCCAGCGGGTTTTCCGCGAGTGATCTGCTGGCCTTCACGGCGCTGCACGTCGACAGCGCGAGTACCGCTTGGCAGGCGGCCGGGGAAGCGGCTGTCGCCGCGAGTCGTTGAGCCATCACCTTTACGAGGCGCGATCATGTCCAAGTCCATCGACACCCTGCTCAATGAAACCCTGCGCGATGCGCTGGTGGCCTACTACCTCAACGTGGTGGTGCGCAACACTCAGGAGTTTATCGACGCTCAGTTGGGTGACACGCTCAAGACGGCCAATGACCTTTACGAATACAAACTGTTGGACGTGCTGGTCAGCCAGGACGTGACCACCAGCCCGGTCGCATCGGCGATTGCCAGTCTCCAGCAATACATCAATGGCGCGCTGATGGGCATGGAACCGGGTTATGAGATCCGGGTCATGGAGGAACACCTGATCACGCAATGGCGCGAGATCAACAGCCAGTACCCGATCTGGGCCGCCAACCAGCAGTTGCAATACTACCCCGAGGTGTACATCGACCCCTCGCTGCGCCTGAACAAGTCGACGTACTTCCAGCAACTGGAAAATGACCTCAACCAGAACAAAATCCACATCGATACCGCCCAGGAAGCGGTACTGAGCTACCTGGCCAGTTTCGAGGAAGTGGCCAACCTGACGATCATCAATGGCTATATCAACACCGATGATTTCAAGAACGGCCTGTACTATTTCATCGGTAAATCCAGGGCGGAAAATGCGTATTACTGGCGCTCGGTGGACATGTCCCAGCGTACGTACAAGAATCTTTCGGGTACCGACCCCAATCGGCCCAAGTTCGACTATCCGCAGCCAGGCGCCTGGTCGGATTGGCATAAGGCGGCCTTGCCGATTTCGGCGAGTGCCATTGAACGCACGATTCGGCCGGTGGTATTCAATAATCGGTTGTTTGTGTTCTGGGTGGAGTGTGTGGGTAGCAACTCTGATTCGGTAACGGTGGAGCAGAGTTATCTTCCGGGGACGCCAAAACCTCCTGATCCAGGCTCGCCGCAAACCCAAGTCAGCAGTAATCCTATGCTGCGCTTGAACCTGGTCTACAAAAAGTACGACGACAGTTGGAGTGTGCCGCAGACGGTCATTGAAGCCTGGAGTGAGGCGCCGCTGTTCAAATCACGAGATTTACCGGCGCTGGTGGAAAGCATCGCAGTAGCAGATAGCTCGGCTTCGCCGGAGTCCATGCTGGTCGCGATGTATGCGGGTTATGAGAGCGGCGCATCGGTAGACGGTACGCAGGATAAGTATGCTTTTCTGAGGACGGCATGGATCGATAAGAACTTTAATGTGACGCCGCTGTTTCCTGAACGCGGAGTTGTTCTTCATGTAGGCGTGGGGGATGGAGGGATAAAGAAACCGTATGTGCTTAAAGCGGCAAGAATATTTGTTCTTGATAATTACGGGCGCTTTCAGTTCAAATTGCCGGCTTTTATGGTTGCGGTGAAAAGTGTCGAAACGAGTTCGCCTCATACGAGTTCGGATAATTGGAACTATATGAATTGGCAGAATAGGATTTTTACTCCAAGAAAAGGGACTGAAGTAAGATATAACGTGTTGGCACAGGCTTTGGAGTTTGAGTCAAAGTTGGTGAGTTCGGTGGCGTCCCAAGAAATCGTTACCCGAGTCAGCGCGGGGTTGGTGAGTCATAAGTTTACCTTGGTGTTGGTTACCTCGCCTTCGATGGGGGGAGGAGAAAACGTAACTCTCTTGAAAGGATCCACGATGACTGTCGAGGGAGGTGGGTTTTCCGCAGTCAATAATAACGTATGTTCTTTTAGTTTGCAGACATCTCAGATTGGTGCTCTCGACTATTATCTTCGGGACAGTGATGTTCTTTCGACTTGTTCGCTTCCAGCTTTACCATCGGGTGCTTCTGTCTCATTGGAAGGTAAACGAATATTTAAGGCAGCACTTTCGTTGCTTTCCCCTGATAACGCACAATTTGTCACGTATTTTTATATTGGTTTTGCTGGAGGCAGTTTATATTCTTATCACGCGGATATTATTCAGCAAGCCCATAGACCTCTCTTCCAGAGTCTTATATTAAGACCTGTTGACGTGAAGACCCCTACACCTGCGTTTCCGGGAGAACGGTGGCTTTTTTACTCAACGACTGTTTCTTCAAGACTCCCTCCCGACACGCAGACGGTATCAATCCCCATTAACCCTGAAACCCTGTTACCGGACTGGAATGTCGACTGGCCTGTCGGTTCAAAAAAAATTCCACTGATTCACGGCCTAAAAGCCTTTGATAACAATTTGGCAGTGGGACATACCCTCAAACTGTCCCTCGTTGAACTGGAACTCGTCCCTGCTATTCGAACCCCCCTGATCGCGCCGCGAATCAGCACCCGCGCCAGCCCCACCCTGGGCATCGCCGAATTCATCGACTTCACCGGCTCCGGCATCCACCTGAGCGACGACGCCAGTGCTCCCCGCCAGCCCATCCGTATGAATACCCTATTCGCCCGCGAACTGATCCAACGCGCCAACATCGCCCTGGAAAACCTCCTGACCTGGGAAACCCAGGGCCTGGAAGAGCCGCCGCTGCAGCCGCCGGCCGCGGTCAATCGCATGGATTTCCATGGTGCCAATGGCAAGTACTTCTGGGAGTTGTTCCTGCACCTGCCCTTCCTGGTCAGCCAGCGCTTGAACCTGGAGCTGCAGTTCGACGAGGCCGAACGGTGGCTAGGCTTTATCTTCGACCCGTCGCGCAAACAAGACAGCAAGGGGCGCCCCGATTACTGGAACGTGCGCCCCTTGATGGACGGCCTGTTGCAGATGGACCACGCCACCCGCAAGCCCGCCGACCCGGACGGCATCGCCAGCAGTCACCCGGTGCGCTACCGCAAGGCGATCTACCTGCACTACCTGAAAAACCTGCTGGACCGGGGCGATGCTGCCTATCGGCAACTGACCCCCGACAGCCTCGGCGAAGCCAAGTTGTGGTACGTGCGCGTGCTGGACCTGCTGGGCCCGCGGCCGGACATCAAGCTGGTGGACTCCTGGACGCCTGTGACCCTGCAAGTCTTGAGCAATTCCACCAATACGCAACTGCGTACCTTTGAGCAGCGCCTGATTGAGCAGGACCACTTGCGCGCCGATAGCGCCCAGGCCAATGAGGGCCACTCGCTGTATCAGTTTGCCGAACCCCCCCTGTATCTGCGCACCTTCTCGCACGACCCGACGCTGGCTGACCTGGACAGTGATTACTTGCGCCTGCCGATCAATGCTCATCTGGTGAAAACCTGGGATATCGCTGAGTCGCGCCTGGATAACCTGCGCAACAGCCGCACCCTGGATGGCAAGCCGCTGTCGTTGCCGTTATTCGCGGCGCCGTTGAACCCACGGGATCTGCTGGCGGCGTTCGGCCAGGGCGCGGCGGCGGGGGGCAGTGCGCGGTTGTTGGCCCAGGACGTGCCGCATTACCGCTTCAGCGTGATGCATGAGCGTGCGCTCAACGCGGTACAGACATTGACCCAGTTTGGCGGCACCTTGTTGTCGTTGATCGAGCGCAAGGAGCAGGCGCAGTTCGAAGCGCTGCAATATCGCCAGGCCTGGGATTTCGCGCAATTTTCCATCGACCTGCAACAGCAGGCGCAGGTTATCGATAAAGAAAGCCAAAAGGCCCTGGAGGCGAGTCGGGCGATTGCGCAGCAGCGCTTGAGCTTTTACGCGCAACTGGCCGATGAGGTAGTGAACAGTGGCGAGATCGCCGCTGCGGGCTTGCACCTGGCCGGACGCGTCGCTGAAGGCGTTGGGGCGATATCCGATGCGGTAGCCGGCGGGCTGGTCATCCCGCCCAATGCGGCTGGGGGCGGGGGCGGGGCAATCGTGGGTTTTGCCAATGGTGTAATGGCGGGAGCCATGGTCGGCGGCTGGCGGCTGGAAGGGGTGCCGCAAATGGTGTCTGCGGCGGCTTTCGGGCTCGCGGCACTCAGTCATAATCTTGCGGACGCAACGGACCGAACCGAACAGTTCCGTCGCCGTCATCAGGAATGGACGCTTGCGCGCGACCAGGCCGCCCTGGAAATCGAACAGATCGATGCGCAACTCAATGTGCTCCGTGCCCAGTCCCGCGCCACCGCATTGCAACTGCAGCAGGCCGAGGTGGCGCAGGCACATGCACTGGCCACGTATGCTTTCCTGGGCAGTCGATTCAGCAATGTCCAGCTTTACCAATGGCTCAATGGGCAGTTCGCAACCTTCTACTACCAGACTTATGACGCGGCCCTGGCGCTGTGCCTGGCGGCCGAAGCCTGTTGGCAGTTCGAGACCGCCGATTACGCCAGCCGTTTTATCCAGACGGGAGCCTGGAATGACAGCTATCGTGGCCTCGGCGCCGGTGAGTCATTAGGCTTGCAGTTACTGAAAATGGAGGCAGCCTACCTGAGCCGAAATGACCGACATCTGGAAATCACCAAGACGGTTTCCCTGCGTCAATTGCCGGACCGGGACCCGTCATCCGCGCTCAATCAGGATTGGGGTACGACCAAGTTGCGTCTGCTCCAGGACGGCCGCGTCGAGTTCGAACTGACCCAGGGGCTGTTCGACAGCGATTACCCCGGGCATATCCTACGGCGGATCCAGCGTGTGAGTGTTTCCCTGCCGGTGACAGTGGGGCCTTACGAAGATATTCGTGCCACCCTGACCCAGACCTACAGTGCCGTGCGGATGGCTGACGGCAGTCTCAAGGAGAACCTGCGGGCCAGTCAGCAGGTGGCGCTGTCCGCAGGTATTGACGATGACGGTCTGTTCACCTTTGATTTCAACGATGTGCGTTACCTGCCTTTCGAGGGCACCGGTGCCGTGTCTCGCTGGCTGTTGCACTTCCCGAATCACGACCGGCAACGGTCCATGCTGGAAAGCCTGACCGATATCATTGTGCACCTGCGCTACACGGCCAGGGCGGCACCATGAACGCTGACAAGGCGTTGGACATCAATCCACCGTCGTTGCCCAAGGGCGGCGGTGCCATTCGCAGCCTCGGCGACGGTATGGGCGCGGTGGGCACCACGGGAAGGGCATCATTCGAACTGCCGCTGCCGATTTCGCTCGGACGCGGGTTTGCACCGGCATTGGCGCTTACCTACAGCAGCAGCGTGGGCAATGGCCTATTTGGTATCGGCTGGAGCAACCCCGCCAAAGCGGTTACCCGGCGTACCTCCAATGGCGTACCGGCGTACACCGACGAGGACCTGTTCGTTGGTCCGGAAGGTGATCTATGGATGCCCGAGCGAGACCCGAAGACCGGCGCCTTGATCGGCCAGCGGGTGACTGACTACAACGGGCTGCCGGTGGGCGACTACACCGTGGTGCGTTATTGGCCCCGGGTAGAAAGCAGTTTTGCGCGGATCGAACACTGGGCCGATGACGACGACGCGGCCGGTTTCTGGCTGGTTCACGGCGCCGACGGCAGCCTGCATCTGTATGGCAAAACCGCCAGGTCGCGCCGGGCCGATCCCGACCGGCCGCAAAGGGTCGGTGCGTGGTTGCTGGACGAGAGCCTCAATACTTGTGGAGAACACATCGTCTATGAGTACGCGTGTGACGGCCAGGGGCCTGATGCAAGCCAACCACGCGATTACCGGTCACAGCGTTACTTGAGCCGGGTGTGCTACGGCAACGTCGAGGCCGGCGATCAGCTGTATGGCTGGCGTGCCGAGGGCTGGCAGGATATGCAATGGCTGTTTCACCTGGTGTTCGACTATGTTGAGCAGCGCAGCGATCCGTTCTCCAGCTTCGAATACGGCTTTGAATTGACGACGCGGTGGTTGTGTTGGCGCGTACGGATGCTTCACCAATTCCCGGAACTGGGGCCCGAGCCGTTGCCGGTCAAGGGGCTGTTGCTGGAATACCGGGAAACGCCGCTGGGCTACAACCATCTTTCTGCGGCTCACAGCCAGGCGTATGACGAGGCGGGTGAGGTGCAGGCGCGTCCGCCGCTGGAGTTCTTCTACAACCCTTTCGCTCCCCCTCTGGGGGCCGGGCACTATCAACCCTTCGATCCTATGCCCGGTCTTGACGACGGCCATCGTTACCAACTGGTCGACCTTTACGGCGAAGGCTTGCCGGGCATCCTGCGCCGTACCGACAAGGCCTGGTATTACCGCGAGCCATTGCGCGCCCAGCCGGCAGCTCATCTTGATGAGGTGGCTTATGGCGAGTGGCACACGCTGGTGCAAATGCCCGTGATCGATACCTCTGCGCCAGTACGTCAGTTTCTCAGTGATATGACCGGTGATGGCTCGCTGGACTGGGTGGTGGCGCAGCCCGGCCTGGCGGGTTTTTTCACCTGCCGGCCGGATCGCACATGGTCGAACTTCGCGACATTGGCGGCTTTCCCTCGAGAGTTCTTTCATCCCCAAGGGCAACTTGCCGACCTGCTGGGCAACGGGTTGACGGACCTGGCCATGATCGGCCCACGAAGCGTGCGGTTGTATGCCAGTCGTCGCGAGCAAGGGTTTGCTCCAGGGCAAGAGGTGGCTCGGGAAGCGGATGAAGACGCTTTGCCGCTGTTGAGTGACAGCCCCTCTGAGCTGGTGGCTTTCAGTGATGTGCTGGGCAGCGGCAGCCAGCATCTGATCCGCATTCGTCATGACGAACTCACATGCTGGCCCAATCTGGGACGTGGGCGTTTCGGCAAAGGGTTTGTGTTCAGCGCCCTGGAATTTGACTACGCCACGTTCGATGCATCCAACGTGCTGCTGGCGGACCTCGACGGTTCAGGCGCTGTCGATTTGATCTATGTGCAGCCTGAGGGCGCGTTGATTTTCATGAACCAAGGCGGCAATGGTTTTTCCGACCGGCCCCTTGTCCTGCCATGGCCTGAAGGCGTGCGCCACGACCGTTTCTGCCAAGTGAGCGTCGCCGATCTACAAGGGTTGGGCTGCTCCAGCCTGGTACTGACAGTTCCTCATATGACACCCCGGCATTGGCGCTACGACTTTGTCAGTGCCAAACCCTATTTGCTCTGTGCCACCAATAACAACATGGGAGCGGCGGTGACACTGGGCTACCGTAGCTCGGCGCAGGAGTGGCTGGATGAAAAGCAGCTCAGGCTGGCCGCCTCCCTGACACCTGAGTGTCGATTGCCGTTTCCCGTCCCGCTGGTCAGCCAACTGACTGAACACGACGAAATCACGGGCAACCAGTTGATCCGTCGTTTCAGCTATCGAGAAGGTTATTACGATGCCCGGCAGCGTGAGTTCCGTGGGTTTGGCCTGCTGCTGTCAACCGACTGCGAGGCCTTCGCCGATGGTCCGGGCGATGACGGTTTCAGTGCGCCGCTTCTGAGCAAAACCTGGTTTCATGTGGGCCGTACTGTCCATCAGGCCAGCGATGAGTATTTCAGTGGCGACCTGGCGGCCCATCCTCTCGGAAGCCACCTGTTCAGTTGCTATCACGCTCTGGATGGTACTGATCAACGGGTCGAACCGAAGGACATCGATCTTCCGGACATTTGTGCCGCGCTGGCGGGCCGGGTATTGCGTGTAGAGCGGTTCGCGCTGGGCAGTCCCCGTGAGGTTCCCTATACCGTCGAACAAAATCGGTACCTGGTGCGCAAGTACGACCGGCCCACGGGCGGGGACTTCGCACCCTATGCCACGGTGCTTGCCTTGGGGCTCGAGTCGATTGTCTACCGCTACGAACAGCAGGCGGATGACCCGGTTTGCCAACATACCCTGAACTTGCAGTGGGATGCGTTTGGCCTGCTGACCCAGGGCTTGACGATCAGCTATGCGCGAAGGTTGTGCGTCACCGATGACCCTGTCTGCAAGATGGCGGTAGAGCAGATTCCCCCTGAAAAACGCTGGTGGTGCGATGCCCACTGTCCTGAGCAGCAGGTGTATTACTTCAATGAATCCCTGGCGAACTTCATTCACCTGATCGACCCGCAAGGCTGGCACTTGGGCCTGGCCTACCAAACCCGCGAAAACGCCTGGACGCTCGATAAGGACTCCGGCCTGACCCCTCAATCTATCAACTACGAGGCTTTCACCCTCAACGGTATTGCGCAGAATCCACACACCGGGCGAATCCTGGCCGGTCAGTCGATCCAACGCTATAGAGACCCGCAGGTACCTGAGCAGTACCAGGCTTTGCCGGATGGCCGCGCAAGTTTCCAAGGGCTGCTGGATCATCGGGAAGTCGCCGAGCTGGATCCGATTGCGTTGTCCGCCTATGACTTGCTGAGGAATGAGCAAGGCGAGCTACCGTTCGATCTTGAGCAAACGCTGCTGAAGGCCGGCTACCACAAGATGCCGTGGTTGCTGGAGTCGGGCGAACCTGGCCAGGGCGCACTTTGGTCTGTTCGGCACGGGTTCAATACGTATGCCGGGGCCGAGGGGTTCCATCGCGTGATCACGGTCCGAGAGACCCAGAGTCATGGCGTGACCCAGCTGGGCTATGACCCTTTTTGGTGCCTGAATACCCGCGTACAACTGGCGGATGGCTGTGAAACCTATGTCGACCGTATCGACTACCGGCGGCTTCTGCCGGCATGCATCATTGATCCCAATCGCAACGTCCATGAAGTTCGCTACGATGCTTTCGGTCAGGTGTCTGCCAGCAGTGTCCGTGGCACTGAGTTGGGCATGCCCGCAGGCTTCGCCCCCCTGGCTGAGTACCAGCGCCCGGAAAATACCAGCCCCGCAAATGCCATCGACGCGCCGCGCCGCGCGTTGCAGGATGCCGCCAGCGTCTATTTCGAAGATGCCTTCAGCTGGATGGCACGCGTGCCCGACGCCGACCGGCAGGACCCGGTGTGGCTGGAGGCATGTGTCCTGCGGGGCGACTTGCTGCCCAGCGGTCACATCCGCGCTTCAGCGCGCCGGTATACGTCCCTGGATACATCAAGTCCGTCCCGCCGACGGTTGCAAGCCTTGATCGACGCGGCGCAGCGGGAGCCGGTGCATGCCGCTACGTTGCAGGCCGATCGCTACCTGGGTGATCAGCAGCAACAGATTCGTATCAGCGTGGCCTGTTGGGATGGCTTTGGGCGACCTTTGCAACTCAAGCAAAGGGTCGATCCTGGCTACGCCTACCACGTATGTGATGACGGGTCTCTGGCGCTGGACAATCACGGGCAGCCCATCATCGTGCAGGACGTGCCGCGCTGGCGCGTCAGTGAGCGGGTGGAATACAACAACAAGGGCCAGCCTGTGCGGATCTATCGGCCTTACTTTGCCGATCATCATCGCTACATCAACGATGTCAGCTTCAGGGCTTTCGGGTTTTGTGATCGACAGTTCTATGATCCGCTGGGGCGCCCGACCCGGACCGTGCTGGCTAACGAGGGTTACATGCGGCGTCACACCTATTTCCCCTGGTGCACCCTTGCCGAGGATGAGAACGACACGTGGGAGGAGGTGGTGGCAGCCCGCGTTGACGCTGAGGGGGGCAGTCGATGAACCGTTCGGTACATACCAACACCCCCGTTTTGAGCGTCTCGGACCCGCGCGGGCTGACGATTGCAACGGTCAACTACTGTCGTGATACAGCGGACGCGGTTGCACAGGCCCGCTGTGAGCGGCACCTGTATGACGCCGTCGGGCGCCTTGAAGCCGAGTGGGACCCGCGCCTGGCCATGGATGATTCGGCCCCGGCCAACTTGACCCGTACCCGCTCGTTAAACCACACGCCCCTGGCTACCGAGAGTGTCGATGCGGGTTGGCGCGTTTCGCTGTTCGCTGAGACTGGCCAGTTGATACAGGCCTGGGATGCAGGGGGCCGTGTGCAGTTGATTGAGTACGATCAACGGCTGCGACCTTCGGCGGTATTCGAACAAGGCTGCACGCAGCGCTACGAGTATGCGCGCGCCGAGGAACACTTTGCCGATCACAACCAATGCGGGCAGTTGATCCGCCATGACGATACCGCCGGCACACGCCAGTTCGAGGAGTACGGCTTGGCGGGCGAGGTGCTGACGTTGCGTCAGCATTTTCTGCAAGCGCTGGATGAACCGGATTGGCCGCTACTGATCAATCAGCGCGATGCGTTGCTGGAGCCGGGCGACGGAGCGGTTACCGCGTTTCGTTTCAACGCGCTGGGTGATCTGACGGTGCAAGTCGACGCTCAAGGTCATCGCCAGTACTTCAACCAGACACTGGATGGCCAGTTGCGTGAAGCCGGGCTGTTGCTCCACGGCAAGGTTGAACCACAACTGCTGGTGCGCGATATCCGTTACAACGCCCAAGGTCGGGTCGAGCAACAAACGGCGCGCAATCAGGTGGTCAGCCTGTTCGACTACCGCCCGGAAGATGGGCGATTGACTCGTCTGCGTGCCCGGCACCTCAACGGCAGGTGTTTGCAAGACCTGAACTACGGTTATGATCCGGTGGGCAATATCCTCAGTATCGAAGACAAGGCGCTGCCGGTGCGCTTCTTCGCCAACCAGCGTATCGAGCCGATCACGCGCTATATCTACGACAGCCTTTGCCAACTGATCGCAGCCACGGGTTGGGAGACCGGCAGTGATAACCGGGGCCCCGCTCACCGTGAAGACCCCAGGGCCGTGGCCAATTACCGCCAGACTTATCGCTATGACGAAGGCGGTAACTTGCTTGAACTGACCCACCAGGGGCCACAGCAACATGGGCGCGTATTGACGGCTGCGAAGTACAGCAATCGGTGCCTGCCATTGCGGGACGGGCGGCCACCTACAGAAGCTGAAATAGCCGCTGCGTTTGATCACAACGGCAATCTGTTGGCGCTGGATAACGCACGAACACTGCATTGGGATGTACGTAATCAGCTGCATCAGGTCACGCCGGTAGAGCGCGACTCGCAACCCGATGACACGGAGCGCTACGTCTACGGAGCTGATGGCATGCGCCAGCGAAAGGTGCGCATGTTGCAAACCAATGCTCGTACGGTGATCAGTGAAACCCGTTACTTGCCGGGGCTGGAAACGCGCAATGTCGATGGTGCCCGCTTGAATGTCATCACCGTCCAGGCCGGGCGCATGACGGTGCAGGTGCTGCATTGGGAAACCCTGCCGTCCAGGCTGCTTGCCAATGACCAGTACCGCTACTGCCTGGGCGATCACCTCGGTTCCTGCTCATTGGAGTTGGACAGTGATGCACGCATTGTCAGTCGAGAGACTTACCATCCGTACGGCAGTACAGCGTTTAGTGAGCGAGGAAATTCGAGCGAAGAGAGCTATCGCACGTTGGGTTATTCGGGAAAAGATCGGGATGCGACGGGGCTTTATTATTATGGCTCTCGTTATTACATGTGTTGTAACCAGCGTTGGTTGAATCCTGATCCAGCAGGTGCTGTTGATGGTTTAAATTTATATCGGATGGTTAGAAATAATCCAGTTAATTTCTTAGATGTAGATGGACGCATATCTTCGCACTGGTTCATGTCCACTGATAAGGGCGAGCGGGAGTTAGATGTCGAGGAGGTGGTGAGTGTGTTTTCAAATGGGTTGCCTAAAATTATATTTTCCGGTGACGGTCACGAAACTCCACCCTTGGTGTTTTCAACTGAAATACCTGATGTTATGCGAGCCTATGAAGCAGGGCGGCTAGCGTTGTATGTCGAGGGGGTTAATTCGGATGTTCATGCCAAGGCTGAAAAGTTTGTACCGAGTGCTTTCGACGTGAGTAAGCTGGATCTTGTAGGCTGGGAGCATTCGAACCTTGTAAGTTCGACACTGGGTTTGTTCAATGTGGCCATGAACTATAGTGACTCAAATAAAATAGCCTCCGATTCTGATCGTGACGAGGTAGAGCGATTAGGCGCCTCTCTTGTGTCTGATTTATTTCTGGGTAACGAAGAATTAAGTTTAAAGGCAGCATCTTTGGTTGCCCAATTTACCAGCGATGAAGGTTATGACACTGAAACGATTAAAGGTCTTATGTCTTTAACAAGCTCGGAATGGCGTGACGTCTACGTGAACCCTTATTTGGCGGGTAAACTTGCTGATGCGGCAAGCCAGCAACCGAATAAGACTTTCTTAGTTTCGGTAGGAGGGGCGCATCTTGATCCACGTTATAATCCTGTCCAGCAACACTTAAATAATGCCAAGGCAGAGATCGGGTTTTTTCATCAAGTATTGTTTAACAGGTCTACTCAGCCTGTCGTCAAATGGGGAAAACATAAGTGATTTGAACTGTTAAAAACGCGTGGGAGTGAACAAAAAAAGCCCCCACCCAACCCACTGCGGATAGGGGACGCAATGGGCTGGGCGAGGGCTTCTTGTACGACTGTTTTACTGCGCGATAGTTTTCACCGACACGCCACGTTCAACCGGCGTCGAGCGCCCGTAGATATCTTCGAAGCGTTCGATATCGTCTTCGCCCAGGTAGCTGCCCGATTGCACTTCGATGATCTCCAACGGGATCTTGCCCGGGTTGCGCAGGCGGTGCACCGAGGCGATCGGGATGTAGGTGGACTGGTTCTCGCAGAGCAGGAACACGTTCTCGTCACAGGTGACTTCGGCGGTGCCGCTGACCACGATCCAGTGTTCGGCGCGGTGGTGGTGCATCTGCAGCGACAGGCACGCGCCCGGCTTGACCGAGATGTGCTTGACCTGGAAGCGGCCGCCCATGTCCACCGAATCGTAGGAGCCCCACGGACGATAGACTTCGCAGTGGTTCTGGGTTTCGCTGCGGCCCTGTTCATTGAGGGTGTTGACCATCTGCTTGACGCCCTGGACCTTGTCCTTGTGGGCAATCATCATCGCGTCCTTGGTTTCCACCACCACGATGTTTTCCAGGCCGATCACCGACACCAGTTTGCCGTTGCCGTGGATCATGCAGTTCTTGCTGTCCTGGATCACCACGTCGCCCTTGGTGACGTTGCCGTTGGCGTCTTTATCGTTGACCGCCCACAGCGAGGCCCAGCAACCCACGTCGCTCCAACCGGCGCTCAACGGCACCACGCAGGCGCGCTGGGTTTTTTCCATCACGGCGTAGTCGATGGAGTTGTCCGGGCAGCAGGCGAAGGTGGCTTCGTCGAAGGTCACGGTGTCGGCGTCTTGCTGGCTGCGCTCCAGGGTCAGCACGCAGGTGTCGTAGATGTCCGGGTCGTGCTTTTTCAGCTCTTCCAGGAAGCGGCTGGCGCGGAACAGGAACATGCCGCTGTTCCAGAAGTAACCGCCGCTTTTGACGAACTCGACGGCGCGTTTTTCATCGGGTTTTTCCACGAACTGCTGCACGCGGCTCACGCCTTCGGGCAGCAGCGAATCGTTGGTGGACTTGATGTAGCCGTAGCCGGTTTCCGGGCGGGTCGCCGGTACGCCGAACAGCACCATCTCGCCACGCTCGGCGGCCACGGTGGCCAGGGCCAGGGCGCGTTGCAGGGCTTTCTGGTCGTCGATCACGTGGTCGGCCGGCAGCACCAGCATCAGTTCGTCACGGCCTTCGTTGACCAGCATCATCGCGGTGAGGGCCACGGCCGGCGCGGTGTTGCGGCCGAAGGGTTCCATCAGGATGCGCTGGCATTCCAGCTTGCGGTTGGCCAGTTGCTCGTTGACGATAAAGCGGTGGTCCTTGTTGCAGACCACGATCGGGGAGTCCATGCCTTCGAACACCAGGCGTTCCAGGGTTTGCTGGAACAGCGTGTGCTCGCCGGTCAGGGCCAGGAATTGTTTGGGGAACTGTTTGCGGGAAAGCGGCCAAAGACGTGAGCCGCTACCACCGGAAAGGATTACTGGGATCATGTGTTTCTCCTTGAATCAATTTGGGTCAGAGCCTGTGGGAGGGGGCTTGCTCCCGATGGCGGTGATTCAGTCAGTACATCTGTTACTGAACCACCGTATTCGCGAGCAAGCCCGCTCCCACAAGGGGGGAGCGTCAATTTCAAAAGCTAATCAGCGGGTCGACACCGGGCGCTTGACCCAAACTGGCGACAAGCTCGAACCCGAGCCGGTGACATACAGCACCGCCGCTTCACCACGTTCCAACGCAACCGGCTTCACATCGCCGACTTTCTTGTCACCGTCATACAACGCCAGGCTCACCTTCACCGGGTTGATTTCACGTTCGCCACGGCCCTTGGCAGCCACAGCTTTGACCACATCAGTCTTGCCATCGGCAGTCTTCAGGGTCAGGGCCTTGTCGCTGAGGTTCTGCACGCGCACCAGGGATTTCTGCTTGTTCTTGAACGGCGGCTCTTCGATCAGCTGCGGCTGGCCGCTGTTGTTGTTGACCAGGGTGTAGTAGTGGTCCGGGGCGAGCTTGACCGGCACGGTCTGGCTGCCGACCTTGGCGCTGTAGTCGCCGCCGGGCATGAAGCTGAAGTCGCTGCTGGCCAGCGGGGCCACGTCGCTGAGGTTGGTGCTGCCGACAGTGGCGCTGACTTCCTGGTTGGAGGCGTTGTAGATCCGCACGAAGCTTGAGCCTTTCGGTGCGACTGGGCCGTACAAGGCAGCGTCACCGGCGAAGGCGGACAGGGATACCAAGCTCATACCGGCAGCCAGGGCCAGAGTCTTAGCGAGACGACGCGGAGTAGTAGTGAAAGTCATGTGAGTTACCTCTCTTTCAGTTTTGCGCCCGGTCGGGCGTCTCGGATTTTGGGTTTTTAGCTGGGGTGTTCAGTGCCATGTTTTGTTGGCGCGAACCGGCTTGTTTAAGTTGCGCAACCCACGATGGGTCGGCATCACCGATTTCGTTGTTCACGGGCAGATAGCGTTCAGGAAACTCCCAGATCAGCACCTGTGGCGGGCTGTTCTTGAAGTCGTCACTTTTCAGGTAGCTGAGCATCGGCAGGATCGGGCCGTGGCCGTCTTCGGCGTAGCTGACCACGTCGCTGCCCAGGGCTTGCTTGAGGGCGCCGACGAAGTTCCAGTTCGGGTTGGCGCTGTAGCTGGTGCCCACCAGGGCCACCGGGGTTTCGCTGTCGCTGAACAGCGCGTCGTCGCCTTTGGTTTCGGCCAGGTGCGTGACGCGTTTTTCCAGCGGCTCTTTCGGTGGCATCAGGTTTTCGAACAGCGGGTCCAGGGGCAGGAACAGACGCAGGTCGCCTTTATGCGGCTCGGTCTTCTCGGCCTCGGTGACAAAACGCTGCGGCTCGCCGTGGAGCGGGGTCTTGTCGGCGATGGTTTTAGCCAACTGCTTGGCGGCGATTTCCGCGCCGTCCGGGGTCCAGTGGGTGTCGGTGCGCAGGAACACCTGCTTGCCGCCCAGCTTGGCCTGTTGCAGCGGGCCGAGCAGGTCCGGGGCGATGATCTTGTCGGCGGCCACACGGGCGTGGAAGTCCTGGTACAGGTTGGCGTGGATGCTCGCCGGTTTCACTTCACCCAGGTGTTCCGGGTACAGGCGCACCTTGGCCGGCACGATCGCCATCACCAGTTGGATGCCCTGGGCCTTGAGCTTCTGGCGTACGCCTTCGACCAGCGCGTAGTTGCCTTGAAGGTTCTGGTCTTCGTTGACGGCGGGGTTGAACTCCTCGTCGCTGTACAACCAGTGATCGCGGCCCAGCACCACCCCAGGGCGGCCTTCATTGAACAGCTTGTAGTCCAGCGCGGCCCAGAGGTTGGTGCCCAATCGCTTGATCGGGAACTCCTCGTCGTAATGGGTCTCGACGGCCTTGGTCCAGCGACCGTTGAGCACTGTCGCGTCGGCGTTGGTGCTGAAGCCCAGGAAACTGCGCAGCGACCAGGCGCCCAGGGCCAGCAGCAGCACCAGGAACAGGCCGATATAGAGGACGCGTAATGAACGGGTCATGGTCGGCTCCCTCAGAATTGGAAGTAAAGGAACGGCGAGAAACTCTGCGCCGACAGTTTGAGAATCGATGCCACGAACAGCAGCAGCACCGCTGCGCGCATGGCGTAGCGTGGCCAGTCAGCGGTCCAGTAGGCCGGTTGCACGGCAGCGTTACGACCTACGGTGAAACCTGGCTCGTGGATGCTGCCCGGGTTGTCGCCCGGCACGGCCTTGATCAGGCTCGGGTCGGCCGGCTTGGTTTTCTCGGCAGGGCGGTTGGTGTAGAAGTCGCGCAGGCCGAAGAACGCCAGGGTTACGTACGCCACCACCAGGGTCGCGACTTGCAGGCCGGTGAGGTTGGCGCGGTTGAGTTCCGACAGCGACCACTCGCCGAAGCTGAACATCGCACCGTACATACGGCCGGCGACGTGGAGGTTTTCGGCGCGGAAGATCACCCAGCCCATCACCACCAGCAGGAAGGTGAAGGCCCAGCGCAGGACATTGAAACTGCGCGGTGCGGTGTTGAGGCCGATGGCTTTTTCAATCGCCAGCCACATGCCGTGCCAGGCGCCCCATACGATGTAGGTGATGTTCGCACCGTGCCACAGGCCACCGAGCAGCATGGTCAGGAACAGGTTGCGGTAGGTGGTCAGCGTGCCTTTACGGTTGCCGCCCAAGGTGATGTACAGGTAGTCACGCAGCCAGGTGGACAGGCTGATGTGCCAGCGCCGCCAGAATTCGGTGATCGACTGGCTGATGTACGGCTGCTTGAAGTTTTCCATGAAGCGGAAACCCATCATCAAGCCCAGGCCGATGGCCATGTCGCTGTAGCCGGAGAAGTCGAAGTACAACTGCGCGGTGTAGGCCAGCGCCCCCAGCCAGGCATCGCCGGTGGTGGGGTTTTGCAGGGCGAAGCAGTGGTCGGCCACCACCGCCAGGGTGTCGGCGATGAAGACCTTCTTGATGAAGCCCTGCATGAACCGCGTGCAGCCCTCGGAGAACTTGTCGAGGGTGTGGGTGCGGTTATTGAACTGGTCGGCCAGGTCGCGGAAACGCAGGACCGGGCCGGCGATCAGGTGCGGGAAGATCGCCACGAACGCCGCGAAGTCGATGAGGTTGCGGGTCGCCGGGGTATCGCCACGGTACACGTCGATGATGTAGCTGATGGACTCGAAGATGTAGAACGAGATCCCGATCGGCAGCAGCACATGGGTGAGGATGAACGGCTCCAGGCCGGCCGACTTCATCATGACGTTGATGCTGTCGACGCCGAAGTTGGCGTACTTGAAGTAGCCGAGGATGCACAGGTCGACCGCCACGCCCAGCAGCAGCCAGCGTTGGGCCGGCTTGGTGCGCACGCCGGCGGCACCGACCTTGAGGCCGATCCAGTAGTTCCACAGCGTGACGGCGGCGAACAGCGCCAGGAAGTCCACTCGCCACCAGGCGTAGAACACGTAGCTGGCAATCAGCAGCAGCAGATTGCGATAGCGTTGCCCGCTCAAGTAGTACAAGCCGAGAAAGATCGGCAAGAACAGAAACAGGAACACATTGGACGAGAAAACCATCCCGATCTCTCCATGTTT
This sequence comes from Pseudomonas sp. S3E17, assembly GCF_024168685.1. Classification (NCBI taxonomy): domain Bacteria; kingdom Pseudomonadati; phylum Pseudomonadota; class Gammaproteobacteria; order Pseudomonadales; family Pseudomonadaceae; genus Pseudomonas; species Pseudomonas sp. S3E17. The sequence continues at coordinate 5,881,714 of NZ_JALJWE010000001.1, forward strand.
AACCAACAGTCAAGGGCCAGAGCCCCCCCAAACCCCCCACGAAAAAACGGGGAGGGCGGTACAACATTCCTACTGACGAAACCGGCTCAAACTGTGGGAGGGGGCTTGCCCCCTCCCACAGTTTTACCGAGCTCGCTCAGGAACCTTTATTGCCTTTCTCATGCGTCGGGTCGTAGACCTTGGTCAGGTCACCCCCGAGGCGGAAGGTCTTGAACGGTTGCATCCCATGCTTGCGCTCGATCACATCCGGCGCGCAGGTGTAGAGGGTGCAGAAGGGTTCGAGCCAGGCGAATTTCATGTCCTGCTTCAAGTCCTTCATGTCCTGCTCCTTGCCGTTCTTCTGTTCGAAGATCTCCGGGTCCTTGACCCCGGCCAGCACTTTGTCGCCCAGGCGCTTGAGCGCGCTGTTGTTTTCCTGGCGCAGGTCGACACCGTTGACCAGGGCAAAACTGGCGATCATCGACAGCGGCGGCAACGCGTAGTTGTGGTACGACAAGGCACGCTGCTGACGCTTCAACTCGTTGGGCAGGAAGCCTTGGTCGTCGACCTGGTTCACGCCAACCTTGTATTCCTTGACGGCCCAGTCAAACAGGTCGCGCCGGTTGGTGGCGACGGACGTTGCCATCACCGACCAGGCGGCCCAGTAGGAGTGGTTGTTGGTTTTTTCCAGCGGCAGGTTGTCCCAGTCGCTCACCACCTGATCGGCCAGTTTGTTGAACCAGGCTTCGATCAGTTGCGATTCCTGCTGGTGGTTGGCCAACGGGTGCGAGTCGGAGAACTTCAGGCGTACATAGGCCGACGCCATGCTGCCCAGGGCCCATTTGCGCATGGACTTGCCGGTGTGGTTGAAGTCCTTGGACATCAACGCATCGGCCTTGGCCCACGACACCAGCCAGTTCAGGGTGCATTCGAGCTGCTCCGGGCGACCGTCGCGCATGAATTGCATCACGCGCTTGCTGGTGTCTTTTTCCAGCTTGGTGATGTCGGCGGTGCTGTCGCGAAAGGCTTTTTCCGACTGCACGTTCAGGGTCGAACGGGCTTTGTCGGAACCTTCGTACTTGCTGCGAAATTGCAGAGGCCCGGTGTAGGGCGTTGGCATGGTGTCGCAGTTTTCCTTGAAGTCGCCGGTCTTGAACGCTTCAATCGGTGCGAAGTAGCCCTGGGGCGGACGCAGCGGGGCGGCGGCGTTGACCGAACCGGCGAAGATCGCCAGGCCCAGTAACGATGGAATCCATAACTTCTGCATAAGTAACCTCATTGCCCTGTCGAGGCAGTCTGTTGACCGCCCGCTGGGAATACGTTGCGTGTGCAAATTTTCGCTTCGACCTTCTGCGCGGTAGCGCCCGCTTCGGGGCCCTGCACTTCCACGGCCAGCAAGTTCTGCGAGGCCCAGTCTTCATCGGTGCGCAGTTCAAAGGCGAAACGCCCGTCTGTTTCGGATGTTTCGGGTTTCTCGATCTTGATGTCCTCGTGGCGCCCGTTCATGTACCAGAGGGTGGCTTGCAAGGTTTTCACCGACGGGTCGGAGAAGCGGATATCAACCTGGTGATTGGCATTACGCAGGTCTTTGTTCGAACTGTTAACCAGCAATTCGTTCTTGCCGGGTTTCAACGAGGTGCTTGCACTCATCTGGGCGGTCTTGCCTTCGCAGCCGTTGTCGAGCAGCGCCATCATCTGGCGATAGATGGTCTCCTGGTCCAGGCGATACAGCGGCGAGAACTCCCAGATCAGGATTTTCGGCGGGCTCTTCTGGAATTCGTCGCTGCCCAGGTACTGGATCATCGAGCCTTCCAGGCCACCGCCGGGGAAGGCGACGTTGAGGATGTCGGCACCGATTTCCTGTTCCAGGAACCCGGCAAAGTTGTAGTTCTTGCCACTGTGGCTGGTGCCCACCAGGGTGATCTGCGGGTTGCCCGAATCGCCGAACAGGTCGCCGTCGCCGGCTTCGCCTTTCGGCTCGGTGGTGAACTGGTCCATGTACTGGATCGCGTAGCTGGTGCCACACAATTGCCCGGCCATGTTGTGCAGGGTGCCGGTCTTGCCCATGCGCCCGGAGCGTTTGGTCTCGAATTCGCGCTTGGGAATATCGGCGAACTCAGGCATTGCACGCACCTTGGCGCCGACGATTTTCGCCGTGCGCTGGGCGCCGTATGGCGTCCAGTGCTGGTCGCCGCGGAAGTAGAAGTCGTGGGCCGGCAGTTCGTCCGGCAGTTGCTCGTTGGTCAACGGCGACAGGTCCGGCACCACGTAGCCCATCTTGGCGAAACGGCCGAGCATGGTCTTGTAGTTGCCCAGGGCCTTGTCGAAATCGAACGAGGCTTTTTCCGCAGGGTTGAGCTTGTTGCGGTTCACCAGGCCACGGGTCGGCTGGTAGACCACCACCAGTTCCACGCCCTTGGCCTTGAACGCGTCGTGCAGTTGTTGCATGCGCTTGTAGCCGGCCGGGCTGGTGTCGAATTCGGTGCGCAGGTCTTCCTGGGTACGGAACAGCCAGTCGCCCTGGGCTTGCACCAGGGTGGTGAAGTTCTGCTGGTAGCGCGTGGTGTAGTTCTTCGCGTCATGGGCGGCCGGGCACAGGCTGCAGCAGGGCTCGGCGGTGAAGGTCGGCGCCTTGATTTCGTCGGCGCGCACGCCCTGGCTGGCCGCGAGCAGGCCGAGGGTCAGACCCGAGAGGCTCAGCAGTTTGATCATGTGTGGGTGCATAAGGGTCATCCTCAGTCCTGCATTTCGGTCTGGCGTTCGACAGGGTCGATCAGCACGGCTTTCTGCTGGCGCACCAGCAGGTCGAGAATTTCTTCCTGGCGATCGCCCAGCACGCCGGAAAAGCTGATGCCACTGGATTTGGTCGGCGCCAGCATCGACACGCGGTACAGCTCGATACTCAGTGGCGAGTCGATGGACAGCGGCCCGCTGCCGTTACCCGCCAACTCACCGCCGACCACGATCAGCGAGACCTTGGCGTCGAACGGGTCGAGGGCGATGTCGCGGTCGGTGTCGGTCAAATCCTTGATGTGGCCGTACACGCCGGTCAGGCCGTTGGCCATCGAGGTGTTCTCGTACAGCTTGATGTTCACGCTGTTACGCACGCGGATGCCGTGGCGACGGTTGCTGATCACCTTGTTGCCCCACAGCAGGTTGTCGCCGCTCTCATAGAGGGTGATGCCGTCGGTGTGGTTGCGGTAGATCTCGTTGTCGGCGATCAGGTTGTTCACGCTGTTACGGTCGATCACCAGGCCCGAAAGCTTGTTGTCGTAGCTGCGGTTGTTGAAGATGAAGCTGTCGTTCACCTCACGGGAAATGATGATGCCGTGCTTCTTCTTGGTGCCGTAGACGGTGTTGTCCGCGATGATCAGGCCGTGGGAACGGTCATGGGGGTCAATGCCGTAGACGATGTTGTCTTTGTAGGTGTTGCCCTTGATCACGAAGCCCGTGGTCTCGTAGCAGTAGAAGCCGTACCACATGTCCGAGAACTCGGAATCGATGATCCAGCCGGTCGGCTCGGGGCGCTTGAGCACCTTTGCCATGTTCGGCGTGTACTGGGAAATACTCACCCCGTACGACTTACTGTTGGCATAGCCGAAACTGGCCATCTTGGTCTTGGAGACGTAAGTCTCGGTGCCGCCCCAGGCCAGCAGGAACGGGCGGAATTCCTTGGGCGACTTGAACAGCGCCGGGCCGTTGGCTTTTTCGTCCCAACCGGTGATCTTGGTGTCACGCACAAACAACTGGCCGTCGTTGATCAGGAACGAACCGGCTTGCTGGGACAGGCGCAGCTCCTGGGTGTTTTTATCGATGTCCAGGATGCCCTTGCGGCCGACCACGATCGGCAACTTGGCCAGGAACACGCCCGGCGAGGTTTCGCTGAAGTACTGCTTGGGCACTTTGCCCAGCAGGTCCTTGAGGTTCATGTAACCGTCGTCGACAAAGATCGCCTGGGGAATACCGTGCTGGCGCACCACCCATTCGGCCATCTTGTTGTCGCCGCCGATAAAGTCCTTGAGGGCGTCTTCCTGCATCATGCGGCGGATGCTGATCTTGCCGGGCCTGGTGCGTACGATCTTCTTTTCCATCGCTGCGGCGGTGTAGCCCGACAGGTCAGGCAGGGCCGGCTTGGCCATTTCCAGCGGCGCGGTCGGCGGGCTGGAAATGGTGTAGGTCTTGGCCTGTTGCAGTTCCTTGGCGATGGTCGGCGCCTTGGCCGCCGTATCGGCAAACGCTGTGGCGCTGGCCATCAGCATTGCCGCGACGAGTAGGCTTTGAGCATTCATTGCACAGGCTCCCATCAGAATTTCCAGATCACGTCGACAAACGCGCGGTGCATGTACGAGTCGACCTGGCTGCCGTAGGCATCACCTGGCTTGAACACACCGGCACGGAAACGCACCAGGGCCGACGGCTCGTCGATTGACTGGCTGAGCGCGGCGGGCAGCAGGCCGGTCTTGAAGTACTTGGTGACGACCAGGTCCATCTCTTGGCCCAGGTCTTTCTTGCCGTCTTCAAGGGGCAGGGAAGTGCTGGACAGGATCGCGCCGGTGACGTCATCGGTGTTGTTCTGCACGGCGTCAATGCCATTGCTGCCCACCGGCTTGTTGCCGTCGACGCGCCAGAACTTGTGGTACACCAGGCTGGCGTCGTAGTCCTCACGCAGCTGCCAGGAACCGAACAGGCTCATGGACTGCATGTTGTTCATCTCGCCACGAAACGCTTCGCCGAAACGGTGCACGCGGGACTGGGTACCGGTCCAGTTCGAACGGTTGCTTTGCAGGCCGTTCTGCTCGTACTCGGCACTGGCGCGGGAGTAGGCCGCGCCCACTTGCCACTGCGGGTCGAGGCGCAGGCGGATGCCCAGGTCGGTGGCCCAGCCACTTACGTCATCACTGCGTTTGGCTTCTGTCGGGCGGGTGCCGTCGGCGTTCAGGGCATTGACCGAGTCGCGGTCGCCTTTCATGCCGGTGATGCTGGCCCAGTAGTTGACAGTGTTGGTGTTGCGCCAGTTGTAGGCGTCGCTGTTGGCTTCGATGCCGAGCCAGGTCAGGTCGCCGTTCTCGCGCTTGTCCAGCGAATCGGTGGCGACGCCCGGTTCCGGGTAGTCGAGCTTGCCGTTGTCATGGGTGTGGTGGCCACGCAGACCGATCCACTGGCCCGGCGTCCACTGGTAGGACGCGTCGGCGTAGAGGTGCTGACGGTCCTTATCCTTGGGCGACAGTTCCTTGAGGTCGGTACGGTATTCGCTGAAACGTTCTGCGACGCCGACGTTGGCCTTGAGCAGGGTGGTGTCGAAGGTCCAGTTCAGCGCTTCGATGTTGGTGTCGCGCCATTGGCCGTCGTCATTGCGCAGGCGTTGGCGACCGAGCTTGAGGATCTCGCCGGGGTAGGGCGTGAAGCCGCTGTAGCCGACCCAGAACTCGCGCATGGCCAGGTAGTTTTTCTTGGTCTTGCGGTCGTTGTTGGTGGTTTGCTGGTTTTCGTCATCCGCCGACTGTTGCAGGGTGTCGGTCTCGATGATGTCGCTCGACGCAACCGCCTGGCCCATGGCGTAGGCGCTCCAGTTGCCGCTTTCGCCGTAGATCCACGGGCGCAGGTCGAGGCCGATGCCGTTGACGTCGCCGCCTTTCTGGGTGCCGAGGTCGCGGTCATCTTCGGACTGGCCGGTGACTTTGACTTCCAGGCCGAAATTCTTGGCTTCGGTCAGCGCGGCCAGGGTCGGGCACGACCACAGCAGGGCGAAGGTCAGGCCGATGCCGGCCTGCACGAATGGATTGAGCTTCATAGGGATTCCTCGCCGTCTTCTTCTTCCAGGGCGTGCAGTTGCAGCGTGCTCTGGGCCAGGGTGCCGCGGGCGGCCAGTTCCTGTTGCACCAGGCGTTGGCCTTGGGCGCGTTGTTCCGGTGTGAGCGGGGCTTCGAGCTGCGTGGCCAGGTCATTGGCCTCTGGCGTGCCCTGGGCTTTGGCCAATTGGCTGAAGACATAGGCATTCAATGGGTCGGGCTTGGTGCCCTTGCCTTGGGAAAACAATTGGGCGATGGCGAAGTCGGCGCTGTTCTGGCCGTTGCGCGCAGCGGTCAGCAGGTGGTCCAGGGCTTTTTGCGAATAGACCTGGCCCAGGTAACCACGGCGGTAGATCTGACCGAGGTAGTAGTCGGCAGCCACTTCGCGGCCCACGGCTTTCTGGAAGTGCGCTTCAGCCGCCTTGGCGTCCGCCGGCACCCACTTGCCTTCGTAGTAGAGCTTGCCCAGCAACAGCTCGGCGCGCGGCTGGTCGGCGGCGCGGCCGTTGTCCAGGTATTTCATCATCTGGTCGACGTCGCCCAGTTCGGGGAAGTCGTAGAGCAGTTGCGCCAGGCTGACCCAGGAAGCCGGGTAGCCGGGGGCGATTTTTTCCAGCAGGGCCTGGGCGGTTTTCTCGTCGGTCTTGCCCAGCGTGGCGTCGCCCAATACGCGGGCGACGCTGTCGACGCGTTGTGCGGTGACGGTGCCGCGGCTGTAGCCGGCTTCCATCTGCTTGAGCAGTTCGGCCTGTTTTTCCGGCTGGGCTTTTTTCTGGTAGACCGTGGCCAGCTCGACATAGCAGATATCGGTGGTGTTCAGCGCGGCCTTGCAGATGCGTTCCACATCATCCAGATGCTGGTCGTAGGTGTCCTGGGTGCGATACAGCAGGACCTGGGCCAAGCCGGCTTCCGGGTAACCGGCGGCCTGCCACTTGCTGATCTGCTGCTGGGCATTCACGTTGGGGAAGCTGTGGGGGTATTGCAGGTACAGCATCGCCAGCGGGATCAGGGTGTTGCCTTCGCCATTGGCAAAGGCTTTTTTCAGCAGGCCTTCGGCTTCATGGTGTTCGGCTTCGGTGGAGCCCGGCTTGGCCACCAGCAGGCGACCGAGGCGGGCCTGGGCGCGCGGCGAGGTATCCGCCGCGGCACGGTAAGTGGCCTCGGCCTGTTTGATTTGCGCCGGATCGCGGGTGCCTACCTGGATATCGGCCAGGCCCACCTGGGCCTCGCTGTAACCCAGTTCTGCCAGTTGCTGGTAATTCTGCTGCGCGGTGACGGTGTCGCCACGCTTGAGCGCTTCATTGGCCAGGCGTTGGTCGGGCAGGCCGGCACAACCGGCGAGGGCGATGGCCAGCGCCAGGGGCACCGGCAGGGTTCGAAGGGCGCTCATGATTAAAGACCCGCAGCCATGGCTTTATCGATCAGCCAGTTCAGGGATGGGCCACGGTCGCTGGTCACTTCCACCGGGCGGCCGGCGTAGGCGCTGTCCAGCGGGGCGTCAGGCTTGATCTGTACGCGGATGTCGGAGGACAGGTCGGCGCTGTTCAGGCTGGTGCTGCTGACGATGGTGCCGGTGCGGGTCTGTTCTTCGTCGGCCACCTGGAAGCTCACCGGGGTGCCTGGGCGCACGTCACCGAACTGGCGATAGGTAAAGCGAGCTTCGACGTTAGCCTGGCTGCCGCGTGGCACCAGTTGGAAGATCACGTCGCCTTTGCTGGCGTATTGGCCGTCGGCGACCAGTTGCTGGGCGACCACGCAATCGCACGGCGAGGTCAGGGTGCCGGTCATTTGCTTGCCGAACAGCTCTTCGACCTTGGCCGGCTGCAGCTGGTCTTCGTCCAGGTGGCCCTTGAGCACATCCAGCATGCTGGTGCTGAAGGTCGCCAGTGGCGCGCCTTTGGCTGCAATCGCGTCACCCTTGAGCAGGCTTTGCACGGTGCCGTCGCGGGGCATGGTCACGTTCATGCCGGGCACGCTGACCAGGCCCGCCTGGGCGTGGCTGACGAAGTACATGCCGTACACCGATTTGAACACGAAACCGAAGGCTGCCAGGCCAACGAGGAAGATTGCCAGGCTGAACGTCACGGCGCGCAGGCGACCGAAGGCGCTCATGTTGCTGCCGCTGTCCTTGACCTTGCGCGCCTTGGTGAAGTTGTCGCGTTGCAGGGTCGCCAGCACGTCACCCATGGTCACGATGTCGCCGGACAGGTGCGAGGTGATCAGGTGGCGCAGGGTGGAAATATCCTGGGCGTCGAGGTTCTGGAACTGGCAACCGGTGCGGCCGGTCTGGCGGTCGTAGGAGCGGATCTGCAGTTCTACGTCCATGGCCAGGCCGAGGTTATCGATGACGAACTGCAGGCGACCCTTGTGCACTTCACCCACGGTCAACGGCTGGGTGGCGGTGAACGCCAGGCCGCCGGCGGACAGGTCGATCACCCGCGCTTCGGTCTGGGTGCGGTCAGTGTTGAAGAAGCGCAGCTTGGCCGGGATTTTGACCCGGGCATGTTGGCGCTGGGCTTCGGACTCGTGGACAACGTTGGCGTTTACTTGGCTGTTCATGACGGTGTAATTCCTTGGTTAATTCAGGCTTGGCAGGGTCAGACCATCATCAGCAACACGGCAACGAAGATGCTGCCGGCGGAGAAGGTCATGGTCCGAGACGACCAGGTGTTGAACCAACGTTGAAAGCTGGCCAAATCGCGGGTCAGTTTGGTGTCCTGGCGGGTCCAGGACTGTTGATCAAGGCGGAAGAACACGTAGATCTTCACCAACGCGCCCATGATCTGGTTGTAATAGAGAATCGCCGGGTAAGCCGGGCCGATCTTGTGGCCGGAGCACGACAGCAGCAGGGTCAGGATCAGGCGGGTGATGCCGATCCACAGCAGGTACGCGAGGATGAACGCGCCGCCGTACTTGAAGGTGGCGATGATTGCCACGGTCAGGCCGAGCAGGGAGGTCCACATCGATACACGCTGGTCGAACAGCACGATGCTGGTGAACAGGCCCAGCCGACGCACACCCAGGCCCAGGGCTCGGGAGTTCTGGCGCAGGTTGTTACCGTACCAGCGGAACATCAGCTTGCGGCTGGCCTTGATAAAGCTCTTTTCCGGCGGGTGTTCCACGGTGTGGATCGCGGCGTCCGGTACGTAGAAAGTGTCGTAGCCCAGGCGCATCAGGCTGAACCAGCTGGACTTGTCGTCACCGGTGAGGAACTTGAAACGGCCCAGGCGCCAGTGTTGCAGCGAGTCGCTTTCCACGTCGGCGATAAAGCCCGGGTCCGTCACGACGTTGGCGCGGAACACCGACATGCGGCCGGTCATGGTCAGCACGCGCTTGGACAGGGCCATGGAGCACATGTTGATGTGGCGCTGGGCGAAGCGCAGCTTGTGCCACTCGCTCATGATGTAGCCGCCGCGCACTTCGCAGAATTCGTTGGTGGTCAGGCCGCCGACGTTGCCGAACAGCTGGAACCACGGCACGGTCTTGCGCACCACGCCTTCGGCGAGCACGGTGTCGCCATCGATCACGGCAACCACGGCGCGGTCGTCCGGCAGGTGGCGGGAGATGGCGCGGAAACCGAAGGCCAGGCCGTCGCGCTTGCCGGTACCGGCGATACGCACGAAGTCGAGCTTGACGTGATCCGGCGGGTTCATGCGTTCCCAGAGGCTCTTGACCAGCAGCTCATCGGACATTTCCACCAGCGAGCAGACCACGGTGGTGGGGAAGCCGCATTCGATGGCCTCGCGAATCACCGAGCTATAGACCTGCGCGGTGGTCAGCGCATCGATACGGAAGCTGGTGACCATCAGGAACACGTGGGACGGGTCGGCAGCCTTGCCCAGCTTGCGCACTTTACGGCGCAGGTGCGGGTAGACCACGTACAGGAACAGCATGCCGCGAAAGAAATGCGTAGCACCCATCGAGTAGCGCCAGATACCGACGGCGCCAATCAGGAAAATAAAATTCTTCGACTCGGAGTCGAACGTACTCGCCGGCAACAGCAGGGCGAGACCCATCAGCAGGCTCAGAAAGAACAGCCAGCCGGCGGATTGGAGCAGTACGTGTTTTAACTTGGACATAAGCGTCATCCGAAGGTGAAGAAGGCTTCGAGCTGCAAGCGCTGGGGATTGGTACGCCTGCAGCTCGAAACTTACCGTTGCTGTTACCAGCAAATGCCTTCGGTACGGCCTGTCGTACTGGTGGCCTTGGACATGAAGCCCACCAGGTCGATCACTTGCTTGCCGTGCGGTGCGTTCTGCGCCAGGGCACGGAACTTCTCGTCGCGGTTGCCGAGGATGATCACATCGGAGTTGTTGATCACATCATCGAAGTCCGAGTTGAGCAGGGACGACACGTGGGGGATCTTGCCTTCGATGTAGTCCTTGTTGGCACCGTGGACACGGGCGTACTCGACGTTGCTGTCGTAGATGCTCAGGTCGTAGCCCTTGCCGATCAGCATTTCCGCCAGCTCGACCAGCGGGCTTTCGCGCAGGTCGTCGGTACCGGCCTTGAAGCTCAGGCCCAGCAGGGCGACTTTGCGTTTGTCGTGGCCGGCGACGATGTCGAAGGCGTTCTGCACCTGGGACTCGTTGCTGCGCATCAGCGAGTTGAGCAGCGGCGCTTCCACGTCCAGGGAACTGGCGCGATAGGTCAGGGCGCGCACGTCTTTAGGCAGGCAGGAGCCGCCGAACGCGAAGCCTGGGCGCATGTAGTACTGGGACAGGTTGAGGGTCTTGTCCTGGCAGACCACTTCCATCACTTCGCGACCGTCGACGCCGACCGCCTTGGCGATGTTGCCGATCTCGTTGGCGAAGGTGACCTTGGTGGCGTGCCACACGTTGCAGGTGTACTTGATCATCTCGGCAACGGCGATGTCCTTGCGGATGATCGGTGCGTCGAGTTCTTCGTACAGCGACTGCAGGACATCGCCGGAGGCTTTGTCGAACTCGCCGATAACGGTCATCGGTGGCAGGTCGTAGTCGGCGATGGCGGTGGATTCGCGCAGGAATTCCGGGTTGACCGCAACACCGAAGTCGACGCCGGCTTTCTTGCCGGAGCAGTCTTCGAGGATTGGGATCACCACGTTGGCGACGGTGCCCGGCAACACGGTGCTGCGTACCACGATGGTGTGGCGGGTGGTCTTGTCACGCAGGACAAAACCGATCTCGCGGCATACCGATTCGATGTAGTTGAGTTCCAGGTCGCCGTTCTTCTTGCTCGGCGTGCCGACGCAAATCATCGACAGGTCAGTATCACGGATGGCGTCGGCGAAGTTGGTGGTGCCGCGCAGTCGACCGTTTGCGATGCCCTGGCTCAACAGTTCGCCCAGACCCGGCTCGACGATCGGCGATTTGCCGGCGTTGATCAGGTCGATCTTTTCCTTGGAGATGTCTACGCCGACCACTTCGTGGCCACGGGCAGACAGGCAACCGGCACACACTGCGCCAACGTAACCCAAACCAAATATGCTGATGCGCATCGCAATTACCTCTGTATTTAAATCATGCCATTAGATGGCCGGAGTTCATGTTTGCAAACGTCACAAATGCCGCGAAAGTTGGGCGAATAGACGCCGACTTACCGCGTACAGGCATGTTGAATAACGAGTGACTAACTATTGCACTCAAGTTGTGCGCAACTTGGCCTTGTTATTGGGGCCTGCCCTGAAATGCAGCCAGCCTTCCTGGGAGAAGGGCCTGGCGCCAGTGCCGCAGGGCCTTGATAGAGGCTGTAAGCCTTTACATATCAATGCCTTGGGTTGTCTCACTGACCCATTAGGGTAAGCACAGCCTTGGCCTTATAGTTCGTGGCAATGGATCCTTATCGCCGCTCTCAACTAATCGGTTGGTAATGTGACCACTGAGTCAAAGTTGAATATGACAACTTCGCTACTTCCGTTGGTCCGCCTTGTAAGTCATCTCCTACAGGAACAGAGAATTTCGTTACCGGTGGTATGAGCGGCGCTTCAGGACGAAGTTCCTGGCCGCTCATCCTGTTTCCCGAAATTTCTTGAAATATAGGCAAAGATGGCACTGGTACTATATTGATAGCACTTGCTATTTGGGCCAGTAGTTACAGGTAGTTGGCGCGAAGGGATAGTTTTGTGCCACTAGTGTTTTAAAAAAGTGGTGCCACTACGAAAAAATTTTGGAAATGTCGAGTGAAAGAAATGTTAGGGATGTGTCGTGATATTTTTTGACGTCAAATAAATGACGATTCTTGGTGTGAAGCGCGGACAAAATGTGGGAGGGGGCATGCCCCTCCCACATTTGGATTTCATTGTCTGAAAGAGGCTGGTACGGCCTTATTCCGGTGCGTGATCGCGCAGGAACACCAGATTGTCCGGCTTGGACTGCTCCGCATTGAAGCGGTAACCCTGCACATCGAACTGCTTGAGCCTGGCCGGATCGTTGATGCGCTCTTCGATCACGAAGCGGCTCATCATGCCCCGGGCCTTTTTCGCGTAGAAGCTGATGATCTTGTACTGGCCGTTCTTCAGGTCCTTGAACTCGGTGTTGATGATCCGCGCGTTCAGGGCCGTGCGCTTGACCGCCGAGAAGTACTCGTTGGAGGCCAGGTTGAGCAGCGCGTCGTCGCCTTGTTCGGCCAGGGCTTCGTTCAGCCATTCGCTGATGCGCGTGCCCCAGAAGGCGTACAGGTCCTTGCCACGGGCGTTGGCGAGTTTGGTGCCCATCTCCAGGCGGTACGGCATCATCAGGTCCAGGGGGCGCAGCAGGCCGTACAGGCCCGAGAGCATGCGCAGGTGGTCCTGGGCATAGCTGAAGTCGGCATCGGTGAAGGTCTCGGCGTTGAGTCCGGTATACACGTCGCCCTTGAATGCCAATAAGGCCTGCTTGGCATTCTCGGGGGTGAAGGCCGGGGTCCAGCTGCCGAAGCGGGCGGCATTGAGGCCGCCGATCTTGTCGGACACGTGCATCAATTCGCTGATCTGCGCCGGGCTCAGCTCGCGCAGTTGCTCGATCAGCGCCTGGGAATGGTCCAGGTACTGTGGCTGGGTAAAGCGCTGGGTCACCGCTGGGGTCTCGAAATCGAGGGTCTTGGCGGGGGAAATCACCATCAGCATGAAGTCGTCTCCTGTAATCGTGCGGGGATTCTAGGGGTTGGGGCGTTTTGACTCCACCTATGATGGCGATAGGCGCGATCCGCTATGATGGCCGGTGACTCTGGAGAGGGAGACCCTGCGTGCGAATAGCGCTTTTGTTGTCGGCGTGCCTGCTGTGCCTGAATGCCCAGGCGGCGCCGGTGGATGTAGCCAGCCTGGACCGTGGCACCTGGCCGGAAAAACTCAGTAGCCCGGCGCTGTTCGATGTGGCTTCGCGTGCGGAAATCCTGATGTTCGCCCACAGCCTGCTGGCCAGTGAGTCCCAGGATGAAACCGCACTCAAGCAGCGCCTGGGCTTGAAGATCATCAACCTGGCGGCCATCGACGACCTGCGTCGCGAGCTTTGGCAGCGCCTGCTGGAGAACTACACGTTCGCCCAGCAGAGCTGCGAAGTCGACGCCTCGTTCTGCTACCTGGTGGAGAACATGGACGACCTGCGCGAGCAGGCCGGCAAGCTGGCGATCAGCGAAGACTCTTTCTATATAGGCTGGGCCGCCCCCAGTCATGCTTTCCATGAGCGTTATCTGGACGAACTGCTGCGCAAGGCCGCGCTGTTTCCGCAGATCAGCAGCGAGGTCGCGCGCTTTGGCGATCATGAACGCAATGGCGATGAGTTCAACGACCGCCTGTTCCTGCTGACCTTCGACGGCGGTCCTGCACCGGTCAGCGGTAACACCGACTGGCTCGCCGACTACCTGCGCAAGCAGAAGATGAACGCCACCTTCTTTGTCCTCGGCAGCAGCCTGCAAAACCGTGTGGAGCGCAGTTCCGCCGCTGAGGTGGAGGCGTTGTACCAGGGCCAGTGCGTCGGCACCCAGGGCTGGCAGTACCGTTCCCACAGCCATTGGGTCGACTGGCAAGGCTCCATTACCCGCAGCGCGCAGTTGGTGCAGAACCTGATGCCGGAAAACTACGTGCCGCTGTTCCGTCCGCCTTACGGGCAGCGGCGCGCGGACAGCCAGGGGTTCTTCCAGTCCCAGGGCTTGCAGGTGGCGTTATGGGACATCGATTCCCAGGACGAGCCGGGTAAGCTCAAGGCCGATGAATCGGCGCAACGGGTGCTGACGTTGATGCTGTTGTGGCGCAAAGGCGTGATTGTGTTTCACGACACCCAGGACAAGGCGCGGGTGGCATTGCCGATGTTGCTGCAGGCAACGGCGCAAAGTGGGCTGGGTTGGCAGGACTGCCGGGAGGCGTTTCGTTAAAAGGATGAAGTGCCCGGCCCTGTTGGGTGCGAGGCATTTTTACGCTGATTTTGTGCGACATTTCGATGCAGGCGGACTTCCGACTTTAACGGTGCATGGGGCACTCGGCTAGTGCTATTCGTCATCCTGAAAAATAAACTTCAAAAAAGCGTCAAAGTACTTTTTCCTGTCATGGGTTTTGCGGTATTACGAAGTCAGATCGCCGAAACCTGCAACACAGGTGGCGTCTTCCAAGACTCCTCATGTGGGCACTGCGCTTGACGTCACTCAGGTGCAGTCGGTGGTCGAATCGAGGCGCAGCACTGTTGTGGTATTGCGTCGACTGGCTCCCACAAAGGTGACCGAGTATGGATGATCATGGACGTAACCCTTCTTCCGACCAGCCAATCCTTTATGTGCTTGATACCAATGTACTGATCCACGATCCAAACGCACTGCTTAACTTCGAAGAACACCACGTCGCCATCCCGATGATCGTGCTTGAGGAGCTCGACAAACTCAAAAGCGGGCACCACAGCGTGGCTGCCGAGTGCCGCCAGGCCATCCGCCTGATCGACAAGACCCTGGGCGAAGCGTCACCCGAGGACGTTGAGGTCGGCGTGCCGATCCAGCGCGGCAAAAGCGGGCCCAAGGGCTTGCTGTCGATCCTGATGAGCAAGCGCAGCGAGCCCAACAGCCTGCTGCCGGAAAACCTGAACGACAACAAAATCATCAACCAATTGATCGACCTGCACGCTCGCGACAAGGACCTGCGCGTGGTGCTGGTGACCAAAGACATCAATATGCGCCTCAAGGCACGAGCGTGTGGGATCGCTGCCGAGGACTACAGTACCGACCAGTTGGTCGACGACGTGTCGATGCTGTCCCGTGGTTATCACATGATGACCGGCTCGTTCTGGGACCGTGTCAGCAAGGTCGAAACCCGTCAGGACCATGGCCGTACCTGGCACCAGGTACAACTGATCGACAACCTGCCGGCCGTGCATATCAATGAATTCATCGTCGACGAACAGGGCTTCGTGGGCTGGATCAAAGAGATCCAGGTCGACAAGCTGCTGATCCTCGACCTGCATCAGGAACCCCTGTTGCACCAGGAAGCCTGGGGCCTGAAACCGCGTGATATCTACCAGAGCCTGGCGCTGTATGCGCTGCTCGACCCGGACATCCACCTGGTCAACCTGACGGGCGCTGCCGGTTCCGGTAAAACCATCCTCGCCCTGGCTGCCGCCATCGAGCAGACCATGGTGACCAAGCGCTATCGCCGCATCATCGCCACCCGCTCCGTGCAGGGCCTGGACCAGGAAATCGGCTTTTTGCCCGGTACCGAGGCGGAAAAAATGGAGCCGTGGCTGGGGGCGATCACCGACAACCTCGAAGCCTTGCACATGGATGACGAAAACACCCATGGCAGCGTCGACTACATCCTCAGCAAAGTGCCGTTGCAGTTCAAATCCCTCAACTACATCCGAGGTCGCAGCTTCCAGCAGAGCCTGATTTTGATCGATGAATGCCAGAACCTGACCCCGCACCAGATGAAAACCATCATCACCCGTGCCGGCGCCGGTTCCAAAGTGGTGTGCCTGGGTAACCTGGCACAGATCGACACCCCTTACCTGTCCGCGACCAGCTCCGGGCTGACCTACCTGACGGAACGCTTCAAGGATTTCCCGAACGGCGTGCATATCGCGCTGCAAGGGGTGCCTCGCTCGATTCTGGCTGAATACGCAGAGTCGCACCTGTAACCGTTGGAGCGGCGGTGCGTCGCACCGCTGCTCCCACATTTATTGCGTGTTGGGTTTACAATCGCCGCTCCTGATCAGGAGTATCCCTGTGCTGACTCATCTCGATTCCCAAGGTCGCGCCCATATGGTCGACGTCACCGACAAGTCCGTGACGTTCCGGGAGGCGGTGGCCGAAGCGCGGGTGCGCATGCTGCCCGAGACCCTGCAAATGATTGTCGACGGCGTCCACCCCAAGGGCGACGTGTTTGCCGTGGCCCGTATCGCCGGGATCCAGGCGGCGAAAAAAACCAGTGATTTGATCCCCCTGTGTCACCCGCTGATGTTGACCGGAGTCAAGGTCGAACTGAGTGCCGATGGCGCAGACTCGGTGCACATCGTCGCGCGCTGCAAGCTGTCCGGGCAGACCGGCGTGGAGATGGAAGCGTTGACGGCGGCCAGCGTTGCCGCGTTGACCATTTATGACATGTGCAAGGCGGTGGATCGCGGCATGACCATCGAAAACATTCGCCTGCTGGAAAAGCTTGGCGGTAAGAGCGGGCATTTCAAGGCGGATGGACAATGAGCATCAACGTACTGTTTTTCGCGCGTTACAGCGAAAAAATAGGCCTGGATTCACTTGAGATGGAAGGCGACTTCGCCACGGTCGATGCCGTGCGCCAGGCGTTGGCCGCTGATCCGGGCTTTGAAGTGCTCAACGAAACCAGCTTGATGTGTGCCCGCAACCAGGAGTTGTGCGCTCTCGACGAGCCGTTGCAGGCCGGTGATGAAGTCGCGTTCTTCCCGCCCGTGACCGGAGGCTGAACATGGCCATTCGTGTACAGGTCGAACCGTTTGACCCCGGTGCCGAGGTCAACGCGATGCACGCGGCGAATGTGGGCGTGGGCGCGGTGGTGAGTTTTGTCGGCTATGTGCGCGATTTCAACGAGGGCCGAGAGGTGTCCGGGATGTTCCTCGAACACTATCCGGGCATGACTGAAAAAGCCTTGGCCAAGATCGCCGTCGAAGCCGAGCAACGCTGGCCGCTGCTCAAGCTCGAAGTGCTGCATCGTATCGGTGCGCTGGAGCCTGGCGAGCCGATAGTGTTCGTGGCCGCCGCCAGTCCCCATCGCCAGGCGGCGTTCGATGCCTGTGCGTTTGTGATGGATTACTTGAAGACCCGTGCGCCGTTCTGGAAGAAGGAAAATACCAGCGAAGGTGCGCGTTGGGTGGAAGGTCGGGACAGCGACCACGCAGCTGCTGATCGCTGGAAATAGCCAGCCGAACACAGAACCCAATGTGGGAGGGGGCTTGCTCCCGATAGCAGGGTGTCAGTCACTTTATCTGTGACTGACACCCTGCTATCGGGAGCAAGCCCCCTCCCACATTTTTTATTGCATTTCAGCTTACGGGCGTTTGCGTTCTACAGCTCGCAGCAAGTGCGTCGGCGGTGTCTCGCAACTGATCTTGCGCCCCAACAGCGTTTCGATGGAAGGCAACTGATACGAGTCATCCTCCCCGGCAAAGCTGATCGACACGCCCGCAGCCCCCGCACGGCCGGTACGGCCAATGCGGTGCACGTAGTCGTCCGGCACTTCCGGCAGGGTGAAGTTGATCACGTGGCTGATGCCGTCGATGTGAATCCCGCGTCCGGCCACGTCGGTGGCCACCAGCACGCGGATCTTGCCTTCGCGGAAGCCTTCCAGGGTCTTGATGCGCTTGTGTTGCGGCACATCGCCCGACAGTTGCGCGGCATTCACGCCATCGCGCACCAGGCGTTCTTCGATGCGACGCACTTCGTCCTTGCGGTTGGCGAACACCATCACGCGCTCCCAACCGTTGTCGTTGACCAGGTTGTAGAGCAGCTTGTACTTGTCGGCACCGGCCACGGCGTAGATGTGCTGTTCGACGTTTTCGCTGGCGACGTTCAGCGCTTCGATTTCGACGATGGACGGCTCGGTGGTCCACTGCTTGGCGAGGTTCATCACGTCTTCGGTGAAGGTCGCGGAGAACAGCAGGGTCTGGCGTTCGTTTTTCGGCGGGGTCTGACGAATGATCTGGCGCACTTGTGGGATGAAACCCATGTCGAGCATGCGGTCGGCTTCGTCCAGCACCATCACTTCGACCATGTCCAGGTGCACGTCGCCGCGCTGGTTGAAGTCCAGCAGGCGGCCGGGGGTGGCCACGAGGATGTCGCAGTGGCGGGCTTCGAGGTGCTTGAGCTGCTTGTCGAAGTCCATGCCGCCGACGAACGTCATGACGTTGAGGCCGGTGTACTTGGTCAGGTCGGCGGCGTCCTTGGCGATCTGCACCACCAGTTCACGGGTCGGCGCGATGATCAGCGCACGCGGTTCACCCATGTAGCGTTCTTTCGGCGGCGGCGTTTGCAGCAGCTGGGTGATGATCGAGATCAGGAACGCGGCGGTCTTGCCGGTGCCGGTCTGGGCACGACCGATGGCATCTTTGCCGGCGAGGGTAAAGCCCAGTACCTGCGCCTGGATCGGCGTGCAGTACGGGAACCCCAGGTCCTGGATGGCGTGCATCAGTTCCGGGGCCAGGTCGAAATCGTGGAAGCGGGTCTTGCCTTCCTGGGGCTCGACGACGAAATCCTCGAGTTTCCACGGGATCACCGGCGGTTTGGGCGCGCGTTCCCGGCGAGGCTTGGGGGCGGGTGTGGCTTGCGTCTCGGGTTTTGCCTGTTCGGGCGGTGTCACCGTCGGCGTCTTCGGCTGGGCGACAGGTGCAGTCCGGCCTGGCTGTTGACCGTCATTGCGGCTGCCGGAGGAGGGGACAGGAGCACTGGGAACAGGCGCGAGCGGCTCAGCCTCGCTTTTGCCGAACATCTTCTTGAGTGCTTTGAGCACGGTGATCTCATTAATTGGTTAAGGAATGTACGCCGGCCAGTGTAATGCAAGAATCGGGCGCGGCGTAGTGCGTCTGTCATACGGCTACATAAACGTGGGGTTCAGCCCAGGCGAGCGGTCAACCAAGTCCCTATATCGTGTATCTCCTGAGGTAACACTTCGTGGCCCATTGGGTATTCCTGCCATGTCACGGTGACACCACGGGTTTTCAGATGCTCGTAGGCGCTGCGGCCCATGGCGTTCTGTACCACCTCGTCGTACTGGCCGTGCAGGCATAGCGTTGGAATGCGTTGTTGGCTGGCCGACAATTCAAGCTCATCGCTGAAGGTGGGCGCGTAGGTGGAGAGGGCGATGACGCCGCCCAATGGCCCCTCCCAATTCAGGAACGCGGTGTGGAATACCACGGCGCCACCTTGGGAAAAGCCCGCGAGGAAAATTCGCGAGGCGTCTATTCCGGTTCTCTTCTGTGCTTCGATCAGGTCGGTCAGCATTTTTGCCGACACTTCCAGCTCCTCCAGGCTGATCGAGCGGGCCGGACTCATGGCCTTGATGTCGTACCAACTGGGCATCTCGTAGCCACCATTGATCGTCACCGGACGGGTCGGTGCCTGGGGCAATACAAAGCGGGTGGACAGCAAGCTTTCCTGCAACGCCTCGGCCACCGGCAGGAAGTCGTAGCGATCGGCACCCAGGCCATGCAACCAGATGACGCAGGCGTCTGCGGGCTTGGCGGGCTGAAGAATCAAGGGTTCGGTCATGTCTGCTCCATAAATGTGCGTGCGCTCCGATTGGGTGCGTCGGAACGGTGCGCGACAGGTTGATCTGTTAAGAGAATGTCGCAAGGTTGAATCTTTTTCTATTGACCAAGGGCTGAAACGACTCAGCCGCCACTCTGGTACGCGCCTTGCTATGTGTATGTCGATGTCAGAACTTTCCCTGGACGGTAACACTATCAGTGACTGCCGCTTCTGGGATAGCCGCTGGAATTACCGCGAAAGCCTCATGCCGCTTGACCCCAAAAAAAGCCAACACGGGTCGATATCGCCTCATAAGGGTGCGCTGAGGTTGGAGCTTCGACACAACAAGAGCAACTGGAGGTTTGAATGAAGGTATTGAAATCCACCCTGGCCATCGTTAGCGCGGCGGCTGTACTGGGTGTCAGTGGTTTCGCCCACGCTGGCGCCACTCTGGACGCCGTGCAGAAGAAAGGCTTTGTGCAATGTGGCGTGAGTGACGGCTTGCCGGGCTTCTCGGTACCGGATGCCAGCGGCAAGATCCTCGGGATCGATGCTGACGTTTGCCGCGCCGTGGCCGCTGCCGTTTTCGGCGACGCCACCAAGGTCAAATTCAGCCAGTTGAACGCCAAGGAGCGTTTCACCGCGCTTCAATCCGGCGAAGTCGACATCCTGTCGCGTAACACCACCATGACCAGCTCCCGCGATGCGGGCATGGGCCTGAAATTCCCGGGCTTCATCACTTACTACGACGGCATCGGCTTCCTGGTTAACAACAAGCTGGGCGTTAAAAGTGCCAAGGAACTGGACGGTGCAACCATCTGCATCCAGGCCGGTACCACCACTGAGCTGAACGTTTCCGACTACTTCCGTGGCAACAACCTCAAATACACCCCGATCACCTTCGACACCTCCGATGAAAGCGCCAAGTCGCTGGAATCCGGTCGTTGCGACGTACTGACCTCAGACAAGTCCCAACTGTTCGCCCAGCGCAGCAAGCTGGCCTCGCCAAAGGACTACGTGGTTCTGCCGGAAACCATTTCCAAGGAACCGCTGGGCCCGGTCGTGCGTAACGGCGATGACGAGTGGCTGGCCATCGTGCGCTGGGTGGGCTACGCCATGCTCAACGCTGAAGAAGCCGGCATCACGTCCAAAAACGTTGAAGCTGAAGCCAAGTCCACCAAGAACCCGGACGTGGCGCGTCTGCTCGGTGCTGACGGCGAATACGGCAAAGACCTGAAAGTGAAGAAGGATTGGGTCGTACAGATCGTCAAGCAAGTCGGTAACTACGGTGAAGTGTTCGAGCGCAACCTGGGCAAGAGCACCCCGCTGGAAATCGACCGCGGCCTGAACGCGCTGTGGAACAACGGCGGCATTCAATACGCACCGCCTGTGCGCTGATCGCTGATGGTTCTGTCACCCGGTGGGCCAACCGCCGGGTGATGTTCTGTTCCATTCTTTCCGGGGCACTTCATGCAAAAACAAATCGGCGCACCAAATCGGAAGCTCAGCTTCAGCGATCCCAAAGTGCGTGCGTGGCTCTTCCAGATCATCACGATTGTGGCGGTGATCTCGCTGGGCTGGTACCTCTTCGACAATACCCAGACCAACCTTCAGCACCGGGGCATTACCTCGGGTTTCGACTTTCTTGAGCGCAGTGCCGGCTTCGGCATCGCGCAGCATTTGATCGACTACACCGAATCGGACAGCTATGCCCGCGTCTTTGTGATCGGGCTGCTCAACACTTTGCTGGTGACCTTTATTGGGGTGATCCTGGCGACCCTGCTGGGCTTCATCATCGGCGTAGCGCGCCTGTCTCCGAACTGGATGATCAACAAGCTGGCGACCGTGTATGTGGAAGTATTCCGC
Source organism: Pseudomonas sp. S3E17 (assembly GCF_024168685.1). Taxonomy (NCBI): domain Bacteria; kingdom Pseudomonadati; phylum Pseudomonadota; class Gammaproteobacteria; order Pseudomonadales; family Pseudomonadaceae; genus Pseudomonas; species Pseudomonas sp. S3E17. Next base: position 5,902,995 of record NZ_JALJWE010000001.1, read on the forward strand.
AACATTCCGCCGCTGCTGCAGATCCTGTTCTGGTACTTCGCGGTGTTCCTCACCATGCCGGGACCGCGCAACAGCCATAACTTCGGCGACACCTTCTTTGTCAGCAGCCGTGGCCTGAACATGCCGGCAGCGCTGGCCGCTGACGGGTTCTGGCCGTTTGTGGCGAGCATCGTGGTTGCCATCGTGGCAATCGTGCTGATGGCGCGTTGGGCCAACAAGCGTTTTGAGGCGACCGGCGTACCGTTCCACAAGTTCTGGGCGGGCCTGGCGCTGTTTATCCTGATCCCGGCATTGTGTGCCTTGATCTTCGGCGCGCCGCTGCACTGGGAAATGCCAAAGCTTTCAGGTTTCAACTTTGTCGGCGGCTGGGTACTGATCCCTGAACTGCTGGCCCTGACCCTGGCGCTTACTGTGTACACGGCAGCGTTCATCGCCGAGATCGTGCGTTCGGGCATCAAGTCCGTCAGCCACGGCCAGACCGAAGCTGCGCGCTCCCTGGGCCTGCGCCCTGGGCCGACGCTGCGCAAGGTCATCATCCCGCAAGCCCTGCGGGTGATCATTCCGCCGCTGACCAGCCAGTACCTGAACCTGGCGAAAAACTCGTCGTTGGCCGCCGGTATCGGTTACCCGGAAATGGTTTCGTTGTTTGCCGGCACGGTGCTCAACCAGACCGGCCAGGCCATCGAGGTTATTGCCATCACCATGAGCGTGTACCTGGCGATCAGCATCAGCATTTCCCTGCTGATGAACTGGTACAACAAGCGCATTGCGCTGATCGAGCGGTGAGGAAACGCACATGAGTTCGCATACTTTCAAACCTGATATGCCGCCGCCGAGCAAAGTCTTCGGACCGATGGCCTGGATGCGCGCCAACCTGTTCTCCAGCTGGCTCAATACCTTGCTGACGCTGTTGGCGTTTTACCTGATCTACCTGGTGGTGCCGCCGATCCTGCAGTGGGCCATCCTCGATGCCAACTGGGTCGGCACCACCCGCGCCGACTGCACCAAGGAAGGCGCGTGCTGGGTGTTTATCCAACAGCGTTTCGGGCAGTTCATGTACGGCTACTACCCCGGCGACCTGCGCTGGCGCGTAGACCTGACCGTGTGGCTGGCCATCGTCGGCGTGGCGCCGTTGTTCATCTCGCGTTTCCCACGCAAGGCGATCTATGGCCTGAGCTTCCTGGTGCTGTACCCCATCATCGCGTACTTCCTGCTCCACGGCGGGATCTTCGGGCTGACCAATGTGGCCACCAGCCAATGGGGCGGCCTGATGCTGACCCTGGTCATCGCGACCGTCGGCATCGCCGGCGCCTTGCCTCTGGGCATTGTGCTGGCGCTGGGGCGGCGCTCGAACATGCCGGCGATTCGTGTGGTCTGCGTGACCTTCATCGAGTTCTGGCGCGGCGTGCCGTTGATCACCGTGCTGTTCATGTCCTCGGTGATGCTGCCGTTGTTCCTGCCCGAAGGCATGGGCATCGACAAGCTGCTGCGGGCGTTGATCGGCGTGATCCTGTTCCAGTCGGCCTACGTGGCCGAAGTGGTGCGCGGTGGCTTGCAGGCGATTCCCAAAGGTCAGTACGAAGCGGCCGCGGCGATGGGCCTGGGTTACTGGCGCAGCATGGGCCTGGTGATCCTGCCGCAAGCCCTGAAGATGGTGATCCCTGGCATCGTCAACACGTTTATCGCGTTGTTCAAGGACACCAGCCTGGTGATCATCATCGGCCTGTTCGACCTGCTCAACAGCGTCAAGCAAGCCGCCGCCGACCCTAAATGGTTGGGCATGGCCACCGAAGGCTATGTGTTTGCCGCCCTGGTGTTCTGGATTTTCTGTTTTGGTATGTCGCGCTATTCCATTCATTTGGAACACAAGCTCGACACAGGCCACAAGCGTTAGGAGTTGATGTTATGAGCGAAGCGATCAAACAGCCTGTGAGCCCTGAAGGCATTATCCAGATGCAGGGCGTCAACAAGTGGTATGGCCAGTTCCATGTGTTGAAAGACATCAACCTCAACGTCAAGCAGGGCGAGCGTATCGTGCTGTGCGGCCCGTCGGGTTCGGGCAAGTCCACCACCATCCGTTGCCTCAACCGCCTGGAAGAGCACCAGCAGGGCCGCATCGTGGTCGATGGCGTGGAGCTGACCAACGACCTCAAGCAGATCGAAGCGATCCGCCGTGAAGTCGGCATGGTGTTCCAGCACTTCAACCTGTTCCCGCACCTGACCATCCTGCAGAACTGCACGCTGGCGCCGATGTGGGTGCGCAAGATGCCCAAGCGCAAGGCCGAGGAAATCGCCATGCACTACCTGGAGCGTGTGCGCATCCCGGAGCAGGCCCACAAGTTTCCGGGGCAGTTGTCCGGCGGCCAGCAACAGCGCGTGGCGATTGCCCGTGCCCTGTGCATGAAGCCGAAAATCATGCTGTTCGACGAGCCGACCTCGGCCCTCGATCCGGAAATGGTCAAGGAAGTGCTCGACACCATGATCGGCCTGGCCGAAGACGGCATGACCATGTTGTGCGTAACCCACGAAATGGGCTTCGCGCGCACCGTGGCCAACCGCGTGATCTTCATGGACAAGGGCGAGATCGTCGAACAGGCGGCGCCGAATGACTTCTTCGACAACCCGCAGAATGACCGGACCAAGCTGTTCTTGAGCCAGATCCTGCATTGATCGATGCCTGAAAAAATAAACCCGGCCTGGCCGGGTTTATTTTTGTCTGTTCAGGAGGCCTTGAGCGCCTCCTGCCCTGTGTTCGCGGTATGGGTGAAGCCCCGCAGGTCAGCGCCTTCGGCCAATACCCTGGCGTCGGCGAGCAGGTGAGGGTAACGGTCCAATAGTCGCATCAACAGAACCAGTGGCTTCGGTGGCAGGAGCTCACCGCGTTCATAACGTGAAAAAGCGTTGTGACCGCCACCGGACAACAGTTGCACGGCTTCTTTCTGCGTAAGGTGCAGCTTGCGACGGATGCGTTTCATCTCGTTGCCGATCATTGTCCGCGCGGTGCGGACCAGTTCATCGCTGGCGGCGCTATAGCGGTCGGAGCTGTCAGGGTCATGCATGCCGTCGCCGCACAGTTGGCATTCCCAGCCAGACAGGTCATCGACACGCCGTTCCATACCGTTGACACGGAGGGTTTCGCTGCGGCTTTCGAAGCGCGTCATGGCGTCGGGTGCACCGCAAATGAAGCAATGTTGAGTGTTCATGAGCTCTTCTTCTTGAAGGAGATCACTGGAGGGTTACCGGCTGTGCAGTAAGTGACCTTGATGTAAATCTCCAGACCGTGTGAATTGATGTGGTACACGTCCTGCCACACCCGGTGATCGGCATACGTGGTCATCGATTTGTACAACATCCTGTTTTGTAGTTCGAAAACGACCTCTTGCATCTCCTTGATATTCAGGCCGAGCCGCGCGCCTGTTTGCTTTGCTGCGAGCGTAAATGCCCGGCCTCCAAGCCGCCTGACATCCGCCTTGATCACCGCCAGATCGTAATGAGGTGTGTACTTTTCCATAAGACACCTGAGCCGAATAATTACCCTTTGAGGGTAATTTTATCAATCGAAAATACTGCTCCTTTTCCTGCCTAAGAACCGTAGTGCGTTGCCTTTGTAGGCAACTCTGAATAGGCTGTAGGAAAATTCATCCTATGATTGGACGAAAGCCTGCATTCCATGACAGACATCGCCCCCTTGATCAAACGCTCCCTGGTGGACCAGGCCCTTGAGCAATTGCGCTGGCGTATCAGCGAAGGCCGGTGGGCCATCGGCGAACGCCTGCCCACCGAGCCGGAGCTGGCCGCCGAGCTGGGCATCAGCCGCAACACCGTGCGCGAGGCCATGCGCGTGCTGGCGTTTTCCGGGTTGATTGAAATCCGCCAGGGCGACGGCAGTTACCTGCGCTCGATGACCGACCCGCTGGGGGCCATGCGCGCGTTATCCCACTGCACCCTGGAGCAGGCGCAGGAGACGCGGCAGATCCTTGAAGCCGAGGCGATCGGCCTGGCAGCGCTGCGCCGAACCGAGGAAGACTTGCAGGGTTTGCATGCGGCCCTGCAAAGAAGTGCCCAGCTGTACCACGGTGACCTGGAGGCCTATATCAGCGCCGACCTGGTGTTCCACAAACGCCTGGTGGACGCCGCGCACAACCCGGCATTGAGCGAGCTGTACCAATACTTTTCCGCCATCGTCGGCGCGCAGTTGCGCCAGACCCTGAACATTTCGCCGCGTCGCCAGGCGGTGTTCGACCTGCATATCGCCCTGCTCGAAGCCGTGGAACACCAGGACCCGGAACGCGCCAAATCCCTTTGCCGGCAGTTGATCAATGAACCCTGAAACCAAGCGTACGAGCGAGTTGGACGAACTGTTGATCGACGCCGAGGCCGACGACGAAGTGGTGCAAAGCAGCCACCCGGTGGTGAGTCGCCCCTGGCTGTTGCTGCTGGGCCTGATCCTGGTGGCCTTGAACCTGCGTCCGGCGCTGTCGAGCGTGGCGCCATTGCTGGCCGACGTCTCCAGCAGCCTGGGGTTGTCGGCGGCCAAGGCCGGTTTGCTCACCACCCTGCCGGTGTTGTGCCTCGGCCTGTTCGCACCCATGGCGCCGATCCTGGCCCGGCGGTTTGGCGCCGAGCGGGTGGTGTTGGGGATTTTGCTGACCCTGGCCGCCGGCATCATCCTGCGCAGCGCTTTTGGCGAAGTGGGATTGTTCGCCGGCAGCCTGATCGCCGGTGCGAGCATCGGCATCATCGGCGTCTTGCTGCCGGGCCTGATCAAGCGTGATTTCGCCAGGCAGGCCGGTGCCATGACCGGCGTCTACACCATGGCCCTGTGCCTGGGCGCGGCGTTGGCCGCCGGTGCCACGGTGCCGCTGAGTCATTACTTCGGTGACCGCTGGACCATCGGCCTGGGCTTCTGGATTCTGCCGGCGTTGGCGGCGGCGTTGTTCTGGTTACCGCAGGTCGGCCGCAAACACGCTACCCACCAGGTCGCCTATCGAGTGAAGGGCCTGCTGCGTGATCCGCTGGCCTGGCAGGTCACCTTGTACATGGGCCTGCAATCGTCCCTGTCGTACGTCGTGTTTGGCTGGCTGCCGTCGATCCTGATCGGTCGTGGCCTGAGCGCCACCGAAGCCGGGTTGGCGTTGTCCGGCTCGATCGTCATGCAATTGTTCAGTTCCCTCGCCGCACCCTGGCTCGCCACCCGTGGCAAAGACCAGCGCCTGGCGATCGTAGTGGTGATGTTGCTGACCCTCGGCGGTTTGTTCGGTTGCCTGTATGCACCGCTGGACGGCCTGTGGGGCTGGGCGATCCTGCTCGGCCTGGGCCAGGGCGGTACGTTCAGCCTGGCGCTGACCCTGATCGTGCTGCGTTCGCGCGACTCCCATGTGGCGGCCAACCTGTCGAGCATGGCCCAGGGATTCGGTTATACCCTGGCGTCCATCGGCCCATTTGCGGTGGGCCTGGTGCACGACTGGACGGGCGGCTGGTCGGCCATCGGCTGGATTTTCGCGGTGATCGGCCTGGGCGCCATCGTTGCCGGGCTGGGGGCGGGGCGGGCGCTGTATGTGCAGGTCAGCAGCGAGAAAGTCTAGAGGTACAGCACTTCCAGGGTCGCCGAGCCGTCGAGCAAGGTGTCGCTGCTCAGGTCCAGGTTCTGCTTGGCATTGATCACCGCCTCGACCTTGACGGTGCTGGTTAACGCCTGGATCGCCGAGGGGCCGGTGGTACTCCCTTCGGTGTCGGTGAAACCCAGGTAGCTGTTGGCGCCGATGTCGATCGGGTTGAGGTTGGCGGTGCGCCAGGCCAGGCCGCCGGTGGTGGATTCGGTACCGTAGGCCGTCGCGAGACTGTCCGCCTGGGTCTGGCGAGGGTCGAAAGTCAGGGAATAGAGGCCGATACGGTTGCCGCTGTTGTCCAGTCCCAGCCCGTAGTAAATCTCGCTGTTGACCATGGCCGTGCCGTCGCGGTTGTCACGCATGCGCAGGGCAAAGCGGTTCGGCGCGTTGCAGCCGATACTGACTTGCAGGTGCTTGACCGGCAATCGAGTGCCTTTTTCGAGGTTGAGGTCTTGCTGGGAAATCTTGCCGTAGTCGATCAACCCGTTGCTCGACAGCAGTGGCGTGCAGGCGGTGGGTGTCAGCCGGCCTTTGACACTCAGGTCCACGCTGGAGGCGGCCAGCGTATGTGGGGCACCGGTCAGTAAAACCAGGGCGCAAACGGCAATGCGGTACGTGTTCATAAGGCGAACTCCAGAGGTCAGAGGTAGATGATTTCAAGGGTGCCCGAGCCGTTGATGTACACCACGTTGCGCAGGTCCAATGACTGGGTCGGCGCCAGGTAGGCCTTGATGCGCACTGTCCCGGCCAGTTGCTGGATCGGCACCGGCCCACGGGTGTTGCCGACGCTGTCGGTGAACCCCATCAGGCTGTTGGCGGCGATGGGGATCTGCCGGGCACTGGAGCTGCTCCAGGCTGCGCCGCCACTGGTGGAATCGGTCCGATACAGGGTGCCGAGGGCGTCGGCGCTGAATTCGGCCGGGTCGATGTTCAGGTAGTAGCGTCCGATCTTGTTCTGGCTGGCGTCCAGGTCCAGGCCGTAGGCGGTTTCATCGATACCGCCGGTGGCCGAGCCGCTGCGGTTGTCATGCATCTTCAGGGCGAAGGGCGTGGCGGCATCGCAACTCACCGAGAGCTGCAAGGTGCGGGTGGGCAGTGGTGTTTCATTGGTAGCATTCAGGTCCTTGGCCAGCAGCGTGCCGTAGTCCACCAGTCCGCCATTGGACAACTGCGGCGTGCAGGCGGCAGGGGCGAAGTGGGCGCGCAGGGTGAGTTCCCGCGAGCGGCTGCCCTGGTGGGCGTCGAACGTCCCGGACACTTCCCAGGTGGTCGCCTCGCGCACCCGGGTTGCGGCGATGTCGGCCCAGGCGCTCAGGCTCACGTGCAAGGCGAAATGCTTGCCCTGCACCACGCTGGCGCCTTGCACCGGTGCTACGCCATGGCCGGGTCGCCAATTCAATGCCGTGCCGACGACGGCCGGTGCCTGGCCGGCTGCGGGCAGCAATCCCAACTCTACTGCCTGGCCATCCAGAACGCCGTCGCTGACCTGCAGGGCGTAGGTGCCGTGCTCGGTCAGTTGCAGGCGTTGGGCACTGGCTGCGAGGGCGCGGTAGAACACACTCATGTCCGCCGGTTGTGGGCAGTTGAGGTTCAGGCTCAAGCGGCGTTCACCGAGCAGGCGCTGTGGGGCACTGTCGTTTTGCGCAAGGCGTTTCATCAGGCCGAAATCGAGCAACGACTCGCTGATGTTCAACTGGCACTCGTCGTTGGCCAAGACGTCTGTGACGAGGCTGACGCTCATCAATGCAGCCGTCAGCCAGGGCGCGCGGAAAAGGGGCATGGCGATCTTCCTCATAGGGGGTGGCAGCGCGCAGGCGCGGTTTCGAAATACACCTGGGGATCACCCTTGGCCGGCAGCTCGAACTGCAACCGGCAGCGGGTCAAGCCTGGCGCGCTGACCCACAATCCGGATTGCTCCAGCACATTGGGCAGGAACACCTGGCCGCCGTCCTGCACCAGGGTCACGAACTCGCCGCCGGCGGTGCTCACGGCTGCACCACGGGGCAGCAGTGCGCCTTGTTCGGTGCGGGCGGTGAGCAACACTCGGCGGGTCAACGTCACCCCGAACTCGACCCGATCCACCGCACCACGCCCGGCCGAGATCATTGCCAGGCCGTTGTTGATATCGGCATTGCGCGGCAGTGAGCGGGTCTGCACTTCCACCGGGCTGCGGCCATAGGCGTTCACCTGGGGCACCACGGCCTGGCCTTGCCAGTCGGTCCATACCGGACCGCTGGGGGTGCTCAGCTTGATGCCGCCCATATCGCCCACCGAGACCACGGCGAAGGTGTCGCGTACCGGATAGGGCGAAAAGGTGACGCCGTCGCCATGCACTACCACGCCACCCCGGGCGCTGCCTTGATAGCTCGACCGCTCGGCATCGGAGCGGCTGTAGCTGACATCGAGCTGGCTGTAGCGCGGCAGGGCCGATAGCCCGAGTGTGGTTTCCACCTGCTGGTCGCGGGTGTCGTGTTCGGCGCTGACGCGATAGCTCAATTGATCGTCGAGCTGTTCGTTCAGCCCCAGGCCCGTGCGATGTTCGCCGCCCGAGTTGCGCACCCAGGCGCGTACGCGACGACTCTCGCCCAGGGGCAGGCTGACATTCAGGTACACCGCGTTGTCCTGTTGCTGGCGTCCGCCCATTTGCCACTCGGCACTGGCCGACAACGACACGCCCCCGACGCTGGTGCCCCAGGACGCCAGGCCCCGGCTGCTGCTGTCGCCATCAAAATTGCTGGAGCGCGACACGCCCGCACTGAATGCTCCCAGCCACGGGTGCGACCAGCCCAGGGCGGCACTCTGCTGATCGCGATAGCGGGAGCGCCGCTGCTGGGTGGAGTCGGATTCGTAGGTGGATTCTTCCAGCTCCCGATAGCCTGGCGTACGCCAGGAGTTGGCCACACTGAACGACCATTGATCATTCAGGCGCTGAGACCATGACAGGTCGGTCTGCACGCCACGCACCTTGTCCCGTGCCTGGGTATCGGCGACCTGGGTGCCCAGTTGCACCTGACTGTCCAGCCATGGCAGCCAACCCAGGCTCAGCCCCACCGCACGGTATTCACTGGCCGCCAGCACACCGCTGCCCAGGGACAGTTGCGGGTGCACGGCGCCGGTCCAGCCCGCGCTGACCACCCACGGATCATCACCCTGGGCATCGCCGATATTGCGCACGCGGCCCGCCGCCACCGAGTACCCCGGCGCAGCCAGTCCCAGGCCGAGCATGGCGGCGGGAACGGTGAAACGGCGCTCGCCACCGCTGCTTTCCTTGACCGTGACTTCGACGTCCGAGCGTGAGTTCAGGCGTCGCACGTCGGTCAGGGAAAACGGCCCGGCCGGCACCACGGTGGAGTGAATCAACGCTCCGTTCTGCCGCACTTCGACCTGGGCCGGGCTGTTGGCGATACCCTCGATGGTCGCGCCCTGGCCTTGTTCTTGAAGGGCCTGTTCGGTCAGTACCTGCACCCCGGTGATCTGTGCACCGGACAATACCGGGTTGTAGAGATTGATCTGCCCGGCTTGCAGGACCGCCTGATGGCTGGCAAAGGTGCGTTGGGCATACGCCTCAAGATGAGTGCTGCGCGACAGGCCATCCTGCCAGGTCTGCACCTGGCGGCTGCGCACGATCCAGTCGCCCGCGTTGAAGCCCACCTCGGTGTTGGCGGAGCCGAAACGACTGTCGTCGTCCTCGAAGCGGTTATAGAAACCCGTGAGGTCGTAATTGAGCAGGGCGGCAACCCCCCCGGTCTGATAACCGGAGATGTCCTGTTGCAGTGGCCGCAGGGCTTCGGTGGGCACCACCAGCGACAGGGTGAGGTTGGCCGGGTCGGGCTCCACCAGGCTTTGGGGGTACAGCGCGAGCAGGTCGTGGCAGGGACCGCTGTCGCCGGGCTGGATCAGGTTGGCGGCGTCCAGCAGTGCCTGATCGAAGCACAGTTGGCCCTGTTGATCGAAACCGACCTCCAGCCGCCCCCGGGGCAGGCCGTTGACCCGCAGGCTCACCGCGTGCCGGCCGGCGGCAAAGCGCGGTGCGTCCAGCAGCAGGCTGGCCAGCTGCGGGTCGATGCCGCGTTGGTGCAGGGTGGTCGCATCGAAGCCTGTGCGTTCTGCGCCCCAGGCTTCGGCGGGCAACAGGCTGCACGCCAGCAGCAGCGCGGGGAGGGCGCTGCGGTTAGGAATGTCGGGCAGGGCATCGCCGTCACGGTAGTTCAATACTGTTTTCACGAAAGGCACTCGAATAATGGCGTCTGTGCGCCCGGTGACGGTCTTCGAGCCGTCACTTCGTTATGCAGGCGCCGGGCGCCTGTCGTGTTGGTCAGGTGAGGGGGGCTTCGTAGGCGGCGACGGCAAAGCCATACACCGTGGCCGGCTGCAGCCGGACTTTACTGGCGGTGCCACCGGTGGCCGGTACGCTCAGGGTTTCCCCCGGCAACACGTAGGTGCGCGGCAACATGGCCTTGCCGTTGCCAGGCAGCAGGCGCAACTCCTGGGCCAGACGTACCACGTACGGACTGTCGTTGCGCACCTGCAGCGTGTTGCCGTGCTGCGACCAGGTCAGGCGGGTCCAGGGCGTGCGATTGAGGGCCAGGCCCTTGGGATGAATGATCACCGGCAGGTTCTGGCGCACGGTCACGCCCACCCGGGCATGCCCGGCTTCGGTGGCCGGGCGGCCCTGGGGCATGCCTTCGAAGATCGCGCGCTTGAGCCGCTGGGTCAGCAGCGGTTGTTGGCGTTGCAGGATGAACCGCACCAGTTGCGATTTGGACGCCTCCACCCGCGACAGGGGCGGGGTGACGACGAGCAACGGCTCGCGGTCTTCGGGAATGTCTTCCAGGGTGACGTGGAGCAGGGCCAGTTGGCTGTCGGTGTTGGTGACCGAAACGGCCGCTTCACCTTCGGCTTCGTAGACGATGACCACGGAGGTGTCCGGGATCATGCCGTCGGCCTGCGCTCCCGTGCCAAACAGCAGCGTCAGGGCAATGAGGCAGGTTGAGGTTTTGAGCAATGTCGTCGTCATGACGGGGTTTTCCATTGGGGCAGCATGAAAAGGTCAGAGATAGCGCAGGTCCAGCACGATGGAACCGTCCAGCGGCACCTCCTGGTTCAGGGTCAGGTACTGGCTGAAGTTGATGGAGGTGTCGATGCGCAGTTGGGCGCTCAACTGGCCGATGAAGTCGGGCTGGCGATCACCGGGTGGGGCGAAGCCCACATAGGATTTGGGATAGGCATTCGGTTCCGGCGACCAGGTTTCACCGTTGTCACTGGAGGCCAGCACCTGCATGGACTGCGCATCGCCGATGGGGTTGCGGTAGGACAAGGCCACGGATCCCAGGCGCTCGGCCGGCACATGAATGTTCCTGCCCAGGCCATAGAAAAAACCGGGGGCCAGTGACGACTCGGCGCGGTTGTCGAGCCCCACCAGGGCAAACAGCATCGGCCTGCTGCATTGCACATTCAGTTGCAGCAACTGGCTGGGCAACACCGTGAATTCGTTGGCGTTCAAGGTGTGCGAGGGGATTTTTCCGTGGTCGACCGTGCCTTGGTCTGACAGCGTGACGTGACAGGCATCCGGCGTAAGCCGCCCGGTCACCGTGAGGTCGACGAAGGCGGCGGCGAACACCGCAGGAGTCGTCGTCAGCAAGAGCAATACAGCCAGGCGTTGAGTGAGCGTGTTCATGGGGAGCGCCACGGGTCGAGTTGAATACGGGCGGTACAGAAACAGCGCCCATGCCCGTGATGGATTGCCAGGCATGGGCGCCCAGGGCGTTACAGGTACTTCACTTCCAGGGTGGCCGAGCCGTCGAGGGTGACCTCGTTGCTCAGGTCCAGGCTGTCGGTGCGGGCGATGACGGTTTGAACCACCAACTCCAGGGACAAGTCCTTGACCGGCACCGGTTGACTGTCGTCCGCCATGCTGGCCACCGACATGTACAGGCCCGGGTCCCAGAATTTTTCGCTGTACCAGTTGTCCTGGCCGTTGAGTGACGCAATCGGCTGCACTGCAACACCGTCGGCGATCGGGTTGGTGAGCATCAAATCAAACGAGCCGAGCTTCTGGTTGCCGTTGATCAGGCCCAGGCCGTAGTAGGCGATGGACGACCCGGCCCGGTTGTCGACCGAGTGCAGCGCAAAGGTGATCGCGCTGTCGCAGCTGACGACCATGGTCAAGGTGTGGTTCCCAATAACCGTATTGCTGTTTGTGTTCAGGTCCTTGGCGGAAATCTTGCCGTGATCGATCACGCCACCGCTGGACAGCACGGGGGTGCAGGCGCTCGGTACGATCAGGCCCTTGACGGTCAGGTCGACGGTGGACGCGGCGTAAGCGGTGGTAGAACCGAGCAGTATCAGGCCGGTGGCGAATGCGTTAAACAGGGGCTTCATGGGCGGCGAGTTCCTTTCAATTGAGTCTGGGGGGCGTCACAGGTAGTTGACTTGGACCGTGGCGTGCCCGTCTACGGGGACTTCGTCGGTCAGGGTCAGGCTGCTGGCGGGGGCGATGTGGGTGTACAGGCGGATTTGCGCATCGAAGTCTTGCACGGCAATGGGGACCAGTCGGTTGCCTACCGCGATTGCCGTCAGCATGGTGTGGGTGAGCATGCTGGTGGGTACCCATGTAACGCCGCCATCGACTGAGGTAATGGTGCGTACGGCAACGCCGTCCGCCACCGGGGCATACAGGTGGAAGGCGGCGCCGCCGAGTTTTTCCCCGTCCGACGTCATGCCCAGGCCGTGCCAGTTGGCGTGGTTGGCCGAGGAGCCGGCGCGGTTGTCGACGGTGGTCAGGGTGAAGAACGTCGGCGCCTCACAGCGCACGCTCAACTGCAGGCTTTGGTGGGGCAGCGAGGTGTACTGATCGGTCTCCAGATCCTTGGCTGCCATTTTTCCGAAGTCGATCGTGCCACCGCCGCCGATCAGCGGCGCACAGGCGCTGGGGGTGATGGTGCCTTTGACGGCGAGGTCGGTGGTGCTGGCGGCCAGTGTCAGTGGCGAGGCGGCGAGTAACAACGCCGTCAGTGGGATCGCGTGGGCAAAATGCATGGTTAGAACCTTCCGTGTGGACGGGGTTGAGTTACAGGTACACCACTTCCAGCGTTGCGGAGCCGTCGATGGGCGTCTCGTTACTGAAATCAAACTGGTCTGCGCGGTTGATCTGGGTACCGACCTCCAGGCCCATCACCAGGTTCTTGATCGGCAGCAGCGTGGTGGCGTCGTCCATGGCGCCTGCGCCCCACAGAGTCTGCAGTTCCCAGGCCCACTCGTCATACCAGGTGCGGCCGCCGTCGCTGGAGGCAATGGGTTGGACTGCGACGCCGTCGGCGACCATGTTTTTTGGTGTCAGGTAAAACCTGCCCAATTTCTTGTTGCCATTGACGAAGCCCAGGCCGAAATTAGTGCTGGTGATTGAGGAGCCGCTGCGGTTATCGATGGGCTTGATGGCGAAGGGAATGGTTGCATCGCAATCAATGCTCAACTGCAACGTCACTCGGGGCAATGTCGTCGGGTTGTTCTGGACCAGGTCCTTGGAGGCTATCTTCCCGTGGTCGACAACACCGCCGGCCGAGACCGTCGGGGTGCAGGCATTCGGGGTGATCAGGCCTTTGACGGTCAGGTCAACGTTGCTGGCAGCAAAGGCGGGTGCAGCACTGGCGAGTAAAAGGGCGATGCTCGACAGGGTCAGGGACTTGCTCATTTCAATACGTTCCACTACAGGGCTGGCTGATAGAAGCGCGCGCAGCATCGTCCGGCCTTTGCGGGAAGGCGGCGAGCAAGGCGGCGGGTTGTATTTGGCTGGGGTCGCAGAAGGCCGCGAGCCCGTTCCGTCTTTGCGGAGTGGCGGCAATTTAGCCGCGCGTTGCTGCGGGGGAAATACAACTATTACGACAATCGAGGGGGCCAGAATTCAGGCGTAAGCGCGTGAGAATTTATATTCATATTTTGTAGGAAAGTTGGATTTTTCGTAGTTGTTGTATCGCCACTTTTATATCCGGAAGGATATTCATGGTCGCTTGTAGACAGTCATGTGAGTGCCTTGGGTTTTGATGAGCTCATGGGCTGACCCATTACTGTAAGCGCAATGAGGTGACCATGGTGACAAGGGTATTTTCCAAGCAAGTACCTGTCCTGAAGTTGGCACCCTCGCCCTTGCCACCGTTGGTGGAGGCGCCGGCTCGTCGTCCAGGCGCGATCGCATGGCCGACGCGGGCCAGCCTGATCGAAATTTTCGGCAGTGATGAGATGGTGAACCGGGCGGTGGCCAGCCTGATTGAGGAAGCACGGGAGGACGATGCCTGGCTGGACCTGGCGCAGGCCCGCGCCGATGCGCCCTTGCTGGTGGAGCGATTGCACCGTTTGGTGGGCAGTCTGGCCTTCGTCGGCGGAGTCGACCTGGAGCATTGCGGCGAACAGTTGATTGCGCGGGTCCAGGCCGATGGTGTGGTGGCGAATACGCCGCGGTTGCAAGCCTTCCAGCGCAACTTGCGGGTATACATTGCTTATCTGAGCCGGTTATGAGTCTTCGGGACTCAAAGGTTTGTAGGAAGTTATTACTTTTGGTTGGAAGTTTTGGATGTAGGTAATTTCTTTTTATTTTGTAGGCGTAAAGTTGCCATCTATCAAACGCTGGGCGCAATCCTGAGCCGGCTGCGTAGAGTGGTTGTTGAAACAAGAGGACACAGGTATTTTGCGCTAATTCCAAGTTGCCATCATTCGTGGGTATTTATGTTGCGTGTAATTATTGCCGACGATCATCCCATTGTGCGCATCGGGCAACGGGTGGTGATTGAGGCGGGCGGTAGATGCACAGTGGTCGGTGAGGCCGACGGTCCCGATGAATTGCTCAAGTTGCTGGGCAGCGTGGCGTGTGACGTGCTGGTGACTGACTTCGCCATGCCCGGCGGCCAGCAGGCCGACGGCTACGGACTGCTGGGGCTGTTGCGGCGCCAGTACCCGACATTGCCGGTGATTCTGGTCACCATGTTTGCCAATGTGGCGACGCTGCGTGCGTCCTTTGCCCACGGGGCACGGGCGATTGTCGCCAAGAGCGCCTCGGCCCGGGAGCTGCCTACCGCCATCGGTACCGTGATCAAGGGCGAGACATTTGTCAGTGAATGCCTGCGCGCGCAGTTGGTGGAGGCGGGCACCGGCGATCAGCTGCAACAGCCGCAGTTATCCAGCAAGGAGCGCGAAGTGGTCAGGATGCTGGCCAGCGGCATGACCGTCAGCCAGATTGCGGCCCGGGTCAATCGCAGTATTTCCACGATCAGCAAGCAGAAAAGCACGGCCATGAGCCGGCTGTGCATCTCCACCGATGTGGACCTGTTTGCCTACGCACGCAGCTGCGGCATGGTGCCGTAGCACCGGGTGGGGCATTCCCGGTGTAAATGGCGATAGAGTTTTACCGGCGCCCGGACTATCGTGGACGGCTTACAACCCCTGGTCTGGAACCTGCCCATGAGCGATGCACACAACGCCCTGATCACCGAGTTCTACAGCGCTTTCCAGCGGCTGGATGCCGAGGCCATGGCGGCCTGCTACACCGAGGATGTGCTGTTCAGCGACCCGGCCTTCGGTGAGTTGCGCGGGCGTGACGCCGGCGATATGTGGCGCATGCTCACCACCCGGGCCAAGGATTTCTCCCTGACGTTCGACCATGTGCGCAGCGATGAAACCACCGGCAGCGCGCATTGGGTCGCGACCTACCTGTTCAGCGCCACCGGTAACACGGTGGTCAACGATATCGGCGCGCGGTTTGTGTTCCGCGATGGCAAGATCTGCGAACACCACGACCACTTCGACCTGTGGCGCTGGTCGCGCCAGGCCCTGGGCCTCAAGGGCCTGTTGCTGGGCTGGTCGCCAGCCCTGAAAAACGCCGTGCGTGCCCAGGCGCTCAAAGGCCTCAGGGCATTCCAGGCCGGTCGTTGATAAGCTTGGCGCTCTTCTGGTTTGCCGAATCGACCCGTGACTGATCCTTCTGAACCCAAACCCTGGTTTGTGTACCTGGTACGCGCCGCCAATGGCGCGTTGTATTGCGGCATCAGCAATGACCCGGTGCGCCGTTTTGCCTCTCATCAGAGCGGCAAGGGCGCACGGTTTTTCCTGTCCAGTCCGGCGGTTGCGCTGGTGTACACGGAGCAATGCGCGAGCAAAGGCGAGGCGTTGCGCCAGGAGCGCTTGATCAAGAAGTTGAAGAAAAGCGCCAAAGAGTGCCTGGCCGCAAGTGGCTCATTGATTTGACTGATGGGTTCCCATCGTCCCCGCCTGGGGTTTTGCAGGCTAAGCTAGCCGCTCACCTATCGAGCGGAGCCTGGCATGTCTGAGTTGATTCTCCACCATTACCCGCAGTCCCCTTTTGCTGAAAAAGCCCGCCTGATGCTGGGCTTCAAGGGCTTGTCCTGGCATTCCGTGCGCATCTCGCCGGTGATGCCCAAGCCTGACCTCACCGCCTTGACCGGCGGCTATCGCAAGACGCCGGTGCTGCAAGTCGGTGCCGACATCTACTGTGACACCGCCTTGATCGCCCGACGCCTGGAGCAGGAAAAATCCGCCCCGGCGCTGTTTCCCCAAGGACTGGAGCTGGTCACCCAAGGCTTCGCCGCCTGGGCCGACTCGGTAGTGTTTTCCCATGCCGTGGCGCTGGTGTTCCAGCCTGAATCCCTGGCCGTCAAATTTGCCAACGTACCGCCACAGATGCTCCAGGTGCTGGTGGCCGACCGCAGCAAATTGTTCAGCGGTGGCACCGCCGCCCGCGTGCAACTGGACCAGGCCAAGCACCAATGGCCGGCGATCATCCATCGTATCGATCAGCAATTGCAGCACCCGACGGGGGACTTCCTGTTCGGTGAGCCGTCGATTGCCGACTTTGCCCTGGCCCATCCGCTGTGGTTCCTCAAGGGCTCGTCGGTGACTGCACCGTTGGTGGATGCGTATCCCGCTGTGGCGGCGTGGCTGGACCGGGTGCTGAGCTTTGGCCATGGCACTGCCAGTGAGATCAGCGCCGAGCAAGCGCTGGAAGTGGCGCGTAACGCTACGCCCACTGCGCTGTCCGATGAGGTTTTCGAGGACTTGAACGGCTTCAAACCCGGCCAGCAGGTGACCATCTCGGCCACTGACTACGGCACCGACCCCGTGGCCGGTGAGCTGCTGTTTGCCGGGCGCGAAGAGCTGATCCTGCGCCGTACCGATGAGCGCGCCGGCACCGTGCATGTGCATTTCCCACGCTTGGGTTTTTGCATTCAGGCGCAATAAATAAAAATATTTGCAAATAAAGGTGAGGTAAACCGTCAGCCCATCCGTGTAGTGCTTGAAACTGCGATCTATTCGCATTAACAGCGTTTTCTACACGGGTTCTCACAGCATGAAGTCGACGGCAGGCGGTTGGGTTAAACAGTGGCTGGGAGCCTCGGTATTGGCGGTGTCGGGTCTGGCATTGCTGCCCCTCGGCGTGGCGCAGGCGCAGGAGCAGCAAAGCGCCCAGTTCACCTTTGCCCTGGCTGCCAAACCGTTGCCCCAGGCCTTGAGCGATTTCAGCCGGGTTACCGGGATCAGCGTGATCTACACCGATGAAGCGCCCTATGGCCTCAGTGCCCCGGCGGTCAGCGGGCAAATGAGTGCGACCCAGGCCCTGCAACGTCTGCTGGGCAACTCCGGCTTTACCTTCCGCCAGATCGACGCCCGCACCCTGGCCCTGGAACCGGTGCCCACCGATGGCGCGCTGAACCTCGGCGCCACCACCATCAGCGGTGTCGGCCAAACCGAGGACAGCACCAGCTACCAGCCCCCGCCCACCAGCTCGGTGATGCGTTCCCGCGCGTTGCTGCTGGAAACCCCGCAGACCGTCAACGTGGTCCCCGCGCAAGTGCTGCGCGACCAGACCCCGCGCAACCTGGATGACGCCCTGGCCAATATCAGCGGCATCACCCAGGCCAACACCCTGGCCAGCACCCAGGACGCGGTGATGCTGCGCGGCTTCGGCGACAACCGTAACGGCTCGATCATGCGCGATGGCATGCCGGTGGTGCAGGGCCGGGCGTTGAATTCAACCGCAGAACGGGTCGAAGTGCTCAAGGGCCCGTCGTCGCTGCTGTATGGCATCCAGGACCCGGGCGGCGTGGTCAACATCGTCAGCAAAAAGCCGCAACTGACCCAGGCCACGTCCCTGACCGTGCGCGGCTCCACCTTCGGCGACGGCAAGAACGGCAGCGGCGGCAACCTCGACACCACCGGCCCCATCGGCGATTCGGGCTTGGCCTATCGCCTGATCGTCGACCATGAGGACGAAGACTACTGGCGCAATTTCGGCACCCACCGCGAGTCGCTGGTGGCGCCGTCCCTGGCCTGGTACGGCGATACCACCAAGTTGTTGTTCGCCTACGAACACCGCGAATTCCTCTCGCCGTTCGACCGCGGCACCGCCATCGACAAATCCAACCACCCGCTGGACATCCCGGCCACTCGCCGTCTGGATGAGCCGTTCAACAACATGGAAGGCCGTTCCGACCTGTACCGCTTCGAAGCCGACCACGATTTGAACGACGACTGGAAAGCCCACTTCGGCTACAGCTGGAACCGTGAAACCTATGACGCCAGCCAGGTGCGTGTCAGCGCGGTGAACACCAACGGCACACTGACCCGCAAGATGGACGGGACCAAGGGCGCGATCACCACTGACCGTTTCGCCACAGCCAGCCTGGAAGGCAAGGTCAATGTGCTGGGCATGCAGCATGACCTGGTGTTCGGCCTGGACGACGAGTACCGCAAGATCTACCGCGCCGACCTGATTCGCCAGAACTCGCGTGGTACGTTCAACTACAACAACCCGGTGTACGGCAACGAAGTTGCGGGCACCACCGTCAGCGCCGCCGACAGCGCCCAGACCGACCTGCTGCGCAGCGACTCGCTGTTCTTCCAGGACGCGATTCACCTGACTGACCAGTGGATCTTCGTGGCCGGTGCGCGCTATCAGATGTATGACCAGTACGCCGGCAAAGGCGTGCCGTTCAAGGCCAACACCAACGGCAATGGCCAGGCCTGGGTGCCACGTGCCGGCCTGGTGTACCGCTACACCGATGAGTTGTCGTTCTACGGCAGCTACACCGAGTCGTTCAAGCCCAACTCCACCATCGCCGCCTTGGCCGATGGCAGCACGTTGACCGGCGACCTCACGCCGGAGGAATCCAAGTCGTGGGAGCTGGGCGCCAAGCTCGACATCCCCGGGCGCATCACCGCCAGCGCAGCGTTGTTCACTATCGACAAACGCAATGTGCTGGTGTCGGTGGGCTCCGGTGCCAACACCATCTACAGCATCGCGGGGCAGGTACGCTCCCGTGGCCTGGAACTGGACGCCAGCGGCCAGTTGACCGACCAGTGGAGCCTGATCGGCAGCTACGCCTATACCGACGCCGAAGACATCAAGGACAACGACCCGACACTGGAAGGCAACCGCCTGCAAAACGTGGCCAAGCACACCGGCTCGCTGTCGGTGGCCTACGACTTCGGCAACATTTTCGGCGGCGATCAGTTGCGTGTGGGCACCGGTGCGCGGTATGTCGGCGAGCGCGCAGGCGACGCCGCCAACGACTTCACCCTGCCGGGCTACACCGTGGCGGATGCCTTCGCCACCTACGACACCAAAATCGACGGGCAGAAGGTCAAGTTCCAGGTCAACGTGAAGAACCTGTTCGACCGCGTTTACTACACCTCTGCGGCCAGCCGACTGTTTGTGTCCATGGGCGATGCGCGGCAGGTATCGGTGTCCAGCACCCTGGAGTTCTAAAACCTGGCGGGCTCCCTATGGCAAGTGTGCTCCTTGTGGTGGGCAGGCTTCCTCTGGTGAGCGGGCCTCCTGTGGTGCGCGGGCTTCCTCTGGTGAGTGGGCTTCCTGTGGTGAGCGGGCTTGCCCCGCGTTGGGCTGCGAAGCAGCCCCAAAACAGACTCCATGGTGCTCCTGAAAGAACGCGACGGCATCAGTAAGGGCGGCTTCGCCACCCAACGCGGGGCAAGCCCGCTCGCCACAAAGGTACGGAGCTGTTAGCGTTGCGGCCACCAATGGCTTTGCGGAACACGTTACTGATGCACTTTGGACGATGGCTACACCTGTTGTGCCTGAGCGTTTTACTGGGCGGCTGCGCGAGTGTTTCGCAGCCATCCACGCCTTCAACCCTGGATCAGCTGTTGGCCGATCCAGTCCTCAACGGCGCCACGGTTTCCGTCATGGTGCGCGACGCCCGCAGTGGCAGCACCCTCTATCAGCACAACCCGCGCACGCGCCTGATCCCAGCCTCCAACCTCAAGTTGCTGACCACCGCTGCGGCGATGGATGTGCTGGGGCCGCACTACCGTTTTTCCACCCAGCTGTTGAGCAACGGCACTCAGCAAGGTGAGCGCCTGGCCGGTAACCTGTACCTGCGTGGCCTGGGCGACCCAACCACGCAGTTCGCCGACTACCAGGCACTGGCCGCCCAACTGGCGAGCCAGGGCGTGCGCCAGGTGCAAGGCGACCTGGTGTTCGACGACACGTGGTTCGACGCCGAGCGTTTGGGCGTGGACTGGGCCCAGGACGACGAGAGCACTTACTACGGCGCACAGATTTCGGCGCTGACGGTGTCGCCCAACACGGATTTTGATGCAGGCACCTTACTCGTCACGGCAAAGGCTCCCGTCGCCCTCGGCCAGCCAGTGAACGTGGTGGTGAGCCCGTCAACCGACTACGTGCAACTGAGTAACCGCGCCATCAGCGGCCCCGGCAACAGCTACGCGATTACCCGCCAGCACGGCACCAACCTGCTGCAACTCAGCGGCGCGCTGGCGCCGGGCAAGCAAAGCCGGCAGTGGGTGAGTGTGTGGGAACCGACGCAATTGGTGGCCAATCTGTTTGAGCAGGCGCTGGTGCAGCAGGGTATCCAGGTGCTCGGGCGGCGCGTGATCGGGGGGGCCAGCCCTGCGACGGCGACGGTGTTGGCCGAGCATCAATCGGCGCCGTTGCAGGACTTGATCACGCCGCTGCTCAAGCTTTCGAACAACAACATGTCCGAAGCCCTGCTCAAGGCCATGGGCCGCAAAACGGCCAATGCGGGCACTGCGGCAGCGGGCGTGGCGGCGGTGGCGGCGTTCATGCAGCGCCAGGGCCTGGACCCGGCGACGCTCAACCAGGTAGATGGTTCAGGTTTGTCGCGACGCAATCTGGTGTCGGCGCAAAATCTCACGGATCTGCTGCTGGCCGCTTCAAAACAACCCTGGTTCGACGCCTGGTACAGCGCCTTGCCGATTGCCGGCAATGCCGACCGTATGACCGGCGGCAGCCTGCGTTATCGCCTGCGCGGGACGGCTGCCGAAAACAACCTGCACGCCAAGACCGGCTCCATGGCCGGCGTGTCATCGCTGAGCGGCTACATCACCGACGCTGAGGGAAGGCGCCTGGTGTTTTCGATGATCAGCAATAACTACGTCAGCGACGCCGCCCCCATCCGCGCCCTGGAGAACCGCCTGGCGCTGGCCCTGGCCCAGTGGCACGACTAGTTCAGGGCTGGTAACCCATCCGCCAACTCACGGCCTGGGTCGCCGCCAGCAAGCGCTCCGCCGCCGGGCCATCTTCGTCGGCATGGAACAGCGAGGTGGGGCCCACCACGGTCATCACCGCCGCCACGTGCCCGACCGCGTTGAATACCGGTGCCGACAACGCATCCACCCCCGGCATCAGCAGGCCATGTACAAAGTGCAGGCCGCGCCGGCGGATCTGTTCACAGGCCGTGGCGTAGGCCTGGTCGTCGGCGAGGGCATGGGCGGTGCCGGCCTGGATTTCACGCTCACGCAACTCGACGGTTTCCCGCGATGGCAGGAAGGCACTGAACACCAGCCCGGTGGATGAACTGAGCAGCGGCAGCACCGACCCCAATTGCGTCACCACCGTCACGGCGCGCACGGCCGGTTCGATCTGCACCACCGTCGCGCCCTGGTTGCCCCATACCGCCAGGAAGCAGGTTTCATTCAACTCGTCGCGCAGCTCCGCCAGGGGCATCGCGCCGACTTTCAGCACGTCCATGCTGCCCAGCGCGGCCAGGCCCACGCGCAACGCCTCGCGTCCCAGGCCGTAATGGTTGGTGGCGGCGTTCTGTTCGGCAAAGCCCGAGGCGATCAGCGCCTGTAAATAACGGTGCACCTTGCTCGCCGGCATCTGCACGTGGTCGGCCAGCCGCGACAACGACGTGGAGGGCGACAGTTCGGCAAGGGCCTTGAGGATGTCGGTGCCCACTTCGGCCGAGCGGACTTTCTGTTTACCGGTGTCGCGGGGCTTTTCCATGGAGGGGCGAGAATCCGAGAGATGAATGGGCGTCTTTATAGCTTGACGGTCGATAGTGATCAAATTACGTTATGCGTAACTGGATTACGATAAAAACAACTTCCGCCTTGAGGATGATCCATGAACCTCGAATACCTGTCGGGCTTCGGCAATGAATTCGCCAGCGAAGCCCTGCCCGGCGCCTTGCCGGTCGGGCAGAACTCCCCGCAAAAAGCCCCCTACGGGCTGTATACCGAGCTGTTTTCCGGCACCGCCTTCACCATGGTGCGCAGCGAAGCCCGCCGCACCTGGCTGTACCGCATCCAGCCATCGGCCAATCACCCCGCGTTTATCAAGCTGGAGCGGCAGTTGGCCGGCGGCCCGTTGGGCGCGGTGACGCCCAATCGCCTGCGCTGGAACCCGTTGGATATTCCCAGTGAGCCGACAGACTTTATCGACGGCCTGGTCGGCATGGTGGCCAACTCGGGGTCGGAAAAACCCTCAGGTATCAGCATCTACACCTACCGCGCCAACCGCTCGATGGACCGTGTGTTCTTCAATGCCGACGGCGAACTGTTGATCGTGCCCGAGCAGGGCCGCCTGCGTATCGCCACCGAACTGGGGGTGCTGGACGTCGAGCCGCTGGACATTATCGTGTTGCCCCGTGGCCTCAAATTTCGCGTCGAGCTGCTGGATGCACAGGCGCGCGGTTACGTCGCCGAAAACCATGGCGCGCCCCTGCGCCTGCCGGACCTGGGGCCTATCGGCAGCAACGGCCTGGCCAATCCGCGTGACTTCCTCACCCCGGTGGCCCACTACGAAGACCTCAGGCAACCGACCACGCTGGTGCAGAAATTCCTCGGTGAACTGTGGGCGTGCGAGCTGGACCATTCACCACTGAACGTGGTGGCCTGGCACGGCAACAACGTGCCGTACAAATACGACCTGCGCCGCTTCAACACCCTTGGCACCGTGAGTTTCGATCATCCCGATCCGTCGATCTTCACCGTATTGACCTCGCCCACCAGCGTGCACGGCCTGGCCAACCTCGACTTCGTGATCTTCCCGCCGCGCTGGATGGTGGCCGAGAACACCTTCCGTCCGCCGTGGTTCCACCGCAACCTGATGAACGAATACATGGGCCTGATCCAGGGCGCCTACGATGCCAAGGCCGAAGGCTTCCTGCCCGGCGGCGCGTCGCTGCACAGCTGCATGAGCGCCCACGGCCCGGACGGCGAGACCTGCACCAAGGCCATCAACGTGGACCTGGCGCCGCACAAGATCGATAGCACCATGGCCTTCATGTTCGAGACCAGCCAAGTGCTGCGTCCCACTCAGTTCGCCCTGGAGTGCCCGCAACTGCAACCTTCCTATGACGCGTGCTGGGCCTCGTTGCCCGTCACCTTCAACCCGAACCGGAGATAACCCATGACGCAGCCAACCCCTACCCGCAGTTGGGTAGCCTCCGCCAATGGTCACCGCGATTTCCCCCTGCAAAACCTGCCGCTGGGGGTGTTCAGCATTAACGGCTCTGCCCCGCGCAGTGGCGTGGCGATTGGCGATTCCATCCTCGATCTGCATGCCGCTTTGGATGAGTTTGAAGGCGAAGCCCGCCGTGCCGTTGAAGCCACTGCCGGCGGCCAGTTGAACGCCTTCTTCGAATTGGGCCGTGGTCCGCGTGTGGCCTTGCGCGAGCGCCTGCTGGAACTGTTGGCGGAGGGCAGCAAACTGCAGAGCCGTGAAGCGCAGGTGCTGCACCGCGCCGCCGATTGCCAGATGCACGTGCCGGCGAAGATCAACGACTACACCGACTTCTACGTCGGCATCGAGCACGCGCAGAACGTCGGTAAACTGTTCCGCCCGGATAACCCGCTGCTGTCGAACTACAAGTACGTGCCGATCGGTTATCACGGCCGCGCCTCGACCATTCGCCCCTCGGGTGCCGACGTCCGTCGTCCCAAAGGCCAGACCTTGCCGGCTGGCCAGACCGAACCAACCTTCGGCCCCTGCGCACGCCTGGACTATGAGCTGGAGTTGGGTATCTGGATTGGCCAGGGCAACGCCATCGGCGACTCGATTGCCATCGGCGATGCAGCCGAGCATATCGCCGGTTTCTGCCTGCTCAATGACTGGTCGGCGCGGGACATCCAGGCCTGGGAATATCAGCCGCTGGGCCCGTTCCTGTCGAAGAGCTTCATCACCAGCATTTCACCGTGGGTGGTCACGGCCGAAGCCCTGGAACCGTTTCGCAAAGCCCAGCCGGCGCGGCCCGAAGGCGATCCGCAGCCGCTGCCATACCTGTTGGATAAGCGTGACCAGGCCGCTGGCGCCTTGGATATCGAGCTTGAGGTGCTGTTGACCACCGCCGCCATGCGCGAACAGAACCTGCCGGCCCATCGCCTGGCCCTGAGCAACAGCCTGCATATGTACTGGACCGTCGCGCAATTGGTGGCGCACCACAGCGTCAACGGCTGCCAATTGCAGGCCGGCGACCTGTTTGGTTCGGGCACCTTGTCCGGCCCTGAAGCCGGGCAGTTCGGCAGCCTGCTGGAGATGACCGAAGGCGGCAAGAAGGTCATCGAACTGCCTTCCGGCGAAGCGCGCAGGTTCCTCGAGGACGGCGACGAAATCATCCTGCGCGCCCGTTGCAGTCGTGAAGGCTTCGCCTCCATCGGCTTCGGCGAATGCCGTGGCACCGTGGTCGCGGCGCGCTAGGAGGGCAGGGCGATGGAACTCTATACCTACTACCGCTCTACGGCGTCGTACCGGGTGCGCATCGCCCTTGCGCTCAAGGGCCTGGATTTCAATGCGGTACCCGTCAACCTGCTGGTGCCAGCGGGTGGCGCCAATCGCCAGCCGGAGTACCTGGCCATCAACCCCCAAGGTCGTGTGCCGGCCTTGCGCACCGATGACGGCGAGCTGCTGATTCAGTCCGCGGCGATCATTGAATACCTGGACGAACGTTATCCACAGGTGCCGCTGCTTTCCAAGGACATGGCCACCCGTGCCCATGAGCGCGCGGTGGCGTCGATCATCGGCTGCGATATTCACCCGCTGCACAACTCCAGCACCCAGAACCTGTTGCGTCAGTGGGGACATGACGAGGCGCAGGTGCTGGAGTGGATCGGGCATTGGATCAGCCAGGGGCTGGGGGCGGTGGAACAGTTGATTGGCGATAAGGGCTATTGCTTCGGCGAGCAGCCGGGGATGGCCGATGCCTTCCTGATTCCCCAGCTGTATGCGGCGGAGCGCTTCAAGGTGCCGCTGGGGGCGTATCCGCGCATCGGCAGGGTGGCGGCGTTGGCGGCGCAGCATCCGGCATTTATCCAGGCCCATCCTGCCAATCAACCCGACACTCCTGAGTGATCGTGCCCGCGCAGAGCGTGAGCACAATAATAAAAACAGGTACCTTGCGATGCACAATCAGATTGCCAGCTTTCGCGCGGCACTCGATGCCCGTCCGGTGTCGGGCTACCAGTGGTTGATTCTCCTGTTGCTGGCCTTGTTGCTGGTAACCGATGGCTACGATGCCCAGGTGCTGGGTTATGTGGTACCGGCGCTGGCGTCGGATTGGGGGCTGGAAAAGGCCGCGTTCGGACCGGTGTTCAGTGCCAACCTGCTGGGGCTGACCTTGGGCTCGTTGCTGGTGACACCCCTGGCTGACCGCTTTGGCGTTCGCCGCATCCTGCTGGGCTGCGTGCTGATCTACGCCAGCCTCACGGTCTTGATGGTCTTCGCCAGCTCGCTGCCAACGCTGATGGCGGCGCGCTTTATCTGCGGTATCGGCATGGGCGGGGCGATGCCCAGTGCCATGGCGTTGATGTCGGACTATTCCCCGCCACGTTTGCGCACCTTGATGGTGACGTTGGCGGCGTGCGGCTTCTCGTTCGGCGGTGCAGCCGGTGGGTTTGTGGCCGCAGGATTTATCGACGGCTTTGGCTGGCAGGCGGTGTTTCTTGCCGGCGGCGTGACGCCGTTGCTGCTGTTCCCTTTCCTGGTGTGGCTGCTGCCGGAATCCCTGCCGCGCCTGCTGCGCGATGCGCCGCCGTATGCACGCTTGCATAAGGTCACCGCGCGCATGTTGCCTGGGTGGCGTGCGCCGCTGGCTAGCGAGGACGAAAACCGCCGCGAGCAGGGCAGCCCATTGACGGTGGTGGAGCTGTTTCGCCATGGCTATGCACGCCCGACCGTGCTGATCTGGGCGACCTTTTTTGTCAGCCTGATCCTGCTGTATTTCATGATCAGCTGGTTGCCGTCGCTGCTGCTGGAAAGTGGCCTGGCATTGAGTGAAGCCAACCTGGTGACCTCGATGTTCCTGTTCGCCGGCACCTTGGGTGCCATCGGCATGGCCTGGTTCGCCGATCGATTGAAGCACAAGGTGCGGCTGTTGTCCGGCGTGCTGGCCGCGGCTGCAGTGTGTACCGTGCTGCTGGGGCTGAACCACGACAATCCGCGTTATCTGGTGGCCTGTGTGTTTGCCGCCGGGTTTTGCATCATCGGCGGGCAACTGACCCTTAATGCTTTCGCCAGCAATTTTTATCCGGCGCATGTACGCGCCACCGGTACGGGTTGGGCATTGGGTGTGGGGCGCTTCGGCTCGATCCTGGGCCCGTTGCTGGGCAGCATGCTGCTGGCGATGCATATTCCGGTGCAGCAGATTTTCTTCTTCTGCGCGATTCCGGCGGTGATCGCGGCGTTGTTGATCATTCAAGTGCGCTCGCCCGCGACTGACGCGCCGAAGAGCCCTTTGCACGACGATATCCTCAAGGTGCCGGCCAATCACTGAAGATGTTGCATCTACATTGAGCAGAATCACTGTGGTGAGCGGGCTTGCCCCGCGCTGGGCTGCGTAGCGGCCCCAAAAATCGTGGGAGCGCTTCGCACTCCAGCGCGGGGCAAGCCCGCTCACCACAGAAGGCCGCTTGCCACAGGGAAATAGGCGCTTGAGAGCAGTGGGTTCAATGCACCACGGAGTTGGGCGGCAAGTGTCCCAGCCGTTCAGTCAGGCGCAGGCGTTGGATTGGGTCTTCGCTGAGCATCAACGCGTGTTCCAGGTCGAAGCGCTCGGCGTTGGGGCAATCCAGGCGTTGATACAGGCTGGCCCGTGCGAGGTAATCGGCAGCGCTGGCATTGCCCAGTTCCAGCACGCGTTCGGCGTCGATCAGCGCGGCCAGGGGGTTGTCATTGGCCAGGTGCAACTGGCGCAGGTTGCGGGACAACCGTTGCAGGATCGAACGGGGTTCGGCGGTGTGCAGATGGTCGGCGTGTAACTTGAGGTTGGGGCCGTATTGGCGTTGCAGCAGTTCGCGGCAGTCGTTGGGGTACAGGCGTCGCCCGCCGCAGGGGTCCAGCAGGTGATCGGCACCGGGCACCCGCAGCAGGAAGTGGCCGGGGAAGTTGACGCCGACCATGGGAATGCCCAGACGTCGCGCCAGCTCCATGGCAATCAACCCCATAGCCAGGGGCTGCCCGCGTTTGCGTTGCAACACCTTGTCCAACAGGGCGGCGGCGGGGCGCAGCGGGGTGAAGTCATCCTGGGCGAAGCCGAGGTCATTCATGCGTCGCAGCAAGGGCTGGCCCAGTTCGTCCGCTGGCTGCAGGGGCATGCCCTGGCTGACCTGTTGCTCGAGCAATTTCAGGTCCTGCATGACCAACGCCGGTTGCACCGCCGGGTCATGCTCGGCAGCCATCCACAGCGCGGCTTCAAACAGCGCGGGGGGTGAACGTTCCAGGCAGGCGAAAAAGGCTTGGCGGGGCTTCATTGCTTTCTCCGGCGGATGCCCCCGTTTTAGCCTTGCTGGGAAATTTCGTCCAGTGTCTTGAGAGATATCCTACGTGCTTATGTCGCAGGGCCTGCAAAACCGAGCGGCTTATTCCAGCGCACTTCGGCAGTTTTCTGCCGCAAGCCTATACTTGGCGACACAAGAAGTGATTCGGGAGCTCGACGATGTTTGCTCTCATGCACAGCACCCGTCTTGAATCGCTGCACCTGAGCATCGACCCGGTGACGGGGTTGAAGGCGGTCATAGCCATCCATAACAGCCGCCTGGGCCCTGCCCTGGGTGGTTGTCGCTACCTTGCCTACCCCGACGATGAAAGCGCCGTGGCGGACGCCGCGCGCCTGGCCCAAGGCATGAGCTACAAGGCCGCCCTGGCCGGGTTGCCGGTTGGGGGCGGGACGGCGGTGATCCTGCGCCCCGCCCATGTGGAAAACCGTGCGGCGCTGTTTGAAGCCTTCGGTCGTTGCATCGAGCAACTCGACGGTCGCTACATCACCGCCACCGACAGCGGCACCTCGGTCGCCGACATGGACTGCATCGCCCAACACACTCGCTTCGTTACCAGCACCACCGCCGCCGGCGACCCCTCGCCCCATGCCGCCATGGGCGTGTTCGCCGGTATCCGCACCACCGCCATGGCCCGCCTGGGCAGCGACAACCTCGAAGGCTTGCGCGTGGCCATCCAGGGCCTGGGCAACGTGGGCTTCGCCCTGGCCGAACAACTGCACGCCGCCGGCGCCGAACTGCTGGTCAGCGACATCGACCACGGCAAGGTGCAACTGGCCATGGAGCAACTCGGCGCGCACCCCATCGCCAACGACGCCTTGCTCAGCACTCCGTGCGACATCCTCGCACCCTGCGGCCTGGGCGCCGTGTTCAACCGCCAGAGCGTCGGCCAGCTACGCTGCGCCGCCGTCGCCGGTTCCGCCAGTGCGCAACTGACCAACCTGCAAGTGGCCGACCAACTCGAAGGCCGCGGCATCCTCTACGCCCCGGACTATGTGATCAACTCCGGCGGCCTGATCTACGTCGCCCTCAAGCACAGCGGTGCCGAACTGCCGACCATCACCGCGCACCTGTCCAACATCGGCACGCGCCTGACGGAAATATTCGCCCACGCCCAGGCCGAAAAACGCTCCCCGGCACGGGTCGCGGACGAACTGGCCGAGCGCCTGCTCTACAAATAGGCCAGGCATTAAAAAGGCCCTGAATCATGGACACAGGGCCTGTTCAATTCGGGCTTTATTCCGCCGGTGCGTTCAGCAACTCGGACAGTGCGTCCGGCTGGCTCTTGAACGCCTTGGCAAACACATCGCGATTCTTCGCCATGTAGATCCCGGCTTCCTCCACCTGTTGCTCGCTCAGGGACGGCACGGCTTTTTGCAACACTTCTGCGAGCAACTCAGCGAGTTCAAGCATCTTGTCATGACGGTCAGCTTCGGCTTTATCCATGAACAAACGCTCCAGATCTCGGCTGCTGCGGTATACCACTTCGACGGCCATTCACCACCTCACATGCCTTCACGATAGTTGTCTTTTGCGACTACTGTATTTATATACAGCTAAAAGGGTAAGCCAAACCGTGGGGTTTGGATAGCAGTTTTTTAATGTAGCCCGTAAATACAGGTCAGGCGTGTCTCATGTCACCCCGCCATCATCTTATACCCGCCTCTGGCCTTTTTTCTGCATGCAGAACAACCGTCACGTCCAACCCGCATTATCCGGTCGAACCGACCTAAGGAAGCACCATCGTGAAATTTAATTGGGCCGAAAAGCTGCGCCATCAAGTCCATGGGCTGGCCGAGTCCCTGGGTAACCTGTTTGTCGAGTCGTTCCATTACCTGGCGTTGTTCGCCATCGGTGCGGTGACCGCCTGGGCGGCGGTGATGGAATTTCTGGGGATGCTGGAGAACGGGCACATCAAGATCGATGACATCCTGCTGTTGTTCATCTACCTGGAATTGGGCGCGATGGTCGGGATTTACTTCAAGACCAACCACATGCCGGTGCGCTTCCTGATCTACGTGGCGATCACCGCGCTGACGCGTCTGTTGATCTCCAACGTGTCCCACCACAATCCGCCCGACCTCGGCATCATCTACCTGTGCGGCGGGATTCTGCTGTTGGCGTTTGCGATTCTGGTGGTGCGCTACGCGTCGTCGGCGTTCCCGTCGGTGAAGGTCGAAGGCCCGCGTCGCAAGGGCGAGGCGAGCCTTGAGACCGAGAAGGGTGAGCTTTAAAGCCCGACGCTGAAGGGCAGGGCGCGGGTCGGCGGCCGCTGCAACAATTTGTGGCTGTCGCCGTCCGTCATCACCGCCAGGATCTCCATGGCGCTGTGGCCCTGCTCGATGGCAATGCCGAATTGAATGCTTTGCACCAGGCGTTTGAGCCGTTGCGGGTCGTTGCGTTGTTCGGCGCTGATCATGCGTTTGGCCACTACGCCCGTCTCGTCCGAGAGGGTGAGCATGATGCTGCCGTCGAGCCGTTGGATGCTCAGGTTGACGCGGTATTTTGGGGTGAAGGTGTCGGTGATGATCTGAAAAGGATTGTCCATGGTGCGTTACCGCCTGATAAGAACATGCAGTCATTGACGACCGGTGTCGTGATTAGTTCGCGTTGCCTGACAACCGGCCACTCCGTCGCTGAGGTGGTACAAATTCCGTTTACCTCATGAGCTGTACAGCAAAGGGCGTGCCGTACAGCGATCTGTCAAACAATGAGCTCCTTGTGTGGGAGGGGGCTTGCTCCCGATAGCGGTGCATCAGTCAATGAATACTTGGCTGATGCACCGCTATCGGGAGCAAGCTCCCTCCCACATGGGTTCTATGTTGTTATTGAGATCGGTGATCCGTTTCAGGGCAACACGGAAAAAACGATCGCAGACAGCGCAATCAGCACTCCACCCAGCTGACCGCCAGGCCGCCCCGTGAAGTTTCTTTGTATTTGTCGTGCATGTCGGCGCCGGTATCGCGCATGGTGCGGATCACCCGGTCGAGGGAAATGAAATGCTTGCCGTCACCGCGCAGGGCCATTTGCGTGGCGTTGATGGCCTTGACCGCGGCGATGGCATTGCGCTCGATGCACGGTACCTGCACCAGGCCGCCGACCGGGTCGCAGGTCAGGCCGAGGTTGTGTTCCAGGCCGATTTCGGCGGCGTTTTCCAGTTGCTCGGGGGTGGCGCCGAGGATGTCGGCCAAGCCGGCGGCGGCCATGGCGCAGGCTGAACCGACTTCGCCCTGGCAACCGACTTCGGCACCAGAGATCGAGGCGTTTTTCTTACACAGAATGCCGACGGCTGCAGCGGCCAGGAAGAAATTGATCACGTCGTCGTCAGACGCGTCGGCATTGAACTTCATGTAGTAGTGCAGCACCGCCGGGATGATCCCCGCTGCGCCATTGGTCGGTGCCGTGACCATGCGCCCGCCCGCGGCATTTTCTTCGTTGACGGCGAGGGCGAACAGGTTGACCCATTCCATGGCCGACAAGGTCGAGGTAATTACATTGGGCTTGCCGATTTCCAACAGGCTGCGGTGCAATTTAGCCGCGCGCCGTGGCACGTCCAGGCCACCGGGCAGGATGCCTTCATCGCGCAAGCCTTGCTCCACGCATTCGCGCATCACCGACCAGATATGCAGCAGGCCGCTGCGGATCTGTTCTTCGCTGCGCCAGGCGCGTTCGTTGGCCATCATCAATTCGGAAACCCGCAGGCCGTGCTTGTTGCACAGGGCCAGCAGCTCGACGGCGCTGGAGAAGTCATAAGGCAATTGCACATCGCTGGCCGGCGCGATGCCCGAGGCCGCTTCAGCGGCTTCGATGATGAAACCGCCACCCACCGAATAATAGGTCTGCTCGCTGAGCAGGCCGTTGTCGCCGTAGGCGTGCAGGGACATGGCGTTGGGGTGGTAGGGCAGGCTTTCGTCCAGCAGCAGGAGGTCGCTGTGCCAGTTGAAGGCAATTTCCTGTTGACCGGCCAGCAACAACCGTCCGGACTCGCGCAGCTGTTGGATTCGCGTGTTGATCGAAGTGGGATCGACCTGATCCGGCCATTCGCCCATCAGGCCCATGACGCAGGCGCGGTCGGTGGCGTGGCCTACACCGGTGGCGGACAGCGAGCCATACAGGCGCACTTCGACCCGGCGCGTTTCACTCAGCAAGTGCTGGTCGCTCAGGGCTTGGGCGAATGTCGCCGCCGCGCGCATGGGGCCGACGGTATGGGAGCTGGAAGGGCCGATGCCCACCTTGAATAGATCGAAAACACTGATAGCCATGCTAAAGCCTTACAAGCAATGGAGTAGGAATCGCTGCCATGTTTTGTAGGACGAGCGCAATTGGCGCGATACTGAGCTTCTGGATCGGCACTGACCAACGAATTATCCTAAGACACCCTTTAGCAGGACTAAACCCTATGGCTCGCCCTCTCCATGGCCAGACTTATGTCTGGTTGCACGTGTTTTCCTGCGCTGCACGGCATCTGTCGTTCACCCGCTGCGCCGAAGAACTGCACATCACGCCGGGGGCGGTGAGCCAGCAAATCCGCCAATTGGAGGAGCGCCTGGGGTTTCGGCTGTTTCATCGACGGGCACGGGGGGTGGAGCTGAGTGCCGAGGGCCAGCGCCTGGCGGCAACGGTGGGGGAGGCCTACGGCAGCATCGACGCCGAGTTGCAGCGGCTGGATGCGGGGATGATCAGCGGCACGCTTCGCCTGCGCTCGATTCCATCATTTCTCGGCAAGTGGCTGACCCCACGCTTACCGCGCTTGCAGCAGCGCTTCCCGGATATCCAACTGCGCATGGTCGCCGAGGACAGCAGCATTGCCCTGCACGAAGGCGACTTTGACCTGGCCATCGACCTCAACGACGGCAGCTACCCTGGCCTGTTATCCACAGCCCTGCTGGATGAGCAAATTTTCCCGGTCTGCGCCCCCAGCCTGTTGCGGGGGCGACCGCCCTTGCACGGTCCGGCCGATCTCGTGCATTTCCCGCTGCTGCATGACATTACCGCCTGGCGTGGGAGTTATGAGTATGCGGAGTGGGAGTTCTACCTGAATGCCATTGGCTATCACGTCGCCGATGTACGCCGTGGCCACACCTTCAACCGCAACCACCTGACCATCGAGGCCGCCATCGCCGGCATGGGCGTGGCGATTGCACGACGCACCTTGCTCAATGATGAGCTGGAACGCGGCACCTTGATCGTGCCGTTCGGCCTCGCGGTGCCCAACCACAAACGTTATGTGCTGCTGTATGCACCGGGTGCCCTGAACCATCCCGGCGTGCGCGCGGTGCATGACTGGCTGGTGGAGGAAGCAGGTATTTTTCGCGCCTTGCACCCGCTGGGGAAGGGGCAATTGTGAGGATTGCGGGGTGTAAGAAGATGTAACTAACTCCCCACCCTAACAGTGTTTCTGCTCGTCGTCAGGGTTAATTTGTAATGTGGGATTTATCTTTGCAAAGGGGTTGAAATGTTTCTCTGACTGCTCAATTGTGTAATCAAGAGGTCATGGTTTCACCACCCCGGTGTTGCAGTTTGTGACCTCTCGCGAGCTAGCTGAAATAAGGGAAGAACTATGCAAATCCAAGTCAATAGCGATAACCATATTGAAAGCAGCATCCGACTGGAGGAGTGGGTACGTACTACCATTGAGAGCACGCTCGAACGTTATGAAGAAGACCTGACCCGAGTGGAGGTCTACCTGCGGGATGAGAACGGCGACAAGCCCGGTCCCCACGATTTAAGTTGCCGACTGGAAGCGCGGCCAAAAGGCCATCAACCGCTGTCGGTGTCCGCCAAGGGCGATACCCTGGAACAAGCGATTGACAGCGCGGCCACCAAGCTGGATCACGCATTGGAACATCTGTTTGGTCGACTGCAAGGCAAGCCCCGCGCTGCCGCGAAAAACCAGCCCATCAACAAAGTGAACGAAGACGCGCTGGAACAGGAATTCCTGGAAAACGAAAACGCGGTCATCAACGGCTGACGTTCTTTTCACCCCCTGCAAACGGGCCTGCATCTGCAGGCCCGTTTTCGTTCAGGCGCCGCGTCGGAAAAAATACCGGCTCAACAGCGCCAGCCCCCCAGCCCCCAACCCGGCAAACAGCATCGCCCAACCGGCGCCGTGGCGCAGTGCCGCCTGGGCATCGTTGGCTGCCAGCCCCATCGACTCCAACTTTCCTGCGGCAATGTTCTGGCTGATGGCCGGCCACTCCATTGCCGTGGTGGCGGGCAGCATCTCGGCCAACTGATGGCTGATCCCCAGCAACAGCACCAGGCCCATCAGGGCAATGTTGAGCGCCAGGGTGATCAGCCGCGCACTGAGGTCGATGCCGGAGGCCATGCCCGCGCGGTCGGCCGATACCGAGCCGGTGGTGGTATTGGTGGTGGGCGAGTTGGTCAGCGCCAGGCCTGCGCCGGCGATCACGCAACTGAGCAGCACCAGCCCGATACGTGGGTGCTCGGCGCCGTTGACGGCGGCCATGGCCAGAAAGCCTGCGCCCATCAGGCCCAGGCCGAGGGGGATGATGCGTTCGGCGCCATAGCGCAGGGCCAGGCGCTCGGCCAGCGGCGGTACCAGCAAGGTCGGCAGGGTATAGGCGAGCAGCGCGGCGCCGGTGGTCAAGGTGTCGTAACCCAGGCCCGCCTGAAAGTACAACGGCAGGTAGATCATGAACGGCCAGAAGCTGAAGTTCATGCCGATCGAGCCCATCAATGCGCCGTTGAAACGCGGGATGCGGAACACCGAGAAGTCGAACATCGGGTGCGCACTGCGAAGCTCGACCGTGATGAACAGCAGCAGGCCGAGCACCGACAACGCCGCCCAACCGAGCATGGCCGGTGTGCCGAAACCGTGTTCGCTGCCTTGGGTGATGAAGTACACCAGGGCAAACACCGACAGGGTCAGGGTGAGCATGCCGGCGATGTCCAGGCGATGGGCGGCCGGGTCGCGGGACTCCTGCACGCTGATGCGCAGCAGCAGCAGGGTGAACAGGGTGAGCGGCACATGTACGAGGAACACCCAACGCCAATCCGCCACCGCCAGGATCAATGCGCCGATCATCGGCCCGAAGCCCAGGCCCACGCCGGCAATCACGCCCCATATCGCAAACGCCCGTGCCCGTGCTGCCGGTTCGCGGAACAGGTGCGAGAGGATGGCGAATTGGCAAATCATCATCGCCCCGGCACCGATGCCCTGGACAAACCGCGCCGTGATCAGCAGCGAGGGATCCTCGGCCAGCCCGCAGGCCAGTGAAGCCAGGCCAAACACCCAGAGACACAGCACCAGCATGCGGCGACGGCCAAAGCGGTCGGCCAATGTGCCCGCTGCCATCAGTACGCTGGTGCAGGCCAGGGTGTAGGCGTTCATGATCCACTGGGCGTCCTGGAAGCCCGTGCCCAACTCTCGCTCGAGCGTCGGCAGGATCACCGGCACGCTGGAAATCTCCAGGCCGAACATCAGGGCGACGAGGCACACGGCCGTGAGGGCCAGCCCATTCCTGGCGGTACGCGGGGGGCTGGCGGTGGTTAACGTGGCGGCGGGTGGCATAGGATTCTCCTGTGGATGAAGTGTCGCGTTATTTTCAGGGGAATCTGTTTCGTTATTCGTGATAAGTTTTCCGCTCATAGGGGAATTAAGGGCGACAATCGAGCCATGACGACACCGCGTTTTGATGGCGTTGAGCTGTTTCTGCACATCGTCGAAAGCGGCAACCTGACCGAGGCCGCCGAACGGCTGAACCTCACCCGCTCTGCGGTCGGCAAGGGCCTGGCGCGATTGGAAGCGCGCCTGGGCACATGCCTGTTGCAGCGCTCCACCCGCCGCCAGCGGCTGACCGAGGACGGCCAGGCGTACTACGAGCATTGCCTGCGCGCGTTGGCGGAACTCGAGGCGGCCGAATCGGTGCTGGAAAGCGGCCGGCAACAGCCACGCGGCCGCTTGCGGGCCAGCTTGCCACTGGCCTTCGGGCATCACTACGCGGCCCCGGCATTGTGGGGGTTGATGGCGCGCTATCCGGAACTGGAGATCGAGATCAGCTTCGCCGATCGGCTGGTGGACCTGGCACAGGAAGGCTTCGACGTCGCCGTGCGGATCGGCCCGCTGCCCGACACCGACCGCCTCAGTGCACGTCGCCTGGGCGAACAGGCCGTTGGGCTGGCGGCGTCACCGGCGTACTTGCAGCGCGTCGGGCCGATTGAATGCATCGAAGACCTTGCCGGCCATCGCGGCATTGCCTATCGCAGCACGACCTCGCAGCGCAATCCCGTGGCCTCGCCGTTGATGATGGACGACCTCCAGGCGGTGGCCGATGCCGCCATCGCGGGCGTCGGCCTGGCCTGGTTGCCGAGTTGGTTGATTGCGCACTATGTGCTGCGGGGGCAGTTGGTCGCAGTGTTGCCCGGCTATCGCGAGCAACCCGCGCCGATCCATGTGATCTGGCCGACAGCCGCGCATATGCCGGCCAAGACCCGTTGTGCAATCGACGCTCTGGTCGCCGCCACCCCCAGTTGCCTGGCGGGCAGTTAGAACGCGATGGAGGTCTGCACGTACAGCGTACGCGGCTCACCCACGTATTTGCCCTTGTTGTTGTCGTCGAACGAGCGGGTGAAGTACTGCGTGTTGAAGATGTTCTTCACGCCGACCGCCACATTCAGATCCGACAGTTGCGGGCCGAAGTCATAGGCTGCGCGGCTGCTGAACAGCATGTAGCCGGGAATTCGACCGTTGGCGCCGTCAGCACTTTCTGCCTGGGTGTTGGCGTTGTCGGCGAACTGGCTGCTCTGATAGCTGCTGTCCACATTGAGTTTCCAGCGCCCTTCGGTGTAACCCACGCCGAGGGTGCCTTTGTGCTTGGACGAGAAGGGCACGCGGTTGCCTTTGTTCGGGCCGTCTTCGCGGATGGTGGCGTCGACGTAGGCGTAGGTAGCGTACACATCGAAACCGGCCAGCGCCGGGCTCAAGCCATCGAGGGCGTAGTTGATGCTGGTTTCAATACCCTGGTGGCGCGTTTCGCCGCGGGCGATCACCGAGTCGTTGGTCTGGTTGCTTTCATACTGGTTGTCGAAGTTGATCAGGAACGCACCGATCTCTGCGCGCAAGGTGCCGTCGTCATAGCGGGTACCCAGTTCCCAGGTGCGGGCTTTTTCCGGTTTCACTTCACCGCTGGTCACACGGTTGGGCATCTGGCTGTACTGCACGCTGCCGAATGAACCTTCGGTGTTGGCGTACAGGTTCCAGTCGTCGGTCAGGTGATAGAGCACGTTCAACGCCGGCAGCGCGGTGTTGTAGTCGCCTTTGTATTTGACGTTGGTCAGGTTGTTGCTCTGCTGGGATTCGATCATCTCGTAGCGGATGCCCGGGGTGATGGTCCATTTGCCGATATCAATCCGGTCATCGACGAAGAACGCATTGGCTTCGGTGCCGCCGCGGGTGTCGCGGTCGTTGCGGCTGTCGGTGCTGGGGATTTGCTGGTTGTTGGCGGAAATCGGCGTGCGGTAGCGCAACTCGTGGCCGGCTTCGTTGATGTAGCGGTAGCCGACGCCCACTTCATGGCTGGTCGGGCCGAGGTCAAAGCCCTGGGCGAAACGGGTTTCCACGCCACGCACCCAATACTCGCGCGGCGACAGCGACAGGAACGTGCCCTGGTCCAGGTAGCCGCTGCGCAGGGTCTTGGTGAAGAAGCTGTTGACGGTGAATTCGCGGCGGTCCTGCTCGTAGCGATAGCCGACGTTGAACATCGTACGGCGGCCCCAGAATTTGTCGTAGGGGCGGGTGGACTGATACGGATCGGCCTTGTAGTCCGCGACGTTCAAGCCCCCAGGCATATCGGCCTGGCCTTCGTAGTACTGCGCCATGGCGTTGAAGCTGTTGGCGTCGTCGAGCTGGTATTTGCCTTTGAGGATCAGGTCGTCGATGCGCGTGTTGCTGTTTTCGCGCCAGTCGCCGCCACGGGTGCCGGAATACAAAATCGCGCCGCCCAGGCCATTCTCGGCAGTGCCGCCGGCCAGCAGGTTGCCGGTGGTCTTGAAGCCGTCATGGCTGGAAGATGGGCTGGTTTCGGTCTGCAAGCCACCTTTGACGGTGGGTGCATCCGGGATCGCGCGGGTCACGAAGTTGACCACGCCGCCGACGTTCTGCGGGCCATAGCGCACCGCGCCGCCGCCACGTACCACGTCCACGGCGTCCATGTTGCCCATGCTGATCGGTGCGAACGACAGCTGCGGCTGGCCGTAAGGTGCGAAGGGCACCGGGATGCCGTCCATCAGTACCGTTGAGCGCGAGGCCAGGCGCGGATTGAGACCGCGAATGCCGAAGTTCAGCGCCATATCGTGGCTGCCGGTGCCGTTATTGTCCGGAGCGTTGACGCCGGGGATGCGGTTGAGCACGTCCTTGGCCTGGGTGGCGCCCTGGCGTTCGAACGCTTCGCGGCGGATCACGTCACGGGCGCCGGGGTGTTCGAAGACATTGGTTTGCGCCGCATCGCCGAGCCAGTCGCCGACCACGCTGGAGGTCGCCAACTCGACAGCCGCCGGCGTCGTTGCCGGTTGCAGGCTGTAGGCGTTGTCGCCTTCGGCGCGGGCTTGCAGGCCGGTACCTTCCAGCAGCTTCTGCAGGCCTTCGGCGGCGCTGTAGCTGCCGGACAAACCACGGCTCTGCATGCCCGCCGTGACTTCGGAACCGAAGGAAATCAACACGCCGGCTTCACGGCCAAACTGGTTCAGGGCTGCTTCCAGCGAGCTTGGGGCGATGTGATACGGCTTGGTATCGGCCGCCATCACGCAAGGCAGTACGGTCAGGCTGAGGCTGGCGCCCAGCAGCAGTTGGCGCAAGGTGCGGGCGAGAAGGGTGGGTTGCTGGGGCATGAAGGGCGGTCCTGAGAAGGAAGGATCAAGGTGGCTTTCCTTCTCTGTCACGCGAGGTGCGGAAAACGGCTCACGGTGGCTGAAAATAATTTATACACGTGCCTGGACGCTCACCCAATAGCGGGTAAAACGCCGCACCTTGACCGGCAGGCTGACCTCCAGCAGGTCGAGGATGCGTTCGCTGTCGTCCAGCGGGTAGCTGCCGGACAGCAGCAGGTTGGCGACCTGCGCATCGCAATGGAGCTGGCCACGGCGGTAGCGGCCCAGTTCGGCGAGAAAGTCCTCCAGGCGCATATGCGCGGCCACCAGCATGCCGTCGGCCCAGGCGCCGCTGTTGGCATCGGTAGGTCGCGGGGTGTCCCAGCCTTTACGGGTGAAATTGACCTGGCGTGCCGCGTCGACCGTCAGGGGCAGGCCGCTGTAGGTGTTGGGCATCACCTCGACGCGGCCGTCGAAGACCGCCAGTTGGGTGTGGTCGTTGAACTGGCGCACATTCAGGCGCGCCGCCTGGCTGCTGAGCAGGCCCTGGCCGGTCAACACCTGCAGCGGCATGCTGCCGGCATTGGCTGTGAGCAGGATCTCGCCTTCGAGCAGGCGGATCAGCCGTTGCCGGCCGTCGAAATGCACATCCACGGCGCTGCCGGTATTGAGTTGCAACTGGCTGCCGTCGGCCAGTTGCACCTTGCGCCGTTGGCCGACGGGGCTGCGGTAGTCGGCGGTCAACGGCGGCAGGATATGCTGCTGGCGCAGGCTCCAGGCGGCGGCCGAACCGGCGCCGAGGATCAGCAACAACTTCAGCGCCTGGCGCCGGCTGGTGGCGGTCGGCGCGCCCAACGCCGCGTGGGCCAGGGGCGAGGGCATGCCGCGCAGGCGCTGGTTGACGCGCTGGATATGGTCCCAGGCGCGCTGATGTTCGCTATGGGCATTCAGCCATTGTTGCCAGGCCGCCTGCTGGCGTGGGTTGAGCGCGCCTTGCTGCATTTCCATCAGCCAGTGCACGGCCTGTTCGGCAACCTGGGTCGAGACATTCATAGGGCGAAATAGCAGCGCAGGGCGGCTTTATTCAGGTGGCGCTTGACGGTGGCGATGGAGATGCCCAGTTCGGCACCGATCTGCGCATACGTCAGGCCGTCGAGCTGGGCCAGCAGGAACGTGCGTTTGACCTGGGTGGGCAAGCCGTCGAGCAACTGGTCCAGCTCCAGCAGGGTTTGCAGGATGATCGCGCGCTCTTCTTCTGATGGCGCTACCTGCTCAGGCATCTGCGCCAAGGCGTCGAGGTAGGCGCGTTCCAGGTCCTGGCGGCGGTAGAAGTTGAACAACACACGCTTGGCGACCGTGGTGAGGAACGCGCGGGGCTCGATCAGCGTTGGCGCCTCCCGTGCGGTCAGGACCCGGATGAAGGTGTCCTGCGCCAGGTCTGCCGCACTTTCCGGGCAGCCGAGCTTGCGTCGCAACCAGCCGGTGAGCCAGTGGTGATGGTCGTTGTAGAGCACTTCGACAGGGTTGGACGGTTGCAACGCAAACACTCCACAAGCATGGGCATGCTTTAGAGAACAAGAATTGTTCGCATTGTAGGGCGCCGCCAACCGTTCGGCAATGCGTGAAGGCAGGTGTTTCATCCGTTCTGTTTTGCTTATGAGAATATTTATCATTAATATTGCGCGCTGATGACCCTGGCGCCTCCTGCATGAAAAGCAAAACCTCACTGCCCGCCTCCTATCGCCTCGCTGTCACATCGCGGGTGCTCGCCGCTGTGGTCGGCGGTTACCTGATGGCGTCCCTGGCCAGTATCTGCCTGGCGCTGTGGATGCCTGTCTCCCGCGCCGATGCGGTGATCACCGGGATGATGAGTTCGTTCGTGTTCTACCTGTTGGCAGTGCTGTGGTGCTTCGCCTGCCGTACGGCATGGCGCGCGTGGTGCGGCGTGATGCTGCCGAGTGCGGCGTTTGCCACCCTGGCGGGCGTGGGCTTGTGGATGGCACGCACATGAAAGAGGGCTTTCGCCAGGCCATGGCCTGGTTGCACACCTGGGCCGGGCTGATCTTTGGCTGGCTGCTGTTTGCGATTTTCCTGACGGGCACCCTGGCCTATTTCAAGGATGAGATCACTCACTGGATGCAACCCGAAGTGCAGGCCCATCCCCTGGATGATGCGCGCAGCCTGAGTGTCGCCCAGGACTACCTGCAGAAGGTCGCACCCACGGCCGCACGCTGGTTCATCACTTTGCCGGATAGCCGCGACCCTGGCCTGTCTGTGATGTGGCAAGACAAGGTCGACCCCGGCAAACGCGGCAATTTCATTCAGAAAACCCTCGACCCCGTGAGCGGGCAAGCCGTAGAGGCCCGGGAAAGCATGGGCGGGGATTTTTTCTACCGCTTCCACTTCCAGCTGCAAATGCCTTACCCGTGGGGCCGCTGGCTGTCGACCATTGCAGCGATGGTGATGTTCGTGGCATTGATCACGGGCATCATCACCCACAAGAAAATCTTCAAGGACTTCTTCACCTTCCGCCCCCGCAAAGGCCAGCGTTCCTGGCTCGACGGGCATAACGCGGTGGGTGTGCTGGTGCTGCCGTTCCACCTGATGATCACCTACAGCAGCCTGGTTATTTTCATGAG
The DNA here is from genome assembly GCF_024168685.1 of Pseudomonas sp. S3E17. Lineage (NCBI taxonomy): Bacteria > Pseudomonadati > Pseudomonadota > Gammaproteobacteria > Pseudomonadales > Pseudomonadaceae > Pseudomonas > Pseudomonas sp. S3E17. The sequence continues at coordinate 5,944,129 of NZ_JALJWE010000001.1, forward strand.
CATGGTGATGCCGGCGCCGATCGTGGCTTCCTATGGCAACGACACCCGGGCCTTCTTCAATGACGTGTTCCCCGCCACCAATAATGCGCCGGCGTTGGGTCAGCCTGGCCGACTGCTGTCATTGCTGCCGATGTACGAGCAGGCGAGGGCGCAGTGGGCGGGTGGGCATGTCGGGCGGTTGGCGGTGAACAACCCGAGTGATGTAAACGCTTCGGTGAACCTGTCCCGTGCCAGCTCCGACCGCGTGGTGCATGACTTCGGCAGTACCGTGTCGTTCAACGGCAACACTGGTGAGTTGTTGCGGGTCAGTGCTGAACAATCGCTGCCGGCGGCGATCGGCGGCAGCTTCTATGGCCTGCACATGGGCCATTTCGCCGGTCCGGTGCTGCGCTGGTTGTACTTTATCTGCGGCCTGGCGGGCACGGCGATGATCGGCACGGGGTTGGTGATCTGGCTCGGCAAGCGGCAACTCAAACATGCAAAAAGCGGCGTGATGCCGTTTGAATTGCGGCTGGTAGACGTGCTGAACATCGCCAGCATGTCCGGGCTGTTGATCGCCATTGCAGCCTTCTTCTGGGCCAACCGTTTATTGCCGGTGGGCTTCGCCGGGCGCTCCGATTGGGAAGTGCAGGCCTTCTTTATCGCCTGGGGCCTGAGCCTGTTGCACGCGATCCTGCGCCGGGGCCGCCAGGGTTGGGTTGAGCAATTGAGCGTCGCAGCACTGCTGTTTGCCGCCATCCCGTTGCTCAATGCCCTGACCACGTCGCAGCACTTGGGCGCTTCACTGGCGACGGGCGACTGGGCCATGGCCGGCTTCGACCTGACCTGCCTGGCCAGCGGCGTGTTCCTCGCCTGGGCAGCCTGGAAGATGCAGCACCGCAAGGCCCCGCAGGCCAAGACCGAACGGGCGCGGCCGCTGCAGCTCAAGCAGGAGGCGAACTGAATGCTCCTCGCGCTGCTGATGTGTTACGCCGGGTTTACCGCCTTGTGCCTGTCCACCGACCGTCACCACGGCGAACTGCTGCACAGCAGGCCATCGCCTCGGCGGCGTATTGCTTTGCGCGTCATCGGTTGGCTGCTGCTGACCGTCTCGATCTGGCCCGCCGTGGCTGTCGCCGGTTGGGGCCTGGGCCTGGTGGAATGGTGCGCGGTGTTGATGCTCAGCGCCCTGTTGCTGGTGCTGTTGTTGCCGTATCGGCCAAGGCTGGCCTTGCTCCTGGCAGGCGTCGGCCTGCTGGCCAGCCCTGTTGCCGCCTTCGCAACGTTCTGAGCCGCGGCCATGATGATCAGCACCCCACCCGATTCCCAGGACAGCCCCCAGGCTGACGCGGCGGGTGGGCGTGCGCATTTCCTGCAGGTGTTCCTGTCCCAGCGTTCGCAGATGGAAGCGTTGGTGAGCCGACGTGTCGGGTGCCGCGCCACGGCGGCCGACCTGGTGCAGGACCTGTTCCTGCGGTTTTGGCGTCGGCCATTGGTGCAGGTCGAAGAACTCAGCACCTACCTGTTGCGCTGCGCCGGCAATATCGCCATCGACCACCTGCGCAGCGAAGGCGCGCGGGTGCGCAGCAGTGAAGGCTGGCTGCCGGAGCAGCAGGATAACCAGGGCTCCGAACCCCAGGCGGCGCTCGAGGCGGGCAACGACCTGCGGCATGTCGAAGCCGCTCTGCGCAGCCTGCCGGAGCGCACCCGGCAGATCTTCCTGCTCAACCGCATTCATGGGCGCAAGTACGCGCAAATCGCCAAGGCCATGGGCCTGTCCCAAAGCGCCGTGGAAAAACATATGATGCGTGCCCTCGAAGCCTGCAAAGCCAGCCTTCGCGAACCATCGCCATCGCGCACGCCAGGGAAAGCACCGTGAATCCGACCCCCACGCCTGACCAGGAACAAGCCGCACTGGCCTGGCTGAGCCTGTTGCACGACCAGCCCAGCAGTGGCGACCAGGCCACGTTCAGCCGCTGGCTAAGGGCAGATCCTGCGCACGTCGAAGCCTATGCCCAGGCCCAGGTGCTCTGGGAGTTGAGCGAAGTGCCGGCACGCCAACTGGCGGATGAGGACGCGCTGGCACTGCAGGGCTACCTCAATGCGATGAACACCCCTAGGCGCTCGCGGGTGGTGCGCTGGTCCGGCGCCTTGGCCCTGGCGGCATGCCTGGTATTGATGGTGTCCATGGGCGCCGGTTGGCAGCCTTCGCGCTGGATCGATGACTTCGGCGCCGATTACGTGAGCGCACCGGGAGAAGTGAAGACCGTCACCCTGGCCGATCAATCCCGGGTCACGCTGGATGCGGACAGCGCCATTGCCGTGGACTTCAGCCACGGTGAGCGGCATATCCAATTGCGTCGCGGTGCAGGTTTTTTCAGCGTCACCCATACCGGCGAGTCCTTTGTGGTCGAGGCGGGCGGCGGCGAAGCGCGGGTGCTGGGGACGCAGTTCGAAGTGCGCCTGCAACCGGCGGGGGCCGAGGTAACAGTGTTGTCGGGGCGGGTGGGCGTGACCGCGTCGAAACAGGGCCCGCAGCAAATTCTGACGGCGGGCCAGCAAGTGGCCTACGCCGATGGCAGCGCCGATCCCTTGCACGCGGTCGACAGCGAATCCCGCCTGGCCTGGCGGGATGGCTGGCTCAACTACTACAAGGCACCGCTGGCCGATGTGGTCAAGGACTTGGGGCGTTACTACCCTGGCCGCATCCTGCTGCTCAACGAAGCGATGGGCGCCAGGCGTGTCAGCGGCAGCTTCCCGAGCAAGGACCCGCAGGCGGTACTCAACGCCTTGCAAGCGGTGCTGGGGTTCGAGCAGCACAGTCTGTTGGGGCGGGTAATCGTGGTGCGCTGATTACTTCAGCGCGGCCATGATCGCGTCAGGGTTGTAGTCGCGAATCAGCGTGCCGTTCACGTCCACAAACGGAATCCCGCCACCGCCCAGCGCTTCATATGCCTTGCGCGCCTTGGCGTCCTTCTCGATATCGACGGCCTGGTACGGAATGCCCTTCTGGTCGAGGAAGCGGCGGATCTGCTTGCAGTAGCCGCACCACTCGGTGGCATACAGCACCACCCGCGCCGAGGCTCGCGTCTGCTCCGGCACCACCTGGGAAGGGTTGAACAGGCGCTCGATCTTGCCCCAGTTCTGGATAACCACCACCACCAGCAACACCAGCAGGACTTTCTTGAGGACCCCGCCGAGCATCAGTTGCGGCGCTTGAGCTGGTCGGTCAGTTGGGTCGGCAGGCCCTTGATGATCAGGGTACCGGCGGCTTCGTCGTACTCGATCTTGTCGCCCAGAAGGTGCGCTTCAAAACTGATGGACAGGCCCTCGGCGCGTCCGGTGAAGCGGCGGAACTGGTTGAGGGTGCGTTTATCCGCCGGGATTTCCGGCGACAGGCCGTAGTCCTTGTTGCGGATATGGTCGTAGAACGCCTTGGGCCGATCCTCATCGATCAGGCCCGACAGCTCTTCAAGGCCCATGGGCTCGCCGAGCTTGGCCTGGCTGCTGGCGTAATCCACCAGGGTCTTGGTTTTTTCGCGGGCGGATTCGTCCGGCAGGTCTTCGCTTTCGACGAAGTCGCTGAAGGCCTTGAGCAGGGTGCGCGTCTCGCCCGGGCCGTCGACGCCTTCCTGGCAGCCGATGAAGTCGCGGAAGTATTCCGAGACCTTCTTGCCGTTCTTGCCTTTGATAAACGAGATGTACTGCTTGGACTGTTTGTTGTTCTGCCACTCGGACACGTTGATACGCGCTGCCAGGTGCAACTGGCCCAGGTCCAGGTGGCGCGACGGGGTGACGTCCAGCTCGTCGGTCACCGCCACGCCTTCACTGTGGTGCAGCAGGGCGATGGCGAGGTAGTCGGTCATGCCTTGCTGGTAGTGGGCAAACAGCACGTGGCCACCGGTGGAGAGGTTGGACTCTTCCATCAGTTTTTGCAGATGTTCGACGGCGGTGCGGCTGAACGTGGTGAAATCCTGGCCACCCTCGAAATATTCCTTCAACCAGCCGCTGAACGGGTGCGCGCCGGATTCGGCATGGAAGAAACCCCAGGCCTTGCCTTGTTTGGCGTTGTAGCTCTCGTTGAGGTCGGCAAGCATGTTCTCGATGGCGGCCGACTCGGCGAGCTCGGAGTCGCGGGCGTGGAGAACTGCGGGTGTGCCGTCGGGTTTTTTGTCGATCAGGTGGACGATGCAATGACGGATCGGCATGGGCTTCTCGGCTGGTTGAAGGGGAGCGGTCGGCCTCCCCGAAAAGTCGCCCAGTGTACCGCACCCATTGGTCAAGACACGCGTCGAAGGGCATTTTGGATGCTCTCCGACGAGGCATATGCCTTTTTTTCACGGTTTAGAGCGATAAAGCTGACCAAATGGGTAGGTAGAAGCGGATATTTCCCCGTCTCTGTGCTAGTTTTGCCCCGTCTTACGCCAAGTCTCGGCGATAAGCGTGCATTCAGCATCTGTCAGGTCGAACCAATCCCCGTTTCAAGCATCTATAACCCCGATCTCCGTGGTTATAGCCGGGGGTGCCAGGCCATGACGGTCGGGCTCGACGGCTGACACTGCACTCTGCAATCCATATGAATTTGATAGGGAAGGAACACCACAATGGCTATTACTAAAGACCAACTGATCGCTGACCTGGCTGAAGCAGTAGACGCACCGAAAACCACCGTGCGCGCACTGCTGGACCAACTGAGCCAAGTTGTTGCTGACCAGCTGGAAAACGGCGGCGAAATCACTCTGCCAGGCGTTGGCAAACTGAAAGTGACCGAGCGTCCTGCCCGTACTGGCCGTAACCCTTCGACTGGCGCTGCCATCGAAATCGCTGCCAAGAAAGTTATCAAGCTGGTTGTGGCCAAAGGCCTGACCGACGCTGTTAACAAGTAAGACGCAGCAAAAAAAAACCGTGCTCCGGAGCGATCCGGGCACGGTTTTTTGTTGCCTGCGATTTTTTACCTGTAGGAGCGAGCTTGCTCGCGAAGGCCGTTAACGATAACGCGGCCATCCCGGATGAATGCGGTGTCTTGGCGTTTTTCGCGAGCAAGCTCGCTCCTACAGGTTGGCGTCAGCGCACCCAGCGCTGGCGCCAGATCTGCTGTTCGTTCTTGGTCTGGAAGGTCCAGGCCACGAAACGGCTCTGCTTCTGGCCCTGGGACATTTCCACCACCTGGCTTTCCAGCACGCCGGCTTTTTTCAGGGCGGTCTCGATCGCGGGCAAATTTGACGCTTTTGACACCAGGGTGCTGAACCACAACACCTTGTGGGCAAAGTGCGCACTCTCGGCGATCAACTGCGTCACGAAGCGCGCTTCACCGCCTTCACACCACAACTCGGCCGATTGGCCTCCGAAGTTGAGCACCGGCAATTTGCGCTTGGGATCGGCCCGGCCCAAGGCGCGCCACTTGCGCTCGCTGCCCTTGGTGGCTTCGTCCATGGACGCATGGAACGGTGGGTTGCACATGGTCAGGTCAAAACGCTCACCCGGTTCCAGCAGGCCCAGCAGGATGTGCTTGGGGTTTTCCTGCTGGCGCAACTGGATGACCTTGCTCAGGTCATTGGACTGCACGATGGCCTTGGCGGCGGCCACGGCGATAGGGTCGACCTCCGAGCCGAGGAAGTTCCAGCGGTACTCCATATAGCCAATCAGAGGGTAGACGCAGTTGGCGCCCATGCCGATGTCCAGCACCTTGACGATTGAACCGCGCGGGATCTTGCCCTCGTTGACACTGGCCAGCAGGTCGGCGAGGAAGTGCACATAGTCGGCACGTCCCGGTACGGGCGGGCACAGGTAATCCGCCGGGATGTCCCAATGCTGGATGCCATAGAAGGCCTTGAGCAACGCCCGGTTGAACACCCGCACCGCGTCCGGGCTGGCGAAGTCGATGCTCTCTTTGCCATAGGGGTTGATGATCACGAATTGCGCCAGTTCCGGCGTGGTCTTGATCAACGCCTGGAAGTCGTAACGGCCTGTGTGGCGGTTGCGTGGGTGCAGGGTAGCCTCTTTGCGCGGCGCGACGGGTTTGGCCGTGGCTGCGGTCTTAGGCTTCTTGCGTGGAGGTTTGGGCGTAGTGGGGGCGGTCATGATGATTCTGGTGTTGGCTCAAAGTGGCGGCCATTGTCACACATTCCCGAGGATAACTCGGTCAAATGTGGGAGCAAGCCCCCTCCCACATTGACCGCAAGCACAAAAAAAGAGACCCGAAGGTCTCTTTTTTCACACGGATTGCCCCTTACAGGCTGGAAATCCGCGCATGTTGCTCCGCCAGCTTGCCCAAAGCCTGTTCGGCCTCGGCCAGCTTGGCGCGTTCCTTATCGATCACTTCAGCCGGTGCCTTGTCGACGAATGCCGCGTTGGACAGCTTGCCGCCCACCCGCGCCACTTCACCTTGCAGGCGCAGGATTTCCTTGTCGAGACGGGCCAGTTCCGCGCCCTTGTCGATCAAGCCGGCCATCGGCACCAGCACTTCCATGTCGCCGACCAGTGCGGTCGCTGACAGTGGCGCTTCGGCGCCATCCGCCAATACGGTGATCGATTCCAGCTTCGCCAGCTTCTTGAGCAGCGCATCGTTCTCGGTGAGACGACGCTGGTCTTCGGCGCTGGCGTTCTTCACGAATACCGCCAGGGGCTTGCCCGGGCCGATGTTCATTTCGGCGCGGATGTTGCGCGTGCCGAGCATCAGGGTCTTGAGCCATTCGATGTCGCTTTCGGCCGCCTCGTCGATACGTGCTTCGTTGGCCACCGGCCAAGGTTGCAGCATGATGGTCTTGCCGTCTTTGCCGGCCAGCGGCGCGAGGCGCTGCCAGATTTCTTCGGTGATGAACGGCATGAACGGATGCGCCAGACGCAAGGCGACTTCGAGCACGCGTACCAGGGTGTGACGGGTGCCGCGCTGACGTTCGATCGGCGCGTTCTCGTCCCACAGTACGGGCTTGGACAGTTCCAGGTACCAGTCGCAATACTGGTTCCATATGAACTCGTACAAGGCCTGTGCGGCCAGGTCGAAACGGAACTGGTCGAGTTGACGGGTCACTTCGGCTTCGGTGCGCTGCAATTGCGAGATGATCCAGCGGTCGGCCAGGCTAAGTTCGATGGCCTCGCCGTTCTGGCCGCAGTCTTCGCCCTTGTCCAGCACGTAGCGCGCGGCGTTCCAGATCTTGTTGCAGAAGTTGCGATAGCCTTCGACGCGGCCCATGTCGAACTTGATGTCGCGACCGGTGGACGCCAGCGAGCAGAAGGTGAAGCGCAGCGCATCGGTGCCGTAGCTGGCAATGCCGTCGGCGAACTCATCGCGGGTCTGCTTCTCGATCTTCTTCGCCAGTTTCGGCTGCATCAGCCCCGAGGTGCGTTTCTGCACCAGGGTTTCCAGGTCGATGCCGTCGATGATGTCCAGCGGGTCGAGGACGTTGCCCTTGGACTTGGACATCTTCTGGCCCTGGCCATCCCGCACCAGGCCGTGCACGTACACGGTCTTGAACGGTACCTGCGGCGTGCCGTCCTCGTTCTTCACCAAGTGCATGGTGAGCATGATCATCCGGGCAACCCAGAAGAAAATGATGTCGAAGCCGGTGACCAGCACGTCGGTGGAGTGGAATTTCTTCAGGAATTCGGTCTGCTGCGGCCAGCCCAGGGTGGAGAAGGTCCACAGGCCCGAGCTGAACCAGGTGTCCAGTACGTCGTTGTCCTGTTGCAGCGCCACGTCCGGGCCGAGGTTGTGCTTGGCACGTACTTCGGCTTCGTCGCGGCCCACGTAGACCTTGCCCGACTCGTCGTACCAGGCCGGAATGCGATGGCCCCACCACAGCTGGCGGCTGATGCACCAATCCTGGATATCGCGCATCCACGAGAAGTACATGTTTTCGTACTGCTTGGGCACGAACTGGATACGGCCGTCTTCCACGGCGGCAATCGCCGGCTCGGCCAGGGGCTTGGTGGACACGTACCACTGGTCGGTCAGCCACGGCTCGATCACGGTGCCGGAGCGGTCGCCCTTCGGCACTTTCAGGGCGTGGTCGTCGACGCTGACCAGCAGGCCGGCAGCGTCGAAGGCGGCAACGATCTGCTTGCGCGCTTCGAAACGGTCAAGGCCGGCGTATTCGGCCGGGATCTTGCCATCAATGCTCTCGTTCAGCGTACCGTCCAGGTTGAACACCTGGCAGGCCGGCAGCACGGCGGCATTCTTGTCGAAGATATTCAACAGCGGCAGGTTATGGCGCTTGCCGACTTCGTAGTCGTTGAAATCGTGGGCCGGGGTGATTTTCACACAGCCGGTGCCGAATTCAGGGTCGCAGTAATCGTCGGCGATGATCGGGATGCGGCGGCCTACCAGCGGCAACTCGACGAACTTGCCGATCAGTGCCTGGTAGCGCTCGTCGTTCGGGTTGACCGCGACGGCGGCGTCGCCAAGCATGGTTTCCGGACGGGTGGTGGCGACGATCAGGTAGTCGTTGCCCTCAGCGGTCCTGGCACCGTCCGCCAGTGGGTACTTGAGGTTCCACAGGAAACCTTTCTCGTCGTGGTTCTCCACTTCAAGGTCGGAAATTGCCGTGTGCAACTTGGTGTCCCAGTTGACCAGACGCTTGCCGCGGTAGATCAGGCCGTCTTCATGCAGGCGCACGAAGGCTTCTTTCACCGATTCCGACAGGCCGTCATCCATGGTGAAGCGCTCGCGGCTCCAATCGACGGACGAACCGAGGCGACGGATCTGACGGCTGATGTTGCCGCCGGACTGGTCTTTCCACTCCCAGATTTTTTCCAGGAATTTCTCGCGACCCAGGTCGTGACGGTTCTGGCCAGTGGCTTCGAGTTGGCGCTCCACCAGCATCTGGGTGGCGATACCGGCGTGGTCGGTACCCGGTTGCCACAGGGTGTTGCGGCCCTGCATACGGCGGAAACGGATCAACGCATCCATGATCGCATTGTTGAAGCCATGGCCCATGTGCAGGCTGCCAGTGACGTTCGGTGGCGGAATCATGATGGTGTAGGACTCGCCCGCGCCTTGCGGAGCGAAATAGTTCTCGGACTCCCAGGTGTTGTACCAGGAAGTTTCAATAGCGTGCGGCTGGTAGGTCTTATCCATGCGCGGCGGGACCCTAGTTGGCATATATTCAGGAAAGCCGGCAAGTATAACGGGGGATAGGGCGCAGGGCGAGGCGAAGGCGGGCTTAAGGTGCAGGCAATCAAATGTGGGAGGAGTTTGCCACCTCCCACAGGGGATCTATGGACGGTTCAAGACTGGTATTGGCTGAGCAGCCGCTCCATCCGCGCATCCATCCGGCGCTTGATCTCGGTTTCGATATGGGGGGCAAAGTCGTCGATCACGTCTTGCATGATCAATTGCGCAGCGGCACGCAGTTCGTTGTCCAGGTGCAGCAGCAGGGCGTCGGGGCCCTTTTCAGCCGCAGCAGGGGCAGGGTCCACCACAACGGTGGCTTCGACAACCGGTTCCGGAGCGACCTGCTTGCCGCCGACCATGTCGAACAACAGCGGAATCTGAACCTCGCCATCGGCCTGTTCGGTCAATAGCGGCGGTTGCAAGTCATCATCACCCAGCAACTGACGAATCGACTCGAGGTCGTCCAGCAGGTGGTCATCTTTTTTTGTCGGGTTGGGAGTGTCCATCATGTACTCAAAGTCGTTGTAGCCGGTGATCTTGCAAAGGATAGCCCTGTTCGCGGTAGAAACGGAAACTCTCCCGCGCGGCCTGACGAATAGCCGGATCTTCCACCACCACTTCCGCCACACGGGCGAAGGCCTTGGCAAAAGGCGGTACTTTCAGGTCCAGGTTGACCAGCAGGTCCTGGTGATTGCCGCAACTGTCCCCCAAACCCAGGACAACCTGGCCTTCGGGTTCTGATTCTGCGGGGCCGTGGGGCACGAAGCTTTCGCCCTTGAAACGCCACAGGCGGGCGTCGAGCTCGTCGCGTTGGGCGGCATCGCTGCAATGCAGGTAGATGCGGTGGCCCATGCGCCAGGCTTTCTCGGTGAGTTTGCAGGCGAAGTCCAGGCGCGCGAGCGGATCGGCGCTGGGCAATATATAGAAGTCGACTTGGGTCATTGCGGTTCCTGAGGCCGGGGCGGCGAGATCACCGCCCCGGCATCTTCAGTGTCAGGCTTTGGCGCGGTCCAGCAGGTATTGGGTCAGCAATGGCACCGGACGGCCGGTGGCGCCCTTGTCCTTGCCGCCGCTGGTCCAGGCAGTGCCGGCGATGTCCAGGTGTGCCCAGTTGAAGTTCTTGGCGAAGCGCGACAGGAAGCACGCAGCCGTGATGGTGCCGGCTTTCGGGCCGCCGATGTTGGCGATGTCGGCGAACGGGCTGTCCAGCTGCTCCTGGTACTCATCGAACAGCGGCAGTTGCCAGGCGCGGTCGTCGGCGGCCTTGCCGGCGCTGAGCAGTTGCTCGATCAGCTCGTCGTTATTGCCCAGCAGGCCCGAGGTGTGGGAACCCAGGGCCACGATGCAGGCTCCGGTCAGGGTGGCGATGTCGATCACGGCTTGCGGCTTGAAGCGCTCGGCGTAGGTCAGGGCATCGCACAGCACCAGGCGGCCTTCGGCGTCGGTGTTGAGAATTTCCACGGTCTGGCCGCTGAGGGTGGTGACGATGTCGCCCGGACGGGCCGCGCCGCCGCTCGGCATGTTTTCGGCGCAGGCCAGGATGCACACCAGGTTGATCGGCAGCTTCAGTTCCAGCGCGGCGCGCAGGGTGCCGAATACGCTGGCGGCGCCACCCATGTCGTATTTCATCTCGTCCATGCCCAGGCCCGGCTTGAGGCTGATGCCGCCGGTGTCGAAGGTGATGCCTTTGCCGACCAGGGCGTAAGGCTTCTCGGACTTCTTGCCGCCGTTGTATTGCATCACGATCAGGCGTGGTGGCTGGTCGCTGCCCTGGCCCACGGCATAGAACGAGCCCATGCCCAGTTCCTTGATCTTCTTCTCGTCCAGGACTTCGACTTTCAGGCCCTTGAACTCTTTACCCAATGCCTTGGCCTGTTCGCCCAGGTAGGTCGGGTGGCAGATGTTCGGCGGCAGGTTGCCCAGGTCGCGGGTGAACGACATGCCATTGGCGATGGCCTGGGCGTGGGTCACAGCGCGCTCGACTTCAGCCTGGGCGGCCTTGATGGTCAGCACGGTGATTTTCTTCAAGGCGCGTGGTTCGGTTTTCTGGCTCTTGAACTGATCGAAAATGTAGCCGCCGTCCACCAGGGTTTCGGCCAGCAGGCGAGTCTTGCCGTAGCTGTCACGGCCTTTGACGACGATTTCATCGAGCGCCAGTGCCGCATCGCTGCCGCCCAGGCCCTTGAGGGTGTTGAGGATGCCGCTGATGATCTTGCGGAACGGACGGTCGCCCAGTTCAGCGTCCTTGCCCACGCCCACCAGCAATACGCGGTCGGCTTTCAGGTTGGGCAGGCTTTGCAGCAGCAGGCTCTGGCCGACTTTGCCGGCCAGGTCGCCGCGCTTGAGAACCGCGCTGATCGCGCCGCCGCTGAGTTCGTCGAGCTGCCTGGCGGCCACGCCGAGCTTGCGGCCTTCGCCGATGGCGACCACGAGGGTGGCGGTTTTCAACGTTTCGGGGCTAACGCTTTTTACAACCAATTCCATTTTCGGGTCCCTTATATAAGGTCTGAGAGCCTGGCGTCTGTACGCAGGCTTTAAAGCTTGGCGGCTGTGTAAACCGCCAGCGACAAAGGCCGCAGTTTGAACCTCGCCGGCGGAGCCTGACAACCCTTGCCACCAGCTTTGTGCGTGCGCATGAGGTTGCGCAGTGACAGGCGCGGTCAATCACAGGATAATGCGCCATCTTTTTAGCCGGCCCGGTGCAAACGGGCTGACTCGGTATGCTTGCTTGTTTGGCCGCCTTAGCCTGACAACCCTGGAGTGTCTGGTTTGATCGTCTTCCGTTATCTGTCCCGCGAAGTCCTGTTGACCCTGAGTGCCGTGAGTGCGGTCCTGCTGGTCATCATCATGAGTGGTCGTTTCGTCAAATACCTGGCCCAGGCTGCCTCCGGCGCCCTGGACCCAGGCTCGCTGTTCCTGATCATGGGCTTTCGCCTGCCGGGATTCTTGCAACTGATCCTGCCGCTGGGCCTGTTCCTCGGCATCCTGCTTGCCTACGGCCGCTTGTACCTTGAAAGTGAAATGACCGTGCTCTCGGCCACCGGCATGAGCCAGCAGCGCCTGCTCGGCATGACCATGATTCCGGCGGCCGGCGTTGCGCTGATCGTGGCCTGGCTGAGCCTGAGCCTGGCTCCCCAGGGCGCCATGCAGTTCCAGCTGGTGCTGAACAAGCAGGACGCGATGACCGAGTTCGATACCCTCGAGCCGGGCCGTTTCCAGGCACTCAATGACGGCTCACGGGTGACTTACACGGAAACCTTGACCGACGACCGCGCCAACCTGGGCGGTGTGTTCATCTCCGAGAAACGGTTTGGCCAGGACAAGAAAGACCGGGGCATTTCCGTACTGGTGGCCGATTCGGGCCGTCAGGAAGTGCGTCCTGACGGCAGCCGCTACCTGATCCTGGAAAATGGCTATCGCTATGATGGCAGTCCAGGCATGGCCGACTATCGCGCGATCAAGTACGACACCTATGGCGTGATGCTGGCCCGCCCGGACATCAGCGACGAAGTCACCGACCGCGACGCTATCCCCACGGCGGACCTGCTCGGCAGCAAGGAGCTGCGCTCCATCGCCGAGCTGCAATGGCGGATTTCCCTGCCGCTGCTGGTGTTTATCGTGACCCTGATGGCCGTGCCGCTGTCGCGCGTCAACCCGCGCCAGGGCCGTTTCCTCAAGCTGTTGCCGGCGATCCTGCTGTACATGGCTTACCTCACCATCCTGATTTCCGCCCGTGGCTCCCTGGAGAAAGGCAAGCTGTCGCCGGTCCTGGGCCTGTGGTGGGTGCACGGCATGTTCCTGGTGATCGGCCTGGGGCTGCTGTATTGGGAGCCTATTCGTTTGAAAATGATGAGCCGTCGTGGCCAGAAGGAGTTGGCTCGTGGCTAAGCTCGATCGCTACATTGGTAGCAGCGTCCTGATCGCCATCCTGGCGGTACTGGGCATTATCCTGGGCCTGGCCTCGTTGTTCGCCTTCATCGATGAAGTCGGCAACGTCAGCGACACCTATACCGTATGGGACGTGCTCAGCTACGTGGCACTCACCGCGCCGCGTCGTCTCTACGACATGATGCCGATGGCCGCGTTGATCGGTTGCCTGATCGGCCTGGGCAGCCTGGCCAGCAACAGCGAACTGACCATCATGCGCGCCGCCGGTGTGTCCATCGGGCGTATCGTCTGGGCGGTCATGAAGCCAATGCTGCTGCTGATGCTGTGCAGCGTGCTGATCGGTGAATACGTCGCGCCGCCGGCCGAAACCACCGCCCAGGCCAATCGCGCCCTGGCCCAGGGCTCGGGCGATGCACAAAGCGCCAAGCATGGCCTGTGGCACCGCCAGGGTGATGAGTTCATCCACATCAACGCCGTGCAGCCGGGCGGGCTGTTGATCGGTGTGACGCGCTACACGTTCGACAAGGAACGTCACATGCTGTCGTCCAGTTTCGCCAAACGCGCGCAGTACAGCAGCGAAAAGTGGCAACTGACCGACGTCACCACGACTTACTTCCGCAATGTCGGCCAAGGCACCAAGGCCAGCACCGAAGTGATCAATGTGCCAAGTGAAGAGTGGGATATCGCCCTCAAGCCGGAACTGCTCAATACGGTGGTGATGATCCCCGAAAGCCTGCCGATCTCCGGGTTGTGGGGCTATATCCACTACCTGAAGGATCAAGGCTTGAATAACGGTCGTTACTGGCTGGCATTTTGGGTCAAGGTGTTGCAGCCGGTGGTGACCGCCGCACTGGTGTTGATGGCGATCTCGTTCATCTTCGGTCCCTTGCGCTCCGTGACCCTCGGTCAGCGGGTATTCACGGGCGTGCTGGTCGGTTTCACCTTCCGCATTGCCCAGGACCTGCTCGGCCCGTCGAGCCTGGTGTTCGGGTTCTCGCCACTGTTTGCAGTGCTGGTGCCGACGGCCATCTGCGCCCTGGCCGGCTTCTGGCTGCTGCGCCGAGCGGGCTGATAGCGCACCGATGGATAAAAAAATGCCCCGCTCGGATGAGTGGGGCATTTTTGTTCTGGTCAGCAAAGATGACGCCCGGCCTGAGCATCAGGTACAATTCCCGGCTATTTTTCAGCGGGCAATCTGCCTGCAGCCTTTTTGAGTGTTGATCCGTGAGTGATTTGAGTCATATCCGCAATTTCTCCATCATCGCCCACATTGACCATGGTAAGTCGACGCTGGCCGATCGATTCATCCAGATGTGCGGCGGCCTTGCCGAGCGTGAAATGGAAGCCCAGGTGCTGGACTCCATGGACCTCGAACGCGAGCGCGGGATCACCATCAAGGCCCACAGCGTTACCCTGTACTACACCGCCAAAGACGGTATCAAGTACCAGCTGAACTTCATTGACACCCCGGGCCACGTTGACTTCACCTATGAAGTCAGCCGCTCCCTGGCGGCCTGCGAAGGTGCGCTGCTGGTGGTGGACGCGGGCCAGGGCGTTGAAGCCCAGTCCGTGGCCAACTGCTACACCGCCATCGAGCAAGGCCTGGAAGTCATGCCGGTGCTGAACAAGATCGACCTGCCACAGGCCGATCCGGACCGGGTAAAGGAAGAAATCGAAAAAATCATCGGCATTGACGCCACCGACGCCGTCGAGTGCAGCGCCAAGACCGGCCTGGGCGTCGACGAAGTGCTCGAGCGCCTGGTCAAGACCATCCCAGCCCCCACCGGCAACTACGAAGATCCGCTGCAAGCGTTGATCATCGACTCCTGGTTCGACAACTACCTGGGGGTTGTCTCCCTGGTACGCGTGCGCCACGGCCGTGTGAAGAAGGGCGACAAGATCCTGGTCAAGTCCACCGGCAAGATCCACCTGGTGGACAGCGTCGGTGTATTCAACCCCAAGCACACCGCGACCACTGATCTGAAAGCCGGTGAAGTAGGCTTCATCATCGCCGGTATCAAGGACATTCACGGTGCGCCGGTGGGTGACACCCTGACCTTGAGCTCCACCCCTGACGTCGACGTGCTGCCGGGCTTCAAACGCATCCAGCCGCAGGTCTACGCCGGCCTGTTCCCGGTCAGCTCCGACGACTTCGAAGACTTCCGCGAAGCCCTGCAAAAGCTGACCCTCAACGACTCGTCGTTGCAGTACACCCCGGAAAGCTCCGACGCCCTGGGCTTCGGCTTCCGCTGCGGCTTCCTCGGCATGCTGCACATGGAAATCATCCAGGAGCGCCTGGAGCGCGAGTACGACCTGGACCTGATCACCACGGCGCCGACGGTTATTTTCGAGCTGCTGCTCAAAAACGGTGAAACGATTTACGTCGACAACCCGTCCAAGCTCCCAGACCTGTCTTCCATCGAAGACATGCGCGAACCGATCGTGCGGGCCAATATCCTTGTGCCGCAGGAACACCTGGGCAACGTCATTACCCTGTGTATCGAAAAGCGTGGCGTGCAGCACGACATGCTGTTCCTCGGTACCCAGGTGCAAGTGACCTACGATTTGCCGATGAACGAAGTGGTCCTGGACTTCTTTGACCGTCTCAAATCCACCAGTCGCGGCTATGCTTCGCTGGATTACCATTTCGACCGTTACCAATCGGCTAATCTGGTGAAACTGGATGTGCTGATCAACGGCGACAAGGTCGATGCCCTGGCACTGATCGTGCACAAGGACAACGCGCACTACAAAGGTCGCCAGTTGACCGAAAAGATGAAAGAACTGATTCCGCGCCAGATGTTCGACGTCGCGATCCAGGCCGCCATTGGCGGGCAGATCATTGCGCGAACCTCCGTCAAGGCACTCAGAAAGAACGTACTGGCCAAATGCTACGGTGGCGACGTCAGCCGTAAGCGCAAGCTGCTTGAGAAGCAAAAGGCCGGTAAAAAACGCATGAAGCAAGTGGGCAACGTGGAAATTCCACAAGAAGCCTTCCTTGCGGTGCTCAGGTTGGATAGTTAGGTCCTATGTCGCTAAATTTCCCGCTGTTGCTGGTCATCGCCGTTGCCGTTTGCGGTCTCCTGGCGTTGCTCGATCTGGTGTTCTTCGCCCCGCGTCGGCGGGCGGCTATCGCGTCCTATCAGGGCAGCGTCAGCCAGCCCGATGGCATGGTGATCGAGAAGCTGAACAAAGAGCCTTTGCTGGTTGAATACGGCAAGTCGTTCTTCCCGGTGTTGTTCATCGTGCTGGTGCTGCGCTCGTTCCTGGTGGAACCGTTTCAGATCCCGTCGGGCTCGATGAAACCTACCCTGGACGTGGGCGACTTCATCCTGGTGAACAAGTTTTCCTACGGGATTCGCCTGCCGGTGATCGACAAGAAGGTCATCGAAGTCGGTGATCCGCAGCGCGGCGATGTGATGGTGTTCCGCTACCCGAGCGACCCGAACGTCAACTACATCAAGCGTGTGGTAGGCCTGCCGGGCGACGTGATTCGCTACACCAGCGACAAGCGCCTGTTCATCAACGGCGAGTCGGTGGCCGAGAAGCTGATCGGTTCCGAACCGAACAGCCTGGGCAGTGCCGAGCTGTACCAGGAAAAACTCGGTGCGGTAGAGCATGAAATCCGCAAGGAAATGAGCCGCTACCGCGCCATGCCTGATGGCGAGTGGAAAGTGCCGGCCGGGCACTACTTCATGATGGGCGACAACCGCGACAACTCCAATGACAGCCGTTACTGGGATGACCCCAGCATTCCCAAGGACCTGCTGGGCATGGTTCCCGACCAGAATATCGTCGGCAAGGCCTTTGCGGTCTGGATGAGCTGGCCGGAACCCAAGCTCAGCCACCTGCCGAACTTCTCGCGGGTCGGGCTGATCAAGTAATACAAGCGGCGCTGTGCACACAGCGCCGAATGCTTTTCTGGGGCTTGGACATTTTCCGTCCCCGTGCAATACCAACCAGGATTTGAATTTGAACACTGCGTCAATCGTCGATGGCCGCCGGTGCCACCACACAGATATGGGTAAACCGTGACCGTTTCTCTAAGTCGTCTCGAGCGCCAGCTCGGCTACACCTTCAAGGATCAGGAATTGATGGTCCTTGCCCTCACACACCGCAGCTTTGCAGGGCGTAATAACGAACGCCTGGAATTCCTCGGTGATGCCATCCTCAATTTCGTCGCCGGTGAAGCCCTGTTCGAGCGCTTTCCCCAAGCCCGTGAAGGTCAGCTGTCGCGTTTGCGCGCACGCCTGGTAAAGGGCGAGACCCTGGCCGTACTGGCCCGTGGTTTTGGCCTGGGTGAGTACCTGCGCCTCGGCTCCGGTGAGTTGAAGAGCGGCGGGTTCCGCCGTGAGTCGATCCTGGCCGATGCGCTTGAGGCGTTGATCGGCGCGATCTACCTCGATGCAGGCATGGAAGCGGCCAAGGAGCGCGTCACCGCGTGGCTGACTTCCGAGATCGAAAGCCTCACGCTGGTCGACACCAACAAGGATCCGAAGACCCGCCTGCAGGAATTCCTGCAATCGCGCGGTTGCGACCTGCCACGCTACGAAGTGGTGGATATCCAGGGTGAGCCCCATTGCCGCGTGTTCTTCGTGGAATGTGAAATCACCTTACTGAATGAAAAAAGCCGAGGTCAGGGTGTGAGCCGTCGTATTGCCGAACAGGTAGCGGCCGCTGCAGCACTGATTGCCCTGGGCGTGGAGAATGGCCATGACTGATTCAACCGCAACACGCTGTGGCTATGTTGCCATCGTCGGCCGCCCGAACGTGGGCAAGTCCACGCTGCTGAACCACATCCTCGGCCAGAAGCTTGCAATCACCTCGCGCAAGCCGCAGACCACCCGCCACAACATGCTGGGCATCAAGACCGAAGGCAGCGTGCAAGCGGTCTACGTCGACACCCCGGGCATGCACAAGGGCGGCGAGAAAGCCCTTAACCGCTATATGAACAAAACGGCCTCGGCGGCGTTGAAAGACGTCGACGTGGTGATCTTCGTGGTCGACCGCACCAAGTGGACCGACGAAGACCAGATGGTCCTCGAGCGTGTGCAGTACGTCACCGGCCCTTTGATCGTCGCGTTGAACAAGACCGATCGTATCGAAGACAAAGCCGAGCTGATGCCGCACCTGAGCTGGCTGCAGGAGCAACTGCCGAACGCCCAGATCATGCCGATCTCGGCCCAGCACGGGCACAACCTCGAAGCCCTGGAGCGCGTGATCGCCGGTTACCTGCCGGAGAACGAGCACTTCTTCCCGGAAGACCAGATCACCGACCGCAGCAGCCGTTTCCTCGCCGCCGAACTGGTGCGTGAGAAAATCATGCGCCAGATGGGCGCCGAGCTGCCGTACCAGATCACTGTTGAAATCGAAGAGTTCAAGCAGCAGGGCAAGACCCTGCATATCCATGCGCTGATCCTCGTCGAACGTGACGGCCAGAAGAAAATCATCATCGGCGACAAGGGCGAGCGCATCAAACGCATCGGCACCGAAGCGCGCAAGGACATGGAATTGCTGTTCGATTCCAAGATCATGCTTAACCTGTGGGTGAAGGTTAAGGGTGGTTGGTCCGATGATGAGCGTGCGTTGCGCTCCCTTGGCTACGGCGACCTGTAAGGGCACCGTAGGGCAAAAAATGTGGGAGGGGGCTTGCCCCCGATAGCAGTGGGTCAGTTAATAGATAAGTGACTGAACCACCGCCATCGGGGGCAAGCCCCCTCCCACATTAGGTTTGTGTTGTTTTCAAGATAGAGAACCCATGTCCCAATCCCCACCCACCAGCCAACTCGCCTATGTGCTGCACAGCCGCGCCTACCGCGAGACCAGCGCCCTGGTGGATTTCCTCACGCCCCAAGGCCGCCTGCGCGCGGTGTTGCGCAGCGCGCGGGGCAAGGCGGGGACATTGGCGCGCCCCTTCGTGGCGTTGGACGTGGAGTTTCGCGGCAAGGGCGAATTGAAGAACGTCGGCCGCCTGGAAAGCGTCGGCACTTCCGCCTGGCTCAATGGCGATGCACTGTTCAGCGGCCTCTACCTTAATGAACTGCTGATCCGCCTGTTGCCCGCCGAAGACCCGCACCCGGCGGTCTTCGATCACTACGCCGCCACCTTGCTGGCCCTGGCCGAGGGCCGCCCCCTGGAGCCGCTGTTGCGCGCCTTCGAATGGCGCCTGCTTGACGACCTGGGCTACGGCTTCGAACTGAACAACGACCTGCACGGCGACCCCATCGCCGCCGACGGCATGTACCGCCTTCAGGTGGATGCGGGTCTGGAACGTGTGTACCTGCTGCAACCGGGCCTGTTCCAGGGCACCGAGCTGCTGGCCATGAGCGAGGCCGACTGGAGCGCACCCGGCGCCTTGTCCGCCGCCAAGCGCTTGATGCGCCAGGCCCTTGCCGTGCACTTGGGCGGACGGCCGCTGGTCAGTCGCGAGTTGTTTCGAAAGCCCTGACATCCCCGTGTATGCTGTGCAGCGTTTCTTCCCCTTTTCAGGAGCGCTTCCGTGACCACCAGCAATCGCATTCTTCTTGGCGTCAACATCGACCACGTCGCTACCCTGCGTCAGGCCCGGGGCACCCGTTACCCTGACCCGGTCAAGGCCGCGCTGGACGCCGAAGAAGCGGGGGCCGACGGCATCACCGTGCACCTGCGCGAAGACCGCCGCCACATCCAGGAGCGCGATGTGCTGCTGCTCAAGGACGTGCTGCAAACCCGCATGAACTTCGAGATGGGCGTCACCGAAGAAATGATGGCCTTCGCCGAGCGCATTCGCCCGGCGCACATCTGCCTGGTCCCGGAAACCCGCCAGGAACTGACCACTGAAGGCGGCCTCGACGTCGCCGGTCAGGAAGCGCGGATCAAGGCCGCGGTGGAGCGCCTGTCGAAGATCGGCAGCGAGGTCTCGCTGTTCATCGACGCCGACGAGCGCCAGATCGAAGCGTCCCGCCGTGTCGGCGCGCCGGCCATCGAACTGCACACCGGCCGTTACGCCGACGCCACCACACCGGCCGAAGTGGCGGATGAACTGCAGCGCATCATTGACGGTGTGAACTGCGGCCTCAATGAAGGCCTGATCGTCAATGCCGGCCACGGCCTGCACTATCACAACGTCGAAGCGGTGGCTGCGATCAAGGGCATCAACGAGCTGAACATCGGCCATGCGCTGGTGGCCCACGCGCTGTTCGTCGGTTTCAAAGGCGCGGTTGCCGAGATGAAGGCACTGATTCTGGCTGCTGCCAAGGCCTGATACCGCAGTGCAAGCTCTGCTGTGCTTCCTGTAGTGAGCGGACTTGCCCCGCGTTGGGCTGCGAAGCGGCCCTGAAACCTGCGATTCCGGTCTCCCTGACACCCGGCGGCGATTGAACTGCGGCTGCTGCGCAGCCCAACGCGGGGCAAGCCCGCTCACCACAAAAAGCGTGCTCGCCACGCGACCCAATGAAATCAGCAACTGCGGCAATGCGAAGCCTTACTGTTTAGCCAATGCAGGTGTATCGTATCTGCCCTTTGCAGGCCCTGTGCCTGCGGCAGATACGTGAGGTTGTTGTGTCCCGATCCTTTTCCCGTCGACAAATCCTGGGTGGTCTTGCAGGCCTGGCCGTAGTGGGCGTCGGCGCCGGTGGCGCCTACCGCTACTGGCTGGGGAAAGTCGCCGAAGCCGAAGCGGGGCATGATTACGAACTGATCGCCGCGCCGCTCGACGTAGAACTGGTGCCGGGGCACAAGACCCAGGCCTGGGCCTTCGGCCCTTCGGCACCGGGCACCGAGTTGCGCGTGCGCCAGGGTGAGTGGCTGCGGGTGCGCTTTATCAACCACTTGCCGGTCGCCACCACAATCCACTGGCACGGCATTCGCCTGCCGCTGGAAATGGACGGCGTGCCCTACGTCTCGCAATTGCCGGTGCTGTCCGGCGAATACTTCGACTACACGTTCCGCGTGCCCGACGCCGGCAGCTACTGGTATCACCCCCATGTGAACAGCAGCGAAGAACTCGGCCGCGGCCTGGTCGGCCCGCTGATCATCGAAGAACGCGAACCCACCGGGTTCAAACACGAACGCACCCTCAGCCTGAAGAGCTGGCATGTGGACGAAGAGGGCGCCTTTGTCGCCTTCAGCATTCCCCGTGAGGCCGCGCGCGGGGGCACGGCCGGGCGGTTGTCGACCATCAATGGCGTCTCCCAGGCGGTGATCGACCTGCCCGCCGGGCAGATCACCCGTGTGCGACTGCTCAACCTCGACAACACCCTGACCTATCGCATCAACATCCCCGACGTCGAAGCGCAGATCTACGCGCTGGACGGCAACCCCGTCGAACCACGCCCGCTGGGCAAGGAATATTGGCTGGGTCCGGGCATGCGTATCTGCCTCGCGATCAAGGCGCCGCCGGCGGGTGAAGAACTGTCGATCCGTAACGGCCCGGTGCGCCTGGGCACTTTCCGCTCAGTCGCCAACACCGACGCACCGACCGAATGGCCACCGGCATTGCCCGCCAACCCGATTGCCGAGCCGGACCTGGCCAATGCGGAGAAACTCAACTTCAATTTCGAGTGGGTCGGTTCAGTGTCGGTGAATGTCGATAATGGCAAGCCGCCGAGCCTCTGGCAGATCAACGGCCAGGCCTGGGACATCACCGACAAGACCTGCGCCGACCGCCCGATCGCCAAGCTGGAAAAAGGCAAGAGCTACATTTTCGAATTGAAGAACATGACCCAGTACCAGCACCCGATCCACCTGCACGGCATGAGCTTCAAGGTGATCGCCTCGAACCGCCACAAGGTGATCCCGTATTTCACCGACACTTACCTGCTGGGCAAGAACGAACGCGCCCGCGTGGCCTTGGTGGCGGATAACCCCGGGGTGTGGATGTTCCACTGCCACGTGATCGACCATATGGAAACCGGCCTGATGGCCGCTATCGAGGTGGCGTGATGCGCCAGTTTCGCCCCACGGCGATCATCGACCGCAGCCGCGACCAGGATTTCATGCGCGAAGCCCTGGCCCTTGCCGCCCAAGGCGCGGCGCTGGGGGAAGTGCCGGTGGGCGCGGTGCTGGTGCAGGACGGTGACATCATCGGTCGCGGCTTCAACTGCCCGATCAGCGGCAATGACCCCAGTGCCCATGCCGAAATGGTCGCCATCCGCGCCGCCGCGCAGGCTGTCAGCAACTACCGCCTGCCGGGCAGTACGCTGTACGTGACCCTGGAACCGTGCAGCATGTGCGCCGGGCTGATCGTGCATTCACGCATCGCGCGGGTGGTGTATGGCGCGTTGGAGCCGAAGGCGGGGGTTGTGCAAAGCCAGGGGCAGTTTTTTACCCAGGGCTTTCTGAACCATCGGGTGTTGTTTGAAGGCGGTGTGCTGGCCGAGGAGTGCGGCACGGTGTTGAGCGAATTCTTCAAGGCCCGTCGAGCCAAGCCCCCGCTCTAAAGAACACTTCATTTTTTCAGGGAGCTTGGGGGCTTACTTTTTAGCGATGATCACCGCCCGCATCGGTGCCGGCAGCCCTTCAATCGTCTTGCTGTGATCCTGCGGATCGAGGAAGTCGCTGAGGGATTGATACTTCATCCACTCCGTTCCGCGTTGTTCCTCCACCGTGGTCACGCTCACATCCACGCACCTCACATCACTGAACCCCGCACGCCGCAGCCACAGCATCAGTGCCGGCACCGACGGCAGGAACCACACGTTACGCATCTGCGCATAACGGTCTTCCGGCACCAGCACCTGTTGCTGGTCGCCTTCCACCACCAGGGTTTCCAGGACCAGTTCGCCGCCCTTGACCAGGGTGTCCTTCAGCGCCAGCAGATGTTCGATGGGCGAGCGGCGGTGATAGAACACCCCCATGGAAAACACCGTGTCGAAGCCTTCCAGGTTCGCCGGCAGGTCTTCAAACGGGAACGGCAGGTGCCAGGCCTTGGGTTCGGACAGGTAACGCTGTACGGCCTGGAACTGGCAGAAGAACAGCCAGTTCGGGTCGACGCCAATCACGCTGTCGGCCCCGGCGCCGAGCATGCGCCACATGTAATAGCCGTTGCCGCAACCGACATCGAGGATGCGTTTGCCTTTGAGGTCCAGGTGCGGGGCCACACGCGACCACTTCCAGTCCGAGCGCCATTCGGTGTCCACATGCACGCCGAACAGGTGGAACGGGCCCTTGCGCCACGGGCTCAAGCCCATCAGCGCGGTGTGCATCTGCGCGCGGGTGGCGTCGTCGCAATCGGTGTCCAGCACCAGGCCATTGAGCAAGTCGACTTCGCTGGGCTGGATCTTGGGCAGCGCGTCCAGGGCACTCTGCCAACGCTCCAGGTCGCCATGACCCTTTTCCATCTTGCTATCGAGCTGCGCTTGCAGGCCTTGGGCCCATACGGCCAGCGGGGTGCCGACCAGATGGCGGGCGAGGGGGGACAGATCAATCATGGCAAGGCAATCAACGAGGCAAAGTTAAGACACTGGAACCACGGCACGACTTTCGAGAACCCGGCCGCCAGCAGGCGTTCGCGGTGTTCTTCGAGGCTGTCGGGCTTCATGACGTTTTCGATGGCGCTACGCTTCTGGGCGATTTCCAGTTCGCTGTAGCCGTTGGCGCGTTTGAACGCGATATGCAGGTCGGTGAGCAGCGCATGTTCTTCCAGGTCGTTGAAGCGCAGCTTTTCCGAAAGGATCAATGCACCGCCGGGCAATAACGACTGGCGGATACGCCCGAGCAACGCCAGGCGCTCATCCGGGGCGATGAATTGCAGGGTGAAGTTCAACGCCACCACCGAGGCCGGTTGGAACTGCAACGCGAGGATGTCGCCCTCGATCACCTCGACCGGCAGCAGCTCCTGGAACATCGAGTCCTGGCCATTGAGGTATTCGCGGCAGCGCTCGACCATGGCCGTCGAGTTATCCACCGCGATCACTCGGCAACCGTCGGTGCGCACATGACGGCGCAAGGCCTGGGTCACCGCACCCAGGGACGAGCCCAGGTCGTAGAGCACGCTGTGCGGTTGGGCAAACTGCGCCGCAAGCACGCCGAGGTTTTCGACAATCGTCGGGTAACCGGGCACCGAACGCTTGATCATGTCCGGGAACACCCGCACCACGTCCTCGTTAAAGGCGAAGTCCGGCACCTGGGGCAGGGGCTGGGCGAATAGGCGATCGGGTTCTTTGCTCACGGTTGTTCCGGCGACGAAGGGGAAAGGCCGGCATTTTAGCCAAGTTGGCCCTCGTGTGCGCGGGTTGTCTGATGGAAAGCCGAGGCGGTGATGCCCCACTGTCCGAGCCAGTAGGTGACGATCAACAAATACGGCGCGGCGTCGAACGACAGCACAAACCGATTGATACCGATCAGCGTGTCGGAAAACACAAACGACACCGCGCCCGCGGCCGCCAGCAGCGCCGAGCGTTTCGGCACATCGCTGCCCACGCGTGCCAGCGCGCGCCAGAGCATGGCGCTGATCACCAGTGCGTAAATCACCACCGGTACCTGCAGTTCGCCAAGGCCGTGGGAGATCAGGATGCCCAGCAGGATCGCGCCCACGCCCAGCGCCAACGCCAACGGCAGCAGCGCCAGACGGCGGCAGTCGCTGCAATAGGCTTTGAGGTAGGCCAGGTGGGCAAACAGAAAGGCGCCAAGGCCGAAGATAAACAGGTCGCCCGGCCAGGCCAGCAACACATCGCCGACCAGGGAGAAAATCAGCCCGAGGCTGATCCAGCGTCGATAGTCGGTCGGCGGCGCATCATGCAGCCAACCCAGCAGCGCCAGGACCGGCAGCGGCTTGACCAGCAGGCACAGCAACGTGGCATGGGCGGTCAGGCCGTAGATAAAGGTGCCTGCGCCCATCAACGCAAGAATCAGCCATGGCATATCAGTTCACCGTAATGGCGCAATCGAAGGTCTCGGCGGGTTCGGCTTCCGGTTCCCAGGGTTGCTGGGAGGTCAGGCGCAACCGCCCCTGGCCGGCCGTGAATGCCTGGAAGCGCCAGGTGGACTGGCCACCGCCGCCGATCACACCGGATTCCGAGCTGCTGTACACCTCGGGGCTCAGCGCACGCAGTACGCCACCGGCGGAATCCTGGATGGCCCAGCGGTAGCCGGTGGTGGGGTTGCTTGGCAGGGTGAGGATCAGGTTTTGCCCGGTCTTGAGTTGCAGCGGGCAAGCGCCCTGTTCTTCCACGGTGACGTTTTGCTTCGGCGCACTGGCGCAGGCGGCGAGCAGGCAAAGGCTCAGGGGGAGAAGCAGGCGGGCAGCGGTCATGGAGGCTCCGTTGTTTGGCGACGAAGACCGAGCATAACCGAAGATAAGACAGGGTGTTACAAGCAGGATACAGGTTGCGGCCACTCACGCCATCGGGGGCAAGCCCCCTCCCACATGTTGATGTGTGAACACATTCAAGTGTGGGAGGGGGCTTGCCCCCGATGAGGCCAGTTCAGGCGCTAGCGCTCTATCAGAACAACACCTTCGCCACATCCGCAAAGCGCTTGGCAAAGTGCACGGTCATGCCTTCCTTCAGGTACTCCGGCAACTCTTCAAAACTGCCGCGATTGGGCTCCGGCAAAATCAGCTCGTGAATCTTCTGGCGGCGCGCCGCAATCACCTTCTCGCGTACTCCGCCAATCGGCAGCACATGCCCGGTCAACGTCAGTTCACCGGTCATGGCCACTCCTTTTTTCGGCGCTTGATTGCGCGCCAGGGACAGCAGCGCACTGGCCATGGTCACCCCGGCGCTCGGGCCGTCCTTCGGCGTGGCGCCTTCCGGTACGTGCAAGTGCACAAAGGCTTCGTCGAAGAACTTCGGATCGCCGCCAAACGACTTCAGGTTTGAGCTGATGTAGCTGTAGGCGATTTCGGCGGACTCTTTCATCACCTCACCCAACTGCCCGGTGAGCTTGAAGCCGCGATTGAGGGTGTGGATGCGGGTCGCCTCGATCGGCAACGTAGCGCCACCCATGCTGGTCCAGGCCAGGCCGGTGATCACACCGGTACCCGACAACACCTGTTCGTTGCGGAACACCGGCATGCCGAGGGAGCTTTCCAGGTCCTTGTTGCCGATCTTGATCACCGAGTTCGGCTCATCCAGCAGCTTGACCACCGCCTTGCGCACCAGTTTGCCCAGCTGTTTCTCCAGCTGGCGCACCCCGGCTTCCCGGGCGTAACCGTCGATCAGTGCGCGCAGGGCGCCGTCACTGATGCTCAGGCTGTTTTTCGAAACGCCGGCTTTTTCCAGCTGTTTTGGCCACAGGTGGCGTTTGGCGATGGCGACTTTTTCTTCGGTGATATAGCCCGACAGGCGAATCACTTCCATACGGTCCAGCAGCGGGCCGGGAATCGAGTCCAGGGTGTTGGCGGTGCACACGAACAGCACCTTGGACAGGTCCAGGCGCAGGTCCAGGTAGTGGTCGAGGAATTCGACGTTCTGCTCCGGGTCGAGGGTTTCCAGGAGTGCCGAAGCCGGGTCGCCCTGGAAGCTCTGGCCCATCTTGTCGATCTCGTCGAGCATGATCACCGGGTTCATCACTTCTACATCTTTAAGCGCCTGCACCAGCTTGCCCGGCAGGGCGCCGATGTAGGTGCGGCGATGGCCCTTGATCTCGGCCTCGTCGCGCATGCCGCCGACGCTGAAGCGATAGAACGGCCGCCCGAGGGACTCGGCGATGGACTTGCCCACGCTGGTCTTGCCCACGCCCGGCGGGCCCACCAGCAGCACGATGGAGCCAGCGACCTCGCCTTTATAGGCGCCCACCGCGAGGAACTCGAGGATGCGGCTCTTGATGTCATCCAGGCCGGCATGGTGCTTGTCCAGCACCTTGCGTGCGTGCTTGAGGTCGAGTTTGTCCTCGCCATACACGCCCCAGGGCACCGAGGTGGCCCAGTCCAGGTAATTGCGCGTGACGGCGTATTCCGGCGAGCCGGTTTCGAGGATCGACAGTTTGTTCAGTTCTTCATCGATACGTTTTTTCGCCTGGGCCGGCAGCACCTTGCCTTCCAGGCGTTGCTCGAACTGTTCGACGTCGGCGCTGCGGTCGTCCTTGGTCAAGCCCAGTTCTTGCTGGATGACCTTGAGCTGTTCCTTGAGGAAGAACTCGCGCTGGTGCTCGCCGATCTTGCGATTCACCTCGGCGGAGAGTTCTTTTTGCAGGCGCGCGACTTCCACCTCCTTGCGCAGCATCGGCAGGACTTTTTCCATGCGCTTGAGCATCGGCACGCAGTCCAGCACTTCCTGCAGCTCGTTCCCGGTGGCCGAGGTCAGCGCGGCGGCGAAGTCGGTGAGGGGCGACGGGTCGTTGGGGCTGAAGCGGTTGAGGTAGTTCTTCAGCTCTTCGCTGTACAGCGGGTTGAGCGGCAGCAGTTCCTTGATCGCATTGATCAGCGCCATGCCGTAGGCCTTGACCTCGTCGGTCGGCTCGCTGGGCTGGTGCGGGTATTCCACTTCCACCAGGTACGGTGGGCGGTGGTGCTTGAGCCAGGTCTTGATGCGCACGCGCGTCAGGCCCTGGGCGACGAATTGCAGCTTGCCGTTCTCGCGGCTGGCGTGGTGCACCTTCACCAGGGTGCCGTACAGCGGCAGGCTCGAGGTGTCGAAATGGCGCGGGTCTTCGGGTGGTGTGTCCATGAAGAACAAGGCCAGGGAGTGGTGGTCGGATTTGCTCACCAGCTCCAGGGTCTCGGCCCACGGTTCTTCGTTGACGATCACCGGCAGCACTTGCGCCGGGAAGAACGGCCGATTGTGGATCGGGATGATGTAGACCTTGTCCGGCAGGTTTTGCCCAGGCAGGGCCAGGCCGGTATTGGACGAAGGGGTTTCAGCGTTTTCGGGGTCGGCGTAATCGTTGAGGTCGTAATCAGGGAATTCTTGCTGGTCGCTCATGGGGCACCTGCATCAGGAAGTATGCAGCTTAGATGGGGCGGGGTAGCAGTGGTTTCAATGGTGGGGGTGAGATAGCAACATATTGCAGGAAATTACTGCGGCGACATTGGTCAATATGGGTCAGCTGATTTTGTGGAGGTAGGCGGGGAGTGGCTGTTCTGGCAGCACCGAGAGCACTTTCAGGCGCTGCAACATCCGCTGCCGGGCCCGTTGCAGATGCTCGCGCAGGTTCAACGCCGCGGCATCGAATGCGCCATGCAGCAGCAGCTCCAGAATCAAGCGATGTTCGGCAAGCATCGCCGGATCGGCGCCGATCCCCAGCAATCGGTAAAAAATCCGGCTGATGATCATCGGGCTCTGGCCCTGGCGAATCAGCGCGGCAATTTTGCGGTTCTGCAGGCCGGCCAGGCAGCGCTGGTGCAGGTCCTCTTCGATCTGCTCGATGGCTTCCAGGCTGCACTGGGGGCTGTCCTGGGCATCCAGCACGCGCTGCAGCATAGCCTCCAGCATGTCGCGGTCGAGGTTCGGGGCACTCTGGCGCAGGGCTTCGGGTTCCAGGCAGGCGCGCAGTTCGTAATCTTCGGTGACTTCCCGCGCGGTCAGGGGCCCCGCCAGCCATTGGGAATAGGGCTCTTTTTCCACCAGGCCGCGGTCGCGCAGGCGCATCAGCGCTTCACGCACCACCGCGCGGCTGACGCCGTAGTGGTCGGCGGCGGCTTGCTCATCCAGGCGGTAATGGCCAAAGGCGATACAGGTGGACAGCGCCGCGCCGATTTCCTCGACGATGCGCTCGCCCAACGGCCGGGTGTCCACCAGTTCGGCCTCGCCATTGAGGCCCAGGTGCGCATGGCTCAAGGGCAGGCGCAACGGCTCCATGGCCAGGCCTTCGGGGTTGATCAGGTAGCCGCGGCCGTTGAAGCGGCAGATCAAGCCTTCAGCGTGCAGCAGGTCCAGCGCCTTGCGCACCGGCACGCGGCTGGTGCCGAACAGCTCGGCCAGGGGCGCTTCCAGCAATACCAGGCCATGGCGGGCGGTGCCATTGACGATCGCGTCGTGCAACACCTGGTGAATCATCGCGTAACGGGAGGCCGAGGCGGACACTGCTTTCATCGATTTCTCAAAGGCATGTAGGACGATGGCCGGGGATTCTCTCATAAGTTGCGCCTGTCACTCTGCGCCACGTCGGTGGCACTTTTTTGGGGCCTGGAATGTAGGAATGTTACTTTCTGCACCAAAATGGACTTATTAATAAAAGATACATTATTTCATTGGAGGCGCTTCGCAAGCGTGGCGCCCGTTTTTTTTCCTCCGATCAACACCATCTATCCCGTAGCTCTGGGTAAAAATGCGTAATCGCGACACGAGCGCTACGCAGAGACTGGCACGAAAGCTGCCTTTGTAAAACGTACATTTTATTAATATGTACGTTTTATGAGGTTTCCCGTTATGTCAGACGCCACTTCACTGGCCGAGGACTTCGCCAGCGGTCGCAGCGACCCGGTGCAAGCCCTTGAGCAGGCACTCGATCAAGCGAGCCGCTCGACCAGCGTATTTATTGCCCTGACCGCCGAACGCGCCCGCCGTGAAGCCGAAGCGTCCGCCGCCCGGTGGCGTGCCGGCCAGCCCTTGAGTGTGTTCGATGGCGTACCCCTGGCCTGGAAAGACCTGTTCGACGTAGCCGGCAGCATCACCACCGCCGGTGCCGCCTACCGCCGCACTGCGCCCGCCGCGTTGCTCGATGCTCCCAGCGTGGGCCTGTTGTGCCGTGCCGGGATGGTCAGCGTCGGCAAGACCAACCTCAGCGAACTGGCCTATTCCGGTTTGGGCCTGAACCCGCATTTCGGCACGCCGCACAATCCCCATGGCACGGACCAGGCACGCATTCCCGGCGGCTCGTCGTCCGGTTCGGCGGTGGCGGTCGCGGCCGGTATCGTGCCGATCGCCATGGGCACCGACACCGCAGGCTCCATCCGCATTCCGGCAGCGCTCAACGGCCTGGTGGGTTACCGCAGCAGCAGCCGACGCTACAGCCGCGACGGTGTGTTTCCCCTGGCCCGTTCCCTCGACAGCCTTGGCCCGTTGACCCGCAGCGTGCGCGATGCCTTGGCCATCGACGACCTGCTCCATGGCCGTGCCCGGCAGCACAGTGCCCGCCGCCTGAAAGGGCAGCGTTTTGTGTTGGAACAAGGCGTGCTGGCCGACGTGGAGCCTGCGGTGCGCAACAACCTGCTGCGCGCCGTTGAGCGACTGAAGGCCGAAGGTGCGCTGATTGAAGAGCGTGAAAGCACCCCGTTCCAGGCCACCCTGGACCTGATCAAGCACCAAGGCTGGCTCGGCGCGTTCGAAGCCTTCGCCTTGCACCAGGCCCTGCTCGACAGTGCTGACGCCGAGCACCTCGACCCCCGCGTGCGCCGCCGCCTTGAAGCCGCGCGCGGATTGCCGGCCAGCCAGTTGATCCACCTGACCGACGCACGTCGCCGCCTGCAACAGCAACTGCTCGACGCGCTTGACGGCGCGGTCCTGATCACCCCCACCGTCGCCCATGTCGCCCCGGCGTTGGCACCGCTTGAGGCCGATGACGAACTGTTCGTCAAAACCAACCTCGCCACCCTGCGCCTGACCATGCCCGGCAGCTTTCTCGACATGCCAGGCGTCAGCTTACCCAGCGGTCGCGATGCCCAGGGCCTGCCCACCGGGCTGCTGCTCAGCGCCCCGAGCGGAGAAGACGCGCGGCTGTTGCGCGCGGCCTTGTCCGTCGAATCCGTCCTCAACCTTTAAGGAGAAACACCATGGCTAAAGACATCCTCTGTGCATTTGGCGTCGACGTCGACGCCGTCGCCGGCTGGCTCGGTTCCTACGGCGGCGAAGACTCGCCCGACGACATCTCCCGCGGCCTGTTCGCCGGTGAAATCGGCGCGCCGCGCCTGCTCAAACTGTTCGAACGCTACGGCCTGCGCACCACCTGGTTTATCCCCGGCCACTCGATGGAGACCTTCCCCGAGCAGATGAAGGCCGTGGCCGACGCCGGCCACGAAATCGGCGTGCATGGCTACAGCCACGAAAACCCGATTGCGATGACCGCCGAGCAGGAAGAAATCGTCCTCGATAAATCCATCGAGTTGATCACCCAAGTCACCGGCAAACGCCCCACCGGCTACGTCGCGCCGTGGTGGGAATTCAGCAAGGTCACCAACGAGCTGTTGCTGAAAAAAGGCATCAAGTACGACC
This sequence comes from Pseudomonas sp. S3E17, assembly GCF_024168685.1. Classification (NCBI taxonomy): domain Bacteria; kingdom Pseudomonadati; phylum Pseudomonadota; class Gammaproteobacteria; order Pseudomonadales; family Pseudomonadaceae; genus Pseudomonas; species Pseudomonas sp. S3E17. Next base: position 5,975,179 of record NZ_JALJWE010000001.1, read on the forward strand.
ACAGCCTGATGCACAACGACTTCCACCCCTACTACGTGCGCAAGGGCGACAGCTGGACCAAGATCGACTACAGCCAGCACCCCGACACCTGGATGAAACCCCTGGTGCGCGGCGAAGAAACCGACCTGGTAGAGATCCCGGCCAACTGGTATCTCGACGACCTGCCGCCGATGATGTTCATCAAGAAAGCCCCCAACAGCCACGGCTTCGTCAACCCGCGCCACCTCGAAGAAATGTGGCGCGACCAGTTCGACTGGGTCTACCGCGAGCACGAACACGCGGTGTTCACCATGACCATCCACCCCGACGTGTCCGGCCGCCCGCAAGTGCTGCTGATGCTCGAGCGCTTGATCGAACACATCCAGAGCCATGCCGGCGTGCGCTTTGTCACCTTCGACGAAATCGCCGACGACTTTATCCGCCGCCAACCGCGTACCTGACCCCAACCCTGTAGGAGCGAGCTTGCTCGCGAAAAGCCTGAGAGCACCGCGTGCATTCAGGATGCCCGCGTCATCGTTGACGATTTTCGCGAGCAAGCACGCTCCTACAGAAAGCCCACTCCACCTCCCGAGGCGCGATTATGTCCATCTACAACAAGCTTGACCTGACTGGCTGGAAACCCCGGCAACTGACGTCCCAGGAAGTGCGCTTCGCCACCTGGATCGCGTTTTTCGCCTGGGTGTTTGCGGTGTATGACTTCATCCTGTTCGGCACCTTGCTGCCGGAGATCGGCCGGCACTTTGGCTGGGGTGAAGTGGAGCAGGCTGAAATCGCGACCTGGGTGGCGGTGGGTACCGCCGTGGTCGCCTTGGCCATCGGGCCGATCGTCGACAAGCTGGGGCGACGCAAAGGGATTATTTTCACCGTGGCCGGTTCCGCACTGTGCTCGGCGCTGACCGCCATTGGCGGCGCGTGGGGCAAGTCGCCGCTGATTCTGATCCGTTCGCTGGGCGGCCTGGGGTATGCCGAAGAAACCGTCAACGCCACTTATTTGACCGAGCTGTATGGCGCCTCGGAAGACCCGCGCCTGACCAAGCGCCGCGGCTTCATCTACAGCCTGGTGCAGGGCGGCTGGCCGGTCGGTGCGTTGATCGCCGCCGGCTTGACCGCGCTGTTGCTGCCGATCATCGGCTGGCAAGGGTGCTTCATCTTCGCCGCGATCCCGGCCATCGTCATCGCGATCATGGCGCGCAAGCTCAAGGAGAGCCCGCAATTCCAGATCCACCAGCGCATCAGCCAACTGCGTAAAAGCGGTGCGGTGACCGAAGCGCAAAACGTTGCCGTGACCTACGGCGTGGACTACGACGAACACAGCAAGGCCGGCCTCAAGGCGGCCTTCCGTGGCCCGGCCCGTCGCGCCACCCTGGTGATCGGCGCTGCGCTGCTGCTCAACTGGGCAGCGATCCAGGTGTTCAGCGTGCTCGGCACCTCGGTGATCGTCAGCGTGCACCACATTTCGTTCGAGAACTCGCTGATCATCCTCGTGCTGTCGAACCTGGTGGGTTACTGCGGCTACCTCAGCCACGGCTGGATGGGCGACAAGATCGGCCGCCGCAATGTGATCGGCCTGGGCTGGATGCTCGGCGGCCTGGCGTTTGCCGGCATGCTGTTTGGCCCAAGCAATATGCCGATGGTGGTCGGGCTGTACAGCCTGGGCCTGTTCTTCCTGATCGGGCCGTACTCGGCGGCGCTGTTCTTTATCAGTGAAAGTTTCCCCACCAGCATCCGCGCCACCGGCGGCGCGATCATCCATGCCATGGGCCCGATTGGTGCCGTGGTCGCGGGCTTTGGTGCGACCCAGGTGTTGTCCGCCGGCAGTGACTGGCAGACCGCCGCGCTGTGGTTCGGCGCGCTGCCATGCTTCTTGTCCGGCGCGCTGATGTTTGCCGCACGCCATGTGCGTCCGGAAACCGTTCAGTAAGGAGAATGTGATGAGCCGTAAAGTTGCCCTGATTACCGGTGCCGCCAGTGGCATCGGCCAAGCCCTCGCCGTGGCCTATGCACGTTGTGGCGTGGCGGTGGTGGGCGGGTATTACCCGGCCGATCCCCACGACCCGGGCACCACCGTGTCGTTGGTGGAAGAGGCGGGGGGCGAGTGCCTGATGTTGCCGCTGGACGTGGGCGATACCGCCTCGGTGGACGCCCTCGCCGAGCAGGCGGTACAGCATTTCGGCCGGCTGGATTACGCGGTGGCCAACGCCGGTTTGCTGCGCCGTGCGCCGCTGCTGGAAATGACCGACGAGTTATGGAACGAGATGCTCAATGTCGACCTGACCGGGGTGATGCGTACCTTCCGCGCGGCGACGCGGCATATGAACGAAGGCGGCGCGCTGGTGGCGATCTCTTCGATTGCCGGCGGCGTGTATGGCTGGCAGGACCACAGCCACTACGCGGCGGCCAAGGCCGGTGTGCCGGGCTTGTGCCGTTCGCTGGCGGTGGAACTGGCGCCCCTGGGCATTCGCTGCAATGCGGTGATCCCGGGGTTGATCGAGACGCCGCAGTCGCTGGATGCGAAGAACTCGCTGGGGCCGGAAGGTCTGGCAAAGGCTGCTCGAGCGATTCCGTTGGGGCGGGTAGGGCGCGCGGATGAAGTGGCGTCGTTGGTGCAGTTCTTGACCAGTGAAGCGTCGAGTTATTTGACCGGGCAGAGCATCGTCATCGATGGCGGCCTCACCGTGCGCTGGCCTGACTGACTGATGTACTCAATCCAAATGTGGGAGAGGGCTGTGTTTGCTTCAGGAGATTTTCATATGCCTCAACTAGATAACCGCCGTGCCGTGATCACCGGTGCCGGCAGCGGCATCGGTGCCGCCATCGCCCGCGCCTATGCCGTTGAAGGCGCGCGGCTGTTACTGGCCGACCGCAACCCCGCCAGCCTCGCCGAAACCGCGACCGCCTGCCGTAACCTGGGCGCCGAGGTGGTCGAGTGCGTGGCCGATGTGGGCACGGTGGAAGGTGCCCAGGCCAGTGTCGACCGATGCGTCGAACATTTCGGCGGCATCGATATCCTGGTCAACAATGCCGGGATGCTCACCCAGGCGCGTTGCGTCGACCTGTCCATCGAGATGTGGAACGACATGCTGCGCGTCGACCTCACCAGTGTGTTCGTCGCCAGTCAGCGCGCCTTGCCGCATATGTTGGCGCAACGCTGGGGACGGATCATCAACGTGGCGTCGCAACTGGGCATCAAGGGCGGTGCCGAACTCACCCACTACGCGGCCGCCAAGGCCGGGGTCATCGGTTTTACCAAGTCCCTGGCCCTGGAAGTGGCCAAGGACAATGTGCTGGTCAACGCCATCGCTCCCGGCCCGATCGAGACGCCGTTAGTGGGCGGTATCAGCGCCGACTGGAAGCGCGCCAAGGCCGCTGAATTGCCCTTGGGACGCTTCGGCCTGGCGGATGAAGTGGCGCCCACCGCCGTGCTGCTGGCCAGCGAGCCGGGCGGCAACCTGTTCGTCGGTCAGACTCTGGGCCCGAACTCCGGCGATGTCATGCCATGAGCGGGGTGTAGCCATGTGCGGACTCTGCGGACTGCTCGGCGAAGACCTGCACTGGAGTGATCCCCTGGGCGATGAACTGCCCAGGCGCCGCGAACGCCTGCGCCGTATCGCCGCGATCAACCAGGTGCTGGCGGTGTTCCGGCTCAAGGTCGAAGACTTCCAGGGTGCGTCTTATCTGCTGTTGGGCGCCACCGGTAAACAGGCACTGGCGAGCGGCTTGGATCAACTCTGGCAGGCGGCTGAAACCATGCTCGGCCGGCCTTTGGATCCCCTTGATCCGCGTCTACTTGATCACCTGGAAAACACCCCACTGTAGGAGCGAGCTTGCTCGCGAAAAACGTCAACGATAACGCGTGTTGTCTGGATGTACGTGGCGCTCTCGGGTTTTTCGCGAGCAAGCTCGCTCCTACCGGGCGTGGAGGTAAATATGAGCATTGCTCTAAATGTGATCACCGGCTTTCTCGGCAGCGGCAAGACCACCTTGCTCCAGCGCCTGCTGCAAGGCGAAAGCCTGGGCGACACCGCGTTGCTGATCAACGAATTCGGCGATATCGGCATCGACCATCTGCTGGTGGAAGAGGTCGCGCCGAACACTGTGCTGCTGCCCAGCGGCTGCATTTGCTGCTCCATCCGTGGCGAGCTCAAGGACGCGTTGCTCGGCCTGTTGCAACGCCGCGAGCGCGGCGAAATTCCTGCGTTCAAACGGGTGATTCTCGAGACCACCGGCCTGGCCGACCCGGCCCCGATCCTCGCCACCTTGAACAACGATGTGCAACTGCGCGGGCGTTTTCATATCGGCCTGGTGGTGACGCTGGTCGATGCCAGCCACGCCGCGTTGCAGGAACGCCTGCACCCGGAATGGCTGGCCCAGGTTGCGGCCGCAGACCGTTTGCTACTGAGCAAGACTGATCTTGTGGATGACTGCGAATCGCTGCGTGCGCACCTGCAGGCGCTCAACGCCGGTACGCCGATCCTCGATACCCACGCCATCCACAGCGGCGACCAACTGTTGCTCGGCGAAGGCCTGCGCAGTGCCGAGCCCGCCCTGGAAGTCAGCCGCTGGCAATTGCACCAGACCACCAGCGCCACCCACGGTACGGCCCAGGTGTGCAGTATGACCTTCGACCGGCCGCTGGACTGGGTCGGCTTCGGGGTGTGGTTGTCGATGCTGTTAAGATGCCACGGCGAACGAATCCTTCGTGTCAAAGGACTGCTCAACGTGAACGCCAGTAACGCCCCCATCGTCATTCATGGCGTGCAGCATTGCCTGCATGCCCCGGTCCATCTGCCCGCCTGGCCAGGCACCGAGCGGCAATCGCGCCTGGTGTTTATCCTGCGCGGTCTCGACCCAGCGTTGCTGCGGCGTTCCTTTGAGGTGTTCTCACGGCGGTTCGCCGGATGATCACCTTACGGGTGCTCGGCACCTCGGTCACCCTGCTCGAATGCCTGCGGGTGCGCGCCGAACAGGAACTGGGCATTCGCCTCGTGTATCAGGTGCACGACGTCGAACAGGCCCAGCGCATTGCGGTGATGCAGCCCGACAGCTACGACCTCTACGACCAATGGTTTCATAACGTCGACTTCGTGTGGCCGGCCCGGGCGATCCAGCCCATCGACACGCGGCGCATCGCGTTGTGGCACGAGATCAACGACCTGCCCAAGCGCGGTCGGCTGTCGCCCAATGACCGCCTGGGCAGCGGCAGCGTGCCCAGCGAGCGCCTGTTCGTGCAGCACGACGGCAGCCTCGGCAGCACCGTCACCGAGCGCATCAGCATGCTGCCCTTGACCCACAATGCCGACAGCTTCGCCTACCGCCCCGAGCGCCTGCCCGAGGGGTTTTGCCACGGTAACGAAAGCTGGGGCTGGCTGCTGGACCCGGCCTGGCGCGCCCGCACGGCGCTGCAGAGCGATGCTGCCATCGGCGCCCTGGATGCTGCGCTGGCGGTGCAGGGCGCGGGGCTGGCGCGCTTCAACGACATCGGCAATATGAGCATCGAAGAGATCGACGTGCTCGCCGATATTCTGGTGCGCAAGCAGAAGGAAGGGCATTTCGCCGCGTTTTGGTCCGACGATGAAGAGGCGGCGCAACTGATGCTCAGCCCGAGCATCGATATCCAGAGCCTGTGGTCGCCGACCTTGATGCGCCTGCACCGCGCCGGGGTGAAATACCGCCTGGCGGTGCCCCGCGAAGGCTATCGCGCCTGGTTCGGCGGCTTGTCATTGTCGCGCCATGCCCAGGGGCCGGTGCTGGACGCGGCCTACGCGTACCTCAATTGGTGGCTGTCCGGCTGGCCGGGCGCGGTGATGGCGCGCCAGGGTTACTACATCGGCAACCCGGCGCGCAGCCGTGATCACCTGAGCAGTGCCGAGTGGGATTACTGGTACGCCGGCAAGCCCGCGCGGGAGGAGTTGCACGGCAGCGACGGGTTGCCGTTGATCGATATCGGCGAGGTGCGCGATGGCGGCTCCTATGAGCAGCGTATGGGGCATATCGCGGTGTGGAACTCGGTCATGGATGAGCACAACTACCTGGTGCGGCGTTGGGGAGATTTCATGCGCGCCCGCAGCTGATAGGCGGATATGGCCAAGCGGTTGTCGCCAATAAAATGACAGTTAAATCCCCGGTTTTATTCGGTGCGCTTCTGCGCGGTCCCAGCTAATCTGCTAAAACAAAAAGTCCAGTCTAAATGGATGTTTTTTTGACAGCAGGTCAGGGCGCAAGGAATGCACATGACTAAGGGACGCGGCGGCGAGCGGCGAACGCTGCCGGAGGGCACTGCCATGACATGGCGCCATACCTTTCAAACCCGTATTGCCGGGGTGTTGGCGCTGTTGCTGCTGGTGGTGGTCGCCGCCACCTATTTCGCTGTCAAGAGCGCCACCCGCCGTGCCGTGGAGAACCAGGCACAAGTCCAACTGAAAACCGGAACCCAGGTATTCGAGCGTCTGCTGGACCTGCGCGGGCGGCGCCTGCAATACGGGCTCGACTGGCTCGCCGGCGATGGTCCGTTCAAGCAGGCCGTGGCCGAGGGCAAGCCTGCGCCGATCCTGGCGGCACTGCGGCGCCACGGCACCGGCATCCGTTCCAGCGAAGTGTTTGTGCTGGGCCTGGATGGCAAGGTCATGGTCAGCACACTTCCTATCCTCACCCGCGGCCAGCCGTTCCCCTATGACGCCGCCTTGCGCCATGCGCGGCGCAATGGCCTGCACATGGTGATCGTGGCCCTGGATGGGCGGCCTTACCTGCTGGTGCAGGATGAAGTGCGCGACCCGTTGCCCATCGCGCGCATCGTGATGGGCTTTGCCATGGACCAACTGTTCGCCTATGAACTGCGCTCCATGAGCAACCTGGAAGTGTCGTTTCTCAGTGTGCAGGACGGCACGCCCGGCCCGCTGTTCAGCACCCAGCCCGACGCGTACCGGGCCACCGCCCTCAGCCTGCTGCACGACGCTCCGCTCAACCCTGAGGCACAGATCCATGGGTTCCACGGTCAGCGCGTGCTCAGCCGCGTGCTTCCATTGGCCAATACCGGCGACGGCGATGACGTGCGCGTATTGCTGCAAAGCCCGCTGGACCATGCGCTGGAATCCTTTGCGCCGCTGGACCGGCAGTTTCTCGGGATTGCCCTTGCGGTGCTGCTGGTGTCGTTGGCCGGCGCGTTGTTCCTGGCGCGGCGGGTCTCGCGCCCGCTCAACGCCCTCGTGGAAGCGGCGGGGCGCATCGGCGCCGGTGATTACCGCACGCCGGTGCGGGTACGCAGCCACGATGAGTTCGGTTTGCTGGCCCGCGCCTTCAATGCCATGCAAAGCGGCATCGCCGTGCGCGAACGGCAACTGGCCCATAACGCCCTGCATGATCCGCTCACCGGCCTGCCCAACCGTGCCCTGGCCATGGAGCGCCTGGGCAGTGCGATCAGTGCACGACGGCCGGTGGTATTGCTGTACCTGGGCATCGAGAACTACCGGGTGATCAACGAAGGCTTCGGTCCGGAGGGGGTCGAGGACATGCTGCGCGAAGCCAGCCGCTGCCTGTCCATGAGCCTGCTGGCCAGCGACACGGCGGCGCGCATCACCGGCAGCGAGTTTTTGCTGTTGCTGGAAAATACCGAGATCGATCGCGCCGTGGCCCGCGCCGACCGCCTCTACGCGCTGCTTACCGAGCCCCAGCGCATCGGCAATGATGAAGTGCGCCACGAAGTCAGCATCGGCATCGCCGCCTACCCCACCGATGGCCAGCAGGTGGAAGAGTTGATCAGTCGCGCCGCCATCGCCCGCCACGATGCGGCGACGCTGCCGGGTTATCTGCAGATCTACCAGCAGGACCGCGACCTCGCCCACCAGCGCCAGATCACCCTGATCCGCGACCTGCGCCGGGCCGTCGTCGAAGGCGAGCTGTACCTGTGCTACCAGCCCAAACTCGACCTCAAGCATGGCGAGGTGTGCCAGGCCGAAGCCCTGCTGCGCTGGCAGCATCCCACCCTGGGGCTGGTGTCGCCCGCCGAGTTCATCCCCCTGGCCGAGCGCACCGGCAGCATGGGCGGCCTGACCCTGTGGGTGATCGAAGAAGCTATCCGCCAGATCGGCGAGTGGTCGCAGCGCGGCATGCACATTCAATTGTCGGTGAACATCTCGGTGGATGACCTGGCCGATGACGACCTGGCGATCCGCGTCAGCACCTTGCTGATGCAGTACGGCGTGGCGGCCCGGCAGCTGATTTTCGAAATCACCGAAAGTGCGATCATGCACAACCCGCAACAAGCCTTGAGCGTGCTGGAGCAACTGCGCGGCTGCGGCATCAGCCTGTCGGTGGATGACTTCGGCACCGGCTATTCCTCCCTGGCGCAACTGCAGCGCCTGCCGGTGCAGGAGTTGAAGATCGATCAATCCTTCGTGCGCAACCTCGACAGCACCAGCGGCGACGGCGTGATCGTGCGTTCGACCATCGAAATGAGCCACAACCTGGGGCTCAAGGTGGTGGCCGAAGGTGTGGAATTCGAGCCCAGCCTCAAGCTGCTCAAGCAGTGGAACTGCGATACGGCCCAGGGCTACTTGATCAGCCGTCCGCTCAATGCCATGGCGTTCGAGTTGTGGATGCGGCGGGAACGCAAGCCGCTCTGAAGCACCGCATAATCCAACACCGCGCAAATCCGCAGCTGCTATGGAAGGCACAAAAAAGGCGGCTACCTGTGAGGGTAGCCGCCTTGGTTTTGCCGCCGATAAAGCTTAATCCGGCAGTTTGAACGCCATCACGTAGTCACCCTGCTTGGTCCCCAGGGAACCATGACCACCCGCCATGACCAGCACGTACTGCTTGCCGTCCTTGCCGGTATAGGTCATCGGGGTGGTTTGCGCGCCGGCGGGCAGGCGGCCTTCCCACAACTGCTTGCCGTTTTTCACGTCATAGGCACGCAGGTACTGGTCGAGGGTACCGCTGAGGAACGACACGCCACCGGCTGTGGTGAAGGTGCCGCCCAGGCTCGGTACGCCCATGGTCAGGGGAACCGGAACCGGCGAGCTGTCACGCACAGTGCCGTTCTTGTGCATCCAGATGGTCTGGTGGGTGGTCAGGTCGACCGCGGCCACGTAACCCCACGCCGGTGCCTGGCACGGCAGGCCCAGAGGCGACAGCAGTGCTTCGAGGATTACGCCGTACGGCGCGCCTTTGTTCGGCTGCACGCCCTGGGTTTCGCTGACGCGCGGGCCTCGCTTGGCGATATCGGCCGCCGGGATCAGCTTGGATTTGAACGCCATGTAGCTCGGGTTCACGAAGGCGATCTGGCGTACCGGGTCGACGGAAATGCCGCCCCAGTCGAACACGCCGAAGTTACCTGGGTAAACGATCGAACCTTGCAGCGATGGCGGGGTGAACGGGCCGTCGTAGCGCATGGATTTGAAATCGATGCGGCACAGCATCTGGTCGAACGGCGTCACGCCCCACATGTCACGCTCTTTCAGCGGCGGTGGCATGAAGTTCAGCTCGGACTTCGGTTGGGTCGGGGAAGTACGGTCGCCCGCGACAGCGCCCTGGGGCACGGCCACTTCGTGGATCGGCACCACCGGCTGGCCGGTGGCGCGGTCCAGCACGTAGATGCTGCCTTGCTTGGTCGACGCCATCACCGCCTGCTTCACGCCGGCTTCGGTCTTGATGTCGATCAGCGACGGCTGGCCGCCGACGTCCATGTCCCACAGGTCATGGTGAGTGAACTGGAAGGTCCACTTCACGTGGCCGCTGTCGATGTCCAGGGCGGTCAGGCCCGCAGCGTATTTCTCGGAATCGTCGGTACGGTCGCCGCCGTACTGGTCGGGCATCTGGTTGCCCATCGGCAGGTAGAGCATGCCGAGTTTTTCATCCACGGCGAACATGGACCACATGTTCGGCGAGTTGCGGGTGTAGGTCTTGCCTTCGGCCAACGGGGTGGTGTCGTCCGGGTTGCCGCTGTCCCAGTTCCACACCAGCTTGCCGGTGTGTACGTCGAACGCGCGGATCACGCCGCTGGGCTCGTCGGTGGAGACGTTATCGGTGACGTGGCCACCAATCACCACCAGGTTTTTGGTCACGGCCGGTGGCGAAGTGGAGTAGTAACCACCCGGGGCAAAGCTGCCGATGTTGGCACGCAGGTCGACCTGGCCTTTGTCACCGAAGTCTTCGCACATCTTGCCGGTGTCGGCGTTCAGGGCGATCAGGCGGGTGTCGGCGGTCGGCACGAAGATGCGTTTCGGGCAGGCATTCGGCGCGGCGGCCGGGCTGGCGCTGCCGGTCGGGCTCTGCTCGGAAGCGTAGGCGGCGTCATCGTGATACGACACGCCACGGCAGGTCATGTGCGCCCACCCCTTGAAGTTCTCGGCACCCTGGCTGCTGATCTTCGGATCGAAGCGCCAGATTTCCTTGCCGGTGTCCGGGTCCAGCGCAATCACCTGGCTGTGGGGCGTGCACACGTAAAGCATGCCGTTGACTTTCAGCGGGGTGTTTTCCGCGGTGGTCTCGCCTGGATCGTTCGGGCCGGGGATGTCGCCGGTGCGATAGGTCCATGCCGGTACCAGCTTGTGCGCGTTTTCCGGAGTGATCTGCGCCAACGGCGAGTAACGATCACCGTAGGCCGAGCGGCCGTAGGAGTTCCAGTCGCCATCGGCCTGGGACGGTGCAGCGCTGGCCATGCCCGGTACCGCGTCGCGGTCCAGTTGGCCGGTCTTGACCATTTCACCGGGGTTGGTGAATTGGCTGGCCAGGGCGGTTGCACCGGCCAGCACCACGGCCACGCTCAGCGCGCCAGTGCCCAGCGGGGCAGGTTGGCCGCGCAGCAACGGACGGCGAAACCACGGGAGCAGCATGACGATGCCCAGGGCGAACAGCAGCGCCAGGCGCGGCACCAGCTGCCACCAATCCAGGCCGACTTCCCACAGGGCCCATACGGTGCTGGCGAACAGCACCAGCGCGTACAACCCGAGCGCGGCGCGGCGGGTGGCCAGTAGCAGCAGGCCGGTCAGGGTGATGCCGATACCGGCCAGCAGGTAGTACAGCGACCCGCCGAGCAGGCTCAGCTTGACGCCGCCAGCCAGCAAGGCCAGGCCCATGATCAGCAGCAAGATCCCGAGCAGCCTGGGCAGCAGGCGGCTTGGGCTCGAAGCACCATCAGTGCTCATAGTGTGTTTCTCCGTGACGTTGGAATAATTGTGTAACCCCGTGCTTCATTCACTGTAGATGACGATTCGGCACAGGCTTGGTTCAGCGTTAATTCGGTTTTTTCGGGGAAAGCGGGGGTTATCCACAGGCAGGTGATTTATCCCCAGGCGCAGGTCGATGTAAGACAGCGCTGTCTTGGCGGGCAGGAATAATCAGCAAGATAGGATCGACCGAGGGAGTGAAACGTTTCAGTTTATTGCCGACAAGGATAAAGCGCGGACGCGCCGAGAGAAAGCGCAAATCGCAAGATGCATCATTTCCGATTTGGTAACAGTGACAGATCGTCGCTGCCAAATGACGGTGGGAGGGGCAAGCCTCCTCCCACATGGGCATTTCAGTGTATTTAGAAGGTGGTGCGGATGCCCAATTGCACACTGCGCCCCGGTGCCGGCGCGATATCGCGCAGGATCGAGCTGGCATAGCGCACGGTCTGGTTGGTCAGGTTTTCACCGTTCACAAACGCCAACCATTGACTGCCGCCGACATTGAAGCGATAGCCGGCGCTCGCGCCCAGGGTGGTGTAGCCATCGGTACCGCTCTCGTTATCCGGCACACGCCCTTGCCCGGCCGCGTGCTCGACGTCGATGCGCGCCTGCCAGCGATCCAGTTCCCACAGCAGGCCGCTGTTCAAGCGCAGCGGCGCGATGCGTGGCAAGGCTTCGCCGGTGTCCAGGTTGGTGGCGCGGGTGTAGTCGCCTGACAGCTCCAGCGCGAACTTACCGTAGGCGCCTTCACCGAGCTTCCAATGATCCTGGGCCTCGAAGCCGGTGAAACGTGCGCGCACACCGGAGTATTCGTACTCGGGGATGCCGCCAGCGTCTTCTTCGCCTTCGTCGTTCAGCGTACGACCGGTGCCCAGCAAACCGATGTAATTGGAGAAGTGGCTGTAGAACACGCCGAAGCTGCCCTTGTGGGTGCCGGTGTCAAAGCGCAGGGCCAGGTCGCTGGACACGGCTTTCTCTTTCTTTAAATGGGCGTCGCCCAACTCATAGGTGCCGGTGGCGACGTGGGCACCGTTGGCGTACAGCTCGTAGAAGGTCGGTGCGCGCTCGGTGTAGCCCAGGGTCGCGGCCACGGACCAGATCGGCGTGAGGGTATACACCGCGCCCGACGACAGGCTGCCGGCGGTGAAGTGGTTGCTCCTGTCGGCGCCGGCGAAGCGTTCGTTGCCCTTGGCGTCGGGGTCGATGCGGGTGTGTTCCAGGCGCCCGCCGAGGCTGAGTTTCAGGCGGTCGGTGGCCTGCATTTCTTCGAGGATAAACAGCGCGCCGGCGTTGGTGTCGGTCTGCGGCACGAAGGCTTCTTCGCCCAAGGCCGAGAACTCGTTGCGCGTCACCTGCGCACCGACCACGCCGTCGAATGGGCCGAGCGGCTGGTGACGGGCTTCGACGCGGGCTTCGTAGCCCTTGTTCTTGAAGACCGTACCGGTTTCGCCGCCTTCGATTTCGCGGTGCTCGTAGTCGGTGTAGCCGGCGTCGACCTTGACCGAGGTAAACGGGCCTTGCAGGTTGCGGATTTCGGACGCAAACCCGTAGTGATCCTGCTGCATGCGGATGCGCACATCCTGCTCTGCCGGGGAGCCGTAGTTGCTGTCGTAGTTGCTGTAGGACAGCCCGGCGTAACCGTCGTCCCAGGTGTAAGAGCCGCCTACCGCGCCGCCGTCCTGGCGCCCGTCGCTGTTGCCCAGGCGGCCGTTCCTGCCGGGTGCGTCGTCGCTGTCCGGGGCGTGGCGGCTGCGGGCCTGGCCGGGGATTTTCAGGTCGTTGAATTCCCGCGCGTTGGCATCCAGGTGCAAGGCGAAGGTGCCATTGCCGGCTTCCAGCTTGCCCGCACTGCTGCGCGTGGTGTCGGCGCCGCCGTAACGCAGTTCACCGGCGCCGTGGATGCCCTCGATGGCTTCGGTGGGGATGCGGTTGTCGAAGGTGTTGACCACGCCACCGATGGCGCTGCCGCCGTACAACAGCGCTGCCGGGCCGCGTACGATTTCGATGCGTTCGACATTCACCGGGTCCAGCGGCACCGCATGGTCGTAGGACAGTGACGAGGCATCCAACGCCCCCACGCCATTGCGCAGGATGCGAATGCGGTCGCCGTCCTGGCCCCGGATGATCGGCCGGCTGGCGCCCGGGCCAAAGTACGAAGACGACACGCCCGGCTGCTTGTTGAGGGTTTCGCCGAGGCTGCCTTTTTGTTGCAGGGTCAGCTCATCGCCCTCCAGCACGGTGGTCGGCGAGGCGAGTTGCTCGCTGCCCAGCGGGTTGCCGGTGATGACTTGGGGTTGCAGTTCCAGGGCGTGGGCTTCCGAGCTGATCAACAGGGCGGCGGCGAGGGGCGACAAGCGCCACAGGGAGGAGAGGGACATCGGACATTCCTTGGCAAAACGACGAAAAGATTTGAGATTTATGGTTACAATATAACATCTCTTTTTTGCCGGGAGCGGGAACTTTTTTTACCTGCCAGGGCGGAGTGATAAGGTGTGCGCCTTCGTGAGCACTTTTTCATAGGCCCGGCATGACCGCGACAAACAACGACCCCCTCCACGGCGTGACCCTGCAACACGTCCTCACCACCCTGGTGGAACACTACGAATGGGCAGGCCTGGCCGAACGCATTGATATCCGTTGCTTCAAGAGCGACCCGAGCATCAAGTCGAGCCTGACGTTCCTGCGCAAGACCCCATGGGCGCGGGAGAAGGTCGAAGGCTTGTACGTCAAGCTGATGCGCACCAAACGCCCGCTGGATTGACCTCATGAAGCGGTATGTGGCGGCAGCGGCGCTGGCCGGTTGGGTGGGCCTGGCGATTCAGCAACACCTGATTTTCTATTCGCGCTGGGAGTCCGGCGCCAGCCTGCTCGGCGGGCTGATCAACTTCTTCAGTTTCTTCACGGTGCTGACCAATACCCTGGCAGCGGTGGTGCTGAGTTATGCGTGGGTGAAGCGCGATTCTGCAGCCAGGCGGTTTTTCCTCGCCCCCGGCGTCAGCAGCGGCATCGCCGTCAGCATCGTGGTGGTCGGCTTGGCCTACAGCCTGTTGCTGCGGCATCTGTGGCAGCCCGAAGGCTTTCAATGGATCGCCGATGAACTGCTGCACGACGTGATGCCGCTGCTGTTCGTGCTGTACTGGTGGCGCTGCGTGCCCAAGGGCCAGTTGCGCCTCAAGCACATTGGCCTGTGGGTCATCTACCCGCTGGTGTACTTCGGCTATGTGCTGCTGCGCGGGGATTTGCTCGGGCAGTACCAGTACCCGTTCATCGATGTCGGCACCCTGGGTTATCCACAAGTGTTTGTGAACGCCGGGGGGATCCTGCTGGGGTTCGTGCTGGTTGCCCTGGCGGCGGTCGGCCTGGACAAGACCTTGAAGTCACCCCGAATTTAACCTGTACAGATCTCTGGGCAGGGAGCAACTCCCTTCTCCCAGGCTTTAAGCCTCTTCATTCCCCCCCGCTGCGCACCGTCCATGGTTTTCCATTGAACGGTGTTTCACCACGTCGCGCACTTATCAACATGTTAGTTGATGTGCTCCAGTAAACGTTGTTATTTTTCGTTGAATGTAATCCCTCTCTTACAGTGATATCTGAAGACAAGTTTCTGCAACTAAAGCTGATGTAGTCCAATTCTTACGGGTAATTTTAAAGTTTTGGCAATTTGCCATATTTTTCCTATGTGTCCGAGTGTTGCAAGGCTACGCAATTAGAAGAACTAGCCGACTTATGTTTTTTGAAATTGGCCGGGATAATCGCCTGGCTTCAAATGAGCTGGTTTGCAATACAAGTAATTGGAATAAATAGAGGAATTCTGTGCGCCACGGCGGCGGAATCACTTAAACGACGTTTATTACTAATGTGGGCATCTATAAATGAAAGCTAAAATGAAAACCGCGCTGTTCTCTATCGGGCTGTTGGTGGGGTCGATGTCCGTTGCCCAGGCGGCGGACGGAACTGTCACGTTCTTGGGGTCGGTCCATTCGGGTGCCTGCTCTATCAAGCCTGATTCGGTCGATCAGACCATTCCCCTTGGCGCGATCGCAAAACATCAATTGCAAGCGGGCGGGAAGTCCGAGCCGCGTCGTCTGCTGATTGAACTTGAGGGCTGCGACCTGGCGGGTCTCACCGATAACACCGTGACCACCACCTTCACCGGAGCGCCATCGAGCGTTGTGCCGGGTGCGCTGGGCACCGTCGGGAGCGCGGGCAATGTGGGCATCATGATGACCCATGGCAGTAAACCCGTTGAATTGGGCGTGGCTACCACGCCGCAAGTGATTGCCGCCGGTGACAACACACTGGAGTTCGGTGCCTATGTACAAGGCGCTGCCACGGGCGACATCGTGCCAGGCGACTTCAGTGCGGTGACCAACTTCACCTTGGCTTATCAGTAAGCGTTTTCCCCCGCCACCCAGCGTGGCGGGGGAGGCTGGTGGAGGCACAGGTGAAAACATTCATAAGTCTCGCTATCTCCTCTTCTTTGGCGATGTTCATCAGCCCTGGGGTGGTTGCCCAGGAGCCTGCTCAAGGTGATGGGCTTGTCACGCTGGGAGGAGAGGTCGTCGACTCGGCCTGCGGGCTGGAGTTGGTCAGCGTCGATCAAACCATCGATATGGACCCCGAGCCCATTGGCCGCTTCCTGCGGCGCGCCAGGGGCCAGGACCAGTCCTTCCAGTTGCGCCTGGTCAATTGCACCTTGAGTCGTACCGATCCATCCCGTCCAGGGGTGACGCTGCCCGACTGGCAGCACCTTCGGGTGACGTTTGACGGCCCCACGGATAGAGGTGGTCGTTCTTTTGCGGTCTTTGGTGGCTCCCAAGGCGTTGCGCTGAATATTGAGGATTCCGCTGGCCAGTTAAGTGTTCCGGGTCAGCCGATGACTCCACATCCGTTAACGGAAGGCGATATGACGCTGCACTACACGCTTCATTTTGTCGGTAACGGATTGCCCATAGTGGCCGGAGCCCACCGTACTGCCGTGCGGTTCAAGTTGGAATATTTTTGAACGTTGATGGGTTGCTTGCATGTTAAATACAGCGAAGGTCAAAAATACGCTGCGCCCAAGCCTTTTTGGCGGGTTGATATCATTGGCAGGCACTGCACTGGCTGCTGGGGATATTGAGTTTAATACTGATGTTCTTGATCTGAGTGATCGCACTAATATTGACTTGTCTCAGTTTGCCCGCAGCGGGTTTATTCTGCCGGGCACCTATTCGATGGTCGTGCAGATCAATGCCCAGCCCATTGCTGAGCAATCGGTGGCTTTCTATCCCCCCGATAATGACCCTAAAGGCAGCCAGGCATGTTTATCGCTGGAACTTGTCGATCAATTGGGTCTCAAGGCGTCGGACGCGGCCAAACTCAAATGGTGGAAAAACGGCGAGTGCCTGGATACCGAAAGTTTGCCTGGCATGGAGGTCAGTGGCGACCTGGCCACCTCCACACTGAACATCAACCTGCCCCAGGCCTACCTCGAGTACAGCGCCATTCATTGGGATCCGCCGTCCCGGTGGGATGAGGGTGTACCGGGGCTGTTGGTTGACTACAACATGACGGCGCAGTCCAGCTATCAAAAGAATGACGGCACCCGCAACAACCTCAGTGGTAACGGAACCCTTGGCGCCAATGCCGGGGCCTGGCGCCTGAGGGCCGACTGGCAGGGGCGGATCGAGAAAGGCGTGGAGGGGGCACCCAGGGATCAACAACAGTTGGAGTGGAGTCGTTACTACGCCTATCGCGCAGTGCCTGCACTGAAGGCACGCTTGACGGTCGGAGAGGACTACCTGTACTCGGACATCTTCGACAGCTTCCGTTTTACCGGTGCTTCACTGATCTCGGATCAAAGCCAACTGCCACCCAACCTGCGCGGCTACGCACCGGAAGTCGTCGGGGTCGCCAAGACCAACGCAAAAATCATCATCAGCCAGAAGGGCCGCGTGCTGTATGAAACGCTGGTTGCCGCAGGCCCTTATCGCATTCAGGACCTCAGCGACGCCGTGAGTGGCACTCTGGATGTGCGGGTCGAGGAGCAGGATGGTTCGGTTCAGACCTTCCAGATCGATACGGCAGGCGTTCCCTACCTGACACGTCCTGGGCACGTTCGATACAAGCTGGCGACCGGGCGCCCGTCCGATCTTCAGTACGGCGCCAACGGCAGCGTTTTCGGCACCGGCGAATTCTCCTGGGGGGTCAGCAATGGCTGGTCGCTGTTTGGCGGCGGGATAACGGATAACAACTACCGCGCATTGTCTGTCGGGGTCGGTCGCGACCTGCTGGCGTTCGGCGCCGTATCGCTGGATGCCACCCAGTCCCACGCCAGTGTGTGGAACCAGACACTCTCGGGCAAATCCTACCGTCTTCAATACTCCAAGCACTTCGAGCAGTACGACAGCCAGGTCACGTTTGCCGGTTACCGGTTTTCCGAGAAAAACTACTTGAGCATGAGCGAGTACCTGGACGCCCGTCATTACGGGTTGAACGGTGAGCGCGGCGGGATCGAGCGCGGTGAATACATCGAGGGCTGGAAGCCGATTGGCGACAGCAAGGCCTTGTATACGGTGACGCTCAACAAGCAGTTTCGTGACCTTGGGGCGACCGTCTACGCCAGCTACAACAAGCAGACGTATTGGGGGCGCCCGGACACTCAGCGTTGGAACCTGTCGATGTCGCGCTACTTCAATGTGGGAACCGTCAGGAACATGAGCCTGTCCCTGAACATGTTTCGCACCCAGGAGTATGCCTACAAGGATAACGGAATGGCGCTGACGGTCAGCCTGCCGTTGGGGCGCAGCGGCACCCTGTCGCTGGACGCCAACAGGACCTCGGGTAAAGAGAGTTTCTCGACGCGCTACAGCGATCGCCTCGATGAGCGCAACAGCTACCAGCTCAATGCAAGCGACCGCTCCGCCAGCGGCTACCTGAGTCATATCGGCGACCAGGCCGACATCGATCTCAGCGCCAGCACCCAGGAAGGCAGTGGCAGGACCCTCAGCGCATCCATTCGCGGCGGTGGCACGCTCACGCCCTACGGTGCGGCGCTGCACCGAACCAATGGCACCGGTGGCACCCGCCTGATGCTCGACACCGGGGGTGTGCCCGATGTGCCTGTGCGTGGTTACGGCACATCGACCCGCACCAACGCGTTCGGCAAGGCAGTGATTTCTGATATCAGCAGCTACCAGCGTACGGCCGCCAGTGTCGACCTGGAGAACCTGCCGAGCAACGTTGAAGCCACTCAATCGGTGACCCAACTGACCCTTACCGAAGGGGCCATTGGTTATCGGTCCCTGGACGTGATTGCCGGTGAGAAGGCCATGGCTGTCCTGCGCCTGCCGGATGGCAGCGCACCGCCCTTCGGCGCGACGGTGAAGAACACAAAACAGCAGGACACCGGGATTGTGAACGACGGTGGCGCTGTTTACCTGAGCGGTATTCAGGCCGGTGAGCAAATGATCGTCAGTTGGGGCGGCATCGAACGCTGCCTGCTCACGCTGCCCGTCGCGCTGCCCGCAGACAGCTTGACCGATGCCTTGCAATTGCGCTGCCAGAGCGTAGCCACTGATCAATCCTCACCCGAGCCAGCAGCGCTGACCGGGAAGCGTACCGATACGGAGAACAACGCCTCATGATGCTCAATACGCACCCCACACTCCTGGTCTTCGCACTGCTGGCTCTGGGCCTGAGCCAGAGTGCCGGCGCCGCGGTTGGCCTGGACCGAACCCGGGTGATTTTTGACGGTGGCAAGGATGCGACCAGCGTGAATATCACCAATAACAACACCCAACTGCCGTACCTGGCCCAAGGCTGGATCGAGGACGAGGAGGGCAACAAGATCACCTCGCCCTTGATCGTGCTGCCGCCGGTTCAACGCTTGGAGCCCGGCAAGCAAAGCCAGGTGAAAGTGCAGGCGTTGCCGGCGGCCAAGTCGTTACCGCAGGATCGCGAGACGGTCTACTACTTCAACCTGCGGGAGATTCCACCGCGCAGCGACAAATCCAACACCCTGCAAATCGCGCTGCAGACCCGGATTAAATTGTTCTACCGACCGCAGGCCATCGCTCCCAGCCAGCAAGACCTGTCCAACCCCTGGCAGGAAAAGCTGACCCTGACCCGCCAGGGCGACCGTTACCAGGTGAACAACCCTACGCCTTACTACGTGTCTCTGGTGGATGCTCGCAGCAGCAAAGACGGCAAGACCGTGCCGGGTTTCGAGCCCGTGATGATCCCGCCTAAAGGCACGCAAACCCTCGGGCCGACGGCCAAGGCGCTGGGCAATTCACCCTACCTGGCCTACGTGAATGACTACGGCGGGCGTCCATTACTGGCGTTCACCTGCACGGGCGAAACATGCAAGGTGAACTTGCAAGTCTCGACGCCTAATGAGTAGCAGCCTGCAGCGGGAGAGCGTCATGAAGTTGCACAACGTGAAAGTCCTGGGCTGTGTGTTACTGGTCCTGGCAACGCGCGCGGGCGCCGAGGATGACGATGGAATCGATGGCCAGCGTGGCCGGTTGAACGTTTCCGGATCCATGCATGAGTCCCCTTGCACGCTGGAGATGACATCGCTGCATCAAACGGTCGACTTGGGCGCCGTGTCTGCCAGTCAGCTGCAACGACCTGGCGATCAGGCCCCATCGAAGCCGTTTCAACTGCGTTTTCAGGATTGCCAGCGCACCGCAGGCAGTATCCGCAGCGAACGTACCGGGAACCTGGCATGGAGCGCTCACCAACCGGTGTTGTCGGTGACGTTTGTTGCCCCTGCCGATGCCGACGACCCACGACTGGTCAAAGTGCAAGGCATCACCGGGATGGGACTGCGGTTGACCGATGCCCTGGGACGCGATGTACAGCTGGGTTCCAGGGGCGAACCGTTGTATCTGAGCGAGGGCAGCACGACCCAGACGTGGAATGTTCAACCCACGCGTACCGCCGCGCCGTTGACCAGCGGAGCGTTTCGGGCGGTGGTGGATTTCAGGCTCAGTTATGAGTAAGGGCAGAACAATGGCTAAGTCAGTCGGCTCGCGGGCCATTCTTATCGCGGGGGGCCTGTTGTGGGCGGTCAGTCAAGGCGCGCAGGCCGAGACCAGCCTGATCATCCGCGCAGTCATCATTGCGCCTCCGCCCTGCGTCATCAATGGCGGCGGTACGCTCAATGTGCCTTTTGGCAATGACCTTCTTACGTCACGGATCGACGGGGTCAACTACCGTCGCAACGTGCCTTACACCGTCACCTGTGACGCCCCGTTCAGTAACGCGATGACCCTTCAGCTCAGGGGGACCGGGGCTTCTTTCGATGGGCGTGTGCTCTCGACCCGCAACCCGGACCTGGGGGTCAAGCTGTCGCTCAATGGCACTGACTGGGCGCTGAATTCGAGCGTGAATTTTACCTATCCGAACTTTCCCGTGGTGCAGGCGGTGCCTGTCAAGCGCGCGGGCAGCCGGCTGGTGGGAGGCGCATTCGATGCTGCCGCCACCTTCGTGATCGATTACCAGTGATGAGGAGCGCGCAATGACATGCTGGCAGCAGCGAGCCTTGCTCGCTTTGTGTTCCATCGGCCTCTGCCATAGTGCGTCGGCCAACGTAACGTTCAGCGGAACGCTTAACGAGCCCCCGCCCTGCACCATCGATGCGGGCAACAAGATTGAAGTCGACTTTGGGGATGTGGGGGTCAAGCGGGTCGATGGGGTGAAATATCGCCGGGGGGTGGGTTACACCATCAATTGTGGCGTCGACACGCTCCCGTGGGTACTCAAGTTGAGTGTCAACGGTACCCCCACGACGTTCGACGGCGCGGCATTGCAGACCAGTGCACCTGACCTGGGTATTCGGATATTCCAAAACAACCTGCCGTTTCGACTCAATACGCCACTGGACATCACCCTGTCTTCCCCGCCGGTATTGGAAGTCGTGCCGGTCAAACAGCCCGGTGCAACGCTTGCCCCCGCCAGGTTTACCGCGGTGGCGACGTTGTTGGCCGAGTACCAGTAGGAGTTGGATATGGGACATGAAACTGTTCATAGGGCCAGGCTGTACGCCGTGCTGGCGTGCCTGCCGGCCCTCGGCCTGACCTGCGAAGCACACGCGGCGGATAACCTGAATTTCAAGGGCAACCTGGTTGAAGAAGCCTGCACCATCCGCCCGGGTGACGAGGCCATCAGCCTGGAACTCTGGGACCTGACCAGCAAGCACCTCTACATCAATACGCGTTCGGTGGGCAAAGGTTTCAAGCTGCACCTGGAGGACTGCGACACCACCATCGGCGACACGGTGACCATCACGTTCGGCGGCGTAGAAAACCGGGAGCTTCCAGGGTTGCTTGCACTCGATGGTGGAAGCGGCGCCTCCGGTATCGGGATCGGTATAGAGACGCCGGGTAACAAGCCCTTGCCGCTGAATAAAACCAGCGACGAACAGGTACTGAGTAATGGCAGCAATGTCATCGAACTCAAAGCCTACGTGCAAGGGGAGCCGACGGCCATCAGGGACCAGACCATAGGGCACGGCAGCTATACCGCGACCTCTACTTTTACGCTGGACTATCCGTAGTCGTGAGCCGTCATTGACCGGCTGAAAACAGCATTGGACAAACTTCACATCTCTCCTGGGCGGCTTAAGGTACGAACTCCGCGTTCGCAGGCCAACGCCTGGTGGAGGAGCAACGAGAGATCAAAATGAAACGATTCTATGGAGCCATTGCACTGCTTGCCTTGATGGGTGCAACTGCCACCGTGAAGGCCGCAGAGTGCCGTGTGAATGGCGGGCCGTGGGGGTGGTCCCTGCAGGTCCCGGTGACCGTGACCTTGGCGGCGGATCGTACGCGGATCCTGTTGGAAGGCGCCAGGCTGGAATGCCGATACAGCGCCGGGCATGGCCCAAGTTGGGGGGAGGATTACTGGGCAACGGGGAATGGCACGAATACCCCTTGGGCGCCCGGCCCCAAGTTTGCGAGCGAAAGGACGGGGCTACGAATTAACGGGGCTTTTCACAACACCCCGATCCCGAGCGGTATACGGTTGGCAACGATGCCCAACAATGGGATTGCTTACCCGATCAATGTCACGCCATTTATTCTGGTGCGCAACAGTCCGTCTAATCCGATCAATGTTCGAATAGGGGACAACCTGGGCTTGCTCCATCTCACCGCTTCGAACAACTACGACGCTACCCGGCCTGAACTGGTGGTCACCTACACCGCCGCCAACAACTTCGACATCTCGCCATCCACCTGCACGATCAACAACAACAACCCGATCGAGATCAACTTTGGCAACGTACACCAACGGGCGATAGGCACCGATCCGCTGACGACCTCCATCCGCAGCAACCGCCGGCTCACCTACTCATGCCCGGACGGAGGGATTACCACGCCAATCACCATCACCTACAAAGGCACCGCCTCGTCGTTCGACACGCGCCTGCTGCGCATGACCAACCCGGACGTGGGCACCGCCCTGGTTCGTGGCGCAAGCGCGGTTCAAGTCGGTGGTTCATTCCTGACCCAAATCACCAACAGTGTGGGGGGCGACGATGTGACGTTTTCTCTCGTACGGCGTTTCGGTTCACTGCCTGCCGCTGGGGTTGTCAGCGGCAGCGGTGTCCTCGTAATGGGTGTGCCCTGAGGCTTACTCCTCTTCGCTGCCTTCCGCACGCCAGTAACCCACCGCCTTGAGGAACGCCTCATTGACCTTGTGGGTGTCCAGCAGCACCCGGCGGACCTGGCGCGACAGCCTGGTTTCGGTGGCGACAAAGCTGTACAACGAACCGCTCGGCAGCGTCAGTTTCTGCACGGTGTCGAGCAGGTCGTCCTGGCCGCGCACGACCCATTTCACCTCCACATCGGCAGCACTTGCCAGTGCCTGCCGTTCCGCCGCATTGGCGATTTCGATCACCGCCAGCACCTTGCGCCCGGCCGGCAATTCTTCCAGGCGCCGAGCAATGGCCGGGATCGCCGTCTCATCGCCGATCAGCAAATAGCTGTCGAACATATCCGGCACGATCATCGAACCCCGTGGCCCGCCGATGTACAGGTGCTGGCCGACCTTGGCCTGTTCGGCCCAGGTGGAGGCCGGGCCGTCGCCGTGCAGCACGAAGTCGATGTCCAGTTCGCCGATGTCCAGGTCGAAGCGGCGTGGCGTGTAGTCGCGCATCGCCGGTTGCGGGCCGTCGCCCTTGATGTTGAAGGTCGGGCTTTCCAGCGCCGCTTGTTCCGCAGCGTTCTGTGGGAACAGCAGCTTGATGTGATCGTCACTGCCCAAGCTGATAAAACCGGCCAGTTCCGGGCCGCCCAGGGTGATGCGGCGCATGCGCGGGGTGAGGTCGACTACCCGCAATACTTCAAGGCGGCGGCGTTTGATTTCGTGGGTCACGCGGTGGATGGCTTGCGTATTCATTGGGCTGTCCCGTCGGCAATGGCTTGGGCGGCGCCGTTGAGCAGCGCCGCGACACGAACGATTTCTTCCGGGCTCCAGCGCCCGTGGTGCGAATGCAAGGCATGGCGCAGGTTGTGCACGGCCTCGTGGATTTCCGCAGGGCGGTCATGACCGCGCAGCGAGCGTTTGCTCACGTCCATGCGCAGGCGAATGCCGTCGAGGGCCACTGCCTGTTCGCTTAGGAAGAGACGACCGGCCTCGGTGATTGTGTAGCGTTTTTTTCCACCTTCGGCGTCGCCGGCGATCAATTCGCTTTCTTCCAGGAAAGTCAGCGTGGGGTAGATCACCCCGGGGCTGGGGCTGTAGGCGCCGTCGAACAGGGTTTCGATGCGGCGGATCAAGTCATAGCCGTGGCACGGCTGCTCGGCAATCAGCGCGGGCAGCAGCAGTTTCAGATCACCCGGTGCGAAGACACGCGGGCCACGCCCACCGCGTTCGCGGCCGGCGCGCTTTTCAAAGCCATCGTGGCGGTCACCGTGGTCTCGGTGGTGATGAGGGTCTCTCATGATGATGTTCTCCTGTCTGATTTCGATACAACTTAAGATATATCTTACGAAGGATGCAAAATCTTCTGACGAGCGGTGCCGGCAGGCGAGCGCTGCTTCGAAGGGGCGCCACGACTCACAATCCGTTCCGGCGTTACCATCATTTATTTGACAGTTAAATGGCAATTTTATGAATGTGGAATAAACTTATTAAATACGTATTTAGGTGAAACGCTTGAATAGTGGGCGTCTGCAGAGCGTGTAGTTAATGTCTTACAGATAAGAGAATAAATTAAGTAGTGTTGATTACTTTTAAAGGTAATACGTGGATGACAGTTAATATTCAACTTATTGAATAATATTGTTTTTTTCTGTATTGCCCGGTCGTGATTAATTACGCGCTTAAACGAAAGTGCTGGCATCGCGAAGTGGTTTTTCAAGGGAGTATTTACCGGCGTCGCAAGACACGCACTACGCGTTTTCTTGACGCCAGAGAACACCGCTTCTCAACTAAATACTGATGCCACTACAGGTACTTAAAATGCTTAAGAAGACCGCTTTCGTCCTGCCATTCATCGCATTGGCTTTCGGCTCATCCAGCGTATTCGCTGCCGGCGAAGCCACCAGCGTCATCAACATCAAGGCCACCATTCCTACCAAGCAGTTTCATGTCCAGCCGCGTGATCCCAACTTCGGTCGTGATGAAACCATGGCCTACAACACCGTCAGCGGTGAACTGAGTTCGCTGCGCGCCACCTACGATGTGAAGAACACGGATGGCTCGATCAAGGCCTACATCGAAGGCGGTCCTGCTTCGTTGACCAACGGCACTGCATCGATCGCACTGACCAACACCTTCAACGGTGTGGTGCTGACCGGTTCGCCGCTGGAAGTGGTCGACGACGCCAGTTCCACCCCGGGTACCCAGGCAGATCTGGTCGTGGCCGCAGCCAAGCCGGCGGATGGCATCTCCGGCCTCTTCACCACTAACTACACCATCGTGTTCGACCACGAGCCACGCGTTACTCCGTAACGCCAAGCCCGTTGACTCAATAAGCAGCGGCTTATTGTTGGGTAGCGGTACCGGTCGGCAGGCAGCATTTGTCGGTCGATCGGTCTCCCTGTTTTGACGTCCGAATCCAGAGTATTCCGTTCATGTTCCCGATGACTCCCATCGCGGCAGCGCTCGCCCTGTTGTTTTGTGCGGGCGCGTTGGCGGCAGGTACCGCCGACGGTACAACCCCTCGTAGTTTGCTTTCCCAGGCCAAGGGATTGCCGGCGGATTTTGAAGAGCATTTTTTCGACGTGCCGCTTGCGGTCAGGGTTGAGCTGGATCAGGAGTTTGTTTCCGAGGCGATGATTGTCCTGACCCGCGATGACCGCCTGACCCTGCTCGACTTTACCGACCACGACGGCAGCGTGATCAAGGATGAGGAACGCGATCAGTGGGCCGATTACCTCAAGCAGGGGGTGGCCCTGGGGACCTGCGCCAGCAACTGCCCGGACGGACTCATGGCCGTGCACTACAACCTGGAAAACTCCACGGTGTCGCTGCTGACCGAGAACGCCGAGCGTGATGAGCAGGCGCAGCGCTACTACTTCCTGCCCACCGGCGGCAGCACCGGCCTGATCGTACGCAACCAATTGAACCTCAGCGGCGGCGAAGGCCAGGACCTGGGCGGGCGCTTCGGCATTGACGCCAGCAGCAGCCTGGGCCTGTGGAGCCAGACCCTGAACATGCAGTTCTCGCGCCTCGGCGGTCCTGATGACGACGACCTCAACCACGCGGTGTATGCGCTCTATACCCAGCGCGAGTTGCAGGGCAACTTCCTGCGCCTGGGCTACTTCACCCCCAACGCCGAAGGCCTGACCCGCCAGCTGCGCACCTTCGGCGCCAGTCCGGATACCGCGGTCGGCGTGATGTACGGCAGTTCCGACAGCCTGGTGATCAACAATTCCAAACCGGCGGTCTACCCGATCTATGTCACCGCCAGCCGCCAGGCATCGGTGGAGATTTACCGCAACGGTCTGCTGATCAACACCCAGCCGGTCGGCAGTGGCCTGCACAGCCTGGACACCCGACCACTGCCCGGCGGCATCTATGAAGTGGAAGTGCGCCTGGTGGAAGACGGCCAGATCACCAGCACTACCCAGGAGCTGGTGTACAAGCCCAACAACTGGCGCAACCACGACGAGCGTTGGCGCTACAACCTGTTCGCCGGCCAGGAAAGCAAACTGCTGAGTAATTTCGACGAACAAAGCAGCGGCAGTCCGACTGCCGGCGTCTCCCTCAATTACCTGGCGCATCCCCGTGTGGTGCTGGGTGTATCCGGGCGCCAGGTCAAGGACAACATGCAGTACGGCTCCTCGATCGACTGGACCCTGGCCGATCAGGCCAGCCTGTACGCCAACGTGTACTGGACGGAAAAGTACGGCACCGGCCTCGACCTCAACGGCTTATACAACTACGGCCTGGGCAGCGTGGTGTTCAACCACACCCGCAGCTGGCTCGACACCCGCAACACTTACGAAACCCTGCCCGATGGCACGCGTATTCGCCAGCGTGACATCTTTGTCGGCCAGACCAGCAGCTCGTCGATTTCGGTCAACCATCGCCTGAGCAACCTGCGTTCGATCAACGGCCGGCTGTTCTACAGCGAGGGCAATAACGAAGGTGTCGGCCTGGACCTGGGCTGGACCGAGCGCACCCACCTGTTTGGCAACGACGCCAATTGGCGGCTGTCAGTGTTCGACCGGCCCGCCAGCGCCAGCACCGGCGACCGGCGCAACCGCGGGGTCGACCTGAGCGTCAGCCTGGCCCTTGGTGCGCCGGGCGAGCAATGGTCCGCCAGTATCGGCACGCGGACTTCCCGCGACGGGACCCGCGACAACAATGCCTCGCTGACCTACCGCAAGGACCTGCAGGACCACCTGCTGCAAAGCGTGTCCGCCACGGCAACCACCGATACCTACGGCGTCGGTTTGTCCGGCATGGCCAGTTTTGAAAACGAGTTTGTCAGTGGTGACGGCTATGCCCAACGCTCGTCGTTCAACAACGAGTTGTCCGGCGGCCTCAACCTGGACAGCACCTTCGCCCTGGGCCAGCAGAAGATGGTGCTCACCAGCCAGTACCACGGCACCGGTTCCGGCCTGATCGTGGACGTGGAGACCGACGTCGATGACATAGCCCTGCGCGCCGACGACCTGAGCGGCGGCAGCACGGCCCTGCGCCCCGGCCGCAACTTCATCCCGATCACCGCCTACAAGGGCAGCTCGGTGAGCTTCGACTTCGAAGGCAACCATGCACCCTCGGCCACGATCCAGCCGCCGCGCACGCGCTACCACTTGAACAAGGGAGGCGTGGAGTATCGCAAGATCAGTGTGATGCAAACCGTGACCGTGCTCGGTCGCCTGGTGGACCCCCAGGGCAAACCGCTCAAGGGCTTGCACGTGATCAATCACGCCACCCGTGGGGTGAGCGAGGTCGACGGCTTCTTCTCGCTGGAAATGAACGCCAGTTCACCCACCCTGGAAGTGCGTCGCAACAACCAGTTGCTCTGCCAGTTCCGGCTAGACCCCTCCAAGGCGCGCAGCGAAAACAGCGTGCTGATGATCGGTGACTTGCGTTGCACGCCGGATACGTTGGCCGACACCACCACCGCCGAACAGATTGCCGGTTGAACATGATGACGAGACTAAGCAACGTTATGAAAACCCCCAGCGCCCGCGCGCCTCAACGTTTCGCCCTGGGCCTGGCTGTCCTGCTGTGTGGCGCTGCTGCAACGGCCGACGAAAACATCACCGCGCGGTTCCGCCCCGACCCCTCCAACCCCATGGTGAACAAATTCGAAAACACCACGCCGATCAGCTCGATCTGCGCCGCGCATATTCCGGCGCGTTGCAAGGCGTTGGGTATTTTCAGCCTGCGGGACAC
The DNA here is from genome assembly GCF_024168685.1 of Pseudomonas sp. S3E17. NCBI lineage: Bacteria > Pseudomonadati > Pseudomonadota > Gammaproteobacteria > Pseudomonadales > Pseudomonadaceae > Pseudomonas > Pseudomonas sp. S3E17. Next base: position 6,003,192 of record NZ_JALJWE010000001.1, read on the forward strand.
CAACTTCACGGCGCTGTCCCTTGCGCCAATCAAGGCCAACCATGAGGACGAGCGCCAGGGCTTCATGGTCAAGGTGCCCTCCGATTGGCGTGACTTGACGGTGACGCATGTCACCACCCAGGAGACCGAGACCGTCCAACTGCGGATCGCCGGTATCGGCTCGCTTTGGCATGTGCCTCGTCCGCCAGGCGTGTCGGCCTGGGGCATGCCTGGGGTTGCCTGGCAACTCCAATGGATGAGGGCGCCCGCGCCGTGTGTGAGCACCAGCCATCTTGCCGCCGGCGTCTCGTTCGCCTCGTACTTCTGGCTGACACCCGAGGGTGCGGGGCCATGCAGTCGGCAGCCCTCCGTGGACCTGGCGAGCCTGCGCTTCAATACCATGGAGTATGCCTACGAACTGCGCACCCCCAACCCCTTGGGCATGTCCAGCGGGCAATACACCGGCAGCATCACCTACACCATGGGCCCTGGCGGCGATTACGATTTCGGCGACGTCATGATGCCCTCCAAGAACGCCCTCACGTTCAACTTCACCTTGAGCGTGGAGCACGACCTCAAGGTCGAAGTACCACCGGGGGGCAATCGCATTGAACTGGTGCCCCAGGGCGGCTGGCAGGCCTGGCTGAACCAGGGCCGCAAACCTGCGCGCCTGTTCCGTGACCAGACCTTCAATATCTCCGCCTCGTCGCGCTTCAAGATGCAGTTGGGTTGCGAGCGAACGATGGGGGATACCTGCGCCTTGAGAAACGCTACCGACGGCCACGCAGTGCCGGTGGATGTCAGCGTCAGCCTGCCCCATGGCTTGAGCGGCATGGATGGTGCGCCGGTGAATCGCCAGCGGCTGCTGCTGAGCGGTGCCGGTACCGAGTCATTTCAACCGGGGTTCTATGTCAACCGACGGCCCGGCACTTTGCACTTCGAGGTCAAGAAGGACTACGCCGAACAGATGCTCGAACGGGGAGGCAGCACCTACTCAGGCCAGGTCACGGTGGTCTGGGATTCGGAACTCTAACGGGGATTTATGGCGATGAAACATCTGTTGGCGCTGTGTGCGCTGTGCTGGTTGCCGTTGTCGGCGCCAGCGGCTCCCAACATCAACGTCGGGGTGTTCTATGACTACCTCGACGGTGACAAAAGTACCTACCTGAAACGGATATTCAACGGTGGCGACAGTACGGCGTTCATCAAGGTCTCGGTGATGGAGATCCTCTACAACGCCGATGGCAGCGCCGAGGAGGTCGAGCTCAAGAACAACCCCGGCAACTCCGCGCGTGATGGCCTGATGGCCACGCCGGCCCGCCTGATCGTGCCGCCCGATGGCATGCAGGGCACACGCCTGCTGTACCTGGGCGAGCGGCAAAAAGAGCGTTATTTCCGCCTGCGTTTCGTGCCCGTGATGCCCGAGCCCGAGGACGATTTCGTGGTCTCCAGCGAAGAGCGCGAGGCCTACAAGAACCAACTGTCAGCCGGGGTCACGGTGCTGGCGGGGTTCGGCACGGTGTTTTTCGTGCGGCCCAAGGACACCCGCTTCGCCACCCGCATCGATGAGCAGCCGGTTGAGTACGGGCTGCATAACGACGGCAACAGCGTGGTGGTGGTCGATGAGTTCAAGGACTGCGCCAGTGGCGATAGCCAGGACTGCCTGCCCGTCACCAAGCATCACATCCTGCCGGGGCGTGCCTTCAGCTTTGCCAGGCAGGCCGGGCGTACCTACCGCTTCACCCTGATCGAGGGCAGCGAAAAAAAACCATATGAGGTCAAAGGCTGATGGTCAGTGAAATAGCCCCAGGGGGCGCGCGCCAGTCGTGCAGACATTGCAAGCTCGTGTTGGCGGCGCTGCTGCTGATGGTGGGCGCATTGCTGAGTACCCAGGCCTTGGCGATCCGTGAAGAGCAGGTGTTCGATGTGTCCGTGACCATCCCGACCGCAGACTTTTACGTCCTGCCGATCAATCCAGGTTTCCTGGAGCGCGAGCAAAAAATGGTCTGGGACCTGGTGCCCGGGCGCCTGCGCCCGCTGCGCGAGCACTTTGACGTGAAGAGTTCCGCCGGCGGCATCAACGCCCGCTTGGGCGCGTTGCCCACACTGTTCAATGGCGGGCGCACCTATATCGACTTGAACGTCACCTTCAACGGCCAGGTGCTGGGCCTCGATGACACCCTGGTGGTGCCGCACGACGAGGCGCGCCAGGGCAAGCGCGTGCTGCTGGATATCTCGGCGGTCGAGCCGGCGGATGGTTTTACCCCAGGTGAGTACTACGGCAGCGTCGAGCTGCTGTTCGATGCGGTACGGCCGTGATGATGGGCAGAGGAGTGGTTATGAAGGCTTTATATGCAATGCTGGGTTTGATCCTGTGTTCACTCAATGCTCAGGCCGGGCCGAACATCAACGTCGGTGACTTCTACGATTACTTGCGCGGCGATAAAAGCACCTACCTTAAGCGGGTATTCAATGGCGGCACCAAGACGGCCTTCGTCAAGGTCAATGTCACCGAGATGCTCTACAAGCCCGATGGCAGCTACGACGAGGTGCCGCTCAAGCTCGAAGCCGACGGCAGCGTGCGCAACGGCCTGGTGGCCAGCCCGGCGCGGCTGATCGTGCCGGCGGACGGCATGCAGAGCACGCGCTTTGTGTTTATCGGCGATCGCGACCGCGAGCGTTACTTCCGGGTACGCTACCTGCCGGTCGCGCCCGAGACCGAAGACGGCTTTGGCCTCAGCGACGAAGAGCGCAAAGCCTACGAAGAGACCTTGGTGGGAGGCGTGCAGGTGATGGCCGGCTACGGCACGGTGTTCTTCGTGCGGCCCAAGGACAGCCGCTTCGACACCCAGGTCGAAAACGGCGGGCAGCGTTACACCTTGCGCAATGCCGGCAACACCGTGGTGGTGGTGGATGAGTTCAAGGATTGCGCGGCCAAGGACCGTACATCCTGCGCCCCGACCACCAAGAACCATATCTTCCCTGGCCGGGTGTTCAGCTTTGAAAAACAGCCCGGGCGGACGTATCGGTTCTATCTGGTGGAGGGCACCTCCGAACGCATCATCGAAATCAACGGTTAGTCTGTTGAGGTCACGGCACGAGGCGGGTTGCACAGGGTATGGCTGCCCGGTTGCAGGTACGGCATCAGCACCGGCGCCATGCCCTTGAGCACCTGCACCGGCAGCGCCGAGGTAAAGGTGAAATTCTGCGCGCCGCTGCCGGGCACGAAGGCCGTCAGCGTGCCGAAATGCCGGTCGCCGATATAGAACACAAAGGTCGCGGTACGGTTGATCGCCTTGGAGCTGAGGATGCGCCCACCGGCGCCGATGGCTTCGATGCGATTGTCCCCGGTGCCGGTCTTGCCGCCCATGGCCAGCGGTGTGCCGTCGGGCAACTTGAAGCTGCCCGACACGCGTTTGGCGGTGCCCGCATCCACCACCTGGGACAACGCACCGCGCAAGGCGGTGGCGACTTCGCTGGGCATCACCCGCTTGCCTTTGTCGGGGTTGTTCACCAGGCGGGTTTCATAGGGCGTGTCGACGGCAAAGTGCAGGCTGTCGATGCGCAGCGTCGGCTCGCGTATGCCGTCGTTGAGGATCGTGCCCACCAGTTCTGCCAGCGCCGCCGGGCGGTCCCCCGAGCTGCCGATGGCCGTGGCCAGGGACGGCACCAGGTGGTCGAACGGGTAGCCCACCGCCTGCCAGCGCTGGTGAATATCCAGGAACGCCTCGACCTCCAGCATGGTGCGGATACGACTGTCGCGGGCGCTCTTGTGGCGGCTCTTGAACAGCCAGCCATAGACTTCCTGGCGCTCATGCTCGCTGGCGGCGACGGCCTGGGTGAAGGTGGCGTCGGGGTGGTTCAACAGGTAGCCGAGCAGCCACAGGTCCAGGGGGTGGACCTTGGCGATATAGCCTTGGTCCGGTAGGTCGTAGGCACCGGGGCCGTAGTCTTTGTAGAGCTTGGCCAGGCGTTCGTCGGTCAGTTTTTCTGTGGCTTTGGCACCGGTCAGGTGCGAGCGCACGAAGCTGTTGAAACTCACCTGGCTGGCCTGGGGCAACAGGTAGCGGTGCACGGCGGCCAGGCGGATGGCGGTGGGGTGCAGGCTGTCGAGAAAGGTGGCGAGCCGCGCCTGGGTGTCCTTGTTGCGGTACTTTTTCCAGAAGCGCAGCAGGAAGGTCGTGCCTTCGCGGTCGGCGAACTGGGCCAGGTATTCCTGGCGCCGTGGGTTGCTGTCGTCCTTGAGCAACTCGGCACTGTTGTTGTCTGCGTGATAGGTGCTGTAGCGCACCAAGTCACGCATCAGGCGAATAAATGGCAGGTTGATCGACTCACGCAGGGCGTCGCGCAATGTCGGGTTGCGGCCGTTGTCTTCATTGCGAAAGTTATGGAAGCGATGCAGGCCGCCGCCGGTAAAGAAGCTCTCGCCGGGGCTGGCGGAATACGGCCGGTCGAGCGCGGCGTCAAGCATCTTCGACAGGCTCTTGTCGCTGTTTTGCGCCAGGTAATCCACGGCCCAGCGCGACAGGCGATCCTGCTCATCGACATCGACTTTTCTCAGCGCAGCCGGTGTCTGGCCGGCGTAGCGCTGGTGCAGTTCGCTGATGATTTGCAGGTAGGTGGTGAGCACCCGCAGCTTGGCGGTGGAGCCCAGTTCCAGCTTGCTGCTCTCGTTGATATCGAAGGGCTGGTCGGTGTTGTCGGTCTGCACCCGGACCCGCGCGCCGTCGCCGGTCATCTCGTATAGCGTGAAGCTGTAGCGCACTTGCGCGGTGCTGGCGGGCGTCAGCAGGCGCGGGCCGAGCAGGCCGAGTTGCCCGGCAAAGGCCGGATCGGCCAGGTGCTTGAGGTAGGCCGTGGCCTGGGTTTGCAGCTCATTGTGCAAGGTGCTGGTGGCGGACAGGTCGAGGCGATCCAGGTCATACAGCGGACGGTTGAGCAGGGCGGCCAGGCGGCTGCGGGCCATGCTGATGCCTTTATTGGAGTCAATCGCTTGGAGCGTCGGCTGTTGCTGCCAGTCGCGGTAACTCACTGTGCTGGCCAGGGCGGCCCTTGCCAGGGCAGGGTCGATGATCCCGTCCTGCTCCAGCAGGCGGAGGTGGCTGTCGGTCAGGTTCGAAAGTTCCGCGTGGCCTTTGGACAGGTAATGGGAAGGCCGGCGCTGGGCGATCATCAACGACAACACTTCGCGCAGTGCCAGGCCCTTTTGCGCGAGGTCCTGCGGGCTGGTGTCGGCGAGCAGCGCGTTGGTGCGGTCGAAGTCGGCGCCGTACCACACGCGCAACCCTTCGGCCATGCCATGCACTTCGCCGTGACCGGGTACGGCGGACAACGGCACGCTGTTGAGGTAGTCGCGCACGATGTCCTGGCGCGCCTGCAAGGTCTGCGGGCCATCCCGATAGGCGCGCACGCTGGCGGAAAACATCTGGCGCAGTTTCTCGCCGCCGGACAGCGTCAGCCCATCAGGGGAGTGGCGGTATTTTTCCAGCTGGGTGGCCAGGGTACTGCCGCCGGCGGTCTGCCCGGGCAAGTGCAACAGCTTGGCAACTTGCGACCACGCCGCCCTGGCGAAGCGCGGCCAGTCCACCGCCGGGTTGGCCTGGGGCTGGGCCGGGTCGAGTAAATCGCGGTTCTCGATGAACAGCAGGCTGTTGACCACCACCGGCGGGATCGCGTCGAAACGCTGGTAGGACTGCTGTGGGTAGGTGAACCGGTACAACGGCTCGGCGCGGCAATCGCTGATCGACAAACCGGCCTGGATTTTCTCCCCATAGGGCACGAACAGGCCGCGCTCGGCATAGGTCATCAGGGGGGCGGAGAAGCGCACCTGGCTCTGGACCAGGTAGTTGCGCTTGAGCAGGCGCGGCAGGAATTCATCCAGGTCGCTGTAACCCAGGCGCTTGTCGAAAGGCCCGTCACCGGGATAGACCACGGCATCGCTGGGGCCGGGTTCGAGCCGGTAGTTCAAGGTGGCGGCCAGGCGGCTCAATTCCCGGGCCTGCCAATGGGACGTGCGCATTTCGCGCTGGGCGGCGAACCCGGCGGCGATCAGGCCGATCACCAGCAACAGCCACGCCATTCGCCACCGGTACAGCCGTTTGCGGGAGCGTCGTGGCAATGGCTGTTCGTCCATGCTGTCGGTGGGAGCCGCAGCCTTGGTTGAATCGGTTTGCCATAAAGCGCCCATAGTCGATTGATCCATCCCGGCAGATTGATCGGACTTGATTCAAGCGTAGACGCTGATTGGCACCGTCGAGAAATTTGTCGGCGTGCGGGCGACCGCGTGCAACCCCTGGAGATTCGTCGCGGCGAAATCAGCCTGCCCATGGCCCGCACGGTGTTCTTCGACGCGCCGATGCGTGCGCCGCCTGGGTCAGTACGCAGGGCAATGGGCTTAAGCCGCGCACCATCTCCGTGCGATACTCCCACCGCACAATCGGAATTTTCCGGGAGTTCCCGCTGAATATTGCCGTTTATAGAGTGAAAATCACTGGGTTGAGCTTTTTATACTGCACCCCCCTGATCTGGCCCGGCCAGACCGGTTGACCCAAAAGGTCCACCGGAGACGGCATGCCATGGCTGACCCGCCGTGGCGTGCCGGACTCGGAGGCTCATATCCAATAACAAGACGAGGTTGTATCCCTATGCCAGTCGGCAACCACCTGCCCCATGGCGAGACCGCTTCGGGCGGCCCGCTCAAACGCGAACTGGGCGAACGGCATATCCGCCTGATGGCGCTCGGCGCCTGTATCGGTGTCGGCCTGTTCCTCGGCTCGGCCAAGGCCATCGAAATGGCCGGCCCGGCCATCATGCTGTCCTACATCATCGGTGGCCTGGCCATCCTGGTGATCATGCGTGCCCTCGGCGAAATGGCCGTGCACAACCCGGTCGCCGGCTCGTTCAGCCGCTATGCCCAGGATTACCTCGGTCCGTTGGCGGGTTTTTTGACCGGCTGGAACTACTGGTTCCTGTGGCTGGTGACCTGCGTGGCGGAGATCACCGCCGTGGCGGTGTACATGGGCGTGTGGTTCCCCGATACGCCGCGCTGGATCTGGGCCCTGGCAGCCCTGATCAGCATGGGCACCATCAACCTGATCGCGGTGAAGGCCTTCGGTGAGTTCGAATTCTGGTTCGCGCTGATCAAGATCGTCACCATCATTGCCATGGTGATCGGCGGCGTCGGCATCATTGCCTTCGGCTTTGGCAACGACGGCGTGGCCCTGGGGATTTCCAACCTGTGGAGCCACGGTGGCTTCATGCCCAATGGCGTCCAGGGTGTGTTGATGTCCCTGCAAATGGTGATGTTCGCCTACCTGGGCGTGGAGATGATCGGCCTCACCGCCGGGGAAGCGAAGAACCCGCAGAAGACCATTCCCCGCGCCATCGGCTCGGTGTTCTGGCGCATTTTGCTGTTCTACGTGGGCGCGTTGTTCGTGATCCTGTCGATCTACCCGTGGAATGAAATCGGCACCCAGGGCAGCCCGTTCGTGATGACCTTCGAGCGCCTGGGCATCAAGACCGCCGCCGGCATCATCAACTTCGTGGTGATCACTGCGGCACTGTCGTCGTGCAACGGCGGCATCTTCAGCACCGGGCGCATGCTCTACAGCCTGGCGCAGAACGGCCAGGCACCGGCCGCGTTCGGTACCACCTCGAGCAACGGTGTACCGCGCAAGGCGCTGCTGTTGTCGATCTTCGCCTTGCTGCTGGGCGTGCTGCTCAACTACCTGGTACCGGAGAAAGTCTTCGTCTGGGTCACGTCCATCGCCACCTTCGGCGCGATCTGGACGTGGGTCATGATCCTGCTGGCCCAGCTCAAGTTCCGCAGGAGCCTGAGCCCGGCCGAACAGAAAGCCCTCAAGTACCGCATGTGGCTGTACCCGGTCAGTTCGTACCTGGCCCTGGGGTTCCTGGTGCTGGTGGTGGGCCTGATGGCGTACTTCCCGGATACCCGCGTGGCACTGTATGTGGGGCCGGCCTTCCTGGTGCTGCTGACCGTGTTGTTCTACGTGTTCAAGCTGCAGCCGACCCCGGTCGTCCAGGGTTCACAGCCGTCGGCGTGAGCCCTTGAGCGCGGGCCGGCCTGTGTTACGACAGGTCGGCCCGCACGGTCTCAGACCCGCTGCAACGTGCGTTGCGTGCCTTCGGTCAACTGCCGCACCAGGCGGTTGTGTTCGTTGGCTTCCTCGTCGGCCAGTTGCTGGCGACGCTCCAGGTATTCATCCGAACGCCTGTCCGGCAATTCCTGATCCAGCACACTGACTTTGTAGGTGATGGTGTCCTTGACGGTGAAAAACGCCTCCGGCTCGCTGCTGGCCAGGTACTCGACCCAGAACTCGGTGGCCAGGATCGCCTCCTGCAACGCCGGTGACTGGCCGAGCCTGCGCAGGGTCCGGCGCGCCTCGTCGATCACCGCCGGTGTCACATAGTCATCCACGCTGTACAGCAGCTCCAGCGGATAAAACGGCAAGTTGAATTCCCGCGCCAGTTTACTGCGCAGGTAGATGGTCACCTCGGCGGGGTCGGCGTCCAGCTCGGCCCGTTCGCGCGCCAGCACGAACTGGTCGGCAAAGTGGTCGAGCTGATTGAGGTAGAAACAACTCTTGGCCAGTTCCAGCAAGGCCCGGTCGGCCAGGTAACTCCTGGGTTGCAGCTTGGCCTGGTGGATACGGTGATGCAGTTCCATGTTGGTAAAGGCCAGCAGCACGCTGTCGCCGCAATTGCCTGAGCCGTAGGTATTGAGGCAGATCGTGTTGCGCAGTTGCGTCGACTCGCCCATTGCCATCAGCAGGCTCCAGACCCGCTCGGTCAGCCGCGTTCTTGAGGTATTGCTGCGGTAGGCGTGGGTCCGCTTGAGGTCGCGCAGGACCCGGAACACATCATCGGCACTCGCCGTTTCATTGGCCTGCAGTTGCTCCCACAATTGTCGGCGGGCCGCCACGTCCTGCGCCGCGACGCCGGTCAGCCAGGTATCGAAGTCATTCGGCGCCACGGGGGCATGGGCCGGTGTGCGCAGTTGACCGCCCAGGCGGATACCCGTGGCGATACGGTAGGCGTCTATGCTTGCCAGGGTCTCGGCGGACAGCGGGTTTTCGTGCAGCAGGGTGTTGCGATTGGCCATTTGCAGCCAGGGGTTGCTGAAGACTTCGTCGGGAATGGTGCTGATCCCATTGGCCTGCAAATGCAGCTCGGTCAGCACCGGCAGCGCGCTGGCGCCGATGGGCCATTGGGTAATACCGGTGTTGGCCAGGTGCAGGGTATTGAGCTGCAGCATCCGGCTGACATCCGGGGTGAGGGTCAGGTCCGGATTGTCGCTCAGGTCGAGTTTCTGCAGGTTGACCATAGTTGCCAGGCGCTGCACCGACTCTTCGGTCAAGAGCAGGTCGTTGTCGTTCAAGTCAAGGTGGGTGAGCCAGGTCATGTCGGTGATCGCGCTGGGCAAGTCGGTAAGGCGACAGTCGATGCGCAGGGCCTTGAGCTGGGTGAATTTGCCCAGGAACTCTGCCCCCGTGGTCGGGAAGGCATTACCGGAAATCCGCAGGTACTCGATGTGGCTGAAGCCGCTGGTGCCGGTCAGGAACGAGCCGGGCGGCAGGCCTTCGTCGTCCAGCTGCAACTCCAGTGACGGCACGTTGAACAGGCCGGCGATGTAGAACGTCGCGTTTTCGCGCCGCCATGCGCCCCGCAGTTGGTAGGCGATATGGCGACGCCGGCCACGGTTCATGCCCAGAGGGTCATTGAGTTCGTCGTCGGCCGGCAGCAGGGTTTCGCTCCAGCGTGACAGCTCCACATCCATGGCCTGGTACTCGGCCTGGCGGCGTTCCAGCTCGATGAGTTTTTCCGGGTCGGTCATGTTCAGGGACTGGAGCATCCGCCGTGCATCGTCATTGTTGAAATGCGGGTAAAGCTCCTGGACCTTGGCCACCAGATCCGGCGGCCGTGGGCCGCGAAACGGCCAGATACGTTGCCAGAACGGATACACCAGGAACGAACGATCCACCCCCATGGCCGGTTGCATCCAGGGTTGCAGATGGGGGATATCCAGCAGGCCCTTGATTTCCACACGGCGCGCGAAGGCCAGTTCGGCCAGTTGGGTGCGCAGTTGGGCGATGCCGCTTTCGCTGTCCACCTCGAGCAAAGCCCGCTCGTCGGCGGACAAGCTGCTGAGAATCACCCGCAGCAATCGGTTCGAGGGCTCGCCCAGCGGTTCGCCCTGCGGGGTATAGGCCTGGTAACCGCGGTTGGTCCTGGCCACGGTCCGGCGCGAGGAGCCCTGCCGATGGCCGGCGGTTTCCAGCAGGCGCCCCTGATTGTCCCGTTCACGCACATCGATGCGCAGGGTCTTCGGCCACGCGGGCAGGTTGTGCAGCAGGTACAGGGTGATGCGGTCACTGTCGGCGTTGGCGCAGGCATCCACATACAGGCCTTCGAACGCCCGGTTCAAACGTAACTCGTGGCCGCTCAGGCGCGCCTGTTCGGCCAGGCGCAGGCTCAGGCGGTCATGCTCATGCAGCTGTTTGAGCTCGCGCTTGGAGGCTTGGCCGAGAATCGCCTTGACCGTGCTGGTGGACAGGTCCGGGTGCTTGGTCTTGAAGCGGCGCTCGGGCTCGCTGCCCGCCGACTCGCTGCGCATGTACAAGGACTCGAGGATTTGCGAGCGCTCGCGGTCGGTGTAGTCAACGATCCGGGTGATCAGCTGGAACAGCCGCTGTTCCTGGGTCTGCGGCAGCGTGCCGAGCAGTGCCAGGGTCAGGTCGTCGTCAGCGATGAATTTCTCCAGCAGCCCGGCCGACTCGAGGTCCTGGTCGGTGGCGCTCACCACTTTGGCGTCGGGCCGATGGCGGGCAGGGTATCTGATGGGGGCGTCCTGGCCGACAATCTCCAGCACATGGCTGTCGGGCCAGCCGGGCAGGCTGGAGACCACCAGCAGTTGCAGGTCCGGGCGCGGATCGGGGGCGCTGGGCAGCTCATACATCGATTCGATGAAGCGGTCGATTTCCTGGTCGATGCGCAGCCGCTTGCAGGTATCGGCCAACAACGGGGGCGATGCCCGACCGCTGCGGTGTATCTGGCGCAGTACATGGGGCGGGGTGTCGGTCAGGGCGAGAATGCTGCGGGCGGTGTCCTGGGGGAATGTGTAATGGTCGCCCCCGAGGCGATAGAGCAGGCTGTGGTCGTCCCAGCCCATGGGGTTCTCGCTGGACAGGCGCCATGCGCCCTCGCCGTTGTGCTCCAGGGTCGGGGTGTCGACACCGATCTTCTGCGGGTGTTTGAGCCGCCACTTGAACAGCCGTTTGTCATAGACGATCCGGTACCAGGAACCGAACAGCGGCAGATAGTGGTCGCCGGCCAGAGGGAAAATACCCTCGGAATCCGGCCGCAGGCTGGGCGGCAGTGCCAGGGTGTGCTCGTACTGGGCCAGTGAACCGTCGGCCAGCCTGACAAAGCCTTCCGGGCCGCGCTGGTTGCTCATGTAGTCGCCCAGGGTGATGCGCAGGCCCCTGGCGTCGGTGGCACTGTGCATGCCCAATTGTTGCCGCTCGTGGGGTTGCAGCACCGAACCGATGGCCAGGTAGAAACTGTCCACCGCCGGCGTCACCGCAATCGTGCCGGCATTGCGCATGTCATAGGCTTCATAGACACCCTCGCCGTAGTGACGCAGCTCCACGGTGAGGTCCTCGGGGCCGCTGGAGCGATAGGGTTTGGCGATGCGTCCCGCGACCACTTCGGTGATGAGGAAGTCGCGCTTGAGGCTTCGGCGTATCAACGCCGAGGCGAATTCCCGCGCCCATTGATCGGCATCGTTGTTGAACTGGCGCGGGTGGTACAGCGCATCGATCGCAGCGTCGATGCGCAGGGCGGTGCGGTGGTTGTCCAACAGTTCGGCAAAGGCCGTGGGCAGCCCGCCTTCACGCAGATAGGCCTGCTGCTGGCGTGGGGTGAGGGGATGCTGCGCCAACAGACGTTCCAGCAAGGCCGGTGACAGCGGGCTGTTGAGGTCGCGCAGTTTTTTCAGCAACGGCGTAACCGCCACCAAGGGCATCGACGCCTTGACCGGCAGGAAACGCCGCACATTGGCGGGCGGCAATAGCTCATGTTTTTCATAGCCGGCGTAGTTCACCAGGGCCGCGAACAGGGCCAGGCGTTCGCGCCGCGCCAGGGCGGCGACGTCGCGCCGTACTGCCAGGATCCGCTGTTCGAGCGTGGCGTCGAGTTGGTCCGTGAGACCCAGCAGCGAGGTACTCGGTTGCAGGCTGATGACCAGACTCAACAACGGGTCGGCCCGATAAGGCGGCAGGCCGCCGTCGCCTTCGGCCTGGTAGCGGTTGTCGGCGCCGCGCACGAGGGTGATCGTCGTCGGGCCAGGCACCGTCGGCTCGGTCTTGCCGAAGGTTTCGATCACGCTGCGTTGCGGATCGCTGATGCTCAGCAAGGTCGCGGCGGGCCAATCGGGCAGTTGGGTCAGCAGGCATAACACCACGCTGTCGCCAGAGGGGGGCAGATAGCCGGCTTCATGAAAGCGGTTGATGATGTGCTCGATCACCTGGTCGGCTTGCAGGCGGCGCACGCCTTCGATCAGGTTCAACGGTGCCGGTTCGCCTTGCCACACGTGCTCCAGGGTGGCGCGGGAGGTGGCCGTGCTGCGCAGCATCCGTTCCAGGTCGGCCCGCGCGATCAGCGATGAGCCATCGGGCAGCATCTGTTGCAGCAACTGGGCATCCGACAGGGCCTGGGTGTTGTGCAGGTCGAAGGTCCAGGCTTGCAGCGCCGGGTTGAAGACAATCGGTGGCTTGTAGGGGCTGCTGCCGTTCTTGAGAACGTAGCGCTGGGTGGCCTGGTCGTGGGCGACCTCGGCCACCAGGGTCTGGCTGTCATGGTGCAGCTTGACGTATTGCTGGCCTTGCACGGTGAATACGCAGAGGGCGTCGGCGCGTTTACCCTCGAGCAGGTACTGCTGGCGATGGGCGTAGGGACGTGCGTCGGGTTTCCACAGCTCTTCCACCCCGTCGGGACGCGTGACTTTGCGCGGATTGCCCAGCCGCTGCAGGTGCCCGAGCATGCGCTGGCGATGGGCGCTGCCGGCGACGCTGATCAAGCGGCCGCTGATGGCCAGGTCGGCGACATCGCTGAGGGTCGAGGCGAAGCTGCTGGCATCGCCCTTGACCGCTTCATTCAGGCCCACGCTGACGCTGTAGGTCATGCTGCCCAACACGGCCAGCTGCATCACCCGGTTCATCCCCGTGACCCCGCCGGGCAAGGGCGTGAGCAGCACTTGCAAGACTTCGGCGGCAACGGCGGCGGTGGCGTCCTGGACCGCCTGCCAGTCGGCTTCGGAACGGCTGTTGGCCAAGGTGTCGAGGTCGGCCTGGCAGCGTTGGATCTGCCGGTAAGTCAGGGCTTGCACCAGGGTTACGGCGGGGCCGGCGTGCGGGTCGGTGGAGAAGCGGATGTCGTTGAGGGTGCGCTCCGGGAAGGCCGCGTGAAAGCCATCGTAAAGCCGCTCGGCCAGCCAGCTCATGCCCTCGGGGCGGGGTTGCCGGGTCACCAACGACTGGAACACCGACAACCCCACCAGGGGCAATTGCCGGGAAAACCAGCCCAGGTCGCCTTGCTGGTGGCTGTCCAGCAACTGCTGGCGAAAATCCACCTCTGCCGCGCGCGCATCGCTGTGGTAACGCAGCGCGCCGCCGGGGCGGAACGGAAAATAGGACAGCACCCCGAGGCTGGCGACCCTGATCAGCAGCAGCGGTACGGGAATGGCACTCTCCCAGGCGACGAAGGGCACGGCGATGACGGGGGTGACGCCCGAGGTCAGGCTCAGGCTGTCGACCGGCAGTTGCGACCCGCTGCCGTCGATCGATGCGGTGAGGCTGTCATACATCTCGCGGGTCAGGCCGTTGCGGGCGCGGTTGCGCCAGGCGTCAAGCACATCGAACTGCAGCAGTGCCAGCGCCGCCTCGCCCATCAAGCGGCGCAGCGTGCCGTTTTCATCGAGGCTGACCTTGATCTTCACCTGCAACTGGTGGCCCAGGTCCAGCTCGCGGGCAATGGCGATGAACGCCTGCGCCGTGAGGCTGCGATCTCCACCCGGCCCCACCACACGGCTGGCGTCCACCAGGCTGTAGCCGGAGTCCTGGCGGACCGAGGTGGTGAAGCCGAAATTCAGGCAGGCGGCCTCCCACAACGAGAGGCTTTTGATGTGTTCGATAAAGCGCAGATCCTTGTCGGAGCGCCGCGGTACCCGCACGTGACTGCCCGGCTGCCGGTCCCAGGGCAGCGGTTGCTCGATCTTTTCCAGGTAGGTGGTTTCGAAGCGATACTGCTCCGGATCGCGCCCACCGATCCGGTCACGCAACTGCGCCAGGCCATCTGCCTTGAAGCTGCGGACCACCCGTTCCTTTTCGGCTTCAACCGCCGCCATGGCCGCCAGGGCGTTGCGTTGCAGGCGCAGGAAGCGGGGTTTTTCCTCGGCGTCCAGGCCTTCCAGGGCTTGCAGGATATTGCGCTGGATCAGCTCCAGCGCCTGTTGCTGGGCCCAGGTGGTACTCGATTGCAGATTGCCGGACAGGCCGTTGAGTAATTGATGAGTCGGCATGCGCTCTACCTTTCACGATAAGTGGAAGGCAGATGGAAGCACCGCGCATACCGGCGCTGGGGCTATCTATTTAAGGGCCGGCGCCTCGCCGCGCAGCGCCAGGTCCAGGCGCCTGTTGAACTCCAGCCACGCCGCCAGCCCGGCCATCAGCGCCAGCCCCAGCAACGCGCTGAAAACCTGCATCGGCCAGGCATCCTCGACCTGGGCGTTGAGCATGTCCGCCAGCGGTGCCAGCAGCACGCCGAGGCAGAACACCTCCAGGGAGTAACGGCCCATGCGGCAGCTTTGTTGCGCCCACCAGGTTTGCGTCCAGCCGCGACCCGGCAACAGCTTGGCGGTGACATAGGCCAGGGCCAGGAAGTGCAGCAGGCGCAGCGGCGACAGGTCGGTCTTGCTGATGGGATAGATCAGGTCGCTGAGCCATGACGGCATCAACGCGTCATGCACCTCGGGCCAGCGCCATGACAGGGTCAGCACACACGCCACCACGGTGTACACCGCCGCCGCCATGAACAACGGCTGGCGCTTGAGCGGGCGCTGTTCCGGCGGTCGCCCTTGACTGGCCTGCAGCGCCGCCGCGCCACCGAGGATAAACAGGAACTGCCAGGTCACCGGGTTGAAGTACCACACGCCGTCGGCAATCGCCCGCAGGTTCCAGCCCATCCACGGCGCCAGCAGATACACCGTCGCCGACGCAGCCACCACCAGCCAGGTGTGGCGCAGCAGCAGCGGCAATACCAGCGGCAACCCCGCCAGCAGCACGATATACAGCGGCAGCGGGTCCATCAGGTTGGGCTTGAAGCGCAGCAGCAGCTCATCGGTGAGGGCCTGTTGCGGGTGAGTGACGAAGTGCGTCAGGCCCATCTCTTGAACCAGGTCGCGGGTTTCCACATGGCTGTTGGCGAAGAACACGATGCCCATCAGCATCGCCAGCAAAAAGATATGCACCACGTACAACACCCAGGCGCGACGCAGGATTTTCAGCGAGGCAATCCAGTAGCCGTCGCGTTGCAGGATCTTGCCGTAGGCCAGCACTGCGGCGTAACCGGCGAGGAATACAAAGACCTCGGCCGCATCGCTGAAACCAAAATTGCGCAGGGTGATCTGGCCGAGAGGATTGTGGGGGACGTGATCCCAGAAAATGAAGATCAACGCCAGGCCCCGAAAAAAATCGATGCGTGGGTCGCGTCCGTTCAGCATGGCAGCGGGCTCTTGAACAAAAGGTTTAGTAATGACCGGCGAGCGTGCAGGTTGTCGTACGCCGCACGTCGGGCGGGCGCAGGTTGGCGGTATTTGTAAGCAATTGCAAAGGTTGGGTATTACTGAATGTCTCAACTTGCGGCGCTGTGTACCTGTTAATTCCGACAGTAGACGAGCAATGGCGGGGCGTGGCTTGCTGGAGGCAGGCGAAACGGGGCGATGGCATGGCCAGACTGTGGAAGGGATTCTCCAGCTACACGCTGATTGGGGGCGTCAATACGTTGATCCACTGGCAGCTGTTTTACGTGTTCAGCACGGCGCTGGACTTTAGCCAGGCAGTGAGCAACTTCCTCGCCTTTTGCGTGGCGGTGTCCTTCTCGTTTTATGTCAACGCGACCTGCACCTTTGCCATGTCTGCATCGTTGGCCCGCTACCTGGCGTTCGTTGCGTGCATGGGCGCTTTGAGCCTGGGCGTGGGATGGCTGGCGGATCGCTGGGGTGTGCCGGGGATTGTCACAGTGATGGTGTTTTCCGTGGTCAGTCTGGTGTGCGGTTTTTTGTTGTCGCGCTGGGTGGTGTTCCGCGAGCGTGGGCAATGAGGGTTTCGCTGATCGTGCCTGTGTTCAACGAAGAACAGGCGATCGAGCCGTTCTACCGTGCCGTGCGTGAGGCGCCTGGTTTGCACGCCCATGGAGTCGAAATAGTGCTTATCAATGATGGCAGCACCGACCGTACGGCCGAGCGTGCCCGGGTACTGGCCATGACCGGCAGCGATGTGATGCTGATCAATCTATCGCGCAACTTCGGCAAGGAGGCCGCGCTGTTCGCCGGGCTTGAATACGCCACGGGGGACGCCGTGGTGCCCATGGATGTGGACTTGCAGGATCCGGTCGACGTGATTCCGCGCTTGATCCACGAATGGCAGAGCGGCGCCGACGTGGTGCTGGCCAAACGTCGGGACCGCTCCAGCGACGGCTACTTCAAACGTCGCAGTGCGGCGTTGTTCTACCGTCTGCTCAATCGCATGTCCTATACGCATATCGAAGAGAACGTCGGCGACTTCCGGCTGATGGACCGCAAGGTGGTGGACGTGATCAAGGCCCTGCCCGAACAGCAGTTGTTCATGAAAGGCGTGTTGTCCTGGGCCGGCTTCACCGTGGCCATCGTCGAATACGACCGTGCCCCTCGCACAGTCGGCCAGAGCAAGTTCAACGCCTGGAAACTCTGGAACCTGGCATTGGATGGCATTACCTCGTTCAGCACTTTGCCGCTGCGATTGTGGAGTTACATCGGTGGCGGTATTTCGCTGATCGCATTGGTGTACGCCGGGTACCTGGTGGTGGACAAGGTGATGTTTGGCAATGACGTGCCGGGGTATCCATCGTTGATGACGGCGATCTTGTTCCTGGGCGGGGTGCAGCTGATTGGGATCGGGATACTCGGGGAATATGTGGGGCGCATCTATATGGAAACCAAACACCGGCCGCGCTATGTGGTTAAAGGCGTTGTGCGTCGGGAGAGCAAGAGGGATCTTGAGGGAGGTAGCGCAAAGTGAGTACGCATGAATGGTCCAGGAAAGAAGGTTTTATATTCTTTTTGCTGGCTATTTTGGTCTATGTGTATCCATTGATTCTGGCGGACTATTTTTACGTTGAAGATAGCTTTCGGGCGGTCTATGGGTACGCGTCATGGCGTGCTGAAGGGCGTTTTTTAATTGATGGTTTTTATCATTTGTTATCCCTGTCCAATGGCGCGCCAGACGCTTTTCCACTGGGCCTGCTGGTCGCGTGTGTGGTCATGGCAATGGCGTTGACGCGTCTGGCGTTTCATTACTTTTGTCCTGTGACTGTATTGTCGGCAGCGGTGGTATTGCCGATGTTTTTCAGTCCCTTGTTTCTCAGTGATCTGGTTTATAAGTACGACGGCCCGGTGATTACCGTCGGTGTGGCGATGATCGTGTTTGCGATCACCTTGAAGTCTGAAAGGAAATGGGTCGAGTGGTGGGGAGGCAGCGTGTTGGTTGGCGGTGCGCTGTGTATTTATCAGCCACTTATGAATAGCTTTCTCGGCTTGTGCTGCATCGAACTGTACAGAGCGATCAACGATAAAAAAGTCACCCGTGAATGGATGATGCTGGGCTTTGAAAAGGCCACCCAGGCGGGCGTCGCCTCGCTTTTTTATGTGTGTGCGATCGTCCCGTTTGTGGGCGGGGAGCGTCAGCGGCTGCTTGCTTTGGATGAGCATTGGCCAGTTGTCATATTGCAGCGCTTAAAAAACGCTGAAGAAAGAATCCGGCCCTTATACACGGGCGATAGTGCATGGCTTTTCGGGGTGATGGCGATTCTGTTCGGGATGGGTTATGCCTGGGCGTGGTGTTCTGCGTTGCGTGAACGGCCACGGTGGGTGAGTAAAGTCCTGGTGAGTTTGGCTTTTGGGGCGATAGTGCCGTTGATGATCATGTTTGTGCCAGGAATCATGCTGGTTTTTTTCTATGAAAATAGTGATTCAAGGGCGATGCTGGGGGCCGGGCCTTTACTGGTTTTTTTACTGCTGGTGATCTACCAGTGGTTAAACGCTGTACAGCGCAAGTTGACGGTGTTTGTGCTGCTGCCAATAATTTTGTTGTTGTCCATTTCTTATAGTTATGGGCGCGTCTTGAGTTTGAAGAAGACGTTGGAAACTGCCGTGATGAGCAGTTTGGCTTATTCGATAAGCGCTAATGCAACGCTGGCATCGGTAAAGGTTTTTTACTTTGATGGCGGTGCTCAGGATTATTGGTTGCCGGCCTCTGCCGGAACTGTTTCGGGCATGCCGGTCATGCCGTATCTGGTGAATGCTGGCTTTTTGTTTTTACCCGCGGCAATGGCCAGGGTGGGGATCACGAATGTGGTACAGGCCAGCCGCGAACATTCGGGCGGCGCACGATTGAAACGCGACGCCCACCCCATCGTCGATAATTTGTTTTACTCCATTTATCTTGAGGATGGGGACGGTTATATCGTCATGAAAAAACAGCCACGTGTTAACCCGTGATTGCGGTTGTTTCATACCGCTTCAACTAGACATCAATGATCACCAGGGTGCCCTGGCTATCTGGAAGTACGGCATGAGCGGTGCCCGCTTCCACGAGGTACATCTGGCCGGTCTCTACGTGGATCTCTTCATCAGCGATGCTCAGGCGCAAATGGCCGCTTATCACCAGTAGCCCTTCGTTGTAGTCGTGCACTTCTTCTTCGTAAGCCTGCTCATCCATGCGCAACACCTTGATCCGCGCCGGGCCGACCTGGCCCAGGCGTATCGATTTCCAGCTGTCAGGCAGTTGCCCGGCGATTGCAGCGAAGTCCAGTAACGGCATGTGAATCTCCTTGTTTCTACGATGCCGTCGGTGGTCCGGTTCAGCGGGGAAGGGTGTTTACAGGTTATGCAGCTACCACCTCATGGGGTTCAAAACTGTCCGCCCGCGCCATCTGCCACATGCGCGAATAGAACTCGCCATTCACTTCGCCGGTGAGCAACTCGCCAGGCTTGAGGAACACATGCAACTGCGAGAACAGCTTGATCTCGGTGGCCGACATGCGTCGTACCAGATGCTTGGCCGACAGCTGCGACGGGTGATCCAGGCCTGCCGCCGCGAGCATCTCGGCCAGGGCCTTGAGGGTGTTGCGGTGGAAGTTGAACACGCGCTGGGCCTTGTCCGGTACCACCAGGGCACGTTGGCGCAACGGGTCCTGGGTGGCGACGCCGGTCGGGCACTTATTGGTGTGGCAGCTTTGGGACTGGATGCAACCGATGGCGAACATGAAGCCACGCGCCGAGTTGGCCCAGTCGGCGCCGATGGCGAGCACGCTGGCGATGTCGAAGGCGCTGACGATCTTGCCGCTGGCACCGAGCTTGATCTTGTCGCGCAGGTTCAGGCCCACCAGGGTGTTGTGCACGAACAACAGGCCTTCACGCAGCGGCACGCCGATATGGTCGGTGAACTCCACGGGCGCGGCGCCGGTGCCGCCTTCCTTGCCGTCGACGACGATAAAGTCCGGGAGGATGCCGGTTTCGAGCATGGCCTTGGCAATGCCCATGAACTCCCACGGGTGGCCCAGGCAGAACTTGAAGCCCACCGGCTTGCCGCCGGACAGTTCACGCAATTGGGCGATGAATTGCATCAGCTCAATGGGCGTGGAGAACGCGCTGTGACGTGACGGCGAGATGCAGTCTTCGCCCATCAGGATCCCGCGGGTTTCGGCGATCTCTTGAGTCACCTTGTGCTTGGGCAGGATGCCGCCGTGGCCGGGTTTGGCGCCCTGGCTCATCTTGATTTCGATCATGCGCACCTGCGGGTTCTGCGCCTGCGCGGCGAAGCGCTCCGGGTCGAAGCGGCCATCGCTGGTACGGCAGCCAAAGTAGCCGCTGCCCAGTTCCCAGGTCAGGTCGCCGCCGTTTTCGCGGTGATAGGGGCTGATGCTGCCTTCGCCGGTGTCATGGGCGAAATTGCCGAGCTTGGCGCCCTGGTTGAGCGCGCGGATCGCATTGGCGCTCAACGAGCCAAAGCTCATTGCCGAGATATTGAACACCGACGCCGAATACGGCTGCGTGCATTGCGGGCCGCCGACCATCACGCGAAAGGCGCTGGGGTCGCTCAGCGGCGCGGGGCGCATGGAGTGGCCGATAAATTCGAAACCCAGCTGGTACACATCGATCAGGGTGCCGAAGGGTTTGTCGGCGGTTTCGTTCTTGGCCCGCGAGTACACCAGGGATCGCTGCGAGCGCGAGAAGGGCAGGGCGTCGCTGTCGGACTCCAGCAGGTACTGGCGGATTTCCGGGCGGATGGCTTCCACCAGGTAACGGATATTGCCCAGGATCGGGTAGTTGCGGCGTACGGCGTGGGGGCTTTGCAACAGGTCGAAAATACCGATCAGGCTCAACACGCCGGTGACCAGGGTGATGGGCCACAGCCATTCGTGTTGGATAAAGGGCAGGCTGGCGAGGGTGAAAATGACGCACACGGCAAAGAAGGCGTAACGGCTTAGCAAGGACAGGCTCATACGGTTTCCTTGGGTTCGGACTCTCAGGTCGATCCGGCATTCTGCGCCAGTAATGAAACGCCAGACAACCTGCAGGTGTACTCAGTTTGATCCCGGTGATGGGACGGACTGGCCCGAAATAGACAAGGCGCGGCTATCGGTCAGTTCAAACCGGGCCTGGTTTTCAGTGGTCGAATCTGCCCCGACGAAGACGGTGAACGTGCCGGCCTCAATCACCGGCGAAAAGTTGCTGTCCAGCAGGGCAAAGTCCGCCTGGTCAAGGGTGAAGGTCAGCTCCCGCGCCTCGCCGGGCGCCAGCTGCACTTTGCGGAAACCGCGCAATTGGCGAACCGGGCGGGTCACGCTGGCGACATCATCGCGCAGGTATAACTGCACGATTTCTTCGCCTGGGCGCGCTCCGGTATTGGTGACGGTGACCGCCACGCTCAGCACTTGGGTGGACGCCAGCCGCTCTGTGCTGAGCCGCGGTGCGGAGTAGCTGAACGAGGTGTAGCTCAGGCCGAAGCCAAAGGGATAAAGCGGCGTCCAGTGTTCATCGATGTAGGCGGAGGCATAATGACCATCGCCGCTGGGCGGACGACCGGTGTTTTTGTGCGCGTAGTAGAGGGGAATCTGCCCCACGCTGCGGGGGAACGTGATCGGCAGTTTGCCGCTGGGGTTGACGTCACCAAACAGAATGTCGGCCACGGCATGGCCCATCTCACTGCCCAGGAACCAGGTTTCCAGCAGCGCCGGCGCCTGGCGCACGTTTTGCGAGAGCACCAGCGGGCGGCCATTCATCAACAGGATGACCACGGGTTTACCGCTGTCCAGGAGGGCACGCAACAGCACCTCCTGGGCACCCGGCAGGCCCAGGTCCGCGCGACTGCGGGCTTCGCCGCTCTGATCGGCGCGCTCGCCGAGTACGGCGATCACTACCTCGGCACGGCGGGCGGCCTGCCGGACCTCGTTGAGGTTCTGAGTCTCGTTGCTGATAGGCGAAGCGCCGGGCAGGTAAACCACCTCGGTGCCAGGCGCGACGGCGCGGCGTATGCCCTGCAAGACCGTGATCGAGTCTTCCGGATGAGCCGCCAAGGCCCAGGGACCGAGCGTGGCCTCGGCATCCGTGGCCAGGCTGCCGACCACCAGCACGTTGCGCAGGTGCTTGGACAGCGGCAGCAGGGCGTCGGTGTTTTTCAACAATACGATGGACTTCTGCGCGGCCTCGCGTGCCAGTGTCCGGTGTTGCGGAGTCAGGACATTGGCCCGTTGCCGCGCCTCGTCGCTGTAGCGGTAGGGATCGTCAAGCAGTCCCAGGCGCTGCTTGGCCTGGAGTACACGGCGCACCGCATTATCCACGGCGGTCAGGGAAACCTGGCCAGTGCGCACCAGGGTGGGCAGGTATTGGCGGTACGTCTGGCTGGCCATGTCGATGTCCACCCCCGCGCTGAACGCCAGCCGTGCCCGGTCGGCCGGACTGCCGGCGATGCCGTGCTGGCTCAGCTCCCAGAGGGCGTTGAAGTCACTGACAATGAGGCCACTGAACCGCCACTGATTGCGCAGCACACCGGTCAACAGTGCGGTGTTGCTGTGCAGGGGCGTTCCGGCCAGTTCGTTGAACGACGGCATGATCCCATCGACGCCAGCCGCCACGGCGGCCTGGAAAGGCGGCAAGTACACTTCCCGCAAGGTGCGTTCCGACACGTCGGCGACGTTGTAGTCGCGCCCGCCTTCGGCGGCACCGTAGGTCACGAAGTGTTTTGCGGTCGCCAGCATATATGACGGGTCGGCAGGCCCGGCGCCGTGGAACCCCCGCACCTTGGCGCTGGCCAGCGCTGCGCCCAGGAACGGATCTTCGCCGGTGCCTTCCACCACACGGCCCCAACGCGGGTCGCGGGCAATGTCGACCATGGGCGCGAAGGTCCAGTGTATGCCGCTGGCCGTCGCTTCAACGGCCGCCACGCGAGCGGTTCGTTGTGCCAGGTCAGCGTCCCAGGCCGCAGCTTCTGCCAACGGCACGGGAAATACGGTGCGAAACCCGTGGATCACATCAAAGGCAAACAACAACGGTATAGGCAGGCGCGAACGGGTGACGGCGTGTTCCTGCAACCGGCGGGTCTGTTCGACGCCGTAGGCGCCAAGGACCGAGCCCACGCTGTTCATGGGCAGTTGCGCCAGCTCGCCTGGGTCAATGGCCGGGCCGGTAGGTGTGTCCTGGACGCCGAGCTGGCTGAGTTGAGCGACTTTTTCTTCCAGCGTCATCTGCTGCAACAAGGCCTCTACGCGGTCCTGCTCGCCGGCGTGGAGAGCGTTGCCGCTGACATTGAGCGCCAGGCAGAGCAGCGCCCATTGACCGCCGAGCCTCATGGACTATTGCCTGGGGCAGCCGTTGAAGGGGTACCGATTGCCGTCGATTCGGAGTGGAAGGGATGGTACTGATACAGCCAGGTTTCTGACAGCGGCTGGCCGTCCAGGCGCAGGAACAGGCGCAATTCCACCGGGTCCTTGCCGTCGACGCTCAAGTCGAACTGTGCTCGCCAATGGCCGGCGACGCCGTCCGGCACCGCTTCGGTAAAGACCCGGCTGAGGGCGCCCCTGGAGCAACTGATCACGGCCTCGGGCTTGACCCCCGGTGCGAGTTTTTCCAAGGGGGCGCCCTGGAATTCCACCACGAATTTACGTACCCCCAGCGGGCGCGGCTCGCCCGGTGAGCCGCCTTTGCCCAGGCGTGTGGCCACGCACACCGCCAGTGGCGAAACGTAGGGTTCCTGGGCCAGCCAGTGCAGGCGATAACGCAGCGCATAACGGTTGCCCGCTTCCGCCGGGGCCGAGGGTACCCACATCGCGACGATGTTGTCGTGGATCTCGTCGTCGGTACCGTTTTCCATCAGTTGTACGCTGCCTTCGCCCCAATCGCCCAACGGTTCGACCCACAGGCTGGGGCGCTGTTGGTAATTCACCCCATCGAGGTAGTGGTCGAAATTACGGTCGCGCTGTAGCAGGCCGAAGCCCTTCGGTTGACGATCGCTGAACGCCGAAACCAGGGTGCGTGGCGGGTTGTTCAAGGGCCGCCAGATACGTTCTCCGTTGCCGGTCCACAGCGCCAGGCCGTCACTGTCGTGGACCTCAGGGCGCCAGTCGGCGGCGGTGCGCTTGGCGGTCTCACTGAACCAGAACATCGAGGTCAGCGGCGCAATGCCCAGCCGGCTGACGTTCTTGCGCAGGAAAAACGTGCAGTCGATGTCCATGACCACGCCCTGTGTACGGTGGATCACGAAACGGTAGGCGCCGCAGATACTGGGGCCGTCGAGCCGCGCGTAGAGGGTCATGGCGTTTGTGTGCTGGTTCTTTGGCGGCTCGAACCAGATGTGGGTGAAGTCGGGGAATTCTTCGGCCTTGCCGGCTTGTGCCACATCCAGGGCAATCGCCCGTGCCGACAAGCCGTACTGGTACAACTCGCCGATGGCCCGGAAGTACGACGCGCCAAGAAAGGCCACCCAGTCGTTTTGTTGCCACGCCAGCCTGGCCTGGTCGCCCAGGCGGCTTTCCTGGATACGAAAGCCGGCAAATCCACTGTTACGGGGCAGGGCATGGGCCGGGCTGTCGCCCGGCATATCAAAGTGCGCCGGGTCGTAGACGATCTCGCGTGCGATGCCGTTGTCCAGCACATACAGCCTGACGGGCGTGCGAAAAAACGACCCCAAGTGAAAGAATGTGATAGGGAACTTGCCCGGGCCTTTGGCGAACAGGGCGTGCTCGGGTTTGAAGCGGATTTGGCCGTGGGCGGCGTAGTCGAGCCGCGCCAGCAGCGCGGCCGATGCAGTGCTGGGGTAGGTGTAGGGTTTCAAGGCGTCGGCTTGTGCCTGTTCGATCAAGCCTTCGAAGGAAAAAGTACTGGACGGGTCGGCTGTATCGGCCGCCGGGGCGTCCCTGCCCAGTGGCATGAGCAAGGCGCCCAGTGACGCGTATGTGAGGAACTCGCGGCGCGTAGACATGGTGTCATTTCCTTCGACGATGAGAGCCCAGGCCTCACGTTCAGCACGCCACCGGCATGCAATCGTGTTGCTTGTGTGGAGTGTCGAGTCGGGAAAAGGGTCTGTCTACTGTCAGAAATAACAGGTTGCGAGGGCAGGCAGATCAATGATCTGAGCAGGTTTTGAAAAGGTCGATCGTTCATGCTGCGTCCGCTGCGAAATCGTGACCAAGGTTTGGCCATGCAGGTGCCCATTTCAGAGGCCTTGGCGTGCGGAACTCATAGGTCGCCCCTGGCCACTTAAACGGGAGTTCCCCAACCTTTCCCAAAGTGAGCCGACCATGATTAGCAATATCAATACTGCCCTGGCCGCAGTGGATCTGCTGACAGGCCTTGCCTCGTCGTCGCAGATGCCTTCTACCACGCCTCATCCTGTGCCAGACAGCGCGCGGTTCTTTACGTCGACACCCCGCGAATCTGCCCCCTTCATGGCCAATGGCAACCCTTTGGTCAAGTCCAGGCTCTATCAGCAAATGGCACCGTCATTATCGGCGCAAGCGCCCGTAGCCGCCGACCGCAGCTGGGTCCAAAAGGCAAGTGGCGACATCGCTCGGCACACCTGGTTTATTCCCGGCTTGAGCAACATGCTTCATGGGCTGGAAAAGTCAGATGGCAGTGTAGACGGGATGATGGACGGGCTGAAAAGCGGCCTTGATAAAACCCTGAAGACGGGTTTGGCCACAGCGATTGCGGGGGCGGCGAAGGGCGATTGGGTGTCGGTTCTAAACGGATACGGACAAGCGGTCGCCCATAACGAATCCACACCCAAGTCGGTCAAGTCGACGTTGGGGCTGACCCAGGCGCTGGGGGGCACGTTCACTGCCGCTGCTGGGCTTGCAGGAACGCTGAAAACAACGCCGACCGGGATTTGACCTCCCGCGTCCGAGCGATGTCCTTAACGCGCGGACGGCGTGCCCTACGCCGCCGTCTGCCGAATCGGCAATACCACGCGAAACTTCGTGCCCTTGCCCAGTTCGCTGCTGACAAAGATATCGCCATGGTGTTTCTTGACGATGCCGTAGGAGAGTGACAGTCCTAACCCAGTGCCTTCCCCCACCGGCTTGGTGGTGAAAAACGGGTCGAAGATTTTCTGCACCGCCTCGGGGGCAATCCCGCAGCCGTTGTCCGCCACTTCCAGCCACACGTGCTCGCCTTCCACACCGTTGCTGATGGTGATGATGCCGCGCTCCGGCCCCATGGCCTGAGCGGCATTGATCACCAGGTTCATCACCACCTGATTGAGCTGCGAGGCCAGGCATTCGATCTCTGGCAGCGGTGCATAGTGCTTGACCACATCGGCCTTGTACTTGAGTTCGCTGGCAACGATGTTCAGCGTCGAATCGATGCCCTGTTGCAGGTTTGCGAATTGCCAGGTCTGGTCGTTGTCCACCCGCGAGAAGTTTTTCAGGTCCTTGACGATCTGCACCACGCGGCCGATGCCCTCCTTGGACTCGCGGATCAACACCGGAATGTCTTCCTGTAGAAACTCCAGTTCCAGACGGGTGCGCAAGGCCTTGAGCGGCTCGTGCTGTTCACCGGTGGCGAGGCTTTCTTCGGCCTGCCGGTAAGCCTCCAGCATCTGTTGCAACTGGGCGAAGTAGCCGTCGAGGGTGCTGAGGTTGGACGAGATGAAGCCTACCGGGTTATTGATCTCATGGGCCACACCCGCAGCGAGTTGCCCCAGGGAGGCGAGTTTTTCCGACTGCACCAGTTGGCTTTCCAGGTGCTTGCGTTCTTCGATTTCCAGCTGCAGCGCGTGGGTGCGTTGTTCCACCAGCCGTTCCAGCTGGGTGGTTTGCAGCGCGGCGCGACGGGCCATGTCCCATTTATTGGCCAAGGTGTTGGCCATCTGCTGGACTTCGATGTTATCGAACGGTTTTTTCAGGATCAGCAAGCGATCATGGCCTTGCAGGCGGTCGAGCAGGTCCTCCCAGGAATAGTCCGAGTACGCGGTGCATACCACCACTTGCAGGTCGGGGGCGACTTTCCAGAGCTCTTCTATGGTCTTCGCGCCGTCCCAGCCCTGGGGCATGCGCATGTCGACAAATGCCAGGGCATAGGGCTGCTGGTGTGCCATGGCGGTGATGAGCAGCTGCAGGCCTTCTTCGCCGCCGTAGGCCGAGTGCAGGTCGAAGGGGGGAGCCGTGGGTTTGCTGGTTTCGCCGAACAATGCCGACTCCATGTCGTCCAGCTCCTGGTTGGATTCAGTGGGCGGCATCAGGATCTTGCGGAAATCCTCATGAATCGACGGCGTGTCATCAATCAACAGGATGCGCCGGTTGGGAGGCTGGTTCATACGAGGCTTCCGGCAGGAATGAGGGGGATCGTCAGGGTGAATAGCGCGCCCAGGCCCGGCCCGTCGCTGTGGGCGCTGAGGTGGCCGTCCATTTCGACGGCGGCCAGCGCGCAGCTGTGCAGCCCGAAACCGTGGCCTTCCTTGCGGGTGGTAAAACCGTGGGTAAATATCCGCGTCATGTTCTCGGCCGGTATGCCTTCGCCCTCGTCCTTCACGCTGATCTGCAACGTGTTGTCCTCCAGCGACTGGACCGTGAGGGTCATCTGCCGTGGCCGGTCAGTGAGGTTGGACATGGCGTACTTGGCGTTGCTGATCAGGTTGACCATGATCAGCAGCAAGCGGTGTTTGTCCGCGAGGACTTCCGGCACCTGCCCGTAGTGCTTGACCACTGTGACATTGTGCCGGCTCAGGGCCCCCGCGTTCATGCGCAGGGCGTCTTCCATCAAGGTGCTGATCTGCACCGGCTCCTTGAGCGAGGGCGCGCCCGCATAGGATTGTTGGGTGGAGACGATGTCCTTGATGTGGTCCACGCTTTTGCTCAATTGCCCCAGTTCCTCGATCAGGCCTTGTTGCTCGACGGCAATGGCGTCCACCAACTGGTTCAAGTAGCCGGGCAGCAGCTTGCCCTTCTCATCCTCGGTGATAAAAGTGCCCAGGTCGCCCTGGCGTTCGTTGATCAACTGCATGGCCTTGCCCAGGCCCATTGCCTTGCTGCTGCGCAGTTTGCGGGTGACCAGGTCGGCGGAAATGTTCACGCTGTTAAGCACGTTGCCGACGTTGTGCAGCACGTTGGTGGCGATCTCCGCCATGCCGGCCTGGCGTGCACTGTCCATCAGCTCGCTCTGGGCATCCTTGAGCTGTCGGGTGCGCCGTTCCACGCGCTGTTCAAGGGTTTCGTTCACCGCCTGCAAGGCGCGGTTGACACGGTTGATCTCGGCGAAACTGCGCAGCAGGCGAATCGTCAGGTACAGCAACAGGGCCACCAGCAGCGTGGAGAACACCAGCAGGTAACGGTGGTATTGCTGTTCGACCCGGTCCAGGGCCTGTTGGTCCAGGTTGAGGTGGGTGGTCAGGTCATCCAGGCGTTCGGCTACCGGAATGGCGGCGATCTGGTCGAGCAACGTGTTCACCACCGGCTGTTCACGCAGGATCAGTTCGATGTGATTGCTCAGGATCTCCACCGGGCCGCGGAATTCGCTGGGCAGCAGTTCCTGGTTGACGGCCAGCTTGCCCAGGCCGACGAGAATGTCGGCGGCGCGCTCGTCGCTGGTGACCTGGGCGAATTCAAGGCTGCTGAGCAGCAGGTCGTAGGTGTCGGTGGCCACGCTTTGCAGTTGCGCTTTTGTATCGTCGTTTACCTGGTTGAACTGCGCCTGGATATCGTCTTCGGCGGTCGGCAGGAAAGCCAGGGAGTTGCGCAATACCGCGTTATGGGACTTGAACTGGTCGACGCGCCGGGCCTTTTCCTGGATGGCCGCTTGATAAGCCTGCTGGCTGGCTTGCCAGGCGGGCAGGTCTTGCGGGCTGTGGTACGAGCCGCGTGCTTCCAGCTCGGCCCACAACCGGGTCATTTCCGTCAGGGGCGTCACCAGGGGGTCGTAGTTGTGGGTGATGGCGATCCTGGCCTTGAGGACTTCGCTGTCCCACTGGGCGTTGAGTTGCTGCAGTTGTCGGATCAGGTCCCGGGAGTGGGTGTAGGAAGACGCCTGGTCGCTGGACGACTTGATGTACAGAAAGATCAGCGTCGAGGCCAGCAACAGGGTGATCAACCCCAAGGCCAACTGGCTGGTGCGGCGGCGAGAAAGGGTCATGACGGTCTGCTCATAAAGGCTTGCCTTTCCATTCGCCGGTCAGGGTCTTGAGAAACTGGATGATCAGGTCTTTATCCTCCTGCGAAGGGTTGCGCCCCAGTTGGAACTTGAACATCACGTCGACGGCTTCTTCCAGGGTCTTGGCCGAGGCATCGTGAAAATACGGGGCCGTGACCGCGACGTTACGCAGGCTGGGGACCTTGAACACGTGCCGGTCTTCCTCATCCTTGGTCAGCAGGTAGCGCCCCAGGTCCGAGTCGACAGGGTTGCCGCGCACCTTGAAGTAGTCGCCCATCACGCCGAATTTCTGGAACATGTTGCCGCCGATGTTGATGCCCTGGTGACAGGCGATGCAACCGTAATCCTTGAAGCGCTGGTAGCCGTACTTTTCCTGGATCGTGAGGATGTCCGTGTTGCCCAGCAGGTACTGGTCAAACCGTGAGTTGGGCGTCAGCAGCGTGCGTTCATAGGTGGCCAGGGCGTTTTGCACATTGGCGGCGGTGACGCCATCGGGGTAGGCCTGTTTGAACGCTGCCTGGTAGGCGGGCAGGGCGGTCAGGTTCTGTACCACGGTGTTCCAGTCGCTGCCCATTTCCACCGGGCTGATGACCACTTGCTCGACCTGCGCTTCCAGGGTGTCCACGCGGCCATTCCAGAACTGTTTGAAGTTCAGGCTGGCATTGAATACCGACGGCGTATTGATCTCCACGGGCTTGCCGTCGAAACCCAGGGAGAAGGGCCTGGTGTCGGCGCCCCCGGCTTCGAGGTGATGGCAACTGGCGCAAGACAGCGTGTTGTTCACTGACAGGCGCGGCTCATTGAACAGCTGGCGGCCCAGCTCGACCTTGGCCGCATCCAGGTGCGGCACCGGCGGCAGGGGCTTGAGCGCTTCGTCCAGCGGCGCGGCCGTCACGGTCGTCCCCAGGCACAGCCCCAACGCGAGGATGGAACCGAAACGGTAGGTTGAAACGTCGCTCAAGCGAGCACTCCTTGCAGGCATAGGGCTATTGGTCGGGCATCAGTGTGGGGCTGCCCACCTGCAGCAACTGGGCGAAATCCTTCGCAGGCACGGCCTTGCTGAACAGAAAGCCCTGGCCTTCTTCACAGTGCTGGGCTCTCAGGAAGTCCAGCTGTTCGACGGTCTCCACCCCTTCGGCGATGATGTTCAGCTCCAGACTCTTGCCCATCCCGATGATAGCGCTGATCAGCTGCGCGTCCTGGCTATTTTCGTGCAGCCCGCGCACGAATGATTGGTCGATCTTCAGCACATCGATGGGAAAGCGTCGCAGGTAGCTGAGGCTGGAGTAGCCGGTGCCGAAATCATCCAGGGCCAGGCGCACGCCCATGGCCTTGATCCGGTTGAGGATATCGACCGTATCGTCGACATTCTGCATCAGCACGCTTTCGGTGATTTCCAGCTCCAGCTGGTTGGGCGGCAGGCCGGTCTGCTTGAGGATGGCGGCCAGGTTGTCGACAAACTCCCGCTGGCGGAAGTCGATGGCCGAGATGTTCACCGAGATGCGCAGCGGCGCCAGGCCCATGGCGCGCCAGGCCTGTGCCTGTTCGCAGGCGTGGCGCAGCACCCACTGGGTCAAGGGCACGATCAGCCCGCTGTCTTCGGCCACCGGAATGAAGTCGGCCGGGTGGACCCAGCCCGAGCGCGGTTGAAACCAGCGGATCAGCGCCTCTGCGCCGAGGATCCGCCCGGTTTTCAGGTCCAGCTTGGGCTGGTAGTGCAGCGCAAACTCATCGTGCTCCAGGGCCTGGCGGATCGCGCTTTCCAGGTTCTGCTGGTGCCGGGCGCGCAGGTTCATGTCTTCGGTGTAGAAACTCAGGTCGTCCGGGCCACGCTCCTTGGTGGTGTGCATGGCGGTTTCGGCGTGCTTGATCAGTTCCACCGCAGTGCTGCTGTCGTTCGGGTAGATGCTGATGCCGAGGCTGGCGGTGACGCTCAGGTCGTGCCCTGCGACATGCCGGGTAACGCTGATGGCCTGGAGCACCTTCTGGGCGATGTGCTGGGTTTGCTGGGGATGCTGGACATCATTGAGCAGGATCACGAACTCGTCCGAACCATAGCGAAACACCGAGTCCGACTCACGCACGGCCGCCACCAGGCTTTGGCTGACCTGCTGGAGCACCTCATCCCCCACCGGATAACCCAGGGCGTTGTTGATGCGCTTGAAGCGGTCGAGCCCGATAAACATCACCGCCAGTTGCGTGTCATGGCGCCGGCCCAGGGCAATGGCCTGGGTCAGGCGGTCGCCCAGCAGCGTGCTGTTGGGCAGCTCCGTGAGCGCGTCGTATTGCAGCAGGTGCGAGACTTTCAGCAACTCCTGCACGCGTTCCTCAATCGTGCGTTCGAGCCCGATCACCTTGAGGGCGGCATCCTGGGCGAGCTGCCATTTCCAGGTCAGGGCGCTGGCCATCTGGCGGATTTCCAGGTGGTCGAAGGGCTTCTTCAGGATCAGCAACTGGTCGTTGTACTTCAATCGCGCTTCGATCGCTTCAAAGGAATAGTCGGAATAGGCGGTGCACAGGGCGATCTGCAGGTTGGGATCGACGTTCCACAACTGCTCGATGGTTTGCAGGCCGTCCCAGCCGGGCGGCATGCGCATGTCGATGAACGCCATGGCGTAGGGGGTGTTGGTTGCCAGGGCCCGGTTCACCAGATCCAAGGCCTCCTGGCCCTGGTAGGCGGAATCGAGGATAAACGCCTGGCGAGCGACGGTGGTGGTGCCGAACAGGGTCTGCTCAAGGGTATCCAGGGAGGGCTCGGCGTCGGCGTCGGCGCACAGGATCTTGCGAAAGTCCAGGTGGATGGACGTGACATCATCGACGATCAGGATGCGACGGTTGGCCCGCTCAGGGTTCGGGTTCATAGTGCGCGCCTTATCTGCAAACGGTTCGACGGCATAACCATTCCTTCCTTGGTTCCGTGGCTGAGCGGGGCGCAGGCCTGCCGTGACAGTGTAGTCGAGGTCCCTTGAATTCGGCGGCTAGTTGGCGTCAAATCAACCCCGCGCCTTAAGCGAGGGAAGACGGCTTGGCACACGGGTTCAAATCAGCTCAATTCAGTTCAATGTGAAGGCGCAGCAGGCATGGATGAACAACTTGCGACGAAACCCACTATTTTGCTGGTCGACGATGAAGAGTCGATTCTCAACAGCTTGCGTCGCCTGTTGCGCGGCCAACCCTTCGATGTCGTGCTTGCGGGCAGCGGTGCCGAGGCCCTGGAGATCATGGCCGCCCAGCCCATCGACCTGGTGATGAGCGATGCGCGTATGCCCGGCATGGACGGCGCACAATTGCTGGCTGAGGTTCATCGCCTTTATCCCGCCACCAGTCGCATCCTGCTCACCGGCTACGCCGACCTGCCGACGATCATCAAGGCGATCAACGAAGGGGCGATCCACCGCTATATCGGCAAACCCTGGAACGACGACGAACTGAAGCTGATCCTGCAGCAGGCCCTGGAATTTCAGCGGCTGGAACGCCTGGCCCATCAGCAGAACGACCAGCTCAAGCTGTTGAACGCGACCCTGGAAAAGCGCGTGGCAGCACGCACCAGTGAGTTGCAACAGACCGCCGACATGCTCGACCTGGCCTACGACGAGCTCAAGCGCAGCTACGTGACCGGCACCGAAGTGTTTTCGTTGCTGGCCAACCTGCGCCTGCCCAAGAACAAACAGACCAACCGCGCACTGATCGAACTGGTGCGGGTGTACTGCACCGCCCAGTCCATAGACGAAGCCAGCGCCCGCGACATGGCCATGGCCGCCGCGCTGTACAACATCGGCAAGCTGAGCTGGAGCGATAGCATGTTGATCGAGCCGGCCGACAAGCTGCACAGCACCGATCGCGAGCGCTACCGTGGCTATCCGGCCCAGAGCGAATCGCTGCTGATGACCCTGGAGCCGATGAAAGATGCGGCGCGGATTATCCGTCATCACCAGGAGCGCTGGGACGGCAGTGGCTTCCCCGACCACCTCAAGGGCGATGCGATTCCGTTCGGTTCACGCCTGCTGAAACTGGCGGTGGACTTCATCGAGTTGCAGAAAGGCCTGATCCTTGAGCGGCACCTGAACAGCGATGAAGCGCTGTTGTATATCCGCAAATATGCCGGGCGCCTCTACGATCCGGACCTGGTCGAGGACTTCATCCTGGCGTGCGCTGCGTTTCTCAGTGATGTGACCCTGGGCGATCCCACGGTCAAGGTGCTCACCACCCGTGAGCTGGAAGACGGTATGGTCCTGGCGCGTAACCTCAACGCCGATAACGGCATGTTGCTCCTTAACGCCGGCAAGGTGCTGAACCTGCCGTTGGTGGACAAGCTGATTGCGTTCGAGGCGATGGAAGGCGCCAAGTACAGCGTGTTCATCAAGGAGCCGGACGAGAGCGAAGGGGTGCTCCATTAATTTTCATTGTTTGAGTTCAAGGTTTTCAGTTCATGCCTAGCACTATCCGTATCGCCGCTGCCCTGCTGATCGGCAGCGACGGCCACACCTTGCTGGTGCGCAAGCGCGGCACCCAGGCCTTTATGCAACCCGGTGGCAAGATCGACGCCGGTGAGCAGCCCGCCGAGGCCCTGGCCCGCGAGCTGTACGAAGAGCTGAACCTGCGCATCGAGCCCGGCGACGCGGTCTACCTTGGTCACTTCTCGGCCCCTGCGGCCAACGAACCGGGGTTTACCGTGGACGCTGAATTGTTCCAGGTGCAGATCGATGTTCCGGTCAGTCCGGCCGCTGAAATCGAAGAGGTGCGCTGGATCGACCCGGCCGGTGATGGCGGCCTGGTGCTGGCGCCCTTGACCCGTGACCTGATCCTGCCGTTTTACCGCGCGTCATTGACCACGCCGGCCTGACGCGAATGAGCGTCCGTGCGCTGGGGGCCAGCGATGCCGAGGCTTATCGGGCGTTGATGCTGGAAGCCTACGGCGCCTATCCCCAGGCGTTCACTTCCAGCGTGGCCGAGCGTGCGGCGATGCCCTTGAGCTGGTGGGAAAAGCGCCTGGAGAGTCCGCTGGATCGTTTGCTCGGCGCGTACGCCGGGGATGAGCTGGCCGGCATCGTCGGCCTGGCCTTCGAGCCTCGGGAGAAGGCGCGGCACAAAGTGACCCTGTTCGGCATGTACGTGACCCAGGCGCACCAGCACAAAGGTCTGGGCCGGCGATTGGTCGAGGCCGCGCTGGATGAGGCACGCCAACATCCGCGCCTGAAAGTGATCCAACTGACCGTCACCGCCGGCAACGACGCGGCGTTTGCGCTGTACCGACGCTGCGGGTTTATCCAGTACGGCCTGGAACCGCTGGCGGTGCGGGTGGGTATGGACTACTTCGACAAAATCTACATGTGGCGCGAACTCAACGCTGACTGAGAGCCAATGTGGGAGGGGGCAAGCACCCCACATTTAGAACCGTATTGTTTCAGCGCACCGCGCTCACGCCATCCAGCGTTGAAAACGACGTGTCCTTGGCCGTCAGCAAAAAATCGCGCATATACGGCGCATCCAGCATGTCCGCACGAATCCCCGCATACAGCGTCGCAAACAAGCCTTTCTCGCCCAGGCGCTTGGCCTTCACGTAGCCGCGCGAGCTGTATTCATGCAGGGCCCAATGGGGCATGCCGCACACGCCGCGACCGCTGGCGACCAGTTGCATCATCATCACCGTCAGTTCCGAGGTGCGCACCTGGGCCGGTTCCACGTCGGCCGGTTCCAGGAAGCGGGTGAAGATGTCCAGGCGGTCGCGCTCCACCGGGTAGGTGATCAGGGTTTCGCTCAGCAGGTCTTCGGGCACGATGTACGCCTTGTTCGCCAGCGCGTGCTGGTTGGCCACGGCGAGCATGGCTTCGTAGGTGAACAGCGGCACATAGGTGATGCCCGGCAGCTCCAGCGGGTCGGATGTCACCACCAGGTCCAGGTCGCCACGGGCCAGGGCCGGCAGCGGCGCGAACGCAAAGCCCGAGGCCAGGTCCAGCTCGACTTCCGGCCAGGCATCGCGGAACTGGTCGATGGTCGGCATCAGCCACTGGAAACAACTGTGGCACTCGATCGCCATGTGCAGGCGTCCGGCGGTGCCACCGGCCAGGCGCGCGATATCGCGCTCGGCACCGCGCAGCAGGGGCAGGGTGGCGTCGGCCAGTTGCAGCAGGCGCAGGCCGGCGCTGGTGAAACGCACGGGTTTGGTCTTGCGCACGAACAGCGGCATGCCCAGGCGCTCTTCCAGCTCCTTGAACTGGTGGGACAGTGCCGATTGCGTCAGGTGGAGGCGCTCGGCGGCCTCCACCAGGCTGTCGGCCTCGCGCAAGGCGTGCAGGGTCTTGAGGTGACGGATCTCGAGCACGGGCTCTCCATGAAGACAATTTGTGACGAAGCGGAATAGCGTGAGTTTGTCTCATGTTGTAACCCGTGTCGACCATGACCGCCGGGCACTCTTCATCAAACTGTCATGGAACTGTGGCAGTGCCCTTGAACAAACTTCATCAGACTCGCGCTCTACTGGGGTTCTGCGTTTCGGTGTTTTTCATGCGCGTGTTGCTTTTACTGGCCGCTCTACTGTTCGGCCTGCCGTCTTTTGCGGCGTCTCGATGTGATGTCAATGTCCCGACCCAAACGGTCGACCTGGCCCAGGTGAGCATCGCCTACCAGAGTATCGGCCGTGCGTCCGACCCGGCCTTGCTGCTGGTGATGGGCCTGGGCGGGCAACTGATTCACTGGCCCGACGAAGTCGTCGTTGCCCTATGCCAGCAGGGTTTCCGGGTGATCCGCTACGACAACCGCGATGTGGGCCTGTCCACCTGGCGCCAGGCGCCGGCGAACGCCAACCTGACCTTTGAAGTGCTGCGCTACAAGCTCGGCCTGCCGGTATCGGCGCCGTACACGCTGACGGATATGGCCGATGACGCCCTGGGCCTGATGGACGCCTTGCAGATCCAGCAGTTCCACGTACTGGGTGCGAGCATGGGCGGCATGATCGCCCAGCACCTGGCGGCGATGGCGCCGCAGCGCGTGGAAAGCCTGACCCTGGTCATGACCAGTTCCGGCGCCGAAGGCTTGCCGGCCCCGAATGCGGCGCTGGTGCAGTTATTGTCGCGACGCAGTGCGCCGAATCGCGAAGTGGCGCTGGAGCAGCAGGCCGACTTGCTCGCGGCGCTGGGCAGCCCGACGGTGAAGGACGATCGCCAGGTGTTGCTGCACCAGGCGGCGCTGTCCTATGACCGCGCCTTCAACCCGGACGGCGTGAAGCGCCAGATCATGGCGATCCTCGCCGAACCCAGCCGTGTGCCGTTGCTCAACCAGCTGCGCGTGCCGACACTGGTGGTCCACGGCACCGCCGACCCTTTGCTGCCGGTGATGCACGGCGTGCACCTGGCGGCGCATATCCAGGGCAGCCAGTTGAAGTTGATTCCCGGCATGGCCCATCGTTTCCAGGAAGCGTTCAAGGCGCCGCTGCTGACGGCGGTGCTGCCGTACCTGCAGGCTCATCGTGAAGATGCCGCCCATTGGGCGCAGATCGATCCGGTCGGGCCTTCGAAGCTGCTGTGACATTGGTGTATCGTGCACCCTTTACGGCGTATTGAAGCCTGCGAGGTTGCCTGTCATGAGTACTCCCCTGAAAATCGATTTCGTCAGCGACGTGTCCTGCCCCTGGTGCATCATCGGTCTGCGCGGCCTGACCGAAGCCCTCGACCAGCTTGGCACCGAGGTGCAGGCCGAGATCCATTTCCAGCCGTTCGAACTGAACCCGAACATGCCCGCCGAAGGGCAAAATATCGTCGAACACATCACCGAGAAATACGGCTCCAGCGCCGAAGAGTCCCAGGCCAACCGTGCGCGTATCCGCGACATGGGCGCCGAGCTGGGCTTTGCCTTCCGCACCGACGGCCAGAGCCGTATCTACAACACCTTCGACGCACACCGCCTGCTGCATTGGGCCGGGCTCGAGGGCTTGCAGTACAACCTCAAGGAAGCGTTGTTCAAGGCCTACTTCAGCGATGGCCAGGACCCTTCCGATCACGCCACCCTGGCGATCATCGCCGAAAGCGTCGGCCTGGATATAAAGCGCGCCGCCGAGATTCTCGCCAGCGATGAATACGCCGCCGAAGTCCGTGAGCAAGAGCAGTTGTGGATATCCCGTGGGGTGAGCTCGGTGCCGACCATCGTGTTCAACGACCAGTACGCCGTCAGCGGTGGCCAGCCGGCGGAAGCCTTTGTGGGTGCGATTCGCCAGATCATCAACGAAGCTAAAAACTAAAATCGAACACTGATCCAAATGTGGGAGGGGGCTTGCCCCCGAGAGCGGTGGCACATTCAACATCTTTGTTGACTGACACTCTGCTATCGGGAGCAAGCCCCCTCCCACATTTGTTTCTCACTGTCCTTGAGGTAAGCGCTGGCCCGCCCCTTGCATTGTCCCCCTAAAGCCATAGGGGAAACATGACCTTGAACATTCTCGACCTCGACCACAGCCTCACCGGTCAGGCACCGATTGCCCGGCGCCTGGCCAGTGGCCGTGCCACACGTATCGACCTGCTGGACCTGGGCCCGAAGCTGCGCCTGTGGTCCACCGAAAAAACCTGGAAGCGCTTCGCCGAACGCCTGGCCCGGCGGCCCCGGCCCACGGATGCGCGCCCGGAAATCCTGTTCGTCGGCTCCGGCGATTATCACCACCTGACGCCGGCGTTTCTGGCCGACCTGAAAGAACCCATCAGCCTGATCCACTTCGACAACCACCCCGACTGGGTGCGCTTTGCGCCCAAGCGTCACTGTGGCTCATGGGTCAACCGCGCACTGAACATGCCGGCGATCAAACGCATCGTCACCCTCGGCCCATGCAGCGATGACCTGCATAACCCGCAACTGCGTGGCGGCAACCTCGGAGCCCTCAAGCGCGGGCGCCTGCAACTGTTCCCCTGGCAGCACCCGCCGTCGAAAGTCTGGGGCCGGGTCGGCGATGGCGCCGGCCACCAGCAGCAGGAAAACCACCTGCACTGGCGCAACCTGGCGGAGCTGGACTGGGCTGCGTTTCTCGAGCAGATGATCGGCAGCCTGCCCACCGAAGCGATCTGGATCACCATCGACAAAGACGTGCTCGCCAGTGAAGACGCCGCCACCAACTGGGACCAGGGCGGCATGCGCCTGACCCATCTGCTGCAAGCCCTGCGCGCATTGGCGGCACGCAAGCGCATCATCGGCATCGACGTGTGCGGCGAGTTCGCCACGCCGGTGTTCAGCAACGCGTTCAAGCGTTGGGAAGCCAAGTCCGACCAGCCGCCCGCGGAGCGCTGGAGCCCGGAGGATCTGCAGCGTAACGCCGCCACCAATGAAGCCTTGATCGACCTGTTTGAGGAGCTGTTCCCGTGACCTTGACTGTGGTGTTGCTCGTGGCCTTTTCCATCGTGCTCGATGTGATCGGCCAACTGTGTTTCAAGCTCGGCCTGGACCGCTTGCCGGAGCTGGAGGGCGGTTTTCGCCTGAATGCGTTCTGGGGCCAGGTGTTCAATGCGCCGTTGCTGTGGGCGGGGATCGGTGCCTATGTAATCGAGTTTTTCGTGTGGCTCGAAGCGCTGTCTCGTGCGCCGTTGAGCTTGTTATTCCCGGCGGCGGCCCTGGCTTATTGCGGGGTGGTGCTGGCCGGCAAGGTGGTACTGGGCGAAACCGTCAGCCGCCGTCGTTGGCTGGGCACGCTGGTGATTACCTTGGGTGTGATGCTGGTAGCGATTGCTGGGAGTCAGGCATGAGTACGCAAACGATGCATACCGGTTGGTTGCATGGGCGCCTCGGCACGGTGGTGCTGTGGGCCTTGCTGATCTGCACCGAGAGTGCCGGGCAGCTGTTTACCAAAGTTGCAGGGGACCAGCTGGGGCAGATGGATTTCAACTGGCTGTGGTTGTCCGAGGTGGCGCGCAACCCGGGGATCCTGGCGGCGATTGCCAGCTACATCGGCGCGTTTTTCGTGTGGATGCTGATCCTGCGGCGCAGCAGCCTGTCCCTGGCGTTTCCCCTGAGTTCACTGGTGTTTGTGGTGGTGTTGCTCGGTTCGTGGCTGGGGCTGGGGGAACATATCAGCCCGCTGCATTGGGTGGGCGTTGCGGTGATTATCGGCGGAATCGCGCTGTTGGCCGAGGGCGAGGAAAACTGAAAAACGGACCTATGTGGGGGCTTGCTCCCACATGTTGTCCGAAGTGATCAATCGAACGTGTAGCTGATCGCCGTCTGTACCTGGCCCTGGTTCACGTCGCCAGTCTCCTTGACGATGCTGCTGTTGGCCGCCGAGCCCACCAGGTGGATCCAGCTGGCGCTGGTCAGCAGCGACCAGTGGGAGGCCAGGGGGAACTCGAAGCTTTGGGTCAGCGTGAGGTTCTGGAATCCGCCGCTGGCGTTGTAGGGGCGAATGCCGGAGGCCGCGGATTCATTGGCGTCTACCCCGAAATAGGTCTGAGTCTGGCGCGCATCGGCGAAATTCGCCGCCAGGCCGCTGCTGCCGATAACCCCACCACCCAGTGGGTAGCCCAGCTCGCCGCCGACCTTGCCCAGCGCGCCGCTCTGCGAATGCCCGCCGCCCACGGCCTGGCCCATCCGGGCGTACACGCGCCAGAAGTCGGCCGGCGCGTATTGGATGAAACCGCCCACTTCCGCCATGTCCGACACATTGCGCAGGCCTTGCAGCTCGCCGTTGGAGGTACGCCCCTGCAGGTAGTTGATATAGGGGCCGGCGGTAAAACCGTTGGTGTTCAGGGCGCTCCAGGTCAGGCCGTCATCGGTGCTCAGGCTGACAGGGCCCCAGTCCAGGTCCAGGTAGGGCACGGGGCGGGTTTCGTAGCGGCTGCCGGTGGGGTCGTGGGGTTGATAACTGAGGCCCGCGCCGACTTCACCGGTGACCGGGGCTGCCAGGGCGGTGCCGGCAATGCCCCACAGCCCCAGTAAACCGGCGAATACAGCGCAAGTGAGTTTGAGCATGGAGCAGGTTCCTTATGTGGACATGCGCGCATGAACGCGCGAAGGGCATCCCTTGCGCAAGCACTCATCTTGTTTGTAGCGAGCTACAAAAATTGTAGCTTGCACGACACATATCTCCACCGCTAACGCCAGAACCCCCAGCCCGGCTGGGCTTCAGCCAGTTGGCACACTCCCTGCTCTACCCCTTGGGCAAGCGCACACAGCGCGCTCCTCAAGGTAAACGCAGATGATCCACT
Organism: Pseudomonas sp. S3E17; assembly: GCF_024168685.1. Taxonomy (NCBI): domain Bacteria; kingdom Pseudomonadati; phylum Pseudomonadota; class Gammaproteobacteria; order Pseudomonadales; family Pseudomonadaceae; genus Pseudomonas; species Pseudomonas sp. S3E17. The sequence continues at coordinate 6,043,317 of NZ_JALJWE010000001.1, forward strand.
GGCATATCGTGTGTGACTTCGACGGGACCATTACCCCCACCGATGTCATCGACAACGTCCTCCAACGCTTCGCCGGCCCCGAGTGGGAAACCATCGAACAGGAATGGCTGGATGGGCATATCGGTTCCCGCGAATGCCTGAGCCGTCAACTGGCGCTGATCAAGGCCACCCCAAGTGAACTGCTGGCGTATTTCGACAGTGTCGAGATCGACCCGGATTTCCCCGACTTCGTCGATCACGTGCTCGGCCTGGGCGCTTCCCTCGAAGTGGTCAGCGACGGCATCGAACAGGGTATTGCGCGGATCCTGTCGCGCAACTACGTGACCTTGCTGCCGATCCTCGCCAACCGCCTGCGCCAGGTCGACCAGAACAGCTGGCGCATCGACTTCCCGTATGCCAGCGATGCGTGCCGTGCGGCGTCCGGCAACTGCAAGTGCAAATCCACCCCGCGCAACAAGCGCGTGCTGGTGATCGGCGACGGCAAGTCGGACATGTGCGTGGCCTCCACCGCCGACTTCGTATTTGCCAAAGGCAGCCTCGCCCAGTACTGCGCAGCCAACAACATCCCTCACGCGCGCTTCGACACCTTCGCCGAAGTGCCTGCGTTGCTGGCCCGCCTGCCTCAGGGCATCGCCGCCAACGCCACCACCTTCAACACCTCTTCTGACAATCAGGAACTCTTCCATCATGTCTGATATCCGCATCGCTACCGCCGAAGACCAGATCCTTCTGGATAAAGAAGCCAAGTATTGCTCCTACGGCGACACCGTTCACTACATCGAGCCACCGCGTATTTTCAGCCGGTGCGAAGGCTCCTACGTGTGGGACACCGAAGACCAGGCCTACCTCGACCTGCAAATGTGGTACTCGGCCGTCAACTTCGGCTACGCCAACCCGCGCCTGAACAATGCGCTGAAACAGCAGATCGACACCCTGCCGCAAATCGCCAGCCAGTACCTGCACAAAGGCAAGATCGAGCTGTCGGAAATGATCGCGGTGGACGCCAAGAAAAAATTCGGCCTCGACGGTCGCGTGCACTTCAACGTCGGCGGCTCGCAGTCGATCGAAGACTCCCTGAAAGTGGTGCGTAACGCCACCAACGGCAAAAGCCTGATGTTCGCCTTCGAAGGCGGCTACCACGGCCGGACCCTCGGCGCCTCGTCGATCACCTCCAGCTACCGCTACCGTCGCCGCTACGGCCACTTCGGCGAGCGTGCGCAGTTCATCCCGTTCCCGTACCACTTCCGCGGTCCCAAGGGCATGACCAAGGAAGAGTACGGCAGCCATTGCGTGCAGCAATTCGCACGCCTGTTCGAGACCGAATACAACGGCGTGTGGGACCCGAAAGTCGGGCAGAGTGAATACGCCGCGTTCTACGTCGAGCCGATCCAGGGCACCGGCGGCTACGTGATCCCGCCGATGAACTTCTACCGCGAACTCAAGCATGTGTTGGATCAGCACGGCATCCTGATGGTGTCCGACGAAATCCAGATGGGCTTCTACCGCACCGGCAAACTCTGGTCCATCGAACACTTTGACGTCCAACCGGACGTGATCGTCTTCGGCAAGGCGCTGACCAACGGCCTCAACCCACTGGGCGGTATCTGGGCCCGTGAAGAGTTGATCAACCCGAAGATCTTCCCGCCAGGTTCGACCCACTCCACGTTCGCCTCCAACCCATTGGGCACGGCGGTGGGCCTGGAAATGTTCAAGATGACCAACGAAGTCGACTACGGCGCGATGGTCATGGCCAAGGGCAAATTCTTCCTCGAAGGCCTGCAGGACCTGCAGAAACGTTTCCCGATCATCGGCGACGTCGACGGCCTGGGCCTGGCCCTGCGCTGCGAAATCTGCGGCCCGGACGGCTTCACGCCGGACAAGGCGACCCTGGACTACATGGTCGAAGAAGGCATGAAAGGCGACATGGTCGTCGATGGCCGCAAACTCGGCCTGATCCTCGACGTGGGCGGCTACTACAAAAATGTGATCACCCTGGCACCGTCCCTGGAAATCAGCTACCCGGAAATCGAACTGGGCCTGAAGCTGCTCGAGCAACTGCTGGTACGGGCGACCCAACGGTGAGCGCCGCCGGGATCGACCTCGGTGAAGGCAGCGCCGGTTTCGTTCTCGGTGAAGGTCCGGTCGGGATCCTGTTGATCCACGGCCTGACCGGCACCCCGACGGAATTGCGCCAGGTCGCCAAGGGACTGGCCAAGGCGGGTAACTGCACGGTGTACGTGCCCACCCTGGCCGGGCACTGCGGTGACAACAGCGACCTGCAGGCCACCGGCTGGCTGGACTGGTACGAGGGCGTGCGCAAGACCTTCGTGCAGGTCAGGCAACGCCACGAGCAGGTGTTTGTCGGTGGCTTGTCCATGGGCGCGGTGATGTCGATGTACGTGGCTGCCGAGCACCCTGGGCAAGTTGCCGGGCTGTTGATGTATTCCACCACCCTAAAGTACGACGGCTGGAGCATCAACAAGCTGGCATTCCTCACGCCACTGCTGATGAAAATTCCGTTCGGCGTGCATATATGCCGCTTCGAAGAGAAGCCGCCCTACGGCATCAAGAACGAACGCCTGCGGGCAATCGTCGAGCGGCAGATGAAGGAAGGGCAGAGCAGCGAAGCCGGTTTGCTGACTATGGAAGGCATCACGGTGCGCGAGTTGCACCGCATGAACGCCGTGGTCAGGAAACGCATGCCCAAGGTCAAGGTGCCGGCCCTGGTGCTGCACTCCCTCGAGGACGACATCACCAGCCGCTGGAATGCCGATTACGTGGAGCGTCACCTGGGCGGCCCGGTGACCAAGATCCTGCTGGACAACTGCTACCACATGATCACCGTCGACCTGCAATACCGCCGGGTCATCGAGTTGAGTGCCGACTTTGTCGAACGGCACACCGCGTTTGTGGACGCCGGCTTACTGGGTGGCGAGCGTGCTTGTTGTGTTGAGCTGGCTTGCTGTTGTGAGCGGGGCAAGCCCGCTCACCACAGCAAGCCAGCTCACCACAATGAGCCGCTCACCACAGCAAGCTCGCCAGCCATAACAAGGGAAACGATGTGATCACCACCCAAGCCTTCCCGACCATCCGGGCCCTCCAGCGTAGCGCCTGGAACGACTGTTTTCCCGGTGCCCTGGAAGACTGGGATTATTACGTCGCCGTGGAAAATGCCGCCATCGATGATTTCCAATGGCGCTACCTGGCGGTTTATGACAATGGAACGCTGGTGGCCGTGGCTGCCGCGTTCATCACCCATTATCGCCTCGACACCACGGTGTCGGGCGCCGGCAAGCGTTTGGCCGAACGTGTGGAGCGGCTGTGGCCGGGTGTTTTGCAATTGGGCCTGTATGCCATTGGCTCCCCGGTGGCCGAGCGTTGCGACGCCGGGGTGGCCAGTGGCGTGCCCGAGTCGCGTCGCCCGTTGTTGCTCAAACACTTGCTGGAGGCCGCGCGCCGGGATGCCGATGATTTCGGTATCGGCCTGCTGGCGGTCAAGGATGCACCCAGCCAGGACCCCCATTGGCTCGACAGTTGCCGGGTGGCGGGTTTTCAAAGCATGCCGGGATTGCCCACCGGAGTGTTGCCGCTGCCATACGGCTCGGTGGACGCCTACCTCGGCTCGCTGGGCAAATCCACCCGCAAGGACTTGCGCCGCAAGCTGCGTGCACCTGGACCGCGGGTGGAGTGGCGCGGCAATATCGATGACGTGCTGCCCGAGATCATGCGCCTGTATGAAGCCACGCTGACGCGCGCCGAGTTGCAGTTCGAACGCCTGCCTGCCGGCTATTTCACCGGCGTGCTGGAACGTCTTGGCGATCGCGCCTTCTGTGTTCTTTACTGGGTCGACGAGCAGTTGGTGGCGTTCAACCTGCTGCTGCTGGATGAGCACCGGCTGGTGGACAAGTTTTTCGCCCATGACGTTGCGTTCAGCCGTGACTACAACCTGTACTTCCGCAGTTGGCTGACCAACGTCGACTACTGTATTCAACACAATATTGCGGTGTATGAGTGCGGCCAGGCCGGCTATGCCAGTAAGCTGCGCCTGGGCTGCGAGTTCCAGGGCAACAGTGTGTTTTTCCGCCACCGCAACCGGCTGGTCAACGGCCTGCTCACGCTTGTAAAACTGTTTATTCGACCGGATCGTTCCGACCCTGCCATGGCTGCTGCGATAAGCGAAACCTGATGATCACCAAGACCCGCCAGAAAGCCCGCCCCTTTGCCATTTCGCGCTGGAGCGTCCAGCGCAAGCTGGTGCTGGCGTTCTGGCTGGTCAGCGTGATTCCCACCATGATCGCGGCGGAGCTGGCGGCGACCACGCTGTCGCAGATTTTCGACAGCAACGTGCGTATCTGGCTGCAGGAATCGACCAAGATCGTCAAGGACGAGATCGGCGACATCCTTCACGACAACGCGCGCATGGCCAAGCTGTTCCTGCGCTACACCAGCCCGCCCTCGAGCCGGCAGGCGGCCAAGCATGACCGGCTGACCGCAGACATCGCCGATGCCACCGACATCGACGTGGTGGCGCTGATCCGCACCAGCGATCAAAAGGTGGTGTTCAGCACCGCCTCCGATGACATCGTGAAACAGATCAGCCTGACCAGCAATGCGGTGCTGCAGACCGTACAAGTGGCGGGGGTGAGCACCGGGATTGTGGTCTCGACCTTCGAAACCAGCCAGGACGGGGTCGACTACCGCCTGTTGGTGGCGACCTACCTGGACAGCAGCTTTCTCACCAGCGTGGCCGATGTGCATTCCCTCGACCTGCGCCTGTACCTGGCCAACCCCGAGGGGTTCTCGGAGATATTTTCGACCCAGCGCTTCGTGGACCATCCTGCGCGCATTCCGAAAAGTGTCGAGACCGCGATGCGCAGTACCAAGCAGCCCAGCGAGCAGTTCACCAACAGCTACAGCGGGTTGTACTGGCCGATCTTCAATGACGCCGGTGACCTCCAAGGCGTGATTTTCAGCGGCCTGCTGCGCCATACCAGCCTGGTGGGGCTGGTGAACCAGAGCAATCTGTTCGTGCTGATTTTCCTGCTCAGCTCGGCGCTGTCCCTGGCGGCGGGGGTGCTGGTGTCACGGCGCCTGACCAAGCCGTTGCGGGACTTGTCCGAAGGCGTGGGCGCGGTGATCTCAGGCAACTACACGCACCGCGTGCTGGTCAGTGGCGGCGATGAACTGGCGCAATTGAGCAGCACCTTCAACCATATGACCGAGCGCCTGGGCGAGCTGCACCACCTCGAAGCCCAACTGCGCCGGCGCGATCGCCTGCATGCCCTGGGTGAAGTCGCCATGGGCCTGGCCCATGAGATCCGTAACCCGTTGGGCATCATCAAGACGGCCACCCAGTTGTTGCACCGCCGCGTTGACCTGCCGGACGCCGACAAGCGCCACCTGGAATATGTGATCAGCGAAGTCAGCCGCATCAATGACTTGATCACCGAGTTCCTCGACTTTGCCAAACCCAACCCACCGTTGCGCGTGCTGCAGCCGGCCCGTCCGCTGGTGGAGGAGATCCTGGGCTTCTGCGCGCCGGAACTGGCCAGCCATAACATCGACGCGCAGATCGACGACCAGGCACCGGGGGCGACGATCTACGCCGATGCCAAGCAACTCAAGCAGGCCTGCCTCAACCTGATTCTCAACGCCATCGATGCCATGCCTGAAGGCGGGCGCCTGACCCTAGGCATCCGCAGCGAGGGCGACAACACCGTCATCGCCATCGCCGACACCGGCCAGGGCATCGCGCCGGAGATGATCGAGCGCATCTTTACGCCATTCGTCACCACCAAGGCCTCGGGCACGGGCCTGGGCCTGGCCAAAGTCTATTCGATCATGGAAAGTCACGACGGCAGCATCGAATGCGCCAGCGAAAACGATGCCGGCGCCACCTTCAGCCTGTACATTCCAGCGACAGGCGAAGACGACGAGGACAGTCATGACGCATAACATTCTGGTAGTCGACGACGAACCCAAACTCTGCGACCTGCTGGCGTCGGCCCTGGGCCAGAACAACGTGCAGGTGTTCATTGCGGGCAACGGCCTGCATGCGCTCAAGGTGCTGGAACAGGAAGACATCGACCTGGTGATCAGTGACTGGCGCATGCCGGGCATGGACGGGCCGGCCTTGCTGGCCGAGATCAAGGTGCGTTATCCCCACGTGCCGGTCATCGTGATGACTGCCTACAGCACGGTGAAAAACGCCGTGCAGTCGATGCGCAACGGTGCCTACGACTACATTGCCAAACCGTTCGATATCGACGAGCTGGACATCACCGTGGCCAAGGCCCTGCAGTTTCGCGACATCATGCGCGACAACGCGCGCCTGCGCGCCGAGCTGGATGAGCAGGCGCAGTTCGACAGCCTGGTGGGCGACAGCCCGGCGTTTCGCAAAGTGCTGCAGGCGGTGGATTCGGTGCGCGACAGCAGTACCACCATCCTGCTGACCGGCGAAAGCGGCACCGGCAAGGAAATGGTCGCCCGCGCCATCCACAAGCACGGCAGCCGTGCCGACAAGCCGTTTGTGGCGGTCAACTGCGCGGCGATCCCCGAAGGGTTGCTGGAAAGCGAAATGTTCGGCCATCGCAAGGGCGCGTTTACCGGCGCCGTGTCTGACCGGGTCGGGCGCTTTCAGCAGGCCGACAAGGGCACGCTGTTTCTCGATGAAGTGGGCGATATGCCCCTGGCATTGCAGGCCAAGATCCTGCGCGCCTTGCAGGAGCGGGTGATCGAGCCGGTGGGCGACCCCCGCGAGCGCAGGGTGGATGTGCGGGTGATCGCCGCCACCAACAAGAACCTGCTGGAGGCGGTGGCCAACAAGGAGTTTCGCGAAGACCTGTATTACCGCCTCAATGTGTTCCCGATCCCGCTGCCGGCCCTGCGTGAACGCGTGGAAGACATCGCGCCCCTGGCCCGTCACTTTGCCCGGACCCTCAGCGCCACTGCCGGCAAGCGTATTACCGGCTTCAGCCCTGAAGCGTTGCAGGCCATGGCCGCGTATCACTGGCCGGGCAATATTCGTGAGCTGCAAAACTGTGTGGAGCGCGCGACCATCGTGGCAGCCACGCCCGTGATCGAAGACGTTGATTTGCCAGGTTATCTGTTTGCTTCCAAACCCAGCGAAGGCGGCGTGACCGCGATCCTCAGCGACGGGCCGGGGATTCCCCAGGACCTGGATGCGGCGCTGGCGGAGGTGGAGAAGGCGTATATCCTGGCCGCCTTGCAGGAGAGCAACGGCGTGCAGGCTGCGGCGGCGGCGAAGATCGGGATTTCTGAGCGCAGTTTCTGGTATCGCCTGAAGAAGCTGGGCATCCAGGTCGACAAGATTGTCCGCTGACACACCGCTATCGGGGGCAAGCCCCCTCCCACATTTGTATTGAGTGGTGTCAGGCGTGGACGCGTACCCACACGCTCACCAACACCGTCGCGGCCATCAGCCACGCTACCGCCGCGACGGCTAAAGAGGCCTCCAGCCGCATGCGGTCCACCATCACATACAACGTCCCCAAATACACAAAGTAGGGAATGATCGACCACATCCCGAACAGGATGGTGGTCTTCAAATCGTCCAGCGAGCGGCCCTTGCCGACGATGTAATGGGCGATCAACGCAAAGGTCGGAAACAGCGGCACCAGCCCGGCGATGTAGTAGTTCCTGGTCTTGGCCAGCGCCGCCAGGATCAGCACCACCGCCGCGCCCAGGGCGGCTTTCAAAAAAAGATCCATCAGTGGCTCAACCCGTATTTCTTGACCTTGTCGAACAGGGTGGTCTTGGCCATGCCCAGTTCCTGGCTGGCCTGGGTCAGGTTGCCGCCGCTGCGTTGCAGGGCATCGCTGAGCAGGTTGCGTTCAAAGGCTTCCACCGCTTCGGTGAACGCCAGGCCTTGGCTGCCGCTGCTGGCACCGCTTTTCTTGAAGGCGGGCAGGCCGAGGGCGAAGCGTTCGGCGACGTTGCGCAGTTCGCGTACGTTACCGGGCCAGTCGTGGCTCATCAGGCTGGACAGGGTCTGGTTGTCCAGTTCCGGCGCGGTGCGGTCAAAACGCAGGGATGACTGCTGCAGGAAGTGTTCGAACAGCTGCAGGATGTCTTCGCGGCGCTCGCGCAGGGGCGGCAGTTCCAGGGTCACCACGTTGAGGCGGTAGTACAGGTCGCTGCGGAACTGGCTGGCGCGACTCAGTTCGTCGAGGTCGGACTTGGTGGCGGCGATCACCCGGCAATCCACGGCCACGCTCTGGTTCGAGCCCAGGCGTTCCAGGGTGCGCTCCTGCAGCACTCGCAGCAATTTGATCTGCAGGTTGATCGGCATGCTTTCCACTTCATCGAGGAACAGCGTGCCTTCATGGGCGTGTTCGATCTTGCCGATACGGCGCTTGCCGGCGCCGGTAAAGGCGTTGGCTTCGTGGCCGAAAATCTCGCTTTCGAACAGGTTCTCCGGCAGGCCGCCGCAGTTGAGGGCGACGAACTGGTGGGCGTGCCGGCGGCTGAAATCATGCAGGCAACGCGCGACCAGCTCCTTGCCGGTACCGGTCTCGCCTTCGATCAGCACGTTGGCCGAGGTGTCCGCGACGTTGGCGATCAGCTCGCGCAGGTTCTGCATGGCCGGCGAGCGACCGATGATGCGGCCTTCCAACGAATCCCGCTCAGCCAACTGGCGGCGCAGCGACCAGACTTCCCGCGCCAGCCCGCGTTGTTCCAGGGCGCGGCGTGCGACGTCGACCAGGCGCTCGGGGGAGAAGGGTTTCTCCATGAAGTCGTAGGCGCCATTGCGCATGGCGCCGACGGCCATGGAGATGTCGCCATGCCCGGTGATCAGCACCACCGGCAGGCTTTTATCCAGGGCCTTGAGACGGGTGAGCAGTTCCAGGCCGTCGATGCCCGGCAGGCGAATGTCGCTGATCACAATGCCGGCGAAGTTCTCGCCGATGCGTTTCAACGCTTCTTCGGCACTGCCCACGCCCACGCTGGGGATATCTTCCAGCGCCAGGGCCTGTTGGCAGCCGAGCAGCACATGGGGGTCGTCTTCAACGATCAGCACGGTGAGGTCTTGAGGATCAATATTCATGTCGACTCAGCTTGTTGAGCGCCCACCAGCGGCAGGCTCAGGACAAAGGCAGTGCCACCGCCGGCCGGGTGCTCCACGGCGAGGGTGCCGCCGGTGGCCGCCGCGAGGCTGGCGGAGAGGGTCAGGCCCAGGCCCAGGCCTTGCTCGCCGGGTTTGGTGGTAAAGAAGGGTTCGAACAGATGCTTGCGCGCCTCGGCGTCGATGCCGTGGCCGTTGTCGCGTACCAGCAGGCGGTATTTGCCCTCGGCGGCGCTGCCTTCCAGCCACAACTCGGGAGCCGGTTGTGCCTGCATGGCGTCGAGGGCGTTGCCGATCAGGTTGACCAGGATCTGTTCCAGGCGCGTCTGGTCGATCTGCAATTGAGCCGGGGCAAAGTTACGGTGCAGGCTCAGCGGCAGGCTGTCCAGGCGTGGGCCGAGGACCTGGAACGCGGCGTCCACGGCCTTGGCCAGGCTGGCTTCGCCCTGGTCATCGCCGCGTCGGGCAAAGGAGCGCAGGCTGGCGGTGATACGGCCCATGCGGTCGATCAGTTCGTTGATGGTCTTGAGGTTGGCGCTGGCAGTGTCCAGCGCGCCGCGTTCGAGGAAGCGCACGGTGTTGCCGGACAAGGTGCGCAGCGCGGCCAACGGCTGGTTCAGTTCATGGGCGATGCTGGTGGACATCTGGCCGATGGCCGCCAGCTTGCCGGCCTGTACCAGTTCATCCTGGGCGCGGCGCAGGGTTTCCTCGGCCTGGCGCCGTTCGCGGATCTGGCCCTTGAGCCGCTCGTTGCTGGCGCGCAGGTCGGCGGTGCGTTCGGCGATCCGCCGTTCCAGCTGGCTGTTGGCTTCCTGCAAGGCTTCCCGCGCAGCGAGGCGGGTGGCGATGACTTTGCGCCGCTCGTTCCAGGCAATCAGCAAAAACGCGACGAGGCCAAACGCGACTGCCACCAGGATGCCCTGGTTGATCGCCGCGCGGCGCAGGTCGTTGAGCGGGGTGAGCAGGGTGAAATTCCACGGTGTGTCGTTGAGTGGACGGGTTTGCGCCAGGTAGCTGACTTCGTGCTCGTCGTTGACCACTTCAGTGTTGGCCGGGAAGGTCAGCTTCTCGCTGCGTTCATTCAAGCGCTCACGGGCCAGGGGTTCCAGTTCGTTGAGCGTGGCCCAGTAATATTGCAGGCTGTGGGCCAGGCGATCCTTGGTCTCGTCGCTCAGCGGTCGCACCGCCTTGAGGCGTCGAGCCGGGTCGCTGGAGAGAATGATGATGCCGTTCTCGTCGCTCACAAAGGCTTCGAGGCGCGCGCGTTGCCAGCGCTCTTCCAGGGCTTCGAGGCGCACTTTAACCACCGCTACGCCGATGATCTTGCCGTGTTCTTCCAGGCCATGGGCCAGGTAGTAGCCGGGTTCGCCGTTGGTGCTGCCGATGCCGTAGAAACGCCCGGGCTGGCCGCGCACGGCATTCTGGAAATAGGCGCGAAAGGACAGGTCTTCACCCTGGTAACTGTCGGCATCGCGCCAGTTACTGGTGGCCAGCACGCGGCCGGTGGTGTCCATCACGTAGATGGCCCGACTGCGACTGCGTCGGTTCAGGCCTTCGAGGTAGTCGTTGACCGTTTTGCGGGTTTCCTGGTTCGGCTCGGCCAGCAGCTTGGAGACGCTCGACTCCAGCTCCAGCAGGCTGGGCAGGTAGGTGTATTTGCTGATTTCACTTTCGACGGTGCGGGCATGCAGCTCCAGCTGGCGTTCGCCGTTGTCGCTGAGGGTGCGGATGCCGTAGTACTCACTGATCCAGAAGCCGATATAACCCAGGCCGATCATCAGGGCGATGATCAACGGCGGCAGGAACAGTTGGCGAATCAGACGAGGTTTCACGGCAAGTGATGGCGGTGCGGCGCGATAGAGGTTGGGGTCGCATTTCATCACAGATGCCTTGGGTCAACCAGTTGTGGCGAAGGGGGGCGCCCCTTCACCACAGCTGGGTGGTACTTAGTGCTGCAGGATTTTCTCAAGGAAGTGCTGCGCGCGCTCGGAGCGGGCGCTGATGTCGCCGAAGAACTCTTCCTTCGGGCAGTCTTCGATGATCTTGCCGGCGTCCATGAAGATCACGCGGTCGGCCACTTTGCGGGCAAAGCCCATTTCGTGGGTGACGCACATCATGGTCATGCCTTCCTGGGCCAGTTGCACCATCACGTCCAGTACTTCGTTGACCATTTCCGGGTCGAGGGCCGAGGTCGGTTCGTCGAACAGCATGACGATCGGGTCCATGGCCAGGGCGCGGGCGATCGCCACACGTTGCTGCTGGCCACCGGAAAGCTGGCCCGGGTGCTTGTGGGCGTGCGCCGACAGGCCGACGCGCTCAAGCAGTTGCAGGCCTTTCTTGGTGGCTTCTTCCTTGCTGCGGCCGAGCACCTTGATCTGTGCGATGGTCAGGTTTTCGGTGATGGTCAGGTGCGGGAACAGCTCGAAGTGCTGGAACACCATGCCCACGCGCGAACGCAGTTTCGGCAGGTTGGTCTTCGGGTCGGCGATGGAGGTGCCGTCGACGATTATGTCGCCTTTCTGGAACGGTTCCAGCGCGTTGACGCACTTGATCAGGGTGGACTTGCCCGAGCCCGATGGCCCGCACACCACGATCACTTCGCCTTTTTTAACCTCGGTGCTGCAATCGGTCAGCACCTGGAAGTCGCCATACCACTTGTTGATGTTCTTGATCGAGATCATACGGCAAACCTTTTTTGCAGACGCTTGACCAGCAGCGAGGCGGAAAAGCTGATGATGAAGTAGACGACACCGGCGAAGATCAGGAACTCATTGGAGCGCCCGATGATGTCGCCGTTGGAACGGGCGGAGTTGAGGAAGTCCACCAGGCCCACGGTGTAGACCAGCGAGGTGTCCTGGAACAGGATGATCGACTGTTGCAGCAGCAACGGGGTCATCTTGCGGAACGCCTGGGGCAGGATGATCAGGCGCATGGTCTGGCCATAGGTCATGCCCATTGCCTGTGCCGCCGCCATCTGGCCCTTGGGGATCGACTGCACGCCGGCCCGCACGATCTCGCAGAAGTACGCCGCCTCGAACATCATGAATGCCACGACGCAGGAGGTGAACGCGCCGATCGGGGTGTCTTCGCCGGTGATCCAGCGCAGCACGAACGGCACCGCCAGGTAGAACCAGGTGATCACCAGCAGCAGCGGGATCGAGCGGAAGTAGTTCACATAGGCGCCGGCCACCCGGGACAGCAGTTTGCTGGACGAAAGGCGCATCAGTGCGAGGATCGTACCCAGCGCGATACCGCCGATCACGCCCATGACCATCAGCTTCAAGGTCATGACCATGCCGTTCCACAGGCCCGGGATGGCGGGGATGATGCCGCTGAAATCGAGTTCCATTATTTACCCCCCACGGAGATCAGGCCGGGCACGGCGACTTTCTTCTCGACCACGCGCATCAGCAGCATCAGGCTCATGTTCAGGGTGAAGTAGATCAGGGTGGCCAGGGTGAAGGCTTCAAACAGGTTGGCCGAGAACTCGGCGGTCTGTTTGGTTTGCGCCAGCAGTTCCATCAGGCCGATCAAGGACGCCACGGAGGAGTTCTTGAAGACGTTGAGGAATTCCGAGGTAAGCGGCGGAATGATGATCCGGTAGGCCTGGGGCAGCAGCACGTTCCAGTAGATCTGCGGCAACTTGAAGCCCATGGCACGTGCAGCGGCCTCTTGGCCCCGTGGCAGCGCCTGGATACCGGTACGCACTTGCTCGCACACACGGGCAGCGGTGAACAGGCCCAGGCACACGACAACGCTCAGGTAGGCCGAGGTGGTCGGGTTGAGGTCCTGCTTGTACCAGTCCTGCAGGTTCTGCGGCAGCAGGTCGGGTATCAGGAAGTACCAGATGAACAGCTGCACCAGCAGCGGCACGTTACGAAACAGCTCCACGTAGCAGGTCGCGATGCCTGATACGAGGCGGTTTGGCACGGTGCGCATGACCCCCAGAATGGAGCCCAGCAGCAAGGCGATAATCCATGCCACGACAGCGATGGCGATGGTCCAGCCCAGGCCGGCGATGTACCAGTCGAGATAAGTCTCGCTGCCCACGCCGGTGGACTTGAAGAACACGCCCCAGTCCCAGTTGTAATTCATTAGGGTCTCCCCTCGAGATCGATCGATGTACAAGCACCCGCTTGGGGAAAGTCCATTCCCGCCCGGCGATGAACGCCAGGCACACGCGATCGGCTCGAAAACCGCCCGGTCGAGTGTTCCAAAGTATAGCCAGCAGGTAGTAACAGACGCCTGAGGGAGGGTAGGCTCCCTCAGACGATAAGGTTAGTCAGGAATCAGATTTTTACTTCAGGCGCCGGCTTGTCGGTCGGGTTCTTGATCAGTTCCTTAACCTTGTCGCTCATTGGGAAGTTCAGGTTCAGGTTTTTTGGTGGGATCGGGCTTTCGAACCACTTGGCGTAGATCTTGTTGATTTCGCCGGACTTGTACAGGCCAACAATGGCGTCATCCACCGCTTTCTTGAAGGCAGGGTCTTCTTTGCGAACCATGCACGCGTAGGCTTCGAAGGACTGTGGAGTACCGGTGATGACCCAGTCATCCGGCTTCTTGGCCTTTGCTTCTTCACCGGCCAGCAGGGCGTCGTCCATCATGAAGGCTACGGCACGGCCGCTTTCCAGCATCTGGAAGGACTCGCCATGGTCTTTGGCGGAGATGACGTTCATGCCCATCTGCTTGTCAGCGTTCATCGCCTTGATGATGCGCTCGGACGTGGTGCCGGCGGTGGTCACGACGTTCTTGCCTTTCAGGTCGGCGAAGTCGGCGTAGCTAGGCTTGCCTTCCTTGTCTTTCTTGACCAGCAGGCGAGTGCCGATTTCGAAGATGTTGGTGGTGAAGGCGACTTGCTGGGCGCGTTCGGCGTTATTGGTGGTGGAACCGCACTCGATGTCGACGGTGCCGTTCTGAACCAGCGGAATACGGGTCTGCGAGGTGACCAGGTTGTACTTGGCCTGCAGATCGGGTTTGTTCAGGTCTTTTTTCAGGGCTTCGACGATGGCCAGCTGAATGTCGTGGGAGTAGCCCACAGGTTTGCCCGAACCATCCGCAATGTAGGAAAACGGAATGGAGCTGTCGCGGTGCCCGAGGGTGATGGTGCCGGAGTCGTTGATTTTCTTCAGTGTGCCGGTGAGTTCGGCGGCAAAGACTGGAGTGCTGATCAGAGCAGCAGCGATAGCTGCGCCCAGGATATGGGGAACGATGCGCATCAATACTTCCTCGACATTTGTTTTTTTTATGAAGCCGGCTAGACGGCTCTCTTGTACAGCGAATGCCCGTGACGGCTCCTGAAGCGTCCCAGGCAATCGTCTGGGAGTGTAGAGCATGAGTCGTGCCAGACCGGAAATAAAAGCTTAACAAGTTGATTTACATGAGGATTAATTTTGTATGACGACAAATATGTAACCGTTTGATCCGGTAAACCGAATAGGCTTGCCTGGGGCGTTCGGAAAACCGAATGCGTGGCGCTATAAAAAAGCCCCTGGGCCTTATGGCGCAGGGGCTTTTGTACGACGGGCCTGTCAGGCCGCTTCGATCTTGCTGCGGGTCTGCTCAACCTTGGACAGGTAGCGTTGCACGTTGTCCTGTTCCTGTGGGGTGGTGAACAGGCCGAGTTTGGTCCGGCGCCAGAGCACGTCCTGAGGCTGGGTTACCCATTCTTCGGCACACAGGTAGTCGACCTCGCGGGTGTACAGGCCGCCCCCCAAATGTTCACCCAGGTCAGCCAGCGATTGCACGCCTTCGAGCAGGCGCCAGGTGCGGCTGCCATAGGTGGTGGACCAGCGGCGCGCGATCTCGCTCGGCAACCAGTCGAATTTGCTGCCAATGGCCTCGGCCAGGGCTTCTGGGGTGGTCATGTCCTCGCCGCCGGGCAGGCTGGCGGTGGCGGTCCAGCTGGGACGCATCTGCGTGAAGTACGGGGCCAGTTGCGCCATCGCCGATTCGGCGAGCTTGCGGTAGGTGGTCAGCTTGCCGCCGAACACCGACAGGATCGGCGCCTCGCCCGTACCACCGGACAGCGACAGGGTGTAGTCACGGGTGATGGCCGACGGGTTGTCCGACTCGTCGTTGCACAATGGACGCACACCTGAGTAGGTGTGGACGATGTCGTCGCGGCTCAGCTGTTTCTTGAAGTGCGCGTTGACCACCTTGAGCATGTAGTCGGTTTCGCCTTCGGTGATCGCCACTTTCGCCGGGTCGCCGGTGTATTCGCGGTCGGTGGTGCCGATGATGGTCAGGTGGTTCAGATACGGAATGGTGAAGACGATGCGCTGGTCTTCGTTCTGCAGGATGTGCGCGTGGGCGCCTTCGTACAGTTTCGGCACGATCAGGTGGCTGCCCTGGATCAGGCGGATACCGTAGGGCGAGTCCAGCTTCAGGTCGTCTTTGATGAACTTGGCGACCCACGGGCCGGCGGCGTTCACCAGGGCGCGGGCACGGATCGAGAACAGGCTTCCATCGGCGCGTTCCATGTTCATGTCCCACATGCCATTGCTGCGATGGGCACTGATGCAGCGGGTCTGGGTATGGATATGCGCACCCTTTTCACGGGCGGCCATGGCGTTGAGGACCACCAGGCGGGCGTCGTCGACCCAGCAGTCGGAGTACTCGAAGCCTTTGGTGATTTCGCTTTTCAGCGGGCTGTCAGGGCCGAACTTGAGGCTCTTGGAGCCGGCGAGTTTTTCGCGCTTGCCCAGGTGGTCATAGAGGAACAGGCCGGCACGGATCATCCAGGCCGGGCGCAGGTGGGGGCGGTGTGGCAGGACGAAGCGCATCTGCTTGACGATGTGCGGGGCCTTGGCCAGCAGCACTTCACGTTCAGCCAGGGCTTCGCGTACCAGGCGGAATTCGTAATGTTCGAGGTAGCGCAGGCCGCCGTGGATCAGCTTGCTGCTGGCGGAGGAGGTGTGGCTGGCCAGGTCGTCCTTTTCGCAAAGGAATACCGACAAACCGCGACCGGCTGCGTCTGCTGCAATGCCGACGCCGTTGATCCCGCCACCGATTACGGCAACGTCATAGACTTCGGCAAGCGGTGGAGCAGGCAAGGTAGAAGGGTTCATCGACTGGCCTCGGGAGCTTTTTCGTATTGGAATTCGAACATTAATGTTCATTTGCGAAAATGGTAGCTGATAAACGTGGGCACAGCCAGCCGACTTCGATTGAAAAAACTCATCGAAGGGCGGGAAAAGGAAGATTTGTGAACATGAGCCTGGGCAGGCTCGAGAAAAAGGCGCTGGATAAATCGCCATCGGGGTTTGCCCCCGATGGCTTCAGTGCAGACGCTATACGACTTCCAGGCGAACCTTGTGCTGGTTCAACAACTGCACCAAGGCCGGCACCGGCTCCCGATCCGTCACCAGGCAGTCCACCAGGCTGATCGGTCCCAGGCGAATCATGGCGTTGCGCCCGAATTTGCTCGAGTCCGCCGCCAGGATCACCTGGCGCGCATTGGCGATGATCGCCTGGGAAACCCGCACTTCCTGGTAGTCGAAGTCCAGCAGGCTGCCGTCCTCGTCGATGCCGCTGATACCCACCAGCGCGAAGTCGACCTTGAACTGGTTGATGAAGTCGACACTGGCCTGGCCCACCACGCCGCCGTCACGGCGCACATTGCCACCGGTCAGCAACACATCGAAGTCGTCCTTGGCGCTGAGCATGGTGGCGACGTTGAGGTTGTTGGTGATGATTTTCAGGTGGTTGTGGTTGAGCAGCGCACGGGCAATGGATTCCGTGGTGGTGCCGATATTGATGAACAGCGAGGCGTGATCGGGAATTTGTGCCGCGATGGCTTCGCCGATGCGTTGTTTCTCATCGCGCATCTGGTCGGCGCGCATGGCATACGCGGTGTTCTCGACGCTGGAGTCATAGGCCGCGCCGCCGTGGTAGCGGCGCAGCAGATTGGCGTCCGCCAGCTGGTTGATGTCGCGGCGGATGGTTTGCGGGGTGACAACGAATAGCTGCGCCATTTCCTCGATACTGACGTAGCCGCGTTCGCGGACCAGTTCGAGGATTTGCTGCTGGCGGGGAGGCAGATTCATGGGGCGTCCTTTGGGCTGCCATACAAAAGTGGCCCATGATGACGCAGGAATCTGCTCCCTGCCAGTTGCAACCCGATATAGGGCCGGCGCTTGGCTTATTCGGCGCCTTCGTGGGGCTCCCAGTCACGGGTGCGGCTCACCGCTTTTTGCCAGCCGGCGTAGAGTTTTTCCTTGGCGGCTTCTTCCAGCTGCGGTTCGAATTCGCGCTCGATCACGGCCTTGCCGCGCAGCTCGTCCAGGCTGCCCCAGAAGCCACAGGCCAGGCCTGCCAGGTAGGCGGCGCCGAGTGCCGTGGTTTCACGCATTTGCGGACGTTCGACCTGGGTGCCGAGGATATCGGCCTGGAACTGCATCAGGAAGTTGTTGGCCACCGCGCCGCCGTCCACACGCAGGGCCTTGAGGCGTTCGCCCGAGTCCTGTTGCATGGCGTCGAGTACGTCGCGGGTCTGGTAGGCAATCGACTCCAGGGCGGCACGAATAATGTGATCCACGCGTACGCCGCGGGTCAGGCCAAACAGTGCGCCACGGGCATACGGGTCCCAGTACGGGGCGCCCAGGCCGGTGAAGGCCGGGACCAGGTACACGCCGTTGCTGTCCTTGACCTTGCCGGCGAAGTATTCGGTGTCGGTGGCATCGGCGATGATTTTCAGCTCGTCACGCAGCCATTGCACGGTGGAGCCACCGTTGAACACTGCGCCTTCCAGCGCATAGGCCACTTCGCCACGGGGACCGCAGGCGATGGTGGTGAGCATGCCGTGCTTGGATCTCACTGCTTTATCACCGGTGTTCATCAGCAGGAAGCAGCCGGTGCCGTAGGTATTCTTGGCCTGGCCGGCCTCCACGCACATCTGGCCGAACAGTGCCGCTTGCTGGTCACCGGCGATACCGCCGATGGCGATGCCGCTTTTGGTGCGGCCGTAGATCTCGGAGGAAGACTTCACTTCCGGCAGCATTTCCCGCGGAACGTCGAGGATCTCCAGCATCTTCGCATCCCACTCCAGGGTGTGGATGTTGAAGAGCATGGTGCGCGAGGCGTTGGTGTAGTCGGTGACGTGGGTTTTGCCGCCGGTAAATTTCCAGATCAGCCAGCTGTCGATGGTGCCGAACAGCAGCTCGCCGTTGCGCGCACGCTCGCGGCTGCCTTCGACGTTATCGAGGATCCACTTGAGCTTGGTGCCGGAGAAGTACGGGTCGGTGACCAGGCCGGTGGTGTCGTTAATGTATTGCTCGTGGCCGTCGCGCTTGAGCTGCTGGCAGATCTCGGTGCTGCGGCGGCACTGCCAGACGATGGCGTTGTAGATCGGGCGGCCGGTGACCTTGTCCCAGACCACGGTGGTTTCACGCTGGTTGGTGATGCCGATGGCGGCGACCTGGTCATGGTGCAGGCCGGCTTGTGCCAGGGCCTCGACCATCACCGCGCTCTGGGTGGCGAAGATTTCCATCGGGTCATGTTCGACCCAGCCGGCTTGCGGGTAGTGCTGGGTGAATTCACGTTGGGCGGTGCAGACCACGTTGGCGTCGCGATCGAAGATGATCGCCCGGGAACTGGTGGTGCCCTGATCAAGGGCAATGATGTAGTTCTTATTCTCGATGTCGGTCATGTCAATTGCCTTGGACGAAATAAGGAAGTCAGAAATCAGCCGGGGCCGCGAAGGGCAGGGGACCAGGCTGGCGCTTTCAGGAAATACGAGTCTTGCCGTTGACAGCCGTGTCAGTTGTTTCCGCTATAGCAGGTGCGGCGCTCGGCAAGTGGCGAGCAATCAGCCCGCGATAGGCCGCAGCACCGAGGCATGCGCCGACAATCGGCGCGAAAATCGGAACCAGGAAGTAAGGAATCTCGCGGCCGCCAGTAAAGGCCATTTCACCCCAGCCAGCGAAAAAGGTCATCAGCTTGGGCCCGAAATCCCGCGCCGGGTTCATCGCAAAGCCGGTCAGCGGGCCCATGGCACTGCCGATGACCGCAATCAGCAGGCCGATCAACAGTGGCGCCAGCGGGCCGCGCGGCAGGCCGTTGTTGTCATCGGTGAGGGCCATGATCACGCCCATCAGGATCGCGGTAATGACCATTTCCACCAGGAAGGCCTGCGCCGTGCTCAGCAGTGCATGGGGGTAGGTGGAGAACACAGAGGCCAATTCCAGGCTCGCCTGGGTGCCGCGCACCAGATGGTGGGTTTGTTCGTAATCGAAAAAGAGATTGCTATAGAGCGTGTACACCAGCGCCGCCGAGCAGAAGGCACCGGCGATTTGGGCCAGGATGTAGAACGGCAGTTTGCGCTTGTCGAAGTCGGCAAAAATACACAGGGCGATACTGACCGCCGGGTTGAGGTGAGCCCCGGAAATACCGGCGCTCAGGTAGATCGCCATGCTGACGCCGATCCCCCAGATGATGCTGATTTCCCACAACCCGAAGCTGGCACCCGCGACCTTGAGCGCAGCAACGCAGCCTGTACCGAAGAAGATCAGAAGCGCAGTCCCCAGGAACTCGGCCATGCATTGGCTCGAAAGTGAAGGCTGTTGAAGAGCAGTTGTCATGGAAAACCTCGATTGTTGTTCTTGTCTGGCGCACTGCCTCAACGGACGGTTGCGCGATTTTCACCGTGACGAGGATCCCCATCCAAGACACGGCTTACTGCTGGAACGCTGCAGGTGTATTCCTACAGTATTCGGAAACGAAAAAATATAGACAAGAATGACGGCTGTCAAAGGTCGAAAGTGAACTGTCGGTCACTTTCCAACTATTGGTTTGATGAATGATCACGCTCGCCACGTTAAGTGTTGTGGACGGGGAGGGCGGACTAGAGCGTTTTATGCGGGCTTGGCCTAGAATTGGCCGTCTGTTTGCCACGCTCGGAGAGGTCATGACGCCCGCATTGGATTTGTTGAAAAAAGTTCGCGCCGAACATCGCGTCCACAGTTATGAACACGACCCCAAGGCGGCCTCCTATGGCCTGGAGGCCGCAGAGAAATTGGGCCTCGACCCGGCGCAGGTGTTCAAGACCTTGTTGGCCAGCAGCGAAAAAGGCGAATTATTGGTGGCTGTGGTGCCGGTCGTCGGAAGTCTGGACCTCAAGGCTCTGGCTCATGCGGCGGGTGTGAAAAAAGTCGAAATGGCTGATCCGGCGGCGGCGCAGCGTTCCACCGGTTACCTGCTGGGAGGCATCAGCCCATTGGGGCAGAAGAAGCGTTTGCGCACATTTATCGATGTGACGGCGCAGCCGTTTGCGACAATTTTTGTGAGTGCGGGGAGAAGGGGACTGGAAGTGGAGTTGTCCGCCGCGGTGCTGGCGGAGCATACCCAGGCCAAATTCGCAGAAATTGGCCGGGCGTAATCCCGGTATCCTGGATAACCAATGTGGGAGGAGGCTTGCCCCTCCCACACGTTGATCATTGACTCAGCCAGCCGGGCTGTAGCGCCGTACGCCGGATTCGGCGTGAGGAACCTGCGCCGCGACGCTGCCTGAGGCCTGGAACAGCACCAGATGCTCAGCGGCCACGCGAATGCCCACTTGTGCGCCCACCTGATGGTCGGCATGGCTGGGGAAAATCGACTCCAGCTGCGCGCCGGTCGGCAGTTGCAGGCGGTACAGGGTCGATGCGCCGAGGAAGGTCTTGCCGACGATCCGCGCTTTCAAGGCACTGTCCGGCGCGTAGACGATGTCGTCCGGGCGCAGCAAGACGTCCACCGCCCCCCCCGTAGGCCAGGTGTAGGCGCGGTTTCCGCGCAGGTCGCCCAGTTCGGTGTGGACGGACTCGGGCGAACTCAACTGGCCACGAATGAAATAACCCTGGCCGATAAAGCTGGCGACATACGGCGTCAGGGGTTCGTGATAGAGGTTGTAGGGGGTATCCCACTGCTCCAGGCGGCCCTCCTTGAACACCCCGACGTGATCACTCACGGCGAATGCCTCTTCCTGGTCATGGGTGACCAGGATCGCACTGGTGCCCCGTGCCTTGAGGATGTCGCGCACCTCGTGGCTGAGCTTGCGCCGCAGTTCGCCGTCGAGGTTGGAGAACGGTTCGTCCAGCAGCAACAGCTGTGGCTCCGGTGCCAGGGCGCGGGCGAGGGCGACGCGTTGTTGCTGGCCGCCCGACAGTTCGTGGGGGAAACGCTTGCCCAGGTTCTTGAGGTTGACCAGTTCCAGCAGTTCGGCGACCACACGGTCTTTTTGCGGGTGCTTGCGAATGCCGAAGGCGATGTTGTCGGCCACGCTGAGGTGGGGAAACAGCGCGTAGTCCTGGAACACCATGCCGATACGACGTTTCTCCGGTGCCAGGGTAAAACCGGCGCTGGAGATCACTTCGCCCGCCAGGCTGATTTCGCCTTCGTGCACCGGCTCAAAACCGGCAATCGCGCGCAAGGTCGTGGTTTTGCCACAGCCCGAAGAGCCCAGCAGGCAGCCGATATCGCCCGTGTTGAGGTGCAGATTGAGGTTCTGCACCACCCGTTGATCCTGGTAGCCGCATGCCAGATTGCGCAAGTTCAGCAGTAATGGCTGGCTCATGCGTGGTGGTACGCCGGTTCGACGAGGAATTCGAGCAGGGCTTTTTGCGCGTGCAGGCGGTTCTCTGCCTGGTCCCAGGCCACGGAGCGTGGGTCATCGAGCAGGTCGAGGCTGATTTCCTCACCCCGGTGGGCGGGCAGGCAGTGCATGAACAGCACGTCCGGCGCGGCCATGTCGAGCAGGGCGCGGGTCACCTGGAAGGGCGCGAACAGGGCCAGGCGCTTGGCGGTTTCGTCTTCCTGGCCCATGGAGGTCCAGACGTCGGTGCTGACCAGGTGGGCGCCGATCGCTGCGTCCTTTGGATCGCGCAGGATCTGCACACGGCCATCGGCCTTGGCCAGGAACTCGGCGGCCGGTTCGAAGCCTTCCGGACAGGCGATGCGCAGGTGGAAGTCGAACTGAATCGCCGCTTCTATATAGCTGTTGCACATGTTGTTGCCGTCACCGATCCAGGCCACGGTCTTGCCCTGGATCGAGCCACGGTGCTCAAGGAAGGTCTGCATATCGGCCAGCAACTGGCACGGGTGCAGGTCATCGGACAGGCCGTTGATCACCGGCACGCGCGAGTTGGCGGCGAATTCGGTCAGGGTGCTATGGGCGAAGGTACGGATCATCACCGCATCGAGCATGCGCGACATGACGATCGCGCAGTCGCTGATCGGCTCGCCACGGCCCAGTTGGGTGTCACGCGGCGACAGGAAGATGGCCTGGCCTCCCAGCTGGATCATGCCGGCTTCGAACGACAGGCGAGTGCGGGTCGACGACTTCTCGAAAATCATCCCGAGCACGCGGTTTTTCAAAGGCTCGAACAGTACACCGCGATTACGCAGGTCTTTAAGCTCAATGCCTCGACGGATCACGCTGACCAGCTCTTCGGGCGTGCAATCCATCAGGGAGAGAAAGTGCCTTGCGCTCATCATTAACTACCTTTTTGCAACAGACCGCAGATACTCAAAGCCTTGTTTATTGTGACAACGGGCGAGACCTGCGGCGAAAGCCGCACGGGGCGACGAAATAGGGGAAGGCGCGATCTTATAATTAAATGTCGCGTCTTACCAATAGGGCTACGGTTTTATGGGTGTTCAAGAAGGGCGCAAGAGCGCATTCGAAGACGGTTTCCAGACAGCAGCAGGTCATTTGTACACTGGCCTCGCAACCATTTGCAATGTGCAGGGGCGGGCCCAGGCCGGGCTGTGTCGGTTTTAGACGGGGGTTACAGGCTCTGTAACATTTGCTCATGTTTGCGCATGGCCTGGCCTGATGGCTATCGATTCACAGGACGAACGATGCTGGCGCCTGTCATGGTCACGGCCCATAGTCAGGCCAAAGCCCAATAAAGAGACTGGCCATGACCAAGACTCTCCACCACCGTGCCTGCCACCTGTGTGAAGCCATCTGTGGCCTGACCCTGGAAACCACCCAAGCCGAAGACGGCAGCCTGGCGATCACCTCGATCAAGGGCGACACGCTGGACAGCTTCAGTCGCGGCCACATCTGCCCCAAGGCCGTGGCGTTGCAGGACATCCAGAATGATCCTGACCGCCTGCACCAGCCTATGTTGCGGGTGGGCAGCGAATGGCAGCCAATCCCGTGGGATGAGGCGTTTGCCCTGGTCGCCGAGCGGCTCGCGGGCATCCAGGCGCGGCATGGGCAGCATGCGGTGGCGGTGTATCAGGGCAACCCCAGCGTGCACAACTATGGGCTGATGACCCACAGCAACTACTTCCTCGGCCAGCTCAAGACGCGCAACCGGTTTTCTGCCACCTCCGTAGACCAGTTGCCCCATCACCTCACCAGCCACCTGATGTACGGCCACGGCCTGTTGCTGCCGATTCCGGACATTGACCACACCGACTTCATGCTGATCCTGGGCGGCAACCCGCTGGCCTCCAACGGCAGCATCATGACCGTGCCCGATGTGGAGAAGCGTCTCAAGGCCATCCAGGCGCGGGGTGGCAAGGTGGTGGTGGTCGATCCTCGGCGCAGCGAGACGGCGGCGATCGCTGATCAGCATCTGTTTGTGCGGCCTGGCGGGGATGCGGCGTTGCTGTTCGGGGTACTCAACACGCTGTTCACCGAAAACCTGACGCGTGACAGTCATTTGCCGGTAGAGGGCCTTGAGGAGGTGCGCCGTGCGATCCTCGGCTTTACCGCCGAAGCCATGAGCCGCCAGTGTGCCGTACCTGCCGAGCAGATCCGCCAGTTGGCACGGGATTTCGCTGCTGCGGATAGAGCTGTTTGCTACGGGCGCATGGGGGTGTCGACCCAGGCGTTCGGCACGCTGTGTCATTGGCTGGTGCAGTTGATCAACCTGGTCACGGGCAACCTCGACCGCGAGGGCGGTGCGTTATGCACCAGTCCGGCGGTGGATTTGGTCGCGTCCACCGGTGGCGGGCATTTCAATCGCTGGCAGAGTCGCGTGTCCGGGCGCCCGGAGTACGGCGGCGAGTTGCCGGTGTCTGCATTGGCCGAAGAAATGCTCACCGGCGGCGAAGGGCAGGTCCGCGCGCTGGTGACGGTGGCGGGCAACCCGGTGCTGTCGACCCCCAATGGCCGTCAGTTGGAGCAGGCGCTGGACGGCTTGGAGTTCATGGTCAGCATCGACCTCTATATCAACGAGACCACGCGTTATGCCGATCTGATCCTGCCGTCCACTTCGGCGCTGGAAAACGACCACTACGACACCACGTTCAACATGTTCGCCGTGCGCAATGTCACCCGTTTCAATCGCGCGATCCTGCCCAAGCCTGAGGGGGCGTTGCATGACTGGGAGATTTTTGTCGGCCTGGCCACGGCATTCGCTGCGCACACCGGTAGGGCGCTCAAGCCCACCATGCCGCCTGCGCAAATGATCGACTTCGGCCTGCGCGCCGGTGCTTATGGTGATGCGTCGAGCCATCAGTTGTCGGTGGCGAAGCTGGCGGATCATCCCCATGGCATGGACCTGGGGCCGCTCCAGCCAAATCTCGCAGCGCGGTTGAAAACCGTGGATGGCAAGGTTCAGGCGGCACCGGCAGTGATTCTGGCGGATCTGGCGCGCTTTGCGGCGCAGCCGATGCCTGTGGCTGACGAGTTGCTGCTGATCGGCCGTCGCCATGTGCGCAGTAATAATTCCTGGATGCATAACTATCACCGGCTGGTGAAGGGCAAGCCTCGGCACCAGTTGCATATGCATCCCGACGACCTGGCCAGTCGCCAGTTGGCAGATGGACAGCGGGTGCGCGTCAGTTCACGTATCGGCATGATCGAGGTAGAGGTGGTCGCCAGCCTGGACATGATGCCCGGCGTGGTCAGCCTGCCCCATGGTTGGGGTCACGCCCGTCCTGGCGTCCAGATGACCATCGCCAGCGAGCAACCGGGGGCGAGCGCGAATGACTTGACCGACGAGCGGCAATTGGATGAGTTATCGGGCAATGCGGCATTGAATGGCGTACCGGTCCAAGTCGCTGCCGCATAAGGAGCCCGAGCACTGCGTTGGAATTTTGCGTTACAATGCGCCACCGTGCCGACCTGTGAGTCGCAAAGTTCCAGCCGAGGTGTTCCATGGATATCATCGAAACGATCAAAGAGCAGATTGCCAACAACACCATTCTGCTTTACATGAAGGGCGCACCTAACGCTCCTCAGTGCGGTTTCTCCGCGAAGGCTTCCCAGGCTGTGATGCAGTGTGGCGAGAAGTTCGCTTACGTGGATATCCTGCAAAATCCGGAAATCCGCGCCAACCTGCCGAAGTACGCCAACTGGCCTACCTTCCCGCAACTGTGGGTAGCCGGCGAGCTGGTCGGCGGTAGCGATATCATCACCGAAATGGCGGCTGATGGTTCGTTGCAGGCGTTGATCAAAGATGCAGCGGCAAACGCGGCGGCCAAGACCGACGCTTGATTCGCCTGCAATAAAAAGCCCCGCTTCTCGTGAGAGAGCGGGGCTTTTTTGTACCTGAGAGAGCGACGGGATTATTCGCCCATCTGCGATTGCAGGTAGTTTTCCAGGCTGACTTTATCGATCAGGCCCAGTTGGGTTTCCAGCCAGTCGATATGTTCTTCCTGGTCTTCGAGGATGTCTTCCAGCAGCTCGCGGCTGCCGAAGTCGCCCTTGGTCTCGCAATGTGCGATGGCGGCCTTGAGGTCGCTGTGGCTCTTGCGTTCAAAGCCCAGGTCGCTGCTGATCATTTCCTGGGTGTGCTCGCCGATGTTCAGCTTGCCCAGGTCCTGTACGTTCGGCAGGCCTTCGAGGAACAGGATGCGCTTGATCAGCGCGTCGGCGTCCTTCATGGCCTTGATGGATTCTTTGTATTCACGCTTGCCAAGCTTTTCCAGGCCCCAATCGTCGTACATGCGCGCATGCAGGAAGTACTGATTGATCGCGACCAGTTCATTGGCAAGGATTTTGTTGAGTTGCTGGATGACTGAGATGTCGCCTTTCATGACTGGGGTCCTGCCCTGTAGTAGCTGTGTATAAGGCGGAGTTTGAGCGGCGAAAACCCTAGTGTCAAACCTAAGTTATTGAATAATAAATGAAAATTAATCGGAATAAGAATGTTTGTGTTCCGCGTCTTAGCGCTAACTAATTGAATTACAGGCATAAAAAAACCGGACACGAGGTCCGGTTCTTCAAAACACGCCTATTTAAGCGTGTGTAAATTCTGCTGAGTAGGGAACAGCGGCCTGGGCTGTTTGCAGCTGCGTCAGGGTTTCCCGTACCACTTGTTTGGCGAGGCAAGCACATTTACCACATTGACTGGCAACGCCGGTGGTTTCACGCACTTCCTTGTAGCTGCAGCAACCTTCATAGATTGCTTCGCGGATTTGTCCGTCGGTGACGCCGGTACACAGGCACACATACATAAGGGAGAACCGTCGCGGGTTTAAGGCTTAAGTGCGATGGATCTTAATGTTAACGAGAATGATTGTCAAAGTAGATTCGTAGGGTATTCGCCTGCACCGCCCTCACGCTGACGAACGGTTTTTTCAGTGTATGATGGTCGGTCTTCACGAAGCGTGACTGCGTCACAGGGCTGTCGCTTGAATGCGGCAGACTCAAGGCCGGTCCTTTTACTTCAATCGTCACCCTTACATCAGGAGATACCCAATGAGCGTACTCGTCGGCAAACAAGCCCCGGATTTCGACGTACCTGCCGTGCTCGGCAATGGCGAAATCGTTGACAGCTTCAAACTGTCTGAAGCCATCAAAGGCAAATACGGCCTGGTGTTCTTCTACCCGCTGGACTTCACCTTCGTCTGCCCTTCGGAGCTGATCGCTCTGGACCACCGCATGGACGATTTCAAAGCGCGTAACGTTGAAGTGGTTGCCGTTTCCATCGACTCCCATTTCACCCACAACGCCTGGCGCAACACGGCCATCAACGATGGCGGCATCGGCAAAGTCAAATACACCATGGCTGCCGACATGAAGCACGACATCGCCAAGGCCTACGACGTTGAATCCGAAGGCGGCGTGGCGTTCCGTGGCGCGTTCCTGATCGACGACAAGGGCGTTGTGCGCTCCCAGATCATCAACGACCTGCCGCTGGGCCGTAACATGGAAGAGCTGATCCGTCTGGTCGACGCCCTGCAATTCCACGAAGAGCACGGCGAAGTCTGCCCTGCCAACTGGAAAAAAGGCGACAAAGGCATGAACGCTTCGCCAGAAGGCGTTGCGGCTTACCTGACCGAGAACGCTGGCAAGCTGTAAGCCGGATTCGCGGGACAAAAAAACCGGCCTGAGAAGGCCGGTTTTTTCATGCGCGGGATTTGACCTCAGTCGCCGAAGTCTTCCCAGCCGCCCATCTGCTTCCAGCGGTTGACGATGCCGCAGAACAGCTCGGCGGTCTTCTCGGTGTCGTAGCGGGCCGAGTGGGCTTCGCGACCGTCGAAGTCGATGCCGGCCGCCTGGCAGGCCTTGGCCAATACGGTCTGGCCATAGGCCAGGCCAGCAAGGGTGGCGGTGTCGAAACTGGAGAACGGGTGGAACGGGTTGCGCTTCATGTCCAGCCGCGTCACGGCGGCGTTGAGGAAACCCAGGTCGAAGCTGCTGTTATGCCCGACCAGGATCGCGCGCTTGCAGCCATTGGCCTTCAAGGCCTTGCGCACGCCACGGAAGATATCGGTGAGTGCCGCTTCTTCGCTGACGGCCATGCGCAGAGGGTGATCGAGCTTGATCCCGGTGAACTCCAGGGCTGCCGCTTCGATATTGGCACCTTCAAACGGCTCGACGCGGAAGAAGTGGGTGTGCTCCGGATACACAAAGCCCTGTTCGTCCATGCCGATAGTCGTTGCGGCGATTTCCAGCAGTGCATCGGTGGCGCAATTGAAGCCGCCGGTTTCTACGTCGACAACGACAGGCAGGTAGCCGCGGAAACGTTCGGCCATCGGGTGGCGCGAACCACCACCGCCACCGTGTTCCTGGTCGTCATCGTAATGGTCTTCACTCACTTGCTTTCCTCCAGCAGGCGCCAGCGCAGTGTTTCACCGGCGCGCAGCGGGATAACGGTCAGCTCGCCAAATGGCAGGCTGGCGGGGGCGGTCCAGTCTTCACGGACCAGGGTGATACGGTCGGTATTCGCCGGCAGGCCATAGAATCGCGGGCCATTGAGGCTGGCGAAACCTTCGAGCTTATCCAGGGCGTTGCGCTGTTCGAATGCTTCGGCATACAGCTCGATGGCGGCAAACGCGGTGTAGCAACCGGCACAACCGCAGGCGGCTTCCTTGGCGTGCTGGGCGTGGGGCGCAGAGTCGGTGCCGAGGAAGAACTTCGGATTACCGCTGGTCGCGGCATCCAGTAAGGCCACCTGGTGGGTGTTGCGCTTGAGGATCGGCAGGCAATAGAAGTGCGGCCGAATCCCGCCCACCAGCATGTGGTTGCGGTTGTACAGTAGGTGATGGGCGGTGATGGTTGCGCCGACGTTGGCCGAGGCCTCGGTGACGAACTGCACGGCATCGGCCGTGGTGATGTGCTCGAACACAACCTTGAGGGTCGGGAACAGCTCGACCACGCGGCGCATGTGCTCATCGATGAAAATTTTTTCGCGATCGAAGACGTCCACGTCGCCACGGGTGACTTCACCGTGGATCAGCAGCGGCATGCCGACTTCGGCCATGGCTTCGATGGCCGGCAGGATCTTGTCGATACTGGTCACGCCGGAATCGGAGTTGGTGGTCGCTCCGGCCGGGTACAGCTTGGCGGCGTGCACGAAACCGCTGGCCTTGGCCTGGCGAATTTCTTCGGGCTGGGTGCGATCGGTGAGGTAGAGCACCATCAACGGTTCGAAGCGGCTGCCGGCCGGCCGTGCAGCGAGGATGCGCTGGCGATAGGCGTCGGCTTCGGCGGCGTTACGCACCGGTGGTACCAGGTTAGGCATGATGATGGCGCGGCCAAACGTACGCGCTACATCGGCCACGGTTTGGGGCAACGCAGCACCATCGCGAAGATGAATATGCCAGTCGTCGGGACGCAGCAGGGTCAGGCGGTCGGACATTGGGGATTCCAGGCGGGTCAATCTGGTGGGAATGCTACCGGAAAAGACTCTTGCAGGCACTCGCTATCAAGTTTTGCAGGATGCATCCGATAGCCTTTCGTATGCCTTATCGATGTATGACGCTTTGAAGTGTTGTAGAAACCAGTGGAGCCTCCCGTGCGCCAGCATTATCTAGCCCTGCTCAGTGTGTTCGCCAGCCTGCCTGCTATGGCCCTCACGTTCCAGACTCGTCTGGAGAACATTGAGTGGAAGGTGGAGGGGGACAAGTTCGAGTGCCGCCTGACCCAACCGATCACCGACTTCGGTTCGGGTGAGTTCGTGCGCCGGGCCGGCGAGCAGGCGACGTTTCGTCTGAAAGCCTATAACGGATCGCTGGGTGCAGGGTCGGCCACCTTGTTGGCCGCCGCTGCCCCCTGGCAGCCAGGTCGGGGTGACATCAATCTCGGTGCCGTACGTGCCGGCAGCGGTGATGTGCTGTTCAACAGCTCTCAGGCCCAGGCCGGGCGTCTCTTCAACGGTTTACTCGATGGACGCTCGCCCACTGTGCGGCACTATGGACGCGAGGGTGGCTATTCAGAGATTCGCCTGCTGCCGGTGAAATTCAACAAGGCCTACAGCGACTATCAGCTGTGCACCGCCAAGCTGCTGCCGATGAATTACGATCAGGTCAAGCAGACCGAAGTAGGCTTCCCCGGTGGCGGCATTGAGCTGGACGCTGCGGCAAAGCAGAAGCTGGCGGTGATTCTCGAATTCATGAAGGCGGACCCTACCGTCAACCATATCGAATTGAACGGCCACTCGGACAACAGCGGCAATCGTCTGAGCAACCGTGATGTTTCACGCCGTCGCGCACTGGCGGTGATGGACTACTTCAAGGCCAACGGTATTCCTGAGTCTCAGATCACTCTGCGGTTCCATGGTGAAAGCTACCCCCTGGCGCCCAACACCACTGCCGCCAACCGGGCCCGTAATCGCCGTGTGAATATTCAGCTCGAACGCGTGGCTGCCCCTGAGAAACCGGCCCCCCAGGCCACGGGCCCGAGTAACCCGGCACACACCTCCTGACGTGCGACCATCGGTCGCTCGTTCGACATAATCTGTCGCTTTATCTTCATTTGCTGTCGCGCCCCTGTAAATCCACGGTTTTGATCGGTAGAATCGACGCCTTTCCGTACAACCCCGTGGAGTGATGGCATGGCCGACGTAAACAAGGTCGTTCTCGCGTATTCCGGCGGCCTGGACACTTCGGTGATCCTCAAGTGGCTGCAGGATACTTATAACTGTGAAGTGGTGACCTTCACCGCTGACCTGGGTCAGGGCGAAGAGGTCGAACCTGCACGTGCCAAGGCGCAAGCCATGGGCGTGAAAGAGATCTACATTGACGACCTGCGCGAAGAATTCGTCCGCGATTTCGTCTTCCCGATGTTTCGCGCCAACACCGTCTACGAAGGCGAGTACCTGCTGGGTACTTCCATCGCACGTCCGCTGATCGCCAAGCGCCTGATCGAAATCGCCAACGAAACCGGCGCTGATGCCATTTCCCATGGCGCTACCGGCAAGGGCAACGATCAGGTGCGTTTCGAACTGGGTGCCTACGCACTCAAGCCTGGTGTGAAAGTGATTGCCCCGTGGCGTGAATGGGACCTGCTGTCCCGTGAAAAACTGATGGATTACGCTGAAAAGCACGCGATCCCGATCGAGCGTCATGGCAAGAAGAAGTCCCCGTACTCGATGGACGCCAACCTGCTGCACATCTCCTATGAAGGCGGCGTGCTGGAAGACACCTGGACCGAGCACGAAGAAGACATGTGGAAATGGACCGTCTCCCCGGAGAACGCTCCAGACAAGCCGCAGTACCTGGAACTGACCTACCGTAATGGCGACATCGTCGCGCTGGACGGCGTGGAAATGACCCCGGCCACTGTATTGGCGACGCTGAACCGTATCGGTGGCGAACACGGCATCGGCCGCCTCGACATCGTCGAGAACCGCTATGTGGGCATGAAGTCCCGTGGTTGCTACGAAACCCCGGGCGGCACCATCATGCTGCGTGCTCACCGCGCCATCGAGTCCATCACCCTGGACCGTGAAGTGGCTCACCTCAAAGACGAGCTGATGCCCAAGTACGCCAGCCTGATCTATACCGGCTACTGGTGGAGCCCTGAGCGTCTGATGCTGCAACAGATGATCGACGCCTCCCAGGCCCACGTGAACGGTGTTGTGCGTCTGAAATTGTACAAGGGCAATGTGATCGTTACTGGCCGCAAGTCCGACGACTCGCTGTTTGACGCCAACATCGCCACCTTCGAAGAAGATGGCGGCGCCTACAACCAGGCCGACGCAGCGGGCTTTATCAAGTTGAATGCATTGCGCATGCGCATTGCTGCCAACAAAGGTCGCTCGTTGTTCTGAGTGTTTAGCTCGTTGTAAAAAAATGGCCCCTTTTTCAAGGGGCCATTTTTTTGGCCTGGTATTTTGATTAAGTCCACGTTGTTTAAACTTGTTTAATTGGTGACCCAACTATTGGATTGCTGGTTTTTTTTGCCGGGCGAATGATTTTTTATCATTTATGTAGGAACCAGTCTTACAGATAATTCACTCATATAGGTGCGAGGAGTACGTAAGAAGTAAAAAATCCTGTAGGAAATAAGGAAGTAAATAAATATGTTGAATGGAACTGAAACTACCGATTTTTCTCTGCCAGCTCCGGTACCTGCAGTCGACGGTCAAGGGGCATTTCCTGATAGTGGTGTGCGGCACGTTTACCTTATCCCCTGGGGACCTTGGAAATTTCACTCAAAATATGTGATGCCCCGGAAAGTTCTGAAAGGCTCCATAAAACTGGAAACATCTGAATCGGTGTTTTTTTGTAGGGAATTTCCTTTATCGCTGTGGGTTGGGTCTCTGCTTGCTGTTGCTCGGGGGGGAGCGCTATGCCAACTAGGAAACGACTAGGCTATTGTGTTTGCTCTAAATAATTCGAACAGCGAAATTGGACTTTCTCATGAATAAAGTGCTGATCGTAGATGATCATCCCGTCATTCGTCTTGCTGTGCGTATGCTAATGGAACGTCATGGTTATGAGGTCGTTGCCGAGACCAATAACGGTGTCGATGCATTGCAACTTGCGCGGGAGCATATGCCGGACATTGTCATACTGGATATTGGGATTCCCAAGCTCGATGGCCTGGAAGTTATTTGCCGGCTTTCGTCCACCAAACAGGCGGTACCGTTCAAGGTGCTGGTGCTCACCTCCCAGGCCCCTGGTCACTTTTCCATGCGTTGTATGCAGGCGGGCGCTGCGGGCTATGTGTGCAAGCAACAGGACCTGACCGAGTTGCTGAGTGCGATCAAGGCGGTTTTGTCGGGCTACAGCTATTTTCCAAACCAGGCACTCAACTCGGTACGCTCCACCATGGGCAATGCCAGTGAGGCCGATATGGTCGAGCGTCTGTCCGGCCGGGAAATGATGGTGTTGCAGCAATTGGCTCGGGGCAGAACCAACAAGGAAATCGCCGACGGGATGTTTCTCAGCAACAAGA
This sequence comes from Pseudomonas sp. S3E17, assembly GCF_024168685.1. Taxonomy (NCBI): domain Bacteria; kingdom Pseudomonadati; phylum Pseudomonadota; class Gammaproteobacteria; order Pseudomonadales; family Pseudomonadaceae; genus Pseudomonas; species Pseudomonas sp. S3E17. Next base: position 6,075,965 of record NZ_JALJWE010000001.1, read on the forward strand.
CCGTCAGTACCTACAAGACTCGTCTGCTGCTCAAGCTCAATGCCCGCTCTCTCGTGGACCTGATCGAGCTGGCCCAGCGTAACGGCTTGGTATAGGTGAGGGCATAGCACTGCATACAGGCCGCGTAACCGGCAGAAAAAAGCCTCCGTCAGGGAGGCTTCCGGCCGTCGACCGCTTGATCAGAGGTCGAAGTCGTAGTCGGCCAGTTGTTTTTGCAAGCGTCGTTCTTCCAGAAGGTTGTCGATAGTACGGCGTTTGCTCAGATTGGTCTTGGCGACCTCTGCCACAGGTGCTTCCACGCCATCGTCCTCCGATTCAACGAGGTCGTCTTCCACATCCAACTGTTCTTTGTCAGTGCTCATAACGTTAACTCCGGAGTAAGACTGCCGTTGGCGCTCCTTATAACGATAATCCATGAATGGGTAAAAAAGATTTTTTCAATCGACTGATCGAGAAAACCAATGAACCCTCAATCGTCCGACGTCTTGTCCTTGTATTCGCACAGGTCTTCAATGCGGCAGCTGCCGCAGCGCGGCTTGCGGGCCTGGCAAACATAGCGTCCGTGCAGGATCAGCCAATGGTGGGAGTCGAGCAGGTATGGCTTGGGCACGAACTTCATGAGCTGCTTTTCCACTTCGACCACGTTCTTGCCGCGTGCTATGCCGGTTCGATTACTGACCCGAAAAATATGGGTATCCACGGCCATGGTGAGTTGCCTGAATGCGGTGTTGAGCACCACGTTGGCGGTTTTACGGCCCACCCCCGGCAGGGCTTCCAGCGCTTCGCGGGTTTCTGGCACTTCGCTATTGTGCCGTTCTATCAGCAAGCGGCAGGTCTCGATGACATTCTTGGCCTTGCTGTTGTACAGGCCGATGGTCTTGATGTACTCCGACAACCCGTCCACACCCAGGGCATAAATCGCCTCTGGCGTGTTTGCCACGGGATACAGCCTGGCCGTGGCCTTGTTGACGCCGACGTCCGTGGATTGGGCCGACAGGATCACGGCAATCAGTAACTCGAACGGCGAGGAGTAGGCCAGTTCGGTCTTGGGTTCCGGATTGTCTTCGTGAAGCCTGCGGAAAATTTCCAGGCGTTTTGCGGCGTTCATGGGGCGGAAGGTTCCTTTCGGGCAGTCAGCGTAGTTTCGAATAGTGGGTCCAGGCCTTAAGCCCTGCAAGCAGGATTATCGGTCATGTACCAAGGGTGTCTACTTGTCGCTGCGCATCATCGAGCTTGTGTTGCGCGTCGGCTAATTGTTGCGGATCAGCCTGTTGGTCCAGGGCTTTCTTCAACTCGGCCCGGCGCATCGCCAATTGGATTTTGGCGCGCTTGAGGTCGGCGTTGTTGACGGCAGGCAGCGGTGTTGGCACGGCGTGATTCTGGTCCAGGGCTGCCAATGCCTGCTCCGCTGCCTCGAACTGCTGTTGCAGGGCGATCAGTTGGGATTGTTGTTCAAAGGTCGGCGGGTGCCCGAAAGCCTTCAAGGATTTGTGCAATTGGGCGCGGCTCATGGCCACATTGATCTTGGCTTTTTTTACCTCCGCATCCTGGGCGGCCCGCGCTGCGTCAAGTTGCAAAGGGGGAGTTGGTGCTGAACGCTGAGGCCGCGCCACACGCTGGGCAATCCTGTGCTCTTCTTCCCGTTGCAGTCGCGCATTGCGTTGTTCAAAGCGTTGCCGGGCACGATCGCGCTTGAAATCTCGTTCACGGCGTTCGTTTTCGTTCGCTGCCAGGCCGCCGACGATCGGCAGCCCTGTGACCAGTGGGCGCAACTCAATGCAGTCGACGGGGCAGGGCGCGACGCACAGGTCGCAACCCGTGCACTCATCGACGATGACGGTGTGCATCAACTTGGCGGCGCCGACAATCGCGTCCACCGGGCAGGCCTGGATGCATTTGGTGCAGCCGATGCACTCGGCCTCGCGAATGTAGGCCACCTGGGCAGGAGCTTCCCCGCGGCTGGTGTCCAGTTCCAGAATGGGGACTCGCAGTAATCGCGCAAGGCCAGTAATTGTCTCCTGTCCTCCAGGCGGGCATTTGTTGATTGCCTCACCCCGGGCGATACCCTCGGCGTAAGGCTTGCAGCCCGGGTGCCCGCACTTGCCGCAGTGTGTCTGCGGTAGCAGCGCGTCGATACGTTGAATCAGATTCATGGAGTGATCATTGGCGTGCCGGTTGAACAAACAGGGTTTGATTATCCGGCAAGCGAGAAAGGGGGACTAGTTGAAAAGCCCCGTCGCGGAAAACGACGGGGCTGTTTTGCAGGGCTTACTTGATACGTTGACCCGGTTTGGCGCCGCTGTCCGGGCTCAGCAGGTAGATCTCTTCGCCGCCAGGGCCCGCCGCCATCACCATGCCTTCGGAAATACCGAACTTCATTTTCCGCGGCTTGAGGTTGGCAATCATCATGGTCAGGCGACCATTGAGCTTGGACGGGTCGGGATAGGCGCTCTTGATTCCGGAGAACACGTTGCGTTGTTCGTCACCAATATCCAGGGTCAGGCGCAGCAGTTTGTCAGCCCCTTCCACGGCTTCGGCCTTGATGATCAGCGCCACGCGCAGGTCCACGGCAGCAAAGGCGTCAAAGTCGATTTCCGGGGAAAGCGGGTCCTTGGCCAACTCGCCGTTACCGGCCGGTTTCGATTCGCCGGTATCGGTCTGGCTGGCGGCCAGGTCTTCTTTCGAGGCGTCGGTCATGGCCTGGACCTTGACGGGGTCGATCCGGGTCATCAGAGGCTTGAATTCATTCAACTGATGGTTGCTGAGCAACGTGGCGTGGTCGTTCCAGGTGAGCGGGGCGACATTGAGGAACGCCTCGGCGTCGGCGGCCAGCAATGGCAGCACGGGCTTGAGGAAGATCACCAACTGGCGGAACAGGTTGACGCCGGTAGCGCAGATCGCCTGGACCTCAGCCTGCTTGCCTTCCTGCTTGTTCAGCGACCATGGCGCCTTGTCGGCGATCCAGGCGTTGGCGCGGTCGGCCAGGCCCATGATCTCGCGCATGGCACGGGCAAAGTCACGGGCTTCATAGGCGTCGGCGATGCTTGGCGCGGCAGCCAGGAACGCGTCGGTCAGTTCCGGCGCGGCGTTCTCGGCCACCAGCAGGCCGGCGTTGCCCTTGTGGATAAAACCGGCGCAGCGGCTGGCGATATTGACCACCTTGCCAACCAGGTCCGAGTTGACCTTCTGTACGAAGTCTTCCAGGTTCAGGTCCAGGTCATCGACGCCACGGCCCAGCTTGGACGCGTAGTAGTAGCGCAGGTATTCCGGCGACAGGTGGTCCAGGTAGGTGCGTGCCTTGATAAAGGTGCCACGGGACTTGGACATCTTCTGGCCGTTGACCGTCAGGTAGCCGTGTACGGCGATGCCGGTTGGCTTGCGGTAGCCCGAACCTTCGAGCATCGCTGGCCAGAACAGGGCGTGGAAGTTGACGATGTCCTTGCCGATGAAGTGGTACAGCTCGGCGGTGGAGTCCTTGCCCCAGAACGCATCGAAGTCCAGCTCCGGCGTACGGTCGCAGAGGTTCTTGAAGCTGGCCATGTAGCCGATCGGCGCGTCCAGCCACACATAGAAGTATTTGCCAGGCTCGCCTGGGATCTCGAAGCCGAAGTACGGCGCATCGCGGGAGATGTCCCACTGTTGCAGGCCTGCATCCAGCCATTCGGCGATCTTGTTGGCCACGGCGTCCTGCAGGGTGCCGCTGCGCGTCCAGGTCTGCAGCATCTGCTGGAAATCCGGAAGCTTGAAGAAGAAATGCTGGGAATCCTTGAGTACCGGGATGGCGCCGGAGATCGCCGAGCGTGGGTTCTTCAGGTCAGTCGGTGCGTAGGTGGCACCGCATTTTTCGCAGTTGTCGCCGTACTGGTCTTCAGTGCCGCATTTCGGGCAGGTGCCCTTGATGAAGCGGTCGGCCAGGAACATTTTCTTTTCCGGGTCGAAATACTGCGTGATCGAGCGCGTGGCAATGTGCCCGGCGTCCTTCAAGCGCAGGTAGATCTGGCTCGACAGCTCGCGGTTTTCGGCGGAGTGGGTCGAGTGGAAGTTGTCGAAGTCCACCAGGAACTCGGCAAAGTCGGCGCTGTGTTCAGCCTGCACATTGGCGATCAGTTGTTCCGGGGTGATGCCTTCCTTTTCGGCGCGCAGCATGATGGCCGAACCGTGGGCGTCGTCCGCGCAGACATAGATGCATTGATTGCCGCGATGCTTCTGGAAGCGCACCCACATATCGGTCTGGATGTACTCAAGCATATGGCCAAGATGGATGGAACCATTGGCATAGGGCAGGGCGCTGGTGACGAGGATCTTGCGTGGCTCGGACATGGGGCTCGGCTACTTGATGAAACGGAGGTCGGCCACTATAAAGCGCCGGGAAATTTATTTCACCCCGTGGTGCTGTTTCAGAATCTTCCGCACCTGCGAAAGCATGCCGTAACGCTGCTGGAACGGTTAGGATAGCCGCCTGTTTCAGTCAGTCTTTTTTCGGGAGTTGCCCATGAGCGCCGTCAATCGCGCAGCGGTGGAAGCCGTTCTTCGCCAGTACACCGACCCCTATTTGAACCAGGATCCGGTCAGCGCCGGCTGTGTACGCGCCATCGAGGTCCAGGGTGACCAGGTCTCGGTCCAACTGGAGCTGGGTTATGCCGCCGGCCTGTTCAAGAGCGGTTGGGCGCAGATGCTGCAAATGGCCATCGAGGGCCTCGACGGCGTGCGTGCCGCCAAGGTCGATATCCAGTGTGTGATCGCTCCGCACAAGGCTCAGGCGCAGATCCCGGGCCTGGCCAACGTCAAGAACGTGGTGGCAGTCGCTTCCGGCAAGGGCGGCGTGGGCAAATCCACAACAGCAGCCAACCTGGCCCTGGCCCTGGCCCGTGAAGGCGCGCGCGTGGGTATTCTCGACGCCGATATCTACGGCCCGAGCCAGGGCGTGATGTTCGGTATCGCCGAAGGCACGCGGCCGAAGATCAAGGACCAGAAGTGGTTCGTGCCGATCGAGTCCATGGGCGTGGAGGTCATGTCCATGGCGTTCCTGACCGATGACAACACGCCGATGGTGTGGCGCGGGCCGATGGTGTCCGGCGCGTTGCTGCAGTTGGTCACCCAGACTGCCTGGGGCGACCTGGACTACCTGGTGATCGACATGCCGCCAGGCACCGGCGATATCCAGCTGACCCTGGCACAGAAAGTCCCGGTGGCGGGCTCGGTGATCGTGACCACGCCCCAGGACCTGGCCTTGCTGGACGCCAGGAAGGGCGTGGAGATGTTCCGCAAGGTCAACATTCCAGTGTTGGGTGTGGTGGAAAACATGGCGGTGCACATCTGCTCCAACTGCGGCCACGCAGAGCATCTGTTTGGTGAAGGCGGTGGCGAGAAGCTGGCGACCCAGTACGGCGTTGAGCTACTGGCTTCGTTGCCATTGTCGATGGGCATTCGTGAACAGGCCGACGGCGGCAAGCCCACCGTAGCGGCAGAGCCCGATGGCCAGATCGCTATGATCTATCAGGAATTGGCTCGTCATGTGGGGGCCCGGATCGTCCTGCAGGAAGCGGCGGCCCCGGCAATGCCGACCATTACGGTCAGCGACGACTGACCTCGCTGAAGGACAAGAAGCCTCGACGTTGTCGGGGCTTTTTCTTGTCTGGAGATCGGTCAATGGGGTTCTTTTACGCTTTTACGCAATGGCGCGCGTAAGCATTCACTTACTTTCTCGTAAGTGTTTGGTTTTTTTGTTAGGTGTGTGCGTCTCGAATCTTTGAAGGAGTTTTCTATCTGTTTGAAAGATAACAATTAATTATCTTTGTCTGAGGGCTGGAGCCCGTCAGTGCCCGGTTTGGATCCCGTTGAACTTCCCTCGGAACTCTCTAACATCAGCCCTGTGTCCACGGATTGACACAGCCATCAAGGAGCGATGGTTGAAGGAACGTCGCAGGATGCGATTCATCAGGATGATGAAAAGGAACACAGGGACTAGGGAAAAAATGTGGGCGGGTCATACCGCCCCTTTTTTCGTCTATAGAAAAGTGAATGCGTTCCCCGGAACGCAAAAAAGGCCCTTGAAGGGCCTTTTTTATTGGGCAGCGGCGCTTTTTAGCGCTCTAGTTGCTCAATCTTGTTGGGTTTGCCATCCCATTCGGCGGCATCCGGCAACGGATCTTTCTTCTCGGTGATGTTTGGCCAGATTTCAGCCAATTCAACGTTCAACTGAATGAACTGTTCCATGCCCGCCGGGACTTCGTCCTCGGAGAAAATGGCGACGGCCGGGCATTCAGGTTCACACAGGGCGCAGTCAATGCACTCGTCCGGGTGGATGACCAGGAAGTTCGGGCCTTCGTAGAAGCAGTCCACCGGACACACTTCTACGCAGTCGGTGTACTTGCACTTGATGCAGTTGTCGGTGACGACGAAGGTCATTTCTAATTCTCTCCTCAGGCGGCGGCAGCGAAACCCTTTGTGGTAGGGCTCGCGAGGTTCGGGAGCGATAGTCTGCAGGCCAGGCTAAGAGCCAGCAGCATCCCAAACCGCGCGAGAGTCTATCAGCTTGCAAGCGTGAGCGTTATATCCGAGTCTTCAGTGCATATAACATTTCCAGCGCTTTTCGCGGCGTCAAGTCGTCCAGGTCAAGCTTTGCCAACTCATCCAGCACCGGATGCGGCAGGCTGGCGAACATATCGCTCTGATGCGGCGCAGCAGGTTTGCGGCTGGCCTTGGCAGGGCTGGCCACCACGGTTTCATGGGGCAAGGCCGTGGTTTCCAGGCGGCTGAGGTGTTCGCGGGCACGGGTGATCACGTCGTTCGGCACGCCGGCCAATTGCGCCACGGCCAGCCCGTAACTCTGGCTGGCCGGCCCTGGCAGCACGTGGTGCAGGAACACGATGCGCTCGTTGTGCTCGGTGGCGTTCAGGTGCACGTTGGCCACCAGCGGCTCGCTTTCCGGCAGCACCGTCAGTTCGAAGTAATGGGTGGCAAATAGCGTATAGGCACGCAGGTGCGCCAACCGTTCGGCCGCCGCCCACGCCAGGGACAGGCCGTCAAACGTACTGGTGCCGCGACCCACTTCGTCCATCAGCACCAGGCTGCGCTCGGTGGCGTTGTGCAGGATATTGGCGGTCTCGCTCATTTCCACCATAAAGGTCGAACGGCCACCGGCCAGGTCATCGCTGGAGCCGATCCGGGTGAAGATGCGATCCACCAGAGACAGCTCGCAACTGGCTGCCGGCACAAAACTGCCGATATGCGCCAGCAGTACGATCAACGCGGTTTGACGCATGTAGGTGGATTTACCACCCATGTTCGGACCGGTGATCACCAACATGCGCGTATCGTCGTCCAGCGACAGGTCGTTGGCGACGAACGGCGTGGTCAGCACCTGCTCCACCACCGGGTGACGCCCCTGCACGATGCGCATGCACGGCTCACTGACAAACCGTGGGCAGTTCAGGTCGAGATTCAGCGCCCGTTCGGCGAGGTTGCTCAGCACATCCAGCTCCGCCAGGGCGGCGGCGGTGTCCTGCAGCGGCGCCAACTGGCTGATCAAGTCTTCCAGCAGCGCCTCGTAGAGCATCTTTTCCCGGGCCAGGGCACGGCTCTTGGCCGACAGCGCCTTGTCTTCAAACTCCTTCAGCTCCGGGGTGATAAAACGCTCGGCTCCCTTGAGTGTCTGGCGGCGTTGATAGTCGATGGGGGCCGACTCGGCCTGCTTGCTCGGCAACTCGATAAAGTAGCCGTGCACGCGGTTGTAGCCCACTTTCAGGTTGGCCAGGCCGGTGCGGGCTTTTTCGCGGGCTTCCAGGTCGATCAGGAACTGCCCGGCGTTTTCGCTCAGGGACTGCAGTTCGTCCAGTTCGCTGTCGTAGCCGGTCTTGAGTACACCGCCGTCACGGATGATCGCCGGAGGGTTGTCGATAATGGCCTTTTCCAGCAGCGCGGCCAGTTCCGGGTAGGTACCGGCCGTTACGGCGAGTTGTTGCAGGTGCGGCGTGTCCAGTTCGGTCATCGCCACTTGCAGTTGCGGCAGGGCGCTGAGGGCATCGCGCAGACGCGCCAGGTCACGGGGCCGCGCATTGCGCAGGCCGATCCGCGCCAGGATGCGCTCGATGTCGCCGATCTCCTTCAACTGCGGCTGCAGCTTTTCAAAGCGATAGCCGTCCAGCAGGCAGGTAATCGACGTCTGGCGCGCCTGCAGCACCGTCAAATCCCGCAACGGACGGTTCAACCAGCGGGTCAACAGACGGCTGCCCATGGCGGTTTGGCAGCGGTCGACCACCGATTGCAGGGTGTTATCGCGCCCGCCGGACAGGTTGGTGTCCAGTTCCAGGTTGCGACGGCTCGCGCCATCGAGCACCACGGTGTCGTCCAGGCGCTCGTGGCGCAGGCTGCGCAGGTGCGGCAGGGCGGTGCGCTGGGTTTCCTTGGCGTAGCTGAGCAGGCAACCCGCAGCGCCGATGGCCAGGGTCAGGGTTTCGCAACCGAAGCCTTTAAGGTCCTGCACCGAGAACTGCTGGCATAGACTTTTCAGTGCCGAGTCACGCTCGAAATCCCACGGCGCGCGACGCTTGGTCCCACGGCGTTTTTCTGCTGGCAGGTCTTTGGGCCAATCATCCGGGATCAACAGCTCCACCGGGTTGATGCGCTCCAGCTCCGCCAGCAGGTTTTCCCAGCCCTTGATCTCCAGCACGCTGAAATTGCCGCTGGTGATGTCCAGTACCGAAAGCCCGAACAAGCGCTCATCGCCCAGCACCGCGGCGATCAGGTTATCGCGACGCTCATCCAGCAGCGCCTCATCGCTCACCGTCCCCGGCGTAATAATGCGCACCACCTGGCGTTCCACCGGGCCCTTGCTGGTGGCCGGATCGCCGATCTGCTCGCAGATCACCACCGATTCGCCCAGCTTCACCAGCTTGACCAGGTAACCCTCCAGCGAGTGATAAGGGATCCCGCACATCGGAATCGACTGCCCCGCCGACTGCCCGCGCGCGGTCAAGGTGATGTCCAGCAACTTGGCAGCCTTCTTCGCGTCTTCATAGAAGATCTCGTAGAAGTCGCCCATGCGATAGAACATCAACTGATCAGGGTGCTGGTTTTTCAAGCGCCAGTACTGCTGCATCATCGGGGTGTGAGAGGACAGATCGGACGTGTTTTTACTCATTGGATAATAGGCAAATTCGTTGAAAGGAGTGGGGCAAAGGTGGGGCGCTCGGCCCTGCTGATTTTGCAATGGCTGCAAGGTTAACACGCGAGGTCGGCCCTTCGCAGGTCGCAAACGGATAGGTAAAACGCAAAGTGGGATGGCGCATTTGTTTAAATGCGCAACGCTTCTGCAGGGGCGTGTCGCTGTTGGCATGCAGCCGAAAATGCCTCCCTCAGTACGATGAGGCGATCGCCTTGGCCAGTTGCATATCGGACATAAGAGGGGAGGCGTAGGTCGAGCGATAGTACCGAGATGCCTGTTCGAACTCAGCACCGCGGATCTCGCCGTCCGAACCGATAAAGGCCAGGGCATCGGTTTTGGACGATGTGAAAAGCTTTGGCGCATCGGTCGTGAGAGCGCTGGCTCCCCCAATCAGGATCGTGGGCACGAACGTCGTGTACATCAGCGCTTTATCGAAAGGGTTGGCGTTTTCTGCGGCCACTGCTGGGGCGCCGATCAATACCATGGCAGCCATTGCCAGAGTCTTCCATGAGTCCATTCTTCGAAGCTTCCATTCTATAAGAGGGGGGCACGATAGCAGAGCTGGTCACTTTGCAGATATAAGGCGCCGTCGGCACTGGTGCGGGTTGCCATGCTTGACGGGGTGGTTTTTAACGCTGTGCTCTCGACTCATCAGTTCGCCCCATAGAAATGGTTCAGCACTATCAATTCAATCACCGCGACGAAACAGCACAGCACAATGAACCCGGGGCTGAAGACCCGCTTGCGATTAGAGCCCCCGCCGCCCAGCGAGCTGAAGTCTGCGCCGTCGGAGATCAACATTAGGAGCGCCAGCACGGCGTATATCCACGCCTTGCCCCAGAAGCTCTGATTTCTCCATTCGGTCATTCGTGGTCTTCCGCATACCGCTTTAAATTGAGGTGAATGGGCGTTGGCGGCAAGGTTAGCACGCAAGGTTGGGGGCTTCGCAGGTCATGAACGGATAGGTAGAACGTAAATAAAAGTGCGGGCGACCCTTTTTGTCCCTTAGCCCATCCTGATCAACGCTTCATTGCGTTGCACTGAGTGCGCAAATCGCTATTGCTGATGTTTTCGCAGCTGGAGCCACTTTGCTGGGCGTTGCAGTAGGCTCGTTGGTCAGAGTCGCTGATGCTGGTGCAACTTGCCGCAAATGTGTACCCATTGAACATCAACAAAATGGCAAGCACGAGTTTCATTGCTTTCTTCCTTGGCTCGCCAGGAATCAGCCTGGCGCTGTTTGAGCGCATCGCATCAAGTACCGCGGTGATCATGCCAAATTGACTTTATTTTGCCCGGAAGTTCCGCTGATGTGCATGGAATATGCAAATTAGCATTTGCCAACCCCGAAAACTCCCGTCAATATCGCCCGCTATGCAAAAACGCAACGTTTCTATCGTCTTAAGAGAACTGCTGGACCGCGACCGGATCTCCCCCACGGAGCTTCACCGGCGTACTGGCGTGCCTCAATCCACGTTGTCCCGGATTCTCAGCGGCAAGATCGTTGATCCCTCGGATAAACACATCTCGCGCATCGCCGAGTACTTCCGCGTCAGCACCGATCAACTGCGCGGGCGCGCGGCGGTGGGGGCTTTGCGCGATGACGGGCGTGACCCGATGCATTCGGAACTCAAGGATATAAGCCTGTGGGACGACGACACGCCCGTTAATGATGACGAGGTGTCGATCCCCTTTCTGCGCGAGGTTGAATTGGCTGCTGGATCAGGAAGATTCGTCATCGAGGAAAGCGAGAAGGCCAGCCTGCGTTTTGGAAAACGCAGCCTGCGGCATAACGGTGTGCAGTTCGACCAGGCCAAGTGTGTGACGGTGCGCGGCAACAGTATGTTGCCGGTACTGCGCGACGGCGCGACGGTCGGCGTGAATGCTGGCAAAAGTGGCATCGGCGACATCGTCGATGGCGACTTGTATGCCATCAATCACAATGGCCAGCTGCGGGTTAAACAGCTCTATCGCCTGCCTTCCGGGATTCGCCTGCGCAGTTTCAATCGCGATGAACACCCGGATGAGGACTACAGCTTCCAGGATATCCAGGATGAGCAGATCAGCATTCTCGGGCATGTGTTCTGGTGGGGGATGTACGCCCGTTAACCTCCTTGCGTAAGACAGCCCGCCATCGAGCGGGCTTTTTTTCGCCTGTGGAAAATCGCCAAACCCTTTGCCTGCCGGGCCTGAAATGCATCAGCGCATTAATCGTGTGAAAATAAATGCATTTGTGCATTGACTGTATATGCATACATGCATATTCTTCATCCCAAGCCAGCCAATAAGGCCTGGTGGAGGCGGCAAGGATGCTGCCAAGGAAGACAAGGAAGGCACGCAACATCGGCAAGGACGCCATCAGAGCGATGGCAGGGACGCCAGGCAACACCGGCAAGGATGCCGACGCTCTTTAGTTTCACAGCTTTGCAAGAACAGGCAGCGATGAACCGGCCTTGACGGTTCAGAGGGTTGGCAACTGACCCGGGTGTGCAGCGTAAAGCACCAGAAGCAGTTATCCGGCAGACAGGGATCGTGGTCGGAAAAACATCGAGGAAAGATCCGTACCGCGCCAGTAGCGCCGAAAGATCGACGCTGGATCGCATTACTGAAAAGCCTGGGCAACCGGGCTTTTTGGAATGCCTACCTATACATGGATTTACCCAAAAGCCGGTGTTTTGCCGGCATTGCTCAGCCAGGAGGCGTGACATGACAAACGAGCAGCAAGCGTTAGCGGAAATGCCTATCTGGCTGGTGATCGCACTGGCGCTGATTGGTGGTGTATCCGGCGAAATGTGGCGCGCCGACAAGGAGGGTGCCCGCGGTTGGTCGCTGGTTCGGCGCCTGGCCTTGCGATCCGGGGCGTGCATGGTCTGCGGGGTTTCGGCATTGATGCTGTGCTACGCCGCCGGCATGTCGATCTGGACCGCCGGCGCCATTGGTTGCCTGACGGCCATGGCCGGCGCGGACGTCGCCATCGGCCTTTATGAACGCTGGGCGGCCAAGCGCATCGGGGTCAACGAAGCGCCCACATCTCGCTCGGATCAGCAGTAACTGCTGCAAGGACGCAACTGATGACACTTATCGAAAAACCCTCCCAACTACCTGTAGCCATTGAGGGGGCGCTGAAGCGTGCCTTCCCGCAACTTCAGGTAGGCAACCATCAGGACGTTGGCGCCGCCGGGGATTACACCGGCGTGCTGATCAGCGTGGAACGCAACGGCCCCGGCGTGCGTTCCCGTGAAGGGCGCAAGGCGCATGCCTTGTCGGTATCACTCAGGGTTACGGTCGCCAGCGCGGCGGCGCCTTTTGACGCGTGCGACCTGGCCAGCCAATTGATGGACCTGGCCCTGGATAACCGCTGGGGCCTGCCGTCGGACCAGTGCGATTTACCCACGGCCGTCGTCGCGGCGCCCTCTGGGCTCGCCAACGCCGAAACGGACTACGACACCTGGACCGTTTCCTTCACTCAAACCCTCTATCTCGGCCCGTCGTTGCTCGAAGATCCCACCGGCACACCGCTGTTTGCCCGCACCTGGGAAGTCTCGGACATCGACGATCCGGATCAATATCGGCCCCTGCAGGAGTAGTCCATGTTCGACGCATTGTTACGCATGCAACTGGGGCCGATTGTCGAGCGCCTGGCGGAAATGGAAGCCCAGCTCGAAGACCTGTATCGCCGCGCGGACAGTTTCTGCCGCATTGGCGTGTGCCAGGAGGTCGACGCTGCCAGCAATACCTGCAAGGTCAGCCATGGTGAGTTGCTTACCCCGGCGATTCGGTTCTTCAACCCCAGCGCCGGTGCGCAGACCGAAACCCGTATTCCATCGGTGGGCGAACAATGCCTGCTGCTCAACTACGGCGGCGGGGAAGGGGGCGCGCAGTCGGTGGCGCTGTTCGGGCTGAACAGCAGTCTGTTTCCTCCCGTATCCAGCGTCGCCTCGCTGACCCGGCGGCGCCATCAGGATGGCACCCAAAGCGACTACGACGATGCCAGCCATACCTTCAACTGGATTAACGGCCCAACCACGTTCAGCGGAACCCGCGAACAGGTCGACGTCAAGGTCGGTGCTGCCAGCCTGACCCTGAGCGCCCAGGGCATCATCCTGCAACTCGGCGCCACCGGCCTCTCGCTGGATGCCGCCGGCGTGCATTTGAGCGGCCCGCTGGTGGATCACCAGGGCCGCGCGATCAGCCGCGCATAAGGATTTGCCATGATCGGAATCGATAGGAACACCGGGGCAGCCGTCGATGACTGGCTGCAATTCGTACAGCGTGCCACCCGAGCGCTGACCACTCCCTTGGGCACTCGCCAGAAGCGCCCGTTGTACGGCTCGATGATCCCGCAACTGCTCGGCCAGAACCTTGGCGACGACCTGTTGATCCTCGCCCAAAGCCACGCCGCGCAAGCGTTCTACAACCGCCAGAACGGCATTGCCGACTTCCAGCCCCAGGTCATCGTCGCCACCCGCCTGGGCGCCGGGTTATTGCTGCGTTTTGCCGGTACCTGGAAAAACCGCCAACAATCCTTCGAGGTCGTGACATGAGCATGCTGATCCCAGGCCAGAACCAATTGGCGGAGCCGGCGATTATCGCGGTCGATGAGTTCGAACCGCTGCTGGCGGAGTTCAAGGCGTTTGTCGTCGACTACGTCGCCACCCGCGCGCCGCAGAGCGCGGCCAGACTCAAGGTCAGCCTCGACAACGAGAGCGAACTGCTGACCCTGGCCTTGGAAGCGTTTTGCGTGCGCCTGCAAACCCACGAACGCAAATACAACGCCCGCATCAAGCAGATGCTGGCGTGGTGGGCCACCGGCAGCAACCTGGATGCACGCCTGGCCGATATGGGCCTGGAGCGCCAAGTGCTCGACCCCGGCGACCCGGCGGCTTTCCCACCGGTGCCACCCACCCTGGAAAGCGACGACGACGCGCGCCTGCGCTATTACCTGGCACCCCATGCGCCGGCGGCGGGTTCGCGGATGCAGTATCGCCGCGAAGTCTTCACCCTCGGTGAGCGGCCGTCGGTCAAGGTGCAAAGCGCCACACCGGGCGTGGTGACCGTCAGCTACACCTTCGATCCGGACGGCTACGCGGCCCGGGTCAAGGATGGCAACGGACGGCGCACGGCGCCTGGCGAAGTAATGGTCACCGTGCTTTCAAGGGAAGGAGACGGCACGCCGTCCGCCGATTTGCTTGACGGCGTACGGCGACATTTCGCACGGCCCGATGTACGGCCTGAGACCGACCTGGTCACCGTCCAAGGTGCGCAAATCCTGCCTTACAAAATTCGCGTGGTGGCCAGGATCAACGCCGGTCCGGATTCCGGACTCACCCAAGTCGCCGCGCAGAAATTGCTGCAAGGCTATGCAGAGTCCTGCCATCGCCTGGAAGGCCGTGTGGACCCAAGTTGGATCGACTATGCGATCCACAGCGCCGGTGCCGCGCAATTGCAGATTCTCGAGCCGCTGGCGCCGATCATCAGCACGGCATTCCAGGCCCCGTATTGCACGGGCGTCGAGGTGGAGGTGCGCACGTTATGAGTGAACCCAAAGCGAGTTTGTTGCCCGCCAACAGCTCACCGCTGGAGAAGGCTTTGGACCTGGGGTTCGGTAAGTTGCTCGACCGGGTCATACCGCCGTTCCCGGCGTTGATGAACCCGCTGCAGACCCCTGCCGAGTTCCTTCCTTACCTGGCCGCCGATCGAGGCGTCAGCGAATGGGACGCCGATGCCAGCGAAACCGAAAAGCGCCTTACTGTGGCCTTGTCCTGGCAGATCCAGCGTCAGGCGGGTACGCCAAAATCGTTGAACCATGCGGTGGAATCGCTGGGTTTCACCCCCAACATCAGTGCCTGGTATCAGCAGCGGCCATTGGGCGTGCCTTACACCTTTGATGTGCAGGCGATCATTGGGCGCAGTTGGTCCAGTGGTGATCACAATCGGCTGATTCGCCGTGTCAATGCGGCTCAGAGTGAACGGGATCGGGCCACGATCACTGTAGTGCATGAGACGTACGGTCAACTTGCCTTGACCGCAATTGTTCACGCCCCGTTCAGTGACAGCGAGTTAAGCCTGCAAGGTGCCCTACCTGAATGGGCATTGATTGCTCGACTAAACAGTGCAGGCGTCGCCCAGCACTACACCATTAACGATTACGACCTCAGGGCGCAGCCATGACAGATGACATTACGCGCCTGGTGCGCTTCACCTCCAAGGGTTTGGATGAAGTGCTGCAGGCAAAAAACCAGGGATTGAAAGGCGAAATCACCCATATCGGCGCCGGCACCGGCCGCTACAACCCTGACGGAACCGAACTGGCCTTGCGCGATGAGCGCCAGCGGGTTGCCATTGTGGATTACGAAGACCTGGGCGACCGCCAACTCAGGATGGCGGCACTGTTTGATGGTGACGGTGAGTATGAGATTGGCGAGTTTGGTTTTTACCTCGCCAGTGGGACTTTGCTGGCGGTGTATTCCGTGGCGGGGAGGTTGTTGACGTATAAAGCGGCGGCCGCGCGAGTACTGCAGAAGTTCACGCTGGATATTTCGCCGTTGCCGGCGGATAGCGTGACGATCACGGTGGGGAGTGAAAACCTTAACGTGTTGCTGGTCGATGAATTGGCGGCGCTGTCTGCCGCCAGCGTTGACAATATGGCCAGAGGTGTTGGGCTTTTATTTCGAGTAATGAAACTCGAGAGCAAGAGTAGTGCTTTTTAGTCGTAAGTATTTTGGTGATGGCCAATAAGAGTTTACTGAGTAATCAGAAAAGATAAGGAGATCGTATTTTGAGTACAGAACAGCAATTGGCTGCCGTCGTCAGTGCGGCGAATAGTCTTACCAATGTAGTCACCGGCAAGGTCGGTGAGATTGATAAGGCGATAGCGGAGGCGCGGCGTGCCTACGATGCACAGCTTTTGGATCTGAAAAGCCGTTTGCCCAGGCTTGCGGTGACTAAAAACTTCAACTTGTATCCCAGCGCCGATGGAAAGTTGATCGACAACTGGGGAATTCATGGAGAGGTGGTTTGTAATAAACTGCGTTCTATCACCACCACCTCTCAAGCTACAGGCCGTCCGCAGGCGGATGTGGATTTTCTGCTGCAAGTCCAGGCCGATGTGCGCGAACAGTTTCCTGGCTTCAATATCAGAGCCAGCGAGTACTTTCGAACGATTTTAAACGTGTGGCAATTGAAGTGGGCAACCGCAGACATCAGTCCTTGGCTCGCTTTCCCTTATACGGTTGATACCGCACTTGCTAATGGAACGGGCGCGGTTCCGCTCAACTCCTATATCACATTGGGTGCGTTTGTGCGTGTCCTGGAGGGTTCAATTTCTGGTGCCTGGAGTGTCGGTGCAGAAAAAGGCAAGTGGCGCTGGTGCTCGACAGTTGTTGCGCCCAGTGAACTGTTTGGCGCCTATTATCACCTTCATCCGATGCGGACTTCTCCTTCGGGTATTGTCGAAGTGATGTTGGCAGGCGCCTGCACGGGTGTTGTTACCAGTCCAGGCGACTGGGGAACTATGTTGGCTTTGAGCTAAGGAGAGACCATGAAGCCCATTTTTGTACCTGCTGAACTTCATCCACTGATTAAGTGGCAAGTTATACGTAGCGCCCGTGATCAGGATTTGTCAGCCAGTGATTATGCGGCGATGCCCGACTATCCAATGTTGGATAAAAATAAAGCTGCGTTCTTGGCCTATCGTCAGGGCCTGCGAGATATTCCAGATCAAGGGAGCGATCCCGACACCGTTGTATGGCCTCCTAAGCCGGACTTCCTGAAGTAACCCTCCGCGAAAGCGGTTTTTTTTCGCCTCCCAAAGCCCCTTCCGTAGGGGCTTTGGCGTTTTCCATTCGGAGAATCCCACTCATGCACACCCGCCAAACCTACACCGTCCTCATCCCATTCCCCACCGGTGCCGGCCATTGGTCCACCGTCGGCGAGGAACTGGACCTGCTGGACGTCGAAGCATCCGCCCTGCGCACCGCCGGCCGCCTGGAACTGACCAGCGTCCTCAACGCCACCCCGGCCAAAAAGGCCACCACCAAGAAGGCTGACTAACCATGGCTGAGGTTCTGAACTTCGAGCACAACGGCATCACCGTGAATGCCACCGAATCCCCCGAGGCCATGGGTGGCCTTGGCGACAATGTGATCGGCCTGGTCGGCACCGCGCCGAATGCCCATGCGTCGATCCCGAAAAACGCGCCGTTCCGTATCAACAGCTTCACCACCCAGGCGCTGCTGGATCCTACTGGCGCGGAGACAGGCACGCTGTTCCACGCGGTCTACCAGATCCTCAAAGTGGTCAAGGTGCCGGTCTACGTGGTGATCGTGGAGGAGGGCGCCACCCCGGCGGACACCCTCAACAATGTAATCGGCGGCAACGAGCCGGTCACCGGTCGTAAGCTGGGCCTGGCGGCACTGGCCAGCGTGCCGGAAGACCTGACCATCATCGGCGCCCCTGGCTTCACCGGTACCAAGGCTGTGGCGGGTGAGTTCGCGGCCTTCGGCAAGCGCATCAAGGCCCGTGTGGTGCTGGATGGCAAGGACGCGGCGGTGGCCGACCAGGTGACCTACAGCGGCGAACTGGGCGGTGCCGAGCTTGGTTTCGACCGTTGCCTGCTGGTGCACAACATGCCGTCGGTGTACTCCAAGGCGGCGAAGAAAAACGTGTTCCTCGCGCCGTCATCCCTGGCGATCGCGGCGCTGGCCAAGGTCAAGCAGTGGGAAAGCCCGGGTAATCAGGTGACGTTCGCCGAGGACGTTTCCCGCGTGGTCGAGTACAACATCCTCGACACCTCCACCGAAGGCGACCTGCTCAACCGTTACGGCGTGAGCTACTACGCCCGCACCATCCTCGGCGGTTTTTCGCTGCTGGGTAACCGCTCCATCACTGGCAAGTTCATCAGCTATGTCGGGCTGGAAGATGCCATCAGCCGCAAGTTGGTCAAGGCGGGCCAGAAAGCCATGGCCAAGAACCTAACCAAGTCCTTCATGGACCAGGAGGTCAAGCGCATCAACGACTGGCTGCAAACCCTGGTCGCCGACGAAACCATTCCCGGCGGCAGCGTGTACCTGCACCCGGAGCTCAACAGTGTCGAGAAGTACAAGAACGGCACCTGGTTCATCGTCATCGATTACGGCCGCTATGCGCCGAACGAACACATGATTTATCAACTCAACGCCCGCGATGAAATCATCGAGCAGTTCCTGGAGGACGTTCTCTAATGTTTACCAACCGAGTCAGACAGGCCATTGCGGCCACGCTTCAAGGCCTGCCGTTGTCCGCGACGGTTGAGGAATTCACTCCGCCGAAGATTGAATTCGACATGGAGTCCATGTCCGGCGGGCGCTTTATCGCCGAGGAAATGGCCAAGAGCGGCAAGGTGCTCAATGCCACCCTGGTGCTGCAAGGTGCCGGCCCGGAAATCATGCTGGCCCTGGGCGTGCGCCTGGGTGATGACATCCTGCTGAACGTGCGGGAAGCCGGCCAGGATCAGGACGGCAAGACCTACTTCACCTATCACACGGTCGGCGGCAAGCTGAAATCCCTGGCCGAAGCCAAGTTGAAGATGGGCGACAAGGCTCTCACCACGCTTGAGCTTTCCTGCCGCACTTACAACCGCCTGGAAAACGGCATCCCGGTCATCGACATCGACGTGCGTACCCAGAAGTTCGTGCTCAATGGTGTCGACATCCTCGGCGATGCCCGCCGTGCGGTGCTGATGCCGTAACTCCCCGGGGACGGGCGTGCTCGCCCCTTACTTCATCAAGGAATTGCCCCATGGCCTGGATGCCACCGCTGCACCTCCTGCTGTCTCCGATCACCGCCGACACCGGCGCGACGATCCAGCAGGTGCAACTCAAGCCGCTGTACTACGCCGCGCAAAAAGAAGCGCTGGCCCGGGCCGGTGATGACGAGGACGACCAGTTTTTCGAACTGGCGAAACTCGCCACCGGCCTGTCGGAAAAAGAACTCGACCAGCTCAAGCGCCCGGACTACGTCAGCATCGCCCAATACGTACACGAGATGTCGACACGCCCTACTTCGTTTTTCCTGGATGAGCAAGCGACGGCAACCCACGACCAGCCCGTCCAATTGTTGCTGCCTCTCGACGCGGCCGGCCGGACCCTCACTGAACTGCCCTTGGAAATGCCCGCCCTGCGTGCCACCAAGGTGATGAAAAAACTCGTCACCAACAAAGAGCGCGCCGAGTTCATTACCGCCCATTGCACCGGCCTGATGATCCCCGACCTCGCCAACCTGACCGTGCCCGACTGGACCGAACTGCAGGAGCGCATCGACGATTTTTTAAACAAACCGGCGGACTTCTTTCGGCGCGCGACATCGAAGTGATCCTCGATGTGGTGCCGCTGATCTATTCGGTCAATGAGGCGGAGATCCTCGACTGGGACGCCGGAAAAGCATTGCGCCGCTACGACATCGCGATCACTCGCCTTGGCGTTAAACAGGAGTAAGCGGGATGCAAGAGACTCAATATCAGACCAGGCTCGCCCAGGAAGACAAGCGCTGGATGATCGGCGATGTGGAACTTGGTAATGTGCTCGCGCCGTTTTCCGCAAGCCTTGCCACACCTCTGAGTCTGGAGGCGACGCCGCAGCCGCAGCCGGAACTCAGCTCGGCGCTGATCACCGTCAGTGTGGATATCAACGCCTTGACCCTGGAGCAAGTGCGGCTGCGTGAGACACTGGAAACGCTCAACAGCACGTTGTTCGTTACGAGCGGAGCACTGGCGGGCCCGGCTGGCGGCTCCATCAGCAGTGAAACGAAAAGCACGCCGGAAGGAAAAGCGTCTGCCGACGAATCCTCGATCACACAGTTGCTCAAGTGGTCGGGTGAAGGCCTGGCGGAGTCGGCCAGGACCAAGGTTTCAGACAAAGCACTTGAGGTGACGCTTGGTAAAATTCCCGGCGTCGGCGCGTTGTTCAAGGGCGCCAGCAAGGGGAGCGACGGTTGCTGCCCAGGCGTCAGCGAGGCGCTACGTGGGCGCGAGCGCTTCGGACCAAAGTACACGAGCGGGCGCAAAAAATCGGATAGACCAAGGTTGGCGAGGTTGGGGAACACTTCTACCTCCAGCAAAGCGACCAGTGGGTTTAACTCGACGGTGCGCAACCTGTTCGAGAAGGTGAGCAAGGTGTTGGAAGCCCCACGATTAGGCTTTCATGGCGGCGCAACAACTCAACGAATCTCCCCAAGCCCAAGCCCGCCGGACACTTGGCAGGGGAGCAATGTCGTGCGCAATCTGGCGTCAGGCAAGGGCGTCGGGTTAATTGACGCGTTGGAACGAGGCTTGGTTCCGATGCCCGTCCAAGTGGGCGTGAATACTCCCCACCCTATATCGCCCAGCCCTTTGAGGCATTCCACTGGGGAGGTTGCCCGCGTACCAACGCCGGCAACCTCCCGCCTGGCTGACACGATGATCCGGCTGGAGTCGGTCGGAGCCCGCCGTCTCGGTCCGCTGCGGTACGTCGACGCTGCACTCAATGTGGTTCAAGGTATACGCAACGATGACGTAAACGCCGTCGGCTCAGGCCTCAGCACCGCCGGTGGTGCCTGGGCCGGTGCCTCCGCAGGCGCCGCTATCGGCACTCTGATTTTCCCCGGCGTTGGCACTGCTGTCGGTGGCGCAATCGGTGGTTTGCTCGGCAGCGAGGCAGGCAGTTGGCTCGGTGACAAACTGTTCGGCTCAACGGATCGCCTGCCTGCGCCCAATGCGGTGAGCAAGGAACTCAACAGTGCACGCACGGACAACGTGCAAGTGACCCTCGCCCCGAGCATCCAGATCACCGGCGTCAACCCCGCCGACGCCCAGCAGGTCGTCAACCAGGTAATCCAAGCCTTGCAGTTCCAATGCATGCCGATGGTCACCGACACCCTGGGCATCCGACGCAACGCGGCACTGGCCGATCCTCCAGGAGGTGATTGATGCGACAACAAATGGTACTCGGCGACTTTATTTTCGGCTTGTCTCGAGGATTCGCCTATTCCTCGTTGGTCCGTGCCAGCGATGGCGGCTGGAGTGACCTGGCGATTATTGCCAGCAAGTCGCAGTCGCGGCAGAGCGGTCAGAAGCTGGAAAAACTCACATTCGGCGGCACAGCCATGTACGGCGTAGGCATGCAACGCCTGGACGAATTGCGCGCGCTGCAAAATGCGCGAGCGCCATTGCCCCTGGTTGACGGTATCGGCCGTAACTGGGGCTTGTGGCGGATCAATTTGATTGTGGAAACCCAGAGCAATGTCATCGATGACGGCACCGCCATGGTCATGGCCTGGACGCTGGAGCTGGAGGAGTTCGTCAATGCGTAGAGTGCGAAGTATTGCCGGTGATTCGGTCAACCTGTTGCTTTATCGCGAGGTGGGCCGTTGCGACGACACGGCGGAGGAAACCCTCTGGCGCCTGAACCCCGAGCTTGCCGAATATGGCCCGGTGCTGCCGGCCGGCGTGTGGGTGATCGTGCCTGAACTGCACGCTCGGCCCGGAGCTGTGCGACCCGTTTTGGCCTGGGATTAAGGAGGCTGCATGGCACAGGGATTTACGCCTATCGTGGAGTTTTATGGCGCCAACGCGGCGCTGCTCAATCAACGCTTGATGCACTGGAGCCACACCGACGCCGCGGGCATTGAGACCGACCGGCTGGAGCTGACCCTCAATATCGAGGGGCTGGACGGTCTGCCCACGCTGAACGGCAAGATCGGTTTGCGTGCCGGTTACCTGGAATCGGGGTTGGTGGAAAAGGGCGAGTTTGTCGTCACCCAACGCACACCGGTGCTGTTTCCCATGCGCTTGATGATCGTGGCCACCGCAGCGCCCTTCAGCGTGGTCGATGCAACGGGTTACCGCCAGCGTCGATCCGCCAGCTACGGTCCGACCACCCTGGGCGCGCTGTTTCGCCAACTGGTCAGTCGTCACGGCTATTCACCGCGAGTGGCGCCGGCGCTGGAGGGGATTGCTATCGCGCACATTGACCAGTCCAACGAAAGTGACATGGCGTTCATTTCGCGCCTTGCCCGACTTTATAGTGCAGTCACCAAACCGTTCAACGAACTCTATGTATTGGCCGAAGCCGGCCAAGCCAAATCGCTCTCCGGCCAGCTGTTGCCGGAAGTGAAGCTGTCCGTGACGGATGACAATCGCCCCGGTGAACAAAGCTTTATCACCGCCAAGCTCGACGAAAAATCCCGCTCGAAATACGAAGGCTGCCGTGCCAGTTGGTGGGATGTCTCCGCCGGCAAGCAGCGCGTCGTCCAGGTGGGGAATGCACCGTTCAAAACCTTGCGCCAACGCTACCAGAACGAAGCCGAGGCCCGCGCCGTTGCCGAAGGCGAGCTACGCCGTGTGGGGCGTGAAAATTTGAAGTTGCTGATCGATTGCCCGGGCAATCCATTGTTGGCCGCGGAAGGCCTGTTAGTGCTGGATGAGAGCTGGCCCTCCTATATGCAGGGGCGCTGGTCGATAAAGCAGGTGGTTCATGTCGGCGATCCGGTGACGGGATACCGCAGTTCGATCACGGCCGGTGGGTTGTCGATATAGCTACTTTTCGAGAGTAAAACCAATGGTGATAACACTGCCCCAGCTGCTTGACGTTATGCCGGATGCCCGCCTTAGAGCGGGCGTTTTTTTAATGCCCTTGAATGCGGCGTTCGTTCGCTTCGAGATCAACCGTGCCAAACGCATTGCCGCCTTCCTCGCCCAGATCGGCCACGAATCCGGTGAGCTGCGTTACGTGCGCGAACTGGGCAGCGATCACTACCTGGGCAAATACGACACTGGCAGCCTGGCCGCACGCCTGGGCAATAGCCCCGAATCGGATGGCGATGGCCAGTTGTACCGCGGCCGAGGACTGATCCAGATCACCGGTCGGCGCAATTACCTGGCATGCAGCCAGGCGCTGTTTGGTGATGACCGTCTGTTACGGGAGCCGATGTTGCTGGAGCAACCGCAATGGGCGGTTGAGTCGGCCGCCTGGTTCTGGCAGGTCAATGGCCTGAATGAGCTGGCCGACAAGGACCAGTTCACCACCATTACACGGCGTATCAATGGTGGGTTGAATGGGCTGGAGGATCGCTTGCGGCTGTGGGCGCGGGCGAAGGCGGTGTTATGCGTTTCCTAGGGGCCTACCAATTGATCGGTGCTTGCCTGTTGGTGGCGGGGACCTGGCAGGTGCAGGCCTGGCGCTTGGGGGTACAGCTTGAGCGCCAGGCTTCCGCCCATGCACAGGCGCTCAGCCAGCAACGCCAGGCGGCCTTGCATCAACAACAGGCTGAACAAGACAAACGGCTGGCCCTGGAGCAACAGCTCAGTGCCAGCGACCAACACCATGCTCGGGAGTTAAGCGATGCCCAACGTAACCAGGCTGCTCTGCGCGACCGCCTGGCCACTGCTGATGTGCGGTTGTCAGTCCTTCTTGACGCCACCGAACCCACCAGTGGCTGTGCAATGCCAACCGCCACCGCCACCACCGGCCTGGTTCATGCAGCCGCACGAGCCCGACTTGACCCGGCGCATGCTCAGCGAATTATCGGCATCACCGATGCCGGCGACCAGGGACTGATCGCGCTTCGCGCTTGCCAGGCGTATGTGCGCGCTGTCGCCCGCTGATCTCTTGTTCCAGCCTGTCGCTTGCATGAGCGATCTGCTCCTGTAGGGTAGGCAAACCCCCGCCCACTTCTGGAGACCGTCGTGAAGGAAATCACTCAACTTGCCGCTGACCTGGGCCGCCGCCTGCAGGTGCTCAATGCCCACGTCACCACCGCGGAATCCTGTACCGGTGGTGGTATCGCCGAGGCCATTACGCGGATCCCGGGGAGTTCGGCCTGGTTCGAGGCGGGGTATGTCACCTATTCCAATCGGCAGAAGACCCGGCAGCTGAATGTGCCGGAAACGTTGTTTCCAAAGGTTGGGGCGGTCAGCCAGGAAGTGGTGGAGGCCATGGTGCGCGGCGCCCAGGAGAAAAGCCTGGCGCGCTTTGCCGTGGCGGTCAGCGGTGTGGCGGGGCCCGATGGTGGTTCGGTGGACAAGCCGGTGGGCACCGTGTGGCTGGCCTTTGGCGTTGGCGAGGAGGTCACGGCCGAGCTTCAGCACTTCCCCGGCAACCGCGATGAGGTCCGCCGACAAACGGTGAAGGCCGCGCTGGAGGGCTTGTTGCGACGAGCTGCAGCAGAAATAGAAAATCAGGGGTAGGCGATCTCCGATCTTTGTGGAACAATACTGTCTACTTATACAGGTGTTGGCCGTCAGGCCTTATTGATTACGTGAGGACTTTAATGGACGACAACAAGAAGAAAGCCTTGGCTGCGGCCCTGGGTCAGATCGAACGTCAATTCGGCAAGGGTGCCGTAATGCGTATGGGCGATCACGACCGTCAGGCGATCCCGGCTATTTCCACTGGCTCTCTGGGTCTGGACATTGCGCTCGGCATTGGCGGCCTGCCAAAAGGCCGTATCGTTGAAATCTACGGTCCTGAATCTTCCGGTAAAACCACCCTGACCCTGTCGGTGATTGCCCAGGCGCAAAAAATGGGCGCTACGTGCGCATTCGTCGACGCCGAGCACGCCCTGGATCCTGAATACGCCGGCAAGCTGGGCGTCAACGTTGACGACCTGCTGGTGTCCCAGCCGGACACCGGTGAGCAAGCCCTGGAAATCACCGACATGCTGGTGCGCTCCAACGCCATCGACGTGATCGTGGTCGACTCCGTGGCGGCCCTGGTACCCAAGGCTGAAATCGAAGGTGAAATGGGCGACATGCATGTGGGCCTGCAAGCCCGCCTGATGTCCCAGGCGCTGCGTAAAATCACCGGTAACATCAAGAACGCCAACTGCCTGGTGATCTTCATCAACCAGATCCGCATGAAGATCGGCGTGATGTTCGGCAGCCCGGAAACCACCACCGGTGGTAACGCGTTGAAGTTCTACGCGTCGGTTCGCCTGGACATCCGCCGTACTGGCGCGGTGAAAGAAGGTGACGAGGTGGTCGGTAGCGAAACCCGCGTCAAGGTCGTGAAAAACAAAGTGGCTCCGCCTTTCCGCCAGGCTGAATTCCAGATTCTCTACGGCAAGGGTATCTACCTGAACGGCGAGATGATCGACCTGGGCGTGCTGCACGGCTTCGTTGAAAAATCCGGTGCCTGGTATGCCTACAATGGCAGCAAGATCGGTCAGGGCAAGGCCAACTCGGCCAAGTTCCTGGCGGACAACCCGGATATCGCTGCCACGCTTGAGAAGCAGATCCGCGACAAACTGCTGACCCCAACACCAGACGTGAAAGCTGCCGCCAACCGCGAGCCGGTTGAAGAAGTAGAAGAAGCCGACACTGACATCTGAAGTAAACGATGACCGTTGTACTGGATACACTCGTCGCCGTTCGGCGCACCGCAATGGACCTGCTCGCTCGCCGCGAGCATGGTCGAGTCGAGCTGACGCGTAAACTGCGTCAGCGCGGCGCGGAACCTGAGATGATCGAAACCGCCCTTGACCGTTTGACGGAAGAGGGGCTGCTTTCGGAATCCCGTTATCTCGAAAGTTTTGTCTCCTACCGAGCCCGTTCCGGCTATGGCCCGGCGCGTATTCGCGAAGAGCTGAGCCAGCGCGGTTTACAGCGAGCCGATATCGACCTTGCCTTGCGTGAGTGCGGTATCAGTTGGCAGGCACAACTGGAAGACACCTGGCGTCGCAAATTCTCGGGTCATCTCCCCATTGATGCCAGGGAACGCGCCAAGCAGGGGCGCTTCTTAAGTTATCGCGGTTTTTCGATGGAAATGATCAGCCGCTTATTAAGTGGCCGAGACATGGATGACTGAACACCTTGTTGTGCGGTGAACGGCCTTGTTGTGTGGTGAATAGGCTTGTTGTTTGTTGAATGGGCTTCTTGTGTGGTGAATGGGCTTGTTGTGGTGAGCGGGCTTGTTTGTGGTGAGCGGGCTTGTTTGTGGTGAGCGGGCTTGCCCCGCGCTGGGCTGCGAAGCAGCCCCAATGGCCTCACCTTCGATCTAAACCTGAAACACCAAACCTGAAGCCCCCAAAAAAGGCCCGCTATGAAAATAGCGGGCCTTTTTGCGTTTCTGGATTCTGCATTTCTGGATTTCACGCCGGCTGCGGCGCTACCCGCTGTTGCGTCTTCCCCTGAGCCTGCGCCCAGTTCTCCGGCAAGTTGATGTAATCCACCAGCTCCCGCAACCGGCCCTGGTCGCGGCCATTGAAGTTGAACACCAACCGCGTCAAATGGCTGAACTTCGGCTCATCATGCTCCTCGCCCGTATAGGCAAGCTGCTGGAATTCTCCGCTCAATCGCAGGCTGGCAAATTCACTCTGCAAATGAGCCAGAGCTCGATCACTGAGCGGGTGGTTCATGCGCACCACAAACTCACGTTTCAACCAGCGCGTGGAATGGAAGTTGGCATAGAACTGATTGATCTCTTCCACTGCCTCTTCAGCGCTGTACACCAGGCGTACCAGCTTGAGGTCGGTGGGCAGGATGTAGCGATTGGCTTCCAGCTGGCTACGGATAAAGTCCAGGGCGCCTTGCCAGAAACCGCCACCCGGCGCATCCAGCAACACTACCGGCACCAGCGGGCTTTTGCCGGTCTGGATCAGGGTCAATACTTCCAGGGCTTCATCCAGGGTGCCGAAACCACCGGGGCATAACACCAGCGCATCGGCTTCCTTGACGAAGAACAGTTTGCGGGTAAAGAAGAAGTGGAAGGACAGCAGGTTCTCGGTGCCATCGATGGTCGGGTTGGCATGCTGTTCGAACGGCAGGGTGATATTGAATCCCAGGCTGTGTTCCAGGCCTGCCCCTTCATGGGCCGCCGCCATGATCCCACCGCCGCCGCCGGTGATTACCATCAGGTCCGAACGGGCCAGTGCGGCACCCACCTCGCGGGCCAAGGCGTACAGAGGGCTTTCCACCGGGGTGCGTGCAGAGCCGAACACCGTGACCTTGCGGCGCCCCTTGAACTGTTCGAGTACGCGGAAGGCGTGGTCCAGTTCGCGAATGGCTTGCAAGGTGATCTTGGCGTTCCAGCGGTTGCGGTCGTCCTGGGCCATGCGCAGCACGGTCAGGATCATGTCGCGATACAGGGGGATATTCGGGCTGTTGGGGGCGATCTGCTGGAGCTGAGCTTCAACCTGTTGCGTAAGGTCGGCCCCGTTTTCTTCAAAATGCCGGAGCAGGCGGTCATTCGGTTCGTAAGGCATTCAACTTCTCCTTCTTCACAGAGGCTGGGCCAGCGGCGAGAGATTCGTCCGGGGGCCACGACACTGCATGTGTCGCTGCATACCAAGGCATTGCACGTGTTCGCCAGGCAGCAAACGGGCTCTGTATATTCCTTGTGATTTAAAAAACCTTTGCACTGCATGACGCAGGAGGGCAACCCTCTTTTGCCCTGGAAATGTTACAGAACGGTGTGGAAGCCGTGATGAACGGGCGGTCGGGATGACTTGATCATGGGCCGAAAAACCCTTGGCTGGCAACCGCTTATTGGTCACTCGACAGGGAGTTCAGCTGAACTGCAGGGAAACGGAGCAGGGGCGTGCGCGCTACTGAGCAGCAGCGCGCGAAGGGCAAGCGAAGATTACTTTTTCTTCTTGGCGGCAGCCGGTGCCGGGCAATCCGCTTCCACGAATTTCACCGATGCCACAGGACGATTGGTCTTGTTCTCGGTGATTTCATAGCGCATCACTGCGCCCTTGGCCATCAGCTCGCGATAACCTTTGTTCAGGCACACGCTTTGCCCCAGCTGGAAATACACCGCCTTGGGGTTGGCGCGCATCTGTTCGGCGCGATCAGGCAATACGCTGAGGTGATCGATCAGTTGCATGCCCTCAACGGTGTAGGCCACTTCCAGGGTTTTTTCGTCGATTTCCCGGGGCAGGTCCTTGTTGCTTTCAGTCGCGACGCTTTGCAGCTTCCGGTTCATTTGGGCCTCCAGCAGCGAGGCCGCCTGGGCGCCCACGGGCAGTACCAGCGCAAGTGCGATGGATGGGGCGGCAAGACGCAGCATGGAACGCAGCATGAAACTCTCCTGATTCGGTTACTGGTGCATAGACCAGCCACTGCGCTGTGCGTTCAGTGGCACGCAATTATAGGTGACCCCTGGCCACTACAGCCAGGCGTATCGCTGGTAAACTGCGGTCACTTAAGCCTTCCACGAGTTTTCTCCGTGTCGATCTACCCCTCTGTACGGCGCATCCGATGAGCCACGCCGTCTCCCGCCTGCGCACACAGCGCCTGGCACGCGCGATCAAGCCCTTCGTCAATCGAGGCTCCCGTGCCGAACGCTGCCCCGGCTGCCGGGTCATCCCCGAATACTGCCTGTGTGCCTGGCGCCCCCAGGTCGCAGCCAGGTCCGCCATGTGCCTGTTGATGCACGATGTCGAACCGATGAAACCCAGCAACACCGGCTGGTTGATCGCCGACGTGGTCGAGGACACCACGGCATTCGCCTGGTCGCGCACCGAAGTCGACCCGGATTTGCTCACTCTGCTCGCTGACCCGCAGTGGCAGCCCTATATCGTGTTCCCCGGCGAATTCGTGGCGCCCGAGCGTGTTGTCAGTACCGTGGCGGTGGCAGAAGGCAAGCGCCCGCTGTTCATCCTGCTGGATGGCACCTGGAGCGAAGCGCGCAAGATGTTTCGCAAGAGTCCCTATCTGGAGCATCTGCCGGTATTGAGCCTGGCGCCTGAGCAGCTTTCGCGCTACAAACTGCGCCGCTCCAAGCGTGATGACCATTTCTGCACCGCCGAAGTCGCCGCCCTGTGCCTGGAACTGGCCGATGACGCCGCTGCCAGCGAAGTACTGGACGCCTACCTCGACGTATTCAGCACCCATTACCTGGCCGCCAAGTTCCAGTTGCCACTGGACCCGACCGACTGCGTCCATACTCGTCTGGCACCCTATATACCCACGCTATAGCCAGACGACGTTTGCATGATGGCACCGTAAACCTGCATGCCGCTAAAATGCCCATGGGCGTAGTGCTTGACCCCCCAGGCTGCGCTGGGCATGCTGAGCGCCGATTGGGGTGCAACCGTGAGTTTTCGACGTCGTTCCAAGTGCTTTTGACGTTGAACGTACCCTGTGGCGATGGCTGCCTGGCCGTCGCCTTGTGTATTGGTGAACCCCGAACTCATCGGGGCTGCCATAAAAAACAGGATCATTTAATCAATGGCCACATACGAAATCCTGATAGCCGATGACCACCCGCTGTTTCGCAGTGCGCTGCATCAGGCCGTGACCCTGGGCCTTGGCCCCGACGTGCGCCTGGTTGAAGTGGCCAGCATTGCCGAGCTGGAAACCCGCCTTACCGAAAAATCCGATTGGGACCTGGTGCTGCTCGACCTGAACATGCCCGGCGCCTACGGTTTCTCGGGGCTGGTGCTCCTGCGTGGGCAATACCCGCAGATCCCCGTGGTGATGGTCTCTGCCCAGGAAGACGCCGACGTGGTGGTGCGTTCCAAGGAGTTTGGCGCCAGCGGCTTCATTCCAAAGTCCAGCGCGATGGAAGATATTCAGAAGGCCGTGCGTGCAGTGTTGGACGGTGATGTGTCCTGGCCGCCGCAGGCATTCGAACACATCAACGTGTCCGACGAAGCCAAGGCCGCCCGTGATGGCTTGGCCAGCCTGACGCCCCAGCAGTTTCGAGTGCTGACCATGGTCTGCGAAGGTTTGCTGAACAAGCAGATCGCCTATGAGCTGAGTGTGTCGGAAGCGACCATCAAGGCGCATGTCACGGCAATTTTTCGCAAATTGGGGGTGCGCACGCGGACCCAGGCGGCACTGCTCTTGCAACAACTTGAGTCAATTGCTCAGCATTAAGTTGTTACCGATTCACGCTTTTTTGACTTTGCGTGATCTAGTTTCCCCACTTCTTTGGTTCAGTTGCCTACGTCTATGTCGCCTTTCAAGGGTCAAACCGGTCTCAAACGTATCTTCAATGCAGGGGGCTATTCCCTGGATGGCCTGCGCGCGGCTTTCACCGGTGAGGCGGCGTTCCGTCAACTGGTCTTGTTGAACGTCATCCTGATCCCGCTGAGTTTTTTCCTGCACGTCAGCCGTGTTGAGCGCGCGCTGCTGATTGCGGTGTGCCTGTTGGCCCTGATCGTTGAATTGCTCAATTCGGCGGTAGAAGCGGCGATCGACCGTATTTCCCTTGATCGCCATCCTTTGTCGAAAAACGCCAAGGACATGGGCAGCGCCGCGCAATTCGTGGCGTTGACCATGATCACCCTGGTGTGGGCCGTGATCCTGATCTGACGATCAGGCAATGCTCGGCAGCACGATCTCGTCGCTGCGCTGAACCCCGGCGGTGAAGGTCCGACACAGTTCCAGGAACTCGCGCATGGCCGAGGTCTGGTATTTCTGTTTATGCCAGATGAAGTAGAACTGCCGGGCCAGGTCCAGGTCCGGGGTTTCTACCGGCACCAGGCTGCCACGGCGAAATGCATCGCGCAGCGCCAGCCGGGAAATGCACCCGATGCCCAAACCCGATTCCACCGCCCGTTTGATCGCCTCGGTGTGCTCCAGCTCCAGGCGGATATTCAGCGCGCTGCGGTGATGGCGCATGGCCTGGTCAAAGGTCAGGCGCGTGCCGGAGCCTTGCTCCCGCAGGATCCAGGCCTCATGGGTCAATTCTTCCAGGGTGGCCACGCCGCGCTTGGCCAGGGGGTGCTGAGGTGCACAAAACACCACCAGCTCATCTTCCACCCAGGTTTGCACCTCGATATCGGGGTGGCTGCAGTCGCCTTCGATTAGACCCAGGTCAATTTCGTAGTGCGCAACCTGATGCACGATATTGGCAGTGTTCTGCACATGCAGCTTCACCTGGCTTTCGGGGTGCTGCTGCATGAAGCTGCCGATCAGCAGGGTGGCCAGGTAATTGCCAATGGTCAGGGTAGCGCCGACCGCCAGGGAGCCGAAGCCGGACTTACCGTTGAGCAGGTCTTCGATCTCCTTGGCCTGGTCCAACAGCGCCACCGCTTGAGGCAACAGCTGATGGCCCAAGGCGTTGAGACTCAGGCGCTTGCCGGCACGGTCGAATAATTGGCAGCTGGATTGGCGCTCCAGCTCGGTAATCGAGGTGCTGGCGGCGGATTGAGATAAGGCCAGAAGGCCAGCAGCGCGGGAGACGCTTTCCTGCTGGGCGACGGCGACGAAGACTTGCAGTTGACGGAGAGTAAATCGCATATCGATATAACCGATAACCCTTATCTTAATAATCCAGTTAACAGATATTGTCGCCGCCATTAGAATGCTGTGCAATTGCGCACTTCATCTTTGGCGCAGACCCATTTCCAGGAGTCCCCCGTACATGAGCAACATGAACCACGAGCGTGTCCTCAGTGTTCATCACTGGAACGACACTCTGTTCAGCTTCAAGTGCACCCGCGATCCGGGCCTGCGCTTCGAGAACGGTCAGTTCGTGATGATCGGCCTGCAACAGCCCAACGGCCGCCCGCTCATGCGCGCTTACTCCATTGCCAGCCCGAACTGGGAAGAGCATCTGGAGTTCTTCAGCATCAAGGTGCCGGATGGCCCGCTGACTTCCCAATTGCAGCACTTGAAGGAAGGCGACGAGATCATCATCAGCAAAAAACCGACAGGCACCCTGGTGCTTGACGATTTGAAGCCGGGCAAACACCTCTACCTGCTCAGCACCGGTACTGGCCTTGCTCCGTTCATGAGCGTGATCCAGGACCCGGAAACCTACGAGCGCTTTGAAAAAGTGATCCTGTGCCACGGCGTGCGCTACGTCAACGAAGTCGCCTACCGCGAATTCATCACCGAGCACCTGCCGCAGAACGAATTCTTCGGCGAGGCCCTGCGTGAGAAGTTGATCTACTACCCGACCGTGACCCGCGAGCCATTCGAAAACGAAGGCCGCCTGACCGACCTGATGCGCAGCGGCAAGCTGTTCAGCGACATCGGCCTGCCACCGATCAACCCCGAGGACGACCGCGCCATGTTGTGCGGCAGCCCAAGCATGTTGGACGAGACCAGCGAAGTGCTGAACAGCTTCGGCCTGAAGGTTTCGCCGCGGATGCGTGAGCCGGGTGATTACTTGATCGAACGCGCGTTCGTCGAGAAATAACTGCGGTAAAAAATGTGGGAGGGGGCTTGCTCCCGATGGCGATGGGTCAGTCGATATACACGTTGACTGATCCACCGCCATCGGGAGCAAGCCCCCTCCCACATTGGGTTTCCGGTTTATCCCGCCGGCACCACTTCCAGCACACAAATCATCCCGGCCTCTGGATAGTGCCAGCGCACATCCACATCCCAGAACTGCGCCCCGTATTCGCGTTCAGGCCCTGGCGTCTGGTACGCCGGCCGTGGATCCTGTGCCAGACACTGATCGATCAACTCCACCAACGGCTCCCCAAGGCGCTGGGCATGGCCTTGTGCCTGCTGCAGTGCGCTCTTCAGCCACTGCACCGGAATCAGTTGCGGTGCACCACTGGCGATGCTGTTGGTGGCTGTGTCGATGATATCGGCGTAGGGCACATACGGCTTGATATCCAATACCGGGGTGCCATCGAGCAAATCGATCCCGGAAATCCATAGCCGGCCCGGCTCCACCTTGTCCAGCTTGACCACTGACTGGCCAATCCCGTTGGGCCGATGAGTCGCGCGGGTCGCAAACACCCCCATGGACGTGTTGCCACCCAGGCGGGGCGGGCGCACTTTCAGGCGGGGCTTGTCTTCCAGGGCCTGGTGGAACAGAAACAACAGCCACACGTGGCTGACCTGCTCCAGGCCCTGTACCGCCTCGCCCTGGTCGAACGGCGCCACCAACTCCAGCACGCCCCGCGCGGCAGGCGCCAGTTGCGGTTGGCGCGGGATGGCGAACTTCTCCTTGAAGCAGGAGCGTACGAAACCGACCGGCGAGACCTGGTAACCCATGGCTTACGTGCGAACCCGCAGCGTCAGGCCCTTGAGGAAGTTGCGCAGCAGCTGGTCGCCACAGGTGCGGTAGTTGGTATGGCCGAACTTGCGGAACAGTGCGCTCAGTTCAGGCTTGGACACCGGGAATTCGGCAGCCTTGAGGATGGCGTGCATGTCGTCCTCCTTCAGTTCGAAGGCCACACGCAGTTTCTTGAGGATGATGTTGTTGGTCACCGGGGTTTCGATCGGCTGCGGCGGACGGCTTTCGTCCTTGCCGCGCTTGAAAATCACCAGGCCATCGAGGAAGTGGGCCATGACCTCATCCGGACAGAACACAAAGCCTTCTTCCTCGTCTTTCTTGAGGTAGGTCAGCAGGTCTTCCTTGGTCACGTCCATGCCGCCGAGCTTGATAAGCTCGACCATCTTGTTGTCGCTGATGTCGAGCATGTAGCGCACGCTGCGCAGTACGTCGTTGTGAATCATGGTGGGCAATCCTGGTTTTCAACGGTGGGCGCCGCCGGGTGGGGCGGTGCCTGGAAAGGGGGAGGCTGTTTAGAACTTTTCTTTGCCGGACAGGTAACGCCATTGGCCAACCGGCACTTTGCCGATGGACACGCCGCCGATGCGAATGCGGCGGATAGCGACGACTTTCAGGCCAACGGCTTCGCAGAACAGGGCGATCACGCCCGGTTGCGGGTTTTTCATCGCAAAGCGCAGGCGATTTTCGTTCTGCCAGCTGGCTTTTACGGCTGGCAGCTCTTTGCCTTTGTAGGTCAGGCCGTGGTTCAGGCGGTTGAGGCCGTGGGCAACCATGTCGCCTTCAACCTCCACCACGTATTCCTGCTCGATCTTGGCGGCATCGGCGGTCAACTTGCGCAGAATCTTCCAGTCCTGGGTAAACACCAGCAGGCCGCTGGCCTTGGCCTGCAGGTCGGCGCTGGCGGTCAGGCGCAGGAAGTGGCCCTTGAGCGGACGCTTGCTGAAGCGGTGTTCTTCGGACAGGGTTTCGGCGCTGATCGAGGCCATTGCCGTCTCGGCATCGACACCGGCCGGGGCGTGGAACAGGATGGTCACCGGCTCTGGCGCAGTGGCCTTGGCCTCCGGGTCCAGTTCGACCTTCTGGGTGGTGATCTTGAATTGCGGCTCGTCGATCACTTCACCGTCCACCGAGACCCAGCCGCCTTCGATAAACAGCTCAGCCTCCCGACGGGAGCAACCGACCAGTTCGATAAGGCGTTTGGAGAGGCGTATGGGGTCAGTCATGACAAGGGCCGTAACAAAAGGGGGCGGCTATTGTACCTGTGTGGGCGCGGTTAATCCCGGCCCCATTTCATTTAGCCCTGACGGGCGTTTTGTTGTTGCTGGCGCAGGCGCAGGTGCAGCAACGGATAGGGCTGCCCCAGGCCGTCATGCTCGGTGCGTCCGACCACTTCGAAACCCTGCTTGAAATAAAACCCCAAGGCTTGGGGGTTCTGCTCGTTGACGTCGAGTTCGTCGGCGTTCATGCGCTCGATTGCATAACGCAGCAACTGCCGGCCGAGGCCTTGCCCGCGGTATTGCGGGTCGACGAACAGCATCTCCACCTTACCGCACGCCACCCCGGCAAACCCGGTGATGCGTTGGCGCGAGTCACGGGTGCAGATCAGCATCACCGAATCCAGGTAGCGGGTCAGCAGCAGGTTTTTCAGCAATACGATGTAACTGTCCGGCAAAAAATCATGGGTGGCCCGCACCGAGGCCTCCCAGATGCGCGCCAGCTCTGCGTAGTCGCTGGCTTTAGGTGTGTGGATAACTGAATGCTGACGCATGCCCGCTGCCCCTTGCGTTGATTGGCGCTGATGGGCAAAACGATAGACCTAAAAAAGCCCCGCATCTTGTCCAGAAGCAGGGCTTTTCAAGTTTTTTCGATCAGTCGCGCTTTTCAGCCCACAGATCGTACTCATCAGCGTCGGTCACGGTGCACCAGACCTTGTCACCCGGCTTCAAGCCGCTGGCATCGTCGATAAACACGTTACCGTCGATTTCCGGTGCATCGAAGAAGCAACGGCCGACTGCACCTTGCTCGTCGACTTCATCGATCAGCACTTCGATTTCCTTGCCGATACGCAGTTGCAGGCGCGCCGAGCTGATTGCCTGTTGGTGCGCCATGAAGCGCTCCCAACGGTCCTGCTTGACGTCATCCGGGACCACGGCCAGGTCCAGCAGGTTGGCCGGGGCACCTTCCACGGGCGAGTACTGGAAGCAACCCACACGGTCCAGTTGCGCTTCGGTCAGCCAGTCCAGCAGGTACTGGAAGTCTTCTTCGGTTTCGCCGGGGAAGCCGACGATGAAGGTCGAACGGATGATCAGCTCGGGGCAGATCTCGCGCCAGTTCTTGATGCGCGCCAGGGTCTTGTCTTCGAAGGCCGGGCGTTTCATGGCCTTGAGCACTTTCGGGCTGGCGTGCTGGAACGGGATGTCCAGGTACGGCAGGATCTTGCCGGCGGCCATCAACGGGATCAGCTCGTCCACGTGCGGGTACGGGTAGACGTAGTGCAGGCGCACCCACACGCCCAGGCTGCTGAGGGCTTCGCAGAGTTCGGTCATGCGGGTTTTCACCGGCGCGCCGTTCCAGAAGCCGGTGCGGTATTTCACGTCGACGCCGTAGGCGCTGGTGTCCTGGGAGATCACCAGCAGCTCCTTGACGCCGGATTTGACCAGGCGCTGGGCCTCGTCAAGTACGTCACCCACCGGGCGGCTGACCAGCTTGCCGCGCATCGACGGGATGATGCAGAAGCTGCAGCTGTGGTTGCAGCCTTCGGAAATCTTCAGGTACGCATAGTGACGCGGGGTCAGCTTGATGCCTTGGGGCGGTACCAGGTCGATCAGCGGGTTGTGATCCTGGCGCGGCGGCACCACCTCGTGCACGGCATTGACCACCTGCTCGTACTGCTGCGGGCCGGTCACGGCCAGTACGCTGGGGTGCACGTTGCGGATATTGCCTTCTTCCACACCCATGCAGCCGGTCACGATGACCTTGCCGTTTTCCTTGATGGCTTCGCCGATCACTTCCAGGGACTCTGCCTTGGCCGAGTCGATAAAGCCGCAGGTGTTGACCACCACCACATCGGCGTCCTGGTAAGTGGACACGACGTCATAGCCTTCCATACGCAGTTGCGTGAGGATGCGCTCGGAATCGACCAGAGCCTTCGGGCAACCCAGGGAAACAAAGCCAACCTTGGGGTTGGCTTTTGCGATGGTGGTGGACATGTCTAACCTCGGTATTGAATGACGCCGCCAGTCGGGCACGACAGGGCTGCGGACGGGCGCTTGCTGCGCCTCTGATCAAAAAGTGCGCAATTCTAGCGACGGGCAACGCACTTGACCAGCTTTATGCGGGGAAATGCGACGAGTGCTGTGTTGGGTGAATCGCCCAGCCCTTACACGTTCTTAAGCCCGGACGTCCTGCTCTGTGCGGTGCGTTACAACTTTAGACATGCCCACACCTAACGCCTGAAGCACTTTCAGGAGAGTGGAAAGCTTTGGGTCGCCGCCGACGCCGAGGGACCTATAGAGATTTGCTCTATTGAGGCCCGTGTTCTGCGACAGACTGAGCATCCCGCCGCGAGCGTCCGCCACTCGACGGATAGCGACAAGGAACGCGTCTTCCCCACCCGCTTCATCGATTTCCTCAAGCGCGACAGATAGATATTCCAAGGCAAATGCTTCGTCGTCTCGGAGCATTTCAAGAACACTATCTTCATGAGAACGAGTACGAATGGTCATTTTTGCTGCACCTTGTAAGATTTCCAGAGGGCCTTGGCCTGATCAATGTCGTTCTGCTGCCTGGCCTTTGAGCCGCCGCCCAACAGGAAAACAATTTTTCGATCCTGGATTGCGTAATACACACGAAACCCAGGCCCGAAGTCGAGTTTCATCTCAAAGACCCCGTCACCCACCGACTCGGTAACACCAAAGTGGCCAAGGGAAGCTCGATCCACTCTGGTGGTGATTCTTGCCTTTGAACGCGTGTCTTGCACGGTGTCCAGCCAAGCCTGGTAGATATCCACCCCGTTGACTGAAAGTACGTGTTTCACTTCGTACATGCGGAATGTACCTTAAAAGAGACAGAGCAATGATTGAGTTTTTATATCGACTACGCACGTGATGCAGGCGCGCGATTTATTGATCAGGCAAGGTGGCCAAGGAGCTTGCGCATACACCGCTGAGGCTGCGCTACTGAGCCGGGCGGAAAATATACGGTTGGCCGTAAATGTGATCAATGCAGGCAAAAAGGCTCCAAAATGCCGCTTCATCTACGACTGACGGTGTAAATCGATACCCGAATCACTTGAGCAGGGAAATACGACGACCGCTGCGCTATGCTTCGCGCCGTTGCGCACGGGGAAAACCCTTGGGTCAATAAAACGTCTGTTACGAGAAGTAAAACAGCGCATGCTAGGGTCAGCTTAGACGCGCTGTTTATAAGAGGCCTCAGGTCAAAGGGCAGGAGTGGTTGATGGGTCAGGCAAGTAGTCAGGCAGCAGGTGCCGAGCATTCCAACGCGAAGCCGATCGGCATGCTGGTGGCAGCGGTCGGGGTGGTTTACGGCGATATCGGTACCAGCCCGCTCTATACCCTCAAAGAGGTGTTCAACGGTGGTTATGGGGTGCAGGTCAACCATGACGGTGTGCTGGGGATCCTGGCGCTGATCTTCTGGTCGTTGATCTGGGTGGTGTCGATCAAATACATGCTGTTCGTGCTGCGCGCCGATAACCAGGGCGAAGGCGGCATCATGGCCCTGACCGCGTTGGCGCGAAGGGCGGCGGGGGAGCGCAAGAAGTTGCGCAGTTTCCTCGTGGTGTGCGGCCTGTGCGGTGCGGCGCTGTTCTATGGCGACAGCATGATCACCCCGGCGATTTCGGTGCTGTCGGCCATTGAAGGCCTGGAACTGGCGTTCGACGGCCTGGAAAAATGGGTGGTGCCGATCGCCCTGGTGGTGCTGGTGGCGCTGTTCCTGATCCAGAAGCACGGTACCGACCGCATCGGCAAGTTGTTCGGGCCGGTGATGGTGACCTGGTTCCTGGTGTTGGGTGGTCTCGGTGTGTATGGCATTACCCTGCACCCTGAAGTGCTCAATGCCCTGAACCCGATGTGGGGCGTGCGTTTCTTCGAGGCCCACCCTGGCATTGGCGTGGCGATCCTCGGTGCGGTAGTGCTGGCGTTGACCGGTGCCGAGGCGCTGTATGCCGACATGGGCCACTTCGGCCGCAAGCCCATCGCCCGCGCCTGGTTCATCCTGGTGTTGCCGGCGCTGGTGCTCAACTATTTCGGCCAGGGCGCCATGCTGCTGGGCGACCCGGAAGCCGCACGCAACCCGTTCTACCTGCTGGCGCCGAGTTGGGCGCTGATCCCGCTGGTGGTGTTGTCCACCCTGGCCACGGTGATTGCGTCCCAGGCGGTGATTTCCGGTGCGTTCTCGTTGACGCGCCAGGCGATCCAGTTGGGTTATATCCCGCGCATGCATATCCAGCACACCTCAAGCGCCGAACAGGGCCAGATCTATATCGGTGCGGTGAACTGGTCACTGATGGTCGGCGTGATCCTGCTGGTGCTGGGTTTCGAGTCCTCCAACGCACTGGCGTCGGCCTACGGCGTGGCTGTGACGGGGACTATGTTGATGACCACGATCCTGGTGTCGGCAGTCATGCTGTTGCTGTGGAAATGGCCACCGATTCTGGCCGTGCCGGTCCTGGTCTGCTGCCTGTTGGTGGACGGGCTGTACTTCGCGGCCAACGTGCCGAAGATCATTCAGGGCGGCGCCTTCCCGGTATTGGCGGGGATTGTGCTGTTCGTGCTGATGACCACCTGGAAGCGCGGCAAGCAATTGCTGGTGGACCGCCTCGATGAAGGTGGCCTGCCGTTGCCGATCTTCATCAGCAGCATCCGCGTGCAGCCGCCGCATCGCGTGCAGGGCACGGCGGTGTTCCTTACCGCGCGCCCGGACGCCGTGCCCCATGCGCTGTTGCACAACCTGTTGCATAACCAGGTGCTGCATGAACAGGTGGTGTTGCTGACTGTGGTCTACGAAGACATCCCGCGTGTCCCGGCCTCACGGCGCTTCGAGGTGGATTCCTACGGCGAGGGGTTCTTTCGCGTGATCCTGCACTTCGGCTTTACCGATGAGCCGGACGTCCCCGAAGCGTTGAAGCTGTGCCATTTGGACGGCCTGGATTTCAGTCCGATGCGCACCACGTACTTCCTCAGCCGTGAAACCGTCATCGCCTCCCGCATCAAGGGCATGGCCCGTTGGCGCGAAGCGTTGTTTGCATTCATGCTCAAGAACGCCAACGGCAACCTGCGGTTCTTCAAGCTCCCGGTCAACCGAGTGATCGAATTGGGCACCCAGGTCGAAATGTAAGCCTGCGCGGTACGGGAGCCGGCAATCGGCTCCCGCTTTACGTCTGAACCCTGTGCAATCCACGGTTGTCGACTAGGCTCTAAGCACTGTTGTGTAGGAGCGGGCTTGCCCGCGAAAAACGTCACGGTAACGCGTTAATCCTGGATAGACGCGGCGCCTATGAGGCCTTCGCGAGCAAGCTCGCTCCTACAAAAGTGCCCAAAAGCCAAGAAGAGGTGCGCCATGAGCCAGCTGCTCGAACCCTATACCCTGCGCCAATTGACCCTTCTCAACCGTATCGCCGTGTCGCCGATGTGTCAGTACTCAAGTGTCGATGGCCTGGCTAACGACTGGCACCTGGTTCACCTCGGCAGCCGCGCGGTCGGTGGCGCCGGGCTGATATTCACCGAAGCTACCGCCGTAACCGCCGATGGCCGCATCACGGCCGAAGACCTGGGCCTGTGGAACGACGAACAGATCGAACCCCTGCGGCGCATCACACGGTTTATCGCCGCCCAGGGCGCGGTGGCGGGCATCCAACTGGCCCATGCCGGGCGCAAGGCCAGCACCCACCGGCCATGGATCGGCAAGCACGGCAGCGTCAAGCCGCAAGACGGTGGCTGGGTGCCGGTGGGGCCGTCGCCGATTGCCTTCGACCCGCAGCACACCCAACCCAAGCCTTTGGATGAGGCGCAGATCCAGCAAGTGATCGCCGATTTTGTCGCCGCCGCCAGGCGCGCCCTGACCGCTGGTTTTGAAGTGGTGGAAATCCACGCCGCCCATGGTTACCTGCTGCATCAATTCCTCTCGCCCATCAGCAACCAGCGGCAGGACCAATATGGCGGCTCCTTCGAGAACCGTATCCGCCTGGTGCTGCAAGTGACCGAAGCGGTGCGCGAAGTCTGGCCCCAGGAGCTGCCGCTGTTCGTGCGGGTGTCGGCCACCGACTGGGTGGAAGATGGCTGGAACCCTGATGAAACCGTTGAACTCGCGCGTCGCCTCAAAGACCTGGGCGTGGACCTGATCGACGTATCTTCCGGTGGCACTGCCGCCAACGCCGAAATCCCCACCGGCCCCGGTTACCAGACGCGCTTTGCCGAGCGTGTACGCAAGGAGTCGGGCATCGCCACCGGCACCGTCGGCATGATCACCGAACCGGCCCAGGCCGAGCACATCCTGCGTACCTGCCAGGCCGACATCATCTTCCTGGCGCGTGAACTGCTGCGTGACCCTTACTGGCCGTTGCATGCCGATGATGATCTGGGCGGGCGCAAGGCTATTTGGCCGGCTCAGTACCAACGAGCGACCCATCGGGACCAACCGATCCATGAGTCTGACTTGAGGGATTGATCCTGCGTCGGCGCCCTCGAAACCCACCTTGAACCGGTGGGTTTTTTTTGCCTGCTGCTGTGGGATATGGTTGTAGGTATTTGTTACCGAAGTGGTTTTTTAAGTGAATACTCTAAAAAAATCCCACGCGTAACGAGATTGTTTCTACGCTTAGGGTACGACTGATTTCTGGCCCAGGGAGTCAGTCTGTTTGTACACCGAGGCATTGCGTTCCCCGGGAAACGGTTTGTGGGCACAGGAGTTTTTGATCGATATCAGGAGAAACAGTCCATGGCCAAGTCCTATGGTGTAGCGGGTGCGGTGGTGTCTTTTTTTACCCGCAGGGTGTCCTTGCGTGGCCGCAGGTTGAGTTCGGACGAAGCCGAGTTACTGGCGCAGTATCGCGCCCTGACCGAAAGCGATCAGGTGGCGATGCGGTATTTGATTGGAGCGATGAAGAGTGTGTCGCGGTTCTGATGGCGTGCCCGAGGATCGTTCCCACGCGAGCGTGGGAACGATCTGGATCAGGTGTACTTGCGCTGTTCCGGTGCCGGCGGGAAGTACTGATACAACCAGGTTTCACTCAGGGTGCGGTCCTGGGTGCGGATAAACAGTCGCAGTTCCACTGGCTCCACGCTGTCGCTGGTCGGGTACCAGTCGAACAGGATGCGGTAACCCTTGATGTTGTCGAGCACCAGCACGCTGAAGTCTTTCACTTCACCGTGGGAGCAGGTCACCACCGGCTCGATCCCGGTGCCGGCCGGCAAGCGGTCCAGGCCGCCGCCCTTGAAGTCCACGGCAAACCGGCGCGCCCACACTGGCGGGTAGTGCTCCCCCGGCGCCCAACCTTCGGTAAAGCCGCCCATGCCGGAACGGGTCGCATCGACTTGCGCCAGCGGCGTGCTGACCGGGGGCAGGGCGCTCCAGTACAGCTTGTAGCCATAGTTGAGTGAATCGCCGGCCGCCACCGGCTTTTTCGGGGTCCAGAAGGCCACGATGTTGTCCAGGGTCTCGCCGGTGGTGGGGATTTCCAACAGGTCGATCGAGCCTTCGCCCCAGGCGGTGGTCGGTTCGACCCACAGGCTTGGACGCTTGCTGTACCAGTCGACGGTGTCCTGGTAGCTGGCGAACTCATGGTCGGTCTGCACCAGGCCGAAACCTTTCGGGTCGGTGTCGGCGAACGCATTGAACTGCAGCTTGGCCGGGTTATTCAACGGGCGGCAAATCCACTCGCCATTACCCCGCCACATCGCCAGGCGGTCCGAGTCGTGGATCTGAGGGTGAATGGTGTCGCACATGCGGCGCTCGTGGGTGCCGCAACTGAACATGCTGGTCATGGCGGCGATGCCC
Source organism: Pseudomonas sp. S3E17 (assembly GCF_024168685.1). Lineage (NCBI taxonomy): Bacteria > Pseudomonadati > Pseudomonadota > Gammaproteobacteria > Pseudomonadales > Pseudomonadaceae > Pseudomonas > Pseudomonas sp. S3E17. The sequence continues at coordinate 6,118,085 of NZ_JALJWE010000001.1, forward strand.
AACTGTTCGATGGCGGTACGTGCGTTGATATGGGCGTCGATGGCCATCACCACCTGGTTGGCCTGGCAGTCGATATCGAAGCGGTAGGCACCGGTGGCGCTCGGCGAGTCGAGCAGGGCGTAGACCACAAAGCGGGTCGCGTTCTTGTCCGGGGTCTCGAACCAGAACTGCGTGAAATCGGGGAACTCTTCGCGTTTTTTTGCGTAGGTATCAATCGCCAGGCCACGGGCGGAGAGGCCGTACTGGCCGGTGGAATCCACCGCGCGGAAGTAGCTGGCGCCGAGAAACGACAGCACGTCATGGCGATCCAGTTCCGGCGCCTTGAACAACTTGAAGCCGGAGAAACCCAGGTCGCCGGTCAGCTGTTTGGTGTCGACGGTGGTTTTTTCATAATTGAACAGTGAAGGGCGGAAATGCACTTCGCGGGCTTCACGGGTCTTGGGGTCGACGCTGTGCATGCGCACCGGTGTCTTGAAGCCCATGCCGACGTGGAAGAACTGCACGTCGAGCTGGCCGTTCAATTCCTTCCACAGCGAATGGTTGCCGTCGTAGCCGATGGCGTTGAAATTCTGCGGGGTCATGGTCGCCAGTGTGGGCGGCAGCACCTGTCTGGTGTCTTTATACGCGGTCCCGGCCAGCTGTTTGGCTTGGGCCTTGAGCGTTTCAAAATCGAACGCCACGGCCTTGCCATCGGCGGCACGGTTCCCGGCCCAGGCCTGCGCGGCAAGCAGGCCGCTGGCCGATAAACCGGTGTAGGCCGCAATGGCCATGGAGGCTTTGAGCAAATTCCTGCGGTGCATAGAGACAACCTGTCGTGAGCAAATCCCGCGCCGTTCCTGGCACGTGCTGGATCAGAAATTACGGTTCGGACATGCCTTCGGCCAAACGCAACGGACATTAAACAGACGCCGGATAGCTTAAGCGGTTCGATGACGTAGGAAAATTGATTGATGGCGGGGTGATTGCATTGCAAATGCGACAAGACATTTCCGACGCTGTGAGTGAACACATTACCCACGAATTATGAAGATCCAAATGTGGGAAGTGGGATGGCGACGCCGCTGCGGGTGATGTCCAGAGGGGGATGCCTGTAGGAGCGAGCAAGCTCGCTCCTACAATAAAGCGTTACGGCGCTTGGGGAGATCAGTGCTTGAACATCACATGCCGAACCATGGTGTAGTCCTCCAGCCCGTACATGGACATATCCTTGCCATACCCCGACAGTTTCTGACCACCGTGGGGCATTTCGCTGACGAGCATGAAATGGGTGTTTACCCAGGTGCAGCCGTACTGCAGGCGCGCGGCCAGGCGATGGGCGCGTCCTACGTCGGCGGTCCATACCGACGACGCCAACCCGTAGTCCGAATCATTGGCCCAGCCCAGTACCTGCACCTCATCGCTGAACTTGGTCACCGACACCACCGGCCCGAACACCTCGCGGCGCACGATCTCATCGTCCTGTTGCGCATCGGCGAGTACGGTCGGCTCAAAGAAGAAGCCATTGCCTTCCACCGCCTTGCCACCGGTGACCAGGCGGATATGCGGCTGCGCCACGGCGCGTTCGACAAACCCGGCAACCCGGTCGCGGTGTTGCGCAGTGATCAACGGCCCCAGCTCAGTGGCCGGGTCATCCTGCAAGCCGTATTTGATGCTGGCGACCGCCGCGCCGAGCTTCTCCACAAAGGCATCGTAGATGTCCGCCTGCGCATAAATCCGGCACGCTGCGGTGCAGTCCTGCCCGGCGTTGTAGAAGCCAAAGGTACGAATGCCTTCCACCGCTGCATCGATATCCGCGTCGTTGAAGATGATCACGGGCGCCTTGCCGCCCAGCTCCATGTGCAGGCGCTTCACGCTGTCGGCGGTGCTGGAGATGATATTCGCACCGGTGGCGATGGAACCGGTCAGCGACACCATGCGCACTTTCGGGTGGTTCACCAGCGGGCTGCCCACCGTGGGCCCACGGCCGAACACCAGGTTGAGTACTCCGGCCGGGAAAATCTCCGACGCCAGCTCGACCATCCGCAACGCGGTCAGCGGGGTTTGCTCCGATGGCTTGAGCACCACGGTATTGCCCGCGGCCAGGGCCGGTGCGATTTTCCAGGCGACCATCATCAGTGGGTAGTTCCACGGCGCGATGGACGCGATCACGCCCACCGGGTCGCGACGGATCATCGAGGTGTGGCCGGGCAAGTATTCACCACCGGCCGAACCGCTCATGCATCGGCTGGCGCCGGCGAAGAAGCGGAACACGTCGGCAATTGCCGGGATCTCGTCGTTCAGCGCGGCGCTGTAGGGCTTGCCGCAGTTGTCCGATTCCAGCTTGGCCAGTTCTTCGCCGTGGGCTTCGATCACGTCGGCCAGTTTCAGCAGCAACAGCGAGCGATCCTTGGGCGCGGTCTGCGACCAGCCTTCGAAGGCCGCATCGGCGGCGCGCACGGCGGCGTCGACCTGGGCTTCGCTGGCTTCTTTGATTTCCACCAGCACGCGGCCCAATGCCGGGTTGAACACCGCTTGCGCCGGGCCTTCGCCTTCGACCAGATGGCCGTTGATCAAGAGTTTGGTTTGCATGGTTCAGTCCTCTAGAAAGCGATCGTTATGTCACTGAATAAACCGGCTCTGAATGTGGGAGGGGGCTTGCTCCCGATGACAGTCTTTCAGTCACATCATCTACAACTGACACACTGCTATCGGGAGCAAGCCCCCTCCCACATTTGAGCTCGGTGTCTTCAATAAAAAATTATTTACCACCACTCCCGGCCACGCTTTCACCACCGCGGGTCAGGTAATAGGCGCCCAGGATCGGGAACATCGTCACCAGCATCACCAGCATCGCGACCACATTGGTCACCGGCACATCCCGTGGCCGGCTCAATTGGTTGAGCAACCACAGCGGCAACGTACGTTCGTGGCCGGCGGTGAAGGTGGTGACGATGATTTCGTCGAACGACAGCGCAAACGCCAGCATGCCGCCGGCCAGCAGCGCCGAGCCAAGGTTGGGCATGATGATGTAGCGGAAGGTCTGCCAGCCGTCGGCACCCAGGTCCATCGAGGCTTCGATCAGGCTGTGGGACGTACGGCGCAGGCGGGCGATGACGTTGTTGTAGACGATCACCACGCAGAACGTCGCGTGGCCGACGATGATGGTGAACATCCCCGGCTCGATGCCTAATGTCTTGAACGTCGCCAGCAGTGCAATACCGGTGATGATCCCCGGCAGCGCAATCGGCAGGATCAACATCAGCGACACGCCTTGCTTGCCAAAGAACTCGCGGCGATACAGCGCCGCCGAGGCCAGGGTGCCCAGCACCATGGCAATCAGGGTGGCGATGGCGGCGATCTGCAACGACAGCTTGATCGCTTCCAACACGTCCGGCCGGGCGAAGGCCACGCTGAACCACTTCAGGGTAAAGCCCTGGGGCGGAAAGCTGAACGCGGCTTCTTCGGTGTTGAAGGCGTAGAGGAAGATGATCAGGATCGGGAAGTGCAGGAATACCAACCCGCCCCAGGCTGCGATCTTCAAGCCTAAGGATGATTTCTCAGAGTGCATCGAAGGCCCCCAGGCGTTTGACGATGGACAGGTAAACCGCGATCAGCACGATCGGCACCAGGGTGAACGCCGCCGCCATGGGCATATTGCCGATGGCGCCTTGCTGGGCGTAGACCATGCCGCCGACGAAGTAACCCGGCGGGCCCACCAGTTGCGGCACGATGAAATCGCCCAGGGTCAGCGAAAACGTGAAGATCGAACCGGCGGCAATCCCCGGCACCGACAGCGGCAGGATTACCTGCATGAAGGTCTGGCGCGGCTTGGCGCCGAGGTCGGCGGAGGCTTGCAGCAACGACGGCGGCAAGCGCTCCAGAGACGCCTGGATCGGCAGGATCATGAAGGGCAGCCAGATATAGACGAACACCATGAAGCGCCCCAGGTGCGAGGTGCTTAAGGTGCTGCCGCCCACGCCGGGAATACCCAGCACGAACTGCAACACCGGTTCCAGGCCCAGGTGCTGCACGAACCACTGCGCCACACCGCCCTTGGCCAGCAGCAAGGTCCAGGCATACGCCTTGACAATGTAGCTGGCCCACATCGGCATCATCACCGCGATATAGAAGAACGCCTTGGTCTTGCCCGTGGTGTAGCGCGCCATGTAGTAGGCGATCGGGAAGGCGACGATGGCGCTGGCGATCGACACCACGATCGCCATGCCCAGGGTGCGCAGGATGATGTCGAAGTTCGACGGCTGGAACAGCGCGGCGAAGTTGGCCAGGGTCAGGTCCGGGGTGACCGCCATGGTGAAGTCGTCAAAGGTATAGAAGCCTTGCCACAGCAGGGTCAGCAGCGAACCCAGGTAGATCGCGCCGAACCAGATCAGCGGCGGAACCAGCAGCATCGCCAGGTACAGGTTGGGCTTGCGGTACAGCAGGTTGGAAAACCTGCGCATCGGCGGTTGGGAAAGGGCCAGGCTCATGTCACACCTCGCCTGCGCGGTCAGTCAGCGGCGTCATGGCTTCTCGCGCCCAACGGGCGGTGATGGACTGGCCGACCTGATGGCCGCTGCTGATGTCCAGCCACTGGTTGTTGGCCTGGCTGATGTTCAGCGCCTGGCCGTTTTCCAGTTTCAGCTCATAGCGGGTGGCGCTGCCCTGGTACTGGATGTCGTGCAGCAAGCCGCTGATTTCCACTTCGCCGGCGCCCAGCGGGCCCTCGGCAAAACGCACATGTTCCGGACGGATCGAGAACGGCTGCGGGCTGCCGCTGAGGCGCTGGGCCAACTCGCCGCGAATCACGTTGGAGGTGCCGACGAATTCGGCGACGAACGCGGTGGCCGGTTTCATGTACAGGTTGCGCGGGGTGTCGACCTGTTCGATGCGGCCCTTGTTGAACACCGCCACACGGTCGGACATCGACAGCGCTTCGGTCTGGTCGTGGGTGACGAAGATAAAGGTGATGCCGAGCTGGCGTTGCAGCTTCTTCAGCTCGCTTTGCATCTGTTCGCGCAGCTTGAGGTCGAGGGCGCCCAAGGGTTCATCGAGCAGCAACACGCGGGGGCGATTGACCAGGGCACGGGCCAGGGCTACCCGTTGGCGTTGGCCGCCGGAGAGTTGCACCGGCTTGCGCTCGCCGTAGCCACCGAGGGCGACCATTCCCAAGGCTTCTTCGGCGCGGTTGAGGCGTTCGGTCTTGCCCACGCCTTTGACCTTGAGGCCATAGGCGACGTTGTCGCGCACGTTCATATGGGGGAACAGTGCGTAATCCTGGAATACCGTGTTTACGTCACGCTGATACGGCGGCAAGCCAGCGGCTTCCTCGCCATGAATGCGGATCGAGCCTGCGCTCGGCTGCTCGAAACCGGCGATCAGGCGCAGGCAGGTGGTCTTGCCCGAGCCGGATGGGCCGAGCATGGAAAAGAACTCGCCGTCCTGGATATCGATGGAAACCCGGTCAACGGCGTTCACTTCGCCGAACTGACGGGAAACGTGGGTGAATTGGACTGCAAGCGTCATGGTGCGGTGCTCCAAAAAGGCGCGGGTGGTCGCAGCGCCCGGCCTGGACTGCTGAAAAAACAAAACATCCGTGAATGCGGTCGATGTGGGAGGGGGCAAGCCTCCTCCCACAGGGGATCTATACCGTCTGCATGGTCTTAGCGGCCGCCCATGATCGCGATGTAGTCCTGGGTCCAGCGGCTGTACGGCACGAACTTGCCGCCCTCGGCCTGCGGGGTTTTCCAGAAGGCGATCTTGTCGAACTGGTCGAAGCCGTTGGTCTTGCAACCCTCGGCGCCGAGCAGTTCGCTTTCCTTGCAGGCTGCGGGCACCGCCGGCAGCGAGCCGAACCAGGCGGCGACATCGCCCTGGACTTTGGGCTGCAGCGACCAGTCCATCCACTTGTAGGCGCAATTCGGGTGCTTGGCCTCGCTGTGCAGCATGGTGGTGTCGGCCCAGCCGGTGGCGCCTTCCTTGGGAATGGTCGAAGCAATCGGCTGCTTCTCGTTTTGCAGGCCGTTGACCTGATACGGCCAGGCGCTGGAGGCCACCACGCCTTCGTTCTTGAAGTCGCTCATTTGCACGGTGGTGTCATGCCAGTAGCGGTGGATCAACGGCTGCTGCGCGCGCAACAAATCGAGCACGGCCTTGTACTGGGTTTCGGTCAGTTCATAGGGGCTCTGGATCCCCAGTTCCGGCTGGGTGCTCTTGAGGTACAGCGCCGCATCGGCGATGTAGATCGGACCGTCATAGGCCTGCACGCGACCTTTGTTCGGCTTGCCGTCCGGCAGGTTCTGCGCATCGAACAGCACGTTCCAGCTGGTGGGCGCGGTCTTGAACACGGTGGTGTTGTACATGAGCACGTTCGGGCCCCACTGGTACGGGGTGCCGTAGGTCTGCTGGCCCACCACGTACCACGGCGCATCCTTGAGGCGCGGGTCGATGTTCTTCCAGTTGGGGATCAACGCCGTGTTGATCGGCTGCACACGCTTGCCGACAATCAATCGCAGCGACGCATCCCCGGACGCGGTGACCAGGTCATAACCGCCCTTGGCCATCAAACTGACCATTTCGTCAGAGGTGGCGGCGGTTTTCACATTGACCTTGCAGCCGGTTTCCTTCTCGAAACCTGTGACCCAGTCGTAGGCCTTGTCGCTTTCGCCACGTTCGATATAGCCGGGCCAGGCGACGATATCCAGCTGGCCTTCTCCAGCGCCCACCGCCTTGAGCGGTTCGGCGGCCTGGATACTGACGCTGGCCAGCAGCGCGGTGGTCAAGGCACTGAGCAGTGCGGTCTTATGCGCAGACATGGGGATTCCCTCTTCTTTAATTATGGTCGGGGCAGTGTGTGAAGCCGTGACGCATGAGCTTAGTTGTTGTTTTAAAGATGCTGGCCGTGGCGGGCCATGATGTGGCGCACCACGCTGTAGTCCTGTAGCGAATCGCTGGACAGATCTTTCCCATACCCCGAGCGCTTCAAGCCGCCGTGTGGCATTTCGCTGACCAGCATGAAATGGCTGTTGATCCAGGTGCAGCCGTATTGCAGGCGTGCGGCGACCTGCATGGCCTTGTCCAGGTTCTGGGTCCAGACGGAGGAGGCCAGGCCGTATTCGGAATCGTTGGCCCAGTCCACCGCCTGTTCCAGTTCGTCGAAGCGGGTCACGGTAACCACCGGGCCGAACACTTCGCGCTGGACGATTTCATCGGTCTGCTTGCAACCGGCGAGCAGCGTCGGCTGGTAATAGAAGCCGGCCCCGGAATGCACGGCCGCGCCGGTGACCCGCTCGATATGCGGCTGGCCGAGGGCGCGCTCGACAAAGCTGGCCACGCGGTCGCGCTGGCGTGTGCTGATCAGCGGGCCGAGTTCGTTATCGGCATCGCGCTTGCCGGCGAAGCGCAGGCTGCTGACGGCTGCGCCCAGTTCGGCGACCAATTTGTCGTGGATGCCCGCCTGGGCGTAGATGCGGCACGCCGCGGTGCAGTCCTGGCCGGCGTTGTAGTAACCGTAGGCACGTACGCCTTCGACCACGGCTTGCAGATCGGCGTCGTTGCACACGATCACCGGTGCCTTGCCGCCCAATTCCAGGTGTGTGCGCTTGAGAGTCTTGGAGGCGGCCTGCAGGATTTTCTGGCCGGTGACGATGTCGCCGGTCAGCGAGACCATGCGCACCTTGGGGTGGCTGACCAGATGGCTGCCGACGCCTTCACCGCCACCGCACAGAATGTTGATGACCCCGCGTGGTAACACGTCCTTCAGGACCGGGGCCAATGCGAGGATCGACAGCGGCGTGTGTTCCGACGGCTTGAACACCAAGGTATTACCGGCCGCCAGCGCCGGGGCGATCTTCCACGCGGCCATCATCAGCGGGTAGTTCCACGGCGCAATCGAGGCCACCACGCCAATCGGATCGCGGCGCACCATGCTGGTGTAGCCCGGCAGGTATTCGCCACTGAGCTGGCCGGTCTGGCAGCGCACGGCGCCGGCGAAGAAGCGGAACACATCGATGGTGGCGCTCAAGTCGTCCTGGCGCGCCAGGTGCAACGGCTTGCCGCAGTTCAGCGATTCCAGGCGGGCGAGGTAGTCGGCGTGTTTCTCGATGGCGTCGGCGATGCCCAGCAGGACGTTCGAGCGTTGTTGCGGCGTGGTCCGCGACCAGCCGGCAAAAGCGCGGTGTGCGGCGAGGATCGCACTTTCGACCTGCTCGGTGCTGGCCTCGGCGATCTGGGTGAGCACTTCGCCGGTGGCCGGGTTGAGGATCGGCTCGGCAACGCCCTGGCCCTGGACCAGTTCGCCGTCGATCAGCAACGCAGTGAGCAGCGGGGTGGGCGCGCCGGACATTTTTCGTGATCTCTTTTCTTGTGTGGTCATGGGCGTTCTCTTACAAGTCGCCTGACCTTCTCTTATGGATAGACAGAGACTAGAGATCAGGCGCGAGGTCAACAAATACTAAATACTGAATGCAGCATTCGATTAAATAGATGGCTTGCGTGGGTGTGGTTGTTCCCGCGCCACGGTGAGGAACGGATCCACCAAGGCCGGTCGCGCGGTGCCCCGACGCCAGGCCAGGCCGACGTCCAGGGTCTGGCTGAGGTCGGCAATCGGCCGCGCTTCAATAATGTCGCCCTCCAGGGACCAGGGGCGGTAGGTCATGTCCGGTTGGATCGACACGCCCAGGCCCGCGGCTACCAGGCTGCGCACGGCTTCGGTGGAGGCGGTGCGCAGGGTCACGCGCGGTTGCAGGCCGGCAGCGGCCCACAGGCGCTGGGCGTTATGCCCCATTTCGTCGACATTCAACTGAATCAACGGCTCGCCTGCCACGTCGGCGAGGTTGATGCTGTCGTGCTCCAGCAGTGGGTGTTGCGCTGGCAGCCACAGGCGGTGGGGCGAGTGGGTGAGGACTTCGGTCTGCAGGGCGTGGCGGTCTTCCAGGTTGGAGAGGATAAGTACGCCCACATCGATCTCGCCGCTGACCAGTAAATGCTCGATATACGGGCGTTCGTCTTCCATCACGCGGATCTCCACGTTGGGGTAGGCGCGCTGGAAGCGGGTGAGCAAATCTGCCAGGTAGTAGCCGGCGACCAGGCTGGTCACGCCGATGATCAACTGCCCGGCGACCTGGTCGGTGCTCTGTTGCAGGCTGCGCTTGGCATTGTCGACGGTGGCGAGGATCAAGTGTGCCTGGCGCAGGAACTGATGGCCCTGGTGCGTGAGGGTCATGCCCTTGGCGTGGCGGTTGAACAGGGTGACGCCGATTTCCTGCTCCAGTTGCTGGATCGCCAGGGTCAGGGTGGACTGGGAAATGAACGCGGTCTGCGCGGCGGCGGAGATCGAGCCGGTCTCGGCCACGGCGATAAAATGCCGGATTTGACGCAAGGTCATCATGCTGGAATTACCAGTGGGGTGTTTTTATAGATTTGTCCGAGTGTATATCGGTTTTAGCGAAGGGCAGTGGCGTTACATCTGGAAGCACTCTAGATCGCGGCTTTTTGGCACTTAGTTTTACGCTGAGGGCCTATTGGTCCATGAACCCTAGTGTCTGGAGGCTACGAATGAATACCCGTGGATTGCTCGATCAGTTGCTCAAGTCCGGCCAGGACATGTTGCAGAATAAAACCGGCGGCCAGCGCAAGCAGGACGATAAAGGCGCCCTCGGCGGGCTGCTCGGCGGCGGCGGTCTGGGCAGCCTGCTCGGCGGTGCGGGCGGTGGCGCCCTGGCGGCGGGTGCCATGGGCCTGTTGCTGGGCAACAAGAAGGCGCGCAAGTTTGGCGGCAAGGCCCTGACCTACGGCGGGCTGGCCGCGTTGGGCGTGATTGCCTACAAAGCCTACGGCAACTGGCAGGCCAAGCAGGCCAACGCGCCTCAGGGCGAACCGCAAACCATCGACCGCCTGCCACCGGCCCAGGTCGAGCAGCACAGCCAGGGGATCCTCAAGGCATTGGTCGCCGCCGCCAAGGCCGACGGCCATGTGGATGAACGCGAGCGCGCACTGATCGAAGGTGAATTCACCAAGCTGGACAACGACCGCGAACTGCAAAGCTGGCTGCACGCCGAGCTGAACAAGCCGCTGGATCCGGCCGACGTCGCCCGCGCCGCCGGCACCCCGGAAATGGCTGCCGAGATGTACATCGCCAGCGTGATGCTGGTGGACGAGGAGAACTTTATGGAAAAGGCGTATCTGGACGAATTGGCCCGCCAACTCAAGCTCGAACCGGGCTTGAAGCTGGAACTGGAAAAGCAGGTACGGCTTAACCAGTAACCAACGGGGCCGGGCAAATCCAACCTGTGGGAGGGGGCTTGCTCCCGATAGCGGTGGTCCAGTTCGAATCTCTGCAACTGACCCACGGCAATCGGGAGCAAGCCCCCTCCCATAGGTGTTTTTGCAATGTGTGTGTGCCACATCGAAACCCATTGATAAATGAGGGCTTCTGCTCAGCTATACTCCCCTCCATTTGAATGGCCCTTCGAGGAAACACTGTGAAGAATTGGACCTTGCGCCAGCGGATTTTGGCGAGCTTTGCGGTCATTATCGCGATCATGCTGCTGATGGTTGTGGTGTCCTACTCACGGTTGCTGAAGATTGAAGCCAGCCAGGAATCGGTGCGTGACGACGCGGTGCCGGGGGTTTACCTCAGTTCGATGATCCGCAGCGCATGGGTCGACAGTTATTTGCAGACCATCGATATCATTGGCCTGCGTGAGGATAAAACCTTCACCAATAGCGATAAATCGGACTACAAGGCCTTCGAATCGCGTATCGAACAGCAGATGGCCAATTACGAAAAAACCGTGCATAGCCAGGCCGATCGCATGGAGTTCGACAACTTCAAGGCCGCCCACATCAATTACAACAAGGTCCTGGCCCAGGTACTCGATCGCGTCGAAGCCAATGACCTGCCGGCCGCGCGCGAGCTGCTGGAAGAGCAATTGACGCCGATCTGGACCGAAGGGCGCATGAAGCTCAATGACATCATCACGGAAAACAAGGCCGTGTCCGACAACGCGACGGCCGCCATTGACGACGCCGTTGCCTCTGCCAAGGTCAGCATGTTCCTGTCGCTGGCCGTGGCGATCCTCGCCGCCGGCCTGTGTGGCCTGCTGCTGATGCGCGCGATCATGGCGCCGATGCAGCGTATCGTCGAGATCCTCGAAACCATGCGCACCGGAGACTTGAGCAAACGCTTGAACCTGGAGCGCAAGGACGAGTTCGGTGCGGTGGAAACCGGCTTCAACGACATGATGACCGAGCTCACGGCCCTCGTGTCCCAGGCCCAGCGCTCTTCGGTGCAGGTCACCACCTCGGTCACCGAGATTGCGGCCACCTCCAAGCAGCAACAGGCCACTGCCACTGAAACGGCGGCCACTACCACTGAGATCGGTGCCACTTCGCGGGAGATCGCTGCCACTTCCAAGGATCTGGTTCGCACCATGACCGAAGTGTCTACCGCCGCTGACCAGGCCTCGGTGGCCGCCGGTTCCGGCCAGCAAGGTCTGGCGCGCATGGAAGAAACCATGCACTCGGTGATGGGCGCCGCCGACTTGGTGAATGCCAAGCTGGCGATCCTCAATGAGAAGGCCGGCAACATCAACCAGGTGGTGGTGACCATCGTCAAGGTCGCCGACCAGACCAACCTGCTGTCCCTGAATGCCGCCATCGAAGCCGAAAAGGCCGGTGAATACGGGCGCGGTTTTGCCGTGGTGGCCACCGAAGTGCGGCGCCTGGCCGACCAGACCGCCGTGGCCACCTACGACATCGAGCAGATGGTGCGTGAAATCCAGTCAGCGGTTTCGGCGGGCGTGATGGGCATGGACAAGTTCTCCGAAGAAGTCCGTCGAGGCATGTTCGAAGTGCAGCAAGTGGGCGAGCAGCTGTCGCAGATCATCCATCAGGTACAGGCCCTGGCGCCGCGGGTGTTGATGGTCAACGAAGGCATGCAGGCCCAGGCCACCGGCGCCGAGCAGATCAACCATGCCCTGGTGCAACTGGGCGATGCCAGCAGCCAGACGGTGGAGTCCCTGCGCCAGGCCAGCTTTGCCATCGATGAACTGAGCCAGGTTGCGGTGGGTCTGCGCAGCGGCGTGTCGCGTTTCAAAGTCTGATGAGCGACCTCGCGGCTAAACGCGGCGCCATTCCGGCAGCGAAAAAAGCCTTGTTCCTGGTGTTTCACATCGGTAGCGAACGCTTTGCGCTCAAGGCCACGGAGGTGGCCGAGGTGTTGCCACGCCTGCCACTCAAGCCCATCGCCCATGCGCCACTGTGGGTGGCGGGCATCTTTGCCCATCGCGGGGCGTTGGTACCGGTCATCGACCTGAGCGCGCTGACCTTCGGCACAGCGGCCCAGGCGCGGACGAGTACGCGCCTGGTGCTGGTCAATTACCAGCCGCACACCTGGGTCGAGTCGCGCTGGCTCGGGCTGATCCTCGAGCAGGCCACGGACACCCTGCGGTGCGACCCGGCGGAATTCCAGCCTTACGGCCTGGATAACAGCCAGGCGCGGTACCTGGGGCCGGTGCGGGAGGATGCCCTGGGCCTGATGCAGTGGATTGGCGTGAATGACGTGCTCACCGATGATGTGCGCGCCCTGTTGTTTTCTGCCGAGCTGAGCCTATGAGCAACGACCCGCGTTTTTTTGCCTTCTTGAAAGAACGTATCGGCCTGGATGTCGCGTCGGTCGGCGAGGCCATCATCGAGCGCGCCGTGCGCCAGCGCAGCCAGGCCGTGCAGGCACAAACACCAGGTGAATACTGGCAGCACCTGCAAAGCTCCGAGGACGAGCAACAAGCGCTGATCGAAGCCGTGATCGTCCCCGAGACCTGGTTTTTTCGTTACCCCGAATCCTTTGCGACCCTGGCCCGACTGGCGCTTGCACGCCTGGCCGAGATCAAGCAGATGCGCGCCCTGCGCATTCTCAGCCTGCCGTGTTCCACCGGCGAAGAACCCTATTCCATTGCCATGGCCTTGCTGGATGCCGGTTTGGCGCCGCACCAGTTCAAGGTCCTGGGCCTGGATGTCAGCCCGCTGTCGGTGGAGCGCGCCCGGCGCGGGGTGTATGGCAAGAACTCGTTTCGTGGCGGCGATATTTCCTTTCGCGACCGCCACTTCACGGAATACGGCGACGGGTTCCACATCGCCGACCGCGTGCGTGAACAGGTGCGCCTGCAAGTCGGCAACCTGCTCGACCCGACGCTGCTGGCGAACGAGGCGAGCTACGATTTCGTGTTTTGCCGCAACCTGCTGATCTACTTTGACCAGCCGACCCAGAAGCAAGTCTTCGATGTGCTCAAGGGCCTGACCCATGTGGACGGCGTGCTGTTTATCGGCCCCGCGGAGGGCAGCTTGCTGGGGCGCCACGGCATGCGCTCGATTGGGGTGCCGCAGTCATTTGCCTTCAGCCGGCATGCCGAACCGGTGAAGCCTGAGCCGGTATTCGTGCCCATGCCGACGCCACCGCGCAGCGCCGCGCCGGTCCCGGTCAAGCCGCGACCGTTCAGCACGGCCAGCACCCAGGCGGGGCCGATCAAGGCGCCGCCCTCCGATGCGGGCACTTTGCTCAGCCGCATCGCCAGCCTGGCCAACGAAGGTAAAAGTGCCGAGGCCCGCGCCGCCTGCGAGCAGTATCTGAACAGTCACCCGCCGGCCGCCCAGGTGTTCTACTGGCTGGGGTTGCTCAGCGACGTGGCCGGCAGCGCCCTGGAAGCCCAGGGGTTTTATCGTAAAGCCTTGTACCTGGAACCCCAGCACCCGCAGGCCTTGATGCACCTGGCCGCCTTGCTCGAGTCCCAGGGCGACAATGCGGGGGCGCGCCGTTTACAGGCGCGGGCCGCCCGCAGCGAGCGAGCAGACAGTGAGTCCAAACGATGAGTAGCACCGAGGCGCTCAACACCGCAGGCCTGGACTTGACCCTGGCCGACACCCAAGCCATCGACGACTGCTGGAACCGTATCGGTATCCATGGCGACAAGTCGTGCCCGCTGCTGGTGGAGCATATCCACTGCCGCAACTGTTCGGTGTACTCGGCTGCCGCCACGCGCTTGCTGGACCGCTATGCCTTGCAGCAGGACGACCGTCGTCCGGTGGCGGTTGCCGAGGTCGACGAAAAGATCGTCACCCGCTCGCTGTTGATGTTCCGCCTCGGCGAGGAATGGCTGGGCATCGCCACACGCTGCCTGGTGGAGGTGGCCCCGTTGCAACCGATTCATTCGCTGCCGCACCAGCGCTCCCGTGCCTTGCTCGGTGTGGCCAATGTGCGTGGCGCGCTGGTGGCGTGCCTGTCGCTGGTGGAGTTGCTTGGCCTGGAAACAACCCATCAGGGCGCCAGCGGTGGGCGGATCATGCCGCGCATGCTGATCATCGCCGCGCAGGATGGCCCGGTGGTGGTGCCGGTGGACGAAGTGGATGGCATTCATGCCATCGATGAGCGCACCCTGAAGGCGGCGTCGGCCTCGGGTACCCAGGCCAGCGCGCGCTACACCCAGGGTGTGTTGCAGTGGAAAGGCCGTAGCCTGCGGTGGCTGGACGAGGCGCAACTGTTGTCCGCCGTGACCCGGAGCCTCACATGACCCCCGACCAGATGCGCGACGCCTCGCTGCTGGAGCTGTTCAGCCTGGAAGCCGATGCCCAGACCCAGGTGCTGAGCGCGGGCCTGCTGGCCCTGGAGCGCAACCCTACCCAGGCCGACCAGCTTGAAGCCTGCATGCGTGCCGCGCATTCGCTCAAGGGCGCGGCGCGTATCGTCGGGGTGGACGCCGGGGTCAGCGTGGCCCATGTCATGGAGGACTGCCTGGTCAGCGCCCAGGAACGCCGCCTGCACCTGCAACCCGAGCATATCGACGCGTTGCTGCAAGGCACCGACCTGCTGATGCGTATCGCCACCCCTGGCAACGATGTCGGCACGGCGGACATCAACGCCTATGTGGCATTGATGGAGCGCCTGCTGGACCCATCCCAGCCCAGTGCCTACGTCGCGCCGCTGCCCGCTGTGCCTGAGCCCGCCCCGGCGCCGCTCATCGAAGAGCTGCCGCCGGAGCCTGAGCCCGCACCGCCCGTCGCCAGCGATCCGCCGCGTCAGGGCCGGCGCATGACCGAAGGTGGCGAACGCGTATTGCGCGTGACCGCCGAGCGCTTGAACAGCCTGTTGGACCTCTCGAGCAAGTCCCTGGTGGAAACCCAGCGGCTCAAGCCCTACCTGGCCAGCATGCAGCGTCTCAAACGGATTCAAAGCCAGAGCGTACGCGCCCTGGATACCCTGGATGGCCAGCTCAAGACCCTGGGTTTGAGCCTCGAAGCCGAGGAAGCCCTGGCCGATACCCGTCGCCTGTTGAGCGAAGCCCAGGCGCTGCTGGCGGAAAAGACCGCCGAGCTGGATGAGTTTGGCTGGCAGGCCGGCCAGCGTGCCCAGGTGCTCTACGACACTGCGCTGGCCTGTCGCATGCGCCCGTTTGCCGATGTACTGGCCGGGCAGGTGCGCATGGTGCGCGACCTCGGCCGCAGCCTGGGCAAGCAAGTGCGCTTGGAGATCGAGGGGGAAAAGACCCAGGTCGATCGCGACGTGCTGGAAAAGCTCGAAGCGCCACTCACCCATCTATTGCGCAATGCCGTCGACCACGGTATCGAAATGCCCGAGCAACGCCTGCTGGCAGGCAAACCCGCCGAAGGCCTGATCCGCCTGCGCGCGTCCCATCAGGCCGGCCTGCTGGTGCTGGAGCTGAGTGACGACGGCAATGGCGTCGACCTGGAGCGCCTGCGCGGCACCATCGTCGATCGTCATCTTTCAACCTGGGAGACGGCCCTGAACCTGAGCGAGGAGGAACTGCTGACGTTCCTGTTCCTGCCGGGGTTCAGCCTGCGCGACAAGGTCACCGAAGTGTCCGGACGCGGTGTCGGGCTGGATGCGGTGCAGCATATGGTCCGCCAACTGCGCGGCGCGGTGGTGCTTGAGCAGACGGCAGGGCAGGGCAGTCGCTTCCACCTGGAGGTGCCACTGACCCTGTCGGTGGTGCGCAGCCTGGTGGTGGAAGTCGGCGAGGAAGCCTATGCGTTCCCGCTGGCGCATATCGAGCGCATGTGCGACCTGGCCCCCGACGACATTGTGCAGTTGGAAGGCCGCCAGCATTTCTGGCACGAAGGTCGGCATGTCGGCCTGGTCGCCGCCAGCCAGTTGTTGCAGCGCCCATCGGGGCAGAGCAGTGACGAAACCTTGAAGGTGGTGGTGATTCGCGAGCGCGATGCGGTTTACGGCATTGCCGTGGAACGCTTTATCGGCGAGCGCACCCTGGTGGTGCTGCCGCTGGATGATCGCCTGGGCAAGGTCCAGGATATTTCCGCCGGCGCCTTGCTGGACGACGGCTCGGTGGTATTGATCGTCGATGTGGAAGATATGCTGCGCTCGGTGGACAAGCTGCTCAACACCGGGCGCCTGGAGCGCATCGCCCGGCGCAGCCAGCAGGCCACCGAGGCACCGCGCAAGCGGGTACTGGTGGTGGACGACTCGCTCACTGTGCGGGAGTTGCAACGCAAGTTATTGCTCAATCGCGGGTACGAAGTGGCCGTCGCGGTCGACGGCATGGACGGCTGGAACGCCTTGCGCTCCGAAGATTTCGACCTGCTTATCACTGATATCGATATGCCTCGTATGGACGGTATTGAATTGGTCACACTCCTGCGCCGTGACAGTCGCCTGCAATCGTTGCCGGTGATGGTGGTGTCCTACAAAGACCGTGAAGAAGACCGCCGTCGCGGGCTGGACGCTGGGGCGGATTATTATCTGGCCAAGGCCAGCTTCCACGATGACGCGCTGCTGGATGCCGTGGTGGAGCTGATCGGAGGCGCGCGATCATGAGGATTGCGATCGTCAATGACATGCCCCTGGCCGTGGAGGCCCTGCGCCGTGCCTTGAGCTTCGAGCCCATGCACCAGGTGGTGTGGGTGGCCAGCAATGGCCTGGAGGCGGTGCAGCGCTGCGCCGAATTGACCCCGGACCTGATCCTGATGGACCTGATCATGCCGGTGATGGACGGCGTGGAAGCCACGCGGCAGATCATGGCCGAGACCCCATGCGCGATCCTGCTGGTGACCGTCGACCGCCAGGCCAATATGAGCCGGGTGTTCGAAGCCATGGGCCACGGCGCCCTGGATGTGGTGGACACGCCGGCGCTCGGCGTGGGCAACCCCAAGGATGCGGCGGCGCCATTGCTGCGCAAGATCCTCAACATCGGCTGGCTGATCGGCCAGCGCGGCAGCCGTGTGCGCGCCGAAACCACCCCGGAGCGCAGCACCGGCAAACGCCAGAGCCTGGTGGCTATCGGTTCTTCGGCGGGTGGCCCGGCTGCCCTGGAAATCCTGCTCAAGGGGTTGCCCCGGGACTTTGCCGCCGCCATTGTGCTGGTGCAGCATGTGGATCAGGTCTTCGCCGCCGGCATGGCCGAATGGCTGAGCAGCGCCTCCGGCCTGCCGGTACGACTGGCCCGCGAAGGCGAACCGCCGCAAAGCGGGGTGGTGCTGCTGGCCGGCACCAATCACCACATTCGTTTATTGAAGAATGGCACGCTAGCCTATACCGCAGAGCCGGTGAACGAGATTTACCGGCCTTCGATCGACGTGTTTTTCGAAAGCGTGGCCAGCCACTGGAATGGCGATGCCGTCGGCGTACTGCTGACCGGTATGGGCCGTGACGGGGCCCAGGGGCTCAAGCTAATGCGTGAACAAGGTTATTTGACCATCGCCCAGGATCAGCAAAGCTCGGCGGTGTATGGCATGCCCAAAGCGGCGGCGGCGATTGATGCTGCTGTTGAAATTCGCCCACTGGATAGAATTGCGCCCCGATTGCTGGAGGTCTTTGCAAAATGATCATGACCTTCCGCGGTGTTGGCTTGCAGGCAGTAATTCAGGTGACTGCACATGAATGATTTACAGATCGACGACATCAAGACCGACGAAAACGCCGCCATGGTGTTGCTGGTCGACGACCAGGCCATGATTGGCGAAGCCGTCCGGCGTGGCCTGGCCCACGAAGAAAACATCGACTTCCACTTCTGTGCCGACCCGCACCAGGCGATTGCCCAGGCCATCCGCATCAAACCCACGGTGATCCTGCAGGACCTGGTGATGCCCGGCCTCGACGGCCTGACCCTGGTGCGCGAATACCGCAACCACCCGGCCACGCAGAACATCCCGATCATCGTGCTTTCCACCAAGGAAGACCCGCTGATCAAGAGCGCGGCGTTCTCGGCGGGGGCCAACGATTACCTGGTCAAGCTGCCGGACAATATCGAACTGGTGGCGCGTATCCGCTATCACTCGCGCTCCTACATGACCCTGCTGCAGCGCGATGCCGCCTACCGTGCGCTGCGGGTCAGCCAGCAACAGCTGCTGGACACCAACCTGGTGCTGCAACGGCTGATGAACTCCGATGGCCTGACCGGGCTATCCAACCGTCGCCACTTCGACGAATACCTGGAGCTGGAATGGCGCCGCGCCATGCGTGACCAGACCCAGCTGTCATTGCTGATGATCGACGTGGATTTCTTCAAGACCTACAACGACAGCTTTGGCCACGTCGAGGGTGACGAAGCCCTGCGCAAAGTGGCCAACACCATCCGCGAAGCCAGCAGCCGCCCCTCGGACCTGCCGGCGCGCTATGGCGGCGAAGAGTTTGCCCTGGTGTTGCCGAACACCTCGCCGGGTGGGGCACGCCTGGTGGCGGAAAAGCTGCGCATGGCCGTCGCCGCGCTGAAGATCCCGCATATCGCACCGGCGGAAGGCTCGAGCCTGACCATCAGCATCGGGCTGTCGACCATGACGCCGGTGCAGGGTACCGATTGCCGCCAGTTGATCATGGCGGCGGACAAGGGCTTGTATACGGCCAAGCACAACGGGCGAAACCTGGTCGGTATCGAGTGACTTGAGGCCGCAACAGATCAAAATGTGGGAGGGGGCTTGCCCCCTCCCACATTTAACCCTGCGTAATCTGCCTTTTCGCCAGGCGGACTGCCGTTCCCCCCCGTTTGCCGTTATACTCGCCGGCTTTCAAAAGTTCGCCAACGAGTGCTGCCCGCCATGGAAATCAACCCGATCCTTAACACCATCAAGGACCTGTCCGAGCGCTCCGAAACTATTCGGGGGTATCTTTGACTACGATCAAAAGCATGAGCGTCTGACCGAAGTCAATCGCGAGCTTGAAGATCCGAGTGTCTGGAACAAACCTGAATACGCCCAGGAACTGGGACGCGAGCGCGCTGCGCTGGCGCAGATCGTCGACACCCTCGACGAACTGAACACCGGCCTGGCCGATTGCCGCGACCTGCTGGACATGGCCGTCGAAGAAAACGACGAAGGCGCAGTGGGCGATGTCGTCGCCGAGCTGGCCCGTCTCGAGGAAAACCTCGCCAAGCTTGAATTTCGTCGCATGTTCAGCCACGAAATGGACCCGAACAACGCCTACCTGGACATCCAGGCCGGTTCCGGCGGCACCGAAGCCCAGGACTGGGCCAACATCCTGCTGCGCATGTACCTGCGCTGGGCCGACAAACGCGGTTTCGACGCCACCATCATGGAACTGTCGGCTGGTGAAGTCGCCGGTATCAAGGGCGCGACCGTGCACATCAAGGGTGAATACGCCTTTGGCTGGCTGCGTACCGAGATCGGCGTACACCGCCTGGTGCGCAAGAGCCCGTTCGACTCCGGCAACCGTCGCCACACCTCGTTCTCTGCGGTGTTCGTCTCGCCCGAGATCGATGACAAGGTGGAAATCGAGATCAACCCGGCTGACCTGCGTATCGACACCTACCGCTCCTCCGGTGCCGGTGGCCAGCACGTAAACACCACCGACTCGGCCGTACGTATTACCCACGTACCGACCAATACCGTGGTGAGCTGCCAGAACGAACGTTCCCAGCACGCGAACAAGGACACCGCCATGAAAATGCTGCGGGCCAAGTTGTACGAGCAGGAAATGCAGAAGCGCAACGCCGCTTCCCAGGCGCTGGAAGACACCAAGTCGGATATCGGCTGGGGTCACCAGATCCGCTCTTATGTGCTCGATGCGTCGCGGATCAAGGATCTGCGCACTAACATCGAACGCAGCGACTGCGACAAGGTACTCGACGGTGACATTGACGAATACCTGGAAGCCAGCCTGAAATCTGGCCTGTAACCCCTTGTAGGAACCGGGGGGACGCCCAGTCCTTGCCGGCGATCCCCGGCCGCAGGCCGGGGACCACGAACCTGATGGAAAATTTAAAGACATGAGCGACCAACAACTCGACCCGCAAGCCCTGCAACAGGAAGAAAACTCCCTGATCGCCCTGCGCAAGGAAAAGCTGGCTGCCGAGCGCGCCAAGGGCAATGCCTTCCCCAACGACTTCCGTCGCGACAACTACTGCGATGCCTTGCAGAAGCAGTACGCGGACAAGACCAAGGAAGAGCTGGCAGAAGCGGCGATCCCGGTCAAGGTGGCAGGTCGCATCATGCTCAACCGTGGCTCGTTCATGGTGATCCAGGACATGACCGGGCGTATCCAGGTCTACGTCAACCGCAAGACCCTGTCTGAAGAAACCCTGGCCTCGGTGAAAACCTGGGACATGGGCGACATCATCGCCGCCGAAGGCACCCTGGCCCGTTCCGGCAAGGGCGACCTGTACGTGGAAATGACCAGCGTGCGCCTGCTGACCAAGTCCCTGCGCCCGTTGCCGGACAAGCACCACGGCCTGACCGATACCGAGCAACGCTACCGTCAGCGCTACGTTGACCTGATCGTCAACGAAGACGTGCGCCAGACCTTCCGCGTGCGTTCGCAGGTCATCGCCCACATCCGCAGCTTCCTGATGCAGCGTGACTTCCTGGAAGTGGAAACCCCGATGCTGCAGACCATCCCGGGGGGCGCCGCAGCCAAGCCGTTCGAAACCCACCACAACGCACTGGACCTGGAAATGTTCCTGCGTATCGCGCCTGAGTTGTACCTCAAGCGTCTCGTGGTCGGTGGCTTCGAGAAGGTGTTCGAGATCAACCGCAACTTCCGTAACGAAGGCGTCTCGACCCGGCACAACCCGGAATTCACCATGTTGGAGTTCTACCAGGCCTACGCCGACTACGAAGACAACATGGACCTCACCGAAGAACTGTTCCGCGAGCTGGCGCAACTGGTCCTGGGCAGCACCGACGTGCCGTACGGCGACAAGGTGTTCCACTTCGGCGAGCCGTTCGTGCGCCTGTCGGTGTTCGACTCGATCCTCAAGTACAACCCTGAGCTGACCGCCGACGACCTCAATGACATCGACAAGGCCCGCGCCATCGCCAAGAAAGCCGGTGCCAAGGTGCTGGGCTTCGAAGGCCTGGGCAAACTGCAGGTGATGATTTTCGAAGAGCTGGTGGAGCACAAGCTGGAACAGCCGCACTTCATTACCCAGTACCCGTTCGAAGTGTCGCCGCTGGCCCGTCGCAACGACGACAACCCGAACGTCACCGACCGTTTCGAGCTGTTCATCGGCGGCCGCGAAATCGCCAACGCCTACTCCGAGCTTAACGATGCCGAAGACCAGGCCGAGCGCTTCATGGCCCAGGTGGCCGACAAGGACGCCGGCGATGACGAAGCCATGCACTACGACGCCGACTTCGTACGTGCCCTGGAATACGGCATGCCGCCAACGGCCGGTGAAGGTATCGGCATCGACCGCCTGGTGATGTTGTTGACCAACTCGCCGTCGATCCGCGATGTGATCTTGTTCCCGCACATGCGGCCACAAGCGTAAGCGTAGCGAAATCCGAAGCCGCCTTTTATAAGGCGGCTTTTTTATGTGGCGTTTTTAAGCGTCAAGCAAACAGCGCCAGGTTTTGATCTATTCAAGGATGTGTGTCGTGAACCGCGTAACCGCTCAAGAAGGCGCCGCCGGCATTGCCGCTGCCGTGGCTGAAAGCGTCCAGTACCAGGGCCGTAAGGCCAGCCGTCGGGGCAGCGAGCAACGCAGGCAAGACATTCTCGATGCAGCCATGCGCATCGTGGTGCGCGATGGCGTGCGCGCCGTGCGCCATCGGGCCGTGGCGGCCGAGGCCGGTGTGCCGTTGTCAGCCACTACCTATTACTTCAAGGACATCGATGACCTGCTCACCGATACCTTCGCCCAGTATGTTGAACGCAGCGCCGCCTTCATGGGCAAGCTATGGGTGCGTAACGAAGGCCTGCTGCGTGAGATGGTCGCCTATGGCGATGGCAGCCCGGAATCGCGCTCGCAACTGGCCGATGACATTGCGCGGCTGACCGCCGACTATGTGCTGCGCCAACTGACCAATCGCCGCGAACATTTGATGGCCGAACAGGCCTTTCGCCAGGAAGCCTTGCTCAACCCGCGCCTGGCCGAGCTGGTGCGGTCCCACCAGCAGATCCTGTTGCAGGGCACGGGACAGTTTTTCCAGGTATTGGGCTCCCGCGAGCCGCAACAGGACGCCAAGGTGTTGACGGCGATTATCAGTCGGATGGAATATCAGGGCCTGCTGGGCGGCGCAGAGCCTCTGACCGGTGAAGAGATGCTTGAGATCCTCAAGCGTTACATGCATTTGGTGTTGGCCTCGGTCTGACACCGGGGGAGTCCAATGAAAACCTGGCGTGTGGCGGTAATCGCCTTGTCGTTCCTGTTGCTCAGCGGTTGCCTGGTCACGTTCAAGGACCCGTTGCCCGCCCATGAGGCGGCGCCGGATGAGTTGCTGGGCCATTGGACCAGCAGGAATGCCTGGGGCGAACCGCTCAATCTGCGCATCAGCCGTGCCGGTGAGCACCGCTACAAGGCAGTGAGCTACCCTAAAGCCACGCCGGCCCAGCGTGATGAGTACCTGTTTACCGTTTCGCGTCATGGCAACCGCTGGTACCTGTCGGCACCGTTGCCGGCCCGGTTCGGAGGGCATTACTTCCTGGCGGGGTTCGAGTTCGACGATAAGCACGAATTGGTGGTCTATAACCTCGACCTCGAACAGATTCACCAGGCCATCGGGCAACAGGTGCTGCAGGGCAGCAGCGTGGAGACCGTCGAAGGTGCCGGCGTACGGGTCGACAGTTCCATGAGCCAGGTGTTTGCCTACCTGGATGACCCGGCCAATGCCGATGTGTTCGTTGAAGCCGTGCGCTACCAGCGTGCGGGCAAATAACGTTTAGAGAGGAAGCACCGGGTGGACGATTACCAGCAGACGATACGCAGCTTGTCCGATCGCATTGTGCTGGCGCAAACACCGATTCGCGTCCTCGACGCCGTGAAGTGGGACGACAACATTCGCCAGGGATTCCTCAAGGCCAAGGGCAAGGCCATGCCCGCCGTGGATCGCGACTACTACCTGAACCGACCGCTGTCGTTCGACTCCAGTGCGGTAAAGCTGGAATTCCAGAACATCGAACGCGACATCACTCGCCGCCTCGGCCAGTTCAGCCCGGTGGGGCAGATCATGCGCCGCATGTGCCGCGAATACCGCATGGTGGTGCGCATGCTCGAAGCCCGCGGCACCGAGGACTTCGGTCTGATCTCCCAGGAGCTGTACGGCGCCGCGTCCGATGCCTTCCACGCCGGCGACCCGACCCTGGCTGACCTGGGCCTCATGCTCTCCGACTACCTGAACAATATCGACGGCCGTGGCGACCTCAAGGATGAAGCCAAGACCCTGACCGCCAAGGACGCCGTGGCCCTGCTGCAAACCCGCCTGAACAAGGTATTTGGCGAGGCCGAGGAGACCATCCGGGTGTTTGAGTCCGACGGTATCGTCGCCGATGCCGCCGCGGGCGCCGACTATATCAAGATCCGCGCCGACGCGATGTTCAACGACCGCGACGTGCGTGCGCTGGAAGTCCACGAAGGCCTGGTGCATGTCGGTACCACGCTCAACGGCCAGAACCAGCCGATCTGCACCTTCCTGTCCAAGGGCCCGCCGTCGTCCACCGTGACCCAGGAAGGCCTGGCGATCCTCATGGAGATCATTACGTTCGCCTCCTACCCGAGCCGATTGCGCAAGCTGACCAACCGCACCCGGGCGATCCACATGGTGGAAGAGGGTGCCGACTTCCTGCAGGTGTTCGAGTTCTTCCGCGAGCAAGGCTTTGAAATGGCCGAAAGCTATGGCAACGCCAGCCGGGTATTCCGTGGCTCGGTGCCGAACGGCCTGCCGTTTACCAAGGATCTGTCCTACCTCAAGGGCTTTATCATGGTCTACAACTACATCCAGCTGGCCGTGCGCAAAGGCAAGCTGGAGCAAGTGCCGCTGCTGTTCTGCGGCAAGACCACCCTGGAAGACATGCGCACCTTGCGCCAACTGGTGGACGAAGGCCTGGTGGTGCCGCCCAAGTACCTGCCGGAACAGTTCCGCGACATGAACGCACTGGCGGCGTGGATGTGTTTCTCCAACTTCCTCAACCACTTGAGCCTGGACCGGATCGAGGCGGATTACTCCAATATCCTTTAAACGCTGTTATTCACGAGGCTTCAACGGATGAGAATCCTCGGCATTCTGTGCCTGCTACTCACATTGAACGGTTGCAGCTCGCTGCTGTTCTACCCCGAACCCGGCCTGCCATTCACTCCCGAAAAAGCGCACTTGCAATACCGTGATGTCACCCTCACCACCGCCGACGGCGTCAAGCTGCATGCCTGGTGGCTGCCGGCCAAGGCCGGCGTGCCTCTCAAGGGCACGGTGCTGCACCTGCACGGCAACGGTGGCAACCTGGCCTGGCACCTGGGTGGCAGCTGGTGGTTGCCGGAGCAGGGCTACCAGGTACTGCTGCTGGACTATCGCGGTTACGGGCTGTCGGAAGGCAAGCCCTCACTGCCGGCGATCTATCAGGATGTGGACGCGGCGTTCAACTGGCTCGACCAGGCGCCCGAAACCCAGGGCCAGCCGCTGATTGTGCTTGGCCAAAGCCTGGGCGGCGCGCTGGCGGTGCATTACCTGGCGGAACACCCGCAGCGTCAGTCCCAACTCAAGGCCCTGATACTGGACGGCGTGCCCGCCAGTTATCGTGACGTAGGACAATTCGCCCTGAGCACCTCCTGGTTAACATGGCCCTTGCAGGTGCCCTTGTCTTGGCTGGTGCCCGACGCCGACAGCGCGATCAACGCCATGCCGCACCTGACCGGCGTGCCGAAATTGCTGTTCCACAGCCTGGATGACCCGATCGTGCCCGTGGCCAACGGTATCCGCCTGTATCAGGCCGCGCCACCGCCACGGGTATTGCAGTTGACCCGCGGCGGCCATGTGCAGACCTTTGCCGACAAGACCTGGCAAACCGTGATGCTGCGCTATCTGGACGACCCGCAGCACTTCAACGGCCTGCGCCGCCTGGGCGAGATTCCGAACTACCCCATTCCTAAAGTTGATCCATCAGAGAGCCCGCAATGAGCGAAGAACGCAACATGATCCCGCTGATCCTCACGGGTATCGGCACCATCATCGGCACCGTCGGCTGCCTGTGGTACTACGGCTATTTGCACTTCGCCAAGCCTGAGGATGCGCTGCTGCTCAGCGACTTCACCATGCTCAAGACCGTGCCGGGCGAGGACTACAAGATCTCCCTGACCCCGGCCGCTCAAGTGGCGCAGTGCGTCGATGGCGTGCTGGTCATGTTCGATACTGAGCAGAAAGGCTTGAGCGGTGTGTTGGTCAATAATAAGAAGCAGGCGGTGCGTTGCATGGGGCAGGAAACGCCGCAACTGCAGCAGTAAGCCAGCGCGTCGAGTTCGTGGGAAAGTGCCACTCAATCTGAGGATTCGTCCCTTGGTGCAGGTCCGAGTCTTCGCAGGCCGGAACCATCTCTATTCGTCCGCCACAGACTACGGGCTGATCGGTATGACTGATCGGTCCTTATTCAATTTATTGTGGAGTTAATATTTATGAGCGGTATCAGCGCAATACGGCCTCAGATGAATGCGGACAGCTTTGGTGCCAGCGGAGGCAACGAGCAAGACCTCAGGGGGAAGATTAATGACACAGAAAACAAAATTAACGAATTGAAGGCAAAAGGTTCCCAGGGCGGGCAAGGAAGCGGTGGGGCCGGAGGAGGAGACACTCTCGAGGATTTGGAGAAGTTGCTGGAGAGGCTGAAGAAGGAGCTTGCACAACTGCTGCAATCAACTGCTCCGCAGGGCGCTCAAGGCGGCGAAGGTGGCGAAAAAGGTGTAGGACAGAGCGGTCCGCAAATCCAGCCGCCAAACTACCAAAGCTCAGGCCCCGTCTCCGCCTCCGCCTGATTGCCCACCCGTGGATAACCCGTCTGTCATAGGCGGGTTTTTTCACCGGGCATGGGGCGATAGTCGATGAGGACATCGGCACTTGCGGCAGTCATTGGCGACGGGATTATCTGGAACCATAGCGCGTCATAAAACCACAGAAGGCGGAGTTGCTTACACAGATCGAGGCTGAAAAGGTGGCGATACGCATTGCTGCAATCGACAACATGCTGGACATGATCAGGGGGCATGAGGCGCTGGTAAGGCGAGACGCTCGCAATCATGAGCTTGAGCAGCTGATGGATAAGCTCTCGCAAAATACGTACGGCTCGAAGGTCGAATTGCCCGCCGAGGATACACATCGCACTATCCAGTTCGGCGACCCGAAAAAAAACCCACCGTGAGGTGGGTTTTTTATCCAGCATCAATCAATCAGTTCGCCATGGACGAACGTGGCTTGACCGGCTGGTTGTCGTTGGAGATGGTCACTTCAACGCGGCGGTTCATGGCTCGGCCCGAGACGCTGCCGTTGTCGGCAACCGGGTATTCCTTGCCATAACCCTGGGTCACGATGCGCGAGATATCCACGCCTTGCTGAGCCAGTGCGCGTTGTACCGAGGCCGCGCGGCGCTCCGAAAGGCTCTGGTTGTACGAGTCGGAACCGGTGCTGTCGGTGTAGCCTTCGACGATCACCTTACGATCCGGATTGTCACGCAGGAACTGCGCCAGCTTGGTGATGTTCACCAGGCCGCTGGATTTCAGGTCGGACTTGTTGGTAGCGAACAGCACGTCGCCGAATGTCACCAGCGTACCGCGATCGGTTTGCTTGGCATTCAGGCTGTCCTGCAGCTGCTTGATCTGCGCGTCACGGGCCTCGAGCAGGGCACGGGCACGTTCGTCGCCGGCGTTTTTCAGCTTGGCTTCGGATTCGCGCAGCGCGATGGTGTCTTTGGCCACTTCAACACGCTGGTTGGTCAGGTAGGCCAGTTGGTCAACTTTCTTCTGGTCTTCCTTGTCGCGGTAGGCCTTGTCAGCCTTGTCCAGCCATTCGCTGGCGTCCTTGGTTTCCAGCGCGGCAAGCTTGGTGGCTTGCGGGTTGGTTTGCAGGGACGAGAAGTTGGTCCGTGCGTTTTCCAGGTTCGCGTTGGGCGGGGTAGAGCAGGCCGCCAGGGCAACGCTCATCGCCAGCAGGGCAGGGATCATCAATTGTTTACGCATAGTCGTGTCGTCCTTTCAATTCGATATCGGGTGCAGTGCAATCAGGCGCGGCGCTTTATTTCTGCTGGATAGCAGCCGGGCGCATACCTTCCTGACGCAGCTCCTGAACAGCTTTCTGGGAATCCTTCACAGCCTGTTCGGCCTTGGCCGCCTGGGACTTGCGCTCTGCAACGCGAGCATCCCATTCAGCCTGTTCGGCCAGGCGACGCGCCTCGTCATAGTTCTTGTCGTGCATGGCGATTTCGGCTTGCTTGAGCTTGTCCTGGGCCGATTTCATTTCAACTGCTGCGTACTCGGTGCCGCCGGCGCTCACTGCGCTGTTGACCGCGGACTGAGTCACCGCGTATTGCTCGGTGGGCGGGTTGCCGGCGCAGCCAGCCAAAACGAAGCTGGTGCCGATCGCCAGCGCGGCCAATTTAAGCCCGCGCAGGTGGTTAAACGTGGATTTGGCAGTGCTGGTCTTCATCGTCTTCAACTCCATTGGATAGCTCCTAAAAACATCAAAATCCATCGCAGTCGATGAACGGCCGGGGCGCGGCGGTAAAGCACGACGGGCCCTTTCAAACGGCCGTTCCAAGTGATGGCTTACT
This sequence comes from Pseudomonas sp. S3E17, assembly GCF_024168685.1. Lineage (NCBI taxonomy): Bacteria > Pseudomonadati > Pseudomonadota > Gammaproteobacteria > Pseudomonadales > Pseudomonadaceae > Pseudomonas > Pseudomonas sp. S3E17. Next base: position 6,146,064 of record NZ_JALJWE010000001.1, read on the forward strand.
GGCTGTGACCGGAGGCTTTTTTCAAAAGTTCAGAAGAGATGGCGATTTGCCTAAAAAAATATCTGACTGATTGGTCAGGGTAAAAAATTGGAACTTTTGCGACGTGCAGGGGTACTCCGAGCCTCGGCAGAGGCCCGGAATACGGGGTTCAGATGGGTGTCAATCGAGTCCGTCAGTGCTTTTGGTCGTCGGCACTGGCAGACAAATCATGCAGATAGCGACGGGACAAGGTCAGGAACCGCGGCGTTGGCCCGACGTCCTCATAGAGCGGGTCGCCCTCTTCATCGGTGGCGATGACCTGTTGCCCCCTGATGTAGGGAAAGCTGGCTTCCAGCTCCTCAAGGGCGGCGCCGATCAGCTCGCCGAGCAGTTCTTCGGTGTGGCGCTTGGGGTACATCTCGGCGATGGCTGCCAGCCGTGCAGCAGCCTCCACATCCAGATGGATGGCGTACTCGGTCTTGGTCAGGCGACCCTTGGCGTTCTCTTCCCAATGCTGGGCCAGTTCTCGAATTTTCATGGCAACCTCAATAAAGCCTGCGGTGGCAGGCGGTGATGAGTGACCAGCCGCGCGCGTGGATAAACGCGGCGGCTCACACTTGAGACTAGCTGCAAGTCACAAGGTTTAAAGTCTTGTCATAAAACGATGCCGGCGGCACTCTGACAGACCTGCGCGTCCCGGATTTCTGGCTGGAGATTGGCTGATGAGTGATATCGATGCACGCTTGCGTGAGGATGTTCACCTGCTGGGTGAACTGTTGGGCAACACCATTCGAGAGCAGTACGGCGATGATTTTCTCGCCAAGATCGAACAGATCCGCAAAGGCGCCAAGGCCGACCGCCGCGGAGCCGCCCCGGACAAAGCCGCGGGTGATGAACTGAGCGCCAGCCTCAATCAGTTGCAGGAAGACGAACTGCTGCCGGTGGCGCGGGCCTTCAACCAGTTCCTCAACCTGGCCAATATCGCCGAGCAGTACCAGTTGATTCACCGGCGCGACGAGTCGCAACCGGCGCCGTTCGAGTCCCGCGTATTGCCGGAGTTACTGGCGCGCCTGCAGGGCGAGGGCCACAGCAATGAGTCCCTGGCCCGCCAGTTGGGGCGCCTGGACATCGAACTGGTCCTCACCGCCCACCCCACCGAAGTGGCACGCCGCACCCTGATCCAGAAATACGACGCCATCGCCGCACAACTGGCGCTGCAGGATCACCGCGACCTCACCACCGCTGAGCGCGAGCAGATCCGCCAGCGCCTGCAACGCTTGATCGCCGAAGCCTGGCACACCGAAGAAATCCGCCGAACGCGGCCCACCCCTGTGGATGAAGCCAAGTGGGGCTTCGCGGTGATCGAGCATTCGTTGTGGCACGCCATCCCCAATTACCTGCGCAAGGCCGACCAGGCGTTACACGCTGCGACGGGCCTGCGTTTGCCGCTGGAAGCCGCGCCGATCCGCTTTGCGTCGTGGATGGGCGGCGACCGTGACGGCAACCCGAATGTCACCGCGCCGGTCACCCGCGAGGTGTTGCTGCTGGCGCGCTGGATGGCGGCCGACCTGTACCTGCGCGATATCGATCACCTGGCCTCCGAACTGTCGATGCAACAGGCCAGCCCGGCGTTGCAGGCCAAGGTCGGTGACAGCGTCGAACCCTATCGTGCCCTGCTCAAGCAACTGCGCGAACGCCTGCGCGCCACGCGCCAATGGGCCCATACCGCGTTGAGCAGCAGCACGCCGGCGCCTGCCGAGGTGTTGCAGAACAACCGCGACCTGCTTGAGCCACTGGAGCTGTGCTACCAGTCGCTGCACGCGTGCGGCATGGGCGTGATCGCCGACGGCCCGCTGCTCGATTGCCTGCGCCGGGCCGTCACCTTTGGCCTGTTCCTGGTGCGCCTGGATGTGCGCCAGGATTCCAGTCGTCATTCGGCGGCCATGACCGAAATCACCGATTACCTGGGCCTGGGCCGTTACGAGGACTGGAACGAAGAGATGCGCATCAGCTTCCTGATGAAGGAGCTGGCCAACCGTCGACCGCTGTTGCCGGGCTATTTCAAACCATCGGCCGATACCGCCGAAGTACTCAACACCTGCAAGGAAGTGGCCGCCGCGCCTGCCGCCTCGTTAGGCTCGTATGTCATTTCCATGGCCGGTGCCGCGTCGGACGTATTGGCGGTGCAGCTGCTGCTTAAAGAGTCGGGCGTTCAACGGCCGATGCGCGTGGTGCCGCTGTTCGAAACCCTGGCCGACCTGGATAACGCCGGTCCCGTGATCGAGCAACTGTTGCTGCTGCCGGGCTACCGGGCGCGCTTGCAGGGCCCGCAGGAAGTGATGATCGGCTACTCCGACTCGGCCAAGGACGCCGGCACCACCGCCGCCGCCTGGGCGCAGTACCGGGCCCAGGAGCGGCTGGTGGATATCTGCCGGGAGCAACAGGTGGAATTGCTGCTGTTCCATGGCCGTGGCGGCACCGTCGGGCGTGGCGGCGGCCCGGCCCACGCGGCGATCCTGTCGCAACCGCCGGGTTCGGTGGCGGGGCGTTTCCGTACCACCGAGCAAGGCGAGATGATTCGCTTCAAATTCGGTTTGCCGGACATTGCTGAACAGAACCTCAATCTCTACCTGGCCGCCGTGTTGGAGGCAACGTTGCTGCCACCGCCGCCACCGGAGCCGGCGTGGCGCCACTTGATGGATGAATTGGCGGCCGACGGCGTCAGCGCTTACCGCGCGGTGGTGCGGGAAAATCCGCAATTCGTCGAGTATTTTCGCCAGTCCACCCCGGAGCAGGAGCTGGGCCGTCTACCTTTGGGCAGTCGCCCGGCCAAGCGTCGCGCCGGAGGCATAGAAAGCCTGCGTGCCATTCCGTGGATCTTCGGTTGGACCCAGACTCGCCTGATGCTGCCGGCCTGGCTGGGTTGGGAAGCCGCATTGAGCAAGGCCCTGGAGCGCGGCGAAGGTGAACTGCTGGGGCAGATGCGCGAACAGTGGCCGTTCTTCCGCACCCGCATCGATATGCTGGAAATGGTCCTGGCCAAGGCCGATGCCGATATTGCGCGCCTGTATGACGAGCGTCTGGTGCAGCCGGACCTGTTGCCATTGGGTGCGCACTTACGCGACCTATTGTCGCAGGCATGCGACGTGGTGCTTGGCCTGACCGGCCAGTCGCAACTGCTGGCCCATAGCCCTGATACCCTGGAGTTCATCCGCCTGCGCAACACCTACCTTGACCCCTTGCACCTGTTGCAGGCCGAGTTGCTGGCGCGCTCGCGTCGCCAGGAAGCCGCGCAGGACAGCCCTCTGGAACAGGCGCTGCTGGTGTCCGTGGCCGGTATTGCCGCCGGCCTGCGCAACACCGGCTGAGGTTTTTTGCGTGTGCTCAAAGGCTTGCGGATAAACCACGACGGCCGCCCCGAAAGGGGTGGTCGGCGTTTACAGCGCTGGTTGCACTCAGGCACACCCTACCTATGACGTACGCGTGGCGCGGGTTCCTGCGACTTTTGGCGGCTTGTGTGGTTAGGGCCCGCTGTGTATCTTGATCAGCCTTTGGCCGTTTGGGCGGCCTGGGCCCATAGTTTCATGAGCCCTATATTATTTTTACGAGATTGGCCCCACGCGGCGAATCCGAGCGTCATCTCTATAAAAAATTGAGGAGCACATCGATGCGCGTCATTCTGCTGGGAGCTCCCGGGGCCGGTAAAGGTACTCAGGCAAAGTTCATCACTGAAAAATTCGGCATTCCACAAATCTCCACTGGCGACATGCTGCGTGCTGCCGTCAAGGCCGGCACCGAGCTGGGCCTGATCGCCAAGAGCGTGATGGACAGCGGTGGCCTGGTCTCCGATGACCTGATCATCAACCTGGTCAAGGAACGCATCAGCCAGGAAGACTGCAAGAACGGCTTCCTGTTCGATGGTTTCCCACGCACCATTCCCCAGGCCGAAGCCCTGGTGAAAGCCGGCGTCGAGCTGGACGCGGTGGTGGAAATCGCGGTTGAAGATGAAGAAATCGTCCAGCGTATCGCCGGTCGTCGCGTCCACGAAGCCTCCGGCCGCGTGTACCACACCGTCTACAACCCGCCTAAAGTTGAAGGCAAGGACGATGTCACCGGTGAAGACCTGGTGCAGCGCAAGGACGACACCGAAGAAACCGTGCGTCATCGCCTGTCGGTCTACCATTCCCAGACCAAGCCGCTGGTGGATTTCTACCAGAAGCTGTCCGCAGCCCAGGGCAAGCCGAAGTACAGCCATATCCCTGGCGTCGGCTCGGTGGAAGCGATCACCGCCAAGGTCCTGCAAGCACTGAGCTGATCCTTTATCGGCTTGATAGACAACGGCCCGCTTGCGGGCCGTTGTTGTTTATACTGGCGCACTTTTTTTGACTTGGACACCCACACCGATGAGCACCCTGCTGGCCCTGGACACCGCGACTGAAGCTTGCTCCGTTGCCTTGCTGCACGATGGCAAGGTCACAAGCCACTACGAGGTGATCCCGCGCCTGCATGCGCAGAAGCTGTTGCCGATGATCAAGCAGCTGCTTGAAGACGCGGGCACCACCCTGTCGGCCGTGGATGCCATCGCCTTTGGCCGTGGCCCGGGAGCGTTCACCGGGGTGCGCATCGCCATTGGCGTGGTCCAGGGCCTGGCCTTTGCGTTGGAGCGCCCGGTGCTGCCGGTTTCCAACCTTGCCGTACTGGCCCAACGTGCCTTGCGCGAACACGGCGCCCAGCAGGTGGCGGCGGCGATCGATGCGCGTATGGACGAAGTGTATTGGGCTTGCTATCGCGAAACGGCTGGCGAAATGCGCCTTGTCGGCGAGGAAGCGGTGCAGCCACCGGAATCGGCGGTATTGCCCGACGATGCCAGCGGTGACTGGTTCGGCGCTGGAACTGGCTGGGGGTATGGCGAGCGTATCGGTGTTCAACCGGCTGGGCAGGACGCCACCCTGTTGCCTCATGCCGAAGATCTGCTGACCCTGGCACGCTTTGCGTTCGAACGTGGCGAGGCGATTCCTGCGGATCAGGCCGCACCGGTCTACCTGCGCGATAAAGTCGCGCAGACCAAGGCGGAAAGAGGGATTATTTGACGCCAAAAATGATGGCAATTTGAGGAAAAAGTCGCCAATCGTCAGAATTTGCCCGGGTTTTTAAACCTTTTTCAAATTATGTGTTCTAGTTATCACCAGAGCATTTGCGCGCGACGGACAGTGCTGCCAAAATGCCATTACTGATAGCGAGTTCGCGCCTATGCGTATAGATGGATTTTCCTCACAGTCGTACCCGATCAAGCGCAAGCCGCGTAAGGCAAACGCCAGGGTGGACGACTCCGTCGAGGATTCGCCGGACTTCATTGAGGTGCAATCCGATGCGCAGGCCAGTTCACAAGCCCGCATCAGCGGCGTTCCCGCCCGTCAGCAAGACATGGTCTTCCCGCGTTCCATGAGCAAAAGCGTTGCCACCGCCCTGGCCAGCTACCTGACCACCGCTGGATTTGTCGAATGGGATATGGAAGTGCTGGGTCTCGACATCCACATCTGATGCGCCTGCCTTACTACCTCGGCTGCCCGTCCTGGAGTGAAAACGCCTGGCGCGAGTACCTGTACCCAGCCGACGCCCGCTCCGGCGATTACCTTGCCCTTTATTCCCAGGTCTTCAACGCCGTCGAAGGCAATACCACGTTCTACGCTCGCCCTTCGGCCGCTACTGTGCAGCGCTGGGCTGAGATCATGCCCGACGATTTTCGTTTCACGGCCAAGTTCCCCGGTGACATCAGTCACGGTGGCGACTTGCGTGAGCAATTGCCGGCAGCGGAAAGTTTTGTCGGTTTGATGAGCCCGCTCGGTGAACGTGTTTCGCCGCTGTGGTTGCAGCTGTCGGCGAGTTTTTCGCCGCAACGCCTGGCTGAACTGGCCGGCTTTATCGATGGTCTGGAGCGCCCGATGGCGGTGGAAGTGCGCCACCCTGAGTTCTTCGCCAAGGGCGATGCCGAGCGCATGCTCAACCGTTTGTTGCGTGATCGCGGTGTCGAGCGCATCTGCCTCGACCCGCGCGCGTTGTTCAGTTGCACGTCGACCTCGGCGGCGGTACTGCACGCACAATCGAAAAAGCCCAAGGTGCCGCCCCGTCCGGCAGCGCTGACCCGGTTTCCCCAAGTGCGTTTTATCGGTCATCCCGAGCTTGAGGCGAATGACCCGTTCCTGGTGCCGTGGGTGGAAAAAATCGCGGGTTGGATCGAAGAAGGCCGCACACCCTACGTGTTCCTGCACACCTCGGATAATCGTCTTGCCGCGCAACTGGCCCTGCGTTTTCACACGCAACTCATGGCGCGCCTGCCCGGCCTGCCGGCGCTGCCGACCTTGCATCGGGAACCCGAAGCCGAGCAACTGGGGTTACTCTAGGGCTCCTTTTTCCGCCAGGAGTCAGTCATGGATGCCCAAACCCTTCGCGCCGAAACCTTCAAGGCCCTGCATGAGCGCGACCGCGCCTTCGTGATGCCTAACCCGTGGGACGCCGGCTCTGCGGTGATGCTCACCACCCTTGGCTTTGAAGCCCTGGCCACGACCAGCGCGGGTTATGCGTTCAGCCTGGGGCGCCCGGACGCGGAAGGGGCGTTGTCCCTGGAGGACACCTTGGGCAATGCCAGCATGATTGCCAAGGCCACCGCGCTGCCGGTGGCGGCCGACCTGGAAAACGGCTTCAGCGATACCCCTGATGGCTGTGCCGAAACCATCTTGCGGGCGGCGGCCAGCGGTATCGTGGGGGGCTCTATCGAAGATGCCACCGGCGTTGCCGTCGACCCGATCTATCCCTTCGACCTTTCCGTAGAGCGCGTGGAAGCCGCCGTCGCCGCTGCCCGCAGCTTGCCATTCCCCTTCACACTGACGGCCCGCGCGGAAAACCTCCTGCATGGTCGCCTGGATCTGCCCGACACTATTCGCCGCCTGCAGGCCTACGCCGAAGCTGGCGCCGACGTGCTCTATGCGCCGGGCCTGCGCAGTGCCGAGGATGTGCTGGCGGTGGTCAAGGCCGTGGCGCCAAAGCCGGTGAACGTATTGATGTCCGGCGCCCTGAAACTCAGCGTGGCGCAATTGAGCGCGATGGGGGTAAAGCGCATCAGCGTGGGCTCGGCCATGGCACTGGCGGCCTATGGTGAATTCTACCGCGCGGCCCAGGAAGTCTATGAGCTGGGCACCTTCAGCTTTACCGAGCGCTCGATGCCCTTCAGCCAGGCCAATCAGTTCTTCAAGGACTGAGCCGTGCGTTTTTTCAAACTGCTGGGTGCTCTGCTGGTGCTCAGTGCTGCATTTGCCGTGGGTGTGTGGCGTGGCTGGTTGCCGCTGCCGGCTGAATGGAACCCCTGGTCGCCGCTGGACGTACGGTCCAGCCCGAACCTGTTGACCCGCTACAAGCTGGGACGCCTGCAGGATGACCCCGAGCTGTGCGACCAAGTGCTGAAAACCTCTGGTTTGCGTGTCAGCCATCAGGCTGACACGCCCGCCGACGCTGCCTGTCCGCTGCGCAATACCTTGCGCGTGCAGGGTGCAGACGTGGCATTAAGCAGCAGCTTTCTCGCCAGTTGCCCGTTGGCCGTGGCGTTCGCGCTGTTCGAGCGCCACAGCCTGCAACCGGCAGCCCAGGCGGTGTTCGGTCAGGCGGTGACACGGGTCGATCATCTGGGCAGCTTTGCCTGTCGCAACATGTATAACCGTGCCGAAGGACGGCTCAGCCAGCATGCGTCGGCCAATGCCTTGGATATTGCCGGGTTTCGCCTGGCGGATGGGCGCAGTATCAGCGTGCTCAAGGATTGGTCCGGGGAGGGCGACAGCGCGCGGTTCCTGCGCCAGGTGCGCGATGGCGCCTGTGATGATTTCAATGTGGTGTTGAGCCCGGACTACAACGCCGCGCACCGCAACCATTTCCATCTGGACATGGGCCGTTGGTGGGTGTGTCGCTAGGCCGCCAGGCGCAGGTTGTGGGTGATCAGTGGGCGTGCCCAGTGGTAGTCGAAGTCCAGCGCCTTCTGTTGCGCCAGCAGTTCTTCGGTTGGGTAAGGCGTGGCGGGTGGTGGCAACAGGTCCAGTTCGAACTCGGCAATCGGCAAGTGCAGAGGCCGTGGTTCCGGCGCCGGGCCGGGCTCAGGCAATGGCTGGCCGGCCGTCAGGACGATGGGGCGAACCCAAGCGCTTTCGAAATTCTGCTGGCGCTGCTGCGCGACGATTTCTTCCTGTGGGAATGGCTCGGCGGCCGGTGGCAGCAACTCGGTTTCGAATTCGGCGATAGGCAGGAACAGTGGCTCAGGTGGGGCGATCTCGGTGTCTTTGACGTCGCACTCACGCTGGGTGAGGATCTGCGACAACAGGTCGGCACCGGCGCTGGGCTCTACCGCCGGGTCCGCCGGTGCCGGCGCCTTGGCGGCGAGCGCGTCCGGCGTTTCACCGAGCTGCTCGGCCAGCGCCCGGGCGAAGAAGTCCTGCCACACATGACTCACCCCGGCCAGCGCTTGGGTATTGCGCAGGCCGTAGTGGTTATGGGTCGGCAGTACACCGATGGTTAGGGGGAGAATGTCTGACATTTTTCTCGGTCGACGCTCAGCTCTGGCAAAATACCTGACTGTTGTTTTTATCGGCCGTTGTTTGCCGATCCTTAATATTTTTGAGCGTAGCGATTGATGAGCGAACAACCAGCGGCCAGCCGCATCCAGGTCGAGGCCTTGGGCGAAGGTTTCCAGGCCCGGGCCGAGCAGTGGGCTGAACAGCTCGGCTTGCCTTTACAGCTTGCGGATGCGGATTTTTCCCTGCAGGTAGGCGAGCATGGCCTGCAACTGCAACAGTTGGGGCCTGAGGCGCCGGGGCCGGTGCGGGTGGACTTCGTCGAAGGCGGCGCGGCTCACCGGCGGCTGTATGGTGGCGGCAGCGGACAGATGATCGCCAAGGCCGTGGGCATTGCCCAGGGCGTACGTCCCCGTGTGCTGGACGCCACGGCCGGCCTGGGCAAGGACGCGTTCGTGCTGGCCAGCTTGGGCTGTGAGATGAGCCTGATCGAGCGCCAACCGCTGATTGGCGCCCTGCTCGAAGATGGCCTGGCACGCGGCGCGGAGGATTTCGACGTGGCGCCAATCGTCGCGCGCATGAAGCTGCTCAAGGGCAACTCCATTGACGTGATGCTCCATTGGAAAGGGGAGCCGCCCCAGGTGATCTACCTCGACCCGATGTTCCCTCACCGTGAGAAAACCGCCCTGGTGAAGAAAGAAATGCGCCTGTTCCGGCCACTGGTGGGGGATGATCCGGACGCACCGGCCCTGCTGGCCGCCGCCCTGGCCCTGGCCAGCCACCGCGTGGTGGTCAAGCGCCCGCGCAAGGCGCCCTGTATCGAAGGGCCCAAGCCGAGCCATGCGCTGGATGGCAAGTCCAGCCGGTATGACATCTATCCCAAGAAAGCACTCAAGCCTTAAGCCATAAGCAGCTTGCAGCTAATCACCTGCAACTGCATCTCTCCTATAGGCCCGCATAAACAACCCCACCACCTCCTGCACATGGGCTTCGGCGGCTTCCTCACTCAACTGCCCGCCGCAGCCATACAGCAGGCAGAAGTTCGCCGTGCCCTTGAGCAGGCAGAAGAAGTGCTCGGCCGCCGTAAACGGTCTGTCGATGCTCAGCGCGCCGCTCTGATCGATCTTGCCGAGCAGGCGCTCCATGCCCTGGAGCATGCGCATGGGCCCGGCTTCAAAGAAGATTTGGGAGAGTTTCACGTCCTGATTGCCGGTGGTCATCATCAAACGATGCAGGTTTACCGACTCTTCACTGTTGATCAGTCGATGGAACCCCCGCGCGATATTCAACAATACCGTTTCCACCGGCATGCCTTCGGGCAGTTCGAAGTACATCACCGGCAACTGTTCCTCGCACTTGGCTACCACGGCGGCGGTGAACAAGGTTTCTTTGTCGGTGAAGTGGCTGTAGACGGTCAGTTTCGACACGCCGGCCTCAAGGGCCACGGCATCCATGCTGGTGTTGGCGTAGCCGTTGCTCAAGAACAGGGTTTTTGCTGCCGAGAGGATTGCCTGGCGTTTTGCCATGTCCTTGGGACGCCCGGGGCTATTGGTGTTTACACGATTGTCGGACATTTTCACCTTTAATACTGGACTGGCGAGTTTGGTATTAATAACATACCGGCCAGTATAATTATTCCTAGCTCCATTTGCGAAAGGTCCTTCAGCATGCGCAGCACTTTCCTGCCCTTTGCGTTGCCTGTCTGCCTGGTCTTCCTGTTGGCCGCCTGCGGCCATGAAGAAGCGGTCCAGACCACCGTCCGCCCGGCTATGGTGGTGCAGCCGCAACCCTCGGCGCAGTCGACGGACAGCTACCCCGGTGAAGTCCGCGCGCGCTATGAGCCGGACCTGGCCTTTCGCATCGGTGGCAAAGTCAGCAAGCGTCTGGTGGAGGAGGGCGAGCGGGTCAAGACCAACCAGGCGCTGGCGGAACTTGACCCTCAGGATGTGCGCCTGCAACTGGAGGCCGCCCGTGCCCAGGTCGCCGCTGCCGAGGCTAACCTGCGCCTGGTGCGCGCTGAGCGTGATCGCTACAAGACCCTGATGGACCGTCAGATGGTCAGCCGTTCCCAGTACGACAATTCCGAAAACCTTTACCGTTCCGGCGAAGCGCGCCTCAAGCAGATCAAGGCCGAGTTCGACGTGGCCAGTAACCAGGCCGGCTACGCCGTATTGCGCGCCCCCCAGGATGGCGTCGTCGCCAAGCGCGCGGTGGAAGTCGGCCAAGTGGTCTCCGCGGGCCAGACCGTGTTCACTCTGGCCACCGATGGCGAGCGCGAAGTGCTTATCAGCCTGCCCGAACAAGGGTTTGGTCGCTTCAAGATCGGTCAACCGGTCGCGGTGGAGTTGTGGAGCCAGCCGGGCCAGCGTTTTACCGGGCGCATCCGTGAACTGTCGCCTGCGGCTGATCCAAAATCGCGCACCTTCGCCGCTCGCGTTGCCTTCACCGGCGGCAAAGTCCCGGCGGAACTGGGGCAAAGCGCTCGCGTATTCATACAGGCCGACGGCGTTGTTCCGCTGTCGGTACCGCTGTCTGCCCTGAGTGCGGAGAACGGTGCGTCCTACGTCTGGCGTGTACAGCCGGACAACACCCTCAAGCGCACACCGGTACGCATTGGCGCCTTCGGTGAAAAAACCGTACCGGTGCTGGAAGGCTTGACCCCCAACGACTGGGTGGTCGCAGCCGGCGTGCATGTGCTCCACGAGGGCCAGCAAGTGCGCGCGGTGGATGGCTCCAACCGTATAGTGAACCTGGCGGCCAAGGAGTAGTCCCCGATGGCTTTCAATCTTTCCGAATGGGCGTTGCGTAACCGCCAGATCGTACTGTTCCTGATGATCCTGCTGGCTGTGGTCGGTACCTTGTCCTACACCAAGCTGGGGCAAAGCGAAGATCCACCGTTCACCTTCAAGGCCATGGTGATCAAGACCAACTGGCCCGGCGCTACGGCCCAGGAAGTCTCGCGCCAGGTCACCGAGCGTATCGAGAAAAAACTGATGGAGACCGGCGAATACGAGCGCATTGTCTCGTTCTCCCGCCCGGGCGAGTCCACCGTCACCTTCATTGCGCGCGACTCCATGCACTCTGTGCAGATTCCTGAGTTGTGGTACCAGGTGCGCAAGAAGATCAGCGACATCCGGCAGACCTTGCCGCCGGATATCCAGGGGCCGTTTTTCAACGACGAGTTCGGTACCACCTTCGGCAATATCTACGCCCTGACTGGCGACGGCTTCGACTATGCCGTGCTCAAGGACTACGCCGACCGCATCCAGATTCAACTGCAACGGGTGGCGGATGTGGGCAAGGTCGAGTTACTTGGCCTACAGGATGAGAAGATCTGGATCGAGCTGTCCAACCTCAAGCTCGCCACCCTTGGCCTGCCGTTGGCCGCTGTACAGCAGGCGTTGCAGGAGCAGAACGCGGTGTCCACTGCCGGCTTCTTTGAAACCCCGAGCGAGCGTGTGCAACTGCGCGTGTCGGGCAACTTCAAGACGGTGGAAGAGATCCGCAACTTTCCGATTCGTGTCGCTGATCGAACCTTCCGGATTGGCGATGTAGCCGACATTCACCGTGGCTTCAACGATCCACCGGCACCGCGCATGCGTTACATGGGGGCGGACGCTATCGGACTGGCCGTGGCCATGCGTGATGGTGGCGATATCCTGGTGCTGGGCAAGGCCCTCGAAGGCGAATTCGCACGTTTGCAAAAGAACCTTCCGGCGGGCATGGAGCTGCGCAAGGTGTCAGACCAACCGGCAGCGGTGAAAACCGGTGTCGGCGAATTCGTGCAGGTGTTGGCCGAGGCATTGGCGATAGTCTTGCTGGTGAGCTTCTTCTCCCTCGGCATACGCACTGGCATGGTCGTAGCCCTGGCGATACCGCTGGTGCTGGCAATGACCTTTGCCACCATGTATTACCTCGGTATCGGCCTGCACAAGATTTCCCTCGGTGCGTTGGTGCTGGCCCTCGGCTTGCTGGTGGATGACGCGATCATTGCCGTGGAAATGATGGCAATCAAAATGGAGCAGGGCTACGACCGGCTCAAAGCGGCCAGTTTTGCCTGGACCAGCACCGCCTTCCCGATGCTCACCGGTACGCTGATCACGGCGGCCGGTTTCCTGCCGATTGCCACCGCGCAGTCGAGCACAGGGGAATACACACGCTCGATCTTCCAGGTGGTGACGATCGCGTTGCTCGCCTCATGGATCGCCGCCGTGGTGTTTGTGCCGTACCTGGGGGAAAAACTCCTGCCGGACCTGGCGAAGATTCACGCGGCCAAACATGGCATCGATGGCCCGGATCCCTACGGCACGCCGTTCTACCAACGTGTAAGACGTTTGGTGGAGTGGTGCGTGCGTCGGCGCAAAACCGTGATTGTCCTGACGTTGCTACTGTTTATCGGCTCGGTGGCGTTGTTTCGCTTTGTGCCGCAACAGTTCTTCCCGGCCTCAGGCCGCCTGGAGCTGATGGTCGACCTGAAATTGGCTGAAGGCGCTTCCCTGAGCAATACCGCCGACCAGGTCAAGCGCCTGGAAGCCTTGCTCAAGGAGCACGCCGGCATTGATAACTATGTGGCCTACGTCGGCACCGGTTCGCCGCGTTTCTACCTGCCACTGGACCAGCAACTGCCAGCGGCCAGTTTTGCGCAGTTCGTGGTGTTGGCTAAGACCATCGAGGGCCGCGAAAGCCTGCGTACCTGGCTGATCGAAACGCTTAACGAACAATTTCCCGACCTGCGCTCCCGTGTCACCCGCCTGGAGAACGGCCCGCCCGTGGGCTATCCGGTGCAGTTTCGCGTAACCGGCGAACACATCGAGGAAGTCCGCGCCCTTGCACGGAAGGTCGCGGCCAAGGTTCGCGAAAATACCCACGTCGTCAACGTGCACCTGGACTGGGAAGAGCCGAGCAAGATCGTCTACCTCAATATCGACCAGGACCGCGCCCGCGCCCTCGGCGTGAGCACCGCCAATCTGTCGAAATTCCTGCAAAGCTCACTGACCGGTTCCAGCGTCAGTCAATACCGGGAGGACAACGAGTTGATCGAAATCCTCCTGCGCGGCACCGTCCACGAGCGCACCGAGTTATCGCTGCTGCCCAGCCTGGCGGTGCCGACCGACAATGGTAAAAGCGTGGCCCTGTCGCAGATCGCCACCCTCGAATACGGTTTCGAAGAGGGCATTATCTGGCACCGCAACCGCTTGCCGACGGTGACCGTGCGCGCCGATATCTACGGCAAGGAACAACCGGCAACGCTGGTCCAGCAAATCCTGCCAACCCTTGAGGGTGTGCGCGCCGAATTGCCGGATGGCTACCTGCTGGAAGTCGGTGGCACCGTCGAAGACTCCGCCCGCGGGCAGAACTCGGTGAAGGCCGGCGTGCCGCTGTTTATCGTGGTGGTGCTGACCTTGCTGATGCTGCAACTGCGCAGCTTCTCACGCACGGCGATGGTGTTTCTGACGGCGCCGTTGGGCCTGATTGGCGTGACGCTGTTCCTGCTGGTGTTCCGCCAGCCCTTCGGCTTCGTGGCCATGCTCGGGACCATCGCGTTGTCGGGGATGATCATGCGCAACTCGGTGATCCTGGTGGACCAGATCGAGCAGGACATCAAGGCCGGGCTGGCGCCGTGGCAGGCAATTATCGAAGCCACCGTGCGGCGTTTCCGCCCGATTGTGCTGACCGCCCTGGCGGCGGTGCTGGCGATGATCCCGCTGTCACGCAGTGTGTTCTTCGGGCCGATGGCGGTGGCGATCATGGGCGGGCTGATTGTGGCGACGGCGTTGACGCTGCTGTTCTTGCCGGCGTTGTACGCGGCGTGGTTCCGGGTGAGGAAGGATGTTGTGTAAGCCTTGGAGTAACTTGGCGCGCTGATGGGGAACCTTTTTCTCACGCGTGCCACATAGGGTTACCTGTCAGGCAGGTACTTTATTCGGTCGGCTTGATCGCCAGAATAAAGATTCCATGACATTCATAGAGGCGGAAATAAGATGCTACAGGCATTGGGCAGCATGTACATGGCGTTTGGTGCGTTCTTGGGTGGCAGTCAACCATCGCAAACGTGCAACGATTGCAACTCAGGTCGAAATAAGCGTGATCTGGAGGAAAGGGTATCGAATATGGAAAGAAATTCGATTAACTTCAGGCCAGTACAACCCACAAGCGGTATCACGATCCACAATAACAACACAAACACCCTCATCAGCCATTGAATGCGTTGATTGGCAGCGTGCGTCTCTTAGCACACTGCAAGTGCAAGAGCCCCGAATACCACGGGGCGTTTGCTTTTTTCACGATAAATAACGGCCTTTGTGATACAACGCCCCAACATTTTATTCGCCAGGTTGGCAGCCGTAAGGGCTATCGGTGAAAAGACGATTGTTCATGACCGACTTAGGATAATGTTCATGTTGGGTACCGTTTTAGCGCTCGTGTTGCTATTGGTTGTGCCCGGGCCGACAAACACCCTGTTGCTGCGCGCTGGTGTGCTGCTCGGGTTTCGGGCGTCGTGGAAGCTGGCCTTCGTCGAGTGCGTGGCCTACGTGCTGCAGGTGTCACTGTGGGGCGTGGCGCTGGTTTATCTGGCAACGTATTCGCCTTGGGCATTGAAGGCTACGCAAATGGCAGCGGCCTGTTACTTGCTGTACGTGTCCTATCACTTATGGCAGCGCAAAGAGCAGGCTGTTGCGCCAGGCAAGGATCGGTTCTCCGGGCTGTATTTCTTCTGGCTGACGGTGATGAACCCCAAGGGCTTGTTGATCGTTTCGTTTATCGCGCCAGCGCATACATTTACCGTGTTGCTGGACTACACCGTGTTCATGGCCACGCTTGCGCTGGTCGTGATACCCGTGGGCTCGGCCTGGATTATTCTGGGGAGTCAATTCGAGGGTATTCGAAGGACCTGGCTGACGCCCTTGAAGATCAATCGTACGACTTCTGTGGCTATCTGCTGTTTTGCCACGCTTATGATGGGGCGCCTGGCCGACTCGCTCTTTTATTGAGCCTGTGACAAAAAACGCCAGGTATCGGATGACCGACCCTGGCGTTGTGAGGGGTGTCGAGGCACCCAGTGCGGAGTTTGCGGTTACAGTGCGCCAAACACCTTCTTCGCCAGACTGGTGGCCGCCGCTGCCGGGTTCTTGCGAATCGTCTCTTCCTGCTGCGCAATCATCTTGAACAAGCCATCCAGCGCCTGTTCGGTCACGTAGTTTTCCACGCTGGCACTCTTGGTATCCACGGCGCCAAACGCGGCGGCCTTGCCTGCCAGGGCGTTGTACTGCTGGGCCACGCCCACCTTGTCGGTCGCGGCCTTGACGATCGGCAGGAACTTGGCGCGGATGGCTTCGCGGCTGCTTTTGTTCAGGTACTGGGTGGCGGAGTCCTGGCCGCCGCTGAGAATGCCCTTGGCGTCGGTCACGCTCATGTTTTTCACGGCATTGACCAGGATCGGCTGGGCCTGGGTCACGGCGGTTTCAGCGGCTTTGTTCATGCTGTCTTCCAACTGCGTGACCTGGTCACCCATGCCGAACATTTTCAGCTTGTCGGCGACTTTGCCCAGCTTGCCCGGCAGGCCGATCTTCACTTCAGGGTTGTTGCTGAAACCACCGGGTACACCCAGTTGTTTTACGGCGATCTGTGCGCCTTGGGTCAGGGCGTCCTTGAGGCCGCCGCTGGCGTCGCCCTGGGACAGGCTACTGAGGTCCAGGGCCATGGCGTTGGCGCCGAGCAGCAGGCCGGCACACAGGGCAGTGAGGCGAAGGGAGTTGCGGAGCATGGGGGCGTCCTTATGTTCGAGTTCAGGGTGCTACGGCGTTCACGCGCACGCGCAGCGGTTGTGGATCCTGGCCGTTGAGCTGCACCGTGTGCCGTTCGGTGGTGATAAACAGTAGCTTGCCATCCAGTTCGATGCGAGCGCTCACCGAATAACTGTGGCCCGGCTTGACCTGTGCGGGGTCGTAGGTCAGGTGAAACGGCAGCGGCACCTGGCCTTTGACCGGGCCTTTCTGCTCGGCCAGCGTCACCGCGGGCGCGTCCGCCAGGGACACGTCCTGCAGGCTCACGCTCAAGGTGGCGGCGGGCGGCAGGGCAATGCGTTGCAGGTAGAACACTTCGCCGTCGAGGCTGGCCTTGGGCGCTGGATGCATGGATTGGCAGGCTCCGAGCAGGGCGGTGAGACCCAGGAGAATGATTTTTTTCATGGTGCAGCTCCTTTTCAACGGCGCCAGCATCCAACTGGCGCCTTGTTCAATCTAGCGTGTTTCTTCTGCTTCCACCGGCGCTTCGGCCGCGCCATCCACACGGTGCAGGGCCACCTGGCGGATCGACAGGCGAATCTCCGCGGGCAACACGCGCTTGGCCGCGCCTTCGGCCAGTTCGCCGAGCAGATCGTGGTAGCTCAACTTGCCGGCCTCGTCGCGGCGCAGCACATCTTGCTCCAGCAAGGTCTGGATGAAATGTCGGAAAAGGCTCTTGTCGAAGAATTCCGGGGCGTTGAGGCCATGCAGGATCGACAGGCGCTGGGCCATGATCGTGCACAGGTCTTCCAGTTCTTCGGCGCTGATGCTGTTCTGGCCGCTGTTGAGCAACAGCGAGATCGCCATGTAGAAGCGTTGCAGGGTCTGGGCGATGGTCCTGGAAAGCAGGGTCAGCAGCACGAAGTGTCGCGAGCTCGGTGCAGGGCGCAGGAACACATTGTTTTCGAAGCGCAGCAGGCCCTGTTCGACGAACGCGTCCAGCCATTGATCGACCACCGTATCCAGCTCTTCCAGCGACCAGCGGATAAACAGCTCCGATTGCAGGTACGGGTACAGCGCGTGGGTATAGCGCAGGATCTGCTCGCGGCTCATCCGCGAGCTGCTCTGGAAGAAGCTGGCCAGCAGCGCCGGCAGGGCGAAGATGTGCAGCACGTTGTTGCGGTAGTAGGTCATCAGGACGGCGTTCTGCTCGTCCAGGTACAGAATTTTGCCCAGGGCATCGCTCTGTTCCGACAGCAGGTCCATGTCCTTGACGTGCTTGATCAGAGCCAGGCCGTCGCCTTCGGGCAAGGTGGTGTGGGGCGAATAAGGCACGCGGCGCAGCAGCGCCAGGTACAGGTCCAACTGGCGGGCCATGGCCTGTTCATCCAGGGCCAGGCGCGTGGTCGACAGCAGCGCCAGAGCCACCAGGTTCACCGGGTTCACAGCGGCGGCTTCGTTCAGGTGGCGGGCCACCTGCTCGCCGAGGCGGTTGGTGGTTTCGTTGAGCCAGGCCGGTTTGTAGTTCGGGCCCAGTTCCTGGGCGCGCCAGTCCGGTTGCTCGGCGTCGAGGAACTCGGCCAGCTTGATCGGCTCGCCGAAGTTGACCGCGACCTGGCCAAAGCGCTGCTTGAGCGCGCCGACCACTTTGAAAATATCGAAGATCGACTCTTTCTTCTTGCTCGCACCCCGCAGCTCGCCGAGATACGTGCGGCCTTCGAGCACGCGCTCATAGCCGATATACACCGGCACGAACACGATCGGCATGCGCGAGGAGCGCAGGAAACTGCGCAGCGTAATCGCCAGCATCCCGGTCTTCGGCTGCAGCATGCGCCCGGTGCGCGAGCGCCCGCCTTCGACGAAGTACTCCACCGGGAAGCCCTTGGTGAACAAGGTGTGCAGGTATTCGTTGAACACCGAGGTGTACAGCGGGTTGCCCTTGAAGGTGCGGCGCATGAAAAACGCACCGCCACGGCGCAACAGGCTGCCGATCACCGGCATGTTCAGGTTGATGCCGGCGGCGATATGCGGCGGGGTCAGGCCGTTCTTGAACAGCAGGTAGGACAGCAGCAGGTAGTCGATATGGCTGCGGTGGCAAGGCACATAAATTACCTCGTAGCCCTGGGCAACCTGTTGGACGCCCTCGATGTTATTGACCTTGATGCCGTCGTAGATCTTGTTCCAGAACCAGCTCAGCACCACTTCCAGGAAGCGGATCGCGGTGTAGGTGTAGTCCGAGGCGATCTCGTTGCCGTAGCGCAGGGCCAGGGCCTTGGCTTTTTCCGGGCTGATTTTTTCCCGCTCGGCTTCGTCAAGGATGGCCTGGCGCACCAGCGGCATGTTGACCAGGCCTTTCACCAGATTGCGCCGGTGGGACAAATCGGGGCCGATCACCGCCGTCTTCAGGTTACGAAAGTGCACGCGCAGGATGCGTTGGGCCATGCGCACGGTGCGTTCGTGGCCTTTATTGTGCTCGATCAATTCACGCAGGTTGATGGGCGCGGAGAATTGCACGCGGGTCTTGCGCCCCAGGATCAGGATGCTCAACAACCGGCGTAGACGCCCGGTGACCGCCCAGCTGTCGGCAAACAGCAGTTTCCACGGGCTGGACTCGCTCGCAGGGGTTTGTCCCCAGAACACGCTGACCGGAATGATTTGTGCATTCTCTTCGGCGTGTTCGCTGAGGGTGTTGACCAGGCGGGTCAGGGTCGGCGGCGCGCCACGCTTGTCCTGGCGCCCCAGCCAGTCCGGCTCGGGCGTGAGGTAGAAGAACGCCGCGGGTTCCATCAACGGGCCTACCGATACCGGCAGCACCGGGCGCGGCAGGCCGGCCTTGGTGCACTCGGCATCGACCACGGCCAATTCGGTGAGGGAGGGCGATTGCAGGACGTAAAACACCGGCCGGCTGCGGTCCAGGTTGAGGGTAAGGGACGACTGGTTGATCGTCTCCGAGCGAACCCAGAGGTACAACAGTCGGCGCAAGGTGCCAAACACCAGACGGCGGAACGGGGAGCGGGTCATAGGCGAGCTGCTTCAAGTGGGAAAAACCGAGCAGGCGCTCGGGCGGGTAGTGTGCCGTATTCGCCGAAAATCGGCAAAAAAGCAGCGATGTAAACTTGAGTTGATCGTTTTTGAGCCTGTCTTATACTCGGCAGTTCAACGCGATCGGCTCAACAATAACAATCAAGTGGGAGTGAACAGATGGCAACGCGCGAGACAGGCAATGTGAAGTGGTTCAACGACGCCAAGGGCTATGGCTTCATCCAGCGTGAAGATGGCAAGGATGTGTTTGTGCACTACCGCGCCATTCGCGGCGACGGCCACCGCTCGTTGGCCGAGGGCCAGCAGGTGGAATACGCCGTGGTAAGCGGCGAGAAGGGGTTGCAGGCGGAGGATGTAGTCGGTCTGTAAGTTCACCACATGAACCCATGTGGGAGGGGGCTTGCTCCCGATGGCAGAGTGTCAGTCACTGAATACATTGGCTGATACACCGCTATCGGGGGCAAGCCCCCTCCCACATGTTGATTGTGGTTTACCTCTCAGGCTCAGGCAGTTTTCCAGGTGATCTGCTCTTCACCGTCCGCGCTGATGCGAATCCAGGTGTCGGCGCTTTCCTCACCTTCTTCCTCGACCCAGCTCCCCGGTGCACAGCGCACTTCCACGTTCAGCGCAGCAAACGCAGCGCGGGCGCAGGCAATGTCGTCTTCCCACGGCGTCTGGTCACTTTCCAGGTACAGGCTGTTCCACTTGCCTACGGCTTTCGGCAGCCAGGTGACCGGCACATTGCCGGCCTTGCACTTGTAGGTCTGGCCACGCTGGACCCAGTCGCTGCAAGGGCCCAGGGCGGTGCCCAGCCAGGCGGCGATGGCCTTGTAGTCGACGTCGGCGTCCTTCAGGTAAATCTCGATATCGGGTTGGCGCATGGATATTCCTCGTTGCGGGATTCGAAAATCCATTCGCGGATGGTTAAACGTCGGTTATTGAAGCACGAAATAATCGTAGCGCATCGACACCGTGACCAGCAGCGGCTCGGCCGCCTCGATCACCTCGGCACGGCGTTCGGCACTGGCGCGCCAGCCGTGAGGGGTCATGGCCAGCAGGTTGGCGCGGTCCCGGGGCTCGGCCAGGCTCAAGGTGAATTCCAGGGTTTCACTGTGGGCCAGGCTCATGCCGTCCGGCACCAGGGCCAGGTGCTTGTCGTCGGTGTACTCGCGCACTTCGTCGTACAGGCGCTCGCGCAGTTCCATCAGGTGGCCGCTGGTCGGGCCGACCTTCATCAGGCCGCCGCCGGGACTGAGCAGGCGCTTGGCCTCTTGCCAATCCAACGGGCTGAACACACTGGCGAGGAACTGGCAGCTGGCGTCGGCCAACGGCACGCGGGCCATGCTGGCGATCAACCAGGTCAGCGCCGGGTCGCGTTTGCACGCGCGCTTGACCGCTTCCTTGGAAATGTCCAGGGCGTAGCCATCGGCATGGGGCAGGGCCGCGGCGATTTGCGCGGTGTAGTAACCCTCGCCGCAACCGATGTCCACCCAGCGCTGCGGTGCGCGTTCGGCGGCCAGCTCGGCCAGGCGCTTGGCCACCGGGGCGTAGTGCCCGGCGTTGAGAAAGTCACGGCGCGCCTCGACCATCGCCAGGTTGTCGCCCGGGTCGCGGCTGTTCTTGTGCTGCACCGGCAACAGGTTCAGGTAACCCTGGCGCGCGCGGTCGAAACGGTGCCCGGCCGGGCACGCCACGCCATTGTCCACCGCGTTGAGCGGGGCGCTGCAAATGGGGCAGGCCAGCATCAGGCGAGCAACTTGATCAGGGTCTGGTAATAGATTTCAGTCAGCACGTCGAGGTCGCTGGCCAGGATCCGCTCGTTGACCTGGTGGATCGTCGCGTTCACCGGGCCCAACTCGACCACCTGGGTGCCGAGGGTCGCAATGAAGCGCCCATCGGAGGTGCCGCCACTGGTGGAGGCCTGGGTCTCACGCCCGGTGATCGCCTTGATGCTGGCCGACACCGCATCGAGCAACGCGCCCGGCTCGGTGAGGAACGGCAGGCCCGACAGCGCCCACTCCACATGCCAGTCCAGGCCATGCTTGTCGAGAATTGCCGCAACGCGCTGTTGCAGGCCTTCGACCGTGGATTCGGTGGAAAAACGGAAGTTGAACACCGCCGTCAGGTCACCCGGAATCACGTTGGTGGCGCCGGTGCCAGAGTTGAGGTTGGAGATCTGGAAGCTGGTCGGTGGGAAGAAGGCGTTGCCGTTGTCCCAGTGCTCGGCGGCCAGTTCGGCCAGGGCCGGTGCGGCCAGGTGGATCGGGTTCTTCGCCAGGTGCGGGTAGGCCACATGGCCCTGTACGCCGCGCACGGTCAGGGTGGCGCCGAGGGAGCCGCGACGGCCGTTCTTGACCACGTCACCCACCAGGGTGGTGCTCGACGGTTCGCCGACGATGCACCAGTCCAGGCGCTCCTTGCGCGCGGCCAGGCGTTCGATCACGGCCTTGGTGCCATGGTGCGCCGGGCCTTCCTCATCGCTGGTGATCAGGAAAGCGACTGAGCCCTTGTGGTCCGGGTAGTCGCTGACGAAGCGCTCGGCCGCCACCAGCATGGCGGCCAGGCTGCCTTTCATGTCGGCCGCGCCACGCCCGCAGAGCATGCCGTTTTCGTCGATCAATGCGTCGAACGGGTCGTTCTGCCAGGCTTGCACCGGGCCCGTGGGGACCACGTCGGTGTGGCCGGCGAAGCACAGCACCGGGCCGTCATGCTTGCCATGGGTGGCCCAGAAGTTGTCCACGTCCTCGATGCGCATCGGCTCCAGCGCAAAACCGGCGTCGCCCAGGCGCTGCATCATCAGCTTCTGGCAATCGGCGTCGATCGGCGTGACCGAGGGGCGACGGATCAGGTCGATGGCAAGTTGAAGGGTCGGCGAAAGGTCGGCATGGGCCGTCATGGGAAAACTCCGGGAAGCATGTCTGGAAGAGCGGGGCGGGCGGACAAAACGGCCGTTATCTTATAGCAAAACGGCGACCAGAGGCCGCCGTTTAGTGCATTGCGCACGTTTTTAAGCCACAGGTGCAGGCTCAGGTGCCACGGCCGGTTTTGGCAGCGACGACAGGAACGCCATGATCAACGCCGCCACATACGGCAGCGATTGCACCAGCAGCATCACCACCCAGAAACGTATGTCATTGCTCGGCAGGCCCTGCACCAGGTAGATCCCCAGCGCCGCGCCCCACAACAGCAGCATGATAAACATTTCTTCGCGGGCTTCGGAAATCGCTACCCAGAAGCCGTGGTTATCCGCGTTTTTCGGTGTACGAAAGAACGGAATGCTGGTGGTGAAGAAACCATACAGCACCGCCTTGGCGATGGTGTGGGACAACGCCAGGCCAGCCAGGGCGGCGCAGAACGCATCCTTGAGGTTCACACCTACCGCGCGGCGGTAGAGGAAGATGATCTTGCCCACCTTGAACACGAACAACGCCAACGGCGGGATCGCGAAAATCAACAGCGGCGGGTCGACCCGGGTCGGCACGATGATCATCGCCGCCGACCACAACAGCGCGCCGACGGTGAAGAAGATGTTCATGCCGTCCGCCACCCACGGCAACCAGCCCGCGAGGAAGTGGTAGCGCTGGCCACGGGTCAGCTCGGTGTCTTTGCCGCGCAGCAGGCTGGCGGTGTGGCGCTTGATGATCTGGATCGCGCCATAGGCCCAGCGGAAACGCTGTTTCTTGAAGTCGATAAAGGTATCCGGCATCAGGCCCTTGCCGTAGCTGTCGTGGTAGTACGCCGCCGACAGGCCTTTCTCGAATACCCGCAGGCCCAATTCGGCGTCTTCGCAGATGCACCAGTCGGCCCAGCCCAGTTCCTCGAGCACCGAGCGACGGGTCATGGTCATGGTGCCGTGCTGGATAATCGCGTCGCGGTCGTTACGGGTGACCATGCCGATATGGAAGAAGCCTTTGTATTCGGCGTAGCAGAGCTTCTTGAAGGTACTTTCGTTCTGATCGCGGTAGTCCTGCGGCGACTGCACCACGGCGATTTTCGGGTCGGCGAAGTGCGGCACCATGTGCTTGAGCCAGTTCGGCGACACGCAGTAGTCCGAGTCGATCACCGCGATCACTTCGGCATCCTTGGCGGTGTGCGGGATCAGGTAGTTCAGTGCACCGCCCTTGAAACCGGCCAGGGGTGCGACGTGGAAAAACTTGAAGCGCGGGCCCAGGGTTTCGCAGTAGTCGCGCACCGGTTCCCATACCGCCGGGTCCTTGGTGTTGTTGTCGATGATCAGGACTTCGTAGTCCGGGTAGTCGAGGGCCGCCAGGGCGTCGAGGGTCTGTTTGACCATCTCTGGCGGCTCGTTGTAGCACGGCACATGGATCGACACTTTCGGGCGGTAGTCCGATTCCCCTTCCACCGGCAGGAATTCACGCCGGCGCTTGTGGGTCCATACCGCTTCCGCCAGTTCGTGGGCTTCGGTCAGCAACACAATGAACACGCCCAGGGCGCCCAGGGCCAACAAGATGCCGACGGTCACGCTGAACCAGGTGCTGTATTGCTGGCTGTAGTCGTAGCCGATCCACACCAGTACCGAACCACAGAGGAACGCGATAAAGGTCAGGAAGGTGCGGCCACGCTGGCGCAGGGATGAGCCGTCGATCATCAGCAGGGTCAGGGACAGCAAGGCGAGCACCACCGAGCCGATCGCCAGGACGCGCCACTGCGGGATTGCCACCACCGGCCCTTCGAAGTTGAATTTCTGCTGGCGCGCGGCGTTGTACACGCCCCAATACGCGCCGGCCGAGCCTTCGTCGCTGACCTTCCACGGCTGGTCGAAGGCCTCGATCACGAAGTAGTTGTAGCCCTGGCGGTTCAGCTTGTTCACCAGCGTACGCAGGTAAATGGCCTGGTCTGCCGGGGACGTTTCATTGCCGCCGCGCATACGGCCGTTACTTGGCCAACCCACTTCCGACAACAGCAGCGGCTTTTTCGGGAACAGTTTCTTCAGGTCCCTGGCACGGTCGAGTACGTACTGGCCGGCCTTGTCCATCGGGATGTATTCCCAGAACGGCAGGATGTGAGCGGCGATCAGGTCGACGTGCTTGGCCAGTTGCGGGTTCTTTTCCCAGATATGCCATTGCTCGGAGGTCGTCACCGGTACTTTCACGGCGCTGCGTACCCGGTCCAGCAACACGATCAGGGCTTCAGGCGTGATCTCTTCACGGAACAAGGCTTCGTTACCGACCACGACCCGCACGACACTGCGCGAGCTGTTGGCGATCTCGATGGCCCGCTGGACTTCGCGCTCGTTACGCTCCAGGTCCGGGCTGATCCAGATCCCCAGGGTTACGCGCAGGCCGAACTCTTCGGCCAGCTTGGGAATGTCCCCCAGCGTGCCGTCGACCGAGTAGGTGCGGATGTTATCCGTCAGCTTGCTCATGATCTCCAGATCGCGACGCATCTGCTCGTCGGTGGGGTACTGGTCTTTTTGCGGGTACTGGCCTTGCTGGAACGGCGAGTAGGAAAAACCGGAGATCTGCTCGGGCCAGTTGGGAGCAGTGACCGGGCGGTTGATCAGCGCCCAGAAGCCGGTGAACAGCGCGGCAATTGCCAGCACTATCACCAGGTTGAGTCCAAATTTACGCGATGCCATGGTTATGTCGGGTTCCAAAGGGTGTGGAACGAAAAGAGGTGTCGGCCTGCACCGAACGGCGCGCATCCTACACCGGCCTTTCCCTGACCGTACAGCAAGCCGAGAAAAACCGGACATTGGGCAGCGAAAGTACATCTAAGTTCTTAACTTGTAGCTTGTAGCTTAAAACTTGTCGCTGCGTAGCCCTATAATGCGCGCCGGTTTTTGGGGTAATGGTCATGAGTACAGAAGATCCGCGGTTTGCAGGCGTCGCCCGCTTGTATGGCATTGAAGGCCTGGAGCGCTTGAAAGCGGCCCATGTGGCGATCGTCGGCGTCGGCGGCGTCGGCTCCTGGGCGGCGGAAGCCATGGCCCGTTGCGGAGTGGGCGAGATTTCGCTGTTCGACCTGGACGACGTCTGCGTCAGCAACAGCAACCGCCAGTTGCACGCCTTGGACAGCACCGTGGGCAAGCCCAAGGTCGAGGTGATGGCCGAGCGCCTGCGCGCGATCAACCCGGATTGCACGGTGCATGCGGTGGCGGATTTCGTCACCCGCGACACCATGGTCGAGTACATCACGCCCACTATCGACTGCGTGATCGACTGCATCGACGCGGTTAACGCCAAGGCCGCACTGATTGCCTGGTGCAAGCGCCGCAAGATCCAGATCATCACGACTGGTGGCGCCGGTGGGCAGATCGACCCGACGCTGATCCAGGTCTGCGACCTGAACCGCACCTTTAATGACCCCTTGGCGTCGAAAGTGCGCTCCACCTTGCGCCGTGACTACGGCTTTTCCCGCACCGTGACCCGCCATTACAGCGTGCCGTGCGTGTTTTCCACCGAGCAACTGCGCTACCCCAAGCCGGATGGCAGCATCTGTTTGCAGAAGAGTTTTGTCGGTGATGGGGTGAAGCTGGACTGCGCCGGCGGGTTTGGCGCGGTGATGATGGTGACGGCGACCTTCGGCATGGTCGCGGCGACCAAGGCGGTGGACAAGATTGTGGCCGGGGTGCGCAGGCCTTCGGAGCGGGTCAAGCCCGCCTGAGTCTCAGAACGTTACACGGTTCAAATGTGGGTATGACTGAGTTCGCGCATGCGCTGCAGGACTGCATTCAGCCCATTGCTGCGCGACGGCGACAGTTGACGGGAAAGCCTCAGCTGATTGAACCAATCCGGCAAGTCGACCGCCTGCAACTCGTCCGCCGACAGCCCATTGACCCGCGCCAGCAGCAATGCCACCAAGCCACGAATCATCCGCGCATCGCTGCTCGCGGCGAACTGCCAGTGGCCATCGTGCAAGCGCCCCACCAACCACACCAGGCTCTCACAGCCCTGCACCAGGTTGGCATCGACCTTCTCCTCATCCGCCAATACGGGCAGACGTTCACCCCACTGCATCAGCATTCGAGCGCGTTGCTCCCAACTGCCTACTGACTGGAAGGCTTCCAGCGCAGCAATTGCATCCATCGGCAGGCTCATCGCAGCATATCCAGCGCCCGGTCCAGCGCTTCAAAGAAGCGTTCCAGGTCATCGGAATCGTTATACAGCGCCAGGGATACACGGATCGCCCCCGACAAGTGCATCGCCTTGAGCAGCGGCATCGCGCAATGATGGCCGGCACGTACGGCAATGCCTTGTTCGGTCAGCAGGTGTGCGAGGTCGGCATTGTGCACGCCCTCGACCACAAAACTGACCAGCGCCGCCTGCGGCGACCCCAGCACACGGACGCCATTGCGTGCGTTCAGCCCGCGCAACAGGTAGTCATGCAGGGCCGCTTCGTGGGTGAGAATCGCCTGTGGGTCCAGCGAACCCAGGTAGTCCAGGGTCGCGCCCAGGCCAATCACGCCGGCAATCGGTGGGGTGCCGGCTTCGAACCCCAGCGGTGCCGGGCGGAAGCTGGCGCTGTGGTAGTCGGCCTGTTGCACCATCTCGCCACCGAATTGCCAATGGCGCAGGTGATGCAGGGCTGCGTGGCTGCCGTACAGCACGCCGACGCCGTCCGGACCGTACAGCTTGTGGCTGGAAAACACATAGAAGTCGCAGCCCAGGGCCTGCACGTCGTGGCGGCCGTGGACGATGCCTTGGGCGCCATCGACCACGGTCAGGGCACCGTGGGCCTGGGCCAACGCCAGCAAGGCCGGCAACGGCTGCCAGGTGCCAAGGACGTTGGACAGTTGGCTCACCGCCAGCAGGCGCGTACGCGGGCCGATCGACTCGGCGGCGGCTTGCAGGTCGATCACGCCGTCATCGCCGAGAGGCAATACCACCAGGGTGAGCGCGCGACGCTTGGCCAGTTGCTGCCACGGCAACAGGTTGGCGTGGTGTTCCAGGGCGCTGATGACAATCTCATCGCCCGCATTGAATAAGTGCTCAAGGCCATAAGCCAGGAGGTTCAGCGCTGACGTCGCGCCGTGGGTGAACACGATTTGCCCGCTGTCACCTGCATTCAACCACTGCACAACCTTGCTGCGACTGTCCTCGAAGGCCTGGGTCGCATGGGCACCCGGCAAATGCTGGGCGCGGTGCACATTGGCGGCGCCATTGGCGTAGTAATGGCTGATGGCATCCAGCAGGGCCTGGGGTTTTTGCGTCGTCGCGGCGTTGTCCAGGTAGGTCTGGTCTTGCCGTTGCAGGGTGGCGATGGCCGGAAAGTCGGCGCGCCAGGGGGAGGGCACAAGCATGGTGTTCAATACTCGTATAAGCGGGCCCCAGGGTCGGGGCCCGCCAGTGGCATCGAGTGGCTGCTTAGTTGTGAGCGTGCAGCGCTTCGTTCAGTTCGATGGCCGATTTGTGGGTTTTGCACTCCACGGCACCGGTCTCGGAGTTACGGCGGAACAGCAGGTCGGGTTGGCCGGCCAGCTCACGGGCCTTGACCACCTTGACCAGTTGGTTCGACTCGTCCAGCAGCGCAACCTTGGTGCCGGCGGTGACATACAGGCCCGATTCCACGGTGTTGCGGTCGCCCAACGGGATACCGATACCGGCGTTGGCGCCGATCAGGCAGCCTTCGCCGACCTTGATCACGATGTTGCCGCCGCCCGACAGGGTGCCCATGGTGGAGCAACCGCCGCCCAGGTCCGAACCCTTGCCGACGAACACGCCGGCCGATACACGGCCTTCGATCATGCCCGGGCCTTCGGTGCCGGCGTTGAAGTTGACGAAACCTTCGTGCATCACGGTGGTGCCTTCGCCCACGTAGGCGCCGAGGCGAATACGCGCGGCATCCGCGATACGCACGCCGCTCGGTACCACGTAGTCGGTCATTTTCGGGAACTTGTCCACCGAGAACACTTCCAGCAACTCGCCACGCAGGCGGGCTTCCAGTTGGCGTTCGGCCAACTCGTTGATGTCGATCGCGCCCTGGCTGGTCCAGGCCACGTTCGGCAGTTGCGGGAACACACCGGCGAGGCTCAGGCCGTGTGGCTTGACCAGGCGATGGGACAGCAGGTGCAGCTTGAGGTAGGCCTCCGGGGTGGACGTCAGTGCGGCGTCTTCGGCCAGCAAGGTGGCGACCAATGGGGTGTGGCTTTCGGCCAGGCGGCTCAGCAGGGCGGCCTGGGTGGCGTCGACGCCTTTGAGCGCGTCAGCCAGTTGCAGGGCCTGGGCGACGGTGAAGGTGATCGCCTGGTTGCCTTCGCTGTAGCCGAGGATCGGCGCGATGGCGGCAACGATTTCAGCCGATGGGTTGAGCAGGGGTTGTGCGTAAAACACTTCCAGCCAAGCACCTTGGCGGTTCTGAGTGCCGACGCCGAAGCCCAGGCTGAACAGGGAATTGGACATGCTGTTACCTCTACAAAAATGGAAGGGCTGGCCTACTTGAGGGCCGCCGAATAACTATCTGGCTTGAAGCCAATCAGGGTTCTGTCGCCGAGATCAAGCACCGGGCGCTTGATCATCGAAGGTTGTGCGAGCATCAATTCAATGGCTTTCGACTGATCGAGATCGGCTTTGCGTTCGTCTTCGAGTTTGCGAAAGGTGGTGCCCGCACGGTTCAAAACCACCTGCCAACCGTGCTCGTTGCACCATTGGGTCAAGTGTTCGCGGTCGATACCGGCCGTTTTGTAGTCGTGGAACTCATAGCTCACCGCGTGCTCGTCGAGCCAGGTGCGCGCCTTTTTCATGGTGTCGCAGGCTTTGATGCCGAAAAGGTGCAACGTTTTGCTTGAAGCGGTCAAGGAATTGCCCCCCCTGCTTTACTGATGCAAGTGCCAATGAAAATGAAAGGTCACGGATTATGCCACGCCCAGAGATTTTGGGTGCCGCTCGTCAGCAGCGTGCGACTTTTGTGCAAAAGCCAGCGCGCAGCATAGGCCGGTAAGATAGCCGGGTAATATGGCACTTCAACGGCCAGTTGTTGCCTGATGTGTGTCGTTGCAAGCCGATCGTCCGGGAAACCCGCGTTATGCAAACCGCCTACACCGTTCTTATCCTGCTGATGCTGGTCAGCGTTTCGCGTCTGGTCGGACGTGTCATCCCCCTGCCGTTACCCCTGGTGCAGATTGCCGCCGGCGCCTTGCTGGCCTGGCCCACGCTGGGACTGCATGTGGCGCTGGACCCGGAGCTGTTCCTGTTTCTGTTCCTGCCACCGCTGCTGTTCTCCGATGGCTGGCGCATGCCCAAGCGCGAATTGTGGCGCCTGCGTGGGCCGATCCTGACACTCGCCGTCGGGTTGGTGCTGTTCACCGTGGTCGGTGCCGGCTACTTCATTCATTGGCTGTTGCCGACGATCCCCCTGCCGGTGGCCTTCGCCCTGGCGGCCGTGTTGTCGCCCACCGATGCCGTGGCCGTGTCGGCGATTGCCCAGAACCGCTTGCCGACGCCGCTGATGCATATGCTCCAGGGCGAAGCGTTGATGAATGACGCCTCGGGCCTGGTGACCTTCAAGTTCGCCTTGGCGGCCGCGTTGACCGGTGTGTTCTCGTTGGCCGATGCCAGCCTGACCTTTGTCTTGGTGGCCTTGGGCGGCCTGGCGGTGGGGGTGGCGCTGAGTTGGCTGGTCGGCCGCCTGCGCGCCTGGATGATTGCCCGGGGCTGGGATGATCCGGCAACGCATGTGGTGTTCATGTTGCTGCTGCCGTTTGCGGCCTACGTGTTGGCCGAACGCCTCGGCGCCTCGGGCATCTTGTCGGCGGTCGCGGCGGGCATGATGCAAAGCTGGCTCGACCTGCTGCCTCGCCAGACCAGCACGCGCCTGCTCAATCGCAGCGTCTGGTCATTGCTGGAGTTTGCCTTCAATGGCCTGATCTTCCTGCTGCTGGGCCTGCAATTGCCGGACATCATCAAGGCCGTGGCCAGTCATGAGCCGACGCTGTGGCCCACCTTGTTGTATCGCTGCCTGGATGTGATTGCGATTTTCCTGGTGCTGGTGGTGCTGCGTTTTATCTGGGTGCAGAGCATCTGGCGCCTATCGGGTTTGCTCCGGCGACTGCGTGGGAAAAGTGAGTTGACCCTGGTGCCCACTGCGCGTTCCTGCTGGCTGTTGACCGTGGGCGGTGTGCGCGGTGCGGTGACCCTGGCCGGTGTAATGTCGGTGCCATTGCTGTTGGTGCCAGGCCAGGATTTCCCCGAGCGCGACCTGCTGATCTTTATCGCAGCGGGTGTGATCCTGCTGTCACTGATCGCCGCCTGCATCGCCCTGCCGCTGCTCTTGCGGGGCGTTGAAAAAAGTCCGGACGAAAAGCGCCATAACGAAGTGCGCGAGGCCTGGAAAAAAACCGCCGTGGCGGCTATCCATGCCCTGGAGGCGGAAGAGCCCGTGGAAACAACAACCCAGGACGCCGCCCAGGCCGCGCTGGCCACTGAACTCAAGGCGCGCCTGATGTCGGAATATCGCCATCAGCTGGAGGTTTACAACGATTCAGCCGAGGCCCAGGCGCTGGCCCAGCAAATGGATCAACTGGAGCGAAAGTTGCGGCTCAAGGCGCTGCGCGCGCAGCGGTTGGAGTTGTACAGCTTGAGCCGTCATCACCAGATTGGTGATGACGTGTTGCGAGAGGTGCTGGCAGAGTTGGATATGAGTGAGGCGAATTTGGGGCCCGTGAAGTAAAAGTGGTATTACGCAGTGGGAGGGCGATCAGGTTTGATTAATATCTTCATCAACGTATAAATGAGTTGCCCCGCAGGCGTGCTGTCCTGCGGATAAAGCGATTGAATAAAATGCTTATCACCCTCTGATAATTGCAACGGTTTAGGGATTTCGTTTGGACTTTTCAATCGCGGCCTGGAGAAATTGTAGTGCATGATTGATTTTTCATCGTAAGGCGAAGTTTTCACGGCGCTGCGATGTGATTTCCTGAGGATGTCGTGGTAAGCCTCACCTCGTGTTTTATTTCGGGATTCGTAATCTTTGTAAACTTCATCGTCATCAAATACCAATGTCCGATCCGGGTGCTGGTGTTCATGCCTTAAACCCAGCGCATGACCAAACTCATGTACCACCTGCGCTTCAATACGTTCCGGCGAACTGCCGAAGCCAATACTCATCGTCGGTTCAGAGGGAGAGGCGTTTTTTGCGTCCGTTCCAACATACGACCAGCCTGCAGTGCTCGTGTTGTTTGCGGTAATTCTGATATCGCCCTGCGCCGTATCGACGAACTTCAAGTGCAGGTTTGTGTGAGGCGTCCATTTTCTTATATTGGCTTTTACCAGCGTCTTCTGCGCGTCCGTCATATCCAGCAACGCTATCTTCAGGACTGAATGCTGTGGCCAGAGTTTGTCGGCGGTGGCGATGCCACGTTTATGCCGGGTGGGATTTGATTCGGGCGTCGTAAAGGCGGCTGTATTGTACGGGGAAGTAGCGGGAGGCAAGTTGCAGACGGTCATGTCTTCTCTCCATCAAAAGTAAAAAGCCAGGCAGCCATGAACGGCACGGACTGCCATTGGCATCATTGTTGGCTGCTACTTTTGGTGGGTGAGAGACGCAGGCGTGTTCCCGTTCAAAGGGTTGCTTGATCTTTCTTTGTGTTGGCCGCTCCGGAACGCGCGAGCGGCCCTTGGGATCAGCGACGACGCTGAATGAAGTCCCGAATTCGCTCAGCCGCTTCCACGCACTCGGCAAGCGGTGCAACCAGCGCCAGGCGCACACGGCCAGCTCCGGGGTTGACGCCATCCACTTCCCGGGACAGGTACGAACCCGGCACCACGGTCACGTGTTCCTCCACGAACAAATCGCGGCAGAACGCGGCATCATCGCCTTGCACATTCGGCCACAGGTAGAAGCCGCCGTCCGGGGCCTGTACGTCCAGCACCGGCTTGAGGATCGCCAGCACGGCATCAAACTTCTCGCGGTACAGGTCGCGGTTGGCCTGCACATGGGCCTCGTCCTGCCAGGCCGCAATGCTTGCCAGCTGGGTTTGCACCGGCATCGCACAGCCATGGTAAGTGCGGTACAGCAGAAAACCCTTGAGGATCTCGGCGTCGCCCGCGACAAAACCGGAGCGCAGGCCTGGCAGGTTGGAGCGCTTGGACAGGCTGTGGAACACCACGCAACGCTTGAAGTCCTGGCGGCCCAGCTCGACGCACGCGCTGAGCAGGCCCGGTGGCGGGGTTTGTTCGTCGAAGTACAGTTCGCTGTAGCACTCGTCGGCAGCGATAACGAAGTCATATTCGTCGGCCAGGGCGATGAGTTTTTTCAGGGTGTCGACCGGGATCAGTGCACCGGTCGGGTTGCCGGGGGAGCACAGGAACAGGATCTGGCAGCGTTTCCAGATGTCCGGCGATACCGCGTCGAAATCCGGGTTGAAGCCGTTTTCATCCAGGCATGGCAGGTAGTGCGGCTTGGCCCCGGCCAGGAACGCGGCGCCTTCGTAGATCTGGTAGAAGGGGTTCGGGCTGACCACCAGCGCGTCGTCGCCCCGGTTGACCACGGTCTGGGTGAAGGCGAACAGCGCTTCACGGGTGCCGTTGACCGGCAGGATAGTGCGCGCCGGATCCAGCCAGCCCTTGGGGACGTCGAAGCGGCGTTCGCACCAGGCGCCAATGGCCTCGCGCAGGGCCGGGATGCCCAGGGTGGTGGGGTAGACCGCCATCTGGTCGAGATTGTTGGCCAAGGCATCGGCAACGAACTGCGGCGATTTGTGCTTGGGTTCGCCGATGGACAACGCGATCGGGCGCTTGTCCGGGTTCGGCGTGACGCTGCCCAGCAGGGCGCGCAGCTTTTCGAACGGGTAGGGCTGGAGCTGGTTCAGGGCGTTGTTCATCGGTGGATCTCATGCAAGGCGTTAAAAACTGGGAGGGGAGCGGTGGGCCGCTCCTGGTATCAAATCGTCAGGCGCGTCAGCTCGACACCGGGTTCCTGGGTCACGCTCAACTGCTGCACGATCGCCGCCTGCAAGCGCAGGCACAGCTCCGGGTCGGACAGCGGCTGGTTATCGGCATCGGTAATAAAGAACACGTCCTCCACGCGCTCGCCGAGGGTCGCAATCTTGGCGTTCTGCAGTGACAAATCGAATTCAAGGAAAATGCCGCCGATCCGTGCCAGCAGGCCTGGCCGGTCCGGCGCGCTGAGTTCCAGCACGGTCACCGGGCGCTGCGCATCGTTGGAAATGGTCACCTGGGGCGCAAAGGCAAAGTGCTTGAGCTGACGCGGTACCCGGCGCTGGATGATCGTCGGGTAGTCGTCGGGGTTACGCAGGGCTTCGGTCAGGCCTTCGCGGATCTTTTTCACCCGCGCCGGGTTATCGCCGATGGACTCGCCTTCGGTGTCGAGCACGATATAGGTGTCGAGGGTGAACTGGCTGCTGGAGGTGATGACCCGTGCGTCGTGGATGTTCAGGTTGAGCTGGTCCATGGCCGCCACGGTCACGGCGAAGAAGTCGTGCTGGTCGGGTGCATAGATGAAGATCTGCGTGCCGCCTTCGAATTCGCGCTGGGTGGTTTCCTTGATCAACACCAACGGGCCGCCATCGGCCGGCTGTTGCAGGATCGCGTCGCTGTGCCAGGCGACATCGCCGGCGGTGTGGCGCAGGAAGTAATCGTCCCCCAATTGCGACCACAACTGCTCGACATCGTCCGGGTCGTTGCCGCCGCGCACCAGGATGTCCAGGGCGGCGCTTTGGGTGCGGCGGATCTGCTCTTCGCGGTCCACCGGGTTTTCCAGGCCACGGCGCAGCGCGCGCTTGGTCTCGGTGTAGAGCTGGCGCAACAGGCTGGCGCGCCAGGAATTCCACAGCGTCGGGTTGGTGGCGTTGATGTCGGAAACGGTCAGCACGTACAGGTAGTCGAGGCGGGTTTCATCGCCGACGATCCCTGCGAAGTCGTGGATCACCTGCGGGTCGGACAAGTCCTTGCGCTGGGCGGTGGTCGACATTACCAGGTGGTTCTGCACCAGCCACACGATCAGGCGGCTGTCCCACAACGGCAACTGATGGCGTTGGCAGAACGCCTCGGCATCGACCGCGCCGATTTCCGAATGGTCGCCATGCCGACCCTTGCCAATATCGTGGTACAGGCCGGCCAGGTAGATCAACTCCGGCTTGGGCAGCTTGGCCATGAGCTTGCTGGCCAGCGGGAATTTCTCTGACACCTGGGTGTACTGCAACTTGCGCAGGTGCTTGATCAGGTTGAGGGTGTGGGCGTCCACGGTGTAGATGTGGAACAGGTCGTGCTGCATCTGCCCGACGATAAACCCGAACTCCGGCAGGTAACGCCCGAGGATGCCATAGCGGTTCATGCGCCGCAGGTTGCGATGGATGCCGATCTTGCACTTGAACAGTTCGATAAACAGGCTGGTGTTGCGAATGTCGTTGCGAAAGTCGTCGTCGATCAGGTGACGGTTTTCCCGCAGCAGGCGGATGGTGTCGGCGCGTACGCCCTTGATTTCCGGCTGCTGGGCCATCAGCACGAAGATTTCCAGCATGGCGAACGGCGTGCGGCGGAACACGTTGTCATTGCGTGCCTCGATATAGCCGTCGTGCAGTTGGAAGCGCGAATTGATCGGTTGCGGCGGTGCTTCGTCTTCCGGAGCGAGGATCACTTCTTCGAAATGCTGGATGATCAGGTCACTGAGCTGGGCAATGCTCATGACCACCCGGTAGTACTGCTGCATGAAGCTTTCGATGCTGGTCTTCGCGTCTTCACCTTCAAACCCCAGCAGGGTGGCGATGGAGCGCTGGTGGTCGAACAGCAGACGATCTTCGGAGCGCCCGGCGAGCATGTGCAGGGCGTAGCGCACTTTCCACAGGAACTCCTGGGACGACGCCAGCAGGGCGTTTTCGCTCTCTACCAGGAAGCCTTCGCCGGCCAGGGCGCGCAGGTTCAGGGTGCCGTATTGGCGGCGCGCTACCCACAGAATCGTCTGGATGTCGCGCAACCCGCCCGGCGAGCCTTTGACGTTGGGTTCGAGGTTGTATTCGGTGTCGTTGTACTTGTGGTGCCGGGCCTTCTGCTCGGCACGCTTGGCCAGGAAGAAATCCTTGCTCGGCCACATGTGCGCGGTGCTGGTGACTTCGAGCATGCGCTGGCGCAGGCGCTCGGGGCCGGCGATGGTGCGGCTTTCCATCAGGTTGGTGATGACGGTCAGGTCGGCGCGG
Organism: Pseudomonas sp. S3E17; assembly: GCF_024168685.1. Lineage (NCBI taxonomy): Bacteria > Pseudomonadati > Pseudomonadota > Gammaproteobacteria > Pseudomonadales > Pseudomonadaceae > Pseudomonas > Pseudomonas sp. S3E17. Next base: position 6,181,472 of record NZ_JALJWE010000001.1, read on the forward strand.
GCCTCTTCGGCGCACTCATCCACCGAGCGCACGCTCTGGCCGACTTCCAGGCCGATGTCCCACAGCAGTGTCAGAAAGCGCTCAATGGAATCGCGAAAGATCTCATGGTCGGCGCTGTCCAGCAGGATCAGCAGGTCGATGTCGGAGTACGGGTGCAGCTCGCCCCGACCGTAGCCGCCGACCGCTACCAGGGCAATATCGGCGTCTTCGCTCCAGCTGAACTGTTCCCAGGCTTTTTGCAGGATGTTATCGACGAACCAGGCGCGGTCTTCGATCAGTCGGCGGATGTCCCGGCCGCTGCGAAAGCGCTCGTCGAGCACCTCGCGGGCCTGGCGGATCGCCTTTTTGAACGCGGCGATGGGGCTCGCTTTCAGTGCCAGCTCGGCCTGGAACTGGCCACGGTCGAAGAGTTCGGGATCCACCTGGGGCATTGATCGGCTTTCCTTTCTATCTATCAGTCAGTCACAACACAGTTTGGGAAAACCTTGGCAGCCCTTCACGCCGAAACGCGTGGGATCGTGTCGTCGGCGCGCAGGGTGAAGATCTCGTAGCCGGTCTCGGTGACCAGCAGGGTGTGTTCCCACTGGGCCGAGAGCTTGCGGTCCTTGGTGATGGCGGTCCAGCCGTCGCCCAGCACCTTGGTGTCGGCCTTGCCCTGGTTGATCATCGGCTCGATGGTAAAGGTCATGCCTGCCTTGAGCTCCATGCCGGTGCCGGCGCGGCCGTAGTGCAGGATCTGCGGTTCTTCGTGGAAGACCGTGCCGATACCATGGCCGCAGAATTCACGCACCACCGAGAAACCGTTCTTTTCGGCATGCTTCTGGATCACTTCACCGATGTCGCCCAGGCGGCAGCCAGGCTTGACGATCTCGATGGCCTTGTACATGCATTCCTGGGTGACCTGGGACAGGCGCTCGGCCCACACCGGCACGGTGCCGACGTGGAACATGCGGCTGGTGTCGCCGAAGTAGCGGTCCTTGATCACGGTGACGTCGATGTTCAGGGTGTCGCCGTCCTTCAACGGCTTGTCGCCCGGAATCCCGTGGCAGACCACGTGGTTGACCGAAGTACAGATCGACTTGGGGAAGCCCTTGTAGTTCAGCGGCGCAGGAATGGCGCCCTGCACATTGACTATATAGTCGTGGCAGATCTGGTTCAGGGTTTCCGTGGTAACGCCGGGCTTGACGTGCTCGGCAATCATTTCCAGCACGTCGGCAGCCAGTTTGCCGGCAATGCGCATGCCGGCGATGTCTTCGGCGGTTTTCAAACTAACGGTCATACAGGCTCTCTCTAGCGCGATGCGCTGAAATCAATACGGTTTACGGGCGTGCGACAAAAGGTTGCAGAATTCGCACAAGCGCCAAAAAACGCGATTCTAACAGACGCGGGCGGCAAATCATGAGCCCCCGACGATCGCTTCTCTCTATCAGATGGGGTTATATCGGCTCTATTCAAAGGGTTGCGTACACGTCGCCCAGGCCAAATGTGATTGCGTGTTTCGTTTTCGCCCTTCGTGTGGTATAAAATGCGCCGCTTTCCGGGGATACCCCGAAAAGCTTAAATCCACACACGTGTCGACACGATGACCTGGGTGCCGGAGGCCTTGATGCCGCTGGTTGGTCATTGGGATACGTGGAGGCCAAACCCGACTTATTAAGGAACTATCATGTCCCAAGTCAACATGCGCGATATGCTGAAGGCCGGTGTGCACTTCGGTCACCAGACCCGTTACTGGAACCCGAAAATGGGTAAATACATTTTCGGCGCGCGTAACAAGATCCACATCATCAACCTTGAAAAAACCCTGCCAATGTTCAACGAAGCTCTGACTTTCGTAGAGCGCCTGGCCCAGGGCAAAAACAAGATCCTGTTCGTCGGCACCAAGCGTTCCGCTGGCAAGATCGTTGCTGAAGAAGCAGCACGTTGCGGTTCGCCGTACGTCGATCACCGCTGGTTGGGCGGCATGCTGACCAACTTCAAAACCATCCGTGCTTCCATCAAGCGTCTGCGTGACCTTGAAGTGCAGGCCGAAGACGGTACTTTCGCCAAGCTGACCAAGAAAGAAGCGCTGATGCGCACTCGTGACCTGGAAAAGCTCGATCGTTCCCTGGGTGGTATCAAGGACATGGGCGGTCTGCCTGACGCACTGTTCGTTATCGACGTTGATCACGAGCGCATCGCGATCACCGAAGCCAACAAGCTGGGCATCCCTGTTATCGGCGTAGTCGATACCAACAGCAGCCCGGAAGGCGTTGACTACATCATCCCAGGCAACGATGACGCCATCCGCGCTATCCAGCTGTACATGGGTTCGATGGCTGACGCTGTCATCCGTGGTCGCAACCACGTTGCTGGTGGTACCGAGCAGTTCGTTGAAGAAGCTCCGGTAGCCGCAGCTGAGTAATTGACGCCCTGGCGTTGACTCAGTAAGCAAAAAGGGGGCTTGGCCCCCTTTTTGCCACCTCGAAAACCATTTGTCAGCAGCGCAGCTACATCACCTGTAACGTGCAGCGGCTAACAAGGGTGGTTCGGGAAGAATTGATCCCCCGTTCGATCGGGTGGAATGGTTGAAAACCTATCCAAGAGGAATTTGAAAATGGCAGCAATTACTGCAGCGTTGGTTAAAGAACTGCGTGAGCGTACCGGCGAAGGCATGATGGATTGCAAGAAAGCCCTGGAAAAGGCTGACGGCGACATCGAAAAAGCCATTGATGACATGCGTGCTTCCGGCGCCATCAAGGCTGCCAAGAAAGCAGGCAACGTGGCTGCTGAAGGCGCTATCGCTCTGAAAGAAGACGGCAAATCTGCTGTTCTGCTGGAAGTGAACTCCCAGACCGACTTCCTGGCCCTGCAGGACGACTTCAAGGCATTTGTTGCTGCCAGCGTTGAAAAAGCGTTCGCCGACAAGCTGACTGACGTCGCTCCGCTGATCGCCGCTCAAGAAGCTGATCGCCTGGTACTGGTCGGCAAGGTTGGCGAAAACGTCAACATCCGTCGTCTGGTACGCGTTGAAGGTGATGTTGTCGGTGGTTACCTGCACGGCAACAAGATCGGTGTTGCAGTGGTCCTGAAGGGCGGCAACGTTGAGCTGGCCAAAGACATCGCTATGCACGTAGCGGCCAGCAACCCTGAGTTCCTGCTGCCTTCGGAAGTTTCTGCCGAAGCGATCGAGCGTGAAAAAGCTGTGTTCCTGCAGCTGAACGAAGAAAAAATCAAAGGCAAGCCAGAAAACATTGTTGAGAACATGGTCAAGGGCCGTATCAGCAAGTTCCTGGCTGAGGCAAGCCTGGTTGAGCAGGCGTTCGTCAAGAACCCTGAAATCAAGGTTGGCGAACTGGCCAAGAAAGCCGGTGCTGAAATCGTTTCCTTCACTTACTTCAAGGTAGGCGAAGGCATCGAGAAGCCGGTCGACAACTTCGCTGAAGAAGTTGCTGCCCAGCTGGCTGCCGCCAAGCAATAAGACAGTTTTTAACTGTCGCCCGAAAGAGGCTGCCCGCTCACGCGCGCAGCCTCTTTTCAAATGGGCAGGCCGATTTAATTTGGCTTACCCTCGGAACTGGCTTACAAAGCCGTGTTCCGATGGCGCTGTGAGAGCGTCCAGCTAGAGTGAACGCAAGCCGTAAACGGCTCGCCAAGAATTTTTTAAAAATACGCCGCAGGAGAGATTCGCAATGGCTCAGCAGGGCAGTGGTTATCAGGCTCGCTATAAACGCATTCTACTCAAGCTTAGCGGCGAGGCCCTGATGGGCTCGGAAGAGTTCGGGATCGACCCCAAGGTACTCGACCGCATGGCGCTGGAAGTCGGCCAGTTGGTCGGCATCGGCGTACAGGTCGGCCTGGTGATCGGTGGCGGTAACCTGTTCCGCGGCGCGGCACTGAGTGCGGCCGGCATGGATCGGGTCACCGGCGACCACATGGGCATGCTGGCCACTGTGATGAACGCCCTGGCCATGCGTGACGCCCTGGAGCGTGCCAATATCTCGGCTATCGTGATGTCGGCTATTTCCATGGTGGGCGTGACCGATCACTATGATCGTCGCAAAGCCATGCGCCACCTGAACGCCAAAGAGGTGGTGATCTTCGCTGCCGGTACCGGCAACCCGTTCTTCACCACGGACTCGGCTGCTTGCCTGCGCGCCATCGAGATCGATGCCGACGTGGTGCTCAAGGCGACCAAGGTAGATGGCGTGTACACCGCAGACCCATTCAAAGACCCGCATGCCGAGAAGTTCGATCATCTGACCTACGATGAAGTGCTGGATCGCAAGCTGGGCGTGATGGACCTGACGGCTATTTGCCTGTGCCGCGACCATAAGATGCCGCTGCGCGTATTTAACATGAACAAGCCCGGTGCCCTGCTGAATATCGTACACGGCGGCGCGGAAGGGACTCTGATCGAGGAAGGCCAACAATGATCAACGAAATCAAGAAAGACGCCCAAGCGCGTATGCAGAAATCCCTGGAGTCTCTGAGCCACGCATTCGGCCAGATTCGTACCGGCAAGGCGCACCCGAGCATCCTGGGCAGCGTGATGGTGCCCTACTATGGCACTGATACCCCGCTGAGCGGCGTGGCCAACGTTACTGTAAAGGATTCGCGCACCCTGCAAGTCGTGGCTTTCGAGCGCAACATGCTCGCTGCAGTCGACAAGGCCATCCAGAGCGCTGGCCTGAACCTCAACCCCACCAACCTGGGTGAGTTGCTGCTGATCTCCATGCCGGCCCTGACTGAAGAAACCCGCAAGGGTTTCACCAAGCAGGCCCGCAGCGCGGCTGAAGATGCGCGGGTTGCGGTGCGTAACATTCGTCGTGATGCCTTGGGCGAGCTGAAGAAGCTGGTCAAGGACAAGGAAATCAGCGAAGACGAAGAGCGTCGTGCCGTCGCCGATATCGACAAGCTGACCAAGGAAGCCGAGGCGAAGATCACCCAGGCAACCGACGAAAAAGAAAAGGACCTGATGGCCGTATAAGGGGTCAGGACGCCTTCATGGAAAAGACCAAGCAGACTGTGCCCTCCGTGGTGCCGCGCCATGTCGCGATCATCATGGATGGGAATAATCGCTGGGCGAAGAAACGCTTTATGCCGGGTGTTGCCGGGCATAAGGCGGGTGTCGATGCGGTGCGGGCGGTGATTGAGGTGTGTGCCGAGGCCAAGGTGGAGGTATTGACCCTGTTCGCGTTCTCCAGTGAAAACTGGCAGCGACCCGCCGAAGAAGTCAGTGCCTTGATGGATCTGTTCTTCAAGGCGCTGCGTCGTGAGGCCAAGCGCCTGAATGACAACAACATCAGCCTGCGCATCATCGGCGACCGCTCGCGCTTCCACCCGGAACTGCAGGCGGCCATGCGTGAAGCCGAGGCGATCACTGCCGGTACTGACCGCTTTGTGCTGCAAATCGCCGCCAACTACGGTGGCCAGTGGGACATTGCCCAGGCTGCGCAGCGACTGGCCCGCGAAGTGCAGGCCGGTCACCTGCGGCCGGACGACATCACGCCTGAACTGTTACAGACCTGCCTGGTGACCGGCGACCTGCCGTTACCTGACTTGTGTATCCGTACCGGTGGTGAGCATCGCATCAGCAATTTCCTCTTATGGCAATTGGCCTATACCGAGTTGTACTTCTCCGACCTGTTCTGGCCGGACTTCAAACACGATGCCATGCGCACTGCGCTGGCCGATTTCGCTTCCCGTCAGCGTCGCTTCGGTAAAACGAGTGAGCAGATCGAAGCTGGGGCCCGGGTTTAAATGCTTAAACAACGAATCATCACCGCACTGATACTGTTGCCGATTGCCTTGTGCGGGTTTTTCCTGCTGGATGGCTCCGGCTTTGCGCTGTTTATCGGCCTGGTGGTAACCCTGGGTGCCTGGGAATGGGCGCGATTGGCAGGTTTCAACGCACAGTTGCCGCGTGTGGTGTATGCCCTTGTGGTGGCGGTGCTGCTGTTTCTGATGCACACCCTGTCGAGCATCATCGTGCCTTGGGTGTTGGGGGCGGCGGTGCTGTGGTGGGCGCTTGCGACCTACCTGGTGCTGACTTTTCCGCGCAGCAGTGGCCAGTGGTCCAGTGTCGCCAGCAAGCTGGTGATTGGCTTGCTGATTCTGTTGCCCGCCTGGCAAGGGCTGGTGGAGATCAAGAATTCGCCCATGGGTAACTGGTTGATCATGGCGGTGATGGTGCTGGTCTGGGGCGCAGATATCGGTGCCTACTTCTCTGGTCGTGCATTCGGCAAGCGCAAGCTGGCGCCGGCAGTCAGTCCGGGCAAGAGTTGGGAAGGCGTGTATGGCGGCCTGGCGTTGACGCTGGCGATCACCCTGGCGGTGGGGCTGGTGCGCGACTGGTCGGCGAAGGAAATCTTCCTGGCCCTGCTGGGCACGGCCATCGTCGTATTTATCTCGGTGGTCGGTGATCTCACAGAAAGCATGTTCAAGCGCCAGGCCGGGATCAAGGACAGCAGCAACCTGCTGCCGGGTCATGGCGGGGTGCTGGATCGTATCGATAGCCTTACCGCAGCCATCCCGATCTTTGCCGTGTTGTTGTGGATGACCGCTTCGTGAGCCGCCTGCAACAAGTGACCGTGCTGGGTGCAACCGGCTCGGTAGGGTTGAGCACCCTGGATGTGATCGCTCGTCATCCTGACCGCTATCAAGTGTTTGCCCTGACCGGGTTCACCCGCCTCAGCGAACTGCTGGCACTGTGCGTGCGCCACGTGCCGCGCTTTGCCGTGGTGCCCGGGCGTTCGGCGGCACGGAGCCTGCAGGATGATCTGCGGGCTGCCGGGCTGGCCACTCAGGTGCTGGTGGGGGAGGAGGGGTTGTGCCAGGTCTCGGCCGATGCCGAGGTGGATACGGTGGTGGCCGCTATTGTCGGTGCGGCCGGCTTGCGTCCGACCTTGGCTGCCGTGGATGCGGGCAAGAAAATCCTGCTGGCCAACAAAGAAGCGCTGGTGATGTCCGGCGCGCTCTTCATGCAGGCGGTGCGCAAGAGCGGCGCCGTATTGCTGCCCCTCGACAGTGAACACAATGCGATCTTCCAATGCATGCCCGGCGACTTTGCTCGTGGCCTGGGCCAGGTGGGTGTGCGTCGGATTCTGCTGACCGCGTCGGGTGGTCCTTTCCGGCAAACTCCTTTGGCGGAGTTGGAGCAGGTGTCTCCGGACCAGGCGTGTGCTCATCCTAACTGGTCGATGGGGCGCAAGATCTCCGTCGACTCGGCAAGCATGATGAATAAAGGCCTGGAGTTGATCGAGGCGTGCTGGTTGTTCGATGCGCGACCGGAGCAGGTCGAGGTGGTGATTCACCCGCAAAGTGTGATTCATTCGCTGGTCGACTACGTGGATGGCTCGGTATTGGCTCAATTGGGCAATCCGGATATGCGCACCCCGATCGCCAATGCCCTGGCCTGGCCGGAGCGAATCGATTCCGGCGTGGCGCCACTGGATCTGTTTGCCATTGCCCGCCTGGACTTCGAGGCGCCGGACGAGCAACGTTTTCCGTGCCTGCGTCTGGCACGTGAGGCCGCGGAGGCGGGTAACAGCGCGCCGGCGATGCTCAATGCGGCGAATGAAGTGGCCGTGGCGGCGTTTCTCGAACGGCGCATCCGCTTTCCGCAGATCGCGAGTATCATCGAGGACGTCCTGGGTCTTGAGCCCGTGGTCGCGGTGAACGACCTCGGCGCGGTATTCGAGGCGGACACCAAGGCACGCGCCTTGGCCGAACAATGGTTGAACCGCAACGCGCGTTAGTCTTGTGGGCGCGATTGAGCCCTGGGGCACTGGATTGGAATGCGGAGAAATTAGATGAGTGCGCTTTACATGATTGTCGGCACCCTGGTTGCTCTGGGTGTGCTGGTTACCTTCCACGAATTCGGCCACTTTTGGGTGGCACGTCGTTGCGGCGTCAAGGTACTGCGCTTTTCCGTCGGCTTCGGTATGCCGCTGGTTCGCTGGCATGACCGGCACGGCACCGAGTTCGTGATCGCGGCCATCCCGTTGGGTGGCTACGTCAAGATGCTCGATGAGCGTGAAGGCGAAGTGCCGGCCGATCAGTTGGACCAATCCTTCAATCGCAAGACCGTTCGTCAGCGTATCGCCATTGTTGCGGCCGGTCCGATCGCCAACTTCCTCCTGGCGATGCTGTTTTTCTGGGTTCTGGCCATGCTCGGCAGCGAGCAGGTGCGTCCTGTCATCGGCGCGGTCGAGGCGGACAGTATCGCCGCCAAGGCAGGTCTGGTCGCAGGGCAGGAAATTGTTTCCATTGATGGTGAGCCGACGACGGGTTGGGGCGCGGTCAATTTGCAACTGGTCCGTCGTTTGGGTGAAAGCGGCACTGTCAACGTCGTGGTGCGTGAGCAGGATTCCAGTGCCGAGACCTCGCGCACGTTGGCCTTGGACCATTGGCTCAAGGGCGCTGACGAGCCTGATCCGATCAAGTCCCTGGGCATCCGGCCATGGCGTCCTGCGCTGCCGCCAGTGCTTGCCGAGCTGGATCCGAAGGGGCCGGCCCAGGCCGCGGGTCTGAAAACCGGCGATCGCTTGCTGGCCCTCGATGGCCAGGCGTTGAGTGAGTGGCAGCAGGTGGTCGACCTGGTACGTGTACGCCCTGATACAAGGATTGTGCTGAAAATTGAGCGTGACGGTGCTCAAATCGACGTCCCCGTGACCCTGGCGGTACGTGGGGAAGCCAAGGCGGCCGGGGGTTACCTGGGTGCAGGCGTCAAGAGTCCGGAGTGGCCGCCCTCGATGGTGCGTGAGGTCAGTTTCGGGCCGCTGGCGGCCATTGGCGAGGGTGCAAAACGCACCTGGACCATGAGTGTGCTGACCCTCGAATCCCTCAAGAAAATGTTGTTCGGCGAGCTCTCGGTAAAAAACTTGAGTGGACCGATAACCATTGCTAAAGTGGCGGGCGCTTCTGCCCAGTCGGGTGTCGCGGATTTCCTGAATTTCCTGGCTTATCTGAGTATCAGCCTGGGTGTTCTGAATTTGCTGCCCATTCCGGTATTGGATGGGGGGCATCTGTTGTTTTATCTGGTCGAGTGGGTGCGTGGTCGCCCCTTGTCGGATCGGGTGCAGGGTTGGGGGATACAGATCGGTATCAGCTTGGTGGTCGGGGTGATGTTATTAGCCTTGGTCAACGATCTGGGTCGACTGTAACGCTTCGCTGAATTGCGAATCTGCCGCATTTTGCGGCAGTTTGTTTATTGCCAGTTGGAATAAGAAAGGACTTCATGAAACGTCTGCTGCTAACTGCGGTTCTCACCGTATTGATGATCGCCGAAGTTCACGCCGAGTCCTTCACCATCTCCGATATTCGCGTCAACGGCCTCCAGCGGGTTTCCGCGGGTAGCGTCTTTGGTGCCTTGCCGTTGAACGTCGGGGAACAGGCTGATGACCGTCGCCTGGTGGAATCCACTCGTGCGCTGTTCAAAACCGGGTTCTTTCAAGACATCCAACTGGGTCGCGAAGGTAACGTCCTGGTTATCACCGTCGTCGAGCGACCTTCCGTCGCCAGTATCGAGATCGAAGGCAACAAGGCGATCTCCACTGAAGACCTGATGAAAGGCCTGAAGCAATCCGGCCTGGCCGAGGGCGAGATCTTCCAGCGCGCCACCCTTGAGGGTGTGCGTAACGAACTGCAACGCCAGTACGTTGCCCAGGGCCGCTACTCCGCGACCGTGGAGACGGAAGTCGTGCCGCAGCCTCGTAACCGTGTCGGCCTCAAGGTCAACATCAACGAAGGTACCGTGGCGGCCATTCAGCACATCAACGTGGTTGGCAACACCAAGTTCGCTGATGAAGACCTGATCGACCTGTTCGAGCTCAAGACCACCAATTGGTTGTCGTTCTTCAAGAACGATGACAAGTACGCCCGCGAAAAACTCTCCGGTGACCTGGAACGCCTGCGCTCCTACTACCTGGACCGTGGCTATATCAACATGGATATCGCTTCGACCCAGGTGTCCATCACCCCGGACAAGAAGCACGTCTACATCACTGTCAACGTCAACGAAGGCGAGAAGTACAAGGTTCGTGACGTGAAGCTCAGCGGCGACTTGAAAGTGCCTGAAGACCAGGTCAAGGCCCTGTTGCTGGTGCAGAAAGACCAGGTGTTCTCGCGCAAGCTGATGACCACCACGTCCGAACTGATCACCCGTCGCCTGGGTAACGAAGGCTATACCTTCGCTAACGTCAACGGCGTGCCTACCCCCCACGATGAAGACCACACCGTGGACATCACCTTTGTCGTCGACCCAGGCAAGCGTGCCTACGTGAACCGCATCAACTTCCGTGGCAACACCAAGTCTGCGGACGAAGTGCTGCGCCGCGAAATGCGCCAGATGGAAGGTGGCTGGGCATCGACTTACCTGATCGACCAGTCCAAGACCCGTCTTGAGCGCCTGGGCTTCTTCAAGGAAGTGAACGTCGAAACGCCAGCCGTACCGGGTGTGGATGACCAGGTTGACGTGAACTACGCCGTGGAAGAGCAAGCGTCGGGTTCGATCACCGCCAGTGTCGGTTTCGCACAGAGTGCCGGCCTGATCCTCGGTGGTTCCATCACCCAGAACAACTTCCTGGGTACCGGTAACAAGGTGTCCATCGGCCTGACCCGAAGCGAATACCAGAGCCGTTATAACTTCGGTTATGTCGACCCCTACTGGACTGCCGACGGCGTGAGCCTGGGCTACAACGCCTTCTACCGCACCACCGACTACAAAGACCTCGACGTCGACGTAGCCAGCTATGCAATCGACAGCCTGGGCGTAGGCGCCAACATCGGTTACCCGATCAGCGAGACTTCGCGCCTGACCTTCGGCCTGACTGCGCAACAGGATGAGATCAAGACCGGTGTGTACACCGTGGACGAGATCTTCGACTTCACTCGCAAGGAAGGCGACAAGTTCCTGAACTTCAAGGCGTCCGCCGGCTGGTCCGAGTCGACCCTGAACAAAGGCGTGCTTGCCACCCGTGGCCATTCCCAGAGCCTGACGCTGGAAGCAACGACGCCGGGCAGCGACCTGTCGTTCTTCAAGCTCGACTACCGTGGCCAGTTGTTCCAGCCGTTGAGCGATAACTACACCATGCGCCTGCACACCGAGCTGGGCTATGGCGACGGTTATGGTTCCACCAATGGGCTGCCGTTCTACGAGAACTACTACGCGGGTGGCTTCAACTCCGTGCGGGGCTTCAAGGACAGCACCCTGGGTCCACGTGGTACACCGAGCCGTGGCGTTGGTGTGACCGGTAACCAGGGCACCGTCGCTGACTCCGACAACGACCCTCTGCCATTCGGTGGTAACGTGTTGATCCAGGGTGGTGCGGAAATCCTGTTCCCGCTGCCGTTCGTCAAGGATCAGCGGTCCCTGCGTACTTCGGTCTTCTGGGATGTGGGTAACGTGTTCGACTCCAAGTGCGAACAGATCACCAACCCAAGCGGCGTGAAGTCACGGACTGAGTGCAACGACGTGAGCCTCAGCAACCTGGCGAGCTCGGTGGGTGTCGGTGTGACCTGGGTGACCGCGCTTGGCCCGTTGAGCTTTGCTCTGGCCATGCCGATCAAGAAACCGGATAACGCTGAAACCCAGATTTTCCAATTCTCCCTCGGCCAGACGTTCTAAGCGTCTGACCCAAGATAACGACAACGGATTCTGTAGGAGTACATCGTGCGTAAGTTGACTCAATTGGTTCTGCTGGCCACCGTGCTGGTAGCCACCCCGGCCTTCGCCGAAATGAAAATCGCCGTCCTGAACTATCAGATGGCCCTGCTGGAATCCGATGCGGCCAAGAAATACGCCGTGGATGCGGAGAAAAAATTCGGTCCGCAACTGACCAAGCTCAAGACGTTGGAAAGCAGCGCCAAGGGTATCCAGGACCGTCTGGTAGCGGGTGGCGACAAGATGCAGCAAGGCGAGCGCGAGCGTCTGGAGCTTGAGTTCAAGCAAAAGGCCCGTGACTACCAGTTCCAATCCAAGGAGCTGAACGAAGCCAAGGCTGTTGCCGACCGTGAAATGCTGAAACAGCTGAAGCCTAAACTCGACAGCGCCGTGGAAGAAGTCATCAAGAAAGGTGCCTTTGACCTGGTGTTCGAGCGTGGCGCAGTGATTGACGTCAAGCCTCAATACGACATCACCCGTCAGGTGATCGAGCGCATGAACCAGCTGAAGTAAGCCATGACCGCGACTATCAAGCTCGGCGAGTTGGCCGAGTTCCTGGGAGCCACCTTGCGTGGTTCCCCGGAGAAGGAAATCACTGGGCTAGCCACCTTGCAGGAGGCTGGCCCAGCTCAGTTGAGCTTCCTCGCAAACCCCCAATACCGTAAATACCTGGTCGACTGCCAGGCCGCAGCCGTGTTGCTGAAGGCTGCTGACGCCGAGGGTTACGCCGGGGATGCCCTGGTAGTGGCTGACCCCTACCTGTCGTACGCGAAGGCGTCGCATCTGTTCGATCCGAAGCCCAAGGCAGCAGGTGGTGTTCATCCGTCTGCGGTTATCGCCGATGATGCCCAGGTTGACCCTGCGGCCAGCATCGGTGCGTTTGCGGTGATCGAGAGCGGTGCACGCATCGCGGCCGGTGTAACGGTCGGTGCGCATTGCTTTATCGGCGCTCGCTGTGTAATCGGCGTCGACGGTTGGCTGGCACCTCGCGTGACCCTGTACCACGATGTGCGTATCGGTGAACGTGTGGTCATTCAGTCGGGTGCCGTGATCGGCGGTGAAGGCTTTGGCTTTGCCAACTCGAAAGGCGTCTGGCACAAGATTGCCCAGGTCGGCGGCGTATTGATCGGCGACGACGTGGAAATCGGTGTCAACACGGCGGTCGATCGCGGGGCCTTGGCCGATACCGTGATCGGTAACGGCGTGAAGCTCGACAACCAGATCCAGATCGCCCACAACGTGCAGATTGGCGATCACACCGCCATGGCCGCCTGTGTAGGCATTTCCGGCAGCACCCGAATCGGCAAGCATTGCATGCTCGCCGGTGGCGTAGGGCTGGTGGGGCATATCGATATTTGCGACAACGTTTTCATCACCGGCATGACCATGGTCACCCACTCGATTACCGAGCCGGGTGCCTATTCTTCCGGTACCGCCATGCAGCCTGCAGCTGAATGGCGCAAGAGCGCAGCACGTTTGAGGCAGCTCGACGACATGGCTCGACGTCTCAAACAGCTGGAAAAGCGTGTTGGGGACGTGACCCCTGGCGGTAATGCTTCATCAGAAGGCTGATACCATTTCCATATCAAGTGTGCACAGCCGCTAGACTGCCTCCTTGATTTGCTAGCGGGGCGTGCGTTTAGTCGCCCGCCCCCAATCTTTATTACAGGCTTCCCCCCGAAATGATGGACATCAACGAGATTCGCGAATACCTGCCCCACCGTTACCCGTTCCTGCTGGTGGACCGTGTAGTGGACCTCAATGTTGAGGAAAAGCGCATTCGTGCCTACAAGAATGTCAGCATCAACGAACCGTTCTTCAACGGTCACTTTCCCGCGCATCCCATCATGCCGGGCGTATTGATCATCGAAGCAATGGCCCAGGCTGCCGGTATCCTTGGTTTCAAAATGCTCGACCTCAAGCCTGCCGACGGCACGCTTTACTATTTCGTCGGCTCCGACAAGTTGCGCTTTCGCAACCCGGTTACCCCGGGTGACCAGTTGATCCTGGAAGCCAAGTTCATCAGCTGCAAGCGCCAGATCTGGAAGTTCGAATGCCAGGCCTCGGTAGATGGCAAGCCGGTGTGCTCTGCCGAGATCATCTGTGCGGAACGCAAACTATGAGTTTGATTGACCCTCGCGCAATCATCGATCCGTCGGCCGTACTGGCCGCCGACGTTGAGGTCGGCCCCTGGTCGATCATCGGCGCAGGTGTGGAAATCGGCGAGGGGACTGTCATCGGGCCGCACGTGATCCTCAAGGGTCCGACCCGCATTGGCAAACACAACCGCATCTACCAGTTTTCCTCGGTAGGCGAAGACACCCCGGACATGAAGTACAAGGGTGAAGAAACCCGCCTGGTAATCGGTGATCACAACATCATCCGTGAAGGCGTGACCATTCACCGTGGCACCGTGCAGGATCGTGCCGAGACCACGCTGGGTGATCACAACCTGGTCATGGCCTATGCCCATATCGGTCATGACAGCGTGATCGGCAACCACTGCATCCTGGTCAACAACACCGCGTTGGCTGGCCATGTACACGTTGACGATTGGGCGATCCTGTCCGGCTTTACCCTGGTGCATCAGTATTGCCATATCGGCGCCCACAGCTTTTCCGGCATGGGCACTGCCATCGGCAAGGACGTTCCGGCGTTCGTCACGGTGTTCGGCAACCCGGCCGAAGCCCGCAGCATGAACTTCGAAGGCATGCGCCGTCGTGGCTTCAGCGAAGAGGCGATTCACGCCCTGCGCCGTGCCTACAAGGTGGTCTACCGTCAGGGGCTGACGGTAGACCAGGCGTTGATCCAACTGGCCGAGCCGGCAGCGTTGTTTCCGGAAGTCGCGGTGTTCCGTGACTCGATCCAGGCATCGACCCGCGGCATCACTCGCTGATCATGGCTACTCTGCGTATCGCGCTGGTGGCCGGAGAAGCTTCCGGCGACATTTTGGGCGCAGGTCTGATGCGGGCACTCAAGGCCCGGCACCCTGCGGTGGAGTTTATCGGCGTCGGCGGCCCGCTGATGCAGGCCGAAGGCCTCACGTCGTACTTCCCCATGGAGCGTCTGTCGGTCATGGGTCTGGTCGAAGTGCTGGGTCGCCTGCGTGAGCTCCTGGCTCGTCGCAAGCTGCTGATCCAGACGTTGATCGAAGAAAAGCCCGATGTCTTTATCGGCATCGATGCGCCGGACTTCACCCTCAATATCGAACTCAAGTTGCGTCAGGCCGGGATCAAGACCGTGCACTACGTCAGCCCCTCTGTGTGGGCGTGGCGGCAGAAACGTGTGTTGAAGATCCGCGAAGGCTGCGACCTGATGTTGACCCTGTTGCCGTTCGAAGCCAGGTTCTACGAGGAGAAGGGTGTGCCAGTGCGGTTTGTCGGGCATACCCTGGCTGACAGCATTCCTTTGCAGGCTGATCGTGCAGCCGCGCGTGCTGAACTGGGCCTGCCCGACGGCCCGCTCGTTGCGCTGATGCCGGGCAGTCGAGGCGGCGAAGTGGGCCGTCTTGCCAGCGTGTTTTTCGATGCTGCCGAGCGCCTGCAAGCCTTGAAGCCCGGGGTACGTTTTGTGTTGCCCTGCGCCAGCCCGCAACGGCGTGCACAAATCGAGACACTGCTGGTCGGTCGCAATCTGCCATTGACCCTGCTCGACGGCCAGTCGCACCTGGCCCTGGCGGCCTGTGATGCGGTGCTGATCGCTTCGGGTACCGCGACCTTGGAGGCCCTGCTCTACAAGCGCCCGATGGTCGTGGCCTATCGCCTGGCGCCGCTGACCTTCTGGATTCTCAAGCGCATGGTCAAAAGTCCTTACATCTCCTTGCCCAACTTGCTGGCCCAGCGCTTGTTGGTGCCGGAATTATTGCAGGACGATGCAACCCCCGAAGCCCTCGCGCAAACCCTATTGCCCTTGATCGATGGCGGCGAAGAACAGACCCGTGGTTTTGACGACATCCACCGCACCCTGCGCCGTGATGCATCGAACCAGGCGGCCGACGCCGTATTGACCTTGATCGGCCAAAAACAGGAAGCTTTATGAGCACGCAAATAGGCCTGGATTTCAGCCTCGTTGCCCAAGCCCACGAACTGGTGGCCGGTGTTGACGAAGTGGGGCGCGGCCCGCTGTGTGGTGCGGTGGTTACGGCGGCCGTGATCCTGGATCCGAACCGCCCGATCCTGGGCCTCAACGACTCAAAGAAACTCACCGAAGCGCGTCGTGAAAAACTCTACGACGAAATCTGTGAAAAGGCCCTGAGCTGGCATATCGCCCGGGCCGAAGTCGAAGAAATCGACGAATTGAACATTCTGCACGCCACGATGCTGGCCATGCAGCGTGCCGTTGAAGGCCTGCATATCACCCCAAAACTGGCGATGATCGACGGCAACCGTTGCCCGAAGCTGGCGATGCCGGCTGAGGCGGTGGTCAAGGGCGATAGCAAGGTTCCAGCCATTGCCGCCGCGTCGATCCTGGCCAAGGTCAGCCGAGACCGTGAAATGGCTGCCTTCGAATTGATTTACCCCGGTTATGGGATCGGGGGCCATAAAGGCTATCCGACGCCCGTTCATCTGGAAGCCCTGGCCCGTCTCGGCCCAACGCCTATCCATCGGCGCTCGTTTGCCCCGGTGCGCCAGGCGTATGAGCTGCGCGAGAACCTCAGCGAGGTTTAGTCGCAAGGCTGATGTTTTTGCCAAGGCCCGGTACAATCCCGGGCCTTGTTGTTTCTAAGTTTCTGGACAGGATCACTATGCCGGCTTCATTCGTTCACCTGCGCCTGCACACTGAATACTCCCTGGTCGACGGCCTTGTACGGATCAAACCGCTGGTCAAGACCCTGGTGGGCATGAACATGCCTGCGGTCGCGGTTACCGATCAGAACAACATGTGCTCCCTGGTCAAGTTCTACAAGAACGCCATGGGCGCCGGCATCAAGCCGATCTGCGGCGCCGACCTGTGGCTGTCCAACAAAGACCCGGATAACCCCCTGAGCCGCATCAGCCTGCTGGCGATGAATGGCGTGGGTTATCGCAACCTCACCGAATTGATTTCCCGTGGCTTTATCGACGGCCAGCGCAACGGCTCGATCATCATCGAGCGCGAATGGGTCGCCGAGGCCAGCGAAGGCCTGATCATGCTGTCGGCCGCCAAAGAAGGCGAGATCGGTATCGCGCTGCTGGGCGGTAATCCCCATGAAGCCGAAGTGCTGGCGAGGGAGTGGATGCAGGTCTTCCCCGACCGTTTCTACCTGGAAGTCCAGCGCACCAACCGTCCCAACGATGAAGAGCATCTGCACGCCGCCGTAGCCCTGGCCGACAAGCTGGGCGCACCCTTGGTGGCGACCAACGATGTGCGCTTTATCAAGAAGGAAGATTTCGAGGCCCACGAAACCCGCGTGTGCATCGGCGAAGGCCGGGCCCTGGATGACCCGCGCCGCTCCAAGAACTATAGCGAAGAGCAGTACCTCAAGAGCGCGGACGAAATGGCCGAGCTGTTCAGCGACCTGCCCGAGGCCCTGGAAAACTCCGTCGAGATTGCCAAGCGCTGCAATATCGAAGTGAAGCTGGGCAAGCACTTTTTGCCCAACTTCCCGATTCCCGATGGCATGACCATCGACGAGTATTTCCGCAAGGTGTCGTTTGATGGTCTGGAGGAGCGGCTCTCCGTCCTGCTGCCCAGGGACACCACCGAAGATTACGAGGCCAAGCGCCAGGTCTATGTCGATCGGCTGAATTTCGAGCTGGATATCATCATCCAGATGGGGTTCCCCGGTTACTTCCTGATCGTGATGGACTTTATCCAGTGGGCCAAGAGCAACGGCGTGCCGGTAGGTCCGGGCCGGGGGTCGGGTGCCGGCTCGCTGGTCGCCTATGTACAGAAGATCACCGACCTTGATCCACTGGAATATGACCTGCTGTTCGAACGGTTCCTGAACCCGGAACGGGTCTCCATGCCCGACTTCGACGTCGACTTCTGCATGGACGGTCGCGACCGTGTGATCGAATACGTGGCCGAGAAATACGGCCGCAACGCCGTGAGCCAGATCATCACCTTCGGTTCCATGGCGGCCAAGGCGGTTATCCGTGACGTAGCGCGGGTGCAGGGCAAGTCTTACGGCCTGGCGGACCGCCTGTCGAAGATGATCCCGTTCGAAGTCGGCATGACCCTGGAAAAAGCCTACGAGCAGGAAGAGATCCTGCGCGACTTCATCAAGGTCGATGAAGAAGCCGCCGAAATCTGGGAGATGGCGCGCAAGCTCGAAGGCGTGGTGCGTAACGTCGGTAAACACGCCGGTGGCGTGGTCATTGCGCCGACCAAGCTGACTGACTTTTCGCCTATCTATTGCGATGAAGAGGGCGGCGGCCTGGTCACCCAGTTCGACAAGGACGATGTGGAGGCGGCCGGCCTGGTGAAGTTCGACTTCCTCGGCCTGCGGACCCTGACGATCATCGACTGGGCACTCAAGACCATCAACCGCGACCGCGCCAAGGTCAACGAAGAACCGCTGGATATCGCCTTCATCCCGCTGGACGACAAGCCCACCTACACCTTGCTGCAAAAAGCCGAAACCACGGCGGTGTTCCAGCTTGAGTCCCGCGGCATGAAAGAGCTGATCAAAAAGCTCAAGCCCGACTGCCTGGAAGACTTGATCGCACTGGTGGCCCTGTTCCGTCCGGGCCCGCTGCAATCGGGCATGGTGGATGACTTCATCAACCGTAAGCACGGCCGTGCCGAACTGGCGTATCCGCACTCCGACTACCAGTACGAAGGCCTCAAGCCGGTATTGGCGCCGACCTACGGCATCATCCTGTACCAGGAACAGGTGATGCAGATCGCCCAGGTGATGGCCGGCTACACCCTCGGTGGTGCGGACATGCTGCGGCGGGCCATGGGTAAGAAAAAGCCCGAGGAAATGGCCAAGCAACGCGGCGGTTTCATTGAGGGTTGCGCCACCAACAATATCGATGCCGACCTGGCCGGTAACATTTTCGACCTGGTGGAAAAATTCGCCGGTTATGGCTTCAACAAATCCCACTCCGCCGCCTACGGCCTGGTGTCGTATCAGACCGCCTGGCTGAAAGCCCACTACCCGGCGCCGTTCATGGCTGCGGTACTCTCGGCGGATATGCACAACACCGACAAGGTCGTGACCTTGATCGAAGAAGTGCGCACCATGAAGCTGCGCCTCGACGCGCCGGACGTGAACGCCTCGGAGTTCAAGTTCACGGTGAACGACGAAGGTCGCATCATCTATGGCCTGGGCGCGATCAAGGGCGTGGGCGAAGGCCCGGTGGAAGCCATCACCGAAGCGCGCCAGGACGGGCCGTTCAAGGATCTGTTCGACTTCTGCGCACGGGTTGACCTCAAGCGCATCAACAAACGTACCCTCGACGGCCTGATCCGCAGCGGCGCGCTCGACCGTCTCGGCCCGTATTTCCACGATGAGCCGAAGGCGTATCAGGCGAATATCGATCGCAATCGCGCGGTGCTGCTCACCGCCATGGAAGAAGCGATCAAGGCCGCCGAACAGACCGCCCGCACCCATGACAGCGGCCACGCCGACCTGTTTGGCGGGTTGTTCGTCGAAGAAGATGCGGACGTGTATGCCAACCACCGCAAGGCCAAGGAGCTGACCCTCAAGGAACGCCTCAAGGGTGAGAAAGACACCTTGGGCCTGTACCTCACCGGTCACCCGATTGACGAATATGAAGGCGAGATCCGTCGTTTCGCCCGTCAACGCATCATCGATCTGAAACCGGCGCGGGATACCCAGACCGTCGCCGGCATGATCATCGCCCTGCGGGTGATGAAAAACAAAAAGGGCGACAAGATGGGCTTTATCACCCTCGACGACCGCTCAGGCCGGATCGAGGCGTCGCTGTTTGCCGACGCCTTTCATTCCGCGCAGTCGCTGCTGCAGACCGACGCCATGGTGGTGGTGGAAGGGGAGGTCAGCAACGATGACTTCTCCGGCGGCTTGCGCCTGCGGATCAAGCGGGTGATGAGCATGGAAGATGCGCGCACCAACCTGGCCGAAAGCCTGCGCCTGAAGGTGAAGACCGAAGCCCTCAAGGGCGATCAGCTACGCTGGTTGGGTGACCTGCTCAAGCGCCATCGCGGCGCCTGCCCGGTGACCATGGAGTACACGGGCAACGACGCCAAGGCCATGTTGCAGTTTGGCGAGACGTGGCGAATTGATCCCGCTGACGGCTTGATTCAAGCTTTGCGTGACCAGTTCGGTCGTGACAACGTCTTCCTCCAATACCGTTGACGGTCAGGACGCCTGACCTCGGCTGAACATTTAATCTCGACCTAAACGCGCCTCTCCCTTAAGGTAGGGCGCGAATAGACAACCGGCTGGCCAGGCAACCCTTGGCCGTCGACCCAAGACGGACGCTTATGAACCCGAATTTTCTTGATTTCGAACAGCCGATCGCTGACCTGCAAGCCAAGATCGAAGAGCTGCGCCTGGTCGGCAATGACAATTCGCTGAATATCGGCGATGAGATCGCTCGCCTGCAAGACAAGAGCAGCACGCTCACCGAAGACATCTTCGGCAAGCTGACCAGCTGGCAGATCGCGCGCCTGGCCCGCCACCCGCGCCGTCCGTATACCCTGGACTACATTCAGCACATCTTCACCGAGTTCGACGAGCTGCACGGCGACCGCCATTTCTCCGACGACGCGGCCATCGTGGGCGGTATCGCTCGCCTGGACGACCAGCCGGTCATGGTCATCGGTCACCAGAAAGGCCGTGAAGTGCGCGAGAAAGTACGCCGCAACTTCGGCATGCCGCGTCCGGAAGGTTACCGCAAGGCGTGCCGCCTGATGGAAATGGCCGAGCGCTTCAAGATGCCGATCCTGACCTTTATCGACACCCCGGGTGCTTACCCGGGTATCGATGCCGAAGAGCGCAACCAGAGCGAAGCGATTGCCTGGAACCTGCGGGTGATGGCCCGCCTGAAAACCCCGATCATCGCCACCGTGATTGGTGAAGGTGGCTCCGGCGGTGCACTGGCCATTGGCGTCTGCGATCAGCTGAACATGCTGCAATATTCGACCTACGCGGTGATCTCGCCGGAAGGTTGCGCCTCGATCCTGTGGAAAACCGCAGAAAAGGCGCCGGACGCTGCCGAAGCCATGGGCATCACTGCCGATCGCCTCAAGGGCCTGGGTATCGTCGACAAAGTGATCGCCGAGCCATTGGGCGGCGCCCACCGCGACCCGGTCGCCGCTGCTGCCACTATCCGTGCCGAGCTGGGTTCGCAACTGGCGATGCTCAAGAAGCTGGATAACGAAGCGCTGCTGGCCCGTCGCTACGAGCGCCTGATGAGCTACGGTCTGTAAGCCGACGCCGTAATTTATGTGGGAGGGGGCTTGCCCCCGATTGCAGGGTCTCAGTCACCACATCTTGTGACTGACCCACTGCTATCGGGAGCAAGCCCCCTCCCACATTTGCTTTGTGTATGCTTGGTCTACGTATTCCAGATTTGCGGCGGTAACGTTTGATGAAACCAACCTTGCCCGCCAAGCTCCTGCAAGCCCTGTCCCCCTGGCGCAACGCCCCGGCCTGGCATATCGCTTTCTCGGGTGGGCTTGATTCCACTGTCCTTCTGCATCTCCTGGTCATCCTGGCAAAATCCGAAACATTACCGCCCCTCAGCGCTGTCCATGTCCACCATGGTCTGCAGGCTGTTGCCGACGCTTGGCCAAGCCATTGCCAGTCGGTGTGCGACAGCCTGGGCGTACCCTTGCGGGTTATGCACGTGCACGTGCAGCCCGGCGCCAGTCTTGAGCGTGCAGCGCGTGATGCGCGTTACCGGGCGTTTACCGAGGTGATCGGGGCAGGGGAAGTGTTACTCACCGGCCAGCATCGCGATGATCAAGCCGAAACGCTGCTATTCCGCCTGCTGCGCGGTGCAGGGGTGCGAGGGCTCGCCGCAATGCCTGCGCATCGCCCGTTGGCAGGTGGTTTCCTGGTGCGGCCGTTGCTGGAGGTCTCGCGCGCCGAGCTGGAAGTCTACGCCGATGAGCATCAGCTCAAGTGGGTTGAAGATCCTTCCAACACCGATCCACGGTTCTCCCGTAATTACCTGCGTCACCGCGTGATCCCGACGCTGACGGCGCGTTGGCCCCAAGCGGTCTCCAGCCTGGCCCGGACTGCCGATCACCTCGGTGAAGCCCAGGCGCTGCTGGGTGAATTGGCCTGCATGGACCTGCAAGCCGCTGATCAGCCTTCGCGGTTTCCTTGGCTGGCGGTGCCATCATTGGACCTTGGTCCGCTGCGCGAACTTTCCGATGCCCGTCAGCGCAATGTCCTGCGCCATTGGCTGGCGCCGCTGACCCGTTTACCCGACAGCGATCATTGGGCTGGCTGGTATTCCCTGCGCGACGCCAAGGGCGACGCGCAGCCCTTATGGCGTCTGGCTGATGGGGAGTTGCACCGTTGCGGCGCACGCATCTGGTGGTTGCCTCGCGCCTGGTCGGAGTTTTCCCACGCATCGGTGAGCTGGCCTGATCCGCAAAACCCACTAGAGTTACCCGGCAATGGCCTGCTGGAAATGAGCGGCAAGGTGCCCGAAGGCCCGCTGGAGGTCCGTTATCGCCAGGGCGGTGAAATGCTTGAACTACCAGGCCGAGGCCGGCGTGACTTGAAGCGCTTGCTTAATGAGCATGGTGTGCCGGGCTTCGTCCGTGGCAGATTGCCGCTGCTGTATCGGGGCGAGCAATTGCTCGGCGTGCCCCTCCTCACTGGACTCTGGGCCGCACCGAGTGAAGCTTGGCAATTACATTGGATGCCAGAGACCTGCGATCAAGGTTTGAGCTGATAGCGCCTTTCCGGTAGACTACGCTCCCTTCTTGATACAACTTCTGTGGATTCGCCTGAATCGCAGCAGTTGCCGATTACCAAGCAGTCTTTGCTGGGCGATTCCAAAAAATGTGTAGCGATCAACGTACCGGCAGTTTCACTGCTGGTCTGTCACAACGCGGCGGTTTTTTTGAAAGGTGCACTGTGATTAATGCAGGTGATCGGGGGCTTCGGCCTCTCTTCGCTTTCCCCGGCGGCTCGGACCGCTTTAACGCAGACTTCTAGGGTTTTTCATGACGCGCTACATATTCGTCACGGGCGGTGTTGTTTCTTCATTGGGGAAAGGCATTGCCTCCGCTTCATTGGCGGCCATCCTGGAGGCGCGGGGGCTTAAAGTCACCATGCTCAAGCTGGACCCGTACATCAACGTCGACCCGGGCACCATGAGCCCGTTCCAGCACGGTGAAGTGTTCGTCACACACGACGGCGCCGAGACCGACCTGGACCTGGGCCACTACGAGCGGTTCATCCGCACGACCATGACCCAGAACAACAACTTCACCACCGGCCGTGTCTACGAGCACGTGCTGCGCAAAGAGCGCCGTGGTGACTACCTGGGTGCAACCATCCAGGTGATCCCGCACATCACCGACGAAATCAAGCGCCGCATCATCAAGGGTGCAGGCGATGCCGACGTGGCGATGGTCGAGATCGGTGGCACCGTGGGTGACATCGAATCCCAGCCGTTCCTCGAAGCCATCCGCCAGCTGCGTTTCGAAGTCGGCGCCAAGCGCGCGATGCTGATGCACCTCACGTTGGTGCCGTACATCGCCACCGCCGGCGAAACCAAAACCAAGCCTACCCAGCACTCGGTCAAGGAACTGCGTTCCATCGGCCTGCAGCCGGACGTGCTGGTATGCCGCTCCGACCATCCGATCGATATTTCCTCGCGTCGCAAGATCGCGCAGTTCACCAACGTTGAAGAACGTGCGGTGATTGCCCTGGAAGACGCCGACACCATCTACAAGATCCCGGGCATCCTGCATTCCCAGGGCCTGGATGATTTTGTGGTCGAGCGTTTCGGCCTGCAGTGCAACGGCGCGGACCTGTCCGAGTGGGAAGCCGTGGTTGACGCCAAGCTCAACCCTGAGCACGAAGTCACCATCGCCATGGTCGGCAAGTACATGGAACTGCTGGACGCGTACAAGTCGCTGATCGAAGCGATGAGCCACGCGGGCATCAGCAACCGTACCAAGGTCAACCTGCGCTACATCGATTCCGAAGACATCGAGAACCAGGGCACCGCGCTGCTCGAAGGTGTCGATGCGATCCTCGTTCCAGGCGGTTTCGGCCTGCGTGGCGTGGAAGGCAAGATCACTGCCGTGCAGTACGCTCGCGAGAACAAGGTGCCGTACCTGGGCATCTGCCTGGGCATGCAAGTGGCCGTTATCGAATTCGCCCGTAACGTGATGGGCTGGAAAGACGCCAACTCCACCGAGTTCGACAGCAAGAGCGGCCACCCGGTCGTGGGCCTGATCACCGAGTGGGAAGACGCCACCGGTGCCGTTGAAACCCGTACCGAAAGCTCCGACCTGGGCGGCACCATGCGCCTTGGCGCGCAAGACTGCCTGCTGGAGCCGGGTTCCCTGGTTCACGATTGCTACGGCAAGGACGTGATCGTCGAGCGTCACCGTCACCGCTACGAAGTGAACAATAACCTGCTGCCGCAGATCAAAGAGGCTGGCCTGAAAATCTCCGGTCGCTCCGGTGATGGCGCGCTGGTTGAAGTGGTCGAGGCCCCGGATCATCCATGGTTCGTCGCTTGCCAGTTCCACCCTGAGTTCACCTCGACTCCGCGCGACGGTCACCCGTTGTTCAGCGGTTTCGTCAAGGCTGCACTGACGCAACACCAGAAGAAGGCGTAAACCTGATGGCCCAGAAGATCATTCGCGTAGGCGACATCGAGATTGCCAACGACAAGCCCATGGTGCTGTTCGGCGGCATGAACGTGCTGGAAAGCCGTGACATGGCGATGCAGGTCTGTGAAGAGTACGTCAAGGTTACCGAGAAACTGGGTATCCCCTACGTGTTCAAGGCCAGCTTCGACAAGGCCAACCGTTCGTCCGTGACCTCCTATCGCGGCCCGGGCCTTGAAGAAGGCATGCGGATCTTCCAGGACATCAAGCAAGCCTTCGGCGTGCCGATCATCACCGACGTCCACGAGCCTGAACAGGCTGCCGTGGTCGCCGAGGTGTGCGACATCATCCAGTTGCCGGCCTTCCTGTCGCGCCAGACCGACCTCGTGGTCGCGATGGCCAGGACCGGCGCTGTGATCAATATCAAGAAAGCCCAGTTCCTCGCGCCCCAGGAGATGAAACACATCCTGAACAAGTGCGTGGAAGCGGGTAACGACCAGTTGATCCTCTGCGAGCGCGGTTCGAGCTTCGGCTACAACAACCTCGTGGTGGACATGCTCGGTTTCGGCATCATGAAGCAGTTCGAATACCCGGTGTTCTTCGACGTGACCCACGCGCTGCAAATGCCCGGTGGTCGCGCCGATTCCGCCGGTGGGCGCCGTGCCCAGGTACTGGACCTGGCCAAGGCCGGCATCAGCCAGTCCCTGGCGGGCCTGTTCCTCGAAGCCCACCCGGACCCGGACAACGCCAAATGCGACGGCCCATGCGCCCTGCGCCTGGACAAGCTGGAGCCATTCCTGGCCCAGCTCAAGCAGTTGGACGAACTGGTCAAGAGTTTTCCGACGGTAGAGACCGCGTAAGCGTTGATTCTCCGGTAGACTTTCCCACGCTTTACGCTCAGGCCTACGGGCCTGAGCCTTGTCGCCTGCAAGCCTGCCCCGTTGTTCCACCCTTGCGGTCGGTCAAAAGATTTCCTTCAGCTGCGTCGTTTTCGTCAACTTTGGAGTGTTTACAACAATGGCAAAAATCGTCGACATCAAAGGTCGTGAAGTTCTCGACTCCCGTGGCAACCCCACCGTCGAAGCCGACGTGCTTCTCGATAACGGCATCATCGGCAGCGCCTGCGCGCCGTCCGGTGCTTCCACAGGTTCGCGCGAAGCGCTGGAACTGCGTGATGGCGACAAGAGCCGTTACCTGGGCAAGGGTGTCCTCAAGGCTGTAGCCAACATCAACGGCCCGATCCGTGACCTGCTGCTGGGCAAGGACCCGCTGGACCAGAAAGCCCTGGACCACGCGATGATCAAGCTCGACGGCACTGAAAACAAAGGCAGCCTCGGCGCCAACGCCATCCTCGCCGTGTCCCTGGCTGCTGCCAAGGCGGCCGCCCAGGACCAGGACCTGCCGCTGTACGCCCACATCGCCAACCTGAACGGTACGCCGGGTGTCTACTCGATGCCGGTTCCGATGATGAACATCATCAACGGTGGCGAGCATGCCGATAACAACGTCGACATCCAGGAATTCATGGTGCAGCCGGTCGGCGCCAAGACCTTCTCCGAAGGCCTGCGCATGGGCACCGAGATTTTCCATCACCTCAAAGCCGTGCTGAAAGCCCGTGGCCTGAGCACTGCCGTGGGTGACGAAGGTGGTTTCGCACCGAACCTGGCGTCCAACGAAGATGCGCTGAAAGTGATCTCCGAAGCCGTGGCCAACGCCGGCTACACACTGGGCACCGACGTGACCCTGGCCCTGGACTGCGCCGCCAGCGAGTTCTACGAAGATGGCAAATACAACCTGTCCGGCGAAGGCCAGGTGTTCAACTCCGAAGGCTTTGCCGATTACCTCAAGGGCCTGACCCAGCGCTATCCGATCATCTCGATCGAAGATGGCCTGGACGAGTCCGACTGGGATGGCTGGAAGATCCTCACCGACAAGATCGGCGAAAAAGTCCAGCTGGTGGGTGACGACCTGTTCGTGACCAACACCAAGATCCTGAAAGAAGGCATCGACAAAAAGATCGCCAACTCGATCCTGATCAAGTTCAACCAGATCGGCACCCTGACCGAAACCCTGGAAGCCATCCAGATGGCCAAGGCTGCGGGCTACACCGCCGTGATCTCGCACCGCTCCGGCGAAACCGAAGATTCGACCATCGCCGACCTGGCCGTGGGCACTTCGGCGGGCCAGATCAAGACCGGCTCCCTGTGCCGTTCCGACCGTGTGTCCAAGTACAACCAATTGCTGCGTATCGAAGAGCAACTGGCCGGCAAAGCCAAGTACAACGGTCGCGGCGAGTTTCGCGGCTGATCGGTAAGTGGTAAAAAGTCGGTGGATTGCGTCGGAAAGATCACGAAGGTGCGAGTTTCGACGCTAATCTGATGGCTATCAAGCACAAGCCTGGTTCTTCCAGGCTTCGTGCTATCAGTTGCTGTAAAAGTTTTGCATGGCGTGTTTTTCCACTGGATACCCGATATTCGATGCGCAGTCCCAATTGGTTGTTCCTCGTCTTGCTCTTGTTGCTGGCTGGCCTGCAGTACCGCCTATGGGTAGGTAATGGCAGCTTTGCGCAGGTAAAAGACCTGACCCAGCAAATTGCCGACCAGCACGCCGAGAACGAACGCCTGCTGGAGCGCAACCGCGTCCTCGATGCCGAAGTGCTTGAGCTGAAAAAGGGTACCGAGACCGTTGAAGAGCGGGCCCGTCATGAGTTGGGCATGGTCAAGGAGGGTGAAACCCTCTACCAGTTGGCCCAATGAGTTACCGTTTGCCGGCCTTCTGGGCCGTGATACCTGCCGCGGGCGTCGGTGCCCGTATGGCCGCGGACCGTCCCAAGCAATACTTGCAATTGGGCGGGCGCACTATTCTCGAACACAGCCTTGGCTGTTTTCTCGACCATCCCAGCCTCAAGGGGTTGGTGGTCAGTCTTGCTGCTGATGATCCGTATTGGCCCGACCTGGCGTGTGCCGCTGACCCGCGTATCCAACGTGCGGACGGTGGTTCGGAGCGCTCGGGTTCGGTGCTCAATGCACTGCTGCAACTCAATGCCCTGGGCGCCGGCGATGACGATTGGGTGTTGGTGCATGACGCGGCGCGGCCTAACCTGAGCCGTGATGACCTCGACAAGTTGCTGGCCGAATTGGCGGACGATCCGGTGGGCGGCCTGCTGGCGGTGCCGGCCCGCGATACCCTCAAGCGCGTCGACAAGCAGGGGCGGGTGGTGGAAACCGTCGACCGCAGCTTGATCTGGCAAGCCTATACGCCGCAGATGTTCCGCCTCGGTGCCTTGCACCGCGCATTGGCTGACAGCCTGGTGGCCGATGCGGTGATCACTGATGAAGCCTCGGCCATGGAATGGTCCGGGCAGGCGCCGCGCTTGATCGAAGGGCGCTCGGACAATATCAAGGTGACCCGGCCGGAAGACCTGGAGTGGCTGCGGTTGCGGTGGGCGAATCGTCGTTAATCAACCGCTGTACTCCGGCCGTTCGGCCAAGCCCTCTTTCAAGAAATCCACCAACTTCCTGACCTTTGGCGACAAATGTCGCTGCTGCGGATACAGCGCCCACACCGCCGTATTCGGCGGCTGATGCGCCTCCAGCAGCGACACCAGCGCGCCGCTGTGCAGATGCTCCAGCACGTAATAGTCCGGCAGTTGGCACAGCCCCACCCCTTGCAGCGCCGCATCCAGCACCGCTTGCCCACTGTTGCAGCGC
The DNA here is from genome assembly GCF_024168685.1 of Pseudomonas sp. S3E17. Taxonomy (NCBI): domain Bacteria; kingdom Pseudomonadati; phylum Pseudomonadota; class Gammaproteobacteria; order Pseudomonadales; family Pseudomonadaceae; genus Pseudomonas; species Pseudomonas sp. S3E17. The sequence goes on from NZ_JALJWE010000001.1 coordinate 6,209,546, forward strand.
CAGTTTCCCTGTACCCGTTGGGAAAATTCGCGCCCGTCCTGGGCCAGCTGCCAAATATCCGAGCTGCCGATCAGGCAGTTATGTCGACTCAATTCCGACAAGCTATGGGGCCGTCCATATCGGGCCAGGTAGGACGGCGACGCGCACAGGTACATACGCCGAGGTGCGAGGCGGCTGGCAACCATGCGCGAATCCTGCAAGCGTCCCAGGCGAATCGCCAGGTCAAGGCCTTCGTGCACCAGGTCCAGTTGGCGGTTGCTCAATTCGATATCCACCCGCAATTGCGGGTACAGGCCCATGAACCGCGTCACCAGCGGCACGATGAAACGCTCGCCATAGGCCACCGCGCAGGTCATGCGCAACATGCCTTTCGGTTCGCTGGTGAGGTCGCCCACGGCGCGCAGGGCTTCTTCGCGGCCGTCCTGCAGGCGTTGGCAATGTTGCAAAAATGTCTGACCTGCTTCGGTCAGGGTCACCTTACGCGTACTGCGATACAGCAACCGCGTTTGCAGGCGCTCTTCCAAGCGTGCCACCTGGCGGCTGATGTGGGACGAAGACACACCCAGCCGCTCGGCGGCTGCCGTGAATTGGCTGCATTCGGCGACGGCGACAAATTCATCGATGCCTTCCCAACGGTTTTCCAGCACGTTGATTATCCCTGTACGGCAATAAAGTTTTGCTTTCGCCTGGATTATTAATCAACGAGCCATGTTTTACACTCACCGCCTCAGTTTTTAACCCGATGGAGAAACCCGGATGATCAAGTCCCGCGCTGCCGTTGCCTTTGAAGCCAAGAAACCCCTCGAGATCGTGGAAGTCGACGTGGCCATGCCCAAGGCGGGCGAAGTGCTGTTGCGTGTGGTCGCCTCCGGGGTTTGTCATACCGACGCCTACACCCTGTCCGGCGCTGACCCGGAAGGCATCTTCCCCTCCATCCTTGGCCATGAAGGCGGTGCGGTGGTCGAAGCCATCGGCGAGGGCGTGACTTCGGTGGCGGTGGGCGACCATGTGATCCCGCTGTACACCCCGGAATGCGGCAAGTGCAAGTTCTGCCTCTCGGGTAAGACCAACCTGTGCCAGGCCATTCGTTCCACCCAGGGCAAAGGCCTGATGCCGGATGGCACCACGCGTTTTTCCTACAAGGGTCAGCCGATTTTCCACTACATGGGCACCTCGACGTTCTCCGAGTACACCGTGCTGCCAGAAATTTCCGTCGCCAAGATTCCCAAAGAAGCGCCGCTGGAGAAGGTCTGCCTGCTCGGCTGTGGCGTCACCACCGGCATCGGTGCGGTGCTCAACACCGCCAAGGTCAAGCCGGGCGACACCGTGGCCATCTTCGGTCTCGGCGGTATCGGCCTGTCGGCCGTGATCGGTGCGGTCAAGGCTAAGGCCGGCCGTATCATTGCGATTGACATCAACCCGGCCAAGTTCGAGATCGCCAAGCAACTGGGCGCCACCGACTGCATCAACCCGAAAGACTATGACCGCCCGATCCAGGACGTGATTGTCGATTTGACTGATGGCGGCGTGGACTTTTCCTTCGAGTGCATCGGCAACGTGCAACTGATGCGTGCCGCGCTCGAGTGTTGCCACAAGGGGTGGGGCGAGTCGGTGATCATCGGCGTTGCCGGTGCCGGCCAGGAAATCTCCACCCGCCCATTCCAGCTGGTGACCGGTCGTGTCTGGCGTGGCTCGGCGTTCGGTGGCGTACGCGGCCGTACCGAGTTGCCAAGCTACGTGGAAATGGCCCAGACCGGCGAGATTCCGCTGGACACGTTCATCACCCACACCATGGGCCTGGAAGACATCAACAAAGCGTTTGACCTGATGCATGAAGGCAAGAGCATTCGTACCGTCATTCACTTCTGAGGTTGCCCATGAGCCTGGAAAACCTGTCGTGCCAGAAGAGCTTCGGCGGCTGGCATAAACGCTACAAGCATCACTCCGATGTGCTCGGCTGCGACATGACCTTCGCCGTCTACCTGCCGCCGCAAGCGGAGCAGGGCGGCAAGTTGCCGGTGCTGTACTGGCTGTCCGGCCTGACCTGCACCGATGAGAACTTCATGCAGAAAGCCGGTGCCCAGCGCATGGCGGCGGAACTGGGGTTGATCATCGTGGCGCCGGACACCAGCCCGCGTGGGCCAGGTGTACCGGGCGACCCGGACAATGCCTGGGATTTCGGCCTGGGCGCAGGGTTTTACCTGAATGCCACGCAGGAACCGTGGGCCAAGCACTATCGGATGCATGACTACGTGGTGCAGGAGTTGCCGGCATTGGTCGAGGCGCATTTCCCGGCTTCGGACAAACGCGGTATCAGCGGCCACTCCATGGGCGGCCACGGTGCGTTGGTGTGTGCCTTGCGTAACCCCGGGCGCTACCTGTCGGTGTCGGCGTTTTCGCCGATCAATAATCCGATGGATTGTCCGTGGGGCCAGAAAGCCTTCTCCCGTTACCTGGGTGAAGAGCGCGCCAAATGGCGTGAATGGGATGCCTGTGTGCTGATCGGCGAAGCCTCGGAAAAGCTGCCGTTGCTGGTGGACCAGGGCGACCGCGACGATTTCCTTGCCGTGCAACTCAAGCCCGAAGCCTTGCAGCAAGCGGCCAGGGCGGCCAGCCATCCACTGGAACTGCGCCTGCAGCCCGGCTACGACCACAGCTACTTCTTTATCGCCAGCTTCATCGAAGACCATTTGCGACATCATGGTCGTGCTTTGCTCGGTTAATGTGAGGCAAAAGTAGGTAGAATCACGCCCTGAATTAAATCGGGGCGTTTTTTTATGCGTATTGGCCACGGCTACGATGTGCACCGTTTCGCTGAAGGCGATTTCATCACCCTGGGCGGCGTGCGCATTGCACACCACCATGGGTTGCTGGCTCATTCCGACGGCGACGTTGTCCTGCATGCCTTGAGCGATGCCTTGCTCGGCGCGGCGGCGCTGGGCGATATCGGCAAGCACTTTCCGGATACCGATCCCACCTTCAAGGGCGCGGACAGCCGTGTCCTGCTGCGCCATGTGGTCGGCCTGATCCATGCCAAGGGCTGGAAGGTCGGCAATGTCGATAACACCATCGTGGCCCAGGCGCCGAAAATGGCCCCGCATATCGAATCCATGCGCGCACTGATTGCCGCAGACCTGCAAATTGAATTGGATCAAGTCAACGTGAAAGCCACCACCACCGAAAAGCTCGGGTTCACCGGTCGTGAAGAGGGCATCGCGGTGCACTCCGTCGCCTTGTTGCTGCGCGCATGAACGACCTGCAACTGCTGGGCCCGCGTGCCTATGGCGAGGCCCTGGGCAGCGCGGTCCTGAAGGCCACGGCTGAAGATTTCCAGGTCGACGAAGTACTCGATATTCCGCTCACCGGCGAAGGCGAGCACCTGTGGTTGTGGGTTGAGAAGCGCGGGCTCAATACTGAGGAAGCCGCGCGGCGTATCGCCAAGGCGGCTGGCGTACCGTTGCGCACTGTCAGCTATGCCGGGCTCAAGGACCGCCAGGCGTTGACCCGCCAGTGGTTCAGCGTTCAACTGCCGGGCAAGGCCGATCCGGACATGAGCGGTGCGGAAAACGACACCCTCAGGATTCTGAAAACCGCCCGCCACAAGCGCAAGCTGCAGCGCGGCGCGCATTCGGCCAACGGCTTTACCTTGCGCCTGACCCAATTGGCCGGTGATACCGCCGCCATCGACGCGCGACTGCAATTGATTGCCCAGCACGGCATCCCCAACTATTTCGGCACCCAGCGTTTTGGCCACAACGGTGGCAATGTCGTCGACGCCCGCGAATGGGCCGCGCGCAAGGCCTTGCCGGAGCAACGCAATGTGCGTTCGCGGTTGTTGTCCACCGCGCGTAGCTTCCTTTTCAACAAAATATTGGCGGCACGTGTCGCCGACGGTTCCTGGCAGCGCGCGCAAGTGGGTGATCTGCTGGCGTTTACCGACAGCCGCAGCTTTTTTCCGGCGGGGGAGGCTGAGTGCAGCGACCCGCGCCTGGCGATCCTGGACCTGCACCCCACCGGCCCGCAGTGGGGCGAGGGTGATTCTCCGGCGACAGGTGCCACGTTTGAGTTGGAGCAGGCGGTTGCCGCCGGTGAAGCCGACCTGCGTGATTGGCTGGTGAGTGCCGGCATGAGCCAGGAACGTCGCATTCTGCGGCTGCCCATTGGCGGGTTGACGTGGCATTATCCCGGGCCTGACATTCTGCAATTGGAATTCGTCCTGCCGGCCGGATGCTTCGCCACTGTCTTGGTGCGCGAGCTTGTTGATCTGGTGCCGGTGGGGCAGACGGACAGCCCATGCGTATTCTGATATCAAACGATGATGGTGCCACCGCACCCGGCCTTGCCGCGCTCTATGCTGCGCTGCAGGATTACGCCGAGTGCGTGGTGGTTGCCCCCGACCAGGACAAGAGCGGCGCCAGCAGTTCGCTGACGCTCGACCGTCCGCTGCACCCGCAGGTTCTGGCCAATGGCTTTATCAGTGTGAACGGCACCCCCACCGACTGCGTGCACCTGGCGATCAACAGTTTGTTGGACCAGGAGCCGGACCTGGTGGTGTCAGGCATCAACCTCGGCGCCAACCTGGGCGACGACGTGCTGTATTCCGGCACGGTGGCGGCGGCGCTTGAAGGACGCTTCCTCGGCCGCACCTCGTTTGCGTTTTCGTTGGCATCGCGTCAACTGGACAACCTGCCCACCGCGGCCTATTTCGCGCGCAAGCTGGTGGAGGCCCATGGCGCCCTGGACCTGCCGCCGCGCACGGTGCTCAACGTCAACATTCCCAATTTGCCCCTCGACCACATTCGCGGTATCCAGCTTACGCGCCTGGGCCATCGCGCCCGCGCGGCAGCGCCGTTGAAGGTCGTCGACCCGCGTGGCAAGGAAGGCTACTGGATCGCGGCAGCGGGCGATGCCGAAGACGGTGGCCCAGGCACGGACTTTCACGCGGTGATGCAAGGCTATGTGTCGATTACCCCGTTGCAACTTGATCGCACCTTCAGTGATGCCTTCAGTAGTCTCGATGGCTGGCTGGAGGGGCTGCGCTGATGGCTCGTGAACAAGACGACCTGCTGCGCCGGGGCATCGGGATGACCTCCCAGCGCACCCGTGAGCGTTTGATCCAGCGCCTGTACGAAGAGGGGCTTTCCAACGCCCAGGTGTTGGAAGTGATCCGGCGTACGCCTCGGCACCTCTTTGTCGATGAAGCCTTGGCCCATCGTGCCTACGAAGACACGGCATTGCCCATCGGCCATAACCAGACCATCTCCCAGCCTTATATGGTTGCGCGCATGAGCGAGCTGCTGCTGGCGGCGGGGCCGTTGGACAAGGTGCTGGAGATTGGCACCGGTTCCGGCTACCAGACGGCGGTGTTGTCGCAACTGGTGGAGCGGGTGTTCTCGGTGGAGCGCATCAAGGTGCTGCAGGATCGCGCCAAGGAACGCCTGGTGGAGCTGAACCTGCGCAACGTGGTATTCCGCTGGGGCGATGGTTGGGAAGGTTGGCCGGCGCTGGCGCCCTACAACGGGATTATCGTCACTGCCGTGGCCACCGATGTGCCGCAGGCGCTGCTCGATCAACTGGCCCCGGGTGGGCGGCTGGTCATTCCGGTGGGTTCCGGTGAAGTGCAACAATTGATGCTTATTGTCCGTGAAGACGACGGTTTTTCCCGGCATGTACTCGGCGCCGTGCGTTTCGTGCCGTTGCTCAATGGCCCGCTGGCCTGATCATTTTTCGCGGGCAGTGAATTCTGTTGGTGAGGATGTGTCTTACGGCGGGGTCTATCAAGTCAACATGATAGGCGGGGCGATTCAACGCGCTGAATGATTCGTTTCAGTCGCGTGACGGTAAAACTTCAATGCCCAGTTATACTTGCGTCATATTTCAAGCCTGATACAGGCATTCATGTTCAGCCACCACAAAGGGAGCGGCGGGTGAGTCTCACAGGTCTTGCGCAGCGTATGAGTAAAACAAGTTTTCAGCGACTGGTGCTTGGCCTTGTCTTTGGTTCCCTTCTGGTAGGGTGTTCCAGCTCGCCAAGCAGCGGTGCACGGGTCGTTGACCGCAATAACGCTGCACCACAAAAGCCGACGGTGACCACCGGGCAATATGTCGTGCGCAAGGGCGACACCTTGTTCTCGATTGCCTTCCGTTATGGCTGGGACTACAAGGCCCTCGCAGCCCGTAACAATATTCCTGTGCCCTACACGATACATCCGGGTCAGACGATTCGCTTTGACGGTCGCACCGGTTCTACCCCTACGGCAGTTGTGACAAACACCGGATCTTCGCCGTCGTCTTCGAGCAAAACCACCATCATTACCCGGCCTGCGGGTACCGCTTCGCCGAGTGCTGCGAACAAGCCGGCACCCGCGCCGTTGCCCCCCGCAGGGCCTGCGCCGACCGGTTGGGGATGGCCCTCAAATGGAGTGTTAATTGGAAAATTCTCTTCAAACGGCAGTTTGAATAAAGGCATTGATATTGCCGGGGATTTGGGACAGCCTGTTTTAGCTGCGTCTGATGGGACGGTGGTGTACGCCGGGAGTGGTTTGCGGGGCTACGGCGAGCTGGTCATCATCAAACACAGCGATACCTACGTCAGTGCTTACGGCCACAACCGTAGGCTGTTGGTTCGGGAGGGGCAGCAGGTCAAAGTCGGACAGACAATTGCCGAAATGGGATCAACTGGTACAGACCGGGTGAAACTGCACTTTGAGATTCGCCGTCAAGGGAAGCCTGTAGATCCACTGCAATTCCTACCCCGTCGTTGATATGTTGCACAGCCTGTTCCTCACGTAGAAGGAACAGGCTCCAGCGTTGCCAAGGATAAAGGCGTCGCTTGAGCTTGAGGTCGAACTCACCAAAGGACTATAACAATGGCTCTCAGTAAAGAAGCGCCGGAGTTTGACATCGACGATGAGGTTCTCCTTATGGAGACCGGCATCGCTACGGAATCGATGTCGAATGAGGGACCTGCTGTACCTTCAGTTCGCACCAAATCCAAGAACTCCACCGCGTTAAAGCAACACAAATACATTGATTACACGCGGGCGCTCGATGCAACCCAGCTGTACCTCAATGAAATCGGCTTTTCCCCTCTGCTGACTCCCGAAGAAGAAGTCCATTTTGCGCGCTTGTCGCAAAAGGGTGATCCGGCTGGGCGCAAGCGCATGATTGAAAGCAACCTGCGCCTGGTGGTGAAAATCGCCCGACGCTACGTCAATCGTGGACTGTCCTTGTTGGACCTGATCGAGGAGGGCAACCTGGGCTTGATCCGGGCGGTGGAGAAGTTCGATCCTGAGCGGGGCTTCCGCTTCTCGACCTATGCCACCTGGTGGATTCGCCAGACCATCGAACGGGCGATCATGAATCAGACCCGCACGATCCGGTTGCCGATCCATGTGGTCAAGGAGCTCAACGTCTACCTGCGGGCGGCACGTGAGCTCACTCAAAAACTCGATCATGAACCCTCGCCCGAAGAAATCGCCAACCTGCTGGAAAAACCGGTAGGAGAGGTCAAGCGCATGCTGGGTCTTAACGAGCGTGTGTCTTCGGTCGACGTCTCGCTGGGTCCGGATTCGGATAAAACCCTGCTGGACACCCTGACGGATGATCGTCCTACGGATCCCTGCGAGTTGCTGCAGGACGATGATCTTTCCCAAAGCATTGACCAGTGGCTGTCGGAGCTCACGGACAAGCAGCGTGAGGTGGTGATACGCCGCTTCGGCCTGCGTGGCCATGAGAGCAGCACGCTGGAGGACGTAGGCCTGGAGATTGGCCTGACCCGTGAGCGGGTGCGGCAGATCCAGGTGGAAGGGCTCAAGCGCTTGCGCGAGATCCTGGAGAAGAATGGCTTGTCGAGTGAGTCGTTGTTTCAATAACGACGCCGCTTGAGTGCTTGAATGTGGGAGGGGGCTTGCCCCGATAGTGGTCTGTCAGTCAATGCAAGTATCGACTGCTAAACCGCCATCGGGGGCAAGCCCCCTCCCACATTTTTTGCGCACGACATTTATTCATGTATGCCAAATCCCAGGCATAAAAAAACCCCGCTTTTAAGGGCGGGGTCTTTTCGACTGAGTCAGTACAAGTTAGATAACTTGAACTTCTTCAGCTTGCATGCCTTTCTGACCGCGGGTAGCGATGAAAGAAACCTGTTGGCCTTCTTTCAGGCTTTTGAAGCCGTCGGATTGGATAGCTTTGAAGTGAACGAACAGGTCGTCACCGGATTGTGGAGTGATGAAGCCGAAGCCTTTTTCATCGTTGAACCACTTAACGGTACCAGTTTGGCGATTAGACATGGTGTATCTCCTTGGACAAAGTTAACTGCGACTCAGGAAAAGCCCTGGCCGAGACTGAGTGCAAAGAGCAGGAAAAATTCTTGGAGATGGTTGGATCGAAATTCAACATATCGTGTAGAGATTCTCAGTGACACAAGCAGCACAGTGGCGCCACCTTAACCCTTTTTCCGGAACGTGCCAATGGTATTTCCGAAGGTTTCTCTATTTTCGTGACTGGCGGTGGTATTTACACACACCGGTTGCGGCAACGCGGGTCCCGGCCCCGCTGGCTGCGCCTTATGGCAGCCGGTGCGTTCATCAAGAAAAGCCCGACGCCCTTTGAACCCCAACGCCGGCCCCGGTAAGATGCCCCACAGAATTTTTCCACCTCGCTATTCAGGACACCCGCCATGAGCATCAAATCGGACAAGTGGATTCGCCGCATGGCGCAAGAGCACGGCATGATCGAACCGTTCGTCGAGCGCCAGATTCGTGGCGAAGGCGATGACCGTGTGATCTCGTACGGCGTTTCCAGCTACGGCTACGATGTGCGCTGCGCCGACGAGTTCAAGGTGTTCACCAACATCAACTCGGCGATCGTCGATCCGAAGAACTTCGACGAAAAGAGCTTCGTCGATGTGAAAAGCGACGTGTGCATTATCCCGCCGAACTCCTTTGCCCTGGCACGCACCGTGGAATTCTTCCGTATTCCCCGCGACGTGCTGACCATCTGCCTGGGTAAAAGCACCTACGCGCGCTGCGGCATTATCGTCAACGTGACCCCACTTGAGCCTGAGTGGGAAGGCCACGTGACCCTGGAGTTCTCCAACACCACCACTCTGCCGGCGAAGATCTACGCCAATGAAGGCGTGGCGCAGATGCTGTTCCTGCAGTCTGACGAGGCCTGTGAAGTGTCCTACAAAGACCGCGCCGGCAAGTACCAGGGCCAGCGTGGCGTCACCCTGCCACGCGCTTGATCGAAAGGTCCTACGCGTAAAGGGAATTAGTCCGCAGAAAGTGACTCTATTGGGTGTACTGCCTCGGTGCGTGCAAAACGCACCGAGCCACGCTTGAGGAGTGCCTTATGAAGATTGACCCGCGAATCAGCGCAGAACTTGCCCGGCTTGAACCCAACCAGATTGGCGTTCTGGCCTGGTCCCTGATGGCTGATCCCGCCTATGCAGGCGGCATCCCCGGCCAACCCGATGAAGATTGGCCACAGCAGCCCACCGAGCCCGGTGAGCCGACCCTTCCGGACGAGCCGCCTCCCGCACCGGTCGCCTGATACCCGCAAGGCCGGTCAGCGAACCTGCCACACCTGGTGATCGCCGATGACAAAGATTCGGCGGTCATTGTCCTGCTCCACCGTATGCCCCCCGGTAAACGCCCCAAACGCCGGCAGCAGGCTGACGCGTGTGCCGAATTGGAAACACGGCAGGCGCAGGCTCTGCCGGCCCTTGCCGCGCAAGCGATAGACCGGGTGCACATGCCCCGCCAGCACATGGTGGCTGGCATGGGCGTGCGGTTCGTGTTGCAGGGCGAAAGGGCCCATCAATAGGGGCTCCGGGACCACTTCGATGTTCAAGTCAGCCGGTGGGTCGCCTGCGCGTTTATCGTGATTACCGCGAATCAAGGTCATCGACAGGTCGCAATGACGTGCTCGCCAGGCTCTCAAGGCGCTGAGGGTGCCGCTGGCGTGGGAGCCGGGCCCGTGGAGGAAATCGCCGAGAAAGATCACCTGGGCGCACGGCACAGCCGCCAACAGCCGATCCAGGCGCTGCAGGTTCTCGGTGGTGGTGCCTTGCGGTACCGGCTGGCCCAGGCTGCGATAGGCCGATGCCTTGCCAAAGTGTGCATCGGCGATCAGCAGGCACTGGCGCGCGGGCCAGTAGAGCGCCTTATCCGCCAACAGCCACAGCTCTTCGCCCTCCAGCGTCACTGAGCACACCATCAGCGTTTGCCGTTATCGGCGACTTTTTCCAAGTCCTTGACCATCCGCGCAATGCGCTCCGAGAGTTTTTCCGAACTCATGCTTTCGCGCATCCGTTCTACCAGCAGTGGGAAGGCCAGGGGCGTAGGACGTTCGATCCTATGCACGTCCAGTGTCAGCGCCGAGAGGCGAAGCAAGGTCTCTTCCAACCGACGAATATCCAATTCGTCGCGCAGGACTTCTTCCCCCGCCTGGGCCAGCAACAGGTTTTGCGGGTCATATTGCTTGAACACTTCAAAGAACAACCCGCTGGATGCCTGCACCTGCCGCGTGCTTTTCGGCGCGCCGGGGTAACCGGCAAACACCAGCCCGGCGATACGCGCAATCTCGCGAAAGCGGCGCAGGGCGAGTTCCCCGGCGTTCAGGCTGGCTGCTACGTCTGCCAGCAACTGCTTCGGGCTCAGCAGCGCCCCATTCAGCAAGCGTGGCCAATCCACCTCGGTGGCGCTGAGCAACTCCAAACCATAATCGTTGACGGCAATCGAGAAGGTCACAGGCTGCTGCTGGCTGATCCGCCAGGCCAGCAGACTCGCCAGCCCCAGGTGCACCTGGCGGCCGGCAAACGGGTAGAGGAACAGGTGCCAGCCCTCCCGCGATTTCAAGGCTTCAGCCAGCAAGTGTTCGCGTGTCGGCAAGCCGGACCAGCGCAACTGTGTCTGCAGCAGGGTTTGCACAGCCCGCATTTCCGGCCCCTCGTAGACCCCGTGCGCGGCCGCATCGAAGCGCTCCACCACGGCTTGGGCCAGCTCGTTGGAAAGGGGCATGCGCCCGCCATTCCAGCGGGGTACGGCAGCTTTTTTGGCGCTGCTGCGGCGCACATAGGCGGTCATGTTTTCCACCCGCACCAGTTCCAGCAGGCGACCGGCAAACAGGAAACCATCACCCGGCTTGAGGCGTGCGATAAAACCTTCCTCGACACTGCCCAGGTTCTTGCCACCGCCGCCTTTGCTCCAGAATTTCAGCTGGATGCTGGCGTCACTGACAATGGTGCCCACGCTCATGCGATGGCGGCGCGCAAGCCGGGCATCCGGGACGCGCCAGATGCCGTGCTCGTCCGGCTCAACGCGGCGGTAATCCGGGTAAGCGGTCAGCGATAAGCCGCCATGCCGTACAAAACCCAGGGCCCAGGCCCAATCGGCCTCGCTGAGGTCACGATAGGCCCAAGCGCCACGGACCTCCGCCAGCAGCGCCTGCGGCGTAAAGCCACCGCCGAGGGCCATGCTCACCAAATGTTGTACGAGCACATCCAACGGCTTGTGGGGCGATTCGCGGGTTTCGATGCGCCGCGCTGCAATGGCGTCCTGGGCCGCAGCGGCTTCCACCAGTTCCAGGCTGTGGGTCGGCACCAGGGTCACCCGCGACGGCCGTCCGGGTGCATGGCCGGAGCGCCCGGCGCGTTGCATCAGGCGCGCCACGCCTTTGGCCGAGCCGATTTGCAGCACGCGCTCCACCGGCAAAAAATCCACCCCCAGGTCCAGGCTGGATGTGCACACCACCGCCTTGAGCTGACCGTCTTTCAACGCCCGCTCCACCCAGTCGCGGGTCTCGCGGGCCAGCGAACCATGGTGCAGGGCAATCACCCCGGCCCAATCCGGGCGTGCATCGAGCAGCGCCTGATACCAGATTTCCGACTGCGCCCGCGTGTTGGTAAACACCAGGCAACTGCTGCTGGCGTCGACCTCGGCCACCACCTGCGGCAGCATCTTCAAGCCGATATGCCCAGCCCACGGAAACCGCTCGGCGATGGGCGGCAGCAAGGTGTCGACGTGCAACTGCTTGGCCGTTTGTCCCTGCACATTAATCCCGTCCCCTTGTGGGACCAGCACTTCCAGGGCGTGGGACTGGTTACCGAGGGTGGCCGAAATGCCCCACACCATCAGTTCGGGATGCCAACGCCGCAGCCGCGCCAACGCCAGCTGCAACTGCACGCCGCGTTTGTTGCCGATCAGCTCATGCCATTCATCCACCACCACCATGCGCAGGTGCGCCAGGCTCGTTTCGCTGTCGGCGCGGGCGAGCATCAGGGTCAGGCTTTCCGGGGTGGTGACCAGGGCGGTGGGCTGGCGTCGGGTTTGCCGGGCACGCTCGCTGCTGCTGGTATCGCCGGTGCGCAGGCCGACGCTCCAGGGAATCTGCAAGGCCTCGAGCGGCGCTTCGAGGGCGCGTGCGGTGTCGGCGGCCAACGCACGCATGGGCGTGATCCACAGCACGGTCAGTGGCTCAGCCAGCGGTTTGCGTTTACCGGTGGGAGGCGGCCGGGTGATCGCGAAACGGTTGAGGGCGGCAAACCACAGGGCGTAGGTTTTGCCGGCGCCGGTGCTGGCGTGCAGCAAGCCCGAGCGGCCGTCCTTGACCGCCGTCCATACGTCTTTCTGGAAAGCGAACGGCTTCCAGCCTTTGGCGGCAAACCACGTTTTGGCGAAGTCGAGGGGTTTTGCCATGGGGCCGCGAACGCTCTGGAGGGTCTATTCCACAGACCCTCCAGGCGTCGCAAAGGTTTACTTCAAATTGCCGCTCAGGAACTGTTGCAGGCGCTCGCTCTTCGGATTGCCCAGCACATCCTCCGGCGCGCCTTGCTCTTCCACCAGGCCCTTGTGCAGGAACAGCACCTGGCTGGATACCTTGCGCGCAAAGCTCATTTCGTGGGTCACCATGATCATGGTGCGGCCTTCCTCGGCCAGGCCCTGGATCACCTTCAACACTTCACCCACCAGCTCCGGGTCGAGGGCCGAGGTGGGTTCGTCGAACAGCATCACTTCCGGCTCCATGGCCAGGGCGCGAGCGATGGCCACCCGTTGTTGCTGGCCACCGGACAGGAACGCCGGGTATTGGTCCGCCACCCGTGCCGGTAAACCCACCTTGTCCAGGTAGCGACGGGCGCGGTCTTCGGCGTCCTTTTTGCTGCAACCCAGCACCCGGCGCGGGGCCATGGTGATGTTTTCCAGCACGCTCATATGGCTCCACAGGTTGAAATGCTGGAACACCATCGCCAGTCGCGTGCGCAGGCGCTGCAGTTCGGCATCGTCGGCCACGCGCATGCCGTGGCGGTCGCTGACCATGCGGATCGGCTGGCCGTCGAGGGTCATGGCGCCGTCGTTGGGGGTTTCCAGGAAGTTGATGCAACGCAAAAAGGTGCTTTTGCCCGAGCCGCTGGCGCCGATCAGGCTGATCACATCACCGGTCCTGGCCTTGAGCGAGACGCCTTTGAGCACCTCATTGTCGCCATAGCTTTTATGCAGGCCTTCAACGGTCAATTTGTACATGGGGCGTGCATCCTCAAGGCGAAAGTAGATAGCCGCTGCGGTAGGCCTCGGTGCCTGCGACATGGCCGATGACCATCCCGGCAGTGGCCATGCGGCGCAGCGAACGGGCGTAAAGCAGGCCGGCCTTCTGGCAGTGCACGGGCGTTACGCGGTCGGTAATGGGGTCGATGATTTCGGCGATCAGTTGCCCGGCTTCCAGGTATTCACCGGGCAGGGCGCTGAACACCAGCAGGCCGCCCACCGGCGTTGCCACGGGTTCGACGCCCGCCAGCGGCGTGGCGGGGTAGGGCAGTTCGGGCAGCGGTGCGGCGTCGCCGGCAATCGCGCCGAAGTGAATCAGGTAGTCGATGATTGCCTGGCAGTCGAGGGCGGCCAACCCATGGTTGACGTCGCCCTGGCCACGCAGTTCGACGGTCACCGAAAAGCTGCCCATGGGGATCGGGAAGCGCGCGCCAAAGCGTTGCTGCAACTGCCACCACACCAGGGTGAAACACTCATCGAAGGATTGTCCGCCGGAGTCTGTGGCCAGCAAGTTGGCCTCGGAGCCGATATAGCGTGCCAGCGGTTCCACCAGCGGCCAGGCTTCGGGCGTGGTGTAGAGGTGCGCCACGGCTTCGAAGTCGCAATGCAGGTCCAGCACCATGTCGGCATCGCAGGCCAGGCGTTGCAGCACCAGCCGCTGGGCGTGCAATTGGGTCGCGGCGGTTTGCCCGGCGAGGGCGGTGCTCAACGTGGCACGGATCAGCTCGACGTTGTGCCGGGGATCATCCCCGAGCAACGCTTCGACCTGGTCGCCCACTTCTTCGCTGAGGTCGACAAACAGGCGATTGAAGTTCTGTCCGCTTTCCAACTCGTAGCGGCCCAGCGGGGTGTCCATCAACACCTGCTCCAGGCCTGCCGGATTGGCGATGGGCACCAGCACGATCTCGCTCAGTAACCGCCCGGCTGCCGCCAACTCGGCCAGGCGCACTTTCAGGTGCCAGGCCACCAGCATGCCCGGCAGTTCATCGGCATGCAGCGATGACTGGATATAGACCTTGCCCTCGGCGTGTTCGGGGCCGAAGTGGAAACTGTGAATCTGCCGCGCCGTGCCTGGCACCGGCGCGATCAGATCGTGTACCTGATGACGCATGAAGGCTCCTTAATGGCTGGGCCCGAGAAACGCCAGCCAACGGCGCTCCGCCAGACGGAACAGACCGACCAGGGCAAAGGTCACGGTCAGGTAGATCAGCGCGGCGATACCGAATGATTGGAACGTCATGAACGTGGCCGAGTTGGCGTCCCGCGCCACCTTGAGGATGTCCGGGATCGTCGCGGTAAACGCTACCGTGGTCGAGTGCAGCATCAAGATCACTTCGTTGCTGTAGTAGGGCAACGAGCGGCGCAACGCCGAAGGCATGATGACGTAGGCGTACAGCTTCCAGCCGCTTAAACCGTAGGCCTTGGCCGCCTCGACTTCGCCGTGGGCCATGCTGCGGATGGCCCCGGCGAAAATCTCCGTGGTGTAGGCACAGGTGTTGAGGGCGAAGGCCAGGATCGTGCAGTTCATCGCATCGCGAAAGAACGCATCCAGCAGCGGCTGTTCACGTACGGCGGCGATGCTGTAGATGCCGGTGTAGCAGATCAGCAACTGGATATAGAGCGGCGTGCCACGGAACAGGTAGGTGTAGAACTGCACCGGCCAGCGTACCAGCGGGTTGCGCGATACACGGGCGATGGACAGCGGGATCGACACCACAAAGCCGATGACCAGGGCGGCGCTGAGCAGCCACAGGGTCATGGCCAGGCCGGTGATGTGCTGGCCGTCGCTATAGAGGAAGGGGCGCCAGTATTCCTGCAAGAGTTCGATCATCGCACCGCCTCCCGTGAGCCTGCGGAGTAGCGACGTTCAAGACGACGCAGGACGAAGTTGGACGCGCTGGTGATCAACAGGTAGATCAGCGCGGCGAGTACCAGGAAGTAGAACAGTTGGTAGGTGCTTTTGCCGGCATCCTGGGCGGCCTTGACCAGGTCCGCCAGGCCGATGATCGACACCAGGGCCGTGGCCTTGAGCATCACCATCCAATTGTTGCCGATACCCGGCAGGGCAAAGCGCATCATCTGCGGGAAGGTCACGTAGCGAAAGCGTTGCCCGCGCTTGAGGCCATAGGCCGTGGCGGCTTCGAGCTGGCCACGGGGCACGGCGAGGATCGCGCCGCGAAACGTCTCGGTGAAATAAGCACCGTAGATAAAGCCCAGGGTAATCACCCCGGCGCTGAATGGGTCGATCTCGATGTATTCCCATTCCATGAAGTCGGTCAGGCCGGTGAGCCAGGTTTGCAGGCTGTAGAAAATCAGCAGCATCAGCACCAGGTCGGGTACACCGCGAATCAGGGTGGTGTAGAGCTGGGCGGGGATGCGCAGGAAGGGCAGGCTGGAAAGTTTGGCGCTGGCGCCGAGCAGGCCCAGCAATACGCTGACGATCAGGGACAGCACCGACAACTTGATGGTCATCCAGGTGCCTTGCAGCAACAACGGGCCGAAACCCTTCAGGCTGAGTGCGCTCAGCCCGAGGGTTTGCAACAGTTCTTCGAACATAAATCAGGACCTATGGCGATAAAAAAGCGCCCCTTGAGAGAAGGGGCGCCCCAGGCATTATTTGCCGCTGTACAGGTTCAGATCGCCAAAGTGTTTCTTCTGGATGGTGGCGTAGGTGCCATCATCGTGTAACGCTTTGATACCTTTATCCAAAAGGGCCTTCAGTTCAGTGTTACCTTTTTTGATACCGATGGCGGTTTTCGATGGCAGCAATGGGTCATCGATGGCGGCGCTGACTTCATAGCCGGCACCGGCCGGTGACTTCAAGAAGCCCAGTTCGGCTTGCAGCATGTCCTGCACGGAAGCGTCGAGACGACCGGAGGTCAGGTCGGCGTAAACCTGGTCCTGGTTGGCGTAGGCCTTGGTGGTCACGCCGGCTTTATCCAGTACCGCCTTGGCGTAGGCTTCCTGGATGGTGCCTTGCTCGTAGCCCACGGATTTGCCCTTGAGGGACTCTGGGGTCGAGTACCCCGCGCCTTTCTTGAACACCAGCGAGGTCGGGCCGGAGAACAGCTCGCTGGAGAAATCGATGGCCTTCTCGCGCACCGGGGTCACGGTCATGGACGAAATCACTCCGTCGAACTTGTTGGCTTTGAGGCCTGGAATCATGCCGTCAAAGTCACTTTCGACCCACTTGCACTTCACTTTCAGTTCGGCGCAGATCGCATTGCCCAGGTCGATATCGAAGCCCACGAGGCTGCCATCGGCCGCCTTGGATTCGAACGGCGCGTAGGACGGATCGACACCAAAACGCAGTTCCTTGTATTCCTTGGCCAGCGCGGTACCGGCGGCCATGCACAGAGCCAGTGCAGAAAGGGTCAGCAATGCTTTTTTCATTATTTAATCCCTGGAAACCAAGATAAGCGCTTGTGGCGCGTTTTAGGACTGTTACTGAACGGTGTCAGACGGATCACGAGTAGCAATTTCTGCACCATAGTTCCGAATGAGCGTTTTAAAAGGTGGGACAAGGGAGTCATGAGTGTAGGAGATGCCCGAAAATGGGCATTGAAAATCAAGCGCACTATTTCGGAACATTTGGAGATCCATTGTGGAGGGGCGGTGTTCTGGGTCAGGCCAGTAAGTCCTGCAGGGTGGCAAGGTTATCCGCCTCATCCACTGCCTTGTCCTGGCGCCAACGCAACATCCGCGGAAAGCGCACCGCAATCCCGCTCTTGTGCCGCTTGGACAGGGCAATGCCTTCAAACCCCAGCTCGAACACCATGCTGGGCGTCACGCTGCTGACCGGGCCGAACTTCTCCACGGTGGTCTTGCGCACGATGGCGTCGACCTTGCGCATTTCCTCATCGGTCAGCCCCGAATAGGCCTTGGCGAAGGGCACCAGCGTACGTTCGCTGCCGGGCGGGCCATCCCACACGGCGAAGGTGTAGTCGCTGTACAGGCTGGCGCGCCGGCCGTGGCCGCGTTGGGCGTAGATCAACACCGCATCGACACTGAAGGGGTCGACTTTCCACTTCCACCACAGGCCCATGTCCTTGGTGCGGCCCACGCCGTACAGGCCGTCGCGAGCCTTGAGCATCATGCCCTCCACGCCGAGGCTGCGAGAGGCTTCGCGTTGCTGTGCGAGGTCCTGCCATGTGGCGCCCGTCAGCAGGGGCGAGGGCTGCAACACGGGTTGGTTGCACTGGGCAATTACCTGTTCCAGTTGGGCGCGACGTTCGGCCTGGGGGTGGTTGCGCCAGTCGTCGCCCTGATGTTCCAGCAGGTCATAGGCGAGGAGCGCAACCGGGGCATCGTCGAGCACTTTTTTGCTCAGGGTCTTGCGACCAATGCGCTGCTGCAAAAGGGCAAAGGGTTGTACCGAGTCCTTCCACACCACGATCTCGCCATCAATCACCGTGCCATCGGGCAAACCACTGACCAGGCTGTGCAGTTCGGGGAAACGCTCTGTCACCAGCTCTTCGCCCCGCGACCAGATCCACAGCCGGCCTTCGCGCTTGACCATCTGCGCGCGAATGCCGTCCCACTTCCATTCCACCTGCCAGTGGGCGGGGGAACCGAGCAAGGCGTCGAATTGCTCCACCGGTTGCGCCAGCCCATGGGCAAGAAAAAACGGATAAGGCTGTCCGCCCCGTTGCGCATGCTCGTCGGATGATTCGGCGGCGATCAGCTTGAGGTAGCCTTCGGCTGTCGGTCGGTTGGATAAATCGGTGTAGCCCACCAATCGCTGCGCGACGCGCTTGCTGTCGAGGTCGGCCATGGCCGCGAGTGCGCGGGTGACCAGCAATTTGGACACGCCGACGCGAAAGCTGCCGGTGATCAACTTGATGCACACCATCAGGCTCGGTTGGTCCAGTTGCGCCCATAACGCTGGCAACCGTTCGGCCAGGTCCAGGGGCGACAGGCCACGCAGCGGCAGGAGTTTTTCTTCCAGCCACACGGCGAGGCCGTCCTCGGAGGTGTAGGTGGATTCCGGCAGGAGCAGGGAAATCGTCTCGGCCAGGTCGCCTACCGATTGGTAGCTTTCTTCAAACAGCCACGGCTCGATGCCGGATGCTTCGGTGGCCATGTCCCGCAGCAGACGCGTCGGTACCAATTGTCGCGGTCGTCCGCCGGACAGGAAATACACCGCCCACGCAGCGTCTTCAGGCGGCGCTTGCAGGAAGTAGGCTTGCAGGGCCGCGAGCTTGGCATTGCTGGAGGTGGTGGCGTCGAGGTTGGCGTACAGCTCGGCGAAGGCTTTCATGCCGTGGCCTCCTCTTCGTCATCACCGTATTCGGTGGTGAAGCCCTGGGCATCCAGGCCTTTTTCCCGCAGGTGGCGTACCAATACCCCGACGGAGCCGTGGGTGACCATCACCCGTTCGGCGCCGGTTTGTTCGATCGCCCACAGCAGCCCGGGCCAGTCCGCATGATCCGAGAGCACAAAGCCTCGGTCCACTCCGCGCCGCCGTCGCGTACCGCGCAGGCGCATCCAGCCGCTGGCGAAGGCATCGCTGTAGTCGCCGAAGCGCTTGATCCAACTGCTGCCACCGGCGGAAGGCGGCGCGATGATCAGGGCCTGGCGCAGCAATGGGTCGGTCTTTTTGAAATCGCCGGCGTAGAGGGTCTCGGGGATATAAATGCCGGCCTCGCGGTAAACCCGGTTCAGCGGCTCGACCGCGCCATGGCTGAGGATCGGGCCGATGCTGGCGTCGATGCCATGCAGGATGCGTTGGGCTTTGCCGAAGGAATAACAGAACAACACACTGGCTTTGCCGGCGGCAATATTGCTCCTCCACCAATCGTTGATCCCGGCGAAGATCTGCGCCTGGGGCTGCCAGCGGTAGATCGGCAGGCCAAAGGTGGATTCGGTGATAAAGGTATGGCAACGCACCGGTTCGAAGGGCGCGCAGGTGCCGTCCGGTTCCACTTTGTAATCGCCGGACGCCACCCAGACTTCGCCCCGGTACTCGAGGCGCACCTGGGCCGAGCCGAGTACATGCCCGGCGGGGTGAAAACTCAGGGTCACGCCGTGGTGGACGAGTTTTTCGCCATAGGCCAGGGTTTGCAGGTTGATGTCCTGGCCCAGGCGCGAGCGCAGGATGCCTTCGCCAGGGGCGGCAGCCAAATAGTGTTGATTGCCCGTGCGGGCGTGGTCGCCGTGGGCGTGGGTGATGACGGAGCGTTCCACGGGGCGCCAGGGATCGATGTAGAAATCTCCGGCGGGGCAGTAGAGGCCTTCGGGCCGGGCGATGACAAGGTCCATGGGGTGACCGGGGCGATGGGCTTATCAGGTATGAGACGGGGGCGAGCGCAGAAGTTCTATCTGAATGCATGTGGGCCAAATGTGGGAGGGGGCTTGCCCTAATGCCAGTCAGTTATGGCTTTTTGTAGGAGCGAGCTTGCTCGCGAAAAACTCACAGGCGCCGCGTTCATTCAGGAAGCACGCGTTATCGTTGACGTTTTTCGCGAGCAAGCTCGCTCCTACAGGAGGCGATGTACGCTTAACTGACCGGCATTAGGGCAAGCCCCCTCCCACATTTGAATCCGGTTTTACCAGGCGTAAGTCAGGTCACTTGCCTGGGGTCAGGGTCAACCTGGCCTTCCCATACACCTTCTCGAAGTTCTGCGGCTGCATCGGGAAGCTCAGGTATTGCGCCTTGAGCGACGGGTCGATGCCATTGGCGTAGTTCGGGCTGGCCGGGTTGCCGGACTGGCCGATGCCACCCTGGCCCATCATCGGCTCCACCTGGCCGAAGTCGACGATCATGCGCAGCGCCGGCACCTGGGTGGTGTTGAAATCCTGGCCCCAGCTGTACGGCGCCGGGTTCAAGGTGTTGTGGTCGCCACCGGACGCCAGCGGGCCGCGAATCACTTGGCCGCTGGTGTTTTTCCAGGTGGTGCTGTGCAGCTTGCCCCACTGCCAGGCCTTGTGGTCAGCACCCAGTTGGCTCTCGCCAGCGCTGATCGCGGCGGCCAGGCTGCGGGCGAGGATGGCGGGTTTGTCTTCTTTCTGCGCGGTGCGCACGTCGTCCCAGAACGGGCTGTCTTCGCGGCCCAGCAGGTGGTCGGCCTGGGCGGCATAGGACAGGTTGGCGTTGCTGACAAAGGCTTTCCAGCTGGCACTGTTTTCCGGCCCCAGTTCGTCGAGGAAGATCTGCCGGGTGCTTTCCTGCAGGAACAGTTCGTAGAGCGCCGCGTCGGCGGACGTCGACACCAGGCGACCGTCGAAGGCCATCAGGCGCTTCAGTGCTTCCCGCGCCTTGGCCTGCTCGGGGGCTGGCAACGCATCAATCGCCTGCTTCAAGGGCTGGGCCATGCCCGGCGCCTGGAACATGGTCTTGAGCTTGGCGGCGAAGGTGGTGGTCTGGTCGTATTGCATGGCGATCATGCTGCGGCTGTCGTGCTTGCCTGCATTGGCCAGTTGCGCCAGGCGCTCGCTGCGCTCCGGCGCATCCCAGGAGTTGGATAACTGCATGCCGTAGCCGCGCGGCGCGGTGCGTTGGTTGGCGGTGCCGATCCAGCCTTGGGCCGGGTCCTGGTCATAGGGGTGCAGCATCGCGTCGGCGTAACCGTCCCAGTCAAAGCGCGTATCCCAACCGGGCGAGGGCAGCAGGCCTTCGCCTTCGCGGCGGTTGGGGAAACGGCCGGTGACCTGCCAGCCAATGCTGCCGGCGTCGGCGAAGACCATGTTCAAGGCAATGGCGCGGATGTTGCGGGTCGCGTCCGAGGCCTTGCCGGCGTTTTGCGCGCGGGACAGGTCGAAGAACGCGTCGAGGCTCTTGTCATCCTTGAAGTCGGCGGTTTGCAGGGCCAGGCCAAAACCGCTGGTCAGGGCCTGGCTGCTGTTGAGCAAGGCGCCGTGGCGGGTTTCGTACACCACTTCGCGAATCGAGCGTTGACCCTTGACGAAGAAGGTTTCATTACGCACCGCTGCCGGCAGCCATTTTCCGTTGTTCTCGTAGTACAACGCGCTGCCCTGGCGTTTGACCTTCTCCAGGAACAGGTCCTGGGTATCGCCCTTGACCGTGCTCATACTCCACGCCACATTGCCGTTGAAACCGGACAACAGGGTCGGCAGGCCGGCAATCGAGGCGCCGACGGCCTGGTATTTCGGTGCGCGAATCTGCACGTAGTTCCACGGTGACGGCGCCTGCGGCTGGGCGGCGAGGTCGCCTGCCAGCAGGCTCTTGCCGCTGCGACTGCGTTGCGGGCCGATGGCCCAGTTGCTCGACGTGGTAACCGCCAGCGAGTTGAGGCTGCTCAATTGCTGGCTGACCGTGTCCAGCCCGGCCAGGCCGGTGATCTGGCTGAGGTTCACGCCCTTGAGTTTTTCGGCTTCGGCCAGGGGGATCGGCTCATCCGGCGCGCTCGGTGTCAGCCAGGCGAGTTTGTCCACGCCGACCTTTTGCGCCAGCAGCAACGACGCCAGCTCTTCCTGCAGGTTGGCCGACTCGCTGAAATTCAGCAGGCAGAACAGCAGCGCCGAATCTTCCGGCTTCCAGTACTCAGGCTTGTAGCCCGTCTGGGCCAGGTCCGGCGGCAGCTTGTCGCGGTAGCGGAACAGGTAGGCGTTGACGCCACGGGCATACACTTCGAAGAAGCGCTTGAGGCGCGGCGACGAGGCGTTATACAGCTCGCCGGCGCTTTTCTTCAGGTTGACCGCGCGCATGAAGCGGTCCACATCCAGCACCTCAGGCCCGGACATTTCAGCCAGGCGGCCCTGGGCCAGCAGGCGCAGGGTGACCATCTGGGTGATACGGTCACTGGCGTGTACATAACCGAGGCTGAACAGCGCGTCGTGGAAAGTGTTGCTTTCGATCAGCGGCATGCCCTGGGCGTTGCGGCGTATCGAAACATTCTGTGCGAGGCCCTTGATCGGCTGCACGCCGGCCACTGGCGGCAGGGTGTCCTGGGTGCTCTGGAGCTGGCAACCGGCCAGGCTTAATGCACTGGCCACTGCCGCGGCAACGCCGAACCGGGGAAGAAAATGTGAGAGGGCTGGCGAGGCCATGGCAAAGCTCCTGCGGGGGGTAGCGTCAGTAAAGGCGCTACGTTAGTGAGCGCGGTGAAACGACGCAAGCAGGAGTTTGGGTAAAGCGTTAGATCTTGAGTCGCACCGCCCCTCCCACCTGTTGACCGCGCACGACTTCAGGTCAGGATTTAGGCGGATTGACCTTTTGGACTAATTCATACGCCCGAACCGTCGCTGGCCGTTCCTTGATGCTATTGAACCAGCGATGAACGTGTGGGAAATCTTCCAGGCGCTGGCTCTGCCACTTGTGGGAAACGATCCACGGATAGATCGCCATATCGGCAATGCTGTAGTCCTCACCCGCCACGAACGCACGGTCCGCCAGACGTCGGTCCAGCACACCGTATAGACGGGCGGTTTCATCTACGTAGCGCTTGATCGCGTAGGGGATTTTCTCCGGTGCGAACTGGCTGAAATGATGGTTCTGACCCGCCATCGGCCCGAGCCCGCCCATTTGCCAGAACAACCATTGCAGCGCTTCCTGGCGACCGCGCAGGTCTTTTGGAATGAATTGACCGGTTTTTTCCGCGAGGTACAGCAGGATCGCGCCGGATTCAAACAGCGAGATCGGCGCGCCGCCGTCGCTCGGGTTCTGATCGACGATGGCCGGGATGCGGTTGTTGGGGGCAATCTTCAGGAAGTCCGGCTTGAACTGGTCGCCCTGGCCGATGTTGATCGGGTGCACGTTGTAGGGCAGACCGGCTTCTTCCAGGAACAGCGATACTTTGTGACCGTTGGGGGTGGTCCAGTAATACAGGTCGATCATGAAGCTCTCCAAAAGTGGTGATGCTTGAGCGAATGCCTGTAGGTATAGGTAAAGGTGGGAGGGTGGAAATTCAATCAAACATTTGCGTCTACCCTTAGACGCTTTCGATTTGGAATGCGATGCAGCTGTGGAAGGGAGCGAACTCCCTCACACACACGTGGGCCCTCAGCGCGATTTACGCGCCGTGGCACTTCTTGAATTTTTTCTCACTGCCGCACGGGCAAGGATCGTTGCGGCCAACGTCCTTCAATGCGTTGCGCACCGGCTCCTGGTGAGCGTGGCCGCAGTTCGGGCCGTGGACATGGCCGTGGTCGTGATCATGGTGATCATGATCGTGGTTGCAGTCAGGACCATGGACATGGGGTTGCTGAGTCATCGATGTCGCTCCGGAATAAAATCGCCGGGGATTATCTCGCCATTGTGGTTCACCTGCACGTCATAACCGATGAATAATCCGGTTTTCAGTTCACCCTCCAGACGATACGGCACAGGCTGGTCGGGTTTTTTCAGCAGTTGCACCACGTCGCGTATCTGCGGCCAGAGGTTGGTGCGCACCGACACCTTGAAAAATGCATGGCCCTTGGGCGGTACCGTCAGCCATTCATTGGACTCGCCTTCGGTGAGCACAAAGTCATCCAGGGTGACCTTGTAGATCAGCCCACGCACGGTCAGGTCCGAGTCGTCGCGGTTATCCACGCGAAAGTACAGCTTGAATTTCTGCTCCAGCAGCTTGGCCCGCACCACTTCGACTTTCACCAGGGAAACGTGGGGCGGGGGCGAATCGTCTTCGAACCAGGAGGCGCAACCGGTCAGGCCGAAGGTTAACGCCAGCATCAAGCTGTAGATCCGAAGCATGGCGTGAGTCCTGTGGTAGTTAGAGATAGCTGGAACAACACTTCTTGAATTTTTGCCCACTGCCGCACAGGCACGCATCGTTGCGTCCGGTTTTTACTTCCACCGTGGGGTCGATGAAGTACCAGCGCCCTTCATTCTGTACGAAAGAAGACTGCTCGCGGTGGCTATGTTCGCCGGTGCTGTCATGCCAGCGTGCGGTGAAGGTCACGAAGGCGTGTTCCGGCTGGCCGCCGAACACCTCGGAACTTTCAACCTCCAGGCCGAGCCAGGTGCTCTGGGCGCTCCAGGCACCGATGGCCTCACGGTCCAGGCCAGCCTGTTGCGCGGGCAAAGTGGTGGCGACCAGATAGTCCACCAGGCCCAGCACATAGGCGCTGTAGCGTGAACGCATCAGGGCGCTGGCGCAGGGTGCCGGGTGCCCGGCGTGATAATGGCCGCAGCAGGCATCCAGCAGGTTGCCACTGCCGCAGGGGCAAATGGATGTACTCATCGGGTTACCACCAATACACGTTCTGTTAGACGTAACAATAGCTAAGCCTTGGTATTACCGCAGACACAGCCGTTGACAGCTTATGACCCGATACTACAGAGGATCGCAGGGGAACTCGACGGCCAGCGGGTGCGAGGGACGGCCGAGCGAGCATTCATTCGTTGAGACACTTCCTGGCTGGCTCGCGCAGAGCCGCTTGAGGTTCCATTGGGCTCTACTGCAAGAACAGGTGGATTAACCTACTTGCTAAATAAAAACCCATTAGGTTAATTTCTGCATGGAGAAGAACGCGCCTCACTGCAAGTTGACCAACGTCAAGGCCCTGATCAAATCTGGGAGGGTGCGTACCACGAATACTGCACGACTCGGCGCGGATGCTCTTAACCTCGACCTCTCCGAGATGCTGGCCGTGATACTGGCCCTTAAACCAACGGACTTTTACAAAAGACTACCTACGCCGACCACACGCTATGGCAAGACGTGTACCGGCCACACACGAAGGCGGGGAAGGTCTATCTGAAACTCACGGTTATCGAAGACGTACTGATCGTGTCCTTCAAGGAGCTATGAACATGAAATGCCCTGTTTGCGGCGCTGCGGACTTGGTCCATGACATCCGCGACATACCCTATTCCTACAAAGGTGAAACCACTGTGGTTGCGAATGTGACGGGTGAGTTCTGCCCGTCCTGCTCCGAGTCGATCCTGGATTTGGTTGAGTCGGATCGTGTCATGAAAGCGATGCGCGCCTTCTCAAAACGGGTCAATGCGGATTTGGTAGACCCTGGCTTCATCGCTAAGGTGCGTAAGAAACTTTCGTTGGACCAGCGGGAAGCCGCCGAGATATTCGGTGGCGGGGTCAACGCCTTTTCTCGCTATGAGAATGGAAAAACCAAGCCTCCGCTGGCACTCATAAAGCTTCTCAAGTTGCTCGATCGTCACCCTGAGTTACTTAACGAAGTCCGAACGGCGTAGGGGCGCCTGGAATCGATGTACTCATCCGGTTACCACCAATACTTTCCGAAGTTTTCCGGGTTAGCCCAGAAACGGGCGTTGAGCCAGTCCGGCACCTGTTTATAGTCAAGCAGATCGTAGGTAAACAGCGTCAGCACCTGCTCGTCGCGCTGGAAACGCTCGCCGGCCTGGAGGGCCAGGGAGAAGAAGTCGGTTTCCTTCCAGCCGCAGGCGCCCAGGTCCACCAGCACCGCAATGCGGCTGGCGTTGAGGTTGCGGATGCCGCCGAGCAAGGTCAGGCCCTGGGGTTTTGACAGGTGCTCGAGGCAATCGACCACCAGCGCCAGGTCAAACCGCTGGGCCGCCAGTGCTTGCGGCAATGGTCCTGGGTCGGCGCAAAACACCTGGGTCTCCGGGTGTGCGGCTTTAAATGCGTCCAGCGCCGGGAACTGGCTGGCACCCAACAGCAACAGGCGTTTGGGCTGGTGCAGATCGAGCAAGGCGGCCAGCGCTTGCTGGGGAGTACGGGCAGAAATACCAGCGGTCATCAGAGATCCTCACATCAGAACCCTAGAGACTAGCGCGGCTGAGCGTGCGGGCCTAGAGCGGGTGGCTGCGAAAAGTCCTGCGTGGGCGGCGATCCCCAATGAATACGGGGGCGTGGCGTAGTGGCGCAGTTGAAAAGAGCGGTCTTTACTCCACCCATCGGCCCCCGCCGATCCCCTCAGGAGAAAGTCAGATGAGCATCATGCGGACAGCTCTACCCTTGGTTCTGCTAACCGGAGTATTGACAGGTTGCGCAGGCTTGCAAAAAACCGATTGGCCTACCTGCGCCGCTGTCGGCGGTGTGACCGGTGCGGCGATCGGTGCGACTGAAAGCTCGGCCTACGCAGGCTATGGTGCGTTGCTGGTCGGCGGCATGGCCGGCGCCTATTGCTGGGTGCACGGCGATGGCGACGAAGATGGCGATGGCGTGCCGGACAGCCGCGACAAGTGCCCGGGCACCCCGAAAGGGGTGCAGGTCGACGCCAATGGTTGCCCACCGGCACCGCCAGTGCCAGCGGCGGTGGTTGAGGAGGTGGTCGTGGTCAAGGAAGAAACCATCGTGATCCGCGATGTGCACTTCCAGTTCGACTCTGCCAAGTTGACGGCAGCGGATAAAACCAAACTCGACACCATTGCCACGCGCCTGAAGCAGGAAGCCCCGAGCGCCCAGCTACGGGTCAGTGGTCACACCGACAGCGTCGGTAAAGACGCCTATAACCAGAAACTCTCGGAAAAACGTGCCCATTCGGTCACCGATTACCTGATCGGCGCCGGGGTGCCCCGCAGTGCCTTTGTGTCTGTCACCGGGGCGGGCGAAAGCCATCCGGTCGCCGACAACAAGACCGCTGAAGGCCGCGCCCTGAACCGCCGCACTGAAATCCAGATCAACCGCTGACAGCCCTTGCCCCTGTGGGATCCACAGGGGCATTGCCGGCCACCCTCGCTTGAACCGCTCCCTGCTCAAGTTTTTTGAACCTTCACTGGCAAATCGCCTGTAGAAGTCGTTACTGTGCGTCCAAAGAAAAATTTGAAAACATTCAGGAGCCCCATGATGCGTAAGGTTTTTCTGTTGGCCCTGTTGGTCAGCCCCGTTGCCCTGGCCCAGAGCGTCAGTGTCGAAACCAACTCATTGATGCGCCTTCCCTCCAGCACCAGCGTGTTGCAACTGGAGCGCCTGGACGTGGCGGACTACGGCACGTTGCTGATTCCGGCCACCATCAGCCAGGTCACGGTGGATGAACTGCACCTGGGCCGCGACGCACGCATCGCAATTGTGCCTGGCAATACCGCGCTGCAATTGCAGGTGCGGCATGCACAACTTGAGCAGGGCAGCCAGATCACCTCGCGCGGTGCTCCCGGCACCCATGAAAAACCGGCCAAGGCCGGGCGTGACCTGACTTTGCGCATCAACTCGCTGACGGCCGAAGAACTCTCGGTGGATGCCCGTGGCGGCGCCGGTGCCCAAGGGTATGCCGGGCTGGATGGCGCCAATGGCGTGGATCCTGGGTGCACCTGGGGCTCGGCGGGGCGCGGTTTCAATGGCGATAACGGCGGCGATGGCCTGCCGGGTGGAGCGGGTGCACAGGTGCACGTGGAGTTGCCGAAGGACTTCCCGGCGGAACACATCAAGGTCTGGGTGGACGGCGGTGCTGGCGGTTTGGCCGGCACGGCCGGCAAGCCGGGCAAAGGCGGGGAGTCCAAAGGTTGCCTGGTGTACCGCGCCGACGGTGGCGAGAAGGGGCGCCCAGGGTTGGAAGGGCAGCCGGGGCCAGCTGGGCCTGCGGGTACCGTGACTATTCAGCGGCTCTAAGTTCTAAACAGCTGCAAGCTTCGAGCTTGCAGCTTGCGGCTGTACTCAGAACATCGGCCGAGCCGATGCAATCGCAACCACCGCGAACCCCACGATCAGGTTGATCCCCACCAGCTTGCGAATCTGCCCCAGTGCAGCCGCACCCGCCGGCCAATCCTCAGCCGCCACCGCCGCCTTCAGTTGCGGAAACTTCAGCGCCTGGATGCGGATAAACAACGCCGTCATCACCAGATACAAACCCATCATCACCTGCACATAGCGCGGTGCGCTTTCAAACCCGCTGAAGCGCAGGTGCAGCAGGCCGACGCCGCTGATCGGCAAAACCAGCACTGCCACCCATACCCACACGAAAAAACGTTGAAACACATTGGCCCACAGCTTGAGTCGGGCAGGGCCCTCAAGGGCCGCCACAGCGGCGGGGCGCAGGATCATCCAGGCGAAAAACATGCCGCCGACCCAGATCAGGGCGGCCAATACATGCAGGGTGTAAACGAGGCTAAACGCGGTCATTGTGGTACTCCGTTCTGCGCGGGATTAATTAGCGGGGTATGATAGCTGCCGATCCGAACCACTGAAAATTTATCCAGCGTTTTTTGCGCCCGACTATCCATGATCAGCACTGAACTCAAAACCACGATCCAGGGCGCCTACACGCGTTTTCTCGAAGCCAAGAGCTTGAAACCGCGCTACGGCCAACGCCTGATGATCGCCGAAGTGGCCAAGGTCCTCGGGGATATCGACACCGATGACGAAGGCCGCCGCGAAGGTGAGCCCGCCGTCGTGGCTGTCGAAGCCGGTACCGGTACCGGCAAGACCGTGGCCTACAGCCTGGCTGCGATCCCGACCGCCAAGGCCGCCGGCAAGCGCCTGGTGATCGCCACCGCCACCGTCGCCCTGCAGGAGCAGATCGTCTACAAAGACCTGCCCGACCTGATGCGCAACAGCGGCCTGAACTTCACCTTCGCCCTGGCCAAGGGCCGTGGCCGCTACATGTGCCTGTCCAAGCTCGACGTGCTGCTGCAGGAAGGCCACGCACAAACCGCCACGGCGTCGCTGTTCGAGGAAGAAGGCTTCAAGATCGAGGTGGATGAGGTCAGCCAGAAGTTGTTTACCAGCATGATCGAGAAACTGGCCGGCAATAAATGGGACGGCGACCGCGACAGCTGGCCCACCGCCCTCGAAGATGCCGACTGGGCACGCCTGACCACCGACCACAGCCAGTGCACCAACCGCCATTGCCCCAACTTCGGCCAATGCGCCTTCTACAAGGCTCGCGAAGGCATGGGCAAGGTCGACGTGATCGTTACCAACCACGATATGGTCCTGGCCGACCTGGCCCTGGGCGGCGGTGCCGTGCTGCCGGACCCGCGTGACACCCTTTACGTGTTCGACGAAGGCCATCACCTGCCTGACAAGGCTATCGGCCACTTCGCCCACTACACGCGCCTGCGCTCCACCGCCGACTGGCTGGAGACCACCGCGAAGAATCTGACCAAATTGCTCGCCCAGCACCCGCTGCCCGGCGACCTGGGCAAGTTGATCGAGCAGGTGCCGGAGCTGGCGCGGGAGATCAAGACCCAGCAACAGTTCATGTTCAGCGCCTGCGAACAGGTGGCCGACTTCAAGCCCGGTGAAGATGTGGAAGGCCGTGAGCGCCCGCGCCACCGCTTTGTCGGTGGGATGATTCCCGAGCATATGCGCGAAATGGGCATCGAGCTGAAGAAAGGCTTTTCCCGTCTCACCGACCTGTTCACCCGCCTGACTGACTTGCTCAAGGAAGGCATGGACGGTGAGGTCAACATCGGCATCGCCAGCAACCAGGCCGAGGAATGGTACCCGCTGTTCGGCAGCCTGTTGTCCCGTTCCCAGGGCAACTGGGAGCTGTGGACGGCCTTTACCGTCGAAGACCCCGAAGACAACCCGCCCATGGCCCGCTGGCTGACCCTGTCGGAAAGCGGTGCGTTGTTTGATATCGAGGTCAACGCCAGCCCGATCCTCGCCGCCGAAATGCTGCGCCGCAACCTGTGGAACGTGGCGTACGGCTGCCTGGTGACCTCCGCCACGCTGACCGCCCTGGGCACCTTCGACCGCTTCCGCATGCGCGCGGGCTTGCCGAAAAAAGCCGTCACGGCGGTGGTGCCAAGCCCGTTCCATCATGCCGACGCCGGTGTGCTGCGGGTGCCCGACCTCAAGGCCGATCCACGGGATGCGCCGGCGCACACCGCTGCGATCATCCGCGACCTGCCCTCCCTGGTGGAAGGTTCGCGCGGCACCCTGGTGTTGTTCTCGTCGCGCAAACAGATGCAGGACGTGTTCGACGGCCTCGACCGCGACTGGCGCAAGCAGGTGTTTATCCAGGGCAACCTGTCCAAACAGGAAACCCTGAACAAGCACAAGGCGCGGGTCGATGGCGGGGATTCCAGCGTGCTGTTCGGCCTGGCGAGTTTCGCCGAAGGCGTGGACTTGCCCGGCGCCTACTGCGAACACGTGGTGATTGCCAAGATCCCGTTCTCGGTGCCGGATGATCCGGTCGAGGCCGCGTTGGCCGAATGGATCGAAGCGCGGGGCGGTAACCCGTTCATGGAGATTTCGGTGCCGGATGCTTCCTTGAAGCTGGTGCAGGCCTGCGGTCGCTTGCTGCGTACCGAGGAAGACCGGGGCACCATCACCTTGCTCGACCGCCGCCTGGTGACCCAGCGCTACGGCAAGGCGATCCTGAATGCGTTGCCGCCGTTCCGGCGCGAAATTTCTTAAGCCCTCGTGGGCGAATTCGCCCACTTCGTGGTCTATCTCACTGCTATCGATTTATGTCATCAGGCTATTTACCGGCCGTTTGGGAGAACCTTGTTCGTATGATTCGCACGCTGCCCGCCCTATTTGCCCTGCTGTTCACTGCGCCCTTGATGGCCGCGCCCGCGGGGCAACAGACATTGTTCAACTTCGTCCGGCCTGCCGATGTGGTCAAGGTGGCGACCCAGGACGCCAGCCTGCCGCAATACAACGCCGAACAAACCCCCGAAGGCGAGGTGTTGCGTCGCATCACCTTCAACCCGGCCGCCGAGCCGAGCCTGGTGCTCAGCCCACAGGCCGGTGCCTGGGACTGGTCGCAGTCCGGTGCCATGAGCCTGCGTATCCAGAGTGCCATGGACTGGGCGCTGACCCTCTACGTCAAGGTGCAGAGCAGCGATGGCAAGACCCTGGTCAGCCGCATCGACCTGCCGGCCGGCCCCGCCCAGACTTTGCTGATCCCGCTGCAAGCCAACTCGCCGTTGAGCCAGGGCATGAAGGCCGGCCCGCCGATGCCGATCACCGTGGATGGCCAGCGTGTGTTGCTGGCCAGCAGCGCCGGCGAGATCGACCGTAGCCAGGTGGTCTCGGTGACCCTGTCGATGATCAAGCCCAACGCCGCGCAAAGCATCCTGCTGGAACGCTTTGGTGTGCAGGACAGCGAGCCGGTGCTGAAGGCGGCCTACAGCGAACTGGTGGATACCTATGGTCAGTCCACCCGTGCGCGCTGGCCGGAAAAGGTCAGCAGCGACGAACAGCTCAAGGCGGCTGCGGCAAAGGAACACACCCAACTGCAGGGCTGGCTGGCCGCGCGTGATAAATCCGCATTGGACACGTTCGGCGGCTGGAACAAAGGGCCGGCGTTCAAGGCCAGTGGCTTTTTCCGCACCGAAAAGCGCGACGGTCGCTGGTACCTCGTGACCCCGGAAGGCCATCCGTTCTATTCCCTGGGTGTCAATACCGTGGCCCCGGACAACAGCCAGACCTACGTGGCCGGTCGTGAGTGGATGTTCGCGGCGCTGCCGAAGGCCGGTGAACCCTTCGACAAGTACTACGGCAGCGGCGATAACCGCACCGGCAATGGTGCGGGTGAAGGTCGTGGCTTCGCTGCCGGGCGTTGGTACGATTTCTACGGCGCCAACCTGCAGCGCACTTATGGCGGCGAAGGGTTTGACCAGAAACGCTGGGTGACCCATACCCTTGATCGCCTGCAAGCCTGGGGTTTCAACACCGTCGGCAACTGGAGCGACGACGCGTTGGCCACTGCCGACCGTGTGCCGTACACCTTGCCGTTGTCGATTGTCGGCGACTACGCCAGCATCAGCACCGGCACCGACTGGTGGGGCGGCATGCCCGATCCGTTCGATCCGCGTTTCGCCATGGCGACCGAGCGCGCGGTGGCCATTGCCGCCCGCGACCACCGCGACGACCCGTGGCTGATCGGCTTCTTTGCCGATAACGAACTGGCCTGGGCCGGCCCCGGCGATGATCCGAAATCCCGCTACGCCCTGGCCTACGGCACCTTGCGCATGACCACCGACGTACCGGCCAAGCGCGCGTTCCTCAAGCAATTGCGTGACAAGTACCGCAACGAGCAAGGCCTGTCGAAAGCCTGGGGCATCGAGTTGGCGGGGTGGGAGTTGATGGAAGACCCGGGCTTCGAACCGCCGATGCCCAACCCTGAACACCCGGAAATCGAAGCTGACTTCAAATACTTCCAGAAGACCTTCGCTGATGCCTACTTCAAGACCATCTCCGACTCGCTGAAATGGCACGCACCCAACCAACTGCTGCTGGGCGGGCGTTATGCGGTGAGTACGCCGGAAGCCGTGGCGTCGTGCGCGCAATATTGCGATGTGCTGAGCTTCAACATGTACACGCTCAAACCCCAGGACGGCTATGACTTTGCCGCGCTGCGCGCCCTGGACAAGCCGGTGTTGATCACTGAATTCAACTTCGGCTCTGCGGACCGTGGCCCGTTCTGGGGCGGCGTGACCCAGTTGGCCAGGGAAGAAGAACGTAGCGCGGCGTATGCCAACTTCCTCAAGCAAGCCATGGCCGAGCCGTCCATTGTCGGCGTCCATTGGTTCCAGTACCTGGACCAGCCGGTGACCGGCCGGTTGCTGGACGGTGAAAACGGCCACTTCGGCCTGGTGGGTATCACTGACGTACCATTCCAGGGGTTTGTCGACAGTGTGCGTAGAAGCAACCTGGCGGCGGTGGATCAACTGGGCAAGGAAGCGGAAAAGGCCAAGGCCGCCAGCACCGCGCGTGAAAGCGAAGGCAGCAAGCCTGGGCGCGAGGGCAAAGGCCCGGGGCAGGGCGCCGGACACGCCGGTGGGCATTCGGGAAATGGTCATTGATTCCTTGTTGACGGGTTCACAAATCCAACAATGGCTGGAACAATGTCGGCCACTTTTTACGGTGTTTTCCGAGGGGGCTTAGGTGCAGGTTCAGGGTCATTACGAGCTCCGGTTCGAAGCGGTACGTGAAGCGTTTGCCGCGTTGTTCGATGACCCGCAGGAGCGTGGCGCCGGGCTCTGCATCCAGGTCGGCGGCGAAACCGTCGTTGACCTGTGGGCCGGTACCGCCGACAAGGACGGTACCGAGGCCTGGCACAGCGACACCATCGTCAACCTGTTTTCCTGCACCAAAACCTTCACCGCTGTCACGGCCCTGCAACTGGTGGCCGAGGGCAAGTTGCAATTGGACGCGCCAGTGGCCAGGTACTGGCCTGAGTTCGCTGCTGCCGGCAAGGAAACCATTACGCTGCGCCAGTTGCTCTGCCATCAGGCCGGGTTGCCGGCCATCCGCGAGATGCTGCCCACCGAAGCCTTGTATGACTGGCAATTGATGGTCGACACCCTGGCAGCCGAAGCCCCCTGGTGGACGCCGGGCCAGGGCCATGGCTACGAGGCGATCACCTACGGTTGGCTGGTCGGCGAATTGCTGCGCCGCGCCGATGGGCGTGGGCCGGGTGAGTCCATTGTGGCGCGGGTGGCACGGCCGCTGGGGCTGGACTTCCACGTGGGCCTGGCCGACGAAGAGTTTTATCGTGTTGCACATATCGCGCGCAGCAAAGGCAATATGGGCGATGAAGCCGCGCAGCGTTTACTGCAAGTAATGATGCGCGAGCCCACCGCCATGACGACGCGGGCATTTGCCAACCCGCCGTCTATTCTCACCAGTACTAATAAACCTGAATGGCGACGCATGCAGCAGCCGGCGGCAAATGGTCACGGTAATGCGCGTAGTCTGGCGGGTTTTTATAGTGGTTTGTTGGACGGTAGTTTGTTGGAAGCCGACATGCTCGAAGAATTGACCCGTGAACACAGTATCGGGCCGGATAAAACATTATTGACACAAACCCGCTTCGGGCTGGGCTGCATGTTGGACCAGCCGCAATTGCCCAATGCCACGTTCGGCCTTGGCGCCCGTGCGTTCGGGCATCCAGGCGCCGGCGGCTCGGTGGGTTTTGCCGATCCTGAGCATGATGTAGCGTTTGGTTTCGTGACTAATACATTGGGGCCTTATGTACTTATGGACCCACGGGCACAGAAGTTGGTCAGAATATTGGCCGGTTGTCTGTAAACCCCTTGCTGTTTCACATTTTTTTGTTACAAAGGCAACTATAAGAAGACGCTGAACGAAATGATGTAACTTTAATGTTCTGTAAGCGTCTGTTTAACGGGTCATCGAGACCCCCGTTTCTTTTCTCATTTTGTGGATATCTCATGTTATCGAACAAGTCCTTGGCACTGGCGCTTTGCCTCACTATTACCGGTTGCGCACAAACTCCACAAAATGATGCCGAGGGTGGGCATTGGTGGTCATTTGGGTCGGATAAGGCCACGACCAAGGACGCAGTGACCCAAACCGACGCCAAGCCGGATGCCAAGCCCGCTGCCGGCGCCAAGCCTGCCGCACCTGTAGCCGCTGCTGCTGCTGCGCCTGTCGCCTCCGCGCCAGCGCCGGCCGCCAAGGCTGACACCGGTTCCAGCTGGTGGCCGTTCTCCTCCAAGAGCGCCGACGAGAAGGCCGCTGATGCCAAGGCTGACCTGAAAGCCGACCTCAAGGCCGCGACCCCGGCTCCAGACGCCGCGCCTGCCGTCGCCAAGACCGACAGCGAAACCCACTGGTGGTGGCCGTTCGAAAGCAAACCCAAGCCATTGGCCAAAGTCGACGTGACCAATGTGCCAATGCCTGACCCGAAAATCACCCAGGCCTGGTTGGACGACTACGAGCCGCGCCTGCGCGCCGCCATTAAGGACAGCAACCTGCAACTTGAACGTCGCGATAACGTACTCGTGGTGATTGCTCCGGTAGACGGCTCCTACAACCCGAAACGCCCGGCGATGCTGCTGCCGGTTACCCTGGGGCCGTTCACTCGCGTCGCCAAGGCGGTTGAAGCCGATCCAAAAACCGCTGTGCTGGTGCTGGGCCACGTGGATGCCACCGGTACCGCGCCTGCCAGCCAGGCGTTGACCAAGGAGCGTGCGCAGTCCATTGCCTCGATCTTCAGCCTCAGCGGCCTGAAACAGGACCGCCTGATGCTGCGTGGCATGGGTGACCTGATGCCACGTGCCGCCAACGACAGCACCCAGGGCCGCGCGCTGAACCGCCGCATGGAAATCATGTTCACCCAGCGCACGACCATGCTGGCGCTGTTGAGCAAGTATCAATCGGGCAAGACCCCGCCTGTAGCCGAAATGGTTGCGGTGCAGAACGTTCCAGCCCCGGCCCCCGCCGCCAAGACCCCGGCTAAAAAGGCACCCGCGGCTAAAAAGGCGGCTGCCAAGCCCGCGGCTAAAAAAGCCCCGGCCAAGCCCGCTGCGAAGAAACCGGCCCCGGCCAAGGCCAAGGCTGCTGCACCGGCTGCGAATGACCAGGCGAAAAACTGATCCGCTGAACCACAAGGATAAAGCCGCATGACCCAGGCACTGGCCGATATGCGCCGTGACTACACACGGGACGGTTTGAGCGAGGCCCAGGCCCCGAATGAGCCGTTTGCGTTGTTCCACCAGTGGTTTGCCGATGCGGTGAAAACCGAGCAACCACCGGTGGAAGCCAATGCCATGACCCTGGCTACGGTCGACCAGGGCGGTCGCCCGCACTGCCGCATCCTGCTGCTCAAGGGCCTGGATGCGCAGGGCTTTACCTTCTTCACCAACTATCAGAGCGCCAAGGGCGAACAGCTCGCGGCGCGGCCGTTTGCGGCCATGACGTTCTTCTGGCCGACCCTGGAGCGCCAGGTGCGTATTGAAGGGCGGGTGGTCAAGGTGACGCCTGAGGAGTCCGACGCTTATTATCAGGTCCGCCCCCTGGGCAGTCGTTTAGGCGCCTGGGCCTCCCCGCAGAGCCAGGTCATTCGTGACCGTGAAGAACTGCAGGACCTGCTCAAGGCTACCGAACAGCGTTTCAGCGATACCCAGCCCGACTGCCCCGAGCATTGGGGTGGCTATCGCCTGCTGCCGGAGCGTATCGAGTTCTGGCAAGGCCGCGCCAGCCGCCTGCATGATCGCCTGAACTACCGTCTGCAAGGGGCCGAATGGACCCGCGAGCGCCTGGCGCCCTGAGCGGCACCTTTCGTCACCCCACTGGAATGATATCGATCACACCGAAGTCTCTGTTGAAGAGACTTCGGCTGTGTACTGTTGTGCGGCGTTCGTCAGCCACTGCGGCAACTCGTTTCGCTTGATCTTCGAGATCCGCGCCTGCTCCAGTTGTTGCAGCATAAAGGCACGCTTGTGCAGGTCGTCTCCCGCCAGGGACAGTGCCAGGTCGCGGTCTATCCAGCGTCTGATCCGCAGGTACAGCCAGCCATGGAAGTACAGGCCGGCGACGGTAGTGACTACAATGATGAAATAGTCCATGAAGTTCCTGGTTACGATGAGAGTGCTACCGTTGGTCGGTATTTTGGCTACGGGCAGTCTGTACTGAGGCTGAATGAAAGCAATTTCCTGCCGGGCTTGTCGTGACAGGCGTCAAGCTGCAGCGTCTAATGAATACCTGTCCTTTGGAGTTGATGCTATGCGTAAGTCCGTTTTACTGGTTGCCTGCTTTACCACGCTGTCGTTGCTGCTGGGTGGCTGCGCCTCGAGTCTGACCGGCGACTCGTACTCCCGTGACGAAGCGCGTCGTGTACAGACCGTTCGCATGGGCACCATTGAATCCCTGCGTCCGGTAAAAATCGAAGGCACCAAGACCCCAATCGGCGGCGCTGCCGGCGCGGTCATCGGTGGTGTTGGCGGCAGCGCTATCGGCGGTGGCCGTGGCAGTATCGTGACTGCCGTGATCGGCGCCGTTGCCGGCGGCCTGCTGGGTTCGGCCACCGAAGAAGGCCTGACCCGCACCCAGGGCGTGGAAATCACCGTTCGCGAAGACGACGGCAGCATGCGTGCCTACGTGCAAGCCGTGCAGGAAAATGAAATCTTCCGCATCGGTGATCGCGTCCGCATCATGACCGTTGATGGCACCAGCCGCGTTACTCGCTGACCGGTAAGCAGCAGGCAAAAGAAAACCCCAACCGGGTGACCGGTTGGGGTTTTTTATGGGCTGTGTTTCAGTCGGCTCAGGCTTTTTTGCGACTCGCCATCGCCGTCACCCCATACCCGATACACGCCGCAAGTATCGATCCGGTCAGGATCCCCATTCGATCCTCCCCGGCAAACTCACTGGCACCCGGCACAAACGCCAGGGAGCCGACGAACAGGCTCATGGTGAAGCCGATGCCGCACAGGATCGCCACGCCGAAGACCTGGCCCCAGTTAGCGCCGCTGGGCAGTGCTGCGAGGCCGGTCTTGATGGCCAGCCAGGTGAGGCCGAACACGCCGACGGTCTTGCCGATCAGCAGGCCGGCGGCAATGCCCATGGGCACGTGGTGGGTGAAGCTTTCCAGGCTGACCCCGGTGAGTGACACCCCGGCGTTGGCGAAGGCGAACAGCGGCAGGATGCCGTAGGCCACCCACGGATGCAGGGCGTGTTCCAGTGTAAGCAGCGGCGAGGGCTCGGCATTCCTGGTGCGCATCGGGATGCAGAACGCCAGGGTCACGCCGGCCAGGGTGGCGTGCACGCCGCTCTTGAGTACGCACACCCACAGGATCAGGCCGATGATCAGGTAGGGACCGAGCTTGATCACGCCCAGGCGGTTCATTGCAATCAAGGCGACCAGGCAGGCGCCCGCGCCGGCCAGGGCTGCACCGGACAGGTCGGCGGAATAGAACACTGCAATAACAATGATCGCGCCCAGGTCGTCGATGATGGCCAGGGTCATCAGGAACAGCTTCAACGACACCGGCACCCGCTTGCCCAGCAGTGCCAGGACGCCCAGTGCGAAGGCGATGTCGGTGGCCATCGGGATTGCCCAGCCGGAGAGGGCGGCGGGGTAGTCCTTATTGATGGCCCAATAGATCAGCGCCGGCACCACCATGCCGCCGATGGCGGCTGCGCCGGGCAGCACCACTTGCGAAGGCTTGGACAGGTGGCCGTCAAGCAGCTCGCGCTTGACCTCCAGGCCGATCAGCAGGAAGAACAGGGCCATCAAGCCATCGTTGATCCACAGCAGCGCGGGCTTGGCGATTTGCAGCGCGCCAATCTGGGCCACCACCGGCACGTCGAGAAACGCGCCATACAGGTGCGACAACGGAGAGTTGTTGATGATCAGCGCCAAGGCGGCAGCGGCGATCAACAACAGGCCGCTGGCGGCTTCCAGCTGGAAAAAACGGGTGAAAGTGCTACGCAGAGGCAAGGGATGCTCTCCAATCCAGGTTCAATAGGTGGGTACCCTAACCCGTACCGTTAGTTGTTAAAACAAAAGTTATATTCTTATTTGTTATAAGAGATGGGGTAGGGTGGCGTAGCGCCAAAGCCTAGCAATTGTGTGTCCAATTGAGTCGTCACTGTATCTGTGTGCAGTGTAGGAAACATCCTAAGATTGGTACTGAAATCCTTAGAGTTCTTCCTTATGAGCGACCACCGTCCCTGGGCCCGCGAAGCCATTCGCATCATCGAAGCGGACTTCCAGCGCAGTGCTGACACGCATCTGATTCCGTTACCGCTGCCGGGCCTGCCGGGCATCGAGTTGTACTTCAAGGATGAATCCAGCCACCCCACCGGCAGCCTGAAGCATCGGCTGGCCCGTTCGCTGTTCTTGTATGCGCTGTGCAATGGCTGGCTCAAGCCAGGCGCGCCGGTCATTGAAGCATCCAGCGGCTCGACGGCGATTTCCGAAGCGTATTTTGCCCGGCTGCTCGGGGTGCCGTTCATTGCGGTGATGCCCGCCACGACATCCCAGGAAAAGATCGCGCAGATTGCCTTCTACGGCGGCAAAAGCCATCTGGTACAGGATCCCACGCAGATCTACGCCGAGTCCGAACGCCTGGCCCAGGAAAGCGGCGGTCATTTCATGGATCAGTTCACTTATGCCGAGCGTGCCACCGACTGGCGGGCGAACAACAACATCGCCGAGTCGATCTTCCAACAGATGCGCTTTGAGCGGCACCCGGAACCGAGCTGGTTGATTTCCAGCCCCGGTACCGGCGGCACCACCGCCACGCTGGGCCGTTATGTGCGTTATCGCCAGCACTGCACCCGCGTGTTGTGCGCCGACGCCGAGCGCTCGGTGTTTTTCGATTTCTACCAGAGCGGTGACGCCAGCCTGCGCCTGGACTGTGGTTCGCGGATCGAAGGCATTGGCCGGCCACGGGTCGAGGCATCGTTTCTGCCCAAGGTGATTGATGCGATGGTCAAGGTGCCGGATGCGCTGTCGCTGGCGGCCATGCATTACCTGGCTGAGCGCCTGGGGCGGCGAGTCGGCGGTTCCAGCGGGACCAACCTGATTGGCGCATTAATGGCGGCGCAGCAGATGAAAGCGGCAGGGGAGTCAGGTTCGATCGTGGCGATCTTGTGTGATGGGGGCGAGCGGTATGCAACGACCTATTACGATCAGGCGTGGTTGGCGGGGCAGGGCTATGCGCTCGAGGGGTTGATCGCGGCCGTTGCGGCCAGTGTGGAGCAGGGCGAGCCATTACCCTCCAGCATCCTGCGCGCAAATATCTGACCCGACGTAAACCAAATGTGGGAGTGGGCAAGCCGCCTCCCACATTTAATTTGCGCTGTTCTCAGGCCTCGATACCCAACATATCCCGCGCCAACGCCTCGGCAATCCGAATCCCGTCAACACCGGCCGACAGAATCCCGCCCGCATAGCCAGCGCCTTCACCGGCGGGGAACAGGCCTTTCACGTTCAAGCTCTGCATCGATTCGTCACGGGTAATCCGCAGCGGCGACGAGGTGCGCGTCTCGATACCGGTCAACACGGCATCGTGCAGCGAGTAGCCCTTGATCTGCTTCTCGAACGCAGGCAGTGCTTCGCGGATCGCTTCGATGGCGAAGTCCGGCAAGGCCAAGGCCAGGTCGCCCAGGGCCACACCTGGCTTGTAGGACGGTTCCACACTGCCGATGGCCGTGGACGGCTTACCGGCGATAAAGTCGCCGACCAACTGTGCCGGGGCCTCGTAGTTGCTGCCGCCGAGGATGTAGGCGTGGGACTCCAGGCGCTCCTGCAACTCGATACCCGCCAGCGGGCCACCTGGGTAATCCACTTCCGGCGTGATGCCGACCACGATGCCGGAGTTGGCATTGCGCTCGTTACGCGAGTACTGGCTCATGCCGTTGGTCACCACACGGTTCGGCTCGGAGGTCGCTGCTACCACAGTGCCCCCCGGGCACATGCAGAAGCTGTAGACCGAACGGCCGTTCTTGGCGTGGTGCACCAGCTTGTAGTCGGCGGCGCCCAGCTTCGGGTGCCCGGCATATTTGCCCAGGCGCGCGGCGTCGATCAGCGATTGCGGGTGTTCGATCCGGAACCCCACCGAGAACGGTTTGGCTTCCATGTAGACGCCGCGGCCATGGAGCATGCGGAAGGTGTCGCGGGCGCTGTGGCCGAGGGCCAGGATCACATGTTTGGAGAGGATCTGTTCCCCACCGTCGATGATCACGCCATTCAACTGGCCGTCTTCGATCAGCACGTCGGTCACCCGTTGCTCGAAGCGCACTTCACCGCCCAGGGCGATGATCTGCTCGCGCATGTTTTCCACCACGCCGGTCAGGCGGAAGGTACCGATGTGGGGTTTGCTGACGTAGAGGATTTCTTCCGGCGCGCCGGCCTTGACGAACTCGTGCAGGACTTTGCGACCGTGGAATTTCGGGTCCTTGATCTGGCTGTAGAGCTTGCCGTCGGAGAAGGTCCCGGCGCCGCCTTCACCGAACTGCACGTTGGACTCGGGGTTGAGCACGCTTTTGCGCCACAGGCCCCAGGTGTCCTTGGTGCGCTGGCGTACTTCCTTGCCGCGTTCGAGGATGATCGGCTTGAAGCCCATCTGCGCCAGCAACAGCCCGGCGAAGATACCGCACGGGCCAAAACCGACGACCACAGGCCGTTCGACCAAGCCTTCCGGGGCCTGGCCCACGACCTTGTAGCTGACGTCCGGCGCCGGGTTGACGTTGCGGTCATCGGCGAACTTGAGCAGCAGGGCGGCCTCACCCTTCACATTGAGGTCGATGGTGTAGATGAAGCACAGCTCCGACGACTTCTTGCGCGCGTCGTAGCTGCGTTTGAACAGGGTGAAATCGAGCAGGTCATCACTGGCGATGCCCAGGCGCTGCACGATGGCAGGCCGCAGGTCTTCTTCGGGATGGTCGATGGGCAGCTTGAGTTCAGTGATTCGTAACATGACGGGATCCGGTAGGCGGCGGGCAAAGAGGCCGGCTGTTTTGCAAACCGGCGATTATAAGCCTCAATGGCGGTTTTCCGTCAGGTTAAAACAGCGCTGCGCTGAATCAGTCGTCCCGGGAACCACCAAACGCCGCGCAACCGCGCTGTACCTGGCCGTTGACGCGCAATTCCGCCGTCATGTGTTGCAGGCTGCCGCTGACGCTGTCGATGCAGCGTTGCGGCGCAACCCACAGTTCGATGTGCTGGTTGTTGGCTTCGGTCATCAGGTTGAAGCGGCCGTCGCCGATCTGCTCTTCGACATAAGGCACCGCCAGTGGCGGCTGGCCTTCACGCTCGAGCACCATGCCCTTGGCGGTGACGTTCATGGCCCAGGCCGGCTTGTGGCCGTTGGCCCGCAGGGTCATGCGCTTGAAGTCCGGGTCGGTGCAGGCAGAGGTCGAGCGCTCTACGCGATAGAGTTGTTGCAGGTCGACGCTGCCCTGGGTGCCGCTGGCGACGCCCGAGAACTTGCCACGCAAATCGGCAAACAATGCCCCTTGCTGGCCGGCCAGGGAGGCCGCTTCCTGCAGGATGCTGGTGCCACTGGTGTCGTTGACGACGTAGTTGCGTTTATCGTCGCACGGCTGGAACAACAGCTTGCCACCTACTGCCGTGAGTTCGCCCTGCATGCGGGTCAACCCGGCGGTAGACGGCTTGGTCGGCTCGTTTTCGAACATCTGGCAAGCGGCGAATACAGGAAGCAAGGCAAACAGGGCGAGGGTACGGGCGGCACGCATGATCGGGTCTCCAGACAAGTGCCGCCACGTTACGCAGGCTGGCGTTGCATCACAACCCCGTCCGCCCGCTTCAGGCATTTCTTACCGACTTCAAATTCAGCCGACAGTAAAGGTTTGACCGGTCTGTAGGCCCTCTACACTTTTGGCGTAGGCCAGCGCTACGTCGGCGCTAGCAGCCGGCTTGTAGCCACGGAAGTACGGCGCGTAGCTGCCCATGGCTTCCAGCAGGACCGTGGGGCTCACGGAGTTGATGCGCAGCCCTCGTGGCAATTCAATTGCCGCAGCTTTGATAAAAGCGTCGAGTGCACCATTGACCAGCGCAGCCGACGCGCCTGTACGAATCGGGTCACGGTTGAGAATGCCGCTGGTGAAGGTGAAGGAGGCGCCGTCGTTGGCATACTCGCGGCCGATCAACAGCAGGTTGACCTGGCCCATCAGCTTGTCACGCAGGCCCAGCTCAAAATCGCTTTCGCTCATATCACCCAGCGCTACGAAGTTCACGTTGCCAGCAGCGCAGATGAGTGCGTCGAATTTGCCGGTCTGCTCGAACAGGTTGCGGATCGAAGTGCTGTCGCTGATATCCACTTGGAAGTCACCGCTGCTGCGGCCAATGCTGACCACCTCATGACGCTGGGCCAGTTCGGCCTTGACTGCCGAGCCGACGGTGCCGCTGGCGCCAATCAATAGGATTTTCATGGGGTTGTTCCTCTGGGTTTGTCAGAAACTGTAGGAGCGGGCTTGCCCGCGAAAAACTCGAGCGCGCCGCTGTGTACTCGCTGACCGCGTTATCGTTGACGATTTTCGCGAGCAAGCTCGCTCCTACAGTAGAAGACATCAAGTCTAGGGTGGCTTTTCCGACGGATAAACGTGCTAATAGGCAACCTTTGGTTTTCAATTGGAAACAATCCATGAGCGAGATGGATGACCTGGCGGCCTTTGCCGTACTGATCGAAGCCGGCAGTTTTACGGTGGCGGCCGAGCAACTGGGTTGCAGCAAGGGCCAGCTGTCCAAGCGCATCAGCCATTTGGAAGCACAGTTCAGCGTGGTCTTGCTGCACCGCACCACACGTAGGCTCAGCCTGACCGCCGCCGGTGCGGCGCTGTTGCCCCAGGCGCAAGCGCTGGTGGTGCAGGTGGATCGCGCCCGTCAGGCATTGGCGCGTCTCAAGGACGATTTGGCCGGGCCCGTTCGTATGACGGTTCCGGTTTCATTAGGGGAAACCTTCTTCGATGGTTTATTGCTGGAGTTTTCCAAGCAGTACCCTCAGGTGCAGATCGAGCTGGAGCTCAACAACAGTTACCGAGACCTGGCGCGGGACGGCTTTGACTTGGGGGTGCGTTCGGGGGCGATTGAAAACGAGCGTCTGGTGGCCAGGCCGCTGTTGGCCTGGCATGAGATGACCTGCGCCAGTCCCGCCTATCTGGAGCAACATGGCGAACCACTGACCCCTGGGGATCTTGCGGCGCACACCTGTTTACTCAACAGCCACTACAGCGGTCGCGAGGAATGGCTTTATCACCAGCAACACGAGTTGTTGCGGGTGAGGGTGAGCGGCACCTTTGCCTCCAACCATTACAACTTACTGAAGAAGGCCGCCCTGGTAGGGGCCGGTATCGCCCGCTTGCCGTCCTACGTGCTGCCAACGGAATTGGCTGACGGCCGATTGCGTTGGCTCCTGCGTGATTACCAGACGCGGAGTCTGCCGATGTACCTGGTCCATCCTTATCAAGGCGGCCTGCCGAGACGGACCCAGGTACTGGCCGAC
This sequence comes from Pseudomonas sp. S3E17, assembly GCF_024168685.1. Taxonomy (NCBI): domain Bacteria; kingdom Pseudomonadati; phylum Pseudomonadota; class Gammaproteobacteria; order Pseudomonadales; family Pseudomonadaceae; genus Pseudomonas; species Pseudomonas sp. S3E17. The sequence continues at coordinate 6,253,604 of NZ_JALJWE010000001.1, forward strand.
TACCTGGTGGACTGGTTCAAGCGCAGCGGTGAGGCACTGGATCGGCTCTAACGGTAGCGGCGCGCAATCAGGTGGTCGATGGACAGGCGGCCCGGCCCTTTGGCGAGCAACAGCAACAGCAGCGCAATCCAGGTGCCGTGGGTGGGGTAGGCGTCCGGGTAGACGAACAACTGAATGACCAGGGTCATGCCAATCAAGGCCAGGGCTGAGAAGCGCGTGGCCAGGCCCACCAGGATCAGCACCGGGAAAAAGTGCTCGGCAAACGCCGCCATGTGCGCGGCCACTTCCGGTGACAGCAATGGCACGTGGTATTCACTGCGAAACAGCGGCAATGTCGAGGCGGCGAGTTTGGGGGTACCGAGTTCGAACGTGCCGTTGATCAGGTCAATGGCAATGCCTTCGACCTTGGTTTGCCCGGATTTCCAGAACACTGCCGCAATGGAGAAGCGCGCGACAAACGCCAGCAGGCTGTAGGGGATTTTTTCGAAAAGTGCGATGGCCTGTCTGATCAGGCACGAAGAGGACGTGTTCATGGCGATACCTGTTGTTCTGGGAGCAGATGAGTGAGGGCGTCGTGGTTGATCAGCAGCGCGAGGCATTGGTGCAGGTCGAACTCGGCGCTGGCCTCAAGGGCATTGGCGACGGCCATTTCCAGCGCCGAGCCGCGTTTCAGACTATTGATAAAGGCGACCGAGCCGCCGTCGATGGCGAAGACCTTGACATTCAACCCTTCGCGCAGTACCAGCGCGCCTTGGGCATGCCAGGGATCCAGGGTGGCCAGGGCGCCCTCGGTCTGGTGTGCCGCCCACACCGCCACCACGGCGTAGGCGGAGTTCAATGTGCCAACGGATGGGTGCAGTTGCAGATGCAGCGCCCCCGGCTTCGTGTGGGCCTGCAGTTGCTGCAGAACGGCTTGCGGATCCACCACGGCTGTATCAGCTGCGTGATAAGCGCGAACCCGCAAGCGTTCCAACCGGGCGACATCGGCCAGGTAGGGCACGCTGGCGGCCGGTTCAAAACCTTGGATAAAGTCGGCGAATGTGCCGCCGTACTCGCTGATCAGCGGGCTGGCGGGCGGGTAGGCCTGGACGAAAATGCCGGCCATGGCGCGGAAAAATTCATCGCCGACCAATTGCGCGGTTACGGGGTATGCGGTTGCCAGCGCAGTGATCAACGAGCTATGAACATTGTTGCGATACACCGCAAAACGACTGGCCGGGTCGGCCCCGTTGCTGCTGAACAGGCCGTCGGGGCAAGGTAGGCCGGGCGCCAGCAAGGCGCTGGAAAAGGCGTCGTGAAGGCTCATGGGCGGACCTGCGATAAGCACCGTTCAGCGTGCTGGGCTTCCGCGCATAGCACGCTGAAGGCCGGCACTTGGTTGTCGCGCTCGATCAGTGTCGCGACCGGACCCGTCAGCGCGAGCACGTGTTCATACAGCAGCCACACCGCGTTATCGATGGGCGCGCCGTGGTCATCGATCAGCAGGCGATCGCCCAGGCTGTCGGTGTCTTCGGCGAAGCCGGCCAGATGAATCTCACCCACGGCGCGCAACGGTAGGGCGTTGAGATAGGCCAGTGGGTCGCGCTGGTGGTTGATGCACGACACGTAGACGTTGTTCACATCCAACAGCAGGCCGCAGCCGGTGCGGCGGATGATCTCGCCGATGAAGTCGGTCTCGTCCAGGGTCGAGCGCTGGAACTGCAGGTAGGTCGAGGGGTTCTCCAGCAGCATCGGCCGCTTGAGGGTGCACTGTACCTGGTCGACATGCTCGCAAACTCGACTCAAGGTGGTGGTGTCATAAGCCAGGGGCAGCAGGTCGTTGAGAAACGCCGGGCCGTGGCTGGACCAGGCCAGGTGTTCGGAAAAGAAGTGGGGTTGGTAGCGTTCGATCAGTGCGGCCAAGCGCCCCAGGTGTTCACGGTTGAGCGGGCCTTCGCCGCCGATGGACAGGCCCACGCCGTGCAACGACAGGGGGTAACGTTCGCGTATCAACCCCAGGTAGTGATGAAACGGGCCGCCGGCCACCATGTAGTTTTCGGCGTGCACTTCAAAAAAACCGATATCGGGCGAAGTATCGAGCACTTCCTTGAAGTGCTCGTTCTTCAGGCCCAGCCCGGCCCGATAGGGGAGCCTTGGCACCTGAACCGGTGAGACTGTGGACAGGCGTGAAAGCGTCATCATCCGTACTCCGGCCGGGGAGGGGTCAGGACTTGGCGGTGAAGGCGGCTTCCTGGCCGAAACCGGTCGGCGAGGTGGAGCTTGGGGTTTGGGTGCAGGTGCCGGCCGGGACCAGTTTCCAGGCGTTGGCCTGATCCTTGGTTTTCGAGGTGCCGGCGCAGGATGTGCCGGCACCGGCGGCGCAATCGTTCTTGCCGGCTTCAGCGACGCCGAAGCACTTCTGCATGTCGTCGGCAGCGTGGGCGGTGGTGGTCAGGGCGGACAGGCTCAAGGCCGAACTCAGGGCGAGGACGAGGCTAGCAGCGGACAGTTTGGTGGTCATGATGGATCTCCAGCAGTAGGTTGAGGAGCGGGCTTGAATGCCTGCTTGCACCACTAGAGGGGGGAGGGGGATGTTCGTTACAAGGTCAGACTAAATAATTTCAAACAATGCACAAAAATGTGGGAGGGAACTTGCTCCCTCCCACATGAGATCCGGCTTATCCAGCCACCGTCTCTTAGCCTCCCAGGTACGCCTCACGCACCTTCGGATCGGTCAGCAACTGCTCGCCAGTGCCCTGCATCACCACCCGGCCGTTTTCCAGCACGTAGGCGCGGTCGGCGATTTTCAGCGCCTGGTTGGCGTTCTGCTCCACCAGGAACACCGTTACACCGTCCTTGCGCAGTTGTTCGATGATGTCGAAGATCTGCTGGATGATGATGGGGGCCAGGCCCAGTGAAGGTTCGTCCAACAGCAACAGCTTGGGCTTGCTCATCAGTGCACGGCCGATGGCGAGCATTTGCTGCTCGCCGCCGGACATGGTGCCGCCGCGCTGGCTGAAGCGCTCCTTGAGACGAGGGAACAGGTGCAGCACCTTATCCATCTGCTCCTGGTAGTCGCCCTTGTCGGTGAAGAACCCACCCATGGCCAGGTTTTCTTCCACGGTCAGGCGTGAGAACACCCGTCGGCCTTCCGGCACCACGGCAATGCTCTTGCGCATGATGTGCGACGACTGCTGGCCCACCAGCTCTTCACCCATGTAGCGGATGCTGCCGCTGTGGGCCTGCGGCGAGCCGCACAAGGTCATCAGCAAGGTCGACTTGCCGGCGCCGTTGGCACCGATCAGCGTGACGATCTCACCCTGGCGCACTTCGACGTTGACGCTGTGCAAGGCCTGGATCTTGCCGTAGAAAGTGGAAACGTTTTCGAATTGCAGCATTTTACGCTTCCCCCAGATAGGCTTTGATCACTTCAGGATTGTCGCGGATCTGCTCCGGCGTCCCGTCCGCCAGCGGCGTGCCCTGGTTGATCACCACGATATGGTCGGAAATGCTCATGACCAGTTTCATGTCGTGTTCGATCAACAGCACCGTGGCGTTGTTTTCCTCACGCAACACGCCGATCAGCGCCTTGAGGTCTTCGGTTTCCTTGGGGTTCAGGCCGGCGGCCGGTTCGTCGAGCATCAGGATCCGCGGACGGGTCATCATGCAGCGAGCGATTTCCAGGCGACGTTGCTGACCGTAGGCCAGGGTGCCGGCGGGGCGGTTGGCGAACTCGGTGAGGTTGACCTTGTCCAGCCAGTACGCAGCGTATTCCATGGCCTCGCGCTCGCTCTTGCGGAACGCCGGGGTCTTGAACAGGCCCGCAAAGAAGTTGGTGTTCAGGTGACGGTGCTGGGCGATCAACAGGTTCTCGACCGCCGTCATGTCCTTGAACAGCCGTACGTTCTGGAAGGTGCGCACCACGCCCTTGCGGGCGATCTCGTGGCCGGCCAGCCCCTGGATCGGCTGGCCGTCCAGCAGGATGCTGCCGCCACTCGGCTTGTAGAAACCGGTGAGGCAGTTGAACACCGTGGTCTTGCCGGCGCCGTTGGGGCCGATCAGCGCAACCACCTGTTTCTCTTTCACGGTCAGGGCGACGCCGTTGACCGCCAGCAAGCCGCCGAAGCGCATGCTCAAGTTTTCGACTTTCAGGATCTCGCGGCTCATTTGCGCAGCTCCATGTGTGGACGTTGCATGGGCAGCAGGCCTTGAGGTCGCCAGATCATCATCAGCACCATCATGGCGCCGAACATCAACATGCGGTATTCGCTGAACTCACGCATCATTTCCGGCAGCAGGATCATCACGATCGCCGCCAGGATCACACCCAGCTGCGAGCCCATGCCACCCAACACGACGATGGCGAGGATGATCGCCGACTCGATGAAGGTGAACGACTCTGGGGTCACCAGGCCTTGGCGAGCGGCGAAGAAGCTGCCGGCAAAACCGGCGAACGCGGCACCCAGGGTGAAGGCGGAGAGCTTGATGATGGTCGGGTTCAGGCCCAGGGCACGGCAGGCGATTTCATCTTCGCGCAACGCTTCCCAGGCACGGCCGATCGGCATGCGCAGCAAGCGGTTGATCACGAACAGTGCTGCCAGCGCCAGCAACAGCGCCACCAGGTACAGGAACACCACTTTGCTCACCGGGTTGTAGTCGATCCCGAAGTACTCGTGGAAGGTCTGCATGCCTTCGGCAGCGGTGCGGTCGAACGACAGCCCGAAGAACGTCGGCTTGGGGATGCTGCTGATGCCGTTGGGGCCACCGGTGATGTCGGTCAGGTTACGCAGGAACAGACGGATGATTTCCCCGAAGCCCAGGGTCACGATGGCCAGGTAGTCACCGCGCAGGCGCAATACCGGGAAGCCCAGCAGGAAGCCGAACGTGGCCGCCGCCATGCCGGCCAGCGGCAGGCAGATCCAGAAGCTCCAGCCCAGGTAGTGCGACAGCAGCGCGTAGGTGTAGGCACCCACGGCGTAGAAGCCCACATAACCCAGGTCGAGGAGGCCGGCCAGGCCCACTACGATGTTCAGGCCCAGGCCCAGCAACACGTAGATCAGGATCAGGGTGGCAATGTCGACCGCACCGCGCGAGCCGAAGAACGGCCAGATCAGCGCGGCCACGATCAGGCCGATGATGATGTAGCGCTGGGTGCGCGGCAGGGTCAGGAATTGGCTGACCTTGGGCGAGACCAACGGGCCACGGTTGCCCTTGAACAGGGCACCGACCTGCTGGGTGAACAGCACGCGCAGGAACATCAGCACCGAACACAAGGCGATGATGGTCAGCGTCACGGGGCCGGTGCCATGCACTTCCAGGTTGATGCCGACAATGCTCAGCTTGAGGCCGAGTACCGGGAAGGCCACCGCCCACACCAGCAAGGCGCTGAAAAACGCCGATTTAAGATATCTGCTCATACTTTCTCAACCTCCGGACGGCCCAGGATGCCGGTCGGACGGAACAACAGCACCAGGACCAACAGGCCGAACGCGACGACGTCCTTGTATTGGTCGCCGAAAATATCGGCACCAAACGCCTCGGCCACCCCCAGCACCAGGCCGCCGAGCATCGCGCCCGGGATACTGCCGATGCCGCCCAATACCGCTGCGGTAAAAGCCTTGAGGCCTACCAGGAAACCGGCGTTGGGGTTGATCACGCCGTACTGCATGCTCAGCAGTACGGCCGCGACGGCTGCCAGTGCGGCACCGATCACGAAGGTCAGGGCGATGATGTTGTTGGTATTGATGCCCAACAGGTTGGCCATCTTGATGTCTTCGGCGCAGGCCCGGCAGGCGCGCCCCAGACGGGAGCGGGAGATGAACAGGGTCAGGCCCAGCATGGCCACCAGGGTGACGACGAAGACCAGGATCTGCATGTAGGAAATCAGCACTTCTTCCGCCCCGCCCGGACCGAAGGAGAAGCTCCCCGGGATCAGGTTGGGGATGGATTTATCCTTGGAATCCTGGGACAGCAATACGGTGTTCTGCAGGAAAATCGACATGCCGATGGCGGAAATCAGTGGGATCAAACGGTTGCTGCCACGCAAGGGACGGTAGGCAACGCGCTCGATACTGTAGCCATAGGCACTGGTTACGACGATCGACGCCAGGAACGCGGCGGTCATCAACAGCGGCAGGGAGTGGATACCCATCATGGCCAGCCCGGCAAGGGCAATGAAGGCCACGTAGGAACCAATCATGTATACCTCGCCATGGGCGAAGTTGATCATTCCAATGATGCCGTAAACCATTGTGTAGCCAATGGCTATCAAGGCATAGGTGCTGCCAATGGTCAGCCCATTAACCAGCTGTTGGAAAAAATGATAGATCTCAGGCATTACAGCGCTCCTAAAAACCCGATACGCATTTCACTGGTGGAGTCATGTTCCGGCCCCGTGCTGTGTTCTGTGAGCACATTTGCACAAAGCGTTTGCCAGCGAACCGCTGGTGACGGTTTTAAGATTTTCAGGTGAGCCAGCGCCCGGATCGCGGGTGACAGGCCCATAAACCTCGTAAAACAAAGCCCACTGCTCTCACAGTGGGCTTGTTGGACCAGTAACGCCTGGCTTACTGAGGGGAAACTTCGGTTTTTGGTTTGCCGAAGTGCCATTCGTAGACCACGAACTTGAAGTCCTTCAGGTCGCCCTTGGCGTCGAAGCTCAGGTCGCCGGTAGGGGTCTTGAAGGTGCCCGCGTGGATGGCTGCGGCCACTTTGGCGGTGTCTTCGCTCTTGGCAGTCTTGATGCCCTCGGCGATGACTTCAACGGCCGAGTAGGCCGGGAACACGAACGGACCGGTTGGGTCCTGCTTGTTCTTGGCGAACTCTTCAACGATGGCTTTGTTGGCCGGGTCGGTATCGAAGGATTTAGGCAAGGTCACCAGCAGGCCTTCGGAGGCGCCCTGGGCGATTTGCGAGATGGAGTCGTTGCCGACGCCTTCCGGGCCCATGAACTTGGCGTTCAGGCCTTTTTCCTTGGCTTGGCGCAGGATCAGGCCCAGCTCCGGGTGGTAGCCGCCGTAGTAGACGAAGTCGACGTTGGCTTGCTTGAGCTTCTGGATGATCGAGGAGAAGTCTTTGTCGCCGGCGTTCAGGCCTTCGAAGACGGCAACCTTGGTGCCTTTCTTCTCGAGGGTCTGCTTGACGGCGGTGGCGATGCCTTCGCCGTATTGCTGCTTGTCGTGCAGGACAGCAACGATTTTCGGCTTCACGTGGTCGGCGATGTAGTTGCCGGCCGCCGGGCCCTGGGCGCTGTCCAGACCGATGGTGCGGAAGATCAGCTTGTAGCCACGGGCGGTGATTTCCGGGCTGGTGGCTGCCGGGGTAATCATGATCACGCCTTCGTCTTCATAAATGTCGGACGCTGGCTGAGTGGAGCTGGAGCAGAGGTGACCGACCACGAACTTGACGCCGTCGTTGACCACTTTGTTGGCTACGGCCACGGCTTGTTTAGGGTCGCAAGCGTCGTCGTATTCCTTGGCTTCGAGCATTTTGCCGTCGACGCCGCCCTTGGCGTTGATGTCGGCGATGGCCTGCTTGGCACCCATGAATTGCATGTCGCCGTATTGCGTTACAGGACCAGTCTTTGGACCGGCGATGCCGATCTTGATGGTGTCGGCTGCGAACGAATGGCCGGCAACCCCAGCCAGGACCATAGCGGCAAACAGTTTGGAAATCTGCTTAGTAGCCTTATTCATAGTGCTCCACTCTTACTGTTGTATTTTTTATAGTTCTAGCGGCCTTGTGAGCTGCAGAACCGGATCGGATATCTCGGATATCCCCCCGGCAGTGCCCTGGCAACTGTACCGGTACAGTGTAGAGCGCCGGTTGATCGCTTGAAAAGCTGGCTGCCGGGGGCAAAAGCCGGGTGTGTCGCTTAAATGAAAGAAAAAGACAGAATTGCGGCGGGGTGATGCCAGCGTTCCGGGCAATCCTTGGCTTTCCTGACACTTTCTATCGATGACTCATTTGCAACTGGGTTTTTCTGCCGGAGAGGGGGCGCTATGATTGCGCCGATTTTTTCCCAGGTGAATTCCCATGACTCAAGAACCTAGCACCCTCTATGCCAAGCTGCTCGGTGAAACCGCCGAAATCTCCTGGAAGGAGCTTGAGCCGTTCTTTGCCAAGGGTGCCCTATTGTGGGTCGATGCCGGCCTGGATTTGATCGAGGCCGCCGAGGGAATGGCTGAAGACAACCGCGATAAAGTCGCTGCCTGGTTGGCCGCTGGCAGCCTTTGCGAAGTGTCTGCGACGCGGGCATTGGACCTGGTTGAACGTGACCCGAGCTTGTGGGCGGTGGTGGTTTCGCCGTGGATACTGATCCAGGAAAGGGCGGCGTGATAAAGGGTTGCACTGAAAAGGTGCGTGATTTTCCGTTTTAAAAGTGTGTAGCTGAGTAACCGCTGGTGCCGTGATGGCATCTTGCCGTGAAGAAAGGTCACAGCGCTGGGTGACGCGCACGTCATGGGAACAGTTTTCTCGCCGGTGAATAGGCCGGAGAATTGTTTCTCAGTGTGAATAAGAGGGTGATGCCTGTCAGATCGCGACGTAGGAAACGGCGAATTCCGGTAAAGTTCGCCGCTTGTCACCCGGAGCTAGTCATGCCGTCAGCGCTGTCCCCCTTAGCGAAGCCTTCGCACCAACTGCTTTACCTTATCTACGGTCGCCAGGACGTTTATCGGCGCGAAGCCAAGTTCAGCATCCTCACCGCCCTGTCCCAACTCAAACCGGGCGAGTCGCTGTGCATCCGGGTCATGACCGATCGGCCCCAGGACTACATGGGCTGGCCGGTTGAAACCATCGCCCTGGACGAGCAGACCCTGGCCCAATGGCAGGGTGAAAACGGTTACCCCCATCGCCGCAAGGCCTGCGCGATCGCCCAAGGGCTTATGCTGGCGGACAAGACCCTGTTCGTTGACACCGACACGCTGTTCCTCAAGTCCCCCCATCGTGTGTTCGAACTGATAGAGCCGGGCCAGTATGTGATGGACGGCTTTGAATACGACTGGAGCTATGTCTGCAAGCGCCCTGACTATCTCAAGTTGGGCGAGCACCTGCAGGCCCATGGCATCTCTGCGGATAACAGCTTCAAGCTCTATAACAGTGGTCTGTGCGGCGTGCGTGCCAGCGATGCGCCGCTGCTCGAAGCCTCCATCCGCCTGATCGACGAGTGGACGCGGAACTCGTTCGATATTCACACCATCGAGCAAATCGCGATTTCCTTCGCGATGCGCGACCAGAAGGTGCGCGAGGCGCATAAATTCGTTCATCACTACTTCGCCGATAAGCGCTTCTTCCATGCCATGCAAGCGCACTTCTTCACCCTTCACGGTGAGGCATTCGGCCCTGAGCTGGTAGCGCGATGCAGGGATGTGCCGCGAGTCAAGCCGGTGCCCTCGCCCTGGCAGCGGCTGCGCATCAAGTGGAAGCTGCGCAATCAGCGCAAGCACCTGAAAAAGGTCGGTCGTGACTTGCTCTACGGCAGTTCGGCGCCTGCGCATCCGTACTACGATGTGTGCCGACACGGGTGGTGGGAATCGGCTTCGCGGGAGATTCGTGGCTGGGATGAGGCGGAGCAGAAGCGGTTCTTCGGCGCAAAAAATTCCGGCTGGCCGAAGCATTTGCCCCGGCCTGCAAGACGCGCCGACGAAAAGACCATCATCGCGTTCCTGCGCCAACGCATGACGCACTGAGGTTGCAACGGCGCCAGGCGGCGCCGTCACACTGGGCTAGGCGGTCTTGCCGGTGTGGTTATTCAACGAGATAACCTTGGTCTTGCCGATGCGGTGACGGTAGATCTCGCGCAAGTACTTGATCGCCTTCTTCACACAATCCCGTGACAGGCGAATGTCATTGATCGACACGAACTTCTCTTTGTCGTTGATCAACTCGCGGTACTTCTTCTCATACATCGGCTTGATCGCGTACCAGTTGGTATCGAGGATCTTCGCCGGGTTTTCAAACTCATTGAGCAACTCGTCGATGCGGTCTTCGTCGAAGTCCTCGTGGATGATGAAGTCCAGGATCGAATTGTCCAAGGTGTCATCGAAGCGGTACGGGTTGCGCGCAAAGCAACGCTTGATAAAGGCCACGATCAGTGTGAGGAAGTCATCCGACAGGCACGGGCTCTTGGCGATCAGGGTGGTCAGTGACAGGTTGGCGGACGCGCCGATCACCAGGGCATAGCGTTTGAGGGTGGTGTTGGGGAACAGGCTGTTGAGGTGCGTCTTGAGCCGGTTCAGGTCCATGTAGGACAGCTTGTAGTCCTTGGGCAGCGAGACGATCGACACCACCGACGAGCAGTTCTTGAAGAAGTGCAGGTCATGCAGCGCCGCCGCGTCGTAGCCGGAGTTCTTGTATTGCTCCAGGGACGCCTTGTAGCGCTTGGACTCGATCGGCAACAGGCTGATGCCTTCAATGGCCTGGGTGACTTTGTTGAAGTGCGGCAGGTCGATGGAACGGAAGAACAGGTCGTCGATGTTCAGGCGCTGAGGCTCTTTCTCGAAGACTTTGAACTTGTCATTGGACGGCGCCGGGGTTTCCGGTACGACGGATTCGGCGTAGGCAATCGCCACCGGCCCGGCCAGGCTCATGAACAGGTCATTGGCATCCAGGCGGATGGTCTCGCCGATGTCGATGCCGGCGCGACGGAAGTAGTTCTGGTCGTAGTCGGTGGTCACGGCCTGGGCGGTGAGGATGTTGAAGATCTGCTGGGAGATGTACTGGTTGGCGTGTTTCTCCATGGCATTGACGTCAATGTTCTGGATATTGCCGTCATCGCTTTCTTCGGCGTAGCGCATGATGTCGTTGGAGATCAGCATCATCGCGTTCCAAGGCCGGATGCGCCCCTTTACGCTGGCTTCGCTGCTGTCTTCATTGTCGAAGTTGTACGAGAAGTCCCATTCCTCCGAAAGGTACTTGCACAGCAAGCGTCCGGCGTTGATGTGCAGCGCCTCGGACATTTCGCTGCGGTGGTCGGAGATGTTCGGCAGCACGCAAATACCGCTGGTGAAGATCGGCTCGAATACGAAGGCGTGGCCGCTTTTGCTGTCGTGTTCGTCGGCGGGCTTGGTGTCGAACGTCTTGTTCATGTACGAGTGCTGCTGCGCCAGGCCGAACTCCGAGGCCATGCCCGAACCGGTGCCGCCGCCGGCGCTGAAGATCGAGAAGTACAGGCGCGACTGGTTGGCCTTGATGCCGCAGGAGTCGATCAGGTACGAGTGGATCATCTTCCAGTCGGGGCTGGAAAAGCGCTGGGTGTCTTTGTTGAGGATGATCTTGGCCAGGTACTGGCCGAGGATCGGCGCGTTACCGGCGCCACCGGCATGGACTTCGGAGAGGTCCATGATTTTCATCTTGCTATAGTCGCGCAGGAAGCCGCTTTTTTCGCCCTTGCGCGAGAAACGGATACGCCCGGCGATGTCCTTGTCCAGGTCACCGAGCATCACCAGCGGTTCCACCAGGAACACCGGCTTGCTGGCCTTGCCGCCGCCCAGGCGCAGGTTGTTGCGAATCCACTGGGCCGGGCTGTAGCCCTTATCCAAGGATTTGTCTTCGGTGCTGAATTCGTTGAGGTAGAACTTGCGCGCGTTGTACACCAGCTCCGCCACGTCCAGCGCGATGTTCGAACCGCAGCGGCCCAGGCCGATCAGGCAGACCGAGGGGAATTCCTGCTCGCTGTGCTGCTCGCTGTCGCCTTCCAGGTGAGGCGGGCGCGGGAACACCATGTCGCGCAGGCCGTCGAGGTTATCGAGGATGCGGTCGGTATTGGTTTCGGTGAAGTACAGGTATTGCTGGGTGGCCAGCGGGCGCGCGGTGCTCAATGACTTTGAACCTGAGGGTTTGCCCTCAGGCGCTGGGAGCAACACGTCGGATACCACGGTGCCAGAGTTATTTTTAGAGGTCATTGTGCGCCATGTGCCTGGACGGATGGCTGAAAAGTATCAAATAGCCATCACGGAATGGGAGATCGCGACTTTACAGTGCGTCCTTGTCCGAACCATCAGGCTTACCCAGTGAGCTCAGGAAAAACCTGGCCGGACTCTGATGAATCGGCCGTTCGTCGGCGATCTTTAGGTAAGTGATGGCGAAATGCCAAAGATTCGACGTCAGCGAATTGGCCTGACAACGGAGGTGGATCCGGGGCGGCCTGGGGACAGCTCTTTTGTCGCAGGGGTGTCCTTGGTGCCCGCCACGCTGGCTGGGGGGCTCGGATTGCGCCTGTCGATCCCCTGCATTGCGCCCATTATTTCACTGGCGGGCACCGCCGGGCTCAATAGGTAGCCCTGGACGAAATCACAGCCATGATTGAGCAGCAGATTGAATTGGGCCTCGGTTTCCACGCCTTCGGTCACCACCTGCAGGTGCAGGGTGTGAGCCATGCCGATAATTGCCTGGACGATCTCGATGTCGGCGGTCGACTTGGGAATGTCCTGGATAAACGAGCGATCGATCTTCAGGGTGTTGAGCGGCAGGCGCTTGAGGTAGGCGAGGGAGGAGTAGCCGGTGCCGAAGTCATCGATGGCCAGCGACACGCCCAGCGCGCGGATTTGCCGCAGCAGGGCCAGGGTGCTGCTGATATTGCCCATCAAGGCATTTTCGGTCACTTCCAGCTCCAGGCGGTTGGCGCCGATCCCGCTGAAGCGCAACGCGTCTTCGATTTCATCCGCCAGTTCGTCGCGGGCCAGGTTCAGGGCCGAGCAGTTCACCGACATGGTCAGTTCGGTATAGCCGCGGTCGGAGAGCAGGCTCAAGTCATGGCAGGCTTGGCGCAAGACCCAGTGATCGAGTTCGGCGATCAGCCCGTTGCTTTCGGCAATCCCGATAAACCGGGCTGGGGTCAGCAGCCCATGTTGCGGATGCTGCCAGCGCACCAGGGCCTCCAGGCGTGTCACTTTGCCCAGCTTCATGTCAAAGATCGGTTGGTAGAACAGTACCAACTGGTTCTGGGCGCGCAGGGCGCTGCGTAGCTCTTCTTCCAATTGCAGTTCGAGGGAGGCGCGGGTCTTCAGGTTGGAGTTGAAGAAGTTCAGGCTATTACGTCCCATGTCCTTGGACTGGTACAGCGCCAGGTCGGCGTTTTTGAGCAGCTCTTCGCAGGTCAGGCCATCCTCGGGAAACAGGCTGATGCCAATGCTGGTGGTCATCACCATACGGCGACCGGCCAGTTCGACGGGGTCCTTCATCTTTTGCATGATGCGTTGGGCCAGGTGTCGCGCTTCGTCGCGGTGGTGAATGCTGATCAGGATGCAGAACTCATCGCCGCCAAACCGTGCGACCACGTCCGCATGGCTGCGCACGGAGCCTTTGATATGGCTGGCGAGAACGCTGAGCAATTGATCCCCTGCGTCATGGCCGAGACTGTCGTTGATGCGCTTGAAGTGGTCAATATCCAGGAAAATAACCGCCATCATGCCGTTTGAAGCCGTTTTTTCGGCGATTTTTTCTGCAAAAATCTGATTGAAACCGCGTCGGTTAAGCAAGCTGGTCAGCGCGTCGTAATGCGCCACCTGTTGCAGGGAGGCGCGCGCCTGATCCAGTTCGCTGAGCAGTGCGTTGACCCGACGCAGGTCGCGCTCCTTGTGCTGCAGCTTTTTATCCGCCAGCGCAGCGCTGATGCTGCTGCCGATCACCAGCAGGGTGATCACGGCGACCGACAGGCCCAGTTGGGTAGGGTTATTGTCCAGTGGCAACGAGAGATCGGCGCCGGTGGGGACGATCAGTTGCATGGCGGCCATGCCGGTAAAGTGCATGCTGATAATGCCTGCGCCCAACATCAGGCTGGCAGCGTATTTGAGCAGTTGATGGAAGACGCCGGCACCGGTGCGCAGGTAGCTCGACAACAACAGGGCGGCCAGGCTGGCGCCAATGGCGATGCCCACCGAGGCGAGCAGCAGGCCCGACTCGAAATACGCCTGGGCCTGGGAACGCATGGCCGACATGCCGACGTAATGCATCAGGGCGATGCCGATGCCCATCCACAACGATGCCAGCAGGTATTGGTTAAATCGCAGTTTGGTGTGACTGAGGGTTTGCATGGCGAACAACGAGGCGATCAGGGCGATGACCAGCGAGGCGAACGTCATGAGCAGTTCGTAGTGAATCGCGATGGGTGCCTGGAAGGCCAGCATGCTGATGAAGTGAGTGGACCAGATACCCCCTGCCAAACAACCGGCACCCAGCCAACGCCAATGGCGGCGAGCGGTAGGGTCTTCGACATGACCAACCCGTTCGGCCATGTCCAGGGTGCCGAACCCCGCCGCACAGGCGACCAGATAGGCCAGCAGCACCAGAAAAGGGTTATGACTGCAATTGAGTAATAAGTGCCCGTTCGCTGGGAGGTCGGTAAAAAAGTGCAGACCTAGCCATTCCATAGCATGTCCCGTCATAGCGTCACGTCACAGCCTACGGCGATGACCTATGAGGTCGAGTATAGAAGCCTCGCGGGATTTTCCAGCGATAATGGCACTTTGCTCTGAATGATTTTGGCATGCCGTGCATAGCAATTAGTGCTAAGCGCTGATGGGCAACTCCAACTCGAACGGTGCTTGTAACGGCGGCAGGCCGAACGCAGCACGGGCCGCATCGCAATCGACATTCTGCTCGCCCTGGCTCCATGAAGCCTCGAATTCTCTGCAGGGGCTTGAGCGTTGTTCATAAATCGAGCAACTCGTGCCTTTGCCGACTTCGCCTTCAAGGCTGCAGCAGCGCGCGGGTTTCTGGTCGGTACCGATCATCGCCACGCGGGTCGGGTTGATCTGCACCACCAGGTCATCAGGCACCGTCCCTCCCGAGGAGGCGCACTCACCCCAGAAAAAAGACACACGAAAGTGTGAACAGCAGGCACCGCAACTCAGACACGGACTGGCTTCGGACATGGGCGTCATCGATAAGAAAAGTAGAGTGGGGGACTACTGGAAGGCTCGCCATTCTAATCGGGTCATGGCCGTTGGGAAGGGGGGCAGGCACTTATATTTTTGTCGGCAAAGTCCCGTGTTGTCGGGTGAAATCATGCCCTATCAGCTTTACGAATCATTACAGACAACCACGGCTCGCCTGACTATGTTGCAGGTACCGGGCGGGATGCATCGGGCATCGCAGCTCTCATAACAATAAAAGAGACGGACCCATGCAGAACTCGACCCAAGCGGCGAATGCCTGGCGCATTCTGTTCCTGTTGTTCCTCGCCAACCTGTTCAACTTCTTCGACCGCACCATTCCGGCGATCATCATCGAGCCGATCCGCATGGAATGGCACCTGAGCGACTTCCAGCTCGGCATCATCGGCACCGCCTTCACCATCGTCTACGCCATTGCCGGCCTGCCGCTGGGGCGTCTGGCCGATACCGGCTCGCGCAGCAAACTGATGGGCTGGGGCCTGTTCGCGTGGAGCGGGTTGACGGCGATCAACGGCCTGGTCGGCAGTTTCTGGACGTTTTTGCTGGTGCGCATGGGCATCGGTATCGGTGAAGCCAGCTATGCGCCGGCCGCCAACTCGCTGATCGGCGACCTGTTCCCGGCGCACCGTCGTGCCCGGGCCATGGGGATTTTCATGCTGGGCCTGCCTTTGGGCCTGTTGCTGGCGTTCTTCACCATCGGTTGGATGGTCAAGGCGTTCGACAGCTGGCGCGCGCCGTTCTTCATCGCCGCCGTGCCGGGGCTGATCCTTGCGGTGTTCATGTTCTATATCAAGGAACCCAAGCGCGGCGCCGCCGAAGCCGTACAAGTCTCCCAGGAGCGTGTTGATCGCCCGATTCGCCGTGTGCTGGCCGTGCCGACCTTCCTGTGGTTGGTGCTGGCCGGGTTGTGCTTCAACTTCGCCACCTATGCGTGCAACTCGTTCCTGGTGCCGATGCTGCAGCGCTATTTCCTCCTGCCACTGCAGGACGCGGCGGTCGCCACCGGCGTCATCGTCGGGTTGACCGGCCTGGTGGGCCTGACCTTGGGGGGCTGGATTGCCGACAAGATCCATCAACGTGTTGCCAATGGCCGACTGTTGTTTGCGGCGTGCAGTCTGATCATCTCCACCGTCACTACAGCCTGGGCCCTGCATGCCGGGCGTATCGAGATCGGCGTGTTTGTGGCGCTGTTCAGTGTGGGCTGGTTGTTTGCGTATAACTTCTACACCTGTGTGTACACCGCGATCCAGGACGTGGTCGAGCCGCGCCTGCGGGCCACGGCGATGGCGCTGTTCTTTGCCGGTTTGTACTTGCTGGGCGGGGGCATGGGGCCGATTGTGGTGGGCGGGTTGTCCGACCATTTTGCCCATGCGGCGATGTATGCGGCGGGGGCCGAGCAGATGACCGAGGCTTACAAGGCGGTGGGCTTGCATGACGCCATGTACCTGATTCCGGTGGCGTTGTTCTTGACCATGCTGTTCCTGTTCCAGGCGTCACGCAGTTTTGTGCGTGATGCCAAGCGGATGAAGGAGGGATTGAAGGGGGTTGAGGTGCCGGCTGCGGCAGCGATGGCTTGATTCCGCGTTGACGCCATCGGGGGCAAGCCCCCTCCCACATTGATCGGTGACCTACATGACAACGCGGTCAACTGTGGGAGGGGGCTTGCCCCCGATGAGGCCCGCAACGCCAACGGTGTTCTCAAGTGAATAAAAAAGGCCCGCAGTGCGCGGGCCTTTTTAACAGGGCAGGGCGGTAATCAACCCGCTACCAACACCCGAATGGCTTCCAGTCGCAGCGCCGCCTTGTCGAGCATGGCCAGGCCTTGCTCACGTTGGTTGCGCAGGGCGACCAGCTCGCTGTCGCGTACGGTCGGGTTGACCGCTTGCAACGCGGTCAGGCGCGCCAGTTCTTCGTCGGTGTCTGCCGCCAGGCGACGCTTGGCTTCGGCCACACGTTCGGCGTGACGCGGTGTGATCTTCTCTTCACCGGCATTGATCCGCGGTGTGAGTTGATCGCGCTGGGCCTGCACGAACTTGTTGGCGCTGGCCCGTGGCACGCTTTCCAGCTGGTCGTTCAAGGTTTCGAACGAGACGCGGCCGGACAGGTCGTTGCCATTGGTGTCCAGCAGGCAGCGCAGTGCCGCCGGAGGCAGGTAGCGGCCCAGTTGCAGCGCGCGGGGCGCGACCACTTCGCTGACGTAGAGCAGCTCCAGCAACACGGTGCCCGGCTTGAGCGCCTTGTTCTTGATCAGCGCCACGGCGGTGTTGCCCATGGAGCCGGACAGCACCAGGTCCATGCCGCCCTGCACCATCGGGTGTTCCCAGGTGATGAACTGCATGTCTTCACGGGACAGCGCCTGGTTACGGTCGTAGGTGATGGTCACACCTTCGTCGTCGCCCAGGGGGAAGCTGGCGTCGAGCATCTTCTCGCTGGGCTTGAGGATCAGCGCGTTTTCCGAATGGTCTTCGCTGTCGATGCCAAAGGCGTCGAACAGGGTTTCCATGTAGATCGGCAGGGCGAACTGGTCGTCTTGTTCGAGGATGTCCTCCACCAGCGCATCGCCTTCACCGGCGCCACCGGAGTTGAGCTCCAGCAGGCGGTCGCGGCCGGTGTGCAGTTCCTGTTCCAGGCGCTCGCGCTCGGCACGGGCCTCGTCGATCAGGGCTTGCCACTCGCTGTCGTCGGCGTTTTCCAGCAGCGGCAGCAGGCGCGGGCCGAACTGGTGCTGCAAGGCGTTGCCCGTCGGGCAGGTGTTAAGGAACGCGTTCAGGGCTTCGTGGTACCACTGGAACAGGCGCTGTTGCGGGCTGGTTTCCAGGTAGGGCACGTGCAGTTCGATCACATGTTTCTGGCCGATCCGGTCCAGACGGCCGATCCGCTGTTCCAGCAGGTCGGGGTGGGATGGCAGGTCGAACAGCACCAGGTGGTGGGAGAACTGGAAATTGCGGCCTTCACTGCCGATTTCCGAGCAGATCAGTACCTGGGCGCCGAATTCCTCATCGGCGAAGTAAGCGGCGGCGCGGTCACGCTCGAGGATGTTCATGCCCTCGTGGAACACCGTGGCCGGGATGCCGGAGCGTACGCGCAGGGCGTCTTCCAGGTCCATGGCGGTTTCGGCGTGGGCGCAGATCACCAAGACCTTGGTGCGCTTGAGCATTTTCAGCTGGTCGATCAGCCACTCGACGCGCGGGTCGAAGCGCCACCAGCGGTTTTCTTCGTCGATGTCCGGTTGCGACTGGAAGCTGACTTCCGGGTACAGCTCGGCGTGTTCGCCCAGGGGCAGTTCGAGGTATTCGTCCGGGTTCGGCAGCGGGTAGGCGTGCAGCTTACGCTCCGGGAAACCCTGCACCGCGGCACGGGTGTTACGGAACAGCACGCGGCCGGTGCCGTGGCGGTCGAGCAGTTCACGCACCAGGCGCGCACTGGCTTCGGCGTCGCCATCGTTGACGGCGGTCAGCAGCGCTTCGCCTTCGTTGCCGAGGAAACCTTGGATGGTCTTGTGCGCGGCAGGCGACAGGCGGCCCTTGTCGAGCAGCTCCTGCACGGCTTCGGCCACCGGGCGATAGTTCTCGCTTTCGGCACGGAAGGCGTGTAGGTCGTGGAAACGGTTCGGGTCCAGCAGGCGCAGGCGCGCGAAGTGGCTGTCCTGGCCCAGCTGTTCCGGGGTGGCGGTGAGCAGCAGCACGCCCGGGATGACCTCGGCCAGTTGTTCGACAAGGCTGTATTCCGGGCTGGCTTTGTCTTCATGCCAGACCAGGTGGTGGGCTTCGTCGACCACCATCAGGTCCCAGCCGGCGGCGAACAGTGCGTCCTGGGCCTTCTCATCGTCCACCAGCCACTCCAGCGCGACCAGGGCCAGTTGGGTGTCTTCGAACGGGTTGGCGGCATCGCTTTCGATAAAGCGTTCTTCATCGAACAGCGCCACTTGCAGGTTGAAGCGGCGGCGCATTTCCACCAGCCACTGGTGCTGCAGGTTTTCCGGTACCAGGATCAGTACGCGGTTGGCACGGCCCGACAGCAGTTGGCGATGGATCACCAGGCCGGCTTCGATGGTCTTGCCCAGGCCCACTTCGTCCGCCAGCAAGACCCGTGGTGCGATACGGTCAGCGACTTCACGGGCGATGTGCAATTGGTGGGCAATAGGTTGCGCACGCACGCCACCCAGGCCCCACAGCGAGGATTGCAATTGGCGGCTGGTGTGTTCAAGGGTGTGATAGCGCAGCGAGAACCAGGCCAGCGGGTCGATCTGCCCGGCGAACAGACGGTCGCTGGCCAGGCGGAACTGGATAAAGTTGGAGAGCTGGGTTTCCGGCAGGGTGACCTGCTCGTTCTGCCCATTGAGGCCGTGGTAGACCAGCAGGCCGTCGACGTCGTCGACTTCCTGCACGGTCATTTTCCAGCCTTCGAAATGGGTGATGGAGTCACCCGGCGAGAACCTCACACGGGTGAGGGGCGCATTCCGTAGCGCATACTGGCGGGTGTCGCCAGTGGCCGGATAGAGCACGGTCAACAAGCGGCCGTCCTGTGCCAGAACGGTGCCTAACCCCAGCTCTGCTTCGCTGTCACTAATCCAGCGTTGCCCCGGTTGATACTGCTGCGCCATGCTGCCTGACTCCCGCCGTGAAAAAGCCGACTATGTTAACGGAACAAGGCCCCACGCCCAAGGACTCTGACAAAAACTACTCCGTTTGGGCGGCCGGGTGAGCACGCAATCGACGGGTGGCGGGCACTTGTGAGTGTCGACTGGGTCACAGGTTGGCGAACCTGCGCTCAAGTCGTCGCGCGGCCCGCCGACAGCCTGCTGACAGGAGAACAACTATCATGCTTCCACCTATGCTGCCCGTCAGCGTCGTACCGGTTACGTCGCAACTCGACCCGGTCCGCCAGAAACCCGATATTCCGCCCGTGGTCCCTGTGCAAGCGGGCTCCAACGAAAGCACCATCGACCTGAAAAAGGGCGATGCCGAGCAGTCGACTTTTTTGCTGCGCGAGGAACAACGCCGCCAGCAGGAACAGCAGAAACGCCGGCGCGAAGCCGATGAAGACCCGGATCAGCACTTGGCGATCCCGGGCGACCTGCTCAATGCCGACAACACCGTACCGGTTGTGCCGCTGATCGAAGACGCGCCGCGCCAGGGCTTGTGGGTGGACGTCGAGGTTTAGCCACGCAGTTCCTCCAGGGCTGTTATCAACAACTCGATGTCGTGATCGTTGTTGAACGGGCTGACGGAGATCCGCGCAATGCTGGTCAGGCCGCGGGCCTGCATATCCAACGGGGTGTAGGCCACACCGTTGGCACCGATATTGATCCGCTTCAATCCCAATTGCCGTTTGAGTTCGAAGGCGTCCCAGCCGGCGAGGTTGAAGGCGATCAAGCCCGATTGAAGCGTGCCCAGGTCATGCAGGGAAATACCCGGAATCTCACGCAATGCTTCGCGGATTCGCCTGCTGGTTTGCGTGATCTTTTCCCATACACGCTCGATCCCCAGCTGATTCATCTCCTGCAGTGCATTGCCCAGGCCCGCTAGCAGGGCAAAGGACACCTCGCTGGTCTCAAAGCGCCGGGCGTCGTTGCGCAGGTCGAAACCGTCGGCGCTCCAGGGGGCGGAAAATACGTCGCGCTGGGCGGGGTTCAAGTGCGGGAGGAAATCCGGCCGCACATACAGCAGCGCCGTTCCCCGTGGCCCGCGCAGGTGCTTGCGCCCGGCCGCCTTGAGCACATCGCACTGCAACGCCTGCACGTCCACCGGCACCTGGCCGACGGCTTGGCCGGCGTCGATAAAGTAGGCGATCCCGTGACGCCTGGCCACTTCACCGATGGCCTGGGCGGGGTTGATCAGTCCGCCGTTGGCGGGGAGCCAGGTGAGGTCGATGAGCTTTACCCTTGAGTCGATCATCGCTTCCAATGCCACGGGGCACACCGCGCCGGTGGCATCGCAGGGGATGACGTCCACCCGCGCGCCGGCTTGCACCGCCCACTGCATGCTCGCCAGGTTGCCGCCCCATTCGTGGCGCCCTACCAGAATGCGGTCGCCCGGCTGCCACGGGCCCAAGGCCTGGAACGCCATGCTCCAGGCGGTCGAGCCGCTGCTGGCAAAGGCAATCGATGGGGTGGGCGCGTTGAGCAACTGCGCGGCCGCGCGGCGGGCTTTTTCTACCAGCAACGCGCCATGCTCGCCGGCTTCCATCGGGCCGTCGCGGGCTTCGCGTTGTAGTTGGTCGATGATGGCGTCAAGGGTCGCCTGGCTCGGCAAGGAGGCACCGGCAGAGTTGAAGTGCACGATGCCCGATTGGCAGCCGGGAGTGCCCTCGCGCAGATGTTGCACTTGCAGCGGGCTCACGGCTGCAACTCGAAAATCCCGTCAACCTCCACCGCGACGCCGGCCGGCAGACTTGAAACGCCCACTGCCGTGCGCACATGCCGGCCTTTTTCGCCGAGGGCATTCACCAGCAGGTTGGACGCCCCATTGGCCACCGCGCCCTGGCGCTGGAAGTCGCTGCTGCTGGCGATAAACACCCCCAGGCGCAGGATGCGCACCAGGCGCGACAGGTCATCGCCCAGGGCATCGCTCAATTGCGCGAGCAAGCTCAGTGCGGCCAGTTCCGCGGCCTGGACACCTTCTTCCTCGCTGAAGGATTCGCCCAGGCGGCCCACGTAGACAGGCTTGCCGTCTATCAGTGGGATTTGTCCGGAGATAAACAACTGGTTCTGGCTGACCACATGGTTGATGTAGTTGGCAATCGGCTGGCTGGGTGATGGCAGCGTCAGGCCGAGGGCTTGCACGCGGTGGCGGAGGGAGTCGCTCATGGTGAATCCTCTGGGGTCAGGAGGTTTCAGCATGTGGGGCAGGGGGGAGTGTCGACAAACGGATAGATCTCATCCGACGTATCGAAATAACTCACGTGTCGTGGCAGATGTCCTTCAACCACTCGCTGAAACACCGCGCGGCGTCGCTGGCAGGGCCTTGCGCTGCAATCAACCAGTAGCCTATTTCACTGTGATAGGGCGGCCAATCGAAGGCTTCTACCAGGCTGCCATCATCCAGCCTGCGTTGGATCAAGCGATGACGGCCCATGGCAATGCCCTGGCCGGCCACCGCGGCTTCGACCACGATGTTGTAGTCGTGCAGCATGACGCGCGGATGGTGCTTGAGGTCGACTTGATAGTGCCCAGACCAGTCCGTCCACTCAAAAGGACGGTGCGAAGTGGCCATCAACAGCGCACCGTTGTGCACTTGGCTGGCCTTGAATGCCGGACTGCACACCGGAGAGATCACTTCGGGCATCAGTCGTGTGGCCTGTACATCGGGCCAGTCGCCCTTGCCGTAGCGAATGGCCAGGTCGACTTCGGCCGCCGCGACGTTTGCCAGTTGAATCGCCGGCAGCAACTCCACCTGGATATGCGGATAGCGGTTGAGAAAACCCGCCAGGCGCGGCGCCAACCACAGGGTGGCGAACGACGCCAGCAGGCCGACACGTAACACCGTGGCGCTGGGTACCAGCCGTTGGGCGCGGGTTGCGACGGCGATGGCGTCCAGGGCTGGGCGGATTTCGGCGTAGTACTGCTGGCCGTCTGCGGTCAGATCGATCGCGCGGGTGCGTCGGATAAACAGCGGTTTACCCAAGTGCTGTTCGAGCTTTTGTACCTGATGGCTCAGGGCACTCTGGGTCACCGACAATTCCTGCGCGGCCTTGATAAAGCTCAAGTGCCGGGCCACGGCTTCAAAGGCGCGCAGGGCCAGCAGCGGCGGAAGATCCTTATGCAGTGCCACCTGAATGGGCCTCCTTGAGTGGTTGGAAAGTGCCGATTTTGGGCGCCGCTCGGTTTTTTGTCGCCGGTTGATTTGCCGTCGGGCGCAGGAGTCCGCATTATTGAGCCTTACTCGCCACGACGTAAGCCAAGCCATGAGTGATGACGACAAGCTGATCGACCTGAACGCCGAACGGGCCAAGCGCGTGCATGACCTGAATGACAAGCGCCTGAATGAAGTGCGCCAGGCGTTTGAACAGGCGATGCCTTTAGGCAAAGCCAAGAAAAAATCAAAGAACAAACCCAAAAAGCGTTAAAACGGCCTGCATCTATTGATGCAGGTCATTTATTACCCTTCTTTACGCCCCGTCGCGGGCGACATTGATCCCCGTCAATTTTCCAATCCGCCTTCTCCATTAACTTAGCCCTATCGCAACAAGGCAAGTGCAGGAGGCCGGTCATGTTTATCGATAATGTGGTATTCGCCGGAGTGCTGACTGTTAGCCTCATGGTGCTGTTTTTTGTAGGGTTTGGATTTTTTATCTGGAAAGACGCGAACAAGCGTAAAAAACCTTAGGTCTTTCCGGGTTACATGAGCACGCAAGGCATTTTGGGCGACTTCGGTCGCCCTTTTTTTTGGGTGTTTAATTCTGGTCCATAAAAAAGGTGCGGTCCTCACAGAGGCCGCACCTTTTTTGTCAGCGCCTGGCGATCAGTTGCCCAGTGCCTTGGAGGCCAGCCAGAACAAGCCGGCCGAGAGGCCCACGGTCGCAGGCAGGGTCAACACCCAAGCCATCAGGATGGTCTTGACCGTGCCACCTTGCAGGCCGCTTTTGTTGGCGACCATGGTGCCCGCCACGCCGGAAGACAGGACGTGGGTGGTGGAGACCGGCAGGGCGAAGATATTGGCAAAGCCAATCATGGTGGCGGTGGTGATCTGTGCCGACATGCCCTGGGCATAGGTCATGCCCTGCTTGCCGATCTTCTCACCGATCGTCAGTACCACACGCTTCCAGCCCACCATGGTGCCCAGGCCCAGGGCCAGTGCGACCGCAAGGATCACCCAGAACGGAGCGTACTCGGTGGTGGCGGTGAGGTCCTTGCGCAGCTTGTCGAGGTCGGACTTCTCACGCGCTTCCAGGCCCGGCAGCTTGCCGACTTTTTTCGCGGTGTCATCCAGGCACAGCAGGTAGCGGCGCACTTCGATGCGGTGATCGGCGCTCAGGGAATGGTAATCGGAGACGCCTTTCAAGGTATCCAGCAACGCATTGATGGTGGGTTCGGTCTGCTGCGGGTTGCAGCGGAACTTGCCCGGCAGGTCGTCTTTCACGCTTTTGCCCAGGGCCAGGAACTCACCCAGGGTCTCGTGGTTGCGCTGGTAGAACTGGTTAAGGTGCAGCGTGGCGTCGCGAGTACGCTCGATCTGGTAGGTGGTGCTGCCCAGGTCGAGTACGAACTGCGCCGGCACGATACCGATCAGCACCAGCATGATCAGGCCGATGCCTTTCTGGCCATCGTTGGAGCCGTGCACGAAACTCACGGCCATTGCCGAAATCACCAGGACCAGGCGGTTCCAGAACGGCGGGTGCTTCTTGTCGTCGAGCTTGCGGCGCTGGTCCGGGGTCTTGTGCATCTTCGACAGCGGGCGCCACCATTTCAGGCCGATCAGCACCAGGGCTGCGACCAGGAAGCCAGCCATCGGCGAGAACACCAGGGACGCGCCGATATCGACGGCCTTCTGCCAGTTCACACCGTCAGCCAGGGGGATGTCGTTGATCAGGGCATTGGCCAGGCCGACACCGAGGATCGAACCGATCAGGGTGTGGGAGCTGGAGGCGGGGATACCGAAGTACCAGGTGCCCAGGTTCCAGGTGATCGCCGCGGCTAACAACGAGAAGACCATCGCCAAGCCATGGCCGGTGTTCACATTGATCAGCAACTCCACGGGCAGCAGGTGCACGATGGCGTAGGCGACACCGACACCACCGAGCAACACGCCGAGGAAGTTGAACACCCCGGAGAAGAACACGGCCAGATGCGGCGGCATGGCTTTGGTATAGATGACTGTGGCCACCGCGTTAGCGGTGTCATGAAAGCCATTGATGAACTCGAAGGCGAGGACAAAGGCCAGGGCGAGCAACAGGCTCACGAGAACCCAAGCATCCAGTCCGCTGAATAAATCGATCATGAAGGTTTTCTGACCCGGTCGTAAGGGGGCGCGATTATGCCAGAAAACCTCAGTAATCGATGCACTAGCTGCTCATCGGTATCAATCTTCATCGAATCGCCCTGGGCGAAAGCTGGCGATCCCAGGGTTTTCGGGGCTTTGGCAAGTCTTTGATTTATAAAGCGCAGCGCTGAAAAGACAGGGTTTTGTCACCAAATCGTCATGCCTGAAACATTTGTATGAAATTTTACAGGCGATCGCGGGATGAGGCCGACGGGACGCTGGCTAAATGGCAGCACTCCAGCCAGGACCCAAGACTCAAGCCGAAGCGCTTATGGCTCTTCGGCCTTGAGTTCCTGTTCAATCTTTTGGATTTCCTGGGCAAATGCCTGGTCGAGCAGGCTGGCTCGCTTGCGCCATGGTTTGCGTTCCGGTTCAGGCTGGGCGGCGTAGGTGGTGACTTCCCCGCCGTAAACGTCCTTGTAACGTTGCTCCTGGCGCTCAAGTTCCGCGCGCAGTTCATCTTTCGTCACATTGTTACCTAATTGAGTTGAGTGTAAATACGTAGCAGCGTTAATGCCTGAATGCCGCCTCGGGTTGTTCCAAATTGAACCCATGAAGTGTTCAAGTTTGAAATGGAAACGAGAGGCCACTGTTGTGGCAGTCATTGCAGGCAGGTAGTTGCGACCGTTCATGCACGGCCTGTGCATGATCTGGCGAGCTCCGGCCCCGATATCAAACCGGGCTGACCTCCGCACAGGGTGCATTATAGCGGCGCATTTGAATAACACTATCGGCATAAAGTTAAAAAGCGTCAACTTTGTGTGAGTGTTTTGTTACGCGGACGCGTCGGTATTTGCTGAAAAACTGGCGTCATAAATACAACAAGGGATACCGTTATTAAATGACCGGCTTAACATTATCGGATGGCGAGATTGGGACATCTGCCAGGTGCGGTGCTGAATTGCGATAATCGCATGATTGTCCGATAATCGCCCAATGTTACGGGGCGTGCCTTGTGCGCTACGGCCGGCCCGGCTTGTAATAGCAGCCCAATCCCCTGCGGTTGACAATAAGAGAAAGGAACCTGGCATGAACGATCAATTGCGCAACTCTTTCGCGTCAGTGGCGCCGCCGATCGTTGCTTCGCCGGCCAAGCGTATCCAGGCGTTTACCGGTGATCCGGATTTCATGACCTCCCTGGCTCGCGGCCTGGCCGTGGTGCAGGCGTTCCAGGAGCGCAAGCGCCACCTGACCATCGCCCAGATCAGTCACCGCACCGAAATCCCCCGCGCCGCCGTACGCCGCTGCCTGCATACCCTGATCAAGCTCGGCTACGCCACCACCGATGGGCGCACCTATTCATTGCTGCCCAAAGTCCTGACCCTGGGGCATGCCTACCTGTCCTCCACGCCATTGGCGGTATCGGCCCAGCCTTACCTGGACCGCATGAGCGAGCAACTGCACGAAGCCTGCAACATGGCCACCCTCGAAGGCGACGACATCCTCTACATCGCCCGTTCGGCCACCACCCAGCGCCTGATTTCCGTGGACCTGTCGGTGGGCGGACGGTTGCCGGCCTATTGCACCTCCATGGGCCGCATCCTGCTCGCGGCATTGGATGACGCCTCGCTGCAGGACTACCTCGACCATGCCGACCTGCAAACCAAGACCAGCCGCACCCTGACCACCCCCGAGGCCTTGTTCGAATGCCTGCAACAAGTGCGGCAGCAGGGCTGGTGCATTGTCGACCAGGAACTGGAACAGGGCCTGCGCTCCATCGCCGTGCCGGTGTATGACGCGTCCGGCCAGGTGCTGGCGGCGCTCAATGTCAGTACTCACGCTGGGCGGGTCAGCCGCAGCGAACTGGAGCAGCGTTTCCTGCCGAGCATGCTCAGTGCCAGCCGTGAGTTGAGTGCGCAGCTGTTTGCCTAAGGTGTTCGGTGACCGCACAGATCCCCGCTTGATCAATTGACGATGTTTCCCCCGGCTTATTACTGTGCGGCAGCGCTCTTGAGGGCGCCCCAATAATAATGACGGCCCCAGGCCGTTGGCCCGCCATCGGTGTGGAATAAGAATAATGAATCAACCTTCTGTCGGCACGACCCTGGACGTCCAGTCCTTCATCAACACCCAGCCACTGTCCCGTTACCAGTGGCGCGTGGTGATCCTGTGTTTCCTCATCGTTTTCCTCGATGGCCTCGACACCGCCGCCATGGGCTTTATCGCGCCTGCGCTGTCCCAGGACTGGGGCATTGACCGCGCCAGCCTTGGCCCGGTGATGAGCGCTGCGTTGATCGGCATGGTGTTCGGCGCCCTGGGTTCCGGACCGCTGGCTGACCGTTTCGGGCGCAAGGTTGTGCTGGTGGGCGCGGTGCTGGTGTTTGGCGCCTTCAGCCTGGCCTCGGCCTACAGCAGCAACGTGGATCAATTGCTGGTGCTGCGTTTTCTCACCGGGCTGGGCCTGGGTGCCGGCATGCCGAACGCGACGACCTTGCTCTCCGAATACACCCCTGAACGCCACAAGTCGTTCCTGGTGACCAGCATGTTCTGTGGTTTCAACCTGGGCATGGCCGGTGGCGGGTTTATCTCGGCCAAGCTGATCCCGGCGTTCGGCTGGCACGCCTTGTTGATGATCGGCGGCATCCTGCCGTTGATCCTGGTGGTGGTGCTGATGCTGTGGCTGCCGGAGTCGGCGCGTTTCCTGGTGGTGCGCAACCGAGGCACCGACAAGGTGCGCAAAACGCTGTCGCCCATCGAACCCTCTATTGTTGCCCAGGCCACCGCCTTCAGCGTGCCCGAACAAAAAACCGTCAAGGCGCGCAATGTGTTCGCGGTGATTTTCTCGGGCACCTACAGCGCCGGCACCTTGTTGCTGTGGCTCACGTACTTCATGGGCCTGGTGATTGTGTACCTGCTGACCAGTTGGCTGCCGACCCTGATGCGCGACAGCGGCGCCAGCATGGAGCAGGCTGCGTTTATCGGCGCGTTGTTCCAGTTTGGTGGCGTATTGAGCGCCGTCGGCGTGGGATGGGCGATGGACCGGTTCAATCCCCACAAGGTCATCGGCACCTTCTACCTGCTGGCCGGGGTGTTTGCCTACGCGGTCGGGCAGAGCCTGGGCAATATCACCCTATTGGCCACCTTGGTGCTGGTCGCCGGGATGTGCGTCAACGGTGCGCAATCGGCGATGCCATCCCTGGCGGCGCGCTTCTACCCGACCCAAGGCCGCGCCACCGGCGTGTCGTGGATGCTCGGCATCGGCCGTTTCGGCGCGATCCTCGGCGCGTGGATGGGCGCCACCTTGCTCGGCCTGGGCTGGAACTTCGAGCAGGTGCTCACCGCCCTGGTGATTCCGGCCGCTTTGGCCACGGCAGCCGTGGTGATCAAAGGCATGGTCAGCCATGCGGATGCGACCTGAGATCAATCGATAGCCTGCCAACAATCCGTTCGATAATCGAACGCTGAGTCGATTATCGGATTGTTTGGCCGATTTCCCCGGCTTAATCTTCAAGCACTTCGGCGCCACCTCAGCGCCTTTTCGATCCACACCGGGAGCCCAACCCCATGGCTGAAATTCTTGCGCTGCGCGACGCGGTGAAGCAATTCGTGAACGACGGCGACACTGTCGCACTGGAAGGCTTCACCCATCTGATCCCAACGGCAGCGGGTCATGAAATCATTCGTCAGGGCAAGAAAGACCTGACGCTGGTGCGTATGACGCCTGACCTGATCTACGACCAGTTGATCGGGGCCGGGTGTGCGCGCAAGTTGATTTTTTCCTGGGGCGGAAACCCGGGTGTAGGTTCCCTGCATCGCCTGCGTGACGCGGTTGAGAAGCAATGGCCGCAACCGTTGGAAATCGAAGAACACAGCCACGCCGACCTGGCCAATGCCTACGTCGCCGGCGCATCGGGCCTGCCGTTCGCGGTGCTGCGCGCCTACGCGGGTTCCGACTTGCCCAAGGTCAACCCGCTGATCAAGAGCGTGACGTGCCCGTTCACCGGTGAAGTGCTGGCAGCGGTACCGTCGGTGCGTCCGGACGTCACCGTGATCCACGCGCAAAAGGCTGATCGCAAGGGCAACGTGTTGCTCTGGGGCATTCTAGGGGTGCAGAAGGAAGCGGCCCTGGCGGCCAAGCGCTGCATCGTCACCGTGGAAGAAATCGTCGATGACCTGAACGCGCCGATGAACAGTTGCGTACTGCCGACCTGGGCCCTGACTGCGGTGTGCCATGTACCCGGTGGTGCACATCCGTCCTACGCCCACGGCTACAACGAGCGAGACAACCGCTTCTACCAGGCGTGGGACCCAATCGCTCGCGACCGTGGGACCTTTACCGCCTGGATGGATGAATACATCCACGGCACTGCCGATTTCAGTGAATTCCAGGCCAAGCTGACCACGCAGCAGGAGGCCAAGTAATGGCTTACTCGACCAATGAAATGATGACCGTCGCCGCCGCGCGTCGCCTCAAGAACGGCTCCGTATGCTTTGTGGGCATCGGCCTGCCGTCCAAGGCCGCCAACCTGGCACGCCTGACTTCGTCGCCGGATGTGGTGCTGATCTACGAATCCGGGCCGATTGGCGCCAAGCCCAGCGTATTGCCACTGTCGATCGGTGATGGCGAGCTGGCGGAAACCGCCGACACCGTGGTGCCGACCGGCGAGATTTTTCGCTACTGGCTACAGGGTGGGCGTATCGACGTGGGCTTCCTCGGTGCCGCGCAAGTCGACCGCTTCGGCAACATCAACACCACCGTGGTCGGTGATTATCACCAACCCAAGGTGCGCCTGCCGGGCGCCGGTGGCGCGCCGGAAATCGCCGGTTCGGCCAAGAGCGTGTTGATCATCCTCAAGCAGTCGTCCCGTTCGTTTGTCGACAAGCTGGACTTCATCACCTCGGTCGGCCACGGCGAAGGTGGCGATTCGCGCAAACGCCTGGGTCTGCCGGGTGCCGGTCCTGTCGGAATCATTACCGACCTGTGCATCATGGAGCCGGAAGAGGGCACCCATGAGTTCGTGGTCACCGCCCTCCATCCGGGCGTGACCCGCGAGCAAGTCGTGGCCGCCACCGGTTGGGCGATTCGATTTGCCGAGCAGGTCAGCACCACCGCCGAGCCGACCGAGGTCGAGTTGACCGCCCTGCGTGACCTCGAAGCACGCACGGCTGCCGCCCACGGCCAAGCACCGGGAGAAGCCTGATGCGCGAGGTCTTTATCTGCGATGCGATTCGCACCCCCATCGGCCGCTTTGGCGGTGGCCTGTCCAGTGTGCGCGCCGATGACCTGGCGGCCGTGCCGATCAAGGCGCTGATCGAGCGCAACCCTTCCGTGGACTGGTCGGCCGTTGACGAGGTGTTCCTCGGTTGCGCCAACCAGGCCGGTGAAGACAACCGCAACGTCGCCCGCATGGCGCTGTTGCTGGCCGGCCTGCCGGAGAGCATTCCCGGCGTCACCCTCAACCGTCTGTGCGCCTCGGGCATGGATGCGATCGGCACCGCGTTTCGCGCCATCGCCAGCGGCGAAATGGAGCTGGCGATTGCCGGTGGCGTCGAGTCGATGTCCCGTGCGCCGTTCGTGATGGGCAAGGCGGATGCGGCGTTTTCGCGCAACATGAAGCTGGAAGACACCACCATCGGCTGGCGTTTTATCAACCCGTTGATGAAAGCCCAGTACGGCGTGGACGCCATGCCGCAGACCGCCGATAACGTCGCCGACGACTACCAGGTCTCCCGCGCCGACCAGGACGCCTTTGCCCTGCGCAGCCAGCAACGCACCGCCGCCGCCCAGGCGGCCGGGTTCTTCGCCGAAGAAATCGTGCCGGTGCGGGTAGCCCAGAAAAAAGGCGAAACCGTGGTGGAGCACGATGAGCACCCCAGGGACACCACCCTTGAAGCCCTGGCCAAACTCAAGCCGGTCAACGGCCCGGACAAGACCGTCACTGCGGGCAATGCCTCGGGGGTGAACGACGGTGCGGCCGCGCTGATCCTGGCGTCTGCCGAAGCGGTGAAAAAACACGGCCTGACTGCCCGCGCCCGCGTGCTGGGCATGGCCAGTGCCGGTGTTGCGCCACGGGTGATGGGCATCGGCCCGGTGCCGGCGGTGCGCAAGCTGGTGGAGCGCCTGGGCCTGGCCGTCACTGACTTCGATGTGATCGAACTCAACGAAGCCTTCGCCAGCCAAGGCCTGGCGGTGCTGCGTGAACTGGGCATCGCCGACGATGCACCCCAGGTCAACCCGAACGGTGGCGCCATCGCACTGGGCCACCCCTTGGGCATGAGCGGTGCACGGCTGGTATTGACGGCCCTGCATCAGTTGGAAAAAACCGGCGGCCGTAAAGGCCTGGCGACCATGTGCGTGGGCGTCGGCCAAGGCCTGGCCCTGGCGATCGAACGCATCTAATAAGAGAGGACAGCTCCATGAGTGACAAGCCCGGTTACCGGCGCCCGCAAGCGGGCACTCAGCCTGATTACCTGCACCCGGCCTACCAGTCGACGAACCTGCGTTCGCCGTCCCAGCCGTTGGTGTTCCTGCCCCATTCCTTGTCGGAAATCACCGGCCCGACCATCGGTGCCGAGCGAGTCAGCGAGAAGGACAACGACCTCACCGCCCAACACGACGGCGAACCGTTGGGCGAACGCATCATCATTCATGGCCGCGTGCTGGATGAAAACGGCCTGCCGGTGCCGGGCATCCTCGTGGAGATCTGGCAGGCCAACGCCGCCGGTCGCTACAACCACAAGCGTGACCTGCACGATGCGCCGCTGGACCCGAACTTCACCGGCACCGGGCGCACCGTCACCGACGCCGATGGCTGGTACCAGTTCCAGACCATCAAGCCTGGGGCCTACCCATGGGGCAACCACCACAACGCGTGGCGCCCGGCGCATATCCACTTTTCGCTGTTCGGCCCGAGCGTGCTGACGCGCCTGGTGACGCAGATGTATTTCCCTGGCGACCCGCTGCTGGAATACGACCCGATCTACAACTGCGTACCGGATACCAGCGCCAAGGAGCGCCTGATCGCCCGTTTCGACCTGGAAAAGACCATTCCTTCCTATGCCCTCGGCTACCGCTGGGACATCGTCCTGCGCGGCCGCGACGCCACGCCGATGGAGAAATGAGATGACACTCTACGCGACCACGTCCCACACCGTAGGGCCGTACTACCACATCGGCCTGACCTGGTTGAACCGCGAGGATTTGACCGTCGCCGCCACCCTCGGCGAGCGCGTGGCGATCAGCGGGCAAGTGGTGGACGGCAACGGTGATGTTGTCAACGACGCCATGCTCGAAGTCTGGCAGGCCAATGCCGCCGGCAAGTACGACCACCCTGAAGATGAGCAGGACAAGGCGCTGGACCCGAACTTCGAAGGCTTTGGCCGGGTGCCGGTGGATGCCGAAGGGCGCTTCCGCTTTACCACGATCAAGCCGGGCAGCGTGCCGGGCCTGCAAGGCACGACCCAGGCGCCGCACCTGGTGGTGCTGGTGTTTGCCCGTGGGCTGGTGAAGCACCTGCTGACGCGGATTTATTTCGAGGGCGAGGCGTTGAACGGGGATGACCCGTTGCTGGCCCGTGTGCCTGCCGAGCGGCGCGGCACGTTGATTGCCAAGCCGGACGCGGCGGGTGTGCATCAGTGGAATGTGATTTTGCAGGGCACAGATAAGGAAACGGTGTTCTTCGATTATTGAGTCGCTTGTCAGGACCCCATCGGGGGCAAGCCCCCTCCCACATTTTAATGTGGGAGGGGGCCGGTTCAGGCACTGCCTACGCAAAAGTCTGCTTGCGGAACATGGTTGTTGCAAAGTATGTCTAGGCTATAACCGTTCCCACTGAGTGAAAAACCATGACAACAACCACCAGTCACTACACCGGAGAAGAGCGCAGCAAACGGATCTTTGCGATTGTCGGTGCCTCCTCCGGTAACTTGGTCGAATGGTTCGACTTCTACGTCTATGCCTTCTGCGCCATCTACTTCGCCCCGGCGTTTTTCCCGTCGGATGACCCCACGGTCCAACTGCTCAACACCGCTGGCGTGTTCGCCGCCGGCTTCCTGATGCGCCCCATCGGCGGCTGGCTGTTCGGCCGGGTCGCCGACAAGCACGGGCGCAAGAATTCGATGATGATCTCGGTGCTGATGATGTGCGCCGGTTCCCTGGTCATCGCCTTTTTGCCCACCTACAAAGACATCGGCGCCTGGGCCCCGGCCCTGCTGCTGGTGGCGCGGCTGTTCCAGGGCCTGTCGGTCGGGGGCGAATATGGCACCACCGCCACCTACATGAGTGAAGTCGCACTCAAGGGCCAGCGTGGGTTTTTCGCCTCGTTCCAGTACGTGACCCTGATCGGTGGCCAACTGTTGGCGGTGCTGGTGGTGGTGATCCTGCAACAGATCCTCACTGAGGAAGAACTGCGGGCCTGGGGCTGGCGGATTCCGTTCGTGATCGGTGCGATTGCGGCGGTGATTTCCCTGCTGCTGCGTCGCACCCTCAAGGAAACCACCAGCAAGGAAACCCGCGAGGACAAGGACGCCGGCAGTATCGCCGCGCTGTTCCGTGACCATAAGGCGGCATTCATCACCGTGCTCGGCTACACCGCAGGCGGTTCGCTGATTTTCTACACCTTTACCACCTACATGCAGAAGTACCTGGTGAACACCGCCGGGATGCACGCCAAGACCGCCAGCTACATCATGACCGGCGCGCTGTTCCTGTACATGTGCATGCAGCCGCTGTTCGGCATGCTGGCCGACAAGATCGGCCGGCGTAACTCGATGCTGTGGTTCGGCGCGTTGGGCACACTGTGCACGGTGCCGATCCTGCTCAGCTTGAAAACCGTCAGCAGTCCGTTCCTGGCGTTTGTGCTGATCACCCTGGCCTTGGCGATTGTCAGCTTCTACACCTCGATCAGCGGCCTGGTGAAGGCGGAAATGTTCCCGCCACAAGTGCGCGCCCTGGGCGTGGGTCTGGCCTATGCGGTGGCCAACGCGATCTTTGGCGGTTCGGCGGAATACGTGGCCCTGGGCCTCAAATCCATGGGTATGGAAAACACCTTCTATTGGTATGTCACCGGCATGATGGCGGTGGCCTTCCTGTTCAGCTTGCGCCTGCCGAAACAGGCGGCGTACCTGCATCACGATTTGTAAGGGATGAGTTATGACACTGCGCACGAGCAATCAACTGTTCGACGCTTACTTCACCGCTGACAGCATGGCCGAGGTGTTCTGCGACCAGGGACGCTTGCAGGGCATGCTCGATTTCGAAGCCGCGCTCGCCCGGGCGCAGGCCCGGGTCGGGTTGATCCCCCAGGCCGCCGTGGCGCCGATTGCCCAGGCGTGCCTGGCGTCGCTGTACGACGTGGATGCCCTCGGCGTGGCGATTGCCACGGCGGGGAATTCGGCGATTCCGCTGGTGAAGGCGCTGGGCAAGTTGATTGCCAGCGGGGATGCCGGGGCCGAACGTTATGTGCACCTGGGCGCGACCAGCCAGGACGTGATGGACACCGGGCTGGTGCTGCAACTGCGCCGGGCCCTGGGGTTGATCGAAACGGACCTGGCGCGTCTGGGCGACGTGCTGGCCGCCCAGGCCCAGCGTTATGCGACGACACCGTTGGCCGGGCGTACCTGGTTACAGCACGCGACGCCGGTCACCCTGGGGATGAAGATTGCCGGTTGGCTGGGCGCGGTGACGCGCAGTCGCCAGCGTTTGAAAGAACTGCAGCCGCGTTTGCTGGTGCTGCAATTCGGCGGCGCGTCCGGGACGTTGGCGGCACTCGGCGAACACGCCATGCCGGTGGCCGAGGCGCTGGCGTCGGAGTTGCAACTGAGCTTGCCTGAACAACCCTGGCACACCCAACGGGATCGTCTGGTGGAGTTCGCCGCCGTCCTGGGCCTGATCGCCGGCAGCCTCGGCAAACTGGGCCGCGATATCAGCCTGCTGATGCAAACCGAAGCGGCCGAAGTCTTCGAGCCGTCGGCGCCCGGCAAAGGCGGTTCGTCGACCATGCCGCACAAACGCAACCCGGTGGGCGCCGCTGTGCTGATCAGCACCGCCACGCGCGTGCCCGGCCTGGTGGCGACGATGTTCAGCGCCATGCCCCAGGAACATGAACGCAGCCTGGGCCTGTGGCACGCCGAATGGGAAACCTTGCCGGAGATTTGCCGCCTGGTGTCCGGTGCCTTGAAACAAGCGCTGCTGGTGAGCGAAGGGTTGGAAGTCGACCCCGGACGCATGGCCCACAACCTCGACCTGACCCAAGGGCTGGTGCTGGCCGAAGCCGTCAGCATCGTGCTGGCTCAACGCCTGGGCCGGGAAACCGCGCACCACCTGCTGGAGCAATGCTGCAAACGCGCCGTCGCAGAAGGGCGCCACTTGCGCGCGGTGCTGGCGGACGAACCGCAGGTCACCGCCGAGTTGTCCGCCCCTGAGTTGGACCGCCTGCTCGACCCGGCCCACTACCTGGGCCAGGCGCCCACCTGGGTCACTCGCGCTGTCACCGAACACTTTGCATTGAACGCCTAAGGAGAACGCTGTGGCTTTCGTACAACTCGCCGAGGGCGAACTGCATTACCAACTCGATGGCCCCGTGGACGCACCGGTGCTGGTGCTGTCCAACTCGCTGGGTACCGACCTGCATATGTGGGACATCCAGATCCCGGCGTTGACCGAGCATTTCCGGGTGTTGCGTTTCGACACCCGTGGCCACGGTAAATCCCTGGTGACCGAGGGACCGTACAGCATCCAGCAGTTGGGCCACGACGTGATCGCACTGCTGGATGCGCTGGATATTCAGCGTGCGCATTTTTGCGGGCTGTCCATGGGCGGCTTGATCGGTCAATGGCTGGGGATTAATGCCGGTGAGCGCCTGCAGCGCCTGGTGGTGTGCAACACCGCCGCCAAAATCGGCACGCCGGAGATCTGGAACCCACGGATCGAGATGGTCCAGCGGGATGGCGCGGCGGCCATGGTGGCCTTGCGCGATGCGTCGATTGCGCGCTGGTTCACCGCCGATTTTGCGGCAGCCAACCCGCACCAGGCCAAGCAGATCACCGACATGCTTGCCGCGACTTCGCCCCCAGGTTACGCGGCCAACTGCGCCGCCGTGCGTGATGCGGATTTCCGTGAGCAGTTGTCGAAGATCAAGGCGCCAACCCTGGTGATTGCCGGCACTGAAGACGCCGTCACGCCACCGGCCGGTGGTCACTTTATCCAGCACCA
The DNA here is from genome assembly GCF_024168685.1 of Pseudomonas sp. S3E17. NCBI lineage: Bacteria > Pseudomonadati > Pseudomonadota > Gammaproteobacteria > Pseudomonadales > Pseudomonadaceae > Pseudomonas > Pseudomonas sp. S3E17. The sequence continues at coordinate 6,289,609 of NZ_JALJWE010000001.1, forward strand.
TGTGCAGGGCGCCGAGTACGCCGAGTTCTACGCCGCGCACCTGTCCAACGTACAGGCTGGCGCTGCATTCAGTGACCGGGTTATCAAATTCCTGCTGGCCCGCTGAGGCCGCTCACCACAGGAGCCCGCTCGCCACAGGTCATCGAATTGAAATCTTATTGAACCAGGAGTTTTTTGTGGACGAGAAACAACGTTATGCCGACGGCCTGCAGGTGCGCCGCGAAGTGCTGGGCGATGCCCATGTCGACCGCAGCCTCAATGCCTTGACCGAGTTCAACAGCGAGTTCCAGGACATGATCACCCGCCACGCCTGGGGTGACATCTGGACCCGCCCCGGGCTGCCTCGCCACACCCGCAGCCTGATCACCATTGCCATGCTGATCGGCATGAACCGCAGCGAAGAACTCAAGCTGCACCTGCGCGCCGCCGCCAGCAACGGCGTAACCCGTGCCGAGATCAAGGAAGTGCTGATGCAGAGTGCGATCTATTGCGGGATCCCGGCGGCGAATGCCACGTTTCACCTGGCGGAGTCTGTATGGGATGAGCTGGGTGTCGAGTCGCGTGAGTGATCAGTGGGAGTCGGCGTCCCACACCCAATTCCACACGCCCGGCAGATGCACTGCTTCATTCACGTTTTTGACCGTACGCGCCAATGCCGCGCGTTGCAGGGCGGCCGTATCGGTGTAGAACGGTTCGGCTGCGGTCTTCATGCCATTGACTCGTGCGCTGTCCAGCAGGATCTGCAGGTATTCCTGCATATGCCGCGCGGTATAGCGGTTGATATCGTGGAAGGTCACCACCACCGGTATCACGCCGTCCACCGTCGGTAACTCCCCCAATGCGATGCGCTCGCGCACCACCGACAGTTGTCGATACAGGTTGGCGCGGCGGCGTGGGCTGCCATTGAAGCCCCAGATCTTGCCGTCATTGGCGCTCAGGTCAGTCAGCAGGACCTGCATGCCGTGGCGCTGGTAGGCGGCGAAGGTGCGTCGGTCGTAGTTCCAGAACGGCGGGCGGACCAGCACGGGCGGCGCGCCGGTGATCGAGGCGATATCGGTCGCGCCCTGGCTGAGGGTGCGTTCCAGCTCGGCATCATTCAGCCAGCGGTGGTTGGTATGAAAGGTCGTGGCAGTGTGAAAAGCCAGCACATGCCCGCCGGCGTATTCACGCGCCATCGTCTTGCGGCCCCGCGAGCTGCCGCCGGAACGCGACGATTCGGTCTGCAGGAAGAACACCGCCTTGATCCCCGGCAGCACCGGGTTGTGCGCCAGGTCGGCGAGCACTGAACGGCTGGGGTTGTTGTAGCCCGAGGCGCTGGGGCCGTCATCGAAGGTCAGCAAAAAACGGATCGGTGCCTGGGCTTGCAGGCGTTGCTCGGTCTGCGCGGTCAGGGCGATGGGCGCGCCGATACAGCCGCTGAGGCTCAAGGCCAGGGCAAGCACGGCGGATGCGATGGCAAAGGATTTCATGGTGTGCGCAGACTCGGATAAGAGGCCGCTGCTGGGCGGATCAGCAGCGGCAGGCGCGCACGATACAGTAAGTGCCGCGCCGGATTACAGCAGACTTATCGGGTAACTGACGATCAACCGGTTTTCATCGAACTCGTTGTTGCTGTAGTCGCGGCGCATGCTCGAATTGCGCCAGCGCACCGTGAGGTTCTTCACCACGCCGCTTTGCACGGTATAACCCAATTCGCTTTCGCGACCCCATTCCTTGCCATCGGTGATGGTGCCGGTGTGCACGTTGCTGCCGCTGATATAGCGGTTCATCAGGGTCAGGCCCGGTACGCCGAGGGCGGCGAAGTTGTAGTCGTGGCGCACTTGCCAGGATTTTTCCTCGGCGTTGTCGTAACTCGAGTTGTAGCTGTCGTTGGCCAGGGTGCCGCCGCTGGTGCCGTTGACGCGCATCCACGCGCTGTTGCCGGTGAGTTTTTGCAGGCCGACGTAAAAGGTGTTGCCGCCATACTTGGCCGAGAACAGACCGGACCAGGTTTTGTTGTCCAGGTCGCCGGCGCGGGCGCTGCCGTCGTCCTTGCCATAGAAGAACCCGAGGTTGGCGCCCAGGGTCCAGTCGCCCAGGGGCTGGCTGTGGATCAGGTTGACGAACTGCTGGCTGTAGATGTCCTTGAGCTGGGCGTTCCACACGCCGATCTGTGTGCGTTTGTCGTTGAAGGCGTACTCGCCGCCCTGGAAGTTGAAGCGGTCCGAGGTGAACGCGGTTTTGCCGACCATCGACATGTCCGACATGCTGCTGTCGTCGCGCGGGCTGTTGGCGCGGAACTGGCCGCCGTACAGGGTCAGGCCGTCGATTTCCTTCGAGGTGATCTGCCCGCCTCGCAGGGTTTGCGGCAGGGAGCGGCCATCGTCGGCACGCAGGATCGGCAGCACCGGCATCCATTCGCCGACCTTCACTTCGGTCTTGGAAATACGCGCCTTGAACGCCACACCGAGACGCCCGAATTCATCCGCAGGGCGGCCATCATGGTCCAGCGGCAACAACTGGGTGCCGCCGGTACCGCGCCCGCCATCGAGCTTCAACGAGTACAGCCCCAGCACATCCACACCGAAACCGACGGTGCCCTGGGTAAAGCCGGACTTGGCATCGAGGATGAAACTCTGCGTCCACTCCTGTGCGCCACCCTGGGTTTTAGTGGGGTTAGTGAAGTTGCGGTTGAAGAAGAAATTACGCAGGTTGAGGTTGGCGCTGGCGTCCTCCAGAAAACCGTGTTCTTCGGCGACGACGGGCAGGGCAAGACTGGCGATAGCGGTGGCCAGCAGGAGCCGGCGCGGGTGAAAAGTGCTCATGGTGGTGGACCTGTTGTTATTGGGTTTATGCAGGTGGCGGCCATGGTGCGGGGCGGTGCGGGGGCGGTTCAATCGGGGCAGGGCGGGTTGTGGGCGATGATCGAACGCAAGTTGCCGGGCGCTGAGGCCCGGCATTGGCGGGTTATCGTTTGGGCAGGTCGAAGTGGGTCCAGGGCACCGCCGGCAAATAATGCTGGGCGGCAATGATCAGCGCCACCATCACCACCAGGAACACCCCTTGCAGAGGGCTCCAGAAGGCCCAGTGCAGGCCGTTCAACCAGGGGTAGCCTTCGGCGAACTTCTGGCTCATATGACCGATGCGTTTTTTGTGCAGCAGGTTGATCAGCAGCGCGCCGGCATAGGTCACCGCACCCAGTACACCGAGCATCAAGCCGCAGGCCACCAGCATGATCGCCTGCGGTACGCCGTGGCGAATCACCAGCCAGTAGTCGTTGGGGTTGATTCGCTTGGGGATCAGGTACTGGCTCAGCCACACATCCAGCACCCGATAGGTTGAACTCATCCCGGCCCACATTTGGGTAACGCGAAAGCCAACGGCCGCCGGCACGAACGCCATCAGCATGAAAATGACCAGCGACATCCCGTCCATTCTGTCTGGCTTATCGTGGGCGATGCTCAGGCCAAGCCCCAAAGCGAAGACGGCCCATAGCCGGATAAACACCTGGGTGTAGATCGGCCGGGGCACGAATTTGCGCCAAAAGAACAGGTCTGTTTGAGGCAGGCGCTCGACCAGTTGCGGATAGCGCCAGGTCAGTGTTTGCGCCAGGTGCTGGCAGGCGTTCCACTCGTTCTCGCCAAACCCATCGATCATGCGTTTGTGTTGCGTGGCGGACATCGGCGTCAGCAGCAGGCGCGCGGCCAGGGCATCGGCTGATGTGCGCCGCGTGTCCTGGGCCTTGTCTTGCAGGTTGGCGTAGAAGCTTTCCTGCTCGCAACGCGACACCAGTTCGCGCCACATCCACGCCGGTTCCGGGTACACGCCTTTCTGGTCGTCCCAGCCGAAGGCCTGGCACACCCGCTCGAACAGCGGCACGCTCCATTGAGTGTCATGCAGCAGGTGCAGGACGATGCGCTGCCATTGCTGTTGCAGGTCGAACACCCGCAGCCAGGGTTGGTCGTTGTACTGCGTGAGCTGGGTGATGAACTCGCGCTCGGCCTTTTGCTCCAGCAGTTCCTGCAGGGTGCGGCGGTAGTCTTGCAGCAGTTCGCCGGTCAGTGCTTCGTATTGCCAGGACGTCATCGCCACCTGCTGCCAGGGGGTCAGCCATTCCAGGTGTTGCGCGGCCCAAGCGGCGATGGCGCTGCGTTCGCCCGGTGCTTCGAAACAATGGCGCAACAGGCCGGCCTGGAACGCCTCGGTGCAATCCTGTTGCCGAGCCTGGGCCCAACGTTCATCGAGGTTACCCGCGGTAAGGCCGTCGAGCAGGGCCTGGGCCGGGTCCGGAGTGGGTGCGTCGAAGGGCGCCGGGCTGACGGGGCTGATGTCCAGCAGTTCGGCCAGGTCATTCAGGTTGGCGTAGACCGCTTCGGCCACGGGCGCCTGGACGGGTTCTGCCTCTTCGTTATCCGCTCGCCAGCGTGCTTCATTCAGCGCGTGCTCATAGGCCTCGCGCAAGCGCTGGAAGCCTTGGGCGTCGTCGTCCGGGCGGCAGTTTTTCAGCAGCCGTGCATAGCTGCGCTTGATGGTGCGCTCGTCGGCGTCCTCCGGCAGTTGCAGTACGGTCCAGCAATCCATCGGTGTGCCCTCAGCGCCAGAACCCGTTGTCGAGTTGCTCAAGTTGACGGCTCAGTTCGCTGCGCGCTTCGCGGATGCGGCGTTCGTCCTGGGTGTCGAGTACCTGCTGGAACTGCGCCGCCCAGTGCCCGAGTTGTTCGCGCAGCTCGCCGAGGTTTTCCTGGTAGAGCCGTTCGAGGCGGGCGACGAGCACGGTGTTGACCTGCTGGTCGCGTGGGTGGACCTTCAATTGCGCCAGGGCTTGCAGGCGTTGCTGGATCTCCTGCGGGTTGAGCACGCCGGGGTTGTTCTCGATCACCAGCGAATGCTGCTCGCCGGTCAGCGGGATATTCACCTGAGCTTCCAGCAGGCCGTTGTTGTCGTAGGTGAAACGCACGTCCAGGGAGACTTCACCGGCCTTGCGCTTGGGCACTGGAATATCCAGTTGGCCCAGCTCGATGTTGTCTTTGACCAGGCGGCTTTCGCCCTGATAGATCTTCAGCAGTACGTGGGCCTGGTCGTCGTGCAGGGTGACCACGCTTTTGACCCGGCTGACCGGCACGCTGCTGTTGCGTTCGATCAACGGCAGGTAATGGCCGCTTTCGATATGGCCGCCGTACTGGTTGGAGGTTTCGATGCCCAGGGTGTAGGGGCAGACATCGGTCAGCACCACTTCTTCGAGGGCCGCGGAACGGGCCTTGAGGGCGGCCTGGATCGCCGCACCATGGGCGACCACCTGGTCGGGGTCGAGGCTGATGGAAGGGAAGCGCCCGAACAGGCCGGCGGCGAGTTTGCGCACCAGCGGCATGCGCGTGGTGCCGCCCACCAGCAGGATTTCATCCAGGTCGCCGACGCGAATCCGCGCATCGCGCAGGGCACGTTCGATCGGCGCGCGCAGGCGTTCCAGCAGCGGCGTGTAGAGCTTGGCCAGTTCCTGTTGGGTGATGGTTTTTGTCCATTGCTGGCCGTCGACGCGCAGGGCGAACTCGGCGCTGTCGTCCTGGCCCAGGGCTTTGCGTACGCGCTCAGCTTCGCGGCGCAGGGCTTGCAGCACCGTGCTGGTGGGCGGGAAACCCGTGGCGTTACGTTGGCTGTCGACAAAGTGTTCGAGCAACAGGGTGTCGAAGTCTTCGCCACCGAGGAAGTTGTCGCCAGCGCTGGCGCGGACCTCCATCACGCCGTCGAACAGCTCGATGATCGACACGTCAAAGGTGCCACCGCCAAGGTCGAAGACCAGGAATGAGGTTTCTTTATCCCGCTGGTGCAGGCCGTAGGCCAAGGCCGCGGCGGTCGGTTCGTTGATCAGTTTTTCCACGCTGAGCCCGGCCAGTTCACCGGCGATGCGCGTGGCCTTGCGTTGGCCATCGCTGAAGTAGGCGGGCACGCTGATCACCGCGTCGGTAACGGTTTGGCCGTAGGTGCGCTCGATGTCCTCCTTGAGGCTCTTGAGCACCAGCGCCGAGAGCTCTTCGGGGCGGAACGAACGGTCGCCCAGGCGCACCTCGGTGGCGCTGCCCATGTAGCGCTTGAACAGCGAGGTGGTCAGGTGCGGGTGGGTGTGCAGGCGCTCCTTGGCGGCCTGGCCCACCAGGACACGGCCTTGGTCATCCAGCCCGACCACGCTGGGGGTCAGTAACTGGCCCAGGGCATTGGGCACCATTTCGGCGGCATCGCCGCGCCAGACGGCTGCGAGACTGTTGGTGGTCCCCAGGTCGATTCCTACGATCATTACGACAAGCTCCCTCTGTGGTCTGTAAGAATCTGTGACAGATTTTACCCTGAAAGGTTGAGCGCAAAGCAAGGCGGGAGCGCTTTGTGGCTCGCCACAAAAACATTCCGTCCATCGCAAGGCCCCGATGACCGGGCATAAAAAAACCGCTTCCAGTAAGGCAAGCGGTTTTGTTTACAACGGCGCTATCAGAACAACTTCAACGCCGGTGCTTCTTCTTTCAACGGCTCGTTCTTCGCGGTCTGCTCGTTCCAGCCACCGCCGAGGGCCTTGTACAGGTTGACCTCGCTGGTCAGCTGCGCCAGGCGGTCGGTGATCAGCGATTGCTGGGCACTGAACAGTTGGCGCTGGGCGTCGAGGAAGGTCAGGTTGCTGTCGACACCGATGCGGTAGCGACGCTCGGCCAGGCGGTAGTAATCCTGGTTGGCCGCGACGAAGCCACGCTGGGCCTCCAGCTGCTGCTTGTAGGTCTCACGCGCGGCGAGGCCGTCGGAGACTTCCTGGAAGCCGGTCTGGATCGCCTTCTCGTAGTTCGCCACGTTGATCTCTTTCTGGATCTTCGAGTAGTCCAGGCTGGCGCGCAGGCTGCCGGCGTTGAAGATCGGGATGTTGATCTGCGGGGCGAACGACCAGGTACCCGAACCGCCTTTGAACAGGCCGCCCAGGGTAGGGCTGGCGGTACCGGCGCTGGCGGTCAGGCTGATGCTCGGGAAGAACGCTGCACGGGCCGCACCGATGTTGGCGTTGGCGGCCTTGAGGTTGTACTCGGCCTGCACGATGTCGGGACGACGTTGCAGCAGGTCCGAGGGCAAGCCGGCCGGTACGTCGCTGAGCAGGTCATCCGACAGCGGCTTGCTGGCGATATTCGCCGGCAGGCCGGTGCCCAACAGCAGGGTCAGGTTGTTTTCGTCCTGGGCCACCTGGCGGGTGTAGCGTGCCAGTGCCACGCGGGCATTTTCCACCGAGGTGCGCGCCTGGCTGAGGTCGAGGGCCGAAGCCACGCCGACTTCATTGCTGCGTGAGGTCAGCTTGAAGCTCTGCTCGTACGCGCCGAGGGTGTCCTGGGTCAGCTTGAGCAGTTCCTTGTCGGCCTGCCAGGTCAGGTAGGCATTCGCCACGCTGGCCACCAGGCTGATCTGGGTGCTACGCCGTGCTTCTTCAGTGGCGAAGTACTTTTGCAGCGCTTCTTCACTCAGGCTGCGCACACGACCGAACAGGTCCAGCTCATAAGAACTGATCCCGAGGCCGGCCGAGTACTGGCTGGTGATGGTCGATTCGCCGGTCTGCGACAGCTTGGCCGGGGTGCGCGAACGGCTGCCGCTGCCCGTGGCCGATACGGCCGGGAACAGGTCGGCACGCTGGATCTGGTACTGCGCCGCATACGCGTCGATGTTCAGGGCCGCGACACGCAGGTCACGGTTGTTCACCAGCGCGGTCTGGATCAGCTGTTGCAGGGCAGGGTCATGGAAAAACTGCTTCCAGCCCTGCTCGGCAGCGGCCTGGCCCGGCGCCTGGGCCGACGAATACGCCGGCCCCTGTGGGAACTGAGCTGCCACCGGCGCTTCAGGGCGCTGGTAGTCAGGGATCAGCGAGCAGCCACTGAGCACGAATGCGGTGACGGCTAAGGAGAGTAGCGACTTGCTCATTGGCCAGCCTCTTGAGGAGTTTGCTTAGGTTCAGTCTTGTTACGTTCGCCCATGGCGGACACGCTCGCGAAGAACAGGGGTACCCAGAAGATCGCCAGCACCGTGGCCGTGATCATGCCACCAATTACACCGGTACCGATTGCGTGCTGGCTGCCTGAGCCGGCGCCCGAGGAGATCGCCAGCGGCAACACGCCGAGGACGAACGCCATGGAGGTCATGATGATCGGCCGCAGGCGCATCCGCGAGGCTTCGATGGCCGCCTCGACGATGCCTTTGCCTTGCTCGTGGAGTTCCTTGGCGAACTCCACGATCAGGATGGCGTTCTTCGCTGCCAGGCCCACCGTCACCAGCAAGCCCACCTGGAAGAACACGTCGTTGGACAAGCCGCGCATGCTGGTGGCGATCAACGCACCCACCACGCCCAATGGAACCACCAGGATCACTGCGATCGGGATCGACCAGCTTTCGTACAGCGCCGCGAGGCACAGGAACACCACCAGCAGCGACAGCGCATACAGTGCCGGCGCCTGGGAGCCGGACAGGCGTTCTTCATACGACAGGCCCGTCCAGGCGTAGCCCACGCCTGCCGGCAGTTGCTTGGCGATGCGTTCGACTTCGGCCATGGCGTCACCGGTACTGTAGCCCGGTGCCGGGGTACCGAGGATTTCCATCGCCGCTACACCGTTATAACGCGAGAGCTTCGGCGAGCCGTAGATCCACTTGCCCGAGGCGATGGCCGACAACGGCACCATCTTCCCGGAGTCGCTGCGCACGTACCATTTGTTCAGGTCTTCCGGGGACATCCGGCTGGCGGCTTCACCTTGCACGTAAACTTTCTTCACCCGACCACGGTCGATGAAGTCGTTGACGTAGCTGCCACCCAAGGCAATCGCCAGGGTCTGGTTGATGTTGGACAGCGTGATGCCCTGGGCACTGGCCTTCTCGTCGTCGACGGTGAGCTCGTATTGCGGCTCATCGTTCACGCCGTTGGGGCGCACACCGGCCAGGATCTTGCTCTGGGCAGCCATGCCCAGGAACTGGTTACGCGCAGCCATCAGCTTTTCATGGCCGACACCGCCCTGGTCTTGCAGGAACACGTCGAAACCGGTGGCGTTACCGAGTTCCAGTACAGACGGCGGCACAATGGCAAACACCATGGCGTCCTGGAAGGTCTGCATGAAGTAACCCTGGGCACGCTTGGCAATCTCGAACACCGAGGTGGACGAGTCGCGCTCATCCCACGGCTTGAGCATCACAAAGGCCAGGCCCGAACTCTGGCCACGACCGGCGAAGTTGAAGCCGTTCACGGTAAACACCGATTTCACGCCTTTGCCTTCGCCCGGCTCGCCTTCCTTGTCATTGAGCAGGTAGGCGCGCATGTCGTCGATGACTTTTTGCGTGCGTTCAGCCGACGAACCTACCGGGGTCTGCACCTGGGCAAAGATCACACCCTGGTCTTCATCGGGCAGGAACGCAGCCGGGATGCGCATGAACAGCCAGATCATGCCGGCGATGATCAGGGCGTACACCAGGAACGCCGGGATCTTGTGCTTGATCATGTTACCCACGCCGCGCTCGTAGCTCAGTACGCCACGGTCGAAGGTGCGGTTGAACCAGCCGAAGAAACCACGCTTGGGTTGGCCGTGTTTTTCCGGGTCGATCGGCTTGAGCATGGTGGCGCACAGGGCCGGGGTGAAGATCAGGGCAACCAGTACCGACAACGCCATGGCCGAAACGATGGTGATGGAGAACTGTTTGTAGATCACACCGGTGGAGCCGCCGAAGAACGCCATCGGCAACAGTACCGCCGACAGTACCAGGGCAATACCCACCAGGGCGCCCTGGATCTGGCCCATGGACTTGACCGTCGCCTCTTTCGGCGACAGGTGCTCCTCGGCCATTACCCGCTCGACGTTTTCCACCACGACGATGGCGTCGTCCACCAGCAGGCCGATGGCGAGGATCATGCCGAACATGGTCAATGTGTTGATGGTGAAACCGAACGCCGCGAGGATCCCGAAGGTACCCAGCAATACCACCGGTACGGTCATGGTGGTGATGATGGTGGCGCGGAAGTTCTGCAGGAACAGGAACATCACCAGGAACACCAGCACGATCGCTTCGACCAGGGTATGCACCACACCGGAGATCGATTCGGTCACGACCGGGGTGGTGTCATACGGCACCACCGCCTTCATGCCAGGCGGGAAGAACGGTTCCAGGGACGCCACGGTGGCACGGATGGCCTTGGCGGTGTCCAGGGCGTTGGCGCCCGACGCGAGTTTGATCGCCATGCCGGAAGCCGGGTTGCCGTTGAACTGCGCGCTGATGCTGTAGTTCTGGCCGCCGAGTTCGATACGCGCCACGTCACGCAGGCGAACCTGGGAACCGTCGGCATTGACCTTCATCAGGATATTGCCGAACTGCTCCGCCGTCTGCAGCCGGGTCTTGCCGATGATGGTGGCGTTCAGCTGGTTGCCGGGCAGGGCAGGCAGGCCGCCCAATTGACCGGTGGCCACCTGGACGTTCTGTGCCGAGATGGCCGTGCTGACATCCACCGGCGTGAGCTGGAAGTTGTTCAGCTTGGCCGGGTCCAGCCAGATACGCATGGCGTACTGCGAACCGAACACCTGGAAGTCACCCACACCTGCGGTCCGGGAAATCGGGTCCTGGATGTTGGAAACGATGTAGTTGGACAAGTCATCCTTGGTCATGCTGCCGTCTTCCGACACCAGACCGATCACCATCAGGAAGTTCTTTACCGACTTGGTTACGCGGATACCCTGTTGCTGCACTTCCTGCGGCAGCAATGGGGTCGCCAGGTTCAGCTTGTTCTGTACCTGAACCTGGGCGATGTCCGGGTTGGTACCCTGGTTGAACGTCGCGGTGATGGTCATGCTGCCGTCGGAGTTACTGTCCGAGGCCACATAACGCAGGTTGTCGATACCGTTGAGCTGCTGCTCGATGACCTGCACCACGGTGTCCTGCACGGTTTGTGCGGACGCGCCTGGGTAGGTCACCTGGATGTCGATGGCGGTTGGCGCGATGGCCGGGTATTGGTTGATGGGCAACTTCAGGATCGACAGTGCCCCGACCAGCATGATCACCAGGGCAATTACCCAGGCGAAAATGGGACGGTCGATAAAAAATTTCGACATGGATTACTCCCCCTGGCCAGGCGCGGCAGCAGGAGCAGCGGCGGAACCGGCGGGCTTGGCGTTGTCAGCCTCCTTGACCTTGACCTCCACACCCGGCTTGACGTACTGCAGGCCTTCGGTGATCACGCGGTCACCGGCGTTCAGGCCTTTCTCCACCAGCCAATAAGCGCCGGCGGTGCGGTTGGCCACCAGCACACGCTGCTCGACCTTGTTGTCGGCGTTGACCACCAGCGCCGTCGGGATGCCCTTGAGGTCGCGGGTCACGCCTTGCTGTGGCGCGAGGATCGCCTTGCTGTTCACGCCGGCTTGCAGCTGGGCGTGGACGAACATGCCCGGCAGCAGGGTGTGGTCAGGGTTGGGGAACACGGCGCGCAGGGTCACGGAGCCGGTGGTCTGATCGACCGAGACTTCGGAGAATTCCAGTTTGCCGTCATGGCCGTAGTCGCTGCCGTCTTCCAGGGTCAGCTTGACCTTGGCGGCGTTGGCGCCGGCTTTTTCCAGTTGGCCGCTTTCCAGGTCGCGGCGCAGTTTCAGCATTTCAGCCGAAGACTGCGTGACGTCGACATAGATCGGGTCCAGTTGCTGGATTACCGCCATGGCATCGGTCTGGCCATTGCTGACCAGCGCGCCTTCGGTCACCGAAGAACGACCGATACGCCCGGAGATCGGCGCGAACACTTTGGTGTAGCGCACGTTGATCTGGGCGGTTTGCACGTTTGCTTCCGCAGTCATGCGGTTGGCCACGGCGGTGTCGTATTCCTGGCGGCTGACGGCTTGTTCATCGACCAACTGCTTGTAGCGGTCGGAGATGGACTTGGTCTGGGTCAGGCTGGCTTGTGCGCTTTTCAGCGTGGCTTCATAGACCGACGGATCGATCTGATAGAGCTGCTGGCCTTCCTTCACATCCGCACCTTCCTTGAACAGGCGCTTGAGGATGATGCCGTTGACCTGTGGGCGAACTTCCGCGATGCGGTAGGCGGTGGTGCGGCCGGGCAGCTCGGACGTCAGGGTATAGGCTTGCGGTTGAATGGTGACCACGCCGACCTGAGGGACTTGAGCGGGCGGAGCCGCTTCTTCCTTTTTACATCCGCTGAGCAGCGATGCCAGGGCGACGGCAGTGACCAGAGCGGTAACAGCTGGCTTAAGTTGCATGAAGATCCTCGGGTCAGGCGCGCAGGGTGCGCACAAGAAGTGTGGAAGGGTAAAAAACAAGCTGTGAGTGGATAAGTAGCTTGCTACGCAATATACTTACGTTCATGGTTGTTTGTAAACTCTTGACAGGCTTCGCGGATTGTTGACAAAGCAGGCCAAAAGTCTCGATTCCATTACGTTCGGCGCCCATGACGGTGTCGTCCCACAAATATTCGGATGATCGTTAACATCTATTAACACTGCGTTAACGATAGTCTTATGTGTCCTGATTGAGGTTGTACTGCCATGGTTCGTCGCACTAAAGAGGAAGCTCAGGAAACGCGCAGCCAAATTCTCGAAGCCGCCGAGCAAGCCTTTTATGAACGCGGCGTTGCACGGACGACGCTGGCGGATATCGCTGCGCTGGCCGGCGTCACGCGGGGCGCTATTTATTGGCACTTCAGTAATAAATCCGATCTGTTGCAGGCCCTGCTGGACACGCTGCATGAGCCACTGGACGAATTGGCCAGGGCCAGTGAAAGCGAGGACGAAGTCGATCCGTTGGGGTGCATGCGCAAGCTGCTGATTCATTTGTTTCATCAGGTGGCCCTGGACCCGAAAACCCGGCGCATCAATGAGATTTTGTTTCATAAGTGCGAATTCACCGATGAAATGTGCGACATGCGCCGTCAGCGCCAGACCCACAGCCTGGAATGCAACCTGCGCATCGGCCTGACACTGCGCAACGCGGTCCACCGCGGACAACTTCCGGAAAACCTCGACACCACCCGTGGCGCAGTGTGTATCCATGCCTACATCAACGGGCTGATTGGCCAGTGGCTGCTGGTACCCGACAGCTTCCAGCTACATCAGGAGGCCGAACGCTGGGTGGATGCAGGGCTCGATATGCTGCGCCTGAGCCCCAGCCTGCGCAATTGAGACAAAATGCGTAATTGCATCAGGTTGTGTCAACAGTAAAGCCTAAGGACCGTCAATCGTCCTTCTGCCTGATAGGTGGGGTGACTTTATATACGGGCTGGCGGGCGGTTGATACATAGCCGCCTAAGTATTTTGTAGGGATTTTGTTGCAAGGCTGTTAAGGAGTGTTTCCCAAGGCAACAATGTGGGAGGGGGCTTGCCCCCGATGGCAGTGGTTCAGTCAACACATACAGTTACTGACGCACCGCCATCGGGAGCAAGCCCCCTCCCATATTTGGTTTCGCGTTTCGGGCGATTACAGCGGCAGCGTCGGGTAATCGATGTAGCCCACCGGGCCCTGGCCGTAGAAGGTTTCCGGATGCGCTTCGTTCAACGGCGCATCGGCTTTCAGGCGTGCTGGCAGGTCCGGGTTGGCAATGAACGGCACCCCCCAGGCCACCGCATCCGCTTTGCCTTCGGCCAGCCAGGCATTGGCGCTGTCCTTGGTGAAACGTTCGTTGGCGATGTACACGCCGCCAAAGGCTTTTTTCAATTGAGGACCGAGGCTGTCCGCACCTGCCTTTTCACGGGAGCAGATGAAGGCGATACCACGCTTGCCCAGTTCGCTGGCGACGTAGGTGAAGGTCTCCTTCAGGTTGTCGTCGCCCATGTCGTGGGCATCGGCGCGCGGTGCCAAATGCACACCCACACGGCCAGGGCCCCAGACCTCGATGGCCGCATCGGTCACTTCCAACAGCAGGCGTGCACGGTTTTCCAGGGAGCCACCATAGTTGTCGGTGCGCTTATTGGTGCTGCTTTGCAGGAACTGGTCGAGCAGGTAGCCGTTGGCGCCGTGGATCTCCACGCCATCAAAGCCTGCGGCCTTGGCGTTCTCGGCGCCGGTGCGGTAAGCGTCGACGATGTCGGCGATTTCAGCGGTTTCCAGGGCGCGCGGCGTCGGGTAGTCGGCCAATGGGCGCACCAGGCTGACGTGACCTTTAGCCTGGATCGCGCTCGGCGCCACCGGGGTTTCGCCGTTCAGGTAGGACGCGTGGGAAATGCGGCCCACGTGCCACAGTTGCAGGAAGATCTTGCCCCCTGCGCCATGCACGGCCTTGGTGACATTGGCCCAGCCGCGCACCTGGTCGTTGGACCAGATGCCCGGCGTGTCCGGGTAGCCGACACCCAGCGGTGTCACCGAAGTGGCTTCGCTGAGGATCAGCCCGGCGGAAGCACGTTGCACGTAGTACTCGGCCATCAGCGCGTTGGGTACGCGGCCGGCATCGGCGCGGCAGCGGGTCAGCGGTGCCATGATGATGCGGTTCGACAGTTCCAGGTCGCCCAGTTTGATCGGATCGAAAATAGTCGTCATGGGAAAAACACCCTTCTCTTTGAAGTTGATCAGTGGGTCGCAGGGGCCAGGTCGGCATCGCCGCCCTGACGGAAAGTAATCAGGGTCACCAGCAGCGCCAGGATCGCCAGGGCCGCTGCCGCCAGAGGCACGCTGCTCAGGCCGAAACCGTGGGCAATCACGCTGCCGCCCACCCAGGCGCCGAGGGCGTTGCCGATGTTGAAGGCGCCGATGTTCAGGGTGGATACCAGGTTCGGCGCGGCCTTGCCGAAGGTCACCACGTTGATCTGCAGCGCAGGTACGGCGGCAAACGAAGCGGTGGCCCAGAGGAACAGGGTGATCTCGGTCGGGATCACGGCGATGCTGGTCCAGGTCAGCGCGGTGGACACCACCGCCATACTGATAAACACGCCGATCAGGGTGGCTGCCAGGCGTTTGTCCGCCAGCTTGCCGCCGATGATATTGCCCACGGTGAGGCCCAGGCCGATCAGCAGCAGGGTCCAGGTCACGCCTTTGGGCGACACGCCAGTGACATCGCCGAGCAGCGGCGCAACATAGGTGAAGAGGGTGAACATGGACGCGGCGAACAGCGCGGTCATGCTCAGCGACAACCAGATGCCGGCACCCTTGAGCGCGGCCAGTTCGGCGCGCATGTCGAGTTTTTCTTCGTCACGCTTGGCCGGCAGGAAGCGGATCAGGCCGATCAGCGCCACCACGCCAATCACCGTCACTGCCCAGAAGGTCGAGCGCCAGCCGGCTTCCTGGCCCAGCGCAGTGCCCAGTGGTACACCAAGCACGTTGGCCAGGGTCAAACCGGTGAACATCAGGGCCACGGCCGAAGCGCGCTTGTTGGCCGGCACCAGGTTGGCGGCGACCACCGAACCGATGCCGAAGAACGCACCGTGGCACAGCGCGGTGATCACACGGGCAACCATCAGCACGTTGTAGTCACTGGCCAGGGCGCAGAGCAGGTTGCCGATAATGAAGATGCCCATCAACGCTACCAGGGCCGCCTTGCGGGGCAACCTGGCGGTGGCCAGTGCCATGAATGGCGCACCGATGGCCACGCCCAGGGCATAGCCGGTGACCAGCCAGCCGGCGCCGGGAATCGACACGCCGAGGTCCGCCGCCACATCGGGCAGCAGGCCCATGATCACGAACTCGGTGGTGCCGATGGCGAAGGCGCTCAGGGCCAGGATGAGTAGCGAGAGGGGCATTATCGTTTCCTTGTTACAACGTCGCACTGATTTCAGCGCTGAGTTCAGTGGTAAGCGCCGCGAGGAAGGCTTGGATCACTTCCTCATTGCGCTTGAAAAAGTGCCACTGCCCGGCCTTCTGGCTGCTGATCAATCCCGCCCGTTGCAAGGTGGCCAGGTGGGCCGACACGGTCGACTGGGACAAGCCGCAGCGCTGGTCGATCTGCCCGGCACAGATGCCGTATTCGTGGTTGTGCAATTGCTCGGGGAACTGCACTTTCGGGTCTTTCAGCCAGGTGAGGATGTCTCGTCGTACTGGGTGCGCCAGGGCTTTTATTATTTCGTCGAGGTCGATGGACATGGCAGGTGCTCGGTGTCGTAAAGCGTTATATCGCGATGAGGCGAACTTTAAATCGTTATATCCCGATATACCAATATGATTTTGCTCTGAGCTCAGGCTGAATCGGTATATCGGGTTATAACGATACGTTGGCGCCAGTGCTAGACTGCGCGGCATGAATTATCTCGCACATCTGCACCTGGGCGGCCAACTTCCTGCGCAACTGCTGGGCAGCCTGTACGGCGACTTTGTCAAAGGCCGCCTGCAGGGCCAGTTCAGCCCGCCAATCGAAGCGGCGATCCAGTTGCATCGCTCGATCGACCGCTTCACCGACAGCCACCCGTTGGTGGGCGAGGCGTTGTCGCGCTTCAGCCTGACCCGGCGGCGCTACGCCGGGATTGTCCTTGATGTGTTCTTCGATCACTGCCTGGCGCGGGATTGGGCGCTGTACGCCGACCAGCCCCTGGAGCACTTCACCTCGCAGGTGTACCGCGTGCTGGCGGCCGAACCGCAGTTGCCGGGGCGGCTGGCGCAGATAGCGCCGTATATGGCCGCGGATGACTGGTTGGGGTCGTACCGCGAGTTTGCGGTGATGGAGCCGGTGTTGCGCGGGATTTCGCGGCGGCTCACACAACCTCAGGAATTAGGGTTTGCGATGCAGGAATTGCGTGAGTTGTATGAGCCGTTGAGTGAAGACTTCCGGATCTTCTACCCCGAACTGCAAGCCTTCGCGCATAACCACCTGACAACACAAAGCTAAATGTGGGAGGGAGCAAGCCCCCTCCCACATTTGAACTGTGTTCACATCTCAGGCTGCAAAAGCCGGTCGAGCATGCACTTGTTCAGCCTCCGGCACCGGCCCAAACAACGCCTTCTGCACCGCCTGCTGCGCCTGGAACGCCAGCGCCGCACGTTCCTGCCCGGCGCAGGCAATCGGTTTGAGCACGTGGATTTCCACATCGCCCTGGTCATTGCCGAACAGGCGCATCAGGTGCGAGAGCAAATCGTCATCGCCAATGAACGGTGCCAGCGGGTCGATCTGCCCATTGCGCAGATAACGGATGGCCACCGGTTGCAGCGACACGTCCGCGTCAATCGCACTGGCCAGCAAGCGCCCGTGGAAGGTGCGCAGGCTGCGGCCGTCGGTGGTGGTGCCTTCGGGGAACATCAGCAGCGGGTGCTGTTGTTCCAGATGGCGGGTCATCTGCTTGCGGATCAACTGGCTGTCACCCGAACCGCGACGGATAAACAAGCTACCGGCCTTCGCCGCCAACCAGCCGGCCACCGGCCAGGTGCGCACTTCGGCCTTGGACAAAAACGACATCGGCGCCACTGCGCCCAGCAACGGAATATCGGTCCAGGACACGTGGTTGCTCACCCACAGCATGGGCTGGGTCGGCAACTCGCCGAGCACTGTCACGCGAAAGGGCAGGGCGTTGGTCAGCCGCGCCATGAAGAACCGCGACCAGCGTTGGCGCCGCACCATCGAGTTGGCCACGCCCAAGCGTTCGAACACGCCAAACACACTGGCCATGCTCAAGCCCAGCGCCACTACCACCAGCACCCGGGCAATGCGTCCGTACACGCGCAGGCGGCTCATCACATGGCCGCCTTGAAGTGGCGCGCATAGCGCGGGCATAGCTCATCGCGCTTAAGCAGGATGAACACGTCGGCGACCTGGAAATCCTCATCCCAGCACGGTTCGCCGCAGATCTTCGCACCCAGGCGCATATAGGCCTTGAGCAGTGGCGGCATCTCGGCGATTACGTTGGTCGGCAGGTCCAGCGCCGGCAGCGGTTTTTTCGGTTCGGCGCGCAGGTGTTCGTTGCACAGGTAACGTTCGCGCAGGCGCTGCATGATCGCGTGGGCCTGGATGCCGCCGTCGTGCATCGGGATGCTCGCGCAGCCCATCAGGTAGCTGTAGCCGCCCTGGTTGAGCACTTCGGCCAACTCGCCCCACAACACGGCGATGGTGCCACCGTTGCGGTAGGCAGGGTCGACGCAGGTGCGGCCGATTTCCAGGATCGGGCCCTGCAGATGCAGCAGGCCATGCAGGCTGAATTCTTCTTCGCTGTAGAACCGGCCCAGGGTGCTGGCGGCCTGGTGGTCGAGCAAGCGGGTGGTGGCGACGAGTCGACCGCTGTTCAAGTCCCGCACGCCGATGTGGCTGCAGTGAACATCATAGTCATCCATGTCCAGGCCGTGTTCCGCGCCTTTGAGCTTGGCGTTGAACTCGCCGCTGAAGACGTTGAAACGCAGGGCCTGGGCTTCCTGCAAAGCCTTGGCGCCAACCAGGCGTTCGGCTTGCAGACGGCGTTCATTGCCGGTGTCGCTGATGCGGGCGATCTGAGTCATGGCGAATCTCCGAGTGCCAGCCACGTTTCGGCCGGTCGACTTTGTTGTCCAAAGTCAGGCTATGTAGCCCCGGTGTCATCTCCATGAAGTTATGGTGACGCTTGGATGACAGGCGTTTTGATAGAGCTGCACAGGAGCGGTCGTTCGACATTTTTCCTACTTTTGATTTGGAGAAAGGATGACCGATCAGAGGGAACCGGATTACCCGTGCCGCCACATAGGCTCTGGATGTGAGGGCAGATGGGCTCCTTATGCCGTTGGACGTTTGTTAAGCCTTGCGCTCTGGAGGTAGGGGCACTATGCCGATTTCGCCCGTTTCGAATAACGCGCCCGCCTGGTGGGAAATTGATAATCATGAAAAAAGTCTGGGTTCTGAGCCGCCGCAGGTGCAAGTCATTAGCGAACGGTACAGCGGCATCCGCAGGCAGGATGGCCGGTCTTACGGCGAACCCGTCAACAACAAGGTCGTGGCGTCGGGCATGCACCTGTTTGTATACAAGCCAGATAATCGTGATCCCGGGAAAAAGCCCGAGGACATCTGGAGCGCTTTCAGCCAGTGGAATCAGGACAACTGTGTGTCCGTTGCGGCGATAAAGATGGCGATGATGCAGTTTGGCGAGCAGCCAACCGACGTATTCAAAGAGGTACGAGAAGTACCGGGTGGTTTCCAGGTTACGTTAAGAAATAACGAAACGGCTTACGTGACCCAGGCTGAGCTGGAAATGACGGCGATGGCCATGAAGTTGAAGGGGACGGATCCACGGGCAATCACCTCGGCGAACGTGATAAGTACGGTTATGGCCAAGGTTGAGCAACAGAAATTATCCAAAGAACAGAACAGAAATGTGGGATTTGGCGAAGCGCTGCAGGTCTTGAATCGCCCTGACGCCCTTCCTTTGGCGCTTGCGCGGCTTGGCTTGGGGAGCATGATTGAAATGGTACCGCCCGAGGACTTGCTTAATGGGCGTCTAGGGGCTTTTTCCAGTGGTGTTAAAAACGGCAGTCATAGCTCTGTGAGCGTGGGGGGTAAAGAGGAGCGTTGGGGGCTGCGCGGCGGTCCATCCCCGACTGGGGAGGATATTTACGCCTATGCATTCAAGAAATCATAAGCGTGCGACGCTTGTCAGGGCGGGTTGTCACAAAACCATCATTAGCCTCGGCTAGCCTCGCGGGCTTGAATGCCCCTTGAGTCTGCGTCCATGGTCAGAGGCCTGCTGTGCGTTGCCCTGCTGTTCGTCACCGTTACCGCCTGCGCTGAAACCTGGCCTGACAAGGAGTGGGCCAAGGGCACGCCACTCGCAGGGCCCGCCGTCGAAGCCCTTGACGCCTATGCATTCCCGCCCCGTGACGACACTGCCCGCCAAGGCATTCGCACCGACGCGCTGCTGGTGATCCGCGACGGTGTGGTCATCTATGAACGCTACGCCGCGCCGACCACGGCCAGCACGCCGCATCTGACCTGGTCCATCAGCAAAAGCCTGATGGCCACAGTGCTCGGCGTGGCCTACGGCGAAAACCGTTTCAA
The DNA here is from genome assembly GCF_024168685.1 of Pseudomonas sp. S3E17. NCBI lineage: Bacteria > Pseudomonadati > Pseudomonadota > Gammaproteobacteria > Pseudomonadales > Pseudomonadaceae > Pseudomonas > Pseudomonas sp. S3E17. The sequence goes on from NZ_JALJWE010000001.1 coordinate 6,309,497, forward strand.
ACTGACCGACCCCGCAGCACGCTTTTACCCGCCGATGAAACAGCACCCCAAGGTGACCATGGCCGACCTGCTGCACTGGGCCTCGGGCCTGGACTGGCAGGAAGACTATGAATACGCGCCGCTGAAGTCCTCAGTGGTGGCGATGCTTTACACCCGTGGCCGCGCCGATATGGCCGAGTTCGCCGCCAGCACTGAGTCCTTCAGCGCACCGGGCCAGGCCTTTCGTTATTCCAGCGGCGACAGCAATATCCTGTCCGCCGCGCTCAAGGGCATGCTCGGCCACAAGGCGTACATGAGTTACCCCTGGGACGCGCTGTTCAAGCCGCTGGGCATTCACAACGCCACCTGGGAAACCGATGCCGACGAAACCTTTGTCGCCTCGTCCTATGCGTTCCTCACCGCGCGTGACCTGGCGCGTGTCGGCCTGCTGATGGCCCGCGACGGGCGCTGGGGGGATCAACAATTGCTGCCCAAGGACTGGGTGGCGTTCAACCGCCAACCCTTCGACAAATACACCGCTGGCCAGGACGAAGCCGTCCCCGGTGGCCAATGGTGGCTCAACCAGGGCGCCCCGAGGCCCTGGCCCGATGCCCCCGCCGACACCTTCGCCGCCCTCGGACATTGGGGGCAGGCGTTGTACGTGATGCCCGACGAACACCTGGTGATCGTGCGCTATGGCGATGATCGCGACGGCAGCTACCGCCACAACGAACTGCTCAAACGCGTGCTCGCGGCGGTGCAACCATGATCCGTCGTCGGCCGTTCACCAGCCTGTTTCTCGTGCTGCTGCTTGCCCTGTCTGGTTGGGTTTGGCACGAGCGCGTCAACCTGCAAGCCTTCCCCGATATCATCGCGGCGTATACCGCCAAGGAGTACTGCTCGTGCCGCTATGTGGCGAACAATCCAGCCGACTACTGCCGGGGTTATGTGAAGCAGTACGTGCCCACCAGTGCGTTCAGCGATAACCCGGAACGCAGTGAAGTGACGGCGAGTGGCTTGGGGCGTACGCACAGCGCGCGGTGGTTGGGGGATCGGCAGGGCTGTCGTCTGAATCCCTGACACAGCGCAAGCCACCCCCCACATTGGATTTGCGCCGTTCGTGACATTGCGCTTAAGGTTCGTGCAGGTTTTTCGCCCCACGAGTCCTTAATGTTCAACGCGTCTGTTATCAAACCCCTGGCCTTCGCCCTGCTGGCCGCTGCCGCGGTGCCCGCCCATGCCGACTGGTACCTGGACAACGAGTCCTCGCGCCTGTCGTTCGTCACCACCAAAAACACCGAGATCGCTGAAGTCCATCGCTTCCTGGTGCTGCACGGCAAGGTCGACAGCAAGGGCGCGGCGCAATTGGAAGTAGAGCTGGAGTCGGTCAACAGCGGCATCCCGCTGCGCGACGAGCGCATGCGCAATCAGCTGTTCGAAATCAAGACTTTCCCCGAGGCGCTGATCAGCGCACAGATCAATCTGCAACCCATCAATGACCTGGCGCCTGGCGCGCAACTGGAACTGCGCTTGCCCCTGAGCGTCACCCTGCATGGCAAGACCCAGACCTACAGCGCTGAGTTGTTGGCCACGCGCCTGGATGACCGGCGTTTCCAGGTGGTGACCCTGGAACCGGTGGTGTTGCATGCGGAGGATTTCGACCTGGCGCCGGGTGTGGCGATGTTGCGTAAAGCGGCCGGTCTCAAGTCGATCAGTTTGTCGGTGCCGGTGGGTGCGGTGCTGATCTTTACGGCGCGCTGACATGAGCGGCGCAGTGTTCCCGTGGCGCAGCGCCAACCGTTTCGAGTTGTTGATCGACGGCCCGCAATTTTTTCCGCAGATGCTGGTGGGCATTGCCCGGGCCGAGCGGCAAGTGGAGTTGGAATTGTATCTGGTGGAGGCTGGCGCCTGCGCCGAAGCGATGGTGCAGGCGCTGGTGCTGGCCGCCGAGCGCGGCGTGCGGGTGCGTTGCCTGTTTGATGACTACGGTAGCCTGGCATTTACCCTGGGGCTGCGTAAGCGCCTGACCGACGCCGGTGTGGAGCTGCGTTTCTACAATCGCCTGAGCTGGCGCCGTTGGATGCGCAACCTGTACCGCGACCACCGCAAGCTGTTGCTGATCGACCAGGAAACTGCCGTGGTCGGTGGCACGGGCGTCACCGATGAGTTCTGGACGCCGGGGCAAGACACCGCCGACTGGCATGAGGTGATGGTGCAGGTCCACGGCCCGCTGGTGCTGGACTGGCAGGCGCTGTTCGAGCGGCAATGGCATGCCAATGTCGCGCGCCGTGCGTGGAAGCCCGCCACCCATTTCGGTTTGCCGCGCTTGCCCAAGGTGCCGGCGACGGGGCCAGGCCTGGGCCGAGTGGCCTATGCAGACGCCCGACAGCACCGCGATATCCTGCAATCGCTGATCCGCGCGCTGAACAGCAGCCAGCAACGTATCTGGTTTGCCACGCCATATTTTTTGCCCACCTGGGGCGTGCGCCGCGCATTGCGTCGGGCCGCAGGGCGTGGGGTGGATGTGCGTTTGCTGCTCACCGGCCCGCGCACCGATCACCCCTCCGTGCGCTACGCCGGGCACCGTTATTACCCGCGTTTGTTGCGTGCAGGCGTGCAGATCTTTGAATACCAGCCGTGCTTTTTGCACCTGAAGATGGCGCTGGTGGACGATTGGGTGAGTATCGGCTCGTGCAACTTCGATCACTGGAATCTGCGCTTCAACCTGGAAGCCAACCTGGAAGCGTTGGACCCCGGGCTGACGCAGGCGGTGGCGGCGAGCTTTACCGCGGATTTTGCCCAGAGCCTGGTGGTCAGCCTGGAAGCGTGGAAGGCGCGGCCGTTGTGGCGGCGGGTGAAGCAGCGGGTGTGGGGGTGGATTGATCGGTTGGTGGTGAACCTGCTGGATCGACGCGGCTAGCAAGAACACTGAGGTCAAATGTGGGAGGGAGCAAGCCCCTCCCACATTTTTTGACCGCGTCAGGCGTTAGAGCAGTTCGAAGGTCTGCTGCTGCACATCCTGGGAATCCAGCCCGATCTGTACATTGAACTCACCCGGCTCGGCGGCGAACTTGAGCTGGGTGTTGTAGAACTTCAAGTCGTCCTCGGTGATGGTGAAGTGCAAGGTGCGCTCTTCGCCAGCCTTGAGCATGACCTTCTGGAAGTTCTTCAGCTCCTTGATCGGACGGATCATCGAACCTGCCACGTCCTGGATATACAGCTGCACCACGGTTTCGCCATCGACCTGCCGGTGTTTTTCAGCGTGACGCTGGCGTCGAGCTTGCCGGTCTTGTTCAGGGTGGTGGACGACAGCGCCATGTCCGACAGGCTGAAGGTGGTGTAGCTCAGGCCATAGCCAAACGGGAACAGCGGCCCGGTGGTGTCATCGAAGTACTGTGAGGTGTAGTTGCCCGGCTTGCCCGGGGTGAATGGCCGGCCGATGGTCAGGTGGTTGTAGTAGGTCGGAATCTGCCCCACGGAGCGTGGGAAGGTGATCGGCAGCTTGCCCGATGGGTTGTAGTCACCGAACAGCACGTCGGCGATGGCGTTACCGCCTTCGGTACCGGCGAACCAGGTTTCCAGGATGGCGTCGGCTTGTTGTTTCTCTTCCAGGATCGACAGCGGGCGGCCGTTCATCAGCACCAGCACCAGCGGTTTGCCGGTGGCTTTCAGGGCCTTGATCAGGTCGCGCTGACTCTGCGGGATATTCAGGTCGGTACGGCTCGACGATTCGTGGGACATGCCACGGGATTCACCCACGGCGGCCACCACCACGTCGGCATCCTTGGCGGCCTTGACCGCTTCATCGATCATCACCTGGGCCGGGCGGGTGTCATCCACCACTTCCGGGGCATCGAAGTTGAGGAAGTTGAGGTAGTCGACCACCGCCTTGTCGTTGGTGATGTTGGCGCCACGGGCGTAAATGATCTTGCCTTTTTCGCCGATGACCGCGTTCATGCCGTCAAGCAGCGTGACCGATTGCTCCGGCTTGCCGGCCGCCGCCCAACTGCCCATCATGTCGATCGGCGCCTTGGCCAGTGGGCCCACGAGCGCGATGGTCGCGGACTTTTTCAGCGGCAGGGCGTCGTTCTGGTTCTTCAGCAGCACCAGGCTGCGGCGCGCCACATCACGGGCCTCGGCACGGTGCAGGCGGCTCTCTGCGTAAGTGTCGGCCGGGTCATCCTCGGCCTTGCCGATGCGCAGGTACGGGTCTTTGAACAGGCCCATGTCGTACTTGGCAGCGAGCACTTCACGCACGGCGTTGTCGATGTCGCTCTGTTCGATCTCGCCGGACTTGAGCAGCCCCGGCAGTTCCTTGCCGTACAGCGAGTCGTTCATGCTCATGTCGATGCCGGCCTTGATCGCCAGCTTGGCGGCTTCACGCCCGTCCTTGGCCACGCCGTGCTTGATCAGCTCGAAGATCGCCCCGTGGTCGCTGACGGCCAGGCCCTTGAAGCCCCAGTCCTTGCGCAGCAGGTCGTTCATCAGCCAGGTGTTGGCGGTGGCGGGCACGCCATTGATCGAGTTCAGCGCCACCATCACGCCGCCGGAACCGGCCTTGATCGCCGCGTGGTACGGCGGCAGGTAGTCCTGGTACATCTTGACCGGGCTCATGTCGACCACGTTGTAGTCACGTCCGCCTTCCACTGCGCCGTAGAGGGCGAAGTGCTTGACGCTGGCCATGATGCTGTCGGCATTCGCGGGGCTGGCGCCCTGGAAGGCCTTGACCATCACTTCGGCAATCCGCGAGACCAGATAGGTGTCCTCACCGAAACCTTCGGACGTGCGACCCCAGCGCGGGTCGCGGGAGATATCGACCATCGGTGCAAAGGTGATGTCGAGGCTGTCGGCGGCGGCTTCCTGGGCGGCGACGCGCCCGGAGCGGCCGATGGCGTCCATGTCCCAGCTGGAGGCCAGGGCCAGGCTGATCGGGAAGATCGTGCGGTGGCCGTGGATCACGTCATAGGCGAAGAACATCGGGATCTTCAAGCGGCTGCGCATGGCCGCGTCCTGCATCGGACGGTTTTCCGGGCGGGTGATGGAGTTGAACGTGCCACCGATGCGGCCGGCGGCGATTTCCTTGCGGATCAGCTCGCGGGGCATTTCCGGGCCGATGCTGATCAGGCGCAATTGGCCGATCTTTTCATCCAGGGTCATCTGCTTGAGCAGGTCGCTGACGAAAGCGTCCTTGTCCTTAAGCGCAGCAGGCTTTGTTTCTGCCCAGACGGGGTGGGTGGCCAGCGTGGCAACAAGGCCGAGCAAACACAGCTTCTTCATGAATATCCTTTTTCGGCTCACTGCACAGCGCTTGGGCTGATCGGCCAAAATGTGGGGAGCGTCTATTGTTGTTCGGGTGTTGTTCAGATAAATGCAGCACACTCTGAACTCTTTATCGCGCTGGGCATCTTTGTAGCTGATTGGCTCGATGCATTCCAGTGGTGGCGGATTATGCCCCAAGCGTGTGGTTTTTAGGGTTAGTCGTCACATTCCATCCAGTTTGGGCAGGAGAAACACCATGCAAGCAGCACAACATTCCCGCTGGGGCCTCAAGGCCGCGGCTTTGCTATTGATCAGCACAGTATTGAGCGGCTGCGGCATCAATAACATCCCGACCCTGGACGAACAGGCCAAGGCGGCCTGGGGCCAGGTGCAGAACCAGTACCAACGCCGCGCCGACCTGATCCCCAACCTGGTGGAAGTGGTCAAGGGTTACGCGGCCCATGAGCAGGACACCCTGACCGCCGTGATCGAGGCGCGGGCCAAGGCCACCTCGATCCAGGTGGATGCCAGCACCCTGGACAACCCGGAAAAACTCAAGCAGTTCCAACAGGCCCAGGACGGTTTGAGCGGTGCCCTCAGCCGCTTGATGGTGGTCTCCGAGCGCTACCCGGACCTGAAGGCCAACCAGAACTTCCTGGCCCTGCAATCCCAGCTCGAGGGCACCGAAAACCGCATCGCCGTGGCCCGTCGCGATTTCATCCAGGCCGTGCAGGCGTACAACACCGAGATCCGCACCTTCCCAGGTCGCCTGTGGCACAGCGTGATGTACAGCGACCTGCCGATCCGCGCCACCTTTGAAGCCACCAGTGCCGATGCCGATAAAGCGCCGCAAGTGAAGTTCAAATAAGGCTGCACTGAGGTGTCGATGCGTTTATTACGGATAGGCCTGGCGCTATGGATGCTGGCCTGCGTGGGGGTGGCCCAGGCAGCGCTGACGTTCCCGGCGTTGAGCGGACGGGTGGTGGACACCGCCCAGATGATCGACCCGGCCACGCGCGAGCACATCACCCAGCAGTTGCAGACGCTGGAGCAGACCCGTGGCGACCAGATCGTGGTGGTCACGGTGCCCGACCTGCAGGGCGTGCCCATCGAGGACTACGGTTACCAGCTGGGTCGCCAGTGGGGCATCGGCCAGAAGGGCAAGGACAATGGCGCGTTGCTGATTGTCGCCCGTGACGAGCGCACGTTGCGCATCGAAGTCGGCTATGGCCTTGAAGGCGTGCTAACCGATGCGCAGTCCTGGGTGATCATCAACCAGGTGATCGCACCCAAGTTCAAGGCCGGCAATTTCAGCCAGGGCATCAGCGACGGCGTGGCGGCGATGGTGCAGGTGGTCGGTGGCGAACCGCTGGCGGTGCCGGCGCATGTGGCGGATGCCAACTTTGCCAAGGATAATCCCGGCTTTTCCATCGGCCTGTTCATCCTGCTGATCGGCGTGTTGTGGCTATGCAATCGCATGGGCCTGCCGGTGGGCGCGATCCTTTTGGCGATCCTCAGCAGCAGTGGGCGCGGCGGCGGTGGCGGGGGAGGTGGCGGCGGTTTCCGAGGCGGCGGTGGTGGCTTCGGCGGCGGCGGCGCGTCGGGCGGCTGGTAATGACAATAACTAGAGAGCAACTACAACCATGGCATTACTGACTGAACACGAGCAGCGCCAAGTCGCCGAAGCGATTGCCCGGGTCGAAAAAAACACCGACGCCGAACTGGTCACCGTGCTGGCGGCCCGCGCCGACGATTACGCCTACATCCCCCTGCTGTGGGCCAGCCTGATCGCCTTGGTGGTACCGGGCGTGGTGCATTACCTGTCGGGCTACCTGACCATGTACACCTTGCTGCTGGCGCAATGGGCGACGTTCATTGTGTTGTGCCTGCTGTTTCGCCTGCCCAAGGTGACCACTCGCCTGATCCCACGCTCGGTACGCCATTGGCGCGCATCCAACCTGGCGCGCCGGCAGTTCCTGGAGCAGAACCTGCACCACACCCTGGGCAGCACCGGGGTGCTGATTTTTGTCAGTGAAGCGGAACGTTATGTGGAGATACTGGTGGACGAAGGTATTTCCAAGCGCCTGGATAACAGCAGTTGGGATGCCATCGTCAAGGCGTTTACCCAGCAGGTGAAACAGGGGCAGACGCTGGCTGGGTTTATTGCCTGTATCGAGGCATGTGGCGAGTTGTTGAAGGTGCATGTACCGGTGACACACGCCCGGAATGAACTGCCAAATCGCCTGGTCGTACTCGAATAGAACATCCAACACTGGAGATCAAATGTGGGAGGGGGCAGTACCGTTGATCAAATAACCCCGTGCCCTGAACCCCCATCCCCCCTAAAATGCCCGGCATTCCCTGCCCGAGGCGTTTTTGTTCATGTCCGTTACCGCTCAACCTGCCAGCCCCGCGCCGGATCATCACGCCCAGTTCATCGAACTGTTGAGCACAAGCCTTGCGCAGAACGCCTTCATCAAGCTGGTGCTGGCCAAATACGTCGGTGACGAAGCCGAGTTGCAGCGGCTGATCATCAAGGCAGTGACCGTCAAGGAGCAGCCGTGCCTGTCCTTCGTCTACCGCTACAAGACCCGCGACATCACCAAGAACTTGGCGCTGGCCGACGGCGTGGCGGCGATTGCCGCGTTGCTGCCGGGCTCGTTCAAGAACGCGCACCTGCTGTCGCTGACCGACGAAGCCCAGTTGGAATACAGCAAGAAGAACAAAAGCTCGCTGTTCAGGAGCAAGCCTCAGCAACTGCGCGAGGCACCATCGGCCGAGCATAACCGTGAGAAGCATCGCTTCCTCGACCTGAGCCGGCCGTTCCTCGCCGACCTGGGCGTGACCGACGCCAAGCAGGCGCTGATCCCGTCGATGTCGCGCAAGTGGAAGCAGATCAACAAGTTCATCGAAGTGTTCAGCCATGCGCTGACCTCCTCACCGCTGAAGCTGGACCAACCGGTGCGCGTCGCCGATTTCGGTTCGGGCAAGGGCTACCTCACGTTTGCGATCCACGACTACCTGCGCAACACCCTCAAGGCAGAAGGCGAAGTCACCGGCGTCGAGTTGCGCGAAGACATGGTGACCCTGTGCAACACCGCCGCCGCTCGCCTCGAGCACCCGGGGCTGGTGTTCAAATGTGGTGATGTGCGCAGCGTGGCGCCCAGCCAACTGGACGTGATGATCGCCCTGCATGCCTGTGACGTCGCCACCGATTACGCGATCCACACCGGCATTCGTTCCGGCGCATCGATCATCATGTGCTCACCTTGCTGCCACAAGCAGATTCGCCTGCAGATCCAGAGCCCGGCGCTGCTCAAGCCGATGCTGCAATACGGCCTGCACCTGGGCCAGCAGGCGGAAATGGTCACCGACAGCTTGCGTGCGTTGTTCCTCGAAGCGTGCGGCTACGAGACCAAGGTGTTCGAGTTCATCTCCCTGGAACACACCAACAAGAACAAGATGATCCTGGCGGTCAAGCGTGCGGAGCCGGTGGACAACGCGCAGTTGCTGGAGAGAATCCAGGAGTTGAAGGCGTTCTATCACATCTCCGAGCACTGCCTGGAAACCCTGCTGCGCGCGGATGGCTACCTGATCTGACCGCCGCCCCCTGTAGGAGCGAGCTTGCTCGCGAAAAGCCTGAGAGCACCGCAGGCTTTCAGGTTTCCCGCGTTATCGTTAGCGACCTTCGCGAGCAAGCTCGCTCCTACAGGGGGCTGGCGCAGCCTGCACCGCGGTCTTGCGCCCGAGCATCACCGTGACGATGACCCCACAGGCAAACACCCAGGTAATCGGCTCGATATGTTCACCAAAGAACAGCGCCGAAAACGCGATGGTGAAGAAGATCTGCAACAGCTGAATCTGGCTGACCCGCGCAATGCCGCCCATGGCCAGGCCGGCGTACCAGGCGAAGAAGCCCAGGAACTGCGAGAACAGCGACACATAGCCGAACGCCCACCAGGCACGCATCGAGACCGCGCCTTGGTGCTGCGCCGCCAGGTACCACACCGGGCCGATCAACACCGGCGTGGACAGCACCAGCGCCCAGCAGATCACCTGCCAGCCGCCCATCTCCTTGGCCAACCGGCCGCCTTCGGCATAGCCCAGGCCACCCACGGCTATTGCGCCGAGCATCAATAAATCGCCGGCCTGGATACTGCCGGCGCCGGTGATCAATGCATAACTCAACACCAACCCGCTGCCCAGCGCCGCGCAGGCCCAGAAGGCTTTCGACGGCCGCTCATGGGACAGCCACGCCGCATACAGCGCTACGCACAGCGGTTGCAGGCCGTTGACCAGTGCGCCATGGGACGCCGGCAAGGTTTGCATGGCCCACGCCGACAGCACCGGGAAGCCCAGAATCACCCCCGCAATGACCAGGCACAAACCCCGTACCTGGCGCCAGGTCGGCCAGCGCTCGCGGCGCCACAGCAACAGCGCCGCCGCCGGGATCGCCGCAAACAAGGCACGGCCCAGGCCGTTGAGCAGCGGGTGGATTTCCTGCACCACGATACGGGTGAAGGGCAGGGTCAGGCTGAAGATGATGACACCCAGCAGGCCGAGGGCCATGCCGGTGTTTTCGCGCGAGCTCATGGGCGGGATCCGAAATCCAGAGGGCTTCAAGGGAAGCCCATCTAGCCACAACCCCCGCCGATTCCGGGCCTACAGCTGGGTGCGGATTTATCCGTACAGTTTTCAGAAGAAGCGCGTGATGCTGATCTTGGCGTCGCGCCCCTTGGTGTAGGCACGGTCGCCGCTCAGGGCCGGACGGAAGTTGTTGTTGAACATATTGTCCAGGGTGAAGTTGACCTCAGTGCCCTTGAGGTACGCCTGCTGCGGCTTCCATTTGGCGAACAGGCCCTGGGTGTTGTAGCGCTTGTTGCCATACTGGTCGTAGAACAAGTCGCCGACGCTGGAGCCCGGGCCGCCCGAATATTTGTCGCTGGGCAGGCGGTCGGTGGCGCCGACGAATTGCCCCGTCCAACCGACCTGGGCATCCCAGGCCGGGATGTTGGTCCCTAACACCAGTACCCATTTGGTCGGCGGAATATCGCGTGCCGACACATCCGGCCCCCATGGGTTGGTGTAGGCCCCTTCGTGTTGGCCGGTGGCATAGGCGTACGATACCGAGCCGAACAGGTAGGTGGAGTTATAGAACGACTCGACCTCGAAGCCCTTGATGGTCAGGCCGCCGATATTGCGATAGTTGGACATCGCCCCCGGCGGGCAGGCCGTGGAAATACTGCCGCCGTTGATGGCCTGGTTCTGGCAGCCCACACCGGTAGCCTTGAAGATCTCGTCCTCGACTTTGTTGTGGAACAGGGTCGTGCGTATTTGCAGGTTGTCATCCTGGGCGATCAGGTTATCGAAGCTGGTGATGTTACCCACGGTGATCGAGGTGATGCGCTCCGGGTCGAGGTCGACGCTGGTGGCGGTGCGGCTGCCCAGGCCTTGCACTTCGTACTGCTCGTCGATCACCGGTGCGCGCCAGGTCTGGCTCCAGTTGGCAAACAGCCCGACATGGGGGGTTACCGTCCAGAACAGCGCCAGGCGCGGCGACCAGCCGGTGTAGGTCCGGTCGCTGTAGTCGTGGCCGACGGCCGGGTCGGGGTTGCTGTAGTACGGCGCATCGTTGGCCTCGCCGCGGTTGCGCACGTGGTCGTAGCGCAGCGATGGGGTAACGGTCACATCCCCCAGGGTCACCGCGTCCTGGATGAAGAAGCTGTTGGTATCGACCTTGCCATGCGGCATGAAGCCCGGTTGGAAATGCCCGTAGTTGTAGCGTGGGGTGTTGTAGGTGGCGCCGGGCATCCACATCTCGGTTTCGCGGGTGTGCTTGCGAATTTGGCCGCCGAGGGTCACTGCGTGCTGCAAGGGGCCCGTGTCAAACAGGCTGACGTTACGGATGTCGAGGTTCTTGTCGGTGTAGGCCGTGTCCATCTTGCGCCCGCCGGTGGCCAGCTGGAAAAACGCCGTGGCATCGCGCTCGTCGGTCTGGTCGGTGTTGGACTGGGAGTATTTGACGGTCAGGTCCACCAGCGGGTTGTCCAGGGGCTGGTACTCATACTTGCCCGACCACGTGGTGTCGACGGTATCGCGGTGGGCTAAAAAACGCTTGAGTGCTCCTTCATAGCCGTAGCGATCAATGTTGGCCTGAGTCGGTGGCGTGGGGTAGCTGGCGGCGGAAAACGGTGTCCAGCGGTTGCTGTGGGACCGTGAGTAGGACAGGCCGACGCTGTGTTCATCGGTGAAGTGCGCATTGACCTTGAACAGCTTGCCGTCCACATCCTGGGCCGTATTGGGCAGGCGTTGGGGGTTGATCGGGTACTGGTTGTTCTCGTTGGGCAGCTTGGCGGCCACCTTCATGTCGTCACCGTCGCGTTTTGTCAGGTAGGCCAGCGCATCGAAACGACCATCGTCGGTGCGGCCATACACGGCGCTGCTGTAGACCTGTTCGTGGTCGTTGCTGGAATAACCGTACTTGAGCATCGCACCGCTGTTGCGACCGTCCTTGAGCAGGTCCGGGGCATCCTTGGTGGTCATGTTCACCGTACCGCCAAAGCCGCCGTTCCCGCTGAACGGCGAGTTGGGGCCTTTTTCCACTTCGATGCTCTTGATCAACTCCGGCTCGATAAACACGGTGCCTTGCTGGTAGCGCTCGAAACCGCTTTTGGTCGCGCCATCGACGGTCAGCGGCACGTCTTCGGCATCGCCGAAGCCACGGATGTTGATGGTCTGACCGCCGGGTTTCAGTGAGCCACCCTGGCTCACGCCGGGCAGGGTCTGCAACAGGCTGGGGATGTTATTGGCCTGGTAGCGATCGATATCCGCCTGGCTCAGGGTGGAGCGGCCGACGGTGCTGGAGTCGACCTGATTGCCGGTGCCGATCACGCTCAGGGTGTCCAGCTGGATCGCGCCGCTCTGGGTGGTCTTGGCCTCTTCGGGCTTTACCACGTATGTGCTGCCGACCTTGATCAGGGTGAACTCACCGTTTTTCAGCAGGCTGCGAATCGCAACTTCCGGTGTGAAGTCACCGTTGAGCGCCGGCGCCTGCACGTTCTTGAGCAGCTCCTCATCGAACAACAGCTGGATCTTCGCCTGCTGCGCTACTTGGCTCAGGGACGTGGCCAGCGCCTGGGCGGGCAGTTGCACGGTGAATGACTCGGCCTGGGCGCTGAGGCTGAACGCCAGGCAGGTGGCGATAAGGGTCGGTCGAAGATACAGGTGCGAAGCGTGGCAAGGCGCGCGAAACATGGAATCCCCCGGAGCGGCCACATGGCCAAAAAGGTGTGCTGATCAGATACAGACCGGAGGAAGACGGGGCAGGCAAAAAAATCCACACCTGCGAATGCAAAATATTCTCAAATAAGAATTTCGCAGGTTATTTGCTCGGTTCGATCCGCACGATGCCATCGGCCGAGACCACGGTTTTCACCGGCAACAGGGCGGGCAGGGCGTTGAGCAGGGCATCCGGATCATTCACGTCCAGATTGCCCGAGACTTTCAGGTGCGCCACCGCGTTACTGACCTGCAACGGTGCCTGCGGGCGATACAGGCTCAGTTCATCGATCAGGCTGGCCAGTTCACGGTTGCGGAACGACAAGTGCCCGCTGCGCCAATCGGCGACTTCTTCGGCCGTGAGGGTTTGCTGTTGCAGGGTGCCCTTGGCGTAGCTGTAGATGGCGCGTTGCTGGGCGCCGAGCAGAGAGACGGGGCTTATGGCGGACGGCTCGAAAGCGACCTGGCCGTGGGCGACGCTGACCACCAGTTGCTGCTGGCTGCGGCGCACATCGAAGCCGGTGCCGACCACCCGCACACTGGCCTCTCCGGCTTGAACAAACAAGGGCCGCTCTTTGTCGGCCGCCACTTCGATATACACCTGGCCCTTGTCCAGGTGCACGATGCGCTGGTGGGCGCTGAAATCCACACGCAGGCGGGTGTTGGCATTCACCGACAGGGTGCTGCCATCGGGCAGCTTCAGGGTGCGCATGCCCTTGGCATGGGCCGACACCTGGCTGTGATACAACTCGCGGGGCGCACCGATGTGGGGGGCCAATACGGCGCACAGCACGGCGGCGGCTACGGCCAGGGCCGGGCGTAATACCGATGCTTTGCGCTTGGGCAGCGCCACGGGTTTGTTCAGTTGCTGCAACTGGGCCAGGTCGGCCCACAACTGCTCGAATTCGGCATAGGCGCGGGCATGGGCCGGCGTGGCCTGCCAGGCGGCAAAGGCCTTGCGATCGGCACGGCCTGTGTCGTTACGGTTGCGCGCAAACCAACTGGCGGCTTGGGCATCGATGGCGTCACTGGCTTCGATATCCAGGCCGTCGGTGTCGCTCAGGCGGTTCATTCTGGCTGCTCCGTGCCGGGGTCGTTTTGAAGGCGTCGCTTGCAATGCAGCAGGGCAAAAGCGATGTGCTTTTCCACCATGCTCGTCGAAATACCCATGCGCTCGGCGATCTGCGCCTGGCTCAGGCCTTCGAAGCGGTGCAGCATAAGGGCTTCTCGCCGGCGGGGCGAGAGTTCGGCGAGGACTTCTTTCAACTGTTCCAGGCGTTGCAGGCGCTGGGCGGCTGCCATGGGGTCGTTTTGCTCGTCGGTGATCGGTTCCGCGTCCCTGTCGGCCTGATCTGGGTGGACGGTTTGCCGTACCTTCTGTTTGCGCCAGTGATCACGCAGCAGGTTGCGTGCCATCTGGAACAAAAATGCCCGTGGCTGCTCGACCTTGGCCCGGTCGCGGTAGTCCAGCCACTGGGTAAAGACGTCCTGGGTCATGTCCGCCGCGTCGCTGGCGTTGTCCGTGCGTCTGCGCAGGAAATACAGAATATCTGCATAGAACCCGCGAAAGGCATCGGCCGACACCGGGTCGGGCTTGGGACGAGACATGGATATCCTTCTTGACGAAGCACGACGTGGAAAAGTCGTGAATGATATCGAGAACTATTGTCATTTGTCTCTATTTTAGACGGGCCCGGATTAAAATATGGGGAGGAAGCAAACCCCTCCCACATAAGGTCGCAGTTTTACCGCAGCAAGGTCTTCAGTTGTTCGATCCCTGCTTCACCCAATGGAAACACAGGCAAACGAGGATCGCCCGCCTCCAACCCGGTCAGGCGCAGCCCGGCCTTGATCGTCGCCGGCAACCCGCCCTTGAGGATGAACTCCAGCAACGGCAACTGCCGATAAAACAGCTCGCGCGCCTTGTCCAGGTCATTGGCTAGCACCGCCGCATACAACGCTAGGTTCAGGTGCGGGATCAGGTTTGGCGCCGCCGTGCACCAACCCTTGGCTCCGGCCGCAAAGGCTTCCAGGGCCAGCGGGTTGCAGCCGTTGTAGAACGGCACGTCGCTGTGGCGCCGCAGTTGATGCATGCGTTGAACGTCCCCGGTGCTCTCCTTGACCATCGTCACGTTTGCCACCTGCTTGACGATACGCAGGATCAGCTCCACCGACATGTCCGTACCGCTGGTGGCCGGGTTATTGTAGAGCATGATCGGCACGCCGATGCTGTCGCCGATCGCAGCGTAGTGGGCGAGGATTTCGGCCTCGCTGAGCTTCCAATACGAGGCCGGCAGCACCATCACCACGTCCGCGCCATTGGCTTCGGCGTAGCGGGCGCGGCGCACGGCCTTGGCGGTGGTCAGGTCGGAGACGCTGACCACCGTGGGCACGCGCCGGGCGATTTTTGCCAGGCTGTAGGCGCTGACTTCGTCCCACTCGGCATCGCTCAAATACGCACCTTCACCGGTGCTGCCCAGGGGCGCGATGGCGTGCACGCCGCTGTCGATCAAACGGTCGATGGAACGACCGAGGGCGTCGAGGTCGATGCGCTGGCCGTCAGCGCTGAACGGGGTGATGGTGTAGCCGATGATGCCGTGAATCGTTGGGCTGGACATGGAAAGTCTCCGATAGAAAAAGGGCGGGTCAGTTCAGGCAATCGGCGTGTTGGCGCAGGTTCTGCCGTACGTAGTAATTGAACGCGGCACCGTGGCGCTTGGGGCGGGAAATCCAGGCATGGGCTTCGCGCCCCAGTTGCGGCAGGATCGGCTTGATCGCACCGGCTGCCATGGCGAGCAACTGCAACTTGGCCGCGCGTTCGATCAACTGTGCGATCACGCAGGCTTCCTCGACACTCGCCCCGGTCGACAACTGGCCGTGGTGCGACAGCAGGATCGCGCGCTTGTCGCCCAGGGCCTCGGTGATGATTTCCCCCTCTTCATTGCCCACCGGCACACCCGGCCAGGCCTCCAGGAACGCGCAGTCTTCGTACAATGGGCAAAGGTCCATGTGGGACACCTGCAACGGCACTTCCAACATCGACAGTGCAGCGATATGGGTCGGGTGCGTATGAATAATGCAATTCACATCCGCTCGCCCGCGGTACACCCAGCTGTGAAAGCGGTTGGCCGGGTTGGGGATGCCGTGACCTTCCAGCACCTCAAGATCCTCGTTTACCAGCAACAGGTTGCTGGCCGTGATTTCATCAAAACCCAGGCCCAGTTGCTGGGTGTAGTAGGTACCCTGTTCAGGCCCGCGCGCGGTGATCTGCCCGGCGAGGCCGGAGTCGTGGCCGTGTTCGAACAGGATTCGGCAAGTGAGCGCCAGCTTTTGCCGGACGGTCCACGTATTATCCGCCAGGGTGTTTTGCATCTGGACCAGCGCTTGCTTGACCAGTTGGTCTTTGGGGAGTGCTAATGTCTTGGCCATATCGGTGTCCTTTGGGTGCTTCAATGGACGTCGGATTTGCTGGTCTCCCGCTGCTCGCAAGGTCGTTGGGTGAGGCAAATGACACTAATGATGCTATATGACACAAAGTGTCATTGGCAAGCGCAGCTTATCGCTTCTGCATGGATTAACCGCAGCACATGTCTATCCGTTTGAAATTATTGAGGAAAAAACTTGGCGTAACCTTGGAGGCCCTGGCTGAAAAATCCGGGATGACCAAGAGTTACCTGTCCAAGGTCGAGCGCGGGCTCAACACGCCGTCGATTGCCGCTGCGCTGAAACTGGCCAAGGCGTTGAACGTGAAGGTCGAAGAACTGTTCAGCGAAGACCGCGTCAGCCTCGACAGCTACAGCCTGGTGCGCAGCCATGAGCGGCCCGACACCGCGCCGGGTTACGCAGTGCTGGCCCATCAGGTCAGTGAGCGCAGCTTGTTGCCGTTCATCATCTACCCGCCGGCGCAATTCTCCGACAAGACCTTCAAGGAGCACCTTGGAGAGGAGTTCCTGTTCGTGCATGAAGGGGCGGTAGAAGTGGATTTCATGAACGAACGGGTGATTCTGGAGCGCGGCGATGCGCTGCATTTCAATGCCCAGAAGCCGCATCGGCTGCGTTCGGTAGGCCCTGTGCAGGCGCAGCTATTGGTGGTTGTACACAGCTCGCAAGAATGACCGCGCTGACAGTTTGAAATGCGATCGGTATGGGCGGGAGCAAGTCCCTCCCAGCGGTGGCTCAACGTTCGACAGGTACCGACAGGGCCGGATCACCCAACGGATGCGTGCGCGCGGCAAAAAACTTCAACTGCACGCCGCAGCCATCAAACAACTGCGAATACCGCCGCTTCTGCTGGCGAATAAACCCGTCGCTACGGCCCGATACTGAGATCGCCAGGGTCGTGGGACGGGCCTGGCGAATCGCATCCACCAGGTGTTTATCCTGCGGCCCCAGGTCATGGCCAAAGATGCACAGCGCGCCCTCATGGCTCAGCAACTGTTCATAGCAGAACGACAGGTAATCCGAGCTGCGGATGGTCTTGAGCTTCTCTTGCACCGTGCCTTCGTTGATAAACAGCGGCACATCGTCCAGGGTCTTGATCGTGTTGTTGATCGCAAAGCTGCTGAGCAAGGTGCTGTCGGTGCTCGGCAATTTGCGTGCGGTGCCGTCAAGGTTGCGCACCAAGTGCAGGCCGCCGTGCAGGTAGAGGACGCGCGTGGTATCGGTGTGGGTGTTGCGCAGGTCGAAGCTCGAGTCGGCGCTGCGGAACAGGTCGTCGATGCCCGGCGTGTGCAGGATCGCCCAATAGTTGAGCAGATCGTAATTGGTGGTGAATACGCTGGCGTAGTTCGCCAGTTCGCGGTTGATCGTCGCCAGCGTCGACGGCTGCACCAGCCGCCACGGAATGTGCACGGCGTGGATGGTATTGATCAGCGCTTCCTTGATCGCATAGTAGCGATTACGCGGTGCCGCCGAGCTGACCGCCAGGGCCTTGTTGACTCGGCTGGTGGTTTTCAATGCCCCCAGGGTCTGCTCGAAGCTGCGGGTCTGCAGGGCGTCGAACACGCTGAGCTCGGATGGGCCGAGGGGTTTTTCTTCGACGGTGCGTGCGTTTTCGAACAGCGAGTCGTAGGCAAAGTCTTCCCAAATCGTGCGGCTCGCGCCATTGCCGATCAGAATCCCACTGAAGGCGGTGCTGCTGCGCAGGGCGCTCCAATCTTCAAGGTGGGCGTCAATATCCTGGAAATCCTTCATTGCTGTGGGTCTACTCGAAATCGGCTGGATGGCGACTTTATCACGAGCCGGCGTTGATCCTGGTCAAGATGCCGCAGGCAGGTGAGGTTGATGCTGTAGGCATACACGCCATTCGAGGATTCGCCATGAGCAGCACCTTCTTCATTCCCGCCGTCAACATCATGGGCACCGACTGCCTCGACGAAGCCATGAATGCCATTCGTAACTACGGTTTTCGCAAAGCGCTGATCGTCACCGACGCGGGCCTGGCCAAGGCGGGCGTGGCCAGCATGATCGCCGAGAAGTTGGCGATGCAGGACATCGACTCGGTGATCTACGACGGCGCCAAGCCCAACCCCAATGTGGAAAACGTCGAGAAAGGCCTGGCGTTGCTGCAGCAGAGCGCCTGCGATTTCGTGGTGTCCCTGGGCGGCGGTTCGCCCCATGACTGTGCCAAGGGCATCGCCCTGTGCGCCACCAACGGCGGGCATATCAGCGACTACGAAGGCGTCGACCAATCCAGCAAGCCGCAGATGCCCCTGGTGGCGATCAACACCACCGCCGGCACCGCCAGCGAGATGACCCGTTTCTGCATCATCACCGACGAAACCCGCCACGTGAAAATGGCCATCGTCGACCGCAACGTCACGCCGCTGCTGTCGGTCAACGACCCGAGCCTGATGGTCGGCATGCCCAAGGGCCTCACCGCCGCCACCGGCATGGACGCCCTAACCCACGCCATCGAAGCCTACGTGTCCACGGCGGCCACCCCGATCACCGACGCCTGCGCGATCAAGGCCATCGAACTGATCAGCGCCAACCTGCGCCTGGCCGTACGCGACGGCAGCGACAAGGCCGCGCGGGAAAACATGGCCTATGCCCAGTTCCTCGCAGGCATGGCGTTCAACAATGCCTCCCTGGGTTTCGTGCATGCCATGGCCCACCAACTCGGCGGTCTCTACGACCTGCCTCACGGCGTGTGCAACGCGGTGCTGCTGCCCCATGTGCAAAGCTTCAATGCCAGCGTCAGTGCCAAGCGCTTGAGCGATGTCGGCCGCGCGCTGGGTGTCGACGCCAAGGGCACCACTGACGAAGAGGGCGCCCAAGCCGCCATCGCCGCCATTCGCAGCCTGTCCCAGGACGTTGAAATCCCTGCCGGCCTGCGCGAACTGGGTGCCAAGTTGCAGGACATTCCGCTGCTGGCGACCAATGCATTGAAGGACGCGTGCGGGCTGACCAACCCACGGCGCGCCGATCAGCGTCAGATTGAGGAGATCTTTCGTAGCGCGTTCTGACGGCGCAGCCTCAAGCTGCAAGCGTTAAGCTACAAGCTGTTAAGGTGCGAGTCTCGCACTGCATTCAACTTGAGCATGAAGCTTGCGGCTTGCCGCTGAGGTCCTCTTATGAGAGTTCTGTTATTCGGTGCCACCGGCATGGTCGGCCAGGGCGTCCTGCGCGAGTGCCTGCTGGCCGCTGACGTACAGGAAGTCGTCGCCGTCGGCCGCACGCCCCTGACCCGGGAACACGGCAAGTTGCATCAGGTGTTGCACAGCGACATGCTGGATTTCCAACCCCTGGAAAACCTGCTGCAAGGGTTTGACGCGTGTTTCTTCTGCCTCGGCGTCTCCTCGGCGGGCCTGAATGAAACCAAGTACACCCACCTCACTTATGACCTGACCCTCGTCGCCGCCAGCACCCTGGCGCGGCTTAATCCGCAGATGACGTTTATCTACGTGTCCGGCGCCGGTACCGACAGCTCCGAAGCGGGCAAGTCGATGTGGGCGCGGGTCAAGGGCAAGACCGAGAATGCCTTGCTGCGCCTGCCGTTCAAGGCGGTGTACCTGTTCCGGCCGGGGATCATTCAGCCGCTGCACGGTGTGCGCTCGAAGACGCCGTTGTATCAAGCCTTCTATTCCGTGCTCGGGCCAGTGCTGTCGTTGGTGCGTCGGGTCAAGCCGGGCTGGGTGGTGAGCACAGAGACTGTCGGCCGGGCGATGCTCGCGGCGGTGCGCCATGGCGCGCGGCAACCGGTGGTGGAACAGGCCGAGATCAATCGCCTGGCGTCCGAGCGCGCCTGATGCTGCACAAGAGCCTGGTGCGTCGCCTCGATCTGATCACCCTGCAGCTGTTCGTCGCGGTGTTCGAAGAGGGCACCCTTACCCGCGCCGCCGCCCGCGAAGCCATCGCCGTGTCGGCAGCCAGTAAGCGCTTGATGGAACTGGAGCAGGTGCTGGGTGTGAGCCTGTTCGTACGGCGCGCCAAGGGCATGGACCTCACCGCCGCCGGCGAAACCCTGCTGCACCATGCCCGGCAGATGCTGTTCAACGTGGAAAAAATGGGCCTGGAACTCGGCGAGCACAGCCACGGCGTGCGCGGTTACGTGCGGATGCTGGCCAATCTCTCGGCGATTATTCAGTTTCTTCCAGAAGACTTGCGGGATTTTTCCCAGCTGCATCCCGAAGTGAAAACCGACCTCGAAGAGCGCCCCAGCAACGGCGTGGTGCAAGGCGTGCTGGATGGGGTGGCGGACCTGGGGATCTGCTCCAGTGACACAGACACCAAAGGCCTGCCCAGGGTGACCTATCGCCACGACAAACTGGTGGTGTTGATGCCGGCGGGTCACCCGTTGGCGCCGCGCGAAAGCCTGGCCTTCGCCGAGACCCTGGACAGTGACTACGTGGGCCTGCACGCCGCCAGCTCGATCAATATGCGCACCCACGCCGCCGCGCGCGAGGCCGGCAAGACACTGCGCCTGCGTATTCATGTGCCGGGCTTTGATGCGATGTGCCGGATGGTCCAGGCGAACATGGGCATCGGCATCCTGCCGTTGAAGGCCTATGAATTGTTTGGCCGTGCCCTGGGCCTGCATGCCGTGCCGCTGACCGATACCTGGTCGGACCGCAGTTTGATCCTGGTGGTGCGCGATGAGACGCAGTTGTCACCCGTGAGCCGGCTGCTGTTCGATTACCTGAGCGTTCGCATTCAGCGAACGCTCCTTGCCAACTGACGGTTGGATTTTTCCTGTCCCTGTCCTCTAGCCTTGGCTGCACATTCCAAGAATAAGAGGTACACCCCATGACGGCTCCCTTGAGCGGTATCAAGGTGATCGAGATCGGCACGCTGATTGCCGCGCCGTTCGCCGCCCGGCTGATGGCCGAGTTCGGTGCCGAGGTGATCAAGATCGAAGCCCTGGGGCAGGGTGATCCACTTCGTAAATGGCGAAAGCTGCATGAAGGCACCTCGCTGTGGTGGTACCTGCAATCGCGTAACAAGAAATCCCTGGCCCTGGACCTCAAGTCCGCTGAAGGCCTGGACCTGATCAAGCAGCTGCTCGGCGACGCCGATGTGCTGATCGAAAACCTGCGCCCCGGTGGCCTGGAAAAACTCGGCCTGGGCTGGGACGTACTGCACGCGCTCAACCCCAAGCTGACCCTGGTGCGTATCTCCGGCTACGGCCAGTCCGGTCCGTACCGCGACCGCCCTGGTTTCGGTGCCATCGGCGAAGCCATGGGCGGGATTCGCTACACCACCGGCAACCCCGATTCGCCCCCGGCTCGGGTCGGCGTCAGCCTCGGAGACTCCCTGGCGTCGTTGCATGGCGTGATCGGCGCGCTGATGGCGTTGTTGCGGGTCAAGACCGGCCAAGGCGACGGGCAGGTTGTCGATGTGTCCCTGGCGGAAAGCGTGTTCAACCTGATGGAAAGCCTGGTGCCCGAATACGACATGCTCGGCCACGTGCGTGAGCGCAGCGGCGGTGCCTTGCCCGGTATCGCACCTTCGAATACCTACCTGACCGCCGACGGTGCCTATGTGGTGATCGCCGGTAACAGCGACCCGATCTACAAGCGCCTGATGACCACCATCGGCCGTGCCGACCTGGCCGAAGCCGCCGAATTCGCCCACAACGATGGCCGTGCGGCGAAAAGCGCTCTGCTCGATGCCGCCATCACCCACTGGACCAGCAGCCTGCCTATCGAGCAGGTGCTCAGCGCCCTGGAAGCCGCCGAAGTGCCGGCCGGGCGCATCTACTCCGTGGCCGATATCGTCAGCGACCCGCACTACCAGGCGCGCGACATGTTGCTCAATGCCGAGCTGCCGGGCGGAGTGTCGGTGAAGATGCCCGGCATTGTGCCCAAGCTCTCGAAAACCCCTGGCGCCGTGAACTGGCAGGGCCCGAGCCTGGGCCAGCACACCGATGACATCCTCGGCAGCCTGGGCCTTACGGTTGCCGACATCCAACGCCTGAAAACCTCGGGAGTGGTGCAATGATCACTGACTATTCCGACCCGCTGATCGTGCAGGAAGTGTCCCCGCGCGATGGCCTGCAAATCGAACCGGCCTGGGTCGAGACCGCTGACAAGATCGCCCTGATCGACCAGCTTTCCCTGGCCGGTTTTTCGCGGATCGAAGCCGGTTCCTTCGTGTCACCCAAGGCCATCCCTGCATTGCGCGATGGCGAACACGTGTTCCAGGGCATCGCGCGCAAAGCCGGGGTGATCTACGTTGCGCTGATCCCTAACCTCAAGGGCGCCCAGCGCGCCGTCGAGTCGCGCGCCGACGAACTGAACCTGGTGATGTCGGCCAGCCAGACCCACAACCTGGCAAATATGCGTATGCGGTGCGAGGCGTCGTTGTCGGCCTTCGGCGATATCGTCAGCTTTGCCGCCGGGCACCCGGTACGCCTCAACGGCAGCATCGCCACCGCCTTTGGCTGCCCGTTCGAAGGCAGGATCGATGAAGACCGTGTGCTGCAACTGGTCGACGCCT
Source organism: Pseudomonas sp. S3E17 (assembly GCF_024168685.1). NCBI lineage: Bacteria > Pseudomonadati > Pseudomonadota > Gammaproteobacteria > Pseudomonadales > Pseudomonadaceae > Pseudomonas > Pseudomonas sp. S3E17. The sequence goes on from NZ_JALJWE010000001.1 coordinate 6,331,952, forward strand.
ATCTGCAACTCGGCATCCAGGGCATCAGCCTTGCCGACACCACCGGCATGGCCAACCCGCGCCAGGTGGAACGCCTGGTCAAGCGCGTGTTGCAACGCGTGCCGGCCAGCGACCTGACCCTGCATTTCCATAACACCCGCGGCTTGGGCCTGTGCAATGTGCTGGCCGCCTACGAGGCCGGGGCCCGGCGTTTTGACGCGGCGTTGGGTGGCCTGGGTGGGTGCCCGTTTGCGCCGGGGGCGTCGGGCAATATCTGTACCGAAGACCTGGTCAACCTGTGTGAAGAGGTCGGCATTCACACTGGAGTCGACCTGCCGCACCTGCTGAACCTGTCCCGCCGCTTGCCGGCCTTGCTGGGCCATGAATTGCCCGGCCAGGTAGCCAAGGCCGGGCGCAATTGCGACCTGCATCCGCCGCCGGACTACATCGCCACCTTGTAACGCCATACCAGACAACAAAAACAATCGGACGCCTGTGAGCAGTCCGCTGGAGAGAAACCATGAGCACTCATACGTTGGAGGTCGGCGCGCGCCCGGCCGCTGAAATCGATGCCGAAAAAGCCCTGGTCAGCAAGGTCGCCTGGCGCCTGATGCCGCTGATCATGGTGTGCTACCTGTTCGCGTTTTTTGACCGCATCAACATCAGCTTTGCCAAGTTCCAGCTGCAGGCCGACCTCAGCCTGAGCGACACCGCCTACGGCCTGGGCGCCGGGTTGTTCGTGGTGGGGTATGTGATCTTTGAAGTGCCGAGCAACATGATGCTGTACAAGGTCGGCGCGCGGCGCTGGATTGCGCGGATCATGATGTCGTGGGGCCTGGCCACGGCGGCCATGGTGTTTGTCACCGCCGAATGGCAGTTCTATGGCCTGCGTTTCATCATCGGTGCGATGGAGGCGGGCTTCGCGCCCGGTGTGCTGTATTACCTGACGTTGTGGTTCCCGCAGCACTTCCGCGGGCGCATTACCTCGATGCTGTTCCTGGCGTCCGCCTTTGCCGGCCTGGTAGGTGCGCCGTTCTCCGGCCTGGTGCTGGAACACCTCGACGGCGTGCTGCAGATGCGCGGCTGGCACTGGCTGTTCCTGCTCGGCGGCTTGCCCTGCATCGGCTTGGGCTTGCTGGTGCTGACCCTGCTCAAGGACCGTATCGAAGATGCGCACTGGCTGACGCCGGCTGAGAAGACCCTGCTGTCGAGCCGCATTGCCCGGCATGAGCCGAACACACATGGCGGCTCACTGCTGTCGGCGATCCGCATTCCCGGCTTCCTGATGCTCGGGTTTATCTACTTCCTGATCCAGGTGGCGTCTTACGGCCTCAACTTCTGGGCGCCGCAGCTGATCCGCAGCGCCGGCACCCAAAGCCCGGTGATGATCGGCCTGCTCACCGCGATTCCCTATGTGTGCGGCGCGATCAGCATGGTGGTGATCGGGCGGCTGTCGGACGCGACCGGCGAGCGCCGCAAGTTTGTCTGCGGCTTGGTGGTGCTGGGCGCGGTGGGCTTCTTCAGTGCCGGGATCTTTGCCGATCACACCACCTTCCTGATCATCGCCCTGGGCATGTTGGGCGCCGGCATCATCGCGTCGATCCCGACCTTCTGGACCCTGCCACCCAAGTTGCTGGCCGGTGCCGGCGCAGGCGCGGCGGGCGGGATTGCGGTGATCAATACCCTCGGGCAGTTCGGTGGGATTGTCAGCCCGGTGATGGTGGGGCGGATCAAGGACCTTACCGGCAGCACCACCCCGGCACTCTATGTGATCGGCGTGTGCGCGTTGTTGGCGGCGGCGCTGCTGCTGTGGGGCCTGCCGCAAAAGCTGCGCACCCTCGACAAGGCCTGATCAGCCGGCGGTTGTCAGCGCTTGGGCCGGTGTGGCGCTGAACTGAATCAACGCCACGCCGCCCATCAACAACAACGCGCCAAGGATTCGGGGCGTTGTCAGTGGGCGCTCCGCCAAGCCAAACAGGCCGAAGTGATCCAGCAGCAGCGACGCGAGAATTTGCCCGGCCATGGCCAGGGCGATAAACCCCGACGCGCCCAGCTTGGGCAGCAGCGTCAACGCCAGCGCGATAAAGCACACGCCAAACGCGCCCCCGGCCCACATCCACAGCGGCGCCTTGGTGATAAATGCGAGACCGGGAAGCGGCAGGCGCAGCGCCACGATCACCGGCAGCAGCACGAGGATGCTTACCAGCAGCGACGCCAGGGTGGCCCACAGCGGGTGCCCAAGGCCGCGTCCGAGGTTGGCATTGATCGCACTTTGAAACGGTACCATCGCCCCGGCGATCACCGCCAATAGCAACAAACCGGCCCAATGCAACGTCGTCATGGCGAATCTCCCAGAGGTTTTGCTGGACTCTAGGCTATTCGTCGCGCAAATTTAAATTCCAAGTTTTTATACGGAACATGCAGCTTATGAATGATCTGCGCCGCATCGACCTTAACCTGTTGGTGGTCCTTGACGCTTTGCTCAGTGAGCAACACGTCACCCGCGCCGCTGAGCGTTTGCACCTCAGCCAGCCGGCAGTGAGCCACGCGCTGGCGCGCTTGCGCGATTTATTGGGTGACCCGTTGCTGGTGCGCCAGGGCGGCACGTTAGTGCCCACGGCCCGCGCCCTGGAGTTGGCGGCGCCATTGGCCGAAGCCCTGGCCCAGGTGCAGGCGCTGCTGGCGCCGAATCGCTTCGACCCGGCATCGGCCAAGCGTCGGTTTCGTGTGGCGATGTCGGACTACAGTGCGGCGATTTTCCTGCCGGGTCTGGTTCGCGTCCTGCGGCGTGAAGCGCCCGGTATCGACCTGCAAATCATCCAGGCCAGCCGCGAAGGCATGGTGGATGGCGTGCTCAACGGTGATATCGACCTGGCTGCCGGCGTGTTCCCCGACATGCCCGCCGAGCTGCGCACCGCAGCGTTATTCGAAGAGCATTACACCTGCCTGCTGGACCGCAACAGCCTGCCGCAGAGCGGTGCGCTCGACCTGCCCACCTACCTGTCGCGCCCCCACGTACTGCTGGAAATGCGCGGCAGCGGTGCGCCGGAAATCGAGCGGGCACTGACCGCGATTCGCGAGCGACGGCATGTGGCGATCAGCCTGCCGCACTGGGGCGTGGCGCCGCAGTTGATCGAGGGCACGGACTTGATTCTCACCGTATCGTCGCGAGGTTTGCTGAATATTGATCACCCGCATCTGGTCGCCGTGGCGCCGCCGTTTCATATTCCGTCGTTTACCTTTGAACTGGCATGGCATGCGCGACGGGGCGGGGATTCGGGGTTGCAGTGGTTGATTGGGCAGGTGCAGGGAGGGTTACAGGGCTGAATGGTTGCTACCAGGATGTCGGTGGCTGGCGATGTGTATGAAAAATTCGCATCACTTGTAATCGTCCATCTCGAATCCGGTAGGGAACGATGTAAGGCCATCGAGGCACTACCCACTCCCGCGTTCCTGGCACTCGACCTTCCTTTCCCATTGCAGGAAATTCAGCGACATGTTCTAGCCCAACCATGATGGCCTGGACGAACTCATGGGCGGCTTTGGGGTTTTCCTGCGCAATGTACGCGGCTTCATCATCAAGGTTCTTGAGGGCTGTCCTCAGCCACTCAACCTGCATTGGTGCGCCATTTATCGGCAACGGCTTTTACCTCCGCAGCCGTCGCGAACTCGCCTGCGTCTGCTTCTTTCAATGCTTTTTGAATTTCTTCGATTTGCCACGCTTCGCGCGTCAAGTATTCGCGTAATGCATCGACTGCGAGAAAGGATTTGCTGCGCCCGGTCGCCTTGGCGAGACTGGCAAGCGTGGCGGCGATGTCTTCGGGTATGCGTAGGGACATAACAGACATGGGGAGCCTCGATGTAGTGATGTGTAGTGCAACATACTACATTGTCATCTCTTCATGATTTACCCCCGTTCGTCAGGGGGATCCGATAAGGAAAATGCTCATGCTCTCAGGCCTCAATCACTTGACCCTGTCGGTCACCGATTTGCAGCGCAGCGTCGGGTTTTACCATGAGTTGTTGCAACTCAAGCTCGAAGCCACCTGGGACACCGGCGCCTATTTGTCATTGCCGGGCCTATGGCTATGCCTGTCCCTTGATCCGCTGCGCGACTCGAAGCCGGCGGCCGATTACACCCACTACGGATTCACTGTCGCAGCGAGTGATTTCGCTGCGCTGGTCTCGCGCCTGCGCGCCGCCGAGGTGCAAGCGTGGCGCGACAATCGCAGCGAAGGCGCCTCGTTCTATTTCCTTGATCCCGACGGCCATAAGCTCGAAGCCCATGTGGGCGACCTGGCTTCGCGCCTGCTGGCTTGCCGCGACCAGCCCTATGCGGGAATGCGGTTTTACCCATAGCGCAGGAACGTGCAGAATCCGTCCACCTTCCCATGCTTTGTCAGAGTCGCGACCATGACCCCCTCCTTGCTGCTTGCCGTCCTCGCTTCGGGTTTTATCTACGGTATTACGCCTGGCCCCGGGGTACTGGCGGTGTTTGGCATCGGCGCCGCCCGCGGCCGTCGTGCGGGGGCGGGGTTTCTGTGCGGGCACTTGCTCGGCGATGTGCTGTGGTGCAGTACGGCGCTGATCGCGATTGTGGGCGCGCGGGAAGTCGGCAGCAGCGCGTTCGATGTGCTCGGCGTGCTCAGTGGCCTGTACCTGTTCTGGCTCGGCTGGCGCGCGATTCGTACCCAGCGTCGCAGCAGTGAAGCCCCCCAGGGCGCGGCGCGGCATCCGTTCTGGCACGGCATCCTGTTCGGCTTGACCAACCCCAAGGCGTATCCGGTGGCCGTGGCGACATTTACTGCATTGCTGTCCAGCCGCGCCGAATTGCTAACCTGGTCGATGCTGCCGGCGTTGATCTTCCTGAGCTTCGTCGGTGGCCTGTTGGCCTACGCGATCCTGATCGGCGTGGTCGGTGCCCAGCGGGTGCGCACGGTGTATCAGCGCCATGAAATCCTCATCACCAGGCTCTGCGGCGTGATGTTTATCGGTTTCGCCATCAATGCCCTGGCCCATGCGTTGCCAGGCCTGTTCGGCAGTAAACCGGCCTGACTGGGCACGACCGTTCGTCGCGCGGGCAAGTTTTTTCTAAACCTTTGCCGCCCTGAAAATTCGAATTCAGGGCGAGGTGTCTTTCCCCGCACTTATTTTTGCCCTGGAGGAACCCATCATGAGCCGCATGGCTATCCGGTTACGCACCGCCAGTTTCGCGATGCTGCTGGGCCTCGGCGCCAGCAATGCTTTCGCCCAGTCGCCTGCTGAATTCATCGAGCAGGCTTCGGCCAAAGGCATGGCCGATATCGAAACCAGTCGCATGGCCCACGCCAAGACCTCGTCCCAGGAAATCAAGGACTACACCATCGAGGTGATCAACGAGCGCACCCTGGCCAACCAGCATTTGGCGGCGATCGCCAAGAAGCTCGACCTGCCCGTGGCCCCACGGGAGAAGATCGTCGACAAGGCCGAAACCCTGATGCCCGAACTCAAGGACGGCGACTCCTTCGACGCGGCCTACACCGCGCAGCAAGTGAAGGAAAATGAAGACGCCATTGCCCTGTTCAAGCGCGAAGGGGCGGCCTCGGATGTGCCGGAAATCAAGGCACTGGTGGATGAGACGCTACCCAAGCTGGAAGAGCGCCTGCAAAAGGCCCGAGCCCTGGCCTCGACCTACGGTAAGGGCCATCAAGGCGATGGTTGAGCCCTTCGCTTGATATGAAAAACGGCGGTTGGATCCTATCCAACCGCCGTTTTTTTACGCCTGGTTCAGGTCGGTTTTGTTCGGGGCTGCGTCATCGGCCGCGTGGCCGCAACTGCTGTTCAGGCTGACGGTGCCGGTGTTGCCGATGCTGCGGTATTCCTGGCGCAGTTTTTCCAGCTCCTTGCGGTCCAGGCCATCCAGGCTCAGCACGGCGTTCTGCGCATCCTTGGAGACGCGCAGCAGTTCGTCAATCTTGATGTGCAGGATGTCGTTATCGCGGTTTTGCGTGTTCTGGATCAGGAACACCATCAGGAAGGTAATGATGGTGGTCGAGGTGTTGATGATCAACTGCCAGGTGTCGTTGTAGTGGAAGTACGGACCGCTCAAGCTCCACAGGAAAATCAACGCGACCGCCGCATAGAACGTCCGGGCACTGCCTGCCCAACGGGACAGGGATTGTGAGACTGCAGAGAATTTCATGACCGTTTTCCTTAAAGGTGAGTGATGAAAATACTGACCGCAGGTACGCTCTGAAATTTCTTTTTACATCTTGGGGTGTGAACAACGTTGTGCGTTTTTCTTCCGGACTTTTAGGAGTGAGCTTACGGCACGCCGATGGAGCGAGGGGCAAGACTGGGATTTTATCCGGGAACGCCCTATGCACGTTAACGCCGACTGTGACCTGACCGCGCTTTATCACCAGACCGAAGATCATTACTTCGCTGCCACTTGCTCGCTGCATCGTCGCTACAACGCCTGTATCAACGCTTATTTTACCGACGGGTATTTCGAGCCTGCGAACCTGTTGTTTATCCGGATAGGCAGCACCCCGATGGGGGATGCCATGGCGGCGCCCATGGAGCTGATTCGCTGTATCTTGATGAATACACGCATCGTGATTCATGAGGAAAAGGTCGCGCAGGTAGGTACGGTGCTGATGGGGCTCGGCTTTCAGGCAGCCGAAAAGACCACGGCGATGGCCCTCGATCTGTCGCGCCTTGTTTCATCGGAGCGTGACAGCGCTGTACAGGTCAGCTTGACTCGAAACCTGGAAGGCTGGGCGGCTCCCCTTGGCAATGCGTTTTTGCTCCCGCCTGAATGGGTTACGCGTTATCAGGCACGGCACCAGCGGGCGCTTGACGTGGGTCAAGCGCTTTACCACTTCACCTTGTCCACTGAGGGGCAGGTGAGGTGTTCGTTGACGCTGTCCATGTGCAATGGAGAGGCCCGGCTTAACGATGTCGGCACGATCACGGAGTTCCGCGCCAAGGGGTATGCCACGCAACTGATTCAAACCGCGCTGCTTCATGCTTCGAGCCTGGGGGCCCGGCGCTGTTTTCTTGAAGCAACGACGCAGGGTGTTTCGGTGTACCGCAAGTTGGGTTTCGAAGATTTATTCGACTACCAGTCTTTTGTCCGTGGCCCGGTCGCAGGCCAGTGATCAGAAGGTCATTTTTCCTTGACCACGGTCCTCGAGCGTCAACAGATACTGCTTGGCTTCGAGTCCTCCGGCAAACCCGGTCAAGGTGCCCGAGGCACCAATCACTCGATGGCACGGCGCAATGATCGAGATGGGATTGCGCCCATTGGCAGCGCCCACGGCTCGTACGGCTTTCGGGTTGCCAATTTGTCGGGCGATCTGGCTGTAGCTGCGGGTTTCGCCAAAGGGAATAGTCAGCAGCGCCTGCCAGACCTGTTTCTGAAAGTCGGTACCGGCGAAATCCAGTTCCAGGTCGAATGTGTGGCGAGTCCCCGCGAAGTACTCCTTCAACTGGCGCTCGGTTTCCAACAGCACCGGGCTGTCGTTGGCTTCGTGCAATTGACCCAGGCGCACGCGGTTGGCGCGCTCGACTTCCCACAGGATGGCACTGAGCTTGCCATCGCGCGCCACCAGGGTGAGTTCCCCGACAGGGGAGGGCATGAGCTTGTATTCGTAGGACATGAGCGGGCTCCTCGAAGGGCGGTTGTTAAACGCTACAGGCCTACGGTAATGCCATCCGCCGGACTGAACACTACGTTTCTTGCGGTGGAATTCTCACTGGCCCTGGAAATTCCAGTAAACCCAGTTGGAATAGTACGGGTACCAGTAGAACCAGAAAATCCTGTAGAGCCCCATGATGACTGAGGCCTCCCCGATGACGACCAGGGAAATCAGATTGAACAGCGTGACGATTGCAGCGAATGCGGTGACGCCTCGGCTGGCATGGCGCCTGGCAAACACTACGCCGTAGACGGATGCGGCGATGGATCCGAGCGCCAGCCCCAGCCCCAAGGGATACGGAAGCCGCACCAGCGCGACCAGCAGTGGTAACACCAGCACCCAGCCGAGCACTTGGCGCAATACGGGTGAGGATGTGTGTTGTTTGGGTTCAATCATGGCAATAACCTTGGGGCCGCAATCTCAATGAAGCGACATCATCACGCTATGGATGCAGTGCCGCATTCAGACTTTGCTCCCGTTGCAGCTACCGATCCTGTTGCAGCACTTTGAGCGCCGCCGACGCGAGGAAGCCGGAGCGGCTTTTTTCCTCCGGGTGGTGCAGTACATATTCATCGATGCGGTTGAGCAGGTAGCCCGGCAACGTGATGTTGAGTTTTTGCGCCTTGCCCAGGTACTTGGTGACATCGATGTCTACAACCGCCCAAGTGCAGCCGGCGTACTGAGGGTTGGCGGCATGCACGGTGACCTTCTGGGCGCTAGGGATCGGCGCGCCGTCTTCCGCGAGGATTTCGAAGTGCCCTTCGATGGCTTCGCGCGCCATGGCCATGGCGTCGTCCAGGTCGTCACCGGCAGAGTAGCAACCGGGAATATCCGGGACTTCCACGCCCCAGGCGTGGTCTTGGTCACCGGTTGAAATTGCGATGGGGTACAGCATGTTCGTTGTCCTCCAGGGACGATTAACTCAACAGAGCTTGTTTCAAAATGCTCTTGGCGGTTTTGTCCAACAGGTCTTTCTTTGGATGGGGGATCGTCACCAAGCCAGGCTTCGTCGGGTGCTTGAAGTGGTGATGACTGCCTCTGATGCGCACCAGGTACCAGCCGTCTGCGACGATGTGACCTATCAAGTATCGGCTATCCACAGCACCTCCTTGTGGGGTGTGTTGGTGGTGACTATAACCACTGAAAATAAATTATCAACACTCTACCTACCGGTCTTCGATGACCGGTATTTCGGCAGATGGTGAATGCAGTGTAAGAGCGAGTGGGATCGGCGCTCTGGGGAGGTATTGCGAGGTTTTTCGGATCATTGCCGGATGTGTAATGCCTCTTCGATAACGGCAAGAAACGCGTCAATCAACACACTGTGTCTTTCGGTCGGTGTCAGCACCAACAATCGCGCACACGCATCTGCCTCCACCAAAGGCCGATAAGTCACGCCCTTGTTCATCAAACTCCGGGTACAGGCCGGTACCAGCGCGACCCCTTGCCCGGCGGCCACCAGTGCAATGATCGAAGTGATCTGCCGTCCGGTCGGTCCGGCATGCAGGGGCACGCCATGGTGGCGGTAAAGCTGCTCGATGGACTGGTTCAGCCCCGAGCCGTAATCGGCTGGAAACAGAATCAAAGGATAGGCACTGAGCTGCGCCAGGCTGATCTCGGCCTGGCTGGCCAACGGGCTGTCACTCGACACCGCTGCCACCAAGGGTTCCTCGCCCAACGACAGCGTTTGCACTGCGTCGTTTTGTGGCAACAGCCGGCTCAAGCCAATATCCAGCCGACCATCGGCCACTTGCGCACCGAGACTGCCGGAGGCGCATTCCACCAGGGTCAGTTGCACATCGGGAAAGCGCTGGGCAAAGGCCTGGATTGACTGGCTGAAAAGGTCCGACAGGGCGATGGAACTCACATAGCCCAGAGCCAGTTGCCCGGCGGTGCCAGCAGCCAATTTACTGGCGATCACCTGTGCCAATTCAACCTGTTCCAGCACGCCACGGGCATAGGGCAGGAACGCGCGGCCCTGGGCGGTGAGCGTCACCGTGCGGCTGGTGCGATCGAACAGCTTGAAACCCAGCTCTGCTTCCAGTGCCGAAATCTGCCGGGTCAACGGCGGCTGGGCAAGGTGCAGGCGCAGGGCGGCGCGACCGAAGTGCAATTCTTCGGCGACCGTCAGAAAGTAACGCAGCTTGCGTAGGTCGAGCATCCTGATCCTTGGGTATCAATCGGTCCGAATTCGGTATTGGTTCAAGACCTGCCGGCCATTCTATAAAGACCTTTCAAAATAAAACGAGAGGTTTCATGAAACTGCGCCTGCATTGTGCCCGCCTTGCCCTGTTCCTGTGTGGCTGCGCGGCGTTTCTCAACCTCTATGCGACCCAAAGCATCCTCCAGACGTTTGCCGCGCACTTTCATATCAGTGCCAAGGAGGCGGGGTGGAGCATCACCGTCACCACCCTGGCGGTGGCGATCACGGCACCTTTCGTCAGTCGCCTGACCGGACGTTTTGCACAACGCAGGGTGATCTCGGTGGCCGCTGTGCTGCTGGCGGTGCCGGCATTGATGACCGCTTATGCCGACAGCTTTGCCGAAGTTCTGGTGTGGCGCTTTGTCGAGGGCATGCTGATCCCGGTACTGTTCGCCACCAGTGTGGCCTACATCGGCGACCGCTGGAGCGGCGGCACGGTCACAGAGGTGACGAGTCTCTACGTCGCGGGCACCGTGTTGGGCGGGTTCGCCGGGCGCTTCGTCACCGGAGTCATGACCGAGTATGTGGGCTGGCGCGAGGCCTTTGAAGTGCTCGCGGTGCTGAGCTTGATGGTGGGCGGATTCATCCAGTTTCTGTTGCCGGCCAACCGCCCGCGGACCGTGCAGGTTAAAGCCTCTTCGTCAGGTGTATTTCGCCGGCCGCTGTTGGCCGCATACGCCGTAGGCTTCTGCGTGTTGTTTTCGCAAGTCGCGGCGTTTACCTACGCAGGTTTGTACTTGGGCCTGCCGCCGTTCAACCTCGGGCCTGCGGCGTTGGGGACGCTGTACATGGTGTTCCTGTTAGCGTTGATCGTGATCCCCATCGCTGGACGCTTAAGCAAAGCCCGGCCCCATGCCCAACTGCTGGGTGTCGCCGCCGTGCTGGGCGTCAGTGGTTCGGCGTTGACCCTGATGCCCTCCCTGTGGTGCATCGTCGTGGGCCTGGCGCTCAGTTCCACCGGTGTGTTTCTCGCCCAAGCTGCCGCCAATGGGTTTATCACTTCCACCGCAGGCGATAACAAGACGGGTGCTGTCGGGGTGTATCTCACCTGTTATTACCTGGGCGGCAGCGGCGGCGCCATTGTCCCGGCGCTGATCTGGGAACGCTGGGGCTGGGTCGGGTGCGTGGTGCTGATCATCGGTTTCCAGCTGCTGACCTTGTTGATCGCCTTGACCGGCTGGAAGCCCCTTAAACCTGAGCTGATTCCTGCACCATGAACGACACCGTCGCTGTGCCTTCGCCCGAATCATCGACGCGCCGTCGCGCCTTGTTCGCCGGTTGCAGCGCCCATGCCGTGCATGATGGGCTCACTGATGTGATCTACGTTTTGCTGCCTGTCTGGCAGGCTCAGTTCGCCTTGTCCTACGCCCAGATCGGCCTGCTGCGTGGTGCCTATTCCGGGATGATGGCCGTGTTCCAATTGTTGGCCAGCCGCGCCGCCAGACGCTGGGGCCGCACACCGATGCTGGTGGGCGGCACGGCGCTGGCGGGTGTTGCCTACTTGTTGGTGGGGCAGGCGACAGGGCTGGCTGTGTTGCTGGTGGCGCTGCTGCTCGGCGGCCTGGGCGCCAGCACCCAGCACCCACTGGCCTCGTCGATGATCACCGACGCCTACGAGGACGGGGGCGGGGTCAAGCAGGCGCTGTCCCAGTACAACTTCTCCGGCGACATCGGCAAAACCTTGATTCCTGGTCTGGTCGGGCTGCTGCTCACCGTCATCAGTTGGCAGGCCAGCGCCACGTTGCTGAGCCTGCTTGGCCTGGCGGCGGCGGGGCTGTTGTGGTGGCTGATTCCTGCTCAAGCATCCGAATCCACCGCCGCAAAAAAAGCCAAGCCCCTCAGGGGTAGCGGCTCCACCACGGGCCTGCGCGCGCTGATCCTCACCGGCACCCTCGACAGCGCCGTGCGCATGGGATTTCTCACTTTCCTGCCGTTCCTGCTGCAAGCCAAGGGCGCCGGTACTGCTGGCATCGGCCTCGCCCTTACCTTGCTGTTCATCGGTGGTGCCTTCGGCAAACTGTTCTGCGGCTACCTCGGCGCACGCATCGGCATGATGAAGACCGTATGGATCACGGAAACCAGCACCGCAGTGCTGATCGTCGCAGCGGTGTACCTGCCGCTCAGCGGGTTGATGGTGATGCTGCCGCTGTTGGGCCTAGTGCTTAATGGCACCTCCTCGGTGCTGTACGGCGCCGTGCCCGACCTTGCCGGCGCGGGCAAGCGCGAGCAGGCGTTTGCGCTGTTCTACACCGGCACGATTGGCGGTGGCGCGCTGGCGCCGGTGGTGTTTGGTGCAGTGGGGGATGTGCTGGGCGTGCCGGTGGCGGTGATGGTGTTGGCGGGGATGTTGGGTGTGACGTTGCCGTTGGCGTGGGTGGTGCAGAGGAGTGGGGGTTGAGGCTTAAAAGGCTCACTCTCGGGTACTTGGAATTTTTTGCTTAAATGCCACGGAGTCGAACGGCTGAGGTTCTCGGCTGGACTCAACCATCGCCAGTTCTGCCCGAATTTTCTCACGGGCTTTGGCCGCAAAATCGACAGCCCTTAGGAACTCTGATTTATCACCCTCTGCAATAACCTGAGAAAGGTATTCGTGGATGGCTTCCTGGCTGTCGAGCAGGTCAACAATATCGAAAGCGGTCAATGGCTGAGTCATGATCAAACCTGCGTATGCATTTCTGGTGGGCTGGGGTCATGGACAATGATGTGAGTGGTAGGTTGAATTCAAACGTTCTTCAACGGCTATTTGTTGCCAAAAGCTTCGATTTCTTCACGCTTCGAGCATGGGTCTGAACCTTGCGGCATTGCCTACACAACGATCAGACTAGTCCGAGTTGTGCGCCTTGGACGACCTCTTTAAGGTTCGTCAGCCGCTGCTCATCAGCGGTCGGGTTTAGTAGCCCGATATAGTTCTTGGCGTGTAGCTGTTCGTTGAGTTAGGCACTTTAGTGCCCGTGCTTGACGGTAGCTGTATGCAGGGCGCTTTCGAGCGCGCCGGTTCTAAGAACTTCCCGGTCTACTAACCTGCGTACAGCTGCCACCCTTACCCTGTGGGTGGTGGTCCTTACCGAGGATCAACAGATGTGTACTGACTCATGCAATCCATCCGTAAAACTGTTCAGCGTCCGCCCCGAAATCGACACTCAAGCGCTGCTCGCCAACGCCTACGAAACCATCGCCGGTGCAGGTGCCATGACCCACGAGTTCGTCGAAAGCCTGCCCTCTCAACAGCGCTACCTGGCCCTGGCCATTCAGCAGATGATTGAACTGGGCCTGCTGCTGGTCGAGGCTGTTCAGGACCGCGTGGACCGAGCCGCGTAGGCCACTCGTACGGTGTAAACGGCTTGCCTTCCCAGGCCGCCCATACCACGGGGGAGGGGAGCCAGGATTTACAGTGTCGCCGCCAGCGAAAACGGAATGCGCAACGCACCGATAGGCCCTTCACGCGTACCGCACATTTCATCGTGAACGCAGTGCTGCACCAGTACGCAAGGAAACGGCGGAACCCGCTGCAACAGGTCGCGTAAATGCGTGGTGGAACCGATGCGCATCGGCTTGCCCTGATCGTCCAGTAACGTCGCCTCGACATGCTCCAGCCTGACGCGAGCGATATAGAAACCACCCTCCAGGGACAGCAACTCCAGCTCACGTATTTCGCCTTTCCCGGCCAGCTCGGTCAGCATTTGCATATTCATGATTAACCCTCGCTTAGGGCTCATTGGTGACGAAAAACAACGTGACCTGGCCCCACTCATGGCCTGGCTCTTCGAAGGTGCGGGGCGAAGTGCCGCCGCTCGAAGCATGATACCTATACAATAAATAAAATTTGTACAGGTTTGTGCGCGCTCTATTTTTGAATCTCAAATCCCACCCATAAAAAAACCGGCCACCAAGGACCGGTTTTTTTATGCATTCCCCGCCAAAACCCTGCCGGCGTGGAATCTATGTCTGAGTGGAGCGGGTGAAGGGAATCGAACCCTCGTTATCAGCTTGGGAAGCTGGAGTAATGCCATTATACGACACCCGCTCAGAGCGGCTGACTTTGTACCAGATGTGCGCCGGGATTTGAAGTTTTTCTTCGGAATTTGTGCAGCTTTCCGTGGCGAGCAGGTCCGTTCGCCACGGAAAGCCTTCATTTCAGATGGCGAATGCATGCTGCGTCTGGCCCTGGTGATAACGCAATCGGCTGGCCTGCCGTTCCGGTTTCAAAAAGCCCACCACCGCGTCCCGGCTGTCCCGGCAGGCGGCCTTGTGCTCCATATCCAGGAAATGCCCCGTCGCCTGGATGGTGCTGAAGCTGCTCTTCGTCACGTACTGCCCGAACTGCCTGGCGTCTTCAGCGCTGGTGTATTCGTCCCATTCGCCGTTCAAAAACAGCACCGGCACATCGATCTGCCGCGCGGCCTTGAGGTAGCACAGGCGGTCGTTGTGCAGTACCTGGCTGATGTGAAAATGCATCTGCCCGTATTCGTGCTCGGCCAGGCTGCTCACATGCTTGTAGTTGAAACGCTTGAACAGCGACGGCAGGTGTTTGCCGATGGTGCTGTTGATCAAGTGCCCGACGCGGTCGCGGTCGAGGTTGCCGAGGTAGTCGACGCCACGCTCCAGGTAGTCGCGCATTGGCGCGTTGATCACCGGCGAGAACGAGCTGATCACCGCCTTTTCCACATGCCGTGGCCGCTGGGCGAGGGCCACCAGGGTGGCGGCGCCGCCCCAGGAGAAGGACAGCACGTGCTCGGCGGCGAAGTGGTCGATCAGCTCCAGGAGGATCTGGCCTTCGACTTCCTTCGTCAGCATTTGCTCATGACGGTTATGGATTTTGGAGCGACCGGCGTAGGGCTGGTCGTACAAAACCACATTGAATTGCGGGTACAGGCTTTTCACGGTTTGGGCGAAGGAGGCCGTGGTGGCCAGCGAGCCGTTGACCAGGATGATGGTCTTTTCAGCAGCATCCGCGCGGTAGAACTCCGTGTAAACCCGATACTGACCCTGTATATCCAACACAGCGATTTCTGGCCTCATGTCGTAAGACTCCTGGCAAGCGGGTAGGGCGCGCAGATCACTCTGCACGAGCTTTATGACAGGTAGGCATACGCCTGGAAGATGAGAGCCCATGTCGGTCCGATGACGGCTGGCCGACGGCTGTTGTTAGGGCGGGCTGTTTGCCTGGGAGGCCCGTAGATCAAGCGCGGGCGGGGCAAGGTGTTTCTTGGAGGTTATAGGCGACTCGTCAGTCATAATTTGGCTGACGGTTTGATTCAAGCAGTAGACCGGGGATGCCGCAAGTCGCTCAAATGGGTTTTTGCCATCACCGGCCGAACGGTCGTCAGACCTGTCGGATTTCTTCCTCGGACAGCGCCCGATATTTGCCCGGCGCCAGGGCTGTATCCAATTCCAACGGGCCCATTCGCTCACGGTGCAGGCCGATCACTTTGTTGTTGAAGTGCCCGAACATGCGCTTCACCTGGTGATAGCGGCCTTCGATGATGCTCAGCCGGGCCAGGCGTGGCCCCAGCAGCTCCAGCTCGGCGGGTTGCGTGGTCAGGTCTTCAAAGGCGAAATAAAGGCCCGCTGCAAAGGTTGCCGCGTATTCGGGGCCGATGTCCTGCTCCGTTTCTACCCGATAGACTTTTGGCAACTTGGTCTGCGGTTGCGTCAGGCGCCGCGACCACTGGCCGTCGTTGGTGATCAGCATCAGGCCGGTGGTGTTGAAATCCAGGCGACCGGCGATATGCAGCTCGCCTTTGTCCGGCTCATCCAGCAGGTCCAGGACGGTCGGGTGTTGCGGGTCCGAGGTCGCGCTGACGCAGCCCTGGGGTTTGTGCAGCATGAAGTAGCGCGCCGCTTTACCCGCCTGCAGTACGTCATCGTCCACGCACACGCGGCTGAATTCGCGCACTTCATGATGTGGGTCGCTGACTGCCGTGCCATCCACCGTCACCCGCCGCTCCACCAGCAACACGCGCACTTGCTGGCGATTGAAACGCGGCAGGTTGCTGAGGAAACGGTCAACGCGCATTGCGAAGCTGCTCATCCACCTGAGCACAGCGCGGGCACAGGCAGGCCGTGTTGCGCAATGCATCGGGCAGCGCTTCAAGCACCGCCGGGTCGATGGTGACGCTGTAGCACCAGCACGGCTGGTCGGCGGTGCGTGGGTCGGCCAGGGTGCAATCGTTGCGGGCACCGCAGGCGGGGCAAAGGGTTGGCGTGGTCATGGTCGCTGGGGCAGGGCCTCGGAAGTCCCTGCACGATACAGCGCCGGTCAGTCCCGTTCCAGCACCACGACCCGTTGGCCGGCGCCAATGCCGCTGCCCGGCTGCACCGGGATTTCCCGCACTACACCGGCAAAGGGCGCCAGCACCGGGATCTCCATTTTCATCGACTCCAGAATCACCAGCACATCCCCGGCGGCAACCCGCGCACCCACGGCCACCGGCACCTGCCAGAGGTTGCCGGCGATAGGGCTGTCGATGCTGTATTCATTGGCCTTGAGCGGCGTGTCTTGCGCCGCTGGCGCCGCGAGTTCTTCGCTGTCGAAATGCGCCTGGCCGCTGGCGATCCAGCGTTCGCGCTCGGCATTGAAGGCGTGCTGCTGGTGCTCACGAAACGCGCCGATGCTCGCGGCTTCCCGCGTAAGAAACCCTTGGTAATCCGCCAGGTTCAGCGTGCTTTGCTCAATGCTCAGTTCGAAGCGTCCCAGGGGGAAATCCCGACGAATCCGTACCAGCTCATCCGCGCTCACGGGATAGAACCGAATCTGATCGAAGAAGCGCAGCAGCCACGGCTTGCCGTCAAACGCCGCCACTTCGCGATAGCGGTTCCACATCTGCAAGGTGCGCCCGACAAACTGATAACCGCCGGGCCCTTCCATGCCGTACACGCACAAATACGCGCCGCCGATGCCCACCGAATTTTCGGCGGTCCAGGTGCGGGCCGGGTTGTATTTGGTGGTCACCAGGCGATGACGCGGGTCCAGCGGCGTGGCCACCGGCGCGCCGAGGTAGACGTCGCCCAGGCCCATTACCAGGTAGCTGGCGTCGAACACGGTGTGGCGCACTTCATCGAGGTTGGCCAGGTCGTTGATGCGACGGATGAACTCCAGGTTGCTCGGGCACCACGGGGCGTCCTTGCGCACGGTGGTCATGTATTTTTCGATGGCCAGCTGGCACGCCGGGTCGTCCCAGGACAGCGGTAGGTGCACGATGCGCGAGGGCACCTGCAGGTTTTGCCGGGTGCACACGGCGGTCCACTCGTGGCTGATCAGTGCGATCAGGTCGGCGAGGGGCAGTTGTTCCGGCTGGTAGTGGATCTGCAACGAGCGGATCCCGGGCGTCAGGTCGATCACGCCTTTCAGCGCTCGGGTTTCCAAGGCCTGCATCAGGGCATGGGCGCGAAAGCGCAGCACCAGGTCCAGCTCCGGTGCGCCGATTTCTAGCAGCAGGTGGGTGTCGCCGGCGAGGCGCGCGACCAGGCGGGTGTCGGCGTGGCCGATGTCCAGGATGATGGGGGATGCCAATTGCTCGATGCGGGCGGCTGACCGAGTTGATCCCATCGCGAGCAAGCTCTGCTCCCACAGGGTTTCGGCATCCTTTTGATCCCAGTTCAGGGCAAGGTCGCGGGCGGTCTTGAGGTCCACCGGTTCAAAGCGAATCTTGTCACCGGCCTTGAGCTGGCCGAGTTGCCAAAGGTCCGCCTCGATCACCGTCACCGGGCATACGAAACCGCCCAGGCTCGGTCCGTCCGGCCCCAGGATCACCGGCATATCACCGGTGAAATCCACGGCGCCGATGGCATAGGGGTTGTCATGGATATTCGACGGATGCAGCCCTGCTTCGCCGCCGTCCGTGCGTGCCCACAATGGCTTGGGCCCGATCAGCCGCACACCGGTGCGGCTGGAGTTGAAATGCACTTCCCACTGCGTGGCGAAGAACGTGTCGATGTACGCCGGCAGGAAGTATTCCGGCGCGCCGTGAGGGCCATAAATCACCCGCAGTGTGCGGACCTCCGGCAGCGGTTCAGCGACTGATTGTTGCCCGGCGTTCCGGTCTTCCAACGGCAACAGATGCAACACATCGCCTGCCCGCAAGGCGCGACCGCCATGCCCGCCAAACTGGCCGAGGGTGAAGGTGCTTTTGCTGCCCAGGTAGTCCGGCACTTGCAGCCCGCCACGCAGGCACAGGTAACTGCGCGCCCCGGCGCCGGCGAGGGTGCCCAGGCTCAGCACCGACCCGGCCTCAATCAACAACGCGGTGTTCATTGGCACGGCTCGATCATTCAACCGCAGCGGGATTTCAGCACCGGTCACGGCGACCACCGCCGCGCAATTGAAGCGCAGCAGCGGCCCGCTCAGGGTGATTTCCAGCGCCGCAGCCCCCTCGTCGTTGCCCAGTAGGCGATTGCCCAGGCGCAGCGCGCGGCTGTCCATCGGCCCCGACGGCGGCACGCCCACGGCCCAGTAGCCGAGGCGGCCGGGATAGTCCTGCACGCTGGTTTGCGTGCCTGCGCTGATCACTTCAAACGTGGCGGCCACGTAGACCAGGTCTTCCAGGCACCGTGTCCACGGCCGACCATTGGCAAAGGCCGGTGCCAGCAGGATTTGGCGCAGGTAATCGCGGTTGGTTTCCACGCCGTACAACCGGCTGTCACTCAACGCCCGGTGCAGATCCAGGCGCGCCTGTTCGCGGGTGGGCGCCCAGGTGATGAGCTTGGCGATCATCGGGTCGAAGTACGGCGGGATCTCGCAGCCGGCTTCCACCCAGGTGTCGATCCGCAGGCCCTCGGCTTGCGGGAAATCCACACAGGTCAGCAAGCCGGGACTCGGCTGGAAATCGCGGCCCGGGTCTTCGGCATACAGGCGCGCCTGGATCGCGTGGCCCCGGGGGGTTAACTCGAGTGTGTTCAGCGGCGGCATTTCCCCGGCCGCCAGTTGCACCATCCAGCGCACCAGGTCCACGCCCCATACCTGTTCGGTGACGCCGTGTTCCACCTGCAAGCGCGTGTTCACTTCGAGGAAGTAGAAGCGCCCGTCAGCACTGTCATAGATAAATTCCACGGTGCCGGCGCTGCGGTAGTTCACGGCCTTGGCCAAGGTGATGGCGGCGGCGCACAGCGCGTCGGCCATGCCTTCGGGCAGGTTCGGCGCCGGGGTTTCTTCGAGGACTTTCTGGTTGCGCCGTTGCACCGAGCAGTCGCGCACGCCGAGGGCGATCACTCCACCGGCGCCGTCGCCGAACACCTGCACTTCCAGGTGGCGCGCGTGCTCGATGTACTTCTCGATAAACACGCCGGCATCGCTGAAATTGTTCTGCCCCAGGCGTTTGACCGCCTCGAAGGACTCGCTCAACTCCACGCTGCTGCGGCACACGCGCATGCCGATACCGCCACCGCCGGCGGTGCTTTTGAGCATCACCGGGTAGCCCACGGCGTCGGCGGCCAGCAACGCAGAGGCGAGGCTGTCGAGCAGTTCGGTGCCTTCCAGCAGCGGGATCTTGTGTTGCTTGGCCAAGGCGCGGGCGGTGTGCTTGAGGCCGAATACCCGCAGTTGTTGCGGTGTCGGCCCGACAAAGGCGATGCCGGCGTTTTCACAGGCTTCGGCAAACGCGGCGTTCTCCGACAGGAAGCCGTAGCCGGGATGGATCGCCTTGGCCCCACAGGCCTTGGCGGTGGCGAGGATTTTGTCCACCGCCAGGTACGTACTGGCCGCTGCGCCTTCACCGATGCTGTAGGCCTCGTCGGCTTGCTGGATATGCAGGCTCGCCGCATCGGCCTCGGCGTACACGGCGATGCCCTTGACCTGCAGCTCGCGCAAGGTGCGCAGGATGCGGCAGGCGATGGCGCCACGGTTGGCGATCAACAGTTTTTCGAACATGGCAAAACCCTGCGGGCCGTCCCGCAAAGTGGGGGAGCACTGCGGTCGTCCGCAGTGTGTGCAGTCAGTGTGGATCCCACATTGGCGCGCTATTGTTTTCGGATGCACTGCCCGCTGCGGGATTGGCACAGGGCAAACAGCCAACGGCGCAGGCGCTTGAGTTTCAGTTCCATACCAGCAGCTCCGCAGGGGTGGGGTTGTAGGCGTTGCACGGGTTGTTCAACTGCGGGCAGTTGGAGATCAGCACGATCACATCCATCTCGGCGCGCAGGTCGACGTACTTGCCGGGGGCGGAAATGCCGTCTTCGAAGGTCAGCCCGCCGTCGGCCGTCACCGGCACATTCATGAAGAAATTGATGTTCGGCCCGATGTCGCCTTTGCCCAGGCGGCCGTCGTGGGCACAGGCGCGCAGGTAGTTGTCGCGGCAGCTGTGCATGTAGCGTTTTTCCAGGGCGTAGCGCACGGTGTTGCTCTCTTGGGCGCAGGCGCCGCCGAGGGTGTCGTGGCGCCCGCAGGTGTCATCGACGATGGTCAGCATCGGCTGGCCGAGGTTGGAATACAGCACGCTGCCGATGCCCAGGTACACGCTGTTCTGCCGGCGCAACGTGCGCTGCACGTCGTAGCGCTCACGGGGGTTTTTCACGCTGTAGAACAACGTGTCGACGGCCTGGTTGCCCTCCAGGTCGAGGATACGCAGGGTCTGCCCGGCCTTGACCTCCATCAGCCACGGTTCGCCGGCGGGGATGGTGGCGCGGTACACGGCCGCGTCCGGTTGTTTCAGTGCAATAGACATGGCAGCTCCTCAGGCGAACAGGCGGTCGGTGTTGATAAAGCCGCGCTCGTTTTCCGGGCGCGAGATGCGGCAGTGTTCGGCGACGCTTTTGTCGGCGTTCATCCAGCTCAGTTTCAGCGGTTGCGGCGCGTAGTGCGGGTTCGGGTCCATGGGGTGTTGCAGCGCAGTGAGCACTACCAGGGTGTCCATCGGCGCGTAGAGCTCGATGTAGTCGCCGGCCTTGGAATGGCCCGCTACAAAGTGCAGGCCACCGTCACTGTCCACCGTGACTTTGCTGAACAGGTTGAGGGTCATCAGCAGGTCGGACAGGCCCAGGCCCCACTTGCCCAACTCCACCAACAGGTTGTCGGTGCCGTTGCGGAAGAAGCCATTGCGCAGTTCCTGGTAGCGGCCCTGGCCGTATTTCTCGGCGACTTCGGCGGCGCACAGCACGCCGCCGATGCTGTCGCTCCAGCCGCAGGTGTCGGCGGTGATCGCGGCCAGCACGCGGCCCATGTCCGAGTACAGGCAATGGCCGGTGGTGAGCTTGGCGGTGTGTTGGCATTTGAGGCTGTCGGGCAGGTTCAGGCGCTCGGTTTTTTCGTTGGCGTTGAGCAGGGTCAGGCTGACGTTGGCGCCGCCGCGCAGGTCGGTCAGGCGCAGCAGTTGGCCGCGCTTGAGCACGAACGAACGGTGGCCGCCCCCGGGCAGCATTTCTTCGGCGAAGGGTGGGAACAGTTGGGTGGAATCGGTCATTTGGACGTGGCTCCAAGTTCGGCGGCGAGCGCCTTGCGGCGTTCGCTGTTCAAAGGGATGTCGTAGGTGATGCGTGCGCCATAGGCGCCGGGGGCGTGGGGATCGACGCGAACCTTGTCGAACACCAGCAGGCGCGTGCCGAGGCTGAAGCCTTCGCTCAGGTCATGGGTGACCATGAACACCGTCAGCCGGGTTTCGCGCCACAGTTCCAGCAGCAGTTGGTGCATGTCTTTGCGAATGCCCGGGTCGAGGGCGCCGAAGGGTTCGTCCAGCAGCAACACGCGGGGTTTCATGATCAGGGCCTGGGCGATGGCCAGGCGTTGTTGCATGCCGCCGGAGAGCTGCGCGGGGTACTTGTCCAGGGCTTGGCCGAGGCCGACCTTGTGCAGCAGCACGGCAGCCTGTTCGCGGGCGTCCTTCCTGGCTTTACCGAACAGCCGGCCCAGCAGGCGAGAACGTGGCAGTTCCAGGCCGAGGGCGACGTTGTCGAGCACAGTCAGATGTGGGAACACCGAATAGCGCTGGAACACCACGCCACGGCTGGCATCCGGCTCGGCGGCGAGGGCCTGGCCGTCCAGCAGGATCTGGCCCTTGCTCGCGGTTTCCTGGCCTAGCAGCAGGCGCAGGAAGGTCGACTTGCCACAGCCGGACGTGCCCACTAGCGTGCAGAATTCACCCTCGGCGACCTGCAGGTTGAGGCCTTCGAGCACCACTTGGTCGCCATAGCGCTGCCACACATTATTGACGCTGATAAAGCTCATGCCCGCGCTCCTTCGTACCAGGGGAACGCACGCCGGGTCAGGGCCTTGAGGCCCCAGTCCATCAGCCACGCCAGCAGCGTGATCCACACCACGTAAGGCAGGATCACGTCCATCGCCAGGTAGCGTCGTACCAGGAAGATCCGGTAGCCCAAACCGTCGGTGGAGGCGATGGCTTCGGCGGCGATCAAAAACAACCACGCCGAGCCGAGCATCAGCCGCAGCGAGATCAACAGGCGCGGCAGCAATTGCGGCAATACCACACGCAGCATCAGGGTCCAGGTGGAGGCGCCGAGGGTCTGCGCTTTCACCAGCAGCTCGACCGGAATTTCCCGCGCGCGCTGTTCCAGGTCTCGGGCCAGGCACGGGGTGACGCCGATGACGATCAGCATCACCTTGGACAATTCCCCCAGCCCGAACACGATGAACAGGATCGGCAGGATCGCCAGCGGTGGCACCATCGACAGCACCGTCAGCAACGGTGACAGCGGCGCGCCAAACAGCGGCAGCGTGCCGGCGGCGATCCCCAGGCACAGGCCGGCGAGGGCGCTGATCCCCAGGCCGATGGCGAGGCGCCGCAGGCTGGAGGCGCTGTCTTGCCACAGTACGTATTCGCCGGTGCGAGTGTCGGCGTTGAAGGCCAGGCGCTTTACCGCGTCAAGCATTTGCCCGGCACCGGGCAGCAGCTTGTCGTTGGGGTTGTCCGCCAGGCGCTCGGCCGAGCCCACGAAGTAGGCGAACAGCAGCAGGGCGAACGGCAGCAGCACCAACAGCAGGCGGCTGGAGCGGTCCGGGTGACGGTTGATCAGGCGCATGGCCGGGTCCTCTTACAGCTTGCCGTCGGCGGCCATCTGTACGTAGCTGGGGTCGAACTGCAGCTTGAGGTTGGCCTTGTCGCCGCTGGTCACACCGTTGGCGAAGCGCATGCCCACGGCGCTGGCGTCCTTGGCGCCTTCACCCAGCAGGCCGTGTTTAAACGAGAACTCGGCGACTTTGCCCATGGTGGCGGGCAACTGTGGACTGGTGGCGAAGGCCAGGGCTTCCTGGGGCGTGACGAACAGCTTGGTAGTGTCCAGTTGCGACTGGAAGCCCGCAAGGTCAGTGCCCGAGGCCTTGGCCATATGTTCGAGGGCTGCGGTGCTGGCGGGGCCCTTGGCGTTCATCAGCGCGACCACTTCGAACCAGGCGCCGGTCAGCGCTTTACCCAGCTTGGGGTTGTCTTTGAGGACCTGGGTGTTGACCACCATCATGTCCATGATTTCGCCGGGCACTTTGCTGGAGTCGAACACCTGGCTCACCCCAGGCTTGGCCTTGATCTCCGAGAGCATCGGGTTCCAGGTGGTGACGGCCTGGACCTGGTCGGTGTTGAACGCCGCCGCGATGTCGGCATCGGAGGTGTTGACCACCTTCAGGTCTTTTTCCGTCAAGTCCGCCGACTCCAGCGCGCGGGCCAGCAGGTAGTGGGACACCGAGAGTTCCACCAGGTTGACGTTCATACCCTTGAGGTCGGCCACAGTCTTGCCGGCGCCCTTGATCACCACGCCGTCGTTGCCGTTGGAGAAGTCGCTGACCACCAGCGCGGTGCTGTCCACGCCACCGGCGGCGGGGATGGTCAGGGCGTCCATGTTGGTCATGGTGCAGCCGTCGAACTGGCCGGCGGTGTACTGGTTGATGGATTCGACGTAATCGTTGAGCTGCACCATGTCGATGGTGATGCCGTATTTCTTCGCCCACTTGTCGAGGATGCCTTGGCTGCCGGCGTACTCCCACGGCATCCAGCCGGCGTAGATCGTCCAGCACACGCTGAAGTGTTTTTTGGGGGCGGCTTGGGCCTGGACGCTCAGCACGGCGGCAAAGACGACGGCGAGCAGGGCGGGTAAACGGATTGAGGGCATGGGGCTTCTCCAGTTGATCAAGGGCGAGCAGGAGCAACGCGGCACCGTGAGCGGTGGCTTGTCTCCCGGGCTTTTATCCCGCCGTGTAACCTCAACTGGAGGTCGCCAACTCTCGGACCAGCCACTCGCTTTCGGCGAGCCGGAACCCTAGTCGGCCATTGCAAATTGTGGTGCCGCGAACCTGTGATGAATCCTGCACGCAAGAGACAAAGCGAGAGTCGTGCCAAGTGGCTTCGATGCCCGGCGGTTCAGCCGGGCGGGCGGGAGAGGAGGGTGTAGACGAGGGCGGTGTGCGCCACGCAGGTGCGCCGGCGCACTGTGATGAGGCGCTTACAGCTGGAACTTGCTGACCAGCACATTGAACGAGGTGGCCAGGCGCGACAGGTCCTGGCTGGAGGCGTTGGTCTGGTGCGCACCGGCGGCGGTCTGGGTGGACAGGTCCTGGATGTTGAGCAGGTTGCGATCCACTTCCCGGGCCACCTGGGCCTGTTCCTCGGACGCCGAGGCGATTACCAGGTTGCGCTCGTTGATACTGGCCACGCTGGCGGTGATGCGCTCCAGCGCCTGGCCGGCATTTTGCGCCAGGGTCTGGGTGTTGTTGGCCCAGGTCAGGCTTTTGTTCATGGCGGCCACAGCGCCATCGGCACCGGCCTGGACTTCACCGATCATCTTCTCGATGTCGACCGTGGAGGTCTGGGTGCGGTGGGCGAGCGCCCGCACCTCATCGGCCACTACCGCAAAACCGCGACCTTGCTCACCGGCTCGGGCGGCTTCGATGGCGGCATTGAGGGCCAGCAGGTTGGTCTGGTCGGCAATGCCGCGGATCACATCAATCACCTTGCCGATTTCGCGCACCTGGTTGGCGAGGTCGGCGACCGATTGGGTCGAATCGTTGATCTCGACCACCATCGATGACATGCCCGACACGGCCTGCTCCACCTGCTGGCGGCCGTCCTCGGCTTCGGTGGTGGCCTGGCGCGACGCCTCGGAGGTCGACACGGCGTTGCTCGCCACTTCGTCGACCGCTGCGGTCATCTGGTTGACGGCGGTGGCGGCTTGCTGGATTTCGTCGTTCTGGCGGGTCAGGCTACGGCTGCTTTCGTCGGTGACCGCGCTCAGCTCTTCAGCGGCTGACGCGAGCTGGTCGGAAGCGTTGGCGATTTCCACCAGGGTGTTTTTCAGGCCGCCCTGCATATCGGACAACGCCATCAACAGTTGCCCGGCTTCGTCGGTGCGCTCGGTAACGATGGCTTGGGTCAGGTCACCCTTGGCAATGCGCTGCGCGCCTTCCACCGCCTGGGCGATGGGACGGGTGATGAGCCGCGTGATCAGCACGCCAATGATGATTGCAATGATGAAGGCCAGCACGATGCCGGCAATCATCCAGGTCATCGCGCTGTTGCGCAGCTCGTCGGCGGCGGCGGCACCTTCCTTGATCTGGCGGTTATTGGAGTCGACCATCACGCGAATCAGCTCACGTGCCTGGCGGAACAGTTCATTGTTACTGGTGTTGAGCTGCGTACGGGCTTGCGCAAGCTGGCCGGCATCGAGCATCGCGATGATGCCTTCGGAGTTACTGACGTAGGTGGGCCAGATCTGGTCGAACTTGTCGCCGGCTGCCCGTTCGTCATCTTCCAACGGTGTGGCGCGATAAATGGCGTAGGCAGTCTGGCTGCGTTTGAGTTCGTTGGCGATGTCCTGGCGCACGCGTTCGCGGTCCTGCTGGGCCACATCGCCATTGCTGGCATCCACCAGGCGATACAGGCCACGGTTGTGGGCGACCATGCCATTGAGGGTGGCGGCGGTATTGCTCACCGAGACCAGGTTGTTCGAGAAGGTCAGTTCAAGCGCCGAAGCCAGCCGTGTCACGCCCTTGATACCCAAGGCGCCCACGACGAGGGTGATGAACGCGCACAATACAAATGAGAGCAGCAGTTTGGTTGAAATCTTCATGACTGGAATCCGGGGATGAGGGGAGGAAGCTCGCGCTAGAGCCTCCCTGGCATTGTGCGATGTCGTAATGACATCATGCAAATCCGGAAAGTTTCAGTTCGTACAAAAAAGCCCTGTTCATGACGGTTACACACATGTTTCAAACTATTGCGAAAACGCACCAGTTTCGTTTTTTGATGTCAGATACTTCGTCATTCAGTGAAAGCTGAATGCCGCCCCCCAGCGTCGCTGGAGGTGCTCTTCCGCGGTCCAGGAGGCCGCCATGTATCGACGACTGCTGCTCAGCGCTTTACTCGGTCTGACCCTTTCCGCTTGTGTGCCCTACTACGATGGAGGCCAGAGCTACTACCGTTCCGAGGTCTACACCTCACCGGCGCCGGCTTATTACTACGGCGGCGGCACGGCGTATCAATATCGCCGTGATTACTACCCGTCGCCGCGTTATTACGCTCCGGCACCGCGTTACTACTCGGCACCGCGTTATTACCAGCCGGCGCCTCGCTATTACCCGTCAGGGCCAAGGGCCGGTTACCGGCCATACCCGAACCAAGGCTGGGGGGATCGTTGGAACAATGGCGGGCATGGACGCGGTGGCGATCATGACCGTGGAGGTGGCCGCGGCGGTCACCGTTGACCGGCCTGTATGACAAGCGGCGCATGAAGCGCCGCTTTTTCATGGGCGCAAAACCTCAGTAATCGGACAAGTCCGCCAGCGGGTGCCGGCCTTCCCACGCCTTGGTGAAGTGCGCCTGCACCACGGCGTCCGGGACCGTATTGATGTCAGGCCAATGCCAATGGGGTTTCTGGTCCTTGTCGATCAACCGCGCGCGTACCCCTTCGCTGAATTCCGGATGGCGGCAGCAGTTCAGGCTCAGGGTGTATTCCATCTGGAACACCTCGGCCAGGGACAGATGGCGGGCCCGTTGGATCTGTTCCCACACCAGGTGCGCGGTCAGCGGGCAGCCTTCGCTTAATGTCTTGCCGGCGCGATTGAACAGTGGGTCCGCGTGGTCACGCAGCGGGCTCAAGGCGCGCCAGGCGCTGCGCACATCGCCGACGTCCAGCCATTCGTCGATCTGTGCCCGGCGCGGCAGCCATTGCGCCTCGGGTTGCTGGGCCACGGCTTCCTGGGCCAGGGCCTTGAACAGGCTATTGAGCTGTATCGCGGTCTGTTCCTGCCAGTTCAGTTGCAGCAAGCCATCGAGCAACTCGTCTTGTTGATCGTCGCGCAGGAAACGGTCGGCCAGGCCCAGGTCCAGGGCGTCACGGCCGTTGATATGGGCACCGGTAAGGCCAAGGAATAAGCCCAACTTGCCCGGCAGGCGCGACAGGAACCAGCTTGCGCCCACGTCCGGGTACAGGCCGATGCTGATCTCGGGCATGGCCAGGCGGCTGCTCGGCGTGACAATCCGTATGGCCGCGCTTTGCAGCAGGCCCATGCCCCCGCCCAGCACGTAACCGTGGCCCCAGCAGATCAGCGGCTTAGGGTAAGTGTGCAAGCGGTAGTCGAGGCGATATTCCGCAGCAAAAAACTGTGCGGCCAGGGCCGGCACTTCACCCGGCTGCTCGCGGCAGGCCAGGGCCAGGCTGCGCACTTCGCCCCCGGCGCAAAAGGCCTTGGGCCCGTTGCCACGCAGCAGCACACAGACGATCGCCGGGTCTTTGGCCCAGGCCTCCAGGCGATCTGTCAGGGCCAGGATCATCGGCAAAGAGAGGGCATTGAGGGACTTTTCAGCGTCGAGGCTGGCGATGCCGACGCGGGCGCCGCCACTGCCGGTCAGTTCTTCGAAGTGCAGATTCATCGTGACCTCAATCGAGAAGGTGAAGGATCAGTATGATCGCTTCGTGGGAAAGTGCCGGTGGTGTGTCAGATCAATTGACAAGCAGGGCCGGCTTTCCTAGGGTTCGCCTCATTCTTTTCTACAAGACATTTCAACTATGACCGAAGGCGACCGTATCAAACTCGAACCCAGCTGGAAACACGCCCTGCGTGATGAGTTCGATAAGCCCTACATGGCCCAGTTGCGCGAGTTCCTGCGCCAGGAACATGCCGCCGGCAAAGAGATCTACCCGCCCGGTCCGCTGATCTTCAATGCGCTTAACTCAACGCCGCTGGACAAGGTCAAGGTGGTGATCCTCGGCCAGGACCCGTACCACGGTCCCGGCCAGGCCCACGGCCTGTGCTTCTCGGTACAACCGGGCGTACCGGCGCCGCCGTCCCTGGTCAATATCTACAAAGAGCTCAAGCGCGACCTGAACATCGACATCCCCAACCACGGCTGCCTGCAAAGCTGGGCCGACCAGGGCGTGTTGCTGCTCAACACCACCATGACCGTGGAACGCGCCAACGCCAATGCCCATGCCGGCAAGGGCTGGCAGTTCTTTACCGATCGCATTATCGAGGTGGTCAGCGAACACCAGCCGCACCTGGTGTTCCTGTTGTGGGGCGCCCATGCCCAGGGCAAACAGAAGCTGGTCGATGCCACCAAGCATTTGGTGCTGACGTCGGTGCATCCGTCGCCGTTGTCGGCGTATCGCGGATTCCTGGGCTGCGGACATTTCAGCCGCACCAACAAGTTTCTTCAGCAAAACGGAGAAACCCCCATTGATTGGGCGCTACCACCGGTCTGACTGGAACGCCCTACCTGTTATTTCCGACAGTATCGAGTAGGTCGTTTTGCGCATTTAATAATCTCCTTGGCCTTGTCGATCTGGCGAACACCAGAACGGTAGTCAATGGTCGATCATCGATTGATTGCTCAAGGAGATTAAACATGTCCGAGTCGAATCTGCCCTCTGACGCCCAGCCCGTTGACCCGCGGCAGCCGGCTGACGATAAGCGCCCCCCGCGCAAACGTTCCGAGTCGATCATGAGCCTGGACAACCCCATCCCGAGCCAGGCACTGCCGTTGCTGTGGGATGAGGCGGCGTACACCCTGCCAGTGAGCCTGCAGGACCAGGATTTGCTGGTGACGATCGCGAGGGTCTGGCCGGTCCATCATTCCAACTTCGCAGTTCCCACGTTGGTGGAGTACCTCTGGCAGGGGGAGGTCGAACATAGGCACACGATCCCGGGGCCGTACGACCCCGACGTGGTGTTTCCATTGACTCAGGCATTACCCGCTCACCTCCTGTCTACCGGGGGCATTCGGCGTTTGAATTATCGAGTCAGCTCGGCGTTTGTGCCGCTGACTGAATCCTTCCCGACGTTTATCAATATCGACAAGACTGCGCCCAATTTTGATAACCCCGGCCTGCCGCTGGAGTTTGAGGACGAGGTCCTGGTTGAAGTGACAGATGACTATCTGGTCCGCAATGGCGGGGTGCCGGCCATCGTACCGCGGTGGCTGGATATTCGGACTGAAGATGTCGTCAGGTACTACTGGGGCGAATTTCCCGACGTCAACCTGGTGGGTGTCGTTGTTATCGAGCGGTCGCATGTTGAAGGTGCGCCTATCGAGTTCACCTTTCCCGAGGCATTTGTGCGTACCAGCGGCCCGGGGCAACGTTTTGCTTCCTACACCCTGACTGATCGAGCCGGTAGGGTGGGGCCGTTTTCCGAGCCGGTGACGCTGAACGTGTCACTGGCAACGCTGCCCGACCTGCCGCGGCCGTTGGTGCCCTTGGCCGAGGCGGATGGCTTGATCAACCTGGAGGACGTGCGCCAAGGTGTAACCGTGTCGATTCCACAGATCACCGACGCAGCCCCTGGGGACCGAATTTTTCCGTTCTGGAACACCCATGCCCTTGGACCGATTACCATCGGCGCGGTGCAGCAGTGGCCCATTCCAGTGCCGGTGCCCTGGCCGATTCTGGCTGACGGCGGCTTCGACAATACTTACCCGGTACGGGTGCGCTATCTGTACCGGCGGGGTACGGCATCGAAGAGCTCTCCCGACAGCTTCTACCTGGTCGACCTTTCGGTTGCAGGCGTTTCGCCCATTGGCCCTGACCCGATCAATCCCGGTTTGGAGAGGGTCACCGTAAAAGGCCGTTCTGGGGATAATGTCGTTACGGCTGTCGATGAGCCGGGGCCAGTCCCGGTGGAGGTTCCCCTGTTTTTTAACCCTGTCGTGGGTGAGAGGCTGGAGTTGTATTGGGGCAATGATGACACTTATGCTGGCGAGTATGTGGTGCAGCCAGGCGATGTTGCAGGGCAGTTGGTCACGATCCAGGTGCTCTGGACAGTGGTGTCGACCGGCTCCAATCCAGCGCTTGAGGTCTACTACTGGACTGACAATGGCGTCAATCGTCAACGCAGCCCGTTCACGCCGGTACGGGTGGAGTTCGATACGTTGATTGGCTTGCAGCGGCCTCGGTTGCTCAATGACAGTACCCGCGACTTTGTGGCCTGCGGCACCACTCCGGAGCCTTGGGAGGGGGTGTTCCTGGGAATAGACTGGAACTCGCAGCATTTCGAGGTCGGCGACACGGTTCGGCTGTATTGGAAAAGCTACCCGAGCAAAAATGGCAATGGGGAGCATTTTGATGGCACGGATGTGTGGTTCGATCACCTACTGACGAGTGATGATCGTGACATCGGTGTCGCGCAAATCCAGATCCTGCCCTTCAATCCGTTGATTACCCTTCCAGGTCTCGTTGCCGAATGGGGGTCTGCAGTTGTTTCTTACCGACTGTACAAGGCCACGGGGCCTACAGGGCTATCGTTGAGGAAGCTGATTTACATCGATCTGAAACGGCCGGGTGGGGGCACCTGCCTGGGGCCGTCGAGTAAAATGTGACCTGTGCAAGCAATGACAAAGAAGAGGGCGCAAGCCCTCTTTTTTTACCTTGATTTTCGACCAATGGCGCAGCGCTATTGGCTATGAGGGACTTCCAAGTCGCGAGGCTATGTCGGGTTAGATTTTATGTTACTAGCCGATTATGTTTGCGCATGAGTGAGTTATTAAAAACAACCAATCGCAGGTTGTTATTTTCAAGCACACTTTTTCATATTGTGCATCTGTCAGATTTGACAGGCTGTGCCTCGAAGTTAAAAGGCGTTTAATTAATCTGTCCTTGGTTCAATTGCATTGGGCGAGCACAGTCCTTAACCTTTCGAGTACATACCGATGGCAAACTCAAATAACCAAACCCCACCCACTCAGCCGACGGATGCTCTATTGAAACGACATCCGCGAGGTTATTCGCCGGGTGGGGCGTATGCGGTCGACGACTTGCGCGTCGTCAATACGCTCCCTGATATCCCCGGTGGGCAGCCTAACTTGATGCGGCTGGCCACGCTTTATCAACAGGGTGTCCAGTGTGAAATTGATAGCTGGACCGATACCTTTCCGATTCCGGGTTCCAACCCGGATAATCTGCAGCTCTACATTAATGGAACGCCCTATGGCGCGCGTATTCCCTTTACGAAACCGTTGTCCGCGCATATTTGGCCTTATACATTTTCGATTCCGGAACAGGACATTGGCGAGCACGGCGAGAAAAGGCTGAGTTATGAGGTGTTTGTGGGGGTGGGCGCCGATGAGCGTTCGGGCAATACGCGAGTGACGATCGACCGCCTCGATCCCAACGCCCGAATCATCCCCGAAGCTATTGGCCTACCAGCCTGGGTGGTGGACGGTTTAATCACACTGGAGGGGTTGGCGGAGCACGATGATAAACTTGACTTGACCGTCCCCGGCCGCCTTGACCCCCAAGAGGGTGATATGGTGATGGTGTACTGGGGGTTCCCTACCCCGACTCCCATTTTCAATGCGCCTTTAACCAGAACCACCGCACCGTTTATTCTTACGTTGACCACCGCTCAGATTGTGGCGCAAGGCGCCGGCATGAAATATCTTGCCTACCGTTACACGGACCGTGCTGGCAACAACACTTCTTGGCCGCCGGAACTGACGCATGTGACGGTAGTGACGGACCCCTTCCCAGACAACCTGCAACCCCCTCGCATTCCAGAAGCGCCTCTTGACCTCACCGATGTGCAACTGGGAAGGGCGGAAGTCTTTATCGATGGCTATGACAATGCCCAAGTGGGTGATGATATCCAGATTGACTTCAACGGCCTGGTGATCACCTATACCTTGCCGTCAGTGTCCTGGCCGCAGAGGGTCCCCATTCCGTGGGATATCCTCAGGGACGCGGGTGGACTGGACGCTCCCTATCAGGCAGACGTCCGTTACCGGGTGGTTCGTGCGGGGGGCGCTTCGCCCTATTCAACCACCCTCACGGTGGATGTGGACCTGACCTCGGCGGGTGGGATTCCTGAGGACCCAGGCCCTGTCAATCCTAACCTGGACCTGATCGAGATAGAGTCTTCGGAAGGCCTGATCAACGAGATCGGGCCGGGAGACACGGGCAATGCTACCGCACGCTTTGCTGTCTACCCCGGAGCGCGCGAAGGGCACAGGATTCAGATCTTCTGGAGAGGCATACCCGCCCTCACGCCGCCCTACACCGTGACATTGGCGGACGAGAGCGCCGCAGAGTTCGTAATTACCGTTCCGGCCAACGTGATTGCCCTGGCCGGTAACGGCGAAAAACTACCGGTGTGGTACGAGCTCAATAACGGGGTCAATGGCAACATTATCTTCTCGTTGGAGACGCCGGTTGATGTGTTTGCCAGCCAACTCACCGACCTTGCGCCCATCGTATTTACTGATGCGCTATCTGCAGGCGAAGGATTATTCGTCATCACCTGCGACCAGGGTGTTACCAATGGCATCAGCACGGAGATCCTCGACCCTGAGAACCTGCGTACCGGTGATAAGGTCACTCTGGTGTGGGTGGTCTACGGTCCTGATGATCTCAATTCCACGATCATCACGGTTGAACATGCCTTTGATCCAGTCACGGTCACGTTGGATCACAACGTGCCGGGGCACCCAGGCGAGCTTCGTACCGTGCCTTTCCCGGTGTTTATCCAACCCGTTACGCTAGGCCGTATCGAAGCCTACTATCGAGTTCTCAAGGCTGATGGCGTAACACAGGGAGAGTCCGACCCCACAGTGGTGTATTTAACTCGTCGTAGAGGCGATGGGACTATCTGCGGATAATCCATTACTCGCTGTTTGAAATGCACGAACCGGTGAGGGTTGCCTCAACGGTTCGTGTGGTTTTATCACCCGCCCTATTTTCCTTTCTATCAAGTCTCCTTTACTGGTGCGTGATTAGGATAAGTCCTACGCGCTCTTGGAATCGGCTGACATGCATCGCCCTCTTCGTTCCGTACTCTTTGCGCCTCTGAAAGCCTGAGTCGATGGTCCTGTAATCGATTGGCTTGTTCAGTCATCCGAATAGAGGTACTGCCCTTGAGTAACGAAACGTCTTTTCCTTTATCACGACTCGCCACTGCAATTAAGGTCATGGCGGTCATGCCGTTTTCCCTGGTCGCCACACAAGCCTTGGCTGTGGATATTCATCCTGGTCAGAACGTGGTTATCGATGAGAGCTCGCAGCGTGACCGCTATAAAGTCACCGATGCCACGTTGACCGCCAACGGCGCGGATATCGTGAGCGTTACGGCCTACGGCTCGACGTTCAACATGACCGGTGGGCAAGTGAAAACGACCCTCGACGGTGAGGTGGGTGTTGCCCTCTACGGCAGCCAGGCCAACATTGACGGGGCGTATATTTCCAGTGCCGGCGGCGCCGGCATGATTGTGGGTTCCCTGAGCACCCAAGGCTCCAGCGTCCAGATCAGCAACAGCCTGATTGAAGGCGCGACCGACGGCATCCTGCTCAACGGTTCCAGCACCTTGACGCTGGACCGCACCAATGTCTATGGCGGCAAGACGGGTTTGTCGTCGTATGACGGCCAACTGACGGCCAACAACAGCCTCATTGTCGGGGGCACCAACGGCATTGTGGCCTACCGCCTGCCTACTCAGGACAACCCCTCCGTATTGACCCTCAATAACACCGACGTGGTGGGTGAAACGGGCGCGGCGATCCTGGTGGACTACCCGGGGGGGACCCAGATCAACGTCGCCAACGGCTCTACCCTGGTGGGCGGCAACGGCAATATGCTGGAACTGACCAACGGCGGCTCCGCTGACATGCGCGTGAGTAGCACGGCCCTCAGCGGCAACATTCAAGTCGGCACGTCGAGTGTGCTGGACTTGAGCCTGGACCGCGCGATCATGAATGGCGACGTGATCAACAACGGCGGCACGGCCAGCGTTGGCCTCGACAACGGCTCGATCCTGACTGGCCGCCTGGAGAGTGTCGATAAGCTGGCCATCAACAATGACGCGACGTGGGTGATGGTCGACAACCAGCAACTGGGCGACCTGTCGCTGAGCGGCGGTAACGTCAAGTTCGGTGACACCGGTACGTTCTACCAACTGGATGTGAACAACCTGTCGGGCAACGGCACCTTCCACATGAGTGCGGATTTCTCCACGTTGACCGGCGACTTCCTCAACGTTACCGGTACTTCGTCGGGTGACCACAAGCTGTTGATTTCCAGCAGCGGCGCCGACCCATTGCGCGATGACCGTCTGCACGTGGTGCATACCGCCGATGGCGGCGCGAGGTTCAGCCTGTTGGGCGATCGTGTGGATGTGGGCACCTACTCCTACAGCCTGATCGACGATAACGAGAGCAAGGACTGGTACCTCGACCCGGACAGCAAAGTCATCAGCCCGAGCACCAACTCCGTGCTGGCGTTGTTCAACGCCGCGCCGACCGTGTTGCTGGGCGAGATGACCACCCTGCGCACCCGTATGGGCGAGTTGCGCTTCAGCGACGGCAAATCCGCAGGCCTGTGGACCCGCGCCTATGGCAACAAATACGAGGTGTCCAACGACACGACCGGCCTGGGTTACAACCAGACGCAACGTGGTTTCACCCTGGGTGCCGATGTACCGGTAGAGGGTGGCGACGGACAGTGGTTGATCGGTGCCATGGCCGGTCACAGCAGCTCGGATCTGGATCTGAACCGAGGCAGCAGTGCCACCATCAACAGCTACTATGTGGGCGGCTACGCCACTTGGATGGATGCCGAGAGCGGCTTTTACTTCGACGGTGTGCTCAAATTCAACCGCCTGCACAACGAGTCCAAGGTGGCCATGAGCGACGGCAAGAAAGCCAAGGGCAATTACACGCAAAACGCGGTAGGTGCATCGGCGGAAGTCGGCCGGCACATCAAGCTGGACGATGATTTCTTCGTCGAGCCTTACGGCAAGGTGGACGCGGTGATTACCCAGGCCCAGAGCTACACGCTGGACAATGGCCTGGATGCCAAGGGGGATCGTTCGAGCACGGTGATTGCCGAATTGGGCACCACGGTTGGGCGCAATATCCAGCTGGAAAGCGGCAGTGTGCTGCAACCGTACCTGAAGGCTGCGGTAGCCCATGAGTTCGACCAGAGCAACAAGGTGTTCGTTAACGATAATGCCTTCAACAACGACCTGTCCGGCTCGCGCTTCAAGGTCGGCGCGGGTGTGGCGATGTCGGTATCGCAGAACCTGAAGCTGCATGCGGACATGGAGCACAGCGTCGGCAAGAATATCAAGCAGCCTTATGGGGTGAACGTGGGGTTGCGGTACGATTTCTAAGTCGGTGAATGCAGGGTTTGGTGGCAGTTCAAACTGTACCGGTAATAAAAAAATGCCCCCGCTCGAAAGAACGGGGGCATTTTTTATGGCTTAAAGGCTGACGATAATGACATTGTTATTTCCGGAGTTGGCAACGTACGCCACCCCGCCATCAGAGCTGATAACAATTTCTTTTGGACGATCCAGCGGGTGGGTGGTGGTATTGATTTCTCCAGTGATGAGTCGGGTTGTCGTATCGATGATTTTTATCGAGTTGTCTGCATGCAGGCACATATAGGCTTTATCGCCGTTTGGTGCGAATGCTATTCCCCAAGGCTGGTGAAGGCTCTCGATCTTCTTGATAAGAGAGGGCGGGGTGGTCGTTGCTGAAAGTATATTAAGGGTGCCATTGGTAGGCGTCGAACCATAGGTTGTCACGTAGAGGACTTCTTCAGTAGGGCTGTAGGCAATACCTTTGGATTCTGTAGACCCATTGTGATAACTGCCTAAAAGCGTGCCGTTAGATTGATTGAACTCACTTACATAGTAACCCGTTGTGTAAACTCGACTGCCAGAACGGTTAGTTGTAATCGCACTTGCATAATAGTAGCTGCCGTAGAGAAATTTCACGGATGTGTTAGTTGATGTTTCGATTTCTTGTGTAAAGGGGTAGAAGTCATTGCCTATATATAGGCGTGAGCCTGTAGGATTCAAGCGGATTGCTGAACAAGAAGTATGTCCATTAATGGTTTTGATTGTCTGGAAGTTCTCAGTCTCAATGGCAAGCGTCGCCCAAGCCGTTTCAACGGTGACATACAAGGTTTGGCCGTTCGGATGAATGGCTATGCCGCGAGGTGCCGTTGCAAGCGAGATCGTGTGTGTCACTTTCCGTGTAGCGGTATCGATGACAGATACCGTCTTACTGCCAAAGTTGGCCACATAGAGTGTCGAATTGTCAGAACTCAGC
Organism: Pseudomonas sp. S3E17; assembly: GCF_024168685.1. Classification (NCBI taxonomy): domain Bacteria; kingdom Pseudomonadati; phylum Pseudomonadota; class Gammaproteobacteria; order Pseudomonadales; family Pseudomonadaceae; genus Pseudomonas; species Pseudomonas sp. S3E17. The sequence continues at coordinate 6,368,282 of NZ_JALJWE010000001.1, forward strand.
GCAAGGTGGTTGGGTGTGTTGCCCACCGCGATTGCCCCTTCAACCACTCCCGATGCCTTCTTCACCCTGTACGCCGGCGAAAGTGTCAACGGCGTAGCCGAAGACTTGTAGCCGGTGCCATCCAGCGACACCAGCACCTGGGCTCTGAGCGTGTCACCTTCGTGCAGGCTTCGCAGGTAACTGGCCGGTATCGGTGCCCGGATGCGTTTGTCCGTGAACTCCTCGCTGCTGACCGGCACTGCGATCCGTAAGTCCAGATGACTGCTGCTGAACAGGTCGATCCAAACCGCCTGGCCCTGGCGCATGAACGGCCATCCTTGTACCAGCACGGTGTAGGACTTGCCGGTCTCCACCTGGTTGCCCACCGCTTCTGGAATGGTCACCAGGTCCAGTTCCTGCGGCGCCAATGCTTCGATTTTCAGCGTCAGGTCATCGGACTTGCTGGTCTTGCCGATTTCAATCAGGTTGTAAAACACCGTGCATTCCCCACCCAGGTACGCGCCGACAAAGTCGCTGGGCACGGTAAAGCTGGTGTAGTTTCCGCCGGGTTCGGGCCGCGCCGGTTTAATCGGGATATCCGGCGAGCCGACCCCCGGTTTGCCGATGATGTACACCTTGATATCCGCACTCGGTGGCAGCGTGTCAGTGATCACGCGGATGGTCACGATTTCTGGGCGCGGCGGCAGCACGTGCAGTGGGTTGAGCGTGGCGATATCGGTGCCTGTCACCGTGGCCTCGACGACTGTCGGTGCGCGCAGCAGCAGCCTGGAACCGACCCCCATGTTCACCGGCAGCGAGAAACGCGTCAGTGTGTTATCGCGTTCGCGGGTGTAGTAGATGCGCATGCTCTGGCCCAGGTTGGGCGTAATGAAGCGGCGCTCAAGTGTGAAGGGCAGGTCGCGGCCGACCCAGAAACTCTGGATAGGGAAGCGTTTCGGTGGCTGGGTACCGCCGGGGGCAGTGCCTTCGCAGTGCAGGACGACGGTGTCGCCTACGTGGAAGTCGGGATTGCTCTTGACCAGGATCTGGGCATCGCCGAGTGACACGGCCGGGTCGAATTGATACAGCGGTGGGGGCGCTTCTTCTACCAGAGGTTCGGGCAACGAGGCGACCGGGCTGCCGACGTTGAACGTCGCATCCAGCGAGGTGCGGCTGCCCTCGGCGTTGGTTACCTTATAGAGGACCCGCAACGTGCCCCCTTCCAGTTTGGCGATGTCGCCGTTGGGGCCGTTGTTGAGGCGGAACAGGATAGCGCCGGTGCCCGCCGGCTTGTCGATTTCCCGGTAGTAGCGACTGCCATTGGCGTAGGTGCCGTCGAGGATCAGGGTAATCAGGTCGAACGGATCCCGACCGTCATACGCCAGCACTTCGACGTTGACAGCCAGCAGTTGTGGGTCGATCACATCCCCATTGGCTTCGATGACGATGGGCGCACGTAGGTCGGTTTCGATGGGCGTACCGATCACCTGCACGATGCTGCTTTCGGATGGCCGGTTCGGCACGCCGCTGCGCACGCGTTCGTAGGACAGCTGGAAGCGTCCTCCGATCAGCTTGCGCAAGTCTTCGTTAGGGCAAGGGATGATGACAAAGCTGGGAGCTGTCAGGGGCGGGGAATCATACGTGGTGATAATGAGGTTTCCGCTGACCGTACGACCCACGGCGGTGGCTCGCACGATGTCACCGGCCATGAAGTTCGGAGACGGAGTGGATACAAAGATGCTCGCATTCGCGCCATTGAGTCCATCGTGGTTGAGCGTGCCCGCGGGTGCTTCCAGGACAAACGCCGCCGGCAGCAAGGGCTCGGCGCCATCGTTGAGACGGACATTGAGCAACTGGGGCGGCGACCATCCTTGAGAGGCGTTGCCCACTTCATCGATGACCTCGTATTCGCACACATGCGAACCGCTGCCGACTTGCTGCCAGAACCCGTAATAAAGTGTGACGGTGATATCACCACGGCCAGCCGCCTGGGCGTCGGAGAGGGGCGGAATGGGTGCAAATGCCCCGCCAATGCTCAGGCGAATACGGTCGCGTGTTGCGCGGTAAGTGTTGGCGGGCTGGCCGTCATCGACCGGGTAGAATCTGAATGTAACAGGCACGCCGTGCTGTGCATCGGCATCGGTCACGCCGAAATCAACGATTGCCTGTGGAAATATCGGCATGGGCAGGTTTTCATTCTGCAGGGTGCTGGCAATCGGATTACGGCCAGCAGGCGGGACGGTATCGACCTTCAATCTTAACCGAGTGGTTTCTTCGGAGCCCCCTCCAGTGAACGTGGCTCTCATGAACACCGGGGTGACCGTGCCGTCGGTCAGACGTGAACGACGGATATAGAGCGGAATTGCCCGGCCTTTTGCGACATCATCACTGGTCACGTTGTAGATAGCGGCCGGCACGACCGTGTCAACGCAAAACAACTCGATGAAATCGCCATCAGCCATATCCAGGTAAGGCAAGAGGATGCATCCCAGGCCCGCCTCACGGTGCACTTCCAGTGCCGCTTTGTTGATGCCGCCATCAAAGCCTTGAACACCGGATGTCAGCCCCGGAATGTAAAGGGGCAGGCTGGAAAACGGCACTCTGGCGAAGTCTGCCGGGGTCAGCACGTCTTGAGTTGACTGGGGGGGAGCGAAGTATTGGGGGAGCAGGCGTTGGGGGGCGGACAGGTCCACATCCAGCTCGTCTTCATCGTCGGCATTCGGAGGTGCTGGAGTCACGGCAGGAAGGTGGGTGGATTGCAGATCGGTACTAAGATCAATATCAAGACTCATGATAGCTAATCCTTTGTCATGCACGAGGGATACGACTGGAATGTCGATTGCGCATTCGTCGTTTCAGCAACTTAGCGCCGTCCCAGGCAGCGTGGATAGCTGTGAGAAATGACAGTGCCGACCAATGGTCAGTGGCCCGGAACGGGCCTTTGAAACAGGAGGGTTATGGCTGCCGGTTCCAGTGCCGGAAGAGTGGCTCCGCCAGGAACAGCACAAACAACAAGCGCATCACCTGCATCGCCGTCACCAACGGCACTGACAGTTGCAGGGTCTCGGCCGTGAGGCTCATCTCGGCAATCCCGCCGGGCATCATGCCCAGGGTCAGCGAGCGCAAATCCAGATGGGTGAGGGCGCTCAAGCCCACTGCCGCCAACGTTGCCAGCGCCATGGTCAAGGCCGTGCCGATCAAGGTGCGGCCCATGAACGACGGCGCTCGACGGAAGAACTGCCGATTGAAGTGACAGCCCAACCCGCTGCCGATCAACCACTGGCCGATCTGGCTGCCGCCGTCGGGCAGGCCGATATGCAGGTCCCACACCACGCTGGCCGTCGCACTGACCAGCAATGGGCCGAACAACCACGGGTTAGGCTGGCGCAAGCGCTGCCAGCCCCAGGCCACCAGTGCGCCGAGTGGAAACAGCAGCGCCAGCCACGCCCAACTGACAGGCGCCGGATGAAACTGCGGCGCACCGCCGCCCAGCAAATATTTGAAGATCGCCGGCACACACAGCACCACCACCAGCACGCGCAGACTTTGCCCAGCCGCGACACGGCTGAGTACCGCGCCATTGCGCGAGCCGAGGTTGACCATCTCCCCGGAACCGCCCGGCATGCTCGAGAAAAACGCGGTGGCGCGGTCTTCACCACTGCGGCGCATCAACCACACGCCCACCACGCTCGACAGGCTGGTGACCAGCGCTCCGAAGAAAATCAGGCCGAAGTGGCTCATCACCTGTTCGATCACCACCGGGGTGAAGTGCAGGCCGATGCCGATGCCCACCACCCATTGGCCGCATTTGCGCCCGCCGGGAATCTCCGCCAACTGCCACGGCGTGAGGCAACGCACGAGGATGATCGCCAGTAAGGAACCGACCATGTACGGCAAAGGCCAGCCGACCAGGCTGGCCAGGTAACCGCCGGCCAGGCCGACCAGCGGTGTTCCCCACCAATGTTTAAAGGTGACCTCAGACATCGGCCACGGCACGACGCTGCAGGGCACGTTTGCGGTAGATGCGCACCAGCGGGAAGGCCAGCATCAACGCGGTCAGTACCCACACCCCGAAGGTGATGGGGCTTGACCAGAGAATCTGCAGGTCACCGTTGGAAATCGACAGCGCGCGGCGCAGGTTCTGCTCCATCAGGCCGCCGAGGATAAAGCCCAGCAGCACCGGCGACAGCGGGAAGTCCAGCTTGCGCAGGATGTAGCCGAAGATGCCGATGCCGACCATCAGGAACAGGTCGAAGGTGGTGGCGTGCACCGCGTACACACCGATCGCGGTGATGATCGCGATCACCGGCACCAGCGCCCAGTTCGGCACGGCGAGGATGCGCGTGAAGATGCGGATCATCGGGATGTTGAGGATCACCAGCATGATGTTGGCGATAAACAACGAGGCGATCAGGCCCCAGACGATGTCCGGTTGCTGTTGGAACAGCAGCGGGCCGGGGGTGATGTTGTACAGCGACAGGGCGCCGATCATCACGGCGGTGGTGCCCGAGCCGGGAACGCCGAGGGTCAGCATCGGCACCAGGGCACCGCAGGCGGACGCGCCGATGGCGGTCTCCGGTGCAGCCAGGCCGCGCATGTCGCCCTGGCCGAATTTGCCGCTGGCACCGGCCAGGCGTTTCTCGGTCATGTAGGCCACGGCCGAGGCCAGGGTCGCGCCCGCGCCGGGCAGCACGCCCATGATGAAACCGAGCAGGCCACAGCGAATGTTCACCACGAACACCGAACCTGCTTCCTTCAGGTTGAACATCATCCGCCCGGTGGCCTTTACTGCTTCCTGGCCTCGGTGGGTTTTTTCCAGCAGCAACAGGATCTCGCTGATGGAGAACAAGCCCAGCACCAACACCACAAACTGGATGCCGTCGGTGAGGTGGATGTTATCGCCGGTAAACCGGTACACGCCGCTGTTGGCGTCGATGCCCACGGCGGAAAGGAACAGGCCGATCAGCGCCGCCACGAAGGTCTTCAGCGGTTTGTCACCGGCCATGCCGCCCAGGCAGACAATCGCGAACACCATCAGCACGAAGTATTCCGCCGGGCCGAAGGCAATCGCCCATTTGGCCAGCAGCGGCGCGAACAGTACCATGCCGCAGGTGGCGATAAACGCGCCGATGAACGAACTCCACGCGGACAACGACAGCGCCACGCCGGCCAGGCCTTTGCGGGCCATCGGGTAGCCGTCGAGGGTGGTCATCACGGTGGAGGCTTCGCCCGGGATGTTCAGCAGGATCGAGCTGATACGGCCGCCGTATTCGCAGCCCAGGTACACGGCCGCCAGCAGGATCAGCGCCGATTCCGGCGGCAGGCCCAGGGCGAACGCGATGGGGATCAACAGCGCCACGCCGTTGATCGGGCCCAGGCCCGGCAACAGGCCGACCACGGTGCCGATCAGGGTGCCGCACAGGGCAGTCACCAGGTTGTAGGGGGACAGTGCAACGCCGAAGCCCTGGCCCAAATAGCCGAAAGTATCCATATCAGTTCTCCAGAACGTCGAGCAGGCCGAGGGGCAGCGGAACATCCATGGCCTTATCGAACAGCAGATAAAGACCGATGGCCATCAGGCTGACGATCACCACGCTGGGCACCCAGCGGCCGCCATACAGGCGCGCCATGGGGATGCCGATCAGCATGCTGCTGAGGATGAAGCCCAGGGGCTCGAAGGTGCCGGCAAATACGATCAACAGCGCCACGCAGATGCCGATCTTGACCAGGGTCTGGCGGTCCAGCGCCGGTTCTTCTTCGGTGTGCTTGGTGGGTTGCGGGCGGAACAGCATGTAGATCAGCGCCAGGCTCATCAGCCCGAGCATCAGCAATGGGTAGGCGCGGGGCCCTACGGGTTCGTAGGAAAACGACGCCTGGTAGGGCCAGGCCATCAAGGCCAGGATGGCGCAGGCCAGCAACAGTACGGCGGCGAAAATGCGTTGTAAGAGCATGTTGAACTCCTGGGCCATGCCTGGGGTTTGCCAGGCATGGCCGCGCGACAGAGGGGCGATTACTGGATCAGGCCGAACTCTTTGGCCAGCACTTTGTAGTCAGCCACCTGTTTCTTCACGTAGGTGTCCAGCTCCGGGCCGGTCATGGCGAACGGGAACAGTTCGCGCTGGTCACGCAGCTTGGCGAACTCGTCGGAGGCCAGCAGTTTGTCGAAGGCCTCCTTCCACCAGGCGTAGTCGGCATCGCTGACTTTTGGCCCGAGGTAGAAACCACGCACCACCGGCCAGACGATGTCGTAGCCTTGCTCTTTGGCGGTCGGAATATTCTTCATTTCCGGCTCGTCCAGGCGCTCCTCGGAGAACACCGCCAGCAGGCGCATGTCACCGCTGAGGATGTGCGGCATGGAGTCGGAGATGTCGGTACTGCCGACCTGGATATGTCCGCCGAGCAGGGCGGTGGCGATTTCACCGCCGCCTTCGAGCGCCACATAGCGCAGCTCGCGCGGGTTGATCCCGGCGGCCTTGGCGATCAGGGCGGTTTGCATCCAGTCCTGGCTGCCGACGGTGCCGCCGGAACCGATCACCACGCTGCCCGGATCTTTCTTCAGGGCTTTAACCAGGTCGTCGAGGGTCTTGTAGGGCGAATCGGCTTTCACCGCGATGGCACCGTAGCTGGTACCCACGGCGGCCAGCCAGCGTACGGCGCTCTCATCGAAGCGCCCGAACTTGCCCTGGGCCAGGTTCAGCAGCGAACCGCTGGACCAGGCCACGAGCGTACCGCCGTCCGCAGGACGCTGGGCCACCACGGCGTTGTAGGCCACCGCGCCCACGCCACCCGGCATGTAGGTCACGCGCATTGGTTTGCTCAGCAGTTTCTCGTTGACCAGCGCGCTTTGCGCCAGTTTGCAGGTCAGGTCAAAACCACCGCCGGGGGAGGCCGGGGCGATGCATTCCGGGCGCTTGGGTTCGTCGGCGGCCAACAGTTGGCCGGCGAACAGCATGCAGCCGGCGGCGAGGGCCAATTTACGCAATGAAGGGGTCATGGTGATCTCCGTCTTTGTTGTTATGAGTGGCTTACCAGAGCGCAACGCTGTAGCTGACCAGCAGGCGCATTTCATCCGCATCACGGGCTGAATAGTTGGAACGGTAGGTGGCATTGCGCAGGCGCACGGCGACATCCTTGAACGTACCGCTTTGCACCACGTACTTGATCTCGCTGTTGCGTTCCCATTCCTTGCCGGTGTCGCCGTTCCTGAGCTTGATATTGTCACCCGAGAGGTAACGGCTCATGAAACTCAGGCCGGGAATGCCCAGCTTGGCGAAGTCGTAGTCGTAGCGCGCCTGCCAGGAGCGCTCTTCGGCGCCGGCAAAGTCGTTGATCTGCACGAAGTTGACCAGGTACGGGTCGCTGCCATCCACGTACGGAAAGGCACTGTCGCCGGACATATGCTGGTAGCCGGCGCTGAGCTTATGGCCATTGAGGGCATAGCTGAACAGGCCGTTGAGAGAGGTGTTGTCGATCTTGCCGCCACGGGCTGCACCTGCGTCATCGCTGATCGCCAGGCGCAGGTCGGTGGCGAAGGTGCCGGGGCCCATCGGGCGTGCGGCGACCAGGCCGAGGAAGTGCTGGCGGTACACGTCGTCGAGTTGGGCGAAGTGGTAGCTGCCGGTGATCTTGTCGGCGAACTTGTAGTCGACCCCGCCGAAGTTGAAATGCTTGCCGGTGGCACCGCTGAGGAAGCGGCTGTTCTTGTTGTTGAGGGCGATGTCCTCGTAGTTGCTGTCGTCGCGGTCCTTGGCCTTGTCGAGACGGCCGCCGGTGAAGACCAGGTTCTTGAATTCCTTGGAGGTGACCAGGCCACCGTTGAAGGTCTGCGGCAGGATGCGCCCGTCATTGGGCTTGAGGATCGGCAGTTCAGGCATCAGCGAGCCGATCTTGAGCTCGGTGGCGGAAATCTTCACTTTGCCGGTCAGGCCCAGCTTGGAGTACTCGTTGGCGGCGCGGCCATCGTCGTGGGTGGGCAGCAGGCCGGTGCCGGTGCGGTCGGGGCTGGAGTCGAGCTTGACCCCGAGCATGCCCAGCGCATCCACGCCAAAGCCGACGGTGCCGTCGGTGTAGCCCGATTGCAGGTTGAGCATGAAGCCCTGGGCCCACTCGTCGCGCTTGGATTGCTGGGCGCTGGTGCCGTCGCGAAAGTCGCGGTTGAAGTACATGTTGCGGGTTTCCAGGGTCGCGCTGCTGTCTTCGAAGAAGGCAGCCTGGCCAAGCGGCGAAAAGCCGGCAAGGGCAGCGGCACTGGCAAGGGCGGTGTGGGTCAGGCGGGAAATACGAACAGGCGGGCAAGCCTGTGGCTGTGTCGACAGCATGGTGGTGCACTCCGTTATTGTTCTTATTTTGGCGAAAACGCTTCGAGGCGTTTTTCGGGCGCGACCCATCAGGTCGCTCGGCAGGCATGACCTACCGTGGCTGGATGCTAAAGGGCGAAGCTTTCACTAACCTTTCAGCTGCCTTTCAATGTTTTCAGGCTTCACAGGGCAGTCGGCGCCTGTAAACTGCCCGGCAAAGCGTGGCGCCGACCACGTCCGAATAAGGTAGAAATCCATGCGTGTCCTTCTGGTTGAAGACCATCTGCAACTCGCCGAAAGCGTCGCCCAAGCGCTCAAGAGCACAGGTTTGACCGTTGACGTATTGCATGACGGCGTGGCCGCCGACCTGGCCTTGAGCAGTGAGGATTACGCGGTGGCCATCCTCGATGTGGGCCTGCCGCGCATGGACGGCTTCGAGGTGCTGGCGCGCTTGCGGGCGCGTGGGAAAAACCTGCCGGTGCTGATGTTGACCGCGCGCAGCGATGTGAAGGACCGCGTGCATGGCCTGAACCTGGGCGCCGATGACTACCTGGCCAAACCGTTCGAACTGACCGAGCTGGAAGCCCGGGTCAAGGCGCTGCTGCGCCGCAGCGTATTGGGCGGCGAGCGCCAGCAGGCCTGCGGGGTGCTGGTCTATGACCTCGACACCCGACGTTTCACCGTGGGCGGCGAGTTGATGACGTTGACCTCCCGCGAGCAAGCCGTGCTTGAAGCGCTGATTGCCCGCCCAGGCCGGGTGATGAGCAAGGAGCAACTGGCTTCCCAGGTGTTCGGCCTGGACGAAGAGGCCAGCCCCGACGCCATCGAAATCTACGTGCACCGCCTGCGCAAGAAGCTCGATGGCCAACCCATCGCCATCGTGACGTTTCGCGGTCTCGGCTACCTGCTGGAAGCCCGCGATGCATAAGCCCAGCAGCCTGCGCTGGCGCCTGCTGTGGAACCTGGCGCTGCTGCTGGTGCTGTTGATGCTCGCCAGTGGCATGAGTGCCTACTGGAACGGTCGCGAAGCGGCCGACACCGCCTATGACCGCACGCTGCTGGCCTCGGCGCGTACCATCGCCGCCGGCCTGACCCAGGTGGACGGCACCCTCAGCGCCAACGTGCCCTATGTCGCCCTCGACACCTTTGCCTACGACAGCGCCGGGCGCATCTATTACCAGGTCAATGACATTGATCAGAAGCTGATTTCCGGCTACGAAAACCTCCCCGGCCCGCCCCCCGGCACACCGCGCACCGACGACTACCCGGCGCTGGCGCGCTTCTACAATGCCAAGTACCAGGGCCAGGAAGTGCGGGTGGTCAGCCTGCTCAAGGCGGTCTCCGAACCGAACATGAACGGCATGGCGGAAATCCGCGTGGCCGAAACCGATGAGGCACGGGTGAGCATGGCCCGCAGCCTGATGGCCGACACCTTGCTGCGCCTGGGCATGCTCGCCATTGGCGCCTTGTTGCTGGTGTGGTTTGCCGTCAGCGCCGCCTTGCGCCCGCTGGAGCGCCTGCGCACGGCGGTGGAAGAGCGCCAGCCCGACGACTTGCGGCCGTTGCCGTTGGTGGAAGTGCAGCATGAGTTCGGCCCGCTGGTGCGTTCCCTCAACCATTTCACCGAACGCCTGCGCGGCCAGTTCGAGCGTCAGGCGCAGTTTATTGCCGATGCATCCCATGAGCTGCGTACCCCCTTGGCAGCGCTCAAGGCGCGCTTGGAACTAGGCCTGCGCGCCGAAGATCCCGCAACCTGGCGCAGTACCCTGGAAACCGCCGCCCAAGGCACCGATCGGTTGACCCACCTGGCCAATCAGTTGCTGTCCCTGGCGCGCATCGAAAACGGTGCCCGGGCGATTGCCGAAGGCGGCGCGCAGCTGCTGGACCTCAGCCAATTGGCCCGTGAACTGGGCATGGCCATGGCGCCGCTGGCCCATGCGCGTGGCGTGGCACTGGCGCTGGAGGCGGATGAACCGGTGTGGTTGCGTGGCGAGCCGACGCTGCTCAACGAGCTGTTGAGCAACCTGGTGGACAACGCCCTGGCGCACACGCCACCGGGCGGCAACGTGATCCTGCGGGTGACGGCGCCGGCGGTACTGGAGGTGGAAGATGATGGCCCGGGTATTCCGCAGGATGAGCGCGACCGGGTGTTCGAGCGCTTCTACCGCCGCAGCCAGCAAGGCATGGGCTCAGGCCTGGGGTTGGCGATTGTGGGCGAAATCTGTCGTGCACATCTGGCCCAGATCAGCCTGCATGACGGCGAGCACGCGGGGTTGAAGGTGCGGGTGAGTTTTATCGCCGGTTGATCAATCGAACATGGCGCGCGCTTCATCCAGCTCTGCGCGCAGTTTTTCGCTGTAGGGGTCAACCCGCAGTTTTTTCATCGCAGGCACGCTGGAGACGTCCACCTTGGCCAGGGGGTGGTCGGTGCCGTGATGGCAATACAGCATGGCAATCTGCACCAGGTCGATGTAGTCGAGGCAGGCTGAATCCCGTTCCAGGTTCAGGTACTGGCCCGGCAGTTTCGCCAGCATTTCCGGGAAGTCCCAGCCACTCAGCAACTTGTCGCCCAGCACCGGGTGGATGCTGTCGATCACGTGGTTGAGGCTGACCGGGTCTGACAGCAGTTCGTAGTGGTCCTCGGCATAGGTCAGGATCGGCAGCACGCCGATCTGATGCACCAGGCCGCCCAGCGCTGCCTGGTCCGGCTTGAGCTGGCTGTGGTTGCGGCACAGGGCGTAGCTGACGCCCGCCACTTCCAGGCTGCGGCGCCACACATCGCGCATTTTCTGTTCGACCACTTCGGAACGGGCGTGGAAGATCTGTTCCATCACCAGGCCGATGGCCAGGTTGCTGCTGTAGTTGGTGCCCAGCCGGGTGATGGCGGTGTGCAGGTCGGTGACTTCCTGGGTAGCGCGCAACAGTGGGCTGTTGACCACTTTGATCAGGCGCGCCGACAACGCAGTGTCGCGGCCGATCACTTTGCTCAAGTGGCTGATGCTGATTTCCGGGTCTTCGGCGGCCTGACGGATGTTCAGGGCCACTTCCGGCAATGTCGGCAGAACCAGGTCATCGTTGTCGATGGCCTTAACCAACGCCTGTTGGACTTTTTCCGCCAGTTTGTTCATTCATGCTCTCTAGGGTGTTGCAGGAAAATACGGCGACTAACGCTGGATCTCACGATCACGGTCAAGGCTGTAAGGCAGGTCAAGCAGTTGCAAACCGGGGCCTTCCAGTGTGCCTAGGTGCACATCGCCACTATCGGCAGCTTCGGCTTGCAATACCGCCAGAAGTTCAATCACCTGGTCAGCTTTTGCTGCAATCACCACTTCGCCGATGGAGCTGTTGTGGCTGGGGGAAAACAACGGGGTGCCTGGCTCGGGCATTTGCGCCGCGTTCAGGCTCAAGCGGTACAGGCGACGCTTCAGTTTGCCCAGGTACTGCATGCGCGCGACGATTTCCTGGCCGGTGTAGCAGCCTTTCTTGAAGCTGACGCCGCCCACGGCCTGCAGGTTGAGCATCTGCGGGATGAACAGTTCGCGGGTCTGGGGCATGACCTGGCCGATACCGGCGCGGATCTGGCCCAGTAGCCAGTGATTCAAGTCGGTTTGTGTCAACTGTGCGGCCAATTGGCTGCGCACGCCGTCGGCTTGCTCGGCCGGTACCCAGAGTTCGGCGCGGGCGGGAGACACGCGGACGGCGATCAGGTGTTCGGTACGGGCAACGCTGTCCGTTTCGGTGGGCAGCTCAAGGCCAAGGCCGGTCAGCGCCTGATCGCCATCGATCACACCGAAACGCACCCAGGCGGCGCTTTCGTCGGTGAGCTTGGACTTGGAGAACACCGCATATTTCTTCAGGTCCGCCAGTTGCGGTTCGAGCAGTTCGCTGGCCATGGCCAGGAGTACGCCGTCGCCCTGCAACAGGATGCGGAAGCTCGACTGCATGCGGCCTTTTTGCGTGCAGCGCGCACCGAGGCTGGCCTGGGTGTCGCTCAGGTAATTGAGGTTGCAGGTGAGTTGTCCCTGCAGGAACTTGGCAGCGTCGGAGCCGCGGACGGCGAGAACGCCTTCGTGGGACAGGGGGCAGAAGAAAGCAGAGTCAGCCATGGGTCATCGCAGGTCAAAAAGTCATGGGTGCATCATAGAGGGGCGCCCGGCAAATGGATAGTTTCCGTAGGGGGCGACCAAAGCCGACTGTTCTGGTGCCGTCGGGCCTGTATACTTGCGCTCTATTTGAGGAGCGCTCCATGGTCGAAGATGTAGAAATCAATCGTCTCTACTGGCACAGCCGTCGTGGCATGCTTGAGCTTGATGTGTTGCTGGTGCCTTTTACCAAAGAGGTGTATGCGACGCTCAATAAGGAAGATCGCGATCTCTACGTCAGGCTGCTGACTTGCGAAGATCAGGACATGTTCGGCTGGTTCATGGAGCGGGCCGAATCCGAAGATCCTGAACTGCAGCGCATGGTCCGGATGATCCTGGATCGTGTCCAGCCCAAGTAATCGTTTTGAATGCCGCTGGCAGGCCTCACGGCTGCTGCTGGCGGCGTATCTCCTTGCCCAGCTGTTCGCGCTGGGTGCGCTGATGGTCCTCGACTCTCCCTTTGCTGTCCTCGGCGTGCTGGCGTGCCTGGCCCAGGCTGCCTGGGTATTGCCGCGTTATGTCCTGCTGACTCACCGTTCGTCGATTCGTGGCCTGCGACGGGATGAAGAGGGCTGGCAATTATTCAGCGGTGAGCGCGGTTGGCATCGCGTGCAACTGCGCCCCGACAGTCTGGCGCTGCCGCTGATTGTGGTGTTGCGCTATCGCGTGCCGGGGGAATGGCGGGTGCGCTCGGTCTGCGTGCCGACGGATTCGCAGGCCGCCGATGTGCACCGGCGCCTGCGGGTTCGCTTGAAGTTCAGCCGCCGTAGGTGGTTGGCACCAGAATAGTGTCGCGGGCGTCGGGCAGCATCTGCGGGTAGTCGAGGGTGTAGTGCAGGCCCCGGCTTTCCTTGCGTTCCATGGCCGAACGGATCATCAGCTCCGCGACTTGGGCCAGGTTGCGCAGTTCGATCAGGTCACGGCTGACCTTATAGTTGCTGTAGAACTCATCAATCTCATCCAGCAGCAATCGCACCCGGTGCTGTGCCCGTTGCAGGCGCTTGTTGGTGCGCACGATCCCCACGTAGTCCCACATGAAGCGCCGCAGCTCGTCCCAGTTGTGGGCGATGATCACGTCTTCGTCCGAGTCGGTAACCTGGCTGGCATCCCAGCGGGGCAGGGCGGCCGGTACCGGGATGCGCGGCAGTTGTTCGAGAATGTCGGCTGCGGCCGAGCGGGCGTAGACGAAGCATTCGAGCAGCGAGTTGCTGGCCATGCGGTTGGCACCGTGCAGGCCGGTGAAGCTGGTTTCGCCAATCGCGTACAGGCCGGGGACATCGGTACGCCCATGCTGGTCGACCATCACGCCGCCGCAGGTGTAGTGCGCCGCCGGCACCACCGGGATCGGGCCTTTGGTGATGTCGATGTTGAACGCCAGGCAGCGCTCGTAGACGGTCGGGAAGTGGGTCTTGATGAACGCTTCGGGCTTGTGGCTGATGTCCAGGTAGACGCAGTCGATGCCCAGGCGCTTCATTTCATGGTCGATGGCGCGGGCGACAATATCCCGTGGAGCCAGCTCGGCGCGCGGGTCGAAGCGCTGCATGAAGCGCTCACCGTTGGGCAGCTTGAGGTGTGCACCTTCGCCGCGCAGGGCTTCGGTGATCAGGAAACTCTTGGCCTGTGGGTGATACAGGCAGGTGGGGTGGAACTGGTTGAATTCCAGGTTGGCCACCCGGCAGCCCGAGCGCCATGCCATGGCAATGCCGTCGCCGCAGGCGCCGTCGGGGTTGCTGGTATAGAGGTAGACCTTGGCGGCGCCGCCGGAGGCGAGGATGGTGAAGCGCGCACCATAAGTATCCACTTCGCCGCTGGCGCGGTTGAGCACATAGGCGCCGAGGCAGCGTTCGCCCGGCAGGCCCAGGCGCTTTTCGGTGATCAGGTCGACAGCGACGCGTTGTTCCAGCAGTTCGATGTTGGGGCGTTGGCGGGCCTGGTCGAGCAAGGTCCTGAAAATCGCGGCACCGGTGGCATCGGCGGCGTGGATGATACGGCGATGGCTGTGGCCGCCTTCGCGGGTCAGATGGAACTCGAAGCCGCCGTCATCGCTGCCTGCATGTTCATCGCGGGTGAAGGGCACGCCCTGGTCGATCAGCCATTGGATCGCCTCGCGGCTATGCTCGACGGTGAAGCGCACCGCGTCTTCGTTGCACAGGCCGCCGCCGGCGTTGAGGGTGTCTTCAACGTGGGATTGCACCGTATCGGTGTCGTCCAGCACCGCGGCGACACCGCCCTGGGCCCAGAATGTCGAACCGTTGGCCAGGTCGCCTTTGCTCAGGACGGCAATGCGCAGGTGGCTGGGAAGGGTCAGCGCAAGGCTCAAGCCGGCCGCGCCGCTGCCGATCACCAGGACATCGTGTTGAAACTGTTGGCTCATTTGAAGGATTCCGCAAAAAGCGATCCACAGGGCTGGCGCAAACAGGACGCCTGGATCGGCGAATCAAAGGGTCACACGGGCCACTAGTATATAGAGGGGGGGAGCGGCACAATAGCCGGGCATTCGTGGCAATGTGAGATTACGGTGCACGGCTCGGGTAAAATCGGCAGGTTATTGAGGTGGGAACTTTTTGCATAAGCCTCGACTCAATAGCAGGTTGCCCGAAAGCTGGGAAACGTTGAGTTTATTGGCCCGTCGGGAGCATTGGACGCGTCAGAAAACCGACGACAAGATTATTCGCGCAGCCGGCGTTGCCCGCGCTGCGTTTTTCGTGTGTGCCAAATCAGTGCATGCCGGAAACTTGCTTGAAGGGGGAGAACTTTTGCGAAAAGTCCGAGTCTATGTTTGCAAGCCTGATCGTTTAGTTATGCAAGCCTCCTTCAAGTACAACGAGGAGTGTTCATGCTAACCCAGGAAGAGGATCAGCAGCTGGTCGAACGCGTTCAACGCGGTGACAAGCGAGCATTTGATCTGCTAGTGCTGAAATACCAGCACAAAATTCTCGGGTTGATCGTGCGGTTTGTGCACGACACCCATGAAGCGCAGGACGTTGCACAGGAAGCCTTTATCAAGGCGTACCGTGCACTGGGCAATTTCCGCGGTGATAGTGCGTTTTATACGTGGCTCTACCGCATCGCCATCAATACGGCGAAGAACTATCTGGTGTCTCGCGGACGCCGCCCACCGGATAGTGATGTAAGTTCAGAAGATGCAGAATTTTACGATGGTGATCACGGCCTCAAAGATCTCGAGTCGCCGGAGCGTGCATTGCTGCGCGATGAGATCGAAGGCACCGTTCATCGCACAATTCAGCAACTGCCAGAAGATTTGCGTACGGCGTTAACTTTACGTGAATTCGATGGTCTGAGTTACGAAGACATTGCGAGCGTCATGCAGTGTCCGGTGGGGACTGTAAGGTCACGGATTTTCCGGGCCCGGGAAGCCATCGATAAAGCCTTGCAACCGTTGTTGCAGGAAAACTAAAGACAGCGGCGACAGCCAAGAGAGGAACCGCCATGAGTCGTGATGCCCTGCAGGAATCGCTGTCCGCAGTGATGGATAACGAAGCGGATGAACTGGAACTTCGTCGAGTGCTCAACGCATTTGATGATGCCGAAACCCGTGATACCTGGTCTCGTTACCAAGTCGCTCGGGCGGTGATGCACAAGGATCTTCTAATCCCTCGTCTGGATATTGCTGCGGCCGTTTCTGCCGCGCTGGCTGATGAAGCCGTTCCGGCAAAAGCTGCTCGTGGCCCTTGGCGCAGCCTGGGTCGCCTGGCAGTGGCTGCCTCGGTGACTGTTGCAGTGCTGGCCGGTGTGCGCCTGTACAACCAGGACGAAATCGCCGGTGCCGAACTGGCCCAGCAGACTCAGCAACCGGTCATGGCCGGTCCGCAAGTCAAAGGCCCAGCGGTATTGGCCGGCTACAAGGAAAGCTCCGACACCACCGGCCCTATGGCCAACGGTGTGCTGCAAGGGCAATCCGGCTGGCAGGACCAGCGTCTTCCAGGCTACCTGCGCCAACACGCACAGGAATCCGCCTTGAAAGGCACTGAAAGCGCTCTGCCATACGCTCGCGCTGCAAGCCTGGAAAACCGCTGATCCGTTAAGGAGCCCTATGCGCGCCATACCGCTCCTTACGTTATTGCTCAGTGGTTGGTTTGCACTCCCCGCCCATGCCGATGAAGCCCAAGACTGGCTGACTCGACTTGGGCGTGCTGAGCAGCAGCAAAGTTTTCAAGGTACGTTTGTCTACGAACGTAATGGCAGTTTTTCTACCCACGACATCTGGCATCGTGTCCAGAATGGCCAAGTCCGTGAGCGGCTCTTGCAGCTTGATGGTTCTGCCCAGGAAGTCGTTCGGGTAGATGGTCGCACTCAGTGCGTCAGCGGCACTCTTGTCGCCGGCCTGGGCAATTCGCGTGATGCGCCCTCGCGCGCCCTCGATCCGCAAAGACTCAATCAATTCTACGAACTGGCCGTTATCGGAAAATCTCGCGTGGCCGGTCGTAATGCAGTGATTGTGTCGATTACACCCCGAGATCAATACCGCTACGGTTTTGAGCTGCACCTTGATCGTGAAACTGCGCTGCCGCTCAAATCCTTGTTGCTGAATGATCAAGGACAGTTGCTGGAGCGCTTTCAGTTCACTCGATTGGACACCTCCACCACACCCAATGATCGCGACTTGCAGCCCAGCGGCGAATGCACTTCCATCGCCGTCGGCGATACCAAGGCATCGGCCGTAGAGGCCACCGAGGCGTGGCACTTGGAGTGGTTGCCGCCAGGCTTTCAGCTGACCAATAGCAGCGCCCGCAAGGATCCCCATACCAAGGCCACGGTCGACAGCCTGATGTATGAAGATGGACTGGCGCGCTTCTCGGTGTTTCTCGAACCGATCAGCGATGTGAGCGTGACCGAGACTCGCACCCAATTAGGCCCCACGGTTGCTGTATCTCGTCGCTTGAATACGGTGGATGGCGAAATGATGGTGACTGTGGTCGGCGAAATACCTATTGGCACCGCCGAACGCATCGCACTGTCGGTGCGCGGTGAAAAAAAGGCCACCCCCAAGCCGTGAGTCGTTAATCCTATGTTCATCCAGATCTTTCACAGTACGCCCATGCCAGGTTGGCTGCCGAGAGCATGAAATGTCTGGATCAGCATTTTCACTTGCAAAAATCTCCCATGTTTTTTATAGGTCAGGGCTTGTTGGCCCTGGCCTTGTTTTGTTCGCGGAACAAAGATGTCGTTCGCAGTTTTCGGCGTTTCTTGAACCCTGTCGCTCAACCCTGCTCGTCGTAACGGGAGCTGTATGTCGATACCACGTTTGAAGTCTTACCTATCCATAGTCACCACGGTATTGGTGCTGGGTCAGGCCGTGCCCGCGCAAGCGGTCGAGTTGCCTGACTTCACCCAATTGGTTGAGCAAGCCTCGCCTGCCGTGGTGAACATCAGTACCACTCAGAAACTGCCGGATCGCAAAGTCTCCAACCAGCAGATGCCTGACCTGGAAGGCCTGCCGCCGATGCTGCGCGAGTTCTTCGAGCGTGGCATGCCACAACCGCGTGCGCCCCGTGGTGGCGGTGGTGGCCAGCGTGAAGCGCAGTCCCTGGGGTCGGGCTTCATCATTTCGCCAGATGGCTACATCCTTACCAATAACCATGTGATTGCCGACGCCGACGAGATCCTCGTGCGCCTGGCCGATCGCAGTGAGCTGAAAGCCAAATTGGTCGGCACCGATCCGCGTTCCGACGTGGCCTTGCTGAAGATCGAAGGCAAGGACCTGCCGGTGCTGAAGCTGGGCAAGTCCCAGGACCTGAAGGCGGGGCAGTGGGTGGTAGCCATCGGCTCGCCGTTTGGTTTTGACCATACCGTTACCCAGGGTATCGTCAGTGCCATTGGTCGCAGCCTGCCGAACGAGAACTATGTGCCGTTCATCCAGACCGACGTGCCGATCAACCCAGGCAACTCCGGTGGCCCGTTGTTCAACCTGGCGGGCGAAGTGGTGGGGATCAACTCGCAGATCTACACCCGTTCCGGTGGCTTCATGGGGGTTTCGTTCGCCATTCCTATCGACGTGGCCATGGATGTTTCCAATCAGCTGAAAAGCGGTGGCAAGGTCAGCCGTGGCTGGTTGGGCGTGGTCATCCAGGAAGTGAACAAGGACCTGGCTGAATCCTTCGGCCTCGACAAGCCGGCGGGCGCCCTGGTCGCGCAAATCCAGGACGACGGCCCGGCTGCCAAAGGCGGTCTGCAAGTCGGCGACGTGATTCTGAGCATGAACGGTCAACCGATCATTATGTCGGCCGACCTGCCGCACCTGGTTGGCGCACTCAAGGCCGGCAGCAAGGCCAAGCTGGAAGTGATTCGTGATGGCAAGCGCCAGAATGTCGAGCTGACCGTGGGTGCGATCCCTGAAGAGGGCGCGACCCTGGATGCCCTGGGTAATACCAAGCCGGGCGCCGAGCGCAGCAGCAATCGCCTGGGCATTGCCGTGGCCGAGCTGACTGACGAGCAGAAGAAAGCCTTCGATCTCAAGAGCGGCGTGGTGATCAAGGAAGTGCAGGACGGCCCGGCAGCCTTGATCGGCCTGCAGCCTGGCGACGTGATCACTCACCTGAACAATCAGGCGATTGAGACTACCAAGCAGTTCACCGACATCGCCAAGGCGTTGCCGAAGAACCGCTCGGTATCGATGCGCGTGCTTCGTCAGGGGCGTGCCAGCTTCATTACCTTCAAGCTGGCCGAGTAACCCACCCGGCCAATAAAAAGCCCCGCCTTCGTGTTACGAGGGCGGGGCTTTTTTGTGGGCGACGGGTCTAGCCCATCATGCCTTTAACCAGGCGTTCCTGTTCGATCAACTCACGCTGACGTGCATCGATACGTGACGACAACGGGAAATTGCTGCCGGCGCGACGTTTGGCAAAGTCCAACTGCTGAATCGCCTGCTGGAAGTCGCCCACCAAAGCAAAGTATTCGGCGCGAGCCTGATGCAGGCCGATGATATTGCCCGACAAGCCACGGGTCTCGGCGACCTGGTACCACACATCCGGATCGTCCGGGCGCGACTTGAGCAAGCCATCCAGGGCCTTTTCCGCATCGGCGGTGCGATTCTGTTTAAGCAACAGATCTACCCGAATCTGATTCAGCGGGTAGTTGCCGGGGTATTGGGTCAGCATCCGATCCGTGCGTTGCTGGGCATCGGGCAGGTGGTTGTTGTCGATGTCCAACTGGATCTGCGCCAGGTTGTAGGTGATGTCATTGGGCGCCTTGGCCAGCAAGGGTTGCAGGCTTTCCCGTGCCTGTTTGAACTGGGAGGCTTTGATCTGGGCGATGGCCAGGCCATAGCGCGCCACGTCGTTTTTAGGATTTTCGTCCAGTTGCGCCTGGAAGCGCTTGGCGGCGAGTCCGGAGGTGTCTTCGTATTGCAGTTGTACCCGCGCGCGAATCAGCTGGTAGCGCAGGCTGTCTTCCTTGCCGCCGGCCTTGGCCTGTTCCGCGCGGTTGCGGGTGTCGGCGATACGCGATTCGGTCACCGGGTGAGTCAGCAGGAATTCCGGCGGCTTGGCGTCGAAGCGATACTGACGCATCAGACGTTCGAACATGGTTGGCATGGAGCGCGGGTCGTAGCCGGCTTTCTCCAGGTTGACGATGCCGATACGGTCCGCTTCCTGTTCATTCTGGCGAGAAAATCGTCGTTGTTCCTGGATGGCCGCGGCCTGGGTGCCGGCGATTGCAGCGATCCCGGCATCCCCGGCACCGGCGGCGGCCGCAATGATGCCGCCGAGGAGGGCGGCCATCATCGGGATCTGCATGCGCTGCTGCGCCTCGACACCACGGGCGAAGTGACGCTGGGACAAGTGAGCCAGTTCGTGGGCCAGCACCGACGCGTATTCCCCTTCGGTCTGGGCATTGAGAAACAGGCCGCCGTTCACGCCGACGATACCGCCGGGTGCGGCGAAGGCGTTCAGTTGCGGGCTGTTGATCAGGATGAATTCCAGGCGCCGGTCATTCACCTGGCTGGTTTCCACCAGCTTGTACACGCTGGTTTCGACGTAATCCTTGAGCTGCGGGTCGTTCAGCTGCGAGACCTGGCCCCGTAGGTAGGCCAGCCAGGCGCGGCCCAGCTGATATTCCTGTTGTGGCGAGACAATGGCAGAACTGGCGTCGCCAAGTGACGGCAGGTCGTCAGCGAAGCCTGGGGAGGCCAGCAGGCAAGCCAGCGTCAGCAGGGTGGGGCGCAAAAAAGTCATGCACAGAGCCTTTCGACAAAGAGCTTACTGTAGCCGGACACTGAGCTTCGGACCAGATATTCTAAGCACCCCGAATGCGTGCCCGGAGTAAAACCATGACCGACGCTGTAGCCTTTGATGCCGAACTCGATGCCAGCGGCCTCAATTGCCCGTTGCCTCTGCTCAAGGCCAAGCTGGAACTCAATCGATTGGCCAGTGGCGCTGTGCTCAAGGTGATCGCCACCGACGCAGGTTCCCAGCGTGATTTCCGCACCTTCGCCAAGCTGGCCGGCCATACCCTGCTGCATGAAGAAGACGCCGCCGGTGTGTACCGTTACTGGTTGCGCAAGGCCTGAACCGTTTGCCCCTACCACCCGAGGTTGATTGATGTTCAAAGTGTTACGAGACTGGATCCAGCGCTATTTCTCCGATGAAGAAGCCGTGGTGCTGGCGGTCCTGCTGTTTCTGGCCTTTACGGCCGTACTCACCTTGGGTGGCATGCTGGCGCCGGTGCTGGCGGGGATGGTACTGGCTTACCTGATGCAGGGCCTGGTCACCACCCTGGAGCGTTTACGCTTGCCGGGCGGCGCGGCAGTGGGCCTGGTATTCGCCTTGTTCATGGGGCTGCTGGTGGTGTTTGTCGTCGTGGTATTGCCGCTGCTGTGGCACCAACTGATCACGTTGTTCAACGAGTTGCCGGGCATGCTCGTCAAATGGCAGTCGCTGTTGCTGCTGCTGCCGGAGCGCTACCCGCATCTGGTCTCGGACGAGCAGGTGTTGCAGGCCATAGAAGTGGCGCGCGGCGAAATCGGAAAATTCGGGCAATGGGCGCTGACCTTTTCCCTGTCCAGCCTGCCGCTACTGGTCAACATCATGATCTACCTGGTGCTCGTACCGATCCTGGTGTTCTTCTTCCTCAAGGACCGCGCCATGATCGGACGTTGGGTGAGCGGCTATCTGCCGCGCGAACGAGCGCTGATCACCCGGGTGGCCGAAGAAATGAACCGGCAGATCGCCAACTACATTCGTGGCAAGGTCATCGAGATCATTATCTGTGGGGGCGTTACCTACATCGCGTTTATCGCACTGGACCTCAACTACGCCGCCTTGCTGGCACTGCTGGTGGGGATTTCGGTGGTGGTGCCGTATGTCGGTGCCGTGGTGGTGACAGTGCCGGTGACCTTGATCGCCTTGTTCCAGTGGGGCTGGAGCGACCAGTTCATCTACCTGATGGCGGTCTACGGCATCATCCAGACCCTGGATGGCAACGTGCTGGTGCCGCTGCTGTTCTCGGAGGCGGTCAACCTGCACCCGGTGGCGATCATCTGCGCAGTGTTGTTGTTTGGTGGGCTGTGGGGATTCTGGGGGGTGTTCTTTGCGATTCCCCTGGCGACGCTGTTCAAGGCCGTGCTGGATGCGTGGCCGCGGCAGGAGCCGGTGGTGGCACCGTTGTTGTAAGGGGAGGCGCGAATCACTGCTTCATCGCCGCAGTGATCCGCGCTACAGATCAGGCCTTGTTCAACGCCTGGGCTGCGGCCAGAACGGCGTCCACATGGCCCGGCACTTTCACGCCGCGCCATTCCTGGCGCAGCACACCGTCCTTGTCGATCAGGAAGGTGCTGCGATCTACACCCAGGTATTCCTTGCCGTACAGCTTCTTCAGCTTGATGACGTCGAACAGCTGGCAGACCGCTTCGTCCTTGTCGCTGATCAGCTCGAACGGGAATTCCTGCTTGCCCTTGAAGTTCTCATGGGACTTCACGCTGTCGCGCGACACGCCAAACACTTCGGTGTTGGCGGCCTTGAATGCTGTGTACTGGTCACGGAAACCCTGGCCTTCGGTGGTGCAGCCTGGGGTGCTGTCCTTCGGGTAGAAGTAGATCACCACGTGCTTGCCCTTGAGGGCGGCAAGGCTGAAGGTCTGGCCACTGGTGGCCTGGGCTTCGAAATCAGCTACGGGTTTGTCGATGACTACCGCCATGAAAAAACTTCCTTACATTGGGTTCTGTGGGCGCCACGGCTCGATCAACGCGTCGAGGTTCAGGGCATCGGCGAAATCCAGGAACTGGTCGCGCAGCCAACTGATCTGCACGCCGGCCGGCAGGGTCACGGTGAAGGTGGCGTTGAGCATGGTGCCGCCGGTTTGCGGGGCCTGGTAGGTGTCGCAGGTCAGGTTCTCCAGTTCGACGTTATGGTCGATGAAGAACTGGCACAGCTCATTGACGATGTCCGAACGGTAGGCCGAGCTGACATACGCCACATAAGGAAGCGCCTGCGGGCGATTTTCCAGGGCGGCGCTGCGCACCACGTTGACGGTGAAGTCGTGCTTCTTGGCCAGGCCCGGCAGGCCGGTCTCCAGGCGCGCCAGGGCATCCCAGGTGCCGGAAATCTGCAGGACCAGCGCACTGCACTCGCCATGGCGGGTCAGGCGGGAGGTCACCACGGCACAGCGGTTTTCATGGCTGGCGCGGCACAGGACGTTGGTCAGCTCCATGGGGTTGGCGCCGAGGGCACTGATAACAAGGAATTGTTCGCGAACTGTGGGGGTGGACATGCAGCCTTCCTAAAACGATGAGCGGTCGATACGGTGAGGGCTGTATCGATCAAAGCATGAAGGGTAGCGAAAAGCGTCGCCAAGGGATAGGAGGTGGCGTTTTCATTACGTGATCCGCCTGATTTTGCCCTGCCTCAACCGGTGCTTTGGCCCGATGATGGCATTGCCCGTCGTTTAGTTGCGCCAGAACGCATCCTCAGGCGGTACTTCGCTTGTACAAGCATCTTGGCGCCAGTACCATTACGGCTCTCTTTTTCCGGCAGGAGCGGTTGCATGATTGCGGGCAGTATGGTGGCACTGGTCACACCCATGGATGCACAAGGTCATCTCGACTGGGACAGCCTGGGCAAACTGGTGGACTTCCACCTGCAAGAAGGCACCAACGCCATCGTGGCGGTCGGCACCACAGGTGAATCGGCCACCCTCGATGTGGAAGAACACATCCAGGTGATCGAATTCGTGGTCAAGCGTGTGGCAGGGCGTATCGCCGTGATCGCCGGCACGGGCGCCAACTCGACGCGCGAAGCCATCGAGCTGACCCGAAACGCCAAGAAAGCCGGCGCCGACGCTTGCCTGCTGGTGACCCCGTACTACAACAAGCCGACCCAGGAAGGCCTGTACCAGCACTTCCGCACCATTGCCGAAGCCGTCGACATCCCGCAGATCCTCTATAACGTGCCGGGTCGTACCGCGTGCGACATGAAGGCCGAGACCGTGATCCGCCTCTCTACCGTGCCGAACATCATCGGCATCAAGGAAGCCACCGGCGACCTGCAGCGCGCCAAGGATATCCTGGCCGGGGTGAGCAGCGATTTCCTGCTGTATTCCGGTGACGACGCCACGGCTGTCGAGCTGATCCTGCTGGGCGGCAAGGGCAATATCTCCGTGACCGCCAACGTGGCCCCGCGCGCCATGAGCGACATGTGTGCCGCTGCCATCGCCGGTGACGCCGTGACCGCCCGTGCGATCCACGAGAAGCTGATGCCGCTCAACAAGACACTGTTTATCGAATCCAACCCTATTCCCGTGAAGTGGGCGCTGTTCGAGATGGGCCTGATGCCGGACGGTATCCGTCTGCCGCTCACCCGCCTCAGCGAAGCCTGTCACGAACCGCTGCGACAGGCCCTGCGCCAGTCCGGCGTCCTGGTTTAATTGAGGAAGCACTACGCATGAAGCGATTGGCCGGACTTTCCGCACTTGCCTTGATTATCTCCAGCACCAGTGGCTGCGGTTGGATCTGGGGCCCGGAAGGCTACTTCCGTGACCGCGGCAGCGATTACCTGGAAGCACAAGCAACCAAACCGATGCAACTGCCGCCGGACGTCAACGTCGCCAAGCGTCTTGACCCGTTGCTGCCGATTCCACGCAACGTTGCCGACGACACCACCAAGGGTGAATACGTCGTGCCACGTCCCCAGCCGATCTCGGCCGTGGCGGATGCCAGCGATTACAGCCTGCAGAAGAGCGGTGATTCGCGTTGGATCGTGGCGCAGCGCCCACCTGCTGAAGTCTGGCCGGTAGCGGTGCAGTTCTTCCAGGACAACGGTTTCCGCATCGACGAGCAGCGCCCGCAGACCGGTGAATTCACCACGGCATGGCAGCAAGGCAGCGAGCTGTCCGCCACTATGGCCAAGCGCCTGCAGGCCGGCGGTGTGGCCGCCGACAGCGAAGCCCGTGTGCGTGTGCGCATCGAGCCAGGCGTACAGCGCAACACCAGTGAAGTCTACGTGGTCAGCGCCGAGCGTCCTGCCGGCAGCACCGCCAACGTCGACTTCACCAACCGCTCGGTCAACACCGGTGTCGACTCGGCATTGGTCGACGAGATGCTGGCCAGCATGAGCCGTATCTCCGAGAAGGGCGGTTCCGTTTCCCTGCTCGCCGCCCGTGATTACGACACCCCGAGCCGCGTCAGCCTCACCGAGGACGGCAGCGGGAACGTGGTGCTGAACCTGGGTGAAGACCTGGATCGCGCCTGGGCCAGCGTCGGCCGCGCGTTGGAGCAAGGCCCATGGCGTGTTGAAGACATCAACCGCAGCCTGGGCCTGTACTACATCAACGTGGCTGAAAAGGCCGAGCGCAAAGACGATGAGCCTGGTTTCTTCGGCAAACTGTTCGGCAGCAAGCCGACCAAGGAAGAAATCGAGACCCGCGCCGAGCGTTATCAGGTGCGTTTGAGCAAGGTTGGCGAGACTGTGCAGGTCACCGTCGAGAAGAACATCAACACCGTCGCGCCGGCTGAAACAGCGCGCAAGGTGTTGGGCGTTATTCAGGACAACCTGGGCTGATCCGATGCGTTTTGCCGTTCTCGGCAGCGGTAGCCAAGGGAACGGCACGCTGGTCGCCCATGACGACACGTACGTGCTGGTGGATTGTGGTTTCTCGTTAAAGGAAACCGAGCGGCGCCTGCTGCGCCTGGGGGTTCACCCCTCGCAGCTGAGCGCGATTCTGGTGACCCACGAACATGCCGACCACGTGCATGGCGTGGGTTTGCTGTCTCGGCGCTACAATCTTCCGGTGTACCTCAGTCGCGGCACACTGCGCGGGATGCGCAAACCTATAGAACCCGCAGGTTTCCTGGCCGGTGGCGAGCAGCTGCAAATCGGTGCCCTGAGCATCGATGTGATTGCCGTGGCGCACGACGCCCAGGAACCGACGCAGTATGTATTCAGTGACGGAGAGCGGCGTTTCGGCGTGCTCACCGACCTGGGCTCCTACTGCGCCAAGGTACTGGACGGCTACCGGAACCTCGATGCCTTGATGATCGAGTCCAACCACTGCCGAGACCTGCTGGCTCGCGGTCACTATCCGTACTTTCTCAAGCAACGGGTCGGCGGCGAACTGGGACATTTGAACAACCATCAGGCGGCGTACCTGGTGTATGAGTTGGGCTGGCAAGACCTGCAACACCTGGTCCTGGCCCACTTGAGCAGCAAGAACAACCTGCCGACGCTTGCCCGGCAATGTTTTGTCGACACCCTCGGGTGCGACCCGGACTGGCTGCAACTGGCCGATCAAGATTCAGGGCTCGACTGGCGACATATCGCCTAGCCCACCTCACTCAAAGCGGAGCCCATCATGGAAAAACGTGAAGAACTCTACCGCGGCAAAGCCAAGTCGGTGTACAAGACCGACGACGCCAACCGCCTGATCCTGCTGTTTCGCAACGACACCTCGGCGTTCGACGGCAAGCGCATCGAACAACTTGATCGCAAGGGCATGGTGAACAACAAGTTCAACGCCTTCATCATGCAGAAACTCGAAGCGGCCGGTATCCCGACCCAATTCGACAAACTGCTGGGCGACAACGAGTGCCTGGTGAAGAAGCTGGACATGATCCCGGTGGAATGCGTCGTGCGTAACTACGCCGCCGGCAGCCTGGTCAAGCGCCTGGGCGTGGAAGAGGGTCTCAAGCTCAACCCTTACACGTTCGAACTGTTCCTGAAGGACGACGCCAAGGGCGACCCGTTCATCAACGAATCCCACGTCGTGGCGTTCGGCTGGGGCACCGCCGAGCAACTGGCACGCATGAAGGAGTTGTCCCTCAAGGTCAACGACGTGCTGAGCAAGCTGTTCGACGACGCAGGCCTGCTGCTGGTGGACTTCAAGCTGGAATTCGGCGTGTTCCACGACGGCTCCATCGTCCTCGGCGACGAATTCAGCCCGGACGGCTGCCGCCTGTGGGACAAGGACACCAAGAAAAAGATGGACAAGGACCGCTTCCGCCAAGGCCTCGGTGATGTGATCGAAGCCTACGAAGAAGTCGCCAAGCGCCTCGGCGTACCGCTTTAATCGACGCAAGCATCTGATAGCACGGAAAAAAATCTCGTTTGAGCTTTGCTTCCACGAAACAGGCTGTTATGATGCGCGCCGTTGGAGAGATGCCAGAGTGGCCGAATGGGACGGATTCGAAATCCGTTGTACCTTCACCGGTACCTAGGGTTCGAATCCCTATCTCTCCGCCATTACATAGAAAAAGCCCCGTAGCTGAACAAGCTACGGGGCTTTTTCGTTTCTGAGATTTGAGGGCAAGCTACTCGTTCCGAGCAGCAAACAGGGCCGCAGTGGTTGTTTCCAGCAGGCACAACCCACCGTATTCCATCTTCAAGCAGTCCTTACTGGCTTGATCAGGCTTTCTGCTGGAATTCCAAACATCTCATGCAGCTTCCAAATCATCGGCAAGGTCAGCGCTCGTTTTCCATTCAGCACTTCATAAACACGATTCTGGCGGCCAATGGCGGGAATAAGATCAGCCGCCGACAGGCCAGACTGTTCCATTCTGAAGCGAATGGCATCGATTGGGTTGGGCAGGTCCATGGGAAAGTGTTTGGCTTCATAGGCCTCGATCAGCGTGATCATTACGTCAAAGTAATCACCTTCCGGGGTGCCGGGTTCTGGTTCGTTGTCGAACAGTGCAGAGACAGACTTGAGCGCGTCCTTGTAATCCTGTTCGGTGTGGATAGGTCGGATGTTCATGGGTTACTCCGTTTCGACGGTATCGGCGTCAATTGCGTCGTACTGCTTATGTGTACCGACAAACTTGATGTAGACAGCGCCATAGCGATAGGCCACGGCGACCACGAGCCTGTAGTCGTTACCTTTGATGTTGAAGACGACCCTTCGACTTTTGAGAATGCTAGCGCTGCGAAAGTGTTCCTTGATGTCAGCCGGGTTTGACCAGTCGGCGTTTTTTACTTCGTCTATCCAGGCCAGGAACGGTTGCTCCGAATCCGGGTACTTGTGCCAAAAGGTTTTGAGTTGACTGAGTGCGACTATTCTCATGGGAAAATCCTAGTCCCGCCTTGGGACTTTTGCAAGTGGGCACATGGGAACAAGCAGTTTTCCAGACGGGTGTCATGGGCTCTCAAGGCATTTCTCCACATAAGGCATTCCCCTTGTAACCGTGCATGATCGGTCCCAGGAACATGAAAGGACCACAGGCATATAAGGGCGAGGGAGCGGGATGTGAGCGGCACACGGGGAGCTTCAGGGGTATTGGAACTACAGCCCAAAGCGTCACGCCGCACCATGCTCGTTCAGGCGGGTTCTGTTGAGGGGTGGTGCGTACGTTTTTCTGTTCAGGAAGTGAAAGTTGTGCGCCGATGCAGCCGTATAGGCAAGAAATCAGTGCCAGAGTAATGACGGCTTTTTCCATGTCAGACCTGCTGGTGGGGTAATCCTTTGATGTTCCCAGTATTGTCGTTGGTGGGCGCCGTGCTCGTCGATACTGCAAATAACTCACTGATATTTATAACTTCCCATTTCCTGGGTGTACGCCCCTCAAGTCTTTATCCGCACGGCCGAAATACTCTCGTACGACATCGTATCCCCCAATAAGAGAGTCCCCCCTAATGTCCCTTCGCAGCCTGTCCATCGCCCGCCGTGCGGGTCTGGGTTTTGCCCTGATTGCTTTGCTCGTGGCCCTGCTGGGTTTTTTTGCACTGTCGAACATGGCAAGCATCCGCGCCAGCGCGGTGCAGGTGGAAAGCGGGCTGGTGCCGAAGATGCGGCTGGTGGCGGACATTCGCGAAATCATGCTGCGCATTCGTACGATCTCTTTGCGCATGGCCCTGGACCCGAACCCGGCGAGCATCCCGCAATACCGTAGCCAGATGGACACCCGCAGCCAGGACCTGAGCAAACGACTGGCCGACCTCGATGCAGTGATCGACACCCCCGAAGTGCGCACGCTCTACGACCAGTTCCAGGTCTCGCTGCGCCAATACCAGCAGGGGCTGGCGCAGTCGTTCATCCTCGCCGACAAGCAGCAGGGCGCCGAGCTCAACAAGTTGTTGCTGGTGGATATGAAAACCGTGGTCGATGGCTCCGGGGCCCAACTCAATGCCCTGGCCGACTACTACAACGCCCAGATCAACCAGCAAGGCCAGGCGGCCGAATCGCAGTACGGCCGTTCGCGCACCATGGTGTTCGGATTTGTGATCGTGGCCGGGTTGAGCACCGTGCTGCTGGCCTGGTTGCTCACGCGCAGCATTGTCGGCCCGCTCAGTCATGCCGTACGGGCTGCCGAGAACGTTGCCCAAGGTGACCTGACCCAAACGGTGGACGTGAGCGGCGACGACGAAGTGACGCGCCTGCTCGTGGCCCTCAAGACCATGCAGGCCAACCTGCGCGGGACCTTGCAACTGATTCGCCAGTCGGCCGGGCAGATGGCGTCATCGGCCACCGACCTCAACGGCATCACCGACCAGAGCAGCCGCAGCCTGCAAAAGCAGACCGCTGAAATCGAGCAGGCCGCCACCGCCGTCAACGAGATGACCTCGGCGGCGGATGAGGTAGCGCGCAATGCGGTGTCCACCTCCGAGTCCACTCGCCTTTCCAATGAAACCGCGCGCGAAGGCCAGCACCGTGTGGGTGAAACGGTCAGCGCCATTCAAGCCCTGAGCACCAACATCGGCGAAACCTCGACCCTGGTGCAGAACCTCGCCGAGCAATCGCGGGATATCGGCAAGGTGCTCGATGTGATCCGCTCCATCGCCGAGCAGACCAACCTGCTGGCACTCAACGCTGCGATCGAGGCGGCGCGGGCCGGTGAGTCCGGGCGCGGCTTTGCGGTGGTGGCTGACGAAGTCCGTGCACTGGCCCACCGTACCCAGCAATCGACCCTGGAAATCGACCAGATGGTGACCGCGATGCGCACGGGGTCCAACGACGCGTTGAGCTCGATGCAGTCGAGCACCCAGCGAGCCACCGACACCCTGGCCCTGGCTGAGGGGGCGGGGGGCGCATTGAGCCAGATCACCGACTCCATCGACCAGATCCACCAGCGCAACCTGGTCATCGCCAGCGCCGCCGAGGAGCAGGCCCAGGTGGCCAAGGAAGTCGATCGCAATATCGTCAATATTCGCGACCTGTCTGCGCAATCCTCTTCCGGCGCCGGGCAGATCAATGGATCGAGTCGAGAACTGGCGCAGCTGGCCGTTTCCTTGAACGAAGCCGTCGCAAGGTTTCAGCTGTAGTGAAATGCGTGGGCTAGTTCAGTGTCGACTCGTCCACGATCTCGATATTGACGGCCTGCCAGTCGCCGCCCGGGCCCCTGACCAATTCGTAGGTGACCGTCTGCCCCTCGCGCAGCCGCCGGCCGCCCTGGGCGGTGGTGGCGCTGCGAAAGAAAATGTCCTGCTCATCGTAGGCGGCGGTCTTGCTGCTGATGGAGATTGCAGTCTGTGGAGTTTTCCTGGGCATGGCCGTTCTCCTTTCCAGTGCAATAGGTGGCCCGTCGGGGCAGGTATGTCTGCGGGCATCAAGCGGGTCAGGACACGATTTGGACTTTATCGGCCTGCATGCCTTTCTGGCCCTCTACGACTTCAAAGGTGACCTTCTGGCCCTCCTTCAGTGTTTTGAACCCGTTGCCCTCGATTGCCCTGAAGTGGACGAACAGGTCGGGGCCGCTCTCCGGCGTGATGAATCCGTAACCCTTTTCATCGTTGAACCACTTCACTGTGCCGTTTTGTCTTTCGCTCATTCTTGGTGTCCTCGAACCGGTGTGCCCCGCTGCAGATTCGTCGCGGTACCCATAAGCAAAGTCCCGAAGCCGCTGCTCGTCAACGCGCCACGGGACCAGCGGTACTGTCATTCCTGACAGGTTCGCCGCCTGTGCCGTTGCGCGATACTGCTTCGTTTTACCGTGGGTTTTCGCGCCGCGCGGGCATTCGGTTTTCGCCGCCTTCGGGCACCAGGCAGGTGCCTTGTGGCGTGGTGCGCCTGTCCCTTCTAACGCTCGCCTGCCATCCCATCCAGCCCACGGCGGATCTTTTCCAGCAACTCATCGATATGGAACGGCTTGGAAATCAGATCCATGCCTTCGCCGAGGAAGCTTTGCCGGTTCGCGGCATTTTCCGCGTAGCCGGTCATGAACAGGATCGGCAAGGTGTGGCGAATCTCGCGTGCCACGTCTGCCAGTTCGCGCCCGGTCATAAAGGGCAGGCCGACGTCGGTCAACAACAGGTTGATGCTCGGGTCGCTGCGCAGGCAGACCACCGCTTCGTCACCATTGGCGGCCAGGCTGCAGCGGTAGCCGGCGTCGGCCAGGATTTCGGCGACAAAGCTGCGCACCGAAGGCATGTCTTCGACGACCAGCACATGTTCGCCCTGGCTCTGGCCGGGTGCGGCCAGAGGCTTGGTCACGATGCTGGCAGGCCCGCTGGCGGCGGGAAGCATGATGGTCACTTCGGTGCCCTGGCGGGTCACGCTGCGGATCTGTGCATCGCCGCCGGACTGGCGGGCAAACCCGTAGATGGTCGACAGGCCCAGCCCGGTACCCTGGCCCAGCGGTTTGGTGGTGAAAAAAGGATCGAAGACTTTGTCGATGACGCTGTGTTCGATGCCCACCCCGTTGTCCCGCACCGACAGGGCGATGTAGGCGCCGTTTTCCAGTTTCAGGTTGCCACTGGAGTAGGCTGGGTAAGTCGTCACCCAGACGGTGCCGCCCTTGGGCAGCGCGTCGCGGGCGTTGATCACCAGGTTCAGCACCGCACTTTCCAGCTGGATCGGATCGACCATCGCCACGGCAGGGTTGTTGGTCAGCTCCAGCTTCAGCGCGATATGTTCACCGATGGTGCGTACCAGCAGTTCCTCCAGGGAGCGGATATGCGCGTTGATGTCGATCGGCCGCGTGTCCAGCGGTTGCTGGCGGGCGAAGGCGAGCAGGCGGTTGGTCAGGCCGGCGGCGCTGAGGGCCGAGCTCAACGCTGCATCGGCATAGGCCATGACCTTGTCGGTGCGCTGGGTCTCGATGCGTTTCTTGATCAGCTCCAGGCTGGTGATGATCCCGGTCAGCAGGTTGTTGAAGTCATGGGCAATGCCGCCGGTGAGCTTGCCCAGGGCATCCATCTTCTGCGCCTGCAACAGTTGTGCCTCGGTACGTGCCAACTGGGTGGCGGCGTTGGCCAGCTCGGCCTGTTGGTGCCGCTCGCGGTGGCGGTGCTCGGTGACGTCTTCGACAAACACCAGGCTCAATTCGGCGCTGCGGTAGGGCGAAACCTGCCATTCGGTCTCGCGCAACTGACCGTCGACCTTCATGTGCAGGGTGCCCTTCCAGCGCTCGCCCGCAGCCAGGCGCTGGCACAGTTCCTGGAGCACGCCGAGCTGATCGGCGGCGAAGCACTCCAGCAGGGCGTCGGGGTTGAGGTTGTCGTGAATCAATTGGGCGAAGGCGTGGTTACATTCGTGGACCTTGAGCTGTGCATCCATGACCGCAATCGGTGCGCTGATATTGAAGAATATTTCGCGAAAGCGTGCCTCGCTCTCGCGCAGCGCATATTCGGTGTCGCGCACCCGCAGCAAGGTCCGCAGAGTCGCCAGCAGCACATCGGGGTCGATAGGGTGGATCAGGTACGCATCGGCCCCGGCATCCAGGCCGGTGATGATGTCGCCGGTCTCGATGGAGGCTGCCGACACGTGCACCACCGGCAGCAAGGCCGTGACCGGATCGGCGCGCAGCCCGCGTACGATGTCGAAGCCGCTCATGTCCGGCAGGTTGACGTCGAGGATCAGCCCGTCGATCTTTTGGCTGGCGATCAGGTCCAGCCCTTCCTGGCCGGTGCCGGCCTCGAGCACGCGGTAGTCATGGTTCTCCAGGCGCCGGCGCAGGGCATAGCGGGTCGCCGCGTTGTCGTCGACGATCAGCAGTTGGATGTCACGGTTCATCAACAGGCCCGCCAGGAATAGAGAGAGGAATGATCACGAAGAACATCGAGCCCACGCCTGGGGTACTTTCCACGCCGACGCGGCCGCCGAGCAACTCGGCAAAGCGTTTGCACAGCGACAGCCCCAGGCCGGTGCCGCGCAGGCGTTTTTGCAGCGGCGAATCGATCTGGGAAAAGTCTTCGAACAGGTTGCTGTGCAATTCGGCTGGAATGCCCAGGCCGGTGTCGTGCACGGCAAAGCGGATTTCCTGATCACCCACTCTCTGCGCCGACACTCGCACTTCACCTTGCACCGTGAACTTAAGGGCGTTGGAGATGAAGTTGCGCAGGATCTGCGCGAGCTTCTTGTCATCGGTGTACAGCTTGGGCAAGCCGATCGGCTCTTCGAAGATCAAGTCCACCGACGTCGCATCGACGATCGGGCGGAACATCCCGCGCAACGCCGAGAACAGATCGAACATGTCGAACCAGGCCGGCGAGATCGTGATGCGCCCGGCCTCGATCTTGGCCAGGTCCAGCAGGTCGTCGACCATTTCGCGCAGTTCGCGTGCCGAGCTGCGGATAAACCCGACCTGTGTGTGCTGCTCGGGGCTCAGCGGGCCGTCGAGTTCGTCGGCCAACAGGCTGGTGATGCTCAGGATCGAGCCCAGGGGCGTGCGGAATTCATGGCTCATGTACGACAGGAAACGGCTTTTCAGGTCCGACGCCTGGCGCAGTTGGTCGGCCTGGGTATCCAGCTCGGCATAGAGTGCCAATACGCCCTGGTTGGTTTCGTCCAGTTCGGCGCGCAGTGCATCGGCTTCCAGGCGAAGCGTTCGCACTTGCTCCTCAAGCGAAACGGTGGTGTCAGCCATCGGTGGCCTCCAGGGCAATCACAAAGACGGTAACGTCATCCCGGCCGCGAGAGAAATCACGGTGCAGGACGGCGGCGATCAGGGCAGGGTGGCGATGGGAAAGCCCGGGATAGTCCGCCAGGTTCCAGCGTGACTGCAGGCCGTCGCTGTAGAGGATCAGTATCTGGCCACCCACTTGAGCGTAGTCGAAGGGCTGCGCCTTGCGAAACTGCACGCCGACGATCCCCGGATGGGACGCCAGCCCGCGGGACTTGCCGGGGCCGATCAGGCTGGCGCCGATATTGCCCACCCCGGTAAAGCGCAGGCTGTCGGTCGTGGCATCGTACTGCGCCACGGCCACGGCTGCGCCGCGGGTGCCGTTCATGCCGATATGCAGGTCGTTGAACAACTCGCTTGCGTCGAAGAAGGCGTCTTGGGCAAACACCGCTTCGCCGGCCTGCGCCGCGCGTTCGGCTTCGCAGCCATGGCCCAGACCGTCGGCTACCATCACGCTGAACCGGCCGGGTTCGATCACCAGGTGCCAGGCATCGCCACAGGCCGGGTCGTCGTGCAGGGAATGCTGGCTGACGCCGTAGCGGATATCTTTGGTGGCCGATGCCCGTGGATACAGGCGCGCCAGCATCGCCGTGCCGCGTTGATCGGCGTACACGTCGAACACCTGGGCCACACGAGCAATGGCGCCCATGCCGATGCCCTGGGTGCCGCCGGTGGAAAAGCCGTCCACCAGGCAACTGTCCAGGTCAAAGCCCTGGCCACGGTCCACGGCGATCAGCTCCACGCCCTGGTTACCCGTAAGGCGCAGATGCAATTGGCCATGGGCGGCATGCTTGAGGATATTGCTGGCCAGCTCGGTGGCCACCAGTGCCACGCGGCCGGCATCGGTCTCGTCGAAGCCCGATTGTTCGGCCAACTGTTGCGCGGTGCGTCGGGCATGGCCGATCTGGCTGACATCCTCGATCAACAACACCTGGGTCAGGGCACTGGGAATATTCAGGCCCATCGGGTAATCGTCACGCGGGTGCCCTGGCCGGGTGCGGTGTCCAGTTCAAACTCGTCCACCAACCGCTTGGCGCCGGTCAGGCCCAGGCCCAGGCCGCCGCCGGAGGTCCAGCCGTCGGTCATCGCCAACTTGAGGTCGGGGATGCCCGGCCCTTCGTCGCGAAAGGTCAGGCGCAGGCCTGGGCGGTGGTCTTTTTCGACCACGGCCCAATCCATATGGCCGCCGCCGCCGTACACCACGGTGTTGCGCGCCAGCTCACTGACGGCGGTGACCAGTTTGGTCAGGTCGATCAGGCGCATGCCGCATTCCTGGGCCAGCTTGCGCACCAATTGTCGGGCCAGCACTACGTCCTGTTCGATGAGCACCGGGTGAGTGCCACTGCTGGCCTGGGTCATGAGTGGTCTACCCGGTCACGCAACAGTTGCATGCCGCGCTCGACGTTCAACGCGGTGGCCACGCCCGGCAGGGTCATGCCCAGTTCCACCAGCGTGATCGCCACGGCCGGCTGCATGCCCACCAGCACGGTCTGGGCATCCATGATGCGCGACAGGCCGGAAATGGTGCCGATCATGCGGCCGATAAACGAGTCGACCATGTCCAGCGCCGAAATGTCGATCAGCACGCCCCGGGCGGATGTACGGCTGATGCGCTCGGACAGGTCGTCCTGCAGCGTCAGCGCGAGCTGGTCATGCATGTCGACCTGGATCGTCACGAGCAGGAATTCGCCCATCTGCAAAATAGGGATACGTTCCATGCTTAAACAGCCTTGCTGATGGTGACGCCCAGGCGTTTCAGGGCCAACGCCAAGGCATCCGCCAGGTTGGCCTTGGTCACCACGCCTTGCAGGTCGAGGCCCAGGTGCACGATGGTCTGGGCGATCTGCGGACGCACGCCGCTGATGATGCAGTCGGCCCCCATGAGGCGGATGGCCGTAACGGTTTTCAACAGGTGCTGGGCTACCAGGGTGTCCACGGTGGGTACGCCGGTGATGTCGATGATGGCGATTTCCGAGCCGGTGTCGACGATGCGCTGCAGCAGCGACTCCATGACCACCTGGGTGCGTTGCGAATCCAGGGTGCCGATCATTGGCAGGGCCAGCACGCCGTCCCACAGCTTGACCACCGGGGTGGACAGTTCCAGCAATTCTTCCTGCTGGCGCTTGATCACCGACTCACGGGATTTCTGGAACGTACGGATGGTGTGCATGCCCAGCGCGTCAAGCAGCTCGGAGATTTCCCAGAGTTGTTCGGCCAGTTGCGTCGGTTGTTCGGCATATTCCCGTTGCAGCAGCGCGAACAGCGGGCCCTTGAGGGCAAAGATAAAGCTGGCGGTCTGTTGCGAGTCCTGGCCGACCAGGGCGCGGCTGTGGGAGAGCTTTTCCAGGAATACCCGGGTTTCTGCCCAGTTTTCATGGTTGACCGGCTGGGAACCGCCTTGCTGCAGCGCCGCGATCAGCAGGTTGAGGAAGTCGTTGGCCTGCTGCCGGGTGTCTTCGGCCTTGACGTTACGCGTGGCCCCCGAAGCTTCAAGGCTGGCAACCCATTCGGTCAGCAGGGTCGGGCGATGGGTGTGCAGTGCCTGGATGGTGTGAGCTTGCAGAGTTGCCACGGGAAACCTCCTTGAATGCCTTGTTGAGTGGCATGCAATTTATACTAAATTGAAGTGCTTTGAATTGTTTCGAAGGTTTTCGTTCATTTGCCTCAAGCCCTGTGGACCGGGCGCTTCGGGCGGGTGGAGGCGGGATGGGGGTCGATGCTGCCGTCGATCGCGATAGCGGCGTCGGAGCAACCCATTTGGCTGAGTGTGCCGTGGGTGGAACCGCAGGTGATGGGTAATGTGGGCTTGATCAAACGCCGCGGACGGAGCTGGCCGTCGGCGGCGCTGGAATTGGAGCGGTGGGGCGGAAGATACCGTTTCGGTCAGTGTGCCACCGAGTCCAGGCCGGTGGATTGCACCACCGGTTGTGCCTGGGGCGAAGCGAGGAACTGCAACAACGCCTTGGCCTGTGCAGGGTGTTCGGCATTGACCGGAATGCCCGCCGCAAAGCGCGTCACCGATTGCACGTCTTCCGGGATCTTGCCGACGTAAGTCACACCCGGCACCGGCAATAACTCCGCCACCTGCTGCAAGCCCACCTCGTAATCGCCCTTGGCGACCTGTTCGGCCACCGGGAGGCGTTCGATCATGGTGCCTTTGGCGGGCATGCCGAGCTTCTTGAACAGCTCTTTCTCGACATACACACCGCTGGCGCTGTCCGAATACGCCACGGACTTGGCCTTGCTCAGTACGGCCTTGAGTTCGGCATCGGTGCCGATCGCGGGTTTGGTCGCACCCGCCTTCACCACCAGGCCGATGCGCGAATCCGCCAGTTCCACGCGGGACGCCGGGTCGACCTTGCCTTGTTTGATCAAGTCATCCAGGGCATAGCCGACCATGATCACTACGTCGGCATGTTCGCCACGGGCCAGGCGGTTGGGAATCGCTTCTGGCGCCTTGCCCATGGACGGGCCGAGGACGGTATCGAGGGTGTCGCCGCTGTGCTGGGCGTATTGCGGGCCCAGCAGTTTATAGGCGGCGGTGAAGCCACCGGAGGTCATCACCTTGAGTTCCTCGGCCTGGGCCGTCAGCGCCAGGGCACCGAGGGCCAGGGCCGCCAGGGTCTTGAACAGAGACTTCATCACGCCGCCCCCTGCATCACCTGCCCGCGTGCATTGGCGCGACGATACAGCGCCAGGGTCGAACACAGCGCGCACAACGCAGCGAACATCATCCAATAGGCCGGCGAGGCCTTGTCTTCAGTGATGTGGATGAACCAGGTGGAGATCGCCGGGGTAAACCCACCGAAGATCGCGGTCGCCAGGCTGTAGGCCAGGGAGAAACCCGCTACGCGCACTTCCACCGGCATGATTTCCGTGAGGGCGGGGATCATCGCGCCGTTGTACATGCCGTACAGGAACGAGAACCACAGCAGCGTCTCCAGCATATGGGCGAAGCTCGGTGCATTCACCACGTAGGACAGCGCCGGATAAGCCGTGAGCACCGTCAGCGCGGTCATGGCGATCAGCACCGGCTTGCGGCCGAAGCGGTCGCTCAGGGTGCCGCCGATCGGCAGCCAGACAAAGTTCGACACCGCCACCAGCAAGGTCACCAGCAGCGCATCGGAGGTGCTCAGCTGCAGCACGGTCTTGCCGAAGGTCGGCGCGTACACGGTGATCAGGTAGAACGCGGTGGTGGTCATGGCCACCATCAGCATGCCGCCGATGACCACGGTCCAGTTTTTCACCAGTGTGGCCAGCACCTCGCGCATGGTCGGGCGATGCTTGCGGTTGGCGAATTCTTCGGTTTCCTGCAGGTTGCGACGCAACACAAAGATAAAGGGGATGATCACGCAACCGATGGCGAACGGAATGCGCCAGCCCCAATCGGCAACCACCGCCGGTTCCATCCACACGTTCAAGCCATAGCCCAGGGCGGCGGCGACCACGATGGAGATCTGTTGGCTGCCCGATTGCCAGCTGGTGTAGAACCCCTTGCGGCCTGGGGTGGCCATTTCAGACAGGTACACCGACACACCGCCCAGCTCCGCACCGGCCGAGAAGCCTTGCAGCAAGCGGCCCATCAGCACCAGCAACGGGGCCCACAGGCCAATGGTGTGATAGCCCGGCACCAGCACGATCAACAGCGTGCCGCTGGCCATGATCGACAAGGTCACGATCAACCCTTTGCGGCGACCGACGTCATCGATATAAGCGCCGAGGATGATTGCGCCCAGTGGGCGCATCAGGAAGCCTGCGCCGAACACGGCGAAGGTCATCATCAATGAGGCAAATTCATTGGCGGCAGGGAAGAACGCGGCAGCAATGTAGGTGGCGTAGAAGCCGAACAGAAAGAAGTCGAACTGTTCAAGGAAGTTGCCCGAAGTAACGCGGAATACCGCACCTACTTTCGAACGGGCAGAATCGGGCCGGGAAGGGCTAGTCATGGGTTTGTGTCTCCAGCGTTCTTTTTAAATGCTTGTTTCGCGTAAGACCGAGGATAGTGGCTGACACATTTAGAAATGAAAAGTGAAAAATATGGATTGATTAATGTCTGTTGGTTATGAATTTGCGCGCCTTTCAAAGATCCCGCTCTGTTCTATGCTGGAAGGTATGACCAATTCTTACGGAAGGGAGATGGCTATGGGCAATGAACCGAAGCGCCAAGATGAGCCGGAGCATGAGCAACCCCGGCGACATGAAGAGGAAAAACCCCAGACCTGGAAGCACCCGGACGACGGCACTGAGCTGTCCGAGCGGGATCAGGAGCGTCCGCTCAAGCCCTGATCAATGTTCGGCCGGAGCCAAAAAGCACCCTTGACGGGCCATGAACTGCCTCCACGAAGGGCTCTCCGTGGGGTCGGGTGTTACCTGGGTCGGGGTTTCGAATTCCGCCAGCGCGGCGCCGGTATCGGCATTGATCACCTTAACGCGACACCACCCACTGTCGGCGTCGGCAATCCCGCCTTTGAGCAGGTAGCGTCCCTGGGCGGCGAACTGGGTGTTGAACTCAATCACACAGCGCCGGCCGGCGCTCGCCAGGCCCGACACGATCAAGTGCAGCGGTTGGTCGGCGGCGATGTCCACGTAACCGTCGGGGCGCGAAGTGCTGCTGTGCACCGCAAACAGTGCGGTTTCCTTACTCGGCGTTCCCACCCTGCCTTGCAGGCATTCATGATCCGTCGAAACGCTGACAGACAGCCATTCGTTGTAGCTGGCGTGGGTGCTCAACTCACTTTTGAGCTGCGCGCGCGGGCCTTCGAGCGGTGCCTTGTAGGGCGTCGTGGCGGTACATCCGGCCAGTAACAGCGGTAGTGCGATGTTGCGGCTGTTTATCAAGGCAATAGCATCCAGTTCAAAG
The DNA here is from genome assembly GCF_024168685.1 of Pseudomonas sp. S3E17. Taxonomy (NCBI): domain Bacteria; kingdom Pseudomonadati; phylum Pseudomonadota; class Gammaproteobacteria; order Pseudomonadales; family Pseudomonadaceae; genus Pseudomonas; species Pseudomonas sp. S3E17. The sequence goes on from NZ_JALJWE010000001.1 coordinate 6,407,837, forward strand.
AGGGGGCGTTATGAAACCAGCAACGAAACAGGAAAACCCGAGGCCAGCACCAGGTACGCCACCACTGCTGCCAGGCACAGGCCGACGAACACCCGCAACAAGGTGCGGGCGGTGGGGCGGGTGACAAAGCGGATAAGCCAGAGGCAGAGTCCGGCCACCAGAATGGCCAGGCCAAAAATGACCAGCACGGTAGTGTTCCTGCGACGTTCGAGCGCTGTTTATAGTCCCAAAGCCGCGTGATGAACAGTGTGCACATAGACGCGGCCGGCCCGGCTTTCTAAACTGCGGCTTGTCTTGGGCTAGGGGCAGGCGCCGATGAATCGCAATGAATTACGCAAGGCCGATATCAACCTGATGGTGGTCTTCGAAGCACTGATGCTCGAGCGCAATGTGACGCGAGTGGCCGAGAAGCTGTTTCTCGGCCAGCCGACCATCAGTTCGGCCCTCAACCGTCTGCGTACCTTGTTCAACGACCCGCTGTTTATTCGCGTCGGCCATCGCATGGAACCTACCGCGCGCGCCGAGGAAATCATCCAGCACCTGTCGCCCGCCCTGGATTCGTTGTCGTCGGCCTTGAGCCTGACCCACGATTTCGACCCATCCATCAGCACCATGACCTTTCGCATCGGCCTGTCCGACGACGTCGAGTTCGGCCTGTTGCCACCGTTGCTGCGCGCCTTGCGCCAGGAAGCGCCGCAGGTGGTGTTCGTGGTGCAGCACGTGGACTATTGGCGGATTCCCGATCTGCTGGCGTCCGGCGATATTACCGTCGGCATCACCCAGACCCGTGGCCTGCCGGCGAATGCCAAGCGCAAGCTGCTGCGCCACATTCGTCCGCGACTGCTGCGCGCCGATGCCTCGGACACCCCGCTGACCCTCGATGAATATTGCTCGCGCCCCCATGTGCTGGTGTCCCACACCGCCAACGTGTCCGGGTTTGCCGATGAGTGGCTGGCGGAAATCGGCCGCAAGCGCCATGTGGTGTTATCGGTGCCGCAATACAGCGCATTGCCCGCGCTGCTGGCCGGGACCGACTTGATCGCCAGCCTGCCGGATTACACGGCCGAGGCCATGGCAGTGTCGGGCAACCTGTTCTGCGAGCCGTTTCCGTTCGAGACGCCGACCCTGGATTTGTCCATGGTCTGGCTCAGTCATGTGGACACCGACCCTGCCGAGCGCTGGGTGCGTTCGCGGCTGGAGGCGTTCATGAGCGATCGGGGCCAGACGAACAAGGCCTGAGGCTTTTATCCGTGCTATATCTACAGACTTTCCTACGAATGACTCGGAGTCATCCATGCCACACCTGCACTTGGAATACACCGCCAACCTGACAAACCTGGCCGTCGAGAAAACCCTGTTGAGGCTCAACAATGTGCTGATGGCGTCCGGGCAGTTCGGTTCCGAGTTCGATATCAAAAGCCGCGCCGTGAAGCTCGAGAGTTTTCAGGTGGGCACCTCCCTCAACCCACGCGGTTTCATCGCGGTGAAGCTGTCACTGCTCAGCGGGCGGTCGCCGCAGGTCAAGCAGCAATTGTCGCAAAGCCTGCTGGCAGCGTTGCAGGATCTGGGCGACTGGCCGACGGATCTGCAGGTTCAACTCAGTGTCCAGCTGGTCGACATGGATCGCGATTCCTACAGCAAAGTCGCCATCGGCTAACCCTCGCTACAGAAGTCAGAGTAATCCCTGATCCGCACACACCTTCACCACCTGTTCACGAAACCAGGTATTGGCACTGTCCTGTTCACTGCTTTCATTCCACTGCATATCCAGGGTGAACCCCGGCAACCCGTTGGGGGCCTCGCAGTGGCCGAACACCGTCGCCGGTGCCAGCAGTTTCTGCACGCGGCGCGGCAGGGTGACGATGAAGTCGGTGCCGGTGATCATCTTCAGCGCCGCGCTGTAGCTGTTGGCGCGGGCGATCACCTGGCGCTTGTGGGCCTGGCGCGCCAGCCAGCCGTCGATCATGTTGGTGTCGGAGGTCCATGGCGTGGGGAACACGTGGCGCCGCTCGACGAATGATTGCAGGCTGAACGCCGACTCGCGCGGTGCCGAGCGTTTATCGAAGACGCACACCAGATCGTCCTCCAGCAGCATTTGGGTCTTGAAGTCTTTATGGGCGCGGTGAAAGTGCGGTCCGAAGCAGATCACCAGGTCCAGGCGGCCCTCGCGCAGGTCGTCGGCGGGGATGTCGGCTTCCAGTTTCTGCACATTGACGATCACCGGCAGGTCGGCGCGGTCGAAATGCTTCAACAGGCGCGGCAGGATCAGTTGTTCGAAGTACTCCGGCGCGCAGACATTGAAGGTCACGGCCTTCTGGGTCGGGTCGAAGGCCTGGCCACCGGCGTGGCACAGGTTGATGCTTTCGAGGATCTTCTGCACATGGGCGTACATGGTAGTGGCCTTGTACGTAGGCCGCATGCCCGCCCGCGTGTTGATAAACAGCTCGTCTTCAAAACTGGTCCGCAGTTTCTTCAGGCTGTAGCTCACGGTGGACTGGCTGACGAACAGCGTTTCTGACACGTCGGTAACGCTGCTCTGGTCATAGACGGCGATAAACACCATCAAGTCCTGCATATCGAGTTTTCTGAGCAAGTTACTGTTTAACATCGGTTTCGTCCGTAAACCCCATGTACCGAAGTCAGTACAAGACAGCGCGAAAGCTTAACGGAACGGCCGTACCAATAGAAAGCTCTGTAGGGCGTTTCAATGTTTTGCGTGGGACAAATACTGTTTGCAACACGACGTCAGCGAATATGTTCTGCGTAATGCCTTGGGTTGAAGCGCGTGACGATCAGCAGCATCACCACGATCACTGCCGTCAGCGACCACCAGGCCCATTCGAAGCTGCCCAGTTGGTCGCGGATCATCCCGGCGATCAGCGGCGACAGGCCGGCAATCAGGTAGCCGATGCCCTGCACGAATGCGGTAAGGCCCCCCGCGCGACGCGGGTTGTCGAGGTGGTCGAGGGACAGGATCAGGCTCATCGGGAACAACCCGCCGATACCCAGGCCCAGCAGGCACGGCCACAGCAGACTGAGGTGTTGCGGGCTGAGGATCAGGCCGCAGAACCCCAGGATGATCAGCCCCAGCAACACGGCCACTACCCCGCGTTTATCCCGGCGGCGGTTGGCGATGGCCGGCGTTACCAGGCCGGACACCACCTCCATCGCGGTCAGGAAACCCAGCAACAAACCGGCATTCTGTTCGCTCCAGCCTTGCTCCACGTAGTACGGCGCGAGCCACGCCAGCACGCAGGTGTAGGACGCCGTACCGAGGCCGAAAAAGATCGCCAGCAACCAGGCGCGGCCGTTGCCGAAAAACGATTCCTGAGGGCCGGCGGCGGCTTGGGGCAACGGTGGCAACACCGAGCGCTGGGCGTACCAGAACACCAGGGCCAGCAGCGCCAGAAACCCCCAAATCGCCAGGCCGATGCGCCAGCTGCCGGTCTGCACCTGCACGAAGGGGGAGAACGCTGCCGCCAGCGCCGCGCCGCCCATGATGGCGGTGACATAGAGGCCCATGAACAGCGACACGTTGTCGCTGAACCGCGACTTGATCAGGGCCGGCATCAACGCCTGGATCATGGCGATACCCACACCGGCGGCAATGGCGCTGACGATCAATTCCAGGGCCGAATCCAGGAACAGCCGCGACAACGTCGCCACGCCAATCACCAGCAGTGACAGCACAATGCTGCGGTGCTCGCCAAAACGCTTGGCCAGGCCCATGCCAAAGAACATCGCCAGGCCCATGGCCATGACCGGCAACATGGTCAGCAACGCCGCGCTGCTGAAACTCAATGGCACATCGCCGCGAATCGACGACAACAACGGCCCCACGGCGGCCATCGACGGCCGCAGGTTAAGGGCGACCAGCACGACGCTGATCATCAGCCATACGGCGGTGGTGGGTTTTGCCTGAACGTTTTCCATGGGCCTGCCTTGAATGAACAAGGGTGAATCAGGCCACGCAGGGGGGAGTGGGGCAAATGAGAAAGTCGCAGGGGCTATCTAAAAATTGCGGTTAACTGAAACACCGCTATCGGGGCAAGCCCCCTCCCACAGTTGTTCTGCGTCGTCAGATAGACCGGATCACATGCTTGATCTCCTGAAACGCCGCCAGCCCCCACGGCCCCAGCTCACGGCCGATACTGCTCTGCTTGTAACCACCCCATGCGGTCTGCGGGAAGATCACCTGCGGTGCGTTGATCCACACCAGCCCGGCCTGCAAGGCATTCGCCACGCGCTCGGTGGTTTCGACGCTGCGGCTGACCACGCTGGCCACCAGGCCGAAATCGCTGTCGTTGGCCAGGGCAATGGCCTCTTCCTCAGTGGCAAAAGGTCGTACACACAGCACCGGGCCGAAGATTTCTTCGTTCCACAACGCACTGTCCAATGGCACGTCGGTAAACACCGTCGGGCGAATGAAGTAGCCCTTCGCCAGGTTCGCCGGGCGTTCGCCGCCACACACCAATCGCGCGCCAGCCTCGACGCCCCGTTGGATATGCCCCAGCACCCGCTGATACTGCACGCGGTTGATCAACGCGCCCATTTCCACGTCGTCGGCAAATGGGTCGGCGACGCGAATTGCTTCAGCCCGTGCCTGCAAGCGTTGCAGGAATTCATCCGCCAGGCTGTCGGCCACCAGCACGCGGCTGGTGGCGGAACACATTTGTCCGGCGTTGAAAAAGCCACCGCCACACGCCAGCTCCACCGCCAGGTCGAGGTCGGCATCCGCCAGTACCAGCAGCGAAGATTTACCGCCCAATTCCAGGCTCACGCCCTTGATGGTTTCCGCTGCACGTTGCATCACCTGCACGCCCACGGCGTTGCTGCCGGTGAAGGAAATCTTCGCCACGCGACGGTCTGCGGCCAACGGTGCGCCAACGGCCAAGCCGGTGCCGCAGACCAGGTTGAACACCCCCGCCGGGCAGCCCGCGTCAGCGATGATTTGCGCCAACTGCAACTCCGCCAATGGCGTGACTTCCGAGGGCTTGAGCACCACACAGCAACCGGCGGCGAGGGCCGGGGCGAGTTTCCAGGCGGTGGTGACCATCGGGAAATTCCACGGCACGATCAACCCCACCACGCCGCACGGCTCACGGCGCAGGCGCGCGCTGAAGTCATCGCTGGGCAGCGCCACCGGGCGATCCTGGCCGGCGTCCATGTCGTCGGCGATACCGGCGTAGTACTCGAACGTAGCGATCACGTCGTCCACATCGATGCCGGCTTCAAACAGCGGCTTGCCGTTGTTGCTCGATTGCAGGTGCATCAACTGTTCGCGCTGCGCGCTGACGCCTTGGGCGATTTTGCGCAGCAGGCTGGCGCGATCACGGCCGCTACTTTTCGACCAGTCGATAAAGGCCGCGCTGGCTGCATCCACGGCCTGGGTCACTGCCTGCCCATCGCCGACGCTGATGCGCGCCAGAGTCGCCTCGGTGGCCGGGTTGATCACCTCCAGCACGTCATGGCCGGCACGCCATGCGCCGTCGATATACACACCGTTCACTACTGCGCTCATACCGCTGTCTCCTTCATCCATAGGTCCTGGTCGATCTCAATCAGCGTCGGCCCCGGGCGATCGGCGGCGGCGCGCAAGGCGTTGCGTAGCTGTGCAACGCTGTGAGCGCTGTCGGCAGCACTGCCGAGGGCCTTGGCCACCCCGATAAAGTCCGGGGTGTAGATGTCTACGCCGACCGGTTCGATGGCGCGGTTGAGCATGTATTTCTTGATCTCTTCATAACCCTGGTTATTCCACAGCAGCACGATGATCGGCGTGCGCGCTTCCACTGCACTGGCCAGTTCCGGCAGGGTAAATTGCAGCCCGCCGTCACCGATCAAACACACCACCGGCTGCCCATCACCACGGCCCAGCCACGCGCCGATGGCGGCCGGCAGGGCGTAGCCCAAGGTGCCGTAGCCGGTGGAGGAGTTGAACCAGCGGCGCGGGTGGTCGAGGTTCAGGGTCAGGTTGCCGCTGTACACCGGTTGGGTCGAGTCGCCCACCAGCACGGCGCCCGGCAGTGCTTCCAGCACCGTATTGAGGAACAGGGTTTGCGCGCGGGTGGCGGCGTCCCAGGTGGGGGCCAGTTCGGCCCACAACCGGGCGACTCGCTGAGCGCCCCAGTCGGTGTGGCGAGGGGCCAGCGGCGTGCGGTTCAAGTCGGTCAGCAAGGCATCGGCGGCGATCCGCGCATCGGCCACCAGTGCGAGGTGCGGCGGGTAGTTGCGCACGGTCTGGTCGGGGTCGATATCGATGCGCAGCAGCGCACCGGGTATCTCGAAGCCACCGGCGAAGGTCACGTCGTAGTCGGTCTCGGCCAGCTCGGTGCCGATGGCCAGCACCACATCGGCCTCGGCCACCAGCGCGCGGGTAGCGACCAGGGACTGAGTCGAGCCGATCAGCAGCGGATGCTCGGAAGGCAGCATGCCCTTTGCATTGATGGTCAGGGCCACCGGCGCGTCGAGGGCTTCGGCCAGGCGGGTCAATTCGGCGGCCGCCTCAATCGCGCCGCCACCGGCCAGGATCAGCGGGCGTTTGGCGGCGGCGAGCAACTGGCTCATCTGCTTGACCGCCGCCGGTGCCGCACCGGCACGGGTGACGTTGATCGGCTTGCTGCCCAACAGTGCATCGGCGTTTTCCACCAGCACATCCAACGGAATCTCGATATGCACCGGGCGCGGCCTGCCGGCCTGGAACAACGCAAACGCCCGTGCCAGCACGGCGGGCAACTCTGCTGCCGACATCAAGGTATGGGAGAACGCCGCCACGCCGGCCATCATCGCGCCCTGGTTCGGCAGCTCATGCAGCTTGCCGCGTCCGCCGCCCAATTGGCTGCGCGATTGCACGCTGGAAATCACCAGCATCGGGATCGAGTCGGCGTAGGCCTGGCCCATGGCGGTGGTGATATTGGTCATGCCGGGGCCGGTGATGATGAAACACACGCCCGGCTTGCCACGGGTGCGCGCGTAGCCGTCGGCCATAAAACCGGCGCCCTGTTCGTGGCGCGGGGTGACGTGGCGGATGCTCGAACGGGCCAGGCCGCGATACAGCTCCACGGTGTGTACGCCGGGGATACCAAACACCTGGTCCACGCCGTAGCTTTCCAGGAGGTTGACCAATACTTCGCCGCAGGTCGCCATAGGTGTCGCTCTTGTTATGGAATCGTGGCGCTATTGGAACGGCTGGCCCGTAGCGGCAACAATCGATAAAAAGTCATACTAGCCATGTCCTCACGTCATGGCTGCACCCTTATGAAACGCCTTCCGCCTCTGCCCGCGCTGCATACCTTCTGGGTCACGGCCCAGTGCTGCAACTTCACCCGCGCCGCCGAGCAACTGCACATCACCCAAGGTGCGGTGAGCCGGCAGATCGCCGGGCTGGAGAGCCATTTGGGCTACGCCTTGTTCCAGCGCCAGGCACGGGGGTTGAGCCTGACCGAAGAAGGTCGCGAGTGGTCGCAACGAGTGCAGCAGGTGTTTGGCCTGCTCGGTGACGCGCTGGAACAGATCGGCAATCGCCGCCATACCCTGCAAATCAAGGCCTCCACCTGTGTGATGCGCTGGTTGTTGCCGCGCTTGATGCAGTGGCAAAAGGAACGCCCGGACGTGCCGGTGGAACTCACCACCACCGTGGCCTACAGCGTGGATTTTCGTCGCGAGCAATTCGATGCGGCGGTGATCTATGCGCCCATCGCCGAGCAGTCGGCCGAGGCGCGGCACTTGTTCGACGAACAACTCACACCGGTCTGCGCACCGGCGCTGCTCGCTGGTTTGCACACCCCGGCGGACCTGCAGCAACAGGTGCTGCTGCACCCCACGCGAGACGAGCGCGATTGGGCGCGGTGGCTCAAGGCGGCGGATACGCGGTTGAGCAACTTGAGCCAGGGGCATCATTTCGAGACGTTGGACTTGGCGATGAACGTGGCCTCCCAGGGCTCCGGGGTGGCGATGGGCGACAGTGCGTTGATGGGCGAGGATCTCAAGGCGGGGCGCTTGGCGATGCCGTTTGAACTGCGGGTACCGACGGGGAAGGGGTACTACCTGGTGTATCCGCCGGGGACGGTGCCGTCGGCAGGGCTTGAAGCGCTGATGGATTGGTTGGTGAGCCAGGCGCAACAGTCGTAGGCGCTGAAGATCCAAATGTGGGAGGGGGCTTGCTCCCGATAGCGGTGTTTCAGTCAAAGAGGCTGCAACTGAACTACCGCTATCGGGAGCAAGCCCCCTCCCACATTTCTTGACCGCGTTGGGTCAGTAGCCGACGGTGAAGCGCTGGCGGGAATGTTTTGGCGTTTCTACTTCGTCGATTAGTGCAATCGCATAGTCGGAGAAGCTGATCCAGCTTCTTCCTTTCTCACTAATGAGCAAGTGGTCTTGCCCCAACCTGAAGTCGTCAGTGCGCACATCTTCAACAAACTCCGCAGAGGGCGAGAGAAAGGACCAATCCAACTCCTGTTCTTGACGCAGTTTGTCGAGAAACACGCTGCCAGCACTTGCTTCTGCACGATATTCCTCAGGGAATCCGGCGCTGTCGATGACGCGCTCTCCGGTCGGTAATAACAACGAGCCAGCGCCTCCCACTACCAACAGGCGCTTTACACCGGCTTTCTTCACCGGACCGATCACAGCCTCGGCTGGCACGGTTGCGAAGTGTGCGGCACTGATTACCACATCACTTCCACTGACAGCCTGTTGCAGTTCGTCAGCATTCAAGGCATCCGCTTTTTTGACGGTCACACCTGGCTTCACATCGATGGATTCGGTGTTACGCGCGATAGCCACCACGCTATGCCCACGACGCAGGGCTTCTTCCAGCAATTGGCTGCCGGCACGGCCGGTGGCCCCAATGATTGCGATCTTGCTCATGATGTTCTCCAGTACGGTCAGGGTTTAAAGCCATTCACCACTTCATTTCGCCCTTGGCGACTTTGGCGCTCAGTTCCAGCGAGCTTTCGTCGGCGAGGGTGGGGTAGCGCTTTTTCATGGCCGCGATCAGCGCGGCGGCGTCCTTGGCCTTGGCGGTTTCTACGTCGAATGCCTTGATGTAGTCGGCAGTAAAGGTCACGGATTGCGGCGATGGCGTGCCCAGGTAGTGGCCCGGGATCACCGTGCGTGGCTTCAGCTGTTCGATGCGTTGCAGGGTCGCAAGCCAGTCTTTATGGGATTGCGCGCTTTGGGTGTCGGCCATCCACAGGTGAATGTTTTGCGCGACCACCACGCCCCCGACCACGGCCTTGATCGACGGGATCCACACGAAGCTGCGGTCCGGCTGCGGGCCGTCCAGGCCGATCACCTCCAGTTGCTGCCCTTCAAGGGTCAGGCTGTGGCCTTGCAGCATCTGGGGCACGATGGTTTTGCCCGGTTTGTCGGCACCCATTTTCGGGCCCCAGAATTCAAGTTTGCCGGCCACGGTGGCGTTGATATGGTCGACCACCGGTTGCGGCGCCAGGACCTTGGCGTCGGGGAACGCGGCCGTCAGGGTATCGAGGCCGAAGTAGTAATCCGGGTCGCCGTGGCTGATGTAGATGGTGGTCAGGTGTTTGCCGCTGGCGCGGATCTTCTGCACCAGTTGCTCGGCCTGGCCCTTGCCGAATTGCGCGTCCACCAGGATTGCGTCTTTGGCGCCGCTGACCAGCACCGAGCTGACCGGGAAGATCGCCGCCTCGCCTGGGTTGTAGACATCCAGGGTCAGGTCGGCCGCCGCTGCATGGCCGGCAAACGCCAAGGCAGCGGTGAAGGTCAAGCGCTTGAGGGTTGAGAACATCGGGCAGCTCCAGCAGTGGATTCAAAGAATGCACAGAGCTTAGTTGCACTAAACCGAACTAAAAATGCGATGCTGGGACATAGTTTGTTTCTGAAATCGGGCAAATCATGGATCGTCTTCAAGCAATGCGCGTGTTTGTCACGGTGGTGGACCTGGGCAGCCAGTCCGCCGCTGCCGATCATCTGGACCTGTCGCGCCCGGTGGTGTCGCGTTACCTGGCCGAGCTGGAAGACTGGGTCGGCGCGCGCCTGTTGCACCGCACCACGCGCAAACTCAGCCTTACGGCGGCCGGTGGCGAAACCTTGCCACGCTGTCGGCAACTCCTGGAGTTGTGCGGTGATATGCAGGCCGCCGTCAGTGAGCCCGATAATGCGCCCCGTGGCCTGTTGCGCCTGAGTGTCAGCACCTCGTTCGGCCAGGCGCAATTGGCCGAGGCTATCGCCGAGTACGTCAAGCGCTACCCCTTGGTGACGATTGACCTGCAAATGCTCGACCGCACGGTGAACCTGGTGGATGAGCGCATCGACCTGGCCATCCGCACCAGCAACGACCTGGACCCCAACCTGATCGCCCGGCGCCTGACGGTCTGTCGCTCCGTGGTGTGTGCAACCCCAGCGTACCTGTTGGAGCACCCGGCGCCGCAGAAAGTCGAGGACCTGGCCCGGCACAACTGCCTGACCCATTCGTACTTCGGCAAAAGCCTGTGGCATTTCGAAGAGCACGGCGAGCACGTCTCGGTGCCGGTGCACGGCAATATCACCGCTAACGAAGCCAGTACGTTGTTACGCGTGACGCTGGCCGGCGCGGGTGTGGCGATGCTGCCCAGCTACCAGGCCGGCGATCACATCCGCCGTGGTGAACTGGTACGTCTGCTACCCGAGGCCGAACCCCGGCAGATGAACATCTACGCGGTCTATGCGTCGCGCAAACACATGCCATCGGCGTTGCGCAGCCTGCTGGATTTCCTGGTGGTGAGGTTCCCCGAGGAGCCGGTGTGGGATAGGGGGCTCTAAGGCGACATAACCCTGTTGAATGTCGCCCAATAATGGCAACTCGCCCTGGTTGGCCTATGCTTTAAACAGCACCCTGTAGATCCGCTCAGAGGTCTGTGCCATGAGCATTAAAACCCGCAAGTACCTGATGATTTTCTTCCTCTGCGCCCTGGCGACCGGGCTGTATGGCACCGCCGCCTACCGTGTGGAGCAGACCCGGATGCAGCCGACCTTTGCGATCAGCTGCCATCAGGACCAATGCGTTCCCCACACCGGCAGTTTCAGTGCACTCAGGTAGGCGGCTGTTCGGCCTTGAGTTGCTCGCGAAACGCCTTGGGTGAGAACCCTACCCGTCGGCGGAACAGCCGAGAGAAGTTGGTCGGGTCGGAAAAACCCAGTACTTCCGACATCTCGTTGATGGTCATGCTGGTGTAGGTCAGCAGGCGCTTGGCTTCGAGTAATTGGCGGTCATGCATGATCTGCAAGGCAGGCTGCCCACCCAGTTCCCGACACGTCCCATTCAGGTGCGAGACCGAGATACCCAGCTTGTGGGCCAGATCCTCAATCTTCGGGTGTTCCCGATAGTGCTGTTCAACCAATTGCGTAAAGCGCCGGAAATACTCGCGGCCCCTTGGCGCACGCGGGTGGCGACGCTGGATGGCCTGGCGGCTGATCCACACCAGCAGCACACTGACCAGCGCATGCATCAGCATGTCCCGGGCCGGTTGGTTGTCGGCGTATTCGTCCTGCAGGCGGGCGAACTGGCTGTTGAGGTAATCACTGTCCTTGCCCGCCGGGTAGCTGCCCAGGGTCTGCAAACCGCCTGCCGTTGCGCCCAGCTGGGCTTGCAAGTGGCTGACCAGCGGTGCCGCCAGGGTGACCACATAGCCTTCCACATCTTCGGCAAAGCGAAACCCATGCACGCACAACGGCGGCAATACCTGCAGCGTGGCTTCTTTGAGGGTGGTGCGCTGGCCTTCGATTTCCAACTCGGCCTGGCCTTTGTGCACGTACAGCAGTTGGCACAGATCCGCGTGCCGGTGGGGCTGGATTTCCCACTGGTATTCCCGACTGCGCCGGGAAATGGTTTCGCAGTGCAACAAATCGGGGGTCGGCCATTGCTGGCTTTCTCCGTAAAGCTTGAAGACCGGAATCGCGGTGTTGGTCATGGTTTCAATCCGATACTCAGGACAGTGGTGCGGTAATCGCCCAAATTGGCAAAAAGCGCAGGTTTTGTCGCAGTTTTCACCTTCTTATACTGCGCACTCAAGTGAAAACTGTCAGCCACAAGATCAATGACAACTCTTTCACTCGATCCGTTCGGGTGGAACTTGCGGGCGATAAAAATAATGAAAACCCTGAAAACCCAAGTCGCCATTATCGGCGCCGGTCCCTCCGGACTCTTGCTCGGCCAGCTGTTGCACAACGCCGGTATCCAGACCCTGATCCTGGAGCGCCAGAGTGCCGACTACGTACAAGGCCGCATCCGCGCCGGGGTGCTGGAACAAGGCATGGTCAACCTGCTGCGCGAGGCGGGCGTGAGCCAGCGCATGGATGCCGAAGGCCTGGTGCATGATGGCTTCGAGCTGGCGCTGGACGGTCAACTGACCCACATCGACCTCAAGGCGCTGACCGGCGGCCAATCGGTGATGATCTACGGCCAGACCGAGGTCACCCGCGACCTGATGGCCGCCCGCGCCGCCGCTGGCGCCACCACCCTGTATGAAGCGCGCGACGTGCAGCCCCATGATCTTAAAAGTGATCGACCCTGGCTGACGTTCGAGCATCAGGGCCAGGCGTTTCGCCTGGAGTGCGACTACATCGCCGGTTGTGATGGGTTCCACGGCGTGGCGCGCCAGTCGATCCCGGCTGAATCGCTAAAAGTGTTCGAGCGGGTCTACCCCTTCGGTTGGCTGGGCATCCTTGCCGACACCCCGCCGGTGCATGCGGAACTGGTGTACGCCAAGCACCCACGGGGCTTTGCGCTGTGCAGCATGCGTTCACCGACACGCAGCCGCTATTACCTGCAAGTGCCGGCCGAGGAGCCCGTGGATGAATGGTCGGACGAACGCTTCTGGGCGGAACTGAAAACCCGGCTGCCCAACGCTTTGGCTGAACAACTGGTCACCGGCCCCTCCATCGAAAAAAGCATCGCGCCCCTGCGCAGTTTTGTGGTGGAACCGATGCAGTACGGGCGCCTGTTCCTGCTCGGCGATGCGGCCCATATCGTGCCGCCCACCGGGGCCAAGGGCTTGAACCTGGCGGCCAGCGACGTGAGCACCTTGTTCCGAATTTTGCTCAAGGTGTATGGCGAGGGGCGCGTGGACTTGCTCGAACGTTATTCCGCCATCTGCCTGCGCCGGGTGTGGAAGGCCGAACGGTTTTCCTGGTGGATGACCTCGATGTTGCATCAATTCCCTGAGTCCGATGGATTCAGCCAGCGCATTGCCCAGAGCGAGCTGGAGTACTTCATCCACTCCGAAGCCGGGCGCCAGACCATCGCGGAAAATTACGTCGGACTTCCTTACGAGCCTATCGAATAGCCTGCTATCGTATCGAGCATTCCCGCGGGCCGCCTTTTCCCGCGGGCCTTGCTCGAAGGTTCTGCCGTGACTCAGCTCAATCAGCCCGCGCCACCGCTCCCCGCGGTGCGCAGTATTCTCGCCTCGTTGATGATGGCGATCTTCCTCGGTGCCCTGGACCAGACCATTGTCGCCGTGTCCATGCCCGCCATCTCCGCGCAATTCCACGACGTCAACCTGCTGGCCTGGGTCATCTCCGGTTATATGGTGGCGATGACGGTGGCGGTGCCGATCTACGGCAAGCTCGGCGACCTCTACGGGCGGCGGCCGATGATGCTGATCGGCATGGGCCTGTTCACCGTCGCTTCGTTGTTCTGCGGCATGGCCCAGAGCATGGAGCAACTGGTGCTGGCGCGGGTGCTGCAGGGCATCGGCGCCGGCGGGATGATCTCGGTGAGCCAGGCGATCATCGGCGACATCATCCCGCCCCGTGAGCGCGGGCGCTATCAGGGCTATTTCAGCAGCATGTACGCGGTGGCCAGCGTGGCCGGGCCGGTGTTGGGCGGCTACATGACCGAGTACTTATCCTGGCGTTGGGTGTTCCTGATCAACCTGCCGTTGGGCGCCGGTGCCTGGTACGTGGCCCATCGCACTCTGGTGGGGCTGCCGGCACCGCAACGCAAGCCGATCATCGATTACCTCGGCACGGTACTGATGATCATCGGCCTCACCGCCTTGCTGTTGGGCATCACCGAAATCGGCCAGGGCCATCATTGGCGTGACAGCCAGGTGCTGGGGCTGCTGGCCTGTGCCCTGGTGGCATTGACCCTGTTCGTCTGGCACGAGCGCCGCGCCCGCGAGCCCTTGCTGCCGATGCACCTGTTTGCCAACCGCAGTGCGGTGCTGTGCTGGTGCACGATTTTCTTCACCAGCTTCCAGGCGATTTCCCTGACGGTGCTGATGCCCTTGCGCTTTCAGACAGTGACCGGCGGCGGTGCCGACAGCGCCGCCTTGCATTTGCTGCCCCTGGCGATGGGCCTGCCCATCGGCGCCTATTGCGCCGGGCGCATGACCTCGGTGACCGGGCATTACAAACCGATGATCCTCGGCGGTGCGCTGTTGAGCCCGCTGGCGATCCTGGGCATGGCCTACAGTGCGCCCCAGGATATGCTGCTGACCGGCGTGTTCATGTTGCTGTGCGGGATCGCCGCCGGCATGCAGTTCCCCACCTCCCTGGTGGGGGCGCAGAACTCGGTGCAGCAACGGGACATCGGCGTTGCTACCAGCACCACCAACCTGTTCCGCTCCCTGGGCGGCGCGGTGGGGGTGGCGTGCATGTCGGCGTTGCTGCTGGCGTTGTTGCAGGACTCCAGCTTCGCCCATCTGGCCAGCGGTGCGCTGGTGCCCGAAGGCGGTTCCGGCAATGTGCTGCTTGACGGCCTGAACGCCGCGCCAGGCCCGGCGCAGGATGCCCTGCGCGGGGAGCTGGGGGTGACGTTCAGGCATTTGCTGTTGGTGAGTGCGGGGGTGTCGTTGCTGGGGTTGGCGGCGGCGATCACGATGCCCAATCGCGTGCTGCGCGGGAGGGAAGACAAAACCCGCTGACTGACACAATAGAGACCTAATGTGGGAGGGGCTTGCCCCCTCCCACATTTGAATGCATTCCAATTCAGATCAGGGGCTGTAGTAACCCACCGCAACCATGAAATGCCCGGCCTTGCGCACATACGCATGCTTGTTCTCGACCTTATCCGTCACCGGGTTCTTCCAACGGTACTTGTATTCCCCCTGGTCCTGCTCGGCCATCAGCTTGAGGATCGGCTCGCCCACCGGCTTGCCGTCGGGGTCCTTGATCTTGCTGAAGTCGGTGTTGATCAGGCGCAGGTTGGTGCCATGGGCCACGTAGCGCTGGGTGTTCAAGTCCACGACAAACACATAGAGGTCATCCTGCAGGAAACCGCCCTGCAATGAGTTGATGGCCTTGAGTGTGCCGGCTTCATCCTTCAGCAACGCGTTCACCGCCTTGTTGCGCAGGGCCCGGGCCTGTTCCGGGGTGGCGCGCGGCAGGTAATAACCCACGGCCAGGATGCGCTCGCCGACGCGCTGGTAAAACACATGCTTGTGCTCGACCTTGCCGTCGTTCCAGTTCTGCCAGCGGTAGTCGGCCTGTTGGATACCCTGGCCTTCCGGCACCTTGAGCGCGTCCTTGAATGACTGGCGCAACTCTGGCCCGAGTACCTCGGACACATCCCGGCCGATCAAGGCGGAGGAGGGCCCGCCGCTGGCCAGCAGCACGCCCTGGGTGTCGACCACGAATACGTAGCGGTCATGGTCGACAAACTCGCCTTGGCGGCTGAACACGGCGAGCGCCTTGTCGCCGTTGCTCTGGTAGTAGGCCAGGGCTTTTTCCAGCAGGGCCTTGGCGGCCTGGGCGTCCTCGTCCTGAGTGGTCGCGGCGTGTACCTGGCTGAAACACAACAGCAGCAGCCAGGTGATGCGGAGCAGTCCCTTCATGTCCCGTCCCTCGTTCTTATTGATGTGAGCACAGCGTAGACGGCTCTGGCTCAGGGCGCCGCCAACCATTGGCTGACGATGCCGTCGTAGACGCCGGTGGCCACGCTCAGGTGCAACCACTGGTCGACATAGCTCTTCCACGCCACATCATCGCGGGGCAGCAGGAAGGCTTTTTCGCTGTACTGCATCTGCCGCTCCGGGTTGACCGCGCACAACCCGGGCTTTTGCTTCTGCTGGTAACGCGCTTCGCTGGCGTCGGTGATCATCACGTCGGCTTTGCCGGCCAGCAGTTCGTCGAAGATGGTCACGTTGTCGTGCAGGCGGATTTGCGCCTGGCCCAGGTGGGCGCGAGCGAAGATTTCGTTGGTGCCGCCCGCCGGTTCGATCACGCGCACCTGGGGCTGGTTGATCTGCTCCACGGTCTGGTAGCGCTTGACGTCGGCGCAACGCACCAGCGGGATCTTGCCGTCGACCCCGAGGGACTGGCTGAAGAAGGCTTTTTTCTGGCGTTCCAGGGACACCGAAATCCCGCCCACGGCGATGTCGCAGCGCTGGGCGAGGAAGTCCGGCATCAGGGTTTTCCAGGTGGTGGGCACCCACTGGATCCTGGCATTGAGGCTCTTGGCCAGGGACTCGGCCATGGCAATGTCGATGCCTTCATAGCCGCCATCGGCGCGCAACGAAGTGTAGGGCTTGTAGTCGCCGGTGGTGCAGACGCTGAGGGTGCCGCGCTCAAGCACCTGGTCAAGGCGCGAGGGGGCGGTGTCGGCCAGGGCGGAGGTGGCCAGGCTTGCCAGTACGCACAGGGTTATCGTTGTTTTCATGCGATCGGGTCCTTGGGGCATGCTCGGGGGCGGTCATTATTTCCAGCAGCAAGGCCAGGTAGCAAGGGGCGTTGAATGTTTAGCCAAGTCGCAACCAAACTCCATCAACCCTGAATTTAAACACCTATGCGGGCGTGTGACGCTGGGCGCATCTCTATCATTGTGATCCACCCATGGGCGGCTCCCCCGACACTCACCCTGCGACACTGCCCTCCGAACTCGCCTTCTGGGCCCTGTTCCACTGCCGCCACGCGCGCCCGCCAGATTCCCTTCTCCTACGCTGATTTACCCCACGGATGACGCACCCTTGTGCGCGCCTGCCTGAAACAAACGTAAGAGAACCCCCATGAGTGTTTTTGCCAGCCTGCACGAAGCCCACGCCTTCCTTGAACAGCATCCGGACATCGAGATGTTCGAGCTGTTTATCCTCGACAACAACGGCGTGCCGCGCGGCAAGTTGCTGCACCGCGATGAATTGCTGGCGGTGTATGAAAGCGGCCGTCCGTTGCCCAGCACCATCCTCGGCCTGACCATCAATGGCGACGATGTGGAGAATTCCGGGCTGGTGTGGGAGGTGGGCGATATCGACTGCCGCGCCTACCCGATCAGCGGCAGTTTGCAGCGCATGCCATGGCGGCTGATCCCCACTGCCGCGGTTCAGGTCAGCATGCACCCCACCGAAGGCCTGCCTGCCACCGTGGCCGACCCCCGGCATTTGCTGGCCAAGGTGATCGAGGGCCTGAACGCCGACGGTTATTACCCGGTGATGGCGGCGGAACTGGAGTTCTACCTGCTCGACCAGAAGCCCGACAGCAATGGCCGCCCGCAACCCGCACGGGACGTGGACGGCGGGCGCCCACGCGCGACCCAGGTCTACGGCCTGCGTGAGCTGGAGCAGATCGAACCGTTCCTCGCCGACCTTTACAGCGCCTGCAAACTGCAAGGCATTCCGGCGCGCACGGCGATCTCCGAATACGCCCCGGGCCAGGTGGAAATCACCCTGGAACACCGCGCCGACGCCCTGCAAGCCATGGACGAAGCGGTGCGCTACAAGCGCCTGGTCAAGGGCGTGGCGCACAAGCACGGCATGGCGGCGTGCTTCATGGCCAAGCCGTTCGATGACCTGGCGGGCACCGGCATGCATATGCACGTCAGCCTGGCCGACGCCGAGGGCAACAACCTGTTCGCCAGTGAAGCCGCCGACGGCACGCCACTGCTGCGCCACGCAGTGGGGGGCATGCTCGGCACCCTGCTCGATTCGCTGCTGATGTTCTGCCCCAACGCCAACTCCTATCGCCGTTTCCAAACCAACAGCTATGCGCCGCTGGCCGCCACCTGGGGCGTGGACAACCGCACCGTCAGCCTGCGGGTGCCGGGTGGCCCGGCCCATTCCCGGCATATCGAACACCGCATTTGCGGCGCCGATGCCAACCCTTACCTGGCGGCGGCCGCGATCCTGGCGGGCATCCACCGTGGCCTTCGCGAACAACTCGACCCCGGAGCCCCGGTGGAAGGCAACGGCTACGCCCAGGCCAAGGCGTTGCTGCCCACCGATTGGCTCACCACCCTGCGCGCACTGGAGGCTTCAAGCTGGGCGCGGGAGGCGTTCGGCAGCGAGTTCCTGGGCGTGTACCTGGCGGT
This sequence comes from Pseudomonas sp. S3E17, assembly GCF_024168685.1. Taxonomy (NCBI): domain Bacteria; kingdom Pseudomonadati; phylum Pseudomonadota; class Gammaproteobacteria; order Pseudomonadales; family Pseudomonadaceae; genus Pseudomonas; species Pseudomonas sp. S3E17. The sequence goes on from NZ_JALJWE010000001.1 coordinate 6,426,093, forward strand.
GAAACATGCTGAATACCGCCAGTTCATGGGCGAGGTGGGCGAGCAGGACTGGCGTTGGTATCTGCATCAGGCGTGATGGTTTTTACGGCGGTGAGGGTTTCGACCTTTTTTTCACGTTGCAAGGGTTAAGCTGCGAATCAAGGTCGTTCACTACCGTTTCAGTCACATGAGCCTGCGATGTCGCCACAACCTCCTTCTTCCATCGAGATCGAATACGCCGAACGCTGTGGCCTTGAGCACGCCAGGGTCTGCGGTGACACGCGCCCGCCCGGTCTGCGCCAGCGCCTGGCGTCATGGCGCGACGAGTGGTTGGTGCGCCAGGCGCTCAAGGTCGCTGGCGAGCCGGGGCTGATCCTGGACCTGGCCTGCGGCTCGGGGCGCTTCTGGCCGGTGTTGGCCGAGCACGTCAACCGCGTGATCCTGGCCTCGGACAATTCCCAGGACATGCTCGACCATGCCCGTAGCCACCATCCGGCGTCATTGCTCAAGCGCGTCAAGACCTTCCAGGGCTCGGCGTTTTCCATCGGTTTGTCGGCGAACGCGGTGGATTGCATTTTCTGCCTGGAGTTGTTTCGTCATGTGCCCAGCAGCGAAGGGCGCATGGCGTTGCTGCGCGAGTTTCACCGGGTCAGCCGCGACACGGTGATTGTGTCGGTACCCTCGCGTACCGCCGTGGAAGAGGAATTTCGCCAGGCCGGGTTCAAGGTCTTGAGTCAGCAGGAATTCATGCCGGGCTCCAGCCTGTGGCGGGTCTACGTTCTTCGTAAGAAAGGATAACTCCCACTTGTCGGACTATTCTTCATCTCCTGTCTGAGTTTTCATGGTTGCCTGTGCACTGCGGATGCTCGCTAGCCCCGTTCGCGATATATACTGCGCGCCATTCTTCAAGGGAGAGCCGTGTGGCCATCGATATTCACTGGATCTGCGACAACGATAGCCTCGGCCAGCATTGCGCCGAATGGCAGCAGTTGCCATTCGTCGCCCTCGACACCGAATTCATGCGGGTCGACACCTTTTATCCCATTGCCGGGCTGATCCAGATCGGTGATGGCGTACGCGCTTACCTGATCGATCCCCTGACCATCGACAACTGGCAACCCCTGGCCGCGTTGCTGGAGAACCCGGCGGTGATCAAGGTGGTGCACGCCTGCAGCGAAGACCTTGAGGTGTTGCTGCGCCTGACCGGCAGCCTGCCGGTGCCGTTGTTCGATACCCAATTGGCCGCCGCCTACCTGAACCTCGGCTTCTCCATGGGCTACTCGCGCCTGGTGCAAGCCGTGCTCGATATCGAGTTGCCCAAGGGCGAGACCCGCTCGGACTGGCTGCAGCGGCCATTGTCCGAGACTCAGGTGAGCTACGCCGCCGAAGACGCCGTGCACCTGGCCGAGGTCTACATTCGCCTGCGCCCGCGCTTGTCGGATGATAAATACGCCTGGGTCCTGGAAGACGGCGCCGAACTGGTTGCCAACCTGCGCCGCGAAGTCGACCCGTACGAGGTGTACCGCGACGCCAAGCTGGCGTGGAAACTGTCCCGTGACCAACTCGCTGTATTGCGTGAACTCTGCGCCTGGCGCGAGCAGCAAGCCCGCGCCCGTGACCTGCCGCGCAACCGCATCATTCGCGAACACTCGCTGTGGCCCCTGGCCAAATCCCAGCCGGACAACCTCGCCGCCCTGGGCAAGATCGAAGACATGCACCCGCGTACCGTGCGCCAGGATGGCCAGTTCCTGCTGGACCTGATCAAGCGTGCCGGCAGCGTGCCCATGGACCAATGGCCGCCGGCCGTGGCCGAACCGCTGCCGGTGGACGCCGCCACGCTGATCAAGCAACTGCGCGCCCTCGGCCAGACATTCGCCGAGCGCCTGGACATGGCGCCGGAACTGATGCTGCGCAAGAAAACCCTCGAAGCCCTGGTTAAAAGTGGCTACCCCGATGGGCCTTACCAATTGCCAGACTCGCTGCGTGGCTGGCGCCGCGAGTTGATGGGCCAGGCGCTGCTCGACAGCCTGGCCACTGCCGGAGAACAGCCTTGAAACGTATTTGCTCCATCTATCGCAGCCTGAAAAAAGACGGCATGTACCTCTACGTGCTCAAAAGCGACGCCCTGGAGCGCGTGCCGGAGCCCTTGATGGCGGCGTTCGGCAAACCGCACCACGCCTTCGACATGGTGCTGACGCCGGAGCGCAAGTTGTCCCGCGAAGACATCATCGTGGTGCTGGAAAATCTCGACAAGCAGGGCTATCACCTGCAAATGCCTCCGGCCGAGGACGAGTACATCGAGCACCTGCCCGAAGAGCTGCTGCGTCGCAACGACCCGATGTGATCGGGCAGTGCCCCGCCCGGGGCACAGGTTTCAATGGAATCGTATTAGTGGGCGGTGGCCGTAGGGAAGCGGGCGGCCGTCTGCACTGTTTTTGAAAGGTTTGAACCATGCGTGTTCTGATTGCTGAACAGGATCACCCGCTCTACGCCCAATTGCTCAATGACGCGGCGCCGGACCTGGAGGTGCTCACCAGCGGCGACTCGGCCGAACTGTCGCGCCTGGCCGCCGATTGCCCGGTATGGCTGGGCCAGCCGGACCTGTTGGCGACACTGTTGCGCCAGGGCCACCAGCCGCAGTGGCTGCAATCGACCTGGGCCGGTATTACGCCGCTGCTGGCCGAAGGCCTGCCCCGCGACTATCGCCTGACCCGCGCCGTCGGTATTTTTGGCCAGGTCATGGCCGAATTTGTCCTCACCTACATGCTGGGCCACGAGCGCGAAGTACTGGCGCGACTGGTCAGCCAGGTCGAGCGCAAGTGGGACAGCCGCACCGGCCAGAGCCTGGCGGGGCGCAAGGCGTTGATCGTGGGTACCGGCGACATCGGCCAGCGTGTCGCCGAGTTTCTCGTGCCGTTCGGCGTCAAGTTGTACGGCATCGCCAGCACTGCGCGGGAACAAGCGCCGTTTATCGAAGTGGCCGGGCTCGACCAACTGGGTCGGTTGGTGGGGGAGGTGGACTACGTGATCAACCTGCTGCCCAATACACCGAACACCCATGACCTGTACGACGCCGCGCTGTTCAAGCAATTCAAGCCGACCGGTTTGTTCATCAACGTCGGGCGCGGTGTGGCGGTGGTGGATGCCGATCTGGTCGAAGCCCTGAAAGAAGGGCACCTGGCCGGCGCGGTGATTGACGTGTGCCGTCAGGAACCGTTGCCGCAGCGCCACCCGTTCTGGACCGCCTGGGGCCTGCTGTTGACCGGGCACAGCTCCGCGCCGACCTCGCCGCCGATGATGGTGGAGTTGTTCCTGGAAAACCTGCGCGCGTACAAGGCCAAGCAAGCCTTGCGCGGGGAAGTGGATTTCGAGCGCGGTTACTGAGGCCGCGCGGGGAGAAAATGTGGGAGGGGGCTTGCTCCCGATAGCAGAGTGTCAGTCACTGTATCTATTGACTGAACCACCGCTATCGGGGGCAAGCCCCCCTCCCACATTTTGAGATTGCGTCAGTTTCAGAGGCTGAAATCACCTTCTGACACCAGCTCGCTCAGCGGCTTGCGCGGGCTTGGCGCTTCACGGCCCTGCAGGTACTCCGGCAAGGTCGATTTGTCGCCCAGCTTGCCCACTGCAACGGCGGCATGCAGCGCATACCCCTCCGGAATCTTCAGCTCCTTGCGCGTCAGCTCCTGATCGAAGCCGGCCATGCCGTGGGTGTGCCAGCCGCTGAGGCTGGCTTGCAGCGCCAGGTGGCCCCAGGCCGAGCCGGTGTCGAAGGTGTGCCAGAGTGCCGGGGTTTCTTCCGTGGCACCGGGGGCGATGAAGTCGGTTTTCGAGGCAATGATCACCAAGGCCGACGCATGCTGTGCCCAACCACGGTTGAATTCATTCAGCAGGCCCAGGAAGCGCTCCCAGTCCGGCGTATCACGGCGTGCGTAGAGAAAACGCCAAGGCTGCGAGTTGTAGGCCGACGGTGCCCAGCGTGCGGCTTCGAAGAAGCTCAGCAGGGTTTCCTGCGGGATGCTTTCGCCGGTAAAGGCACGGGGCGACCAGCGTTCGGTGAACTGGGTATGGATCGGGTAATCGGCAACGCGTGTCATGGGCAGCTCCTGATCGTCAATTCGGCGCTCAAAGCTACTGCGCCCCCGCTAGACTGACAAGTCTTGTCATACCGACAGTCGTAAGCGCTTGGCCCCAGGGGCCTTGGGCACTAGACTGGCGGCCTTTTCACCTACCGATACCGATGTAGAGCCATGGCCGCCAAAGTCGAACCTTTCTGGATACGCAAAACCCTTGAACACCTCGACCAGGAGGAGTGGGAGTCGTTGTGCGACGGTTGTGGCCTGTGCTGCCTGCAAAAGCTTGAGGATGAAGACGACAACAGCGTCTATTACACGCGCATCGCCTGCAAGCTGCTGGACCTGAAAACCTGCCAGTGCACCGACTACCCCAACCGCCGTGCCTCGGTACCCGACTGCATCCAGCTCACCCCAGGCCAGGCCGACCAGTTCAAATGGCTGCCGCCCACCTGCGGCTACCGCCTGGTCAGCGAGCGCAAGGACCTGCCGTTGTGGCACCACCTGGTGTGCGGCGACCGCGATGCCGTGCACCACGAACGCATTTCCCAGTCCGGGCGCATGCTCAGCGAAGGCAGCGTGCCCGAGGACGACTGGGAGGATTACCTGATCTTCCGCGCGGGCTGAGCAAGGAGTGTGTATGAGGGCGGGAACCAAGCTGGCGGCAAGCCTGGTGTTGCTGGCGTTGAGCATGCCTGCGTGGTGCGCGAAGAAAGTCGACCTGGATTATCACGTCAAGCTGCTGCCCCAGAGCGATCAGGCCGAGGTGCGGGTGAGCCTGTCTCAGGGCTCGGCGGTGCGCAGCCTGAACTTCGACCTGGGCCGCACTGGCGACTACAGCGACTTCAAGGCCGATGGCCAGTGGAGCGTCAATGACCACCGCGGCCTCTGGCAACCCAGCGCCAACAAGGCCAGCCTGACCTATCGGGTGCGCCTGAGCCACGCGCGCAAACCGGGTATTTACGAAGCGCGGATGACCCCGAGCTGGGCGCTGTTTCGCGGCGAAGACCTGGTGCCGCCCGCACGCCTCGACCAGCAGGACGGCGTCGAACTGGTCTCGCGCCTGGTGTTCGAACTGCCGGCCGGCTGGAAAAGCATCGAAACCGCCTGGCCGCGCATCGGCAAGAACAAGTTCCGCATCGACAACGTCTCGCGCCTGTTTGACCGGCCCACCGGCTGGATGCTCGCCGGCACCCTGGGCAGCCGCCGCGTGCGCCTGGGCGAGACCGAAGTGACCATCGCCTCGCCCAAGGGGCAAGCCATGCGGCGGATGGATGTGCTGACACTGCTGACCTTTGTCTGGCCGCAGGTCGAAGCGGCGTTCCCACGTCATCCGGCCAAGCTGCTGGTGGTGGGCGCCAGCGATCCGATGCGCCGTGGTGCGGTCTCGGCGCGCGACTCGATCTACCTCAACAGCCGCACGCCGCTGGTCAGCGAGAACGGCAGCAGCCCGTTGATCCGTGAAGTGGTGCAGGCGATTGGCCGCTTCAACGACCACGACACCAGCGACTGGATCAGCGAGGGGCTGGCGGAGTACTACGCCATTGAACTGGTGCGCCGTGCCGGCGGGGTGACCGATGAGCGGTACCAGGCGATACAGGCGCGCTTGGCCAGGGATGGCAAGGACGTGACCAGCCTGCGCGGCGACCACGTCAGCGGTGCGACGGTGTCACGGGCGGTGGTGGTGTTGCAGGAGCTGGATCGCGAGATCCGCGTAAAGACTCACAACAAGCGCTCCCTGGATGACCTCGCGCAGGCGGTGATGCGCGCCAACAGCATCACCACCGCGGAGTTTGTGCAGTTGGCCGAGAGCATCATTGGGGAATCGTCGGTGGTACTGGACAGCAAGCTGCTGCGCTGAGCCCTCGCCATACACAAAACAAAAGGTGGGAGGGGGCAAGCTCTAATGCCATGTAGGAGCGAGCTTGCTCGCGAAAAACGTCAACGATAACGCGTGCTTCCTGAATGAACGCGGCGCCTGTGAGTTTTTCGCGAGCAAGCTCGCTCCTACATGATGGCATTAGGACTTACCCCTCCCACATTTGAATCTAACCAGTGGTTTTAACGGCCTTCTCAGCCTCCACTTCCGCCCTGGTCTTCAGGTTTTTCAGCTCTGCACCGGCACGTTCGATCTTCGTGCGCACGCTGTTCATTTCCTGGCGGCCCTGTTCCAGCTTGTCTTTCAGCGCACTGTGCCCGGTAAAGCCGCGCGCCAGGGCCACGCCGCCGATCGCCACCTGAATCAGGCCGAAAATCCCGCCACGGCGCAGGCCTTTGCCCACCATCATCACGCCACCGGCCACTGAGCCGATACGTTCCCAGCCGTGCACGTTCTGGGTGGGCTGATTCTGGAAGGGGGTGTGTTCGATGATAGGTCGCAAGGTTGTGCTGTCGCTCATGATCTGTCTCCAACAAGGTCAAGTGTATGCAGCTGACTGCGCGCAGGCGCCGGATGTTCCCAAAAGATCAGTACTTGGGGCCCGAACGGGTGTTGTTGCCCTTGGCCATGCGGTCATAGAGCACCACGTTGACGGTGGCGGCCAGGTTCATGCAGCCGGTGGTGGGGATGTACACGACGTCTTCGCACCAGTCGCGGATGTCTTTATCCAGGGACCCGTCTTCAGGGCCGAAGATATACAGCGCGCGGTCGGGGTGCGTGTATTCGGGCAGCGGGCGGGCACCGTCCACCAGCTCCACGGCGACCGGGATGCAGCCCAGGGGCAGGATCTTCTTCAGGTCATCGATGCCGATCAGCGGAATATCGTGGTGGACCTTCTTGGTGTCGGTGATGAAGTCCCGGGCGCGCTCGTAGCGCACGCCGGTGTAGAACACCGAGGCCACGCCGTAGCAGCCGGCGGCACGCATGACCGAGCCAACGTTTTCGGGGGATTTGGGGTTATACAGACCGATGCAGCTGTAGCGTTTATTGCCCACGGGGAAGGGTGCCTTGGAGAAAAGCGGCGATTATACGGCCTGAAGCTGGTGTATTGCTTGGGGTAACGCTATCGGGAGCAAGCCCCCTCCCACATTTGAAAGTGTTCACAACTCAAAATGTGGGAGGGGGCTTGCTCCCGATGAGGCCAGGACAGGCAACGACACTCTTCAGTCGTCTTTCTTCATCAACCCCGCCAACGCCGCAAACGGGTTATGCGTGGCCTTGGCGATCGTCGGGCTGCTGGTGGAGCCTTCGCCGAAGTACTGCTGGTCGGTGTAGCGCGAATGTTCGTTGTCGTGGCAGTACAGGCACAGCAACTCCCAGTTCGAGCCATCCTGGGGATTGTCATCATGATTGTGGTTACGGTGGTGTACGGTAAGTTCGCTCAAGCGCTTGCCGGCGAACTCACGGGCGCAGCGGCCGCACACGTGGGGGTACATCTTCAGGGCTTTGTCGCGGTAGCCCATTTCCCGGTCGCGCTGGGCATCGGCAAGGATGCGGTCCAGCTTGGCGGTGTGGGAGGGCGGGTTGGTCGAGCTCATCATGGCTCCTGGCTGTTTGGTGGTCACGGATAGCGTTGATTCTAGCCGCTTGCGTCGCAAATGACCGCTGGGATCGATTTACTTTACTCATAAGGATCTGAAAAACATGCGTCTGCTTTCATGGACTGTTGCACTGCTACTGTGTGTCGTTACCCTCCAGGCCCAGGCGTTCTCGACGCCCAAGCCCGGGCAAGTGATCGAAGTTGCCCTTGAACAATTGCATCCGACCCAGGCGGTGGTGGGCTTCGACCAGATCTACTACAGCCTGGGCCTGTTCGCCGACAAACCCGCCAAGGTCTTCGATGAATACTGCGAAACCAACGGCCAGGGCGAGGCCGACAAAGTACCCAGCAAGGCTGACCTGCACCAGCCCGACAGCTTCACCTGCAAGGACCCGGTGGGCACCCACCCCGAGGACATGAAAACCGTGGTGGTCGGCCCCGCCGGCCAACTGTACCTGACCGACGGTCACCACAGTTTCACCACCTTGTGGGAAGTGCCCGGCGGCGGCCCGCGCTTGAAGATGTGGGTCAAGGTCACCGATGACTTCAGCAACAGCCCGAACATGGCGAGCTTCTGGCAGCGCATGGAAGCGGCCCGCAAGGTCTGGCTCAAGGACAACCAGGGCCAGGCCCTGCCGCCGGAACAACTACCGGCGCACCTGGGCTTCAAGAACCTGCAGGACGACACCTTCCGCAGCCTGGTGTATTTCACCCGCAAGGCCGCCTATGGCAAGCCGAATGACGGGCAGATCGCCCCGGAGTTTCTGGAGTTCTATTGGGGTAACTGGCTGCGCACGCAGATTGATCTGGGCCAGTACAACCTGAACAAGAAAGGCGGCTTTAAGGACGCTATCGAAGCGGTCGCCAAGCGCATGGTCAGCCTGGCGCCGGGCTCACAGGTGGGTGACAGCGGTTTCACCGCCCATCAACTGGGCGGCATGACCCGGCTGGACCGCGATGAGCTGGAGAAGACCTTCGACAAAAAAGTGCCGTACGTGATCGACTACCGCAAATCCCACAACTGACAGGGATCAACATGTGGGAGGGGGGCTTGGGAAGCGTGCTCAGCCCTTGAGCTTCTCCGCTATCCAGATGGTATGCCGGGTGCCCTTGTTGCCATGGGCAAACACCTGCACTTCCTCGGCCTTGAAACCGGCCTTGCGCAGTTTGTCGCTGAACATTTTGTCGGCGCTGGCGGACCACACGGCCAGCACGCCCTTGGGCCGCAGGGCCTTGGCGCAGGCAGCCAGGCCACCGGCGGAATAGAGCCAGCTGTTGGCCTTCTGCGTCAGGCCTTCGGGGCCGTTGTCGACGTCGAGCATGATCGCGTCAAAGCCCTGGGGCTCGGCCTGCAGCACCTTGGCCACGTCTTCCATGCGGATCACCGTGCGCGGGTCCAGCAGTGGGCGGCCGGACTTTTCCCCCAGGGGCCCCCGGTTCCACTCCACGACACCGGGCACCAGTTCCGCCACCACCACTTCGGCGGTCTTGCCCAGGTGCTTGAGCGCCGAGGCCAGGGTGAAGCCCATGCCCAACCCACCGATCAGTACCCGTGAGCCCGGGCGCCCCGCGACCTTGCGGCAAGGGATTTCCGCCAGCGCGTCTTCGGAGCCGTGCATGCGCGTGTTCATCAACTGGCCGCCGTCACCGCCCTGGATCTTGATGACAAAGTCTTCACCGTATTCGAACAGGCACAAGGCACCGCCGTTGTCGGGGATCGGGGTGGTGTCCAGCAGAACGAAACGTTTCATGGAAATCTCATTGGGAAGGGCATTCTTGCGCGGTTGGGAGTAGCCTTACGACATTCCGGTCAGGCCATGGAGCCATCGATGAAGTGCAGCATTCTAACGGTCATTGTGTTGAGCGCGCTCGCATTGGGTGCGGCGCAGGCTCAGGAGTTGCAAACCGTACCGGTGGCGCCGGCACCTAGCCCCGGCGCACCGGGCACGCCAACGCCGACGCTGTATCCGCAGATCACCCCGCCGGCCGTGCCGAAGACGAACGGCTCACCGCCGTTGGTGCCCATCGTGTTGCCGACGCCGCCGAAGGACCAGACGGTGCCTGGCCTGCAGCAGAACGACAGCAAGCCGAAGACCCCCGGCGGTTAAAACTGTTGGGAGAGTAATTGCCCATCGGCCATGCGCAGGCGCTTGGACAACGCGATGGCGATTGCGCGGATGATCTTCGCCGCCACACGCGGCGTTTCATTGAGCATCTTTTCCAGGGCGTCCTTGCCCAGGTTCAACAACACACAGTCGCTGGCGGCCACGCAACTGGCGGAGCGCCGCTCGCCGTCAAGCACGGCCATCTCCCCAAAGGCCCGGCCGCTGCGCAGGGTGGCAATGGTCAGGCGCTGGCCGGTGTGGTTGGTTTTCTGCACCGCCACCTGGCCGCTGTGGATGATGCACATGAAGGTGCCGGCATCGCCCTCGAGGAAAATCACCTCGCCCTCGGCAATGCTGCTGATGTTGAAGTAGCCGGCGGCGACGTAGAAGTCTTCCGGCAACAACGGGTCGAACAGGCCGCAGTCCATGAGCATGTCGCGGATTTCGGTATTCATTAAAGTCGGGAGTGCCATGGCTGCAATCTTGGTCCATCAATCAGGAGGCGGTCTGAATGTTCAGACACGACCGCCCCGCTAAGTTCCTTAAACCAGCCCCAGCGCCTTGAACACAAATGCATATTCGAGTGCTACGTCACGTAATCCCTGGTAGCGACCGCTCATCCCGCCATGGCCGGCACCCAGTTCGGTCTTGAGCAACAGCAGGTTGTCGTCCGTCTTGGTCGCGCGCAACTTGGCCACCCACTTGGCCGCCTCCCAGTACTGCACGCGGCTGTCGTTGTAGCCGGCGATCACCAGGGTGGCCGGGTAGGCCTGGGCGCTGACGTTTTCGTACGGCGCGTAGGCCTTGATGCGTTCATACACCGCAGGCTCTTCGGGGTTGCCCCACTCGTCGTACTCGGTGATGGTCAGCGGCAATTCCGGGTCGAGCATGGTGTTGAGCACGTCGACAAACGGCACTTCGGCAATCGCCGCCTGGAACAACTCCGGACGCTGGTTGAGCACCGCGCCGATCAACAGGCCGCCGGCACTGCCGCCGCTGATGACCAGTTGCCTGGAGGTGGTCAGGCCCTCGGCGATCAGGTGTTCGGCACACGCGATAAAGTCGCTGAAGGTGTTCTGCTTGTGTTCCTGCTTGCCATTGCGATACCAGGCTTCACCCAGTTCGCCACCGCCGCGCACATGCGCAATGGCGAAGGCCACGCCACGGTCCAGCAGGCTCAGGCGTGCATGGGAGAACCACGGGTCGAGGCTTGAGCCATAGGCGCCATAGCCATACAGGTACAACGGTGTCGGCTTGCCGAGCTGGTCGCGCTTGACCACCAGGCTGATCGGCACCTGGGTGCCATCGGCGGAGGTGGCCCACAGGCGCTGGCTGACGTAGTCATCGGCATTGAACACGCCGAGCACCGGGGTTTCCTTGAGCACCTGCTGGGCGCCGCTGGCCAGTTCCAGCTGGCGCACCTGGGCCGGGCGGTTCAGGGCTTCATAGCGCAGGCGGATCTTGTCGCTGACGAATTCCAGGCTGTTTTGCACGTAGAGGCTGTAGGCGGCGTCGGGCAGCTCCACGCGATAGGGCGACAAGCCCTGGGGATGCACTTCGATCACCGGCAGGCCGCCGATGCGCAGGCTCAGGGTCATGGCGCCGGTGTTCAGGCTGACGCCGTCGAGCATCACGTCATCGCTGTGGGGGATCAGGTTCTGCCACTCATCCTCGGTCGGCACGTCGCCAATGTCGGTCGCCACAAACAGGGCGTAGTTGATGCCATCACGGTTGCTGCGGATAAACCAGGTCCACGCGCCATTCAGTTGGCCGTGGTCGACATCGTATTCATGGTCCTCGACCCGTGGCGCCAGGCAGGTGAAGTCCAGGTGCGGCTGGTCGGCATCCAGCGCCCAGACCTCGCTGGTGGTCTTGCTGCCGAGCGAGAGCAGCAATTGGCGCTCGGAGCTGGAACGGTAGCAATGCAGGAAGAAGCGGCCGTCGGGCTCATGGAACACTTCCTGCGCCGCCGTGCCATCCAGACGGTAGCGATACAGCTTGTGCGGGCGGTGGGTGTCGTCCAGCTCGCCGAAGAACAGGGTCAGGCTGTCATTGGCCCAGGTCATGCTGCCGTCGCAATCCTGGAACTCCAGTTCGCTGACTTTGCCCGTGGCCAATTCCTTCACGAACAGGGTGTAGATCTCTTCGCCACTGGTATCGAGGCTGTAGGCCAGGCGCTGGTGGTCGGGGCTGATGCTGAATGCGCCGAGGGAAAAGAAGCCGCCGTTGGCCAGCACGTTCGGGTCCAGCAACAGCTCTTCGCTGCTGTCGTCCACCTGGTTGCTGTCGTCGGCCGGGCGGCGGCAGCGGTAGTGGCGGGCGTATTCGTCACCGGCGGTGGTGCGCGTGTAATACAGGTACGGGCCCCAGGGGGAGGGCAGGGACAGGTCGGTTTCGAGGATGCGGCCCTTGATCTCCTCGAACAGGGTTTCGCGCAGGGCCTGCTGGTCGGCGAGCCGGGCTTCCTGGAAGGCATTTTCGGCCTTCAGGTAATCAAGGACCTCAACGCTGTCGCGCTCTTGCAGCCAGGCGTACGGGTCCTGGCCTGGGGCTTTACGGGCAATCGGGGCGGTCGATGAAGGCATGGAGCACTCTCTGTCTGGCGGAAGGTGGCAGGCATTGCAGCCGCGACACGCAAAAGCCGTTATCATAGCCGCCTGTTTGCCTACCTTGCCATGGACACCATGACCGAGAACGACTATCTGACCGCTTGGGGCCTTTACGCCTTCGCTGCCTTGGGCTGCCTGTTGGTGTGGTGGCGCATGACCCGCTGGATCTGGCGCTGGCTGCGCGAACCGCTGCAATTGCTGATGGCCGTGCTGCTGTTGAGCCCGACCATCGTCGACCCGGTCAAGACTCAGTTCGCGCCGGCCGTGGCCATCACGGCCCTGGACCTGGTGCTCAAGGTCGGCAATAACGCCTGGCGGGCGATTTCCGATTTGTTCATGTACACCATGATCGCCTTTGGTGTGTACCTCGTGTTTGTGCTGATCCGCTGGCCCATCGAGCGCGCCGCCAACGCCCGCCGTGAGCGCAAGGCCGCCACCGACGCTGCCTTGGCCGCCGAGCCTGTGGATGAAGATGATGAGCCGTTCCGTCGTCCTGCACCTGTGAGCGGTATGCGGGTCGAACCGCGCCTTTAACGTTGTCTGCCCTGCAGCGAGAGCCCTGGCATGTGTGAATTATTGGGCATGAGTGCCAACGTCCCCACCGATATCGTGTTCAGCTTTACCGGGCTGATGCAGCGCGGTGGGCGTACCGGCCCCCACCGCGACGGTTGGGGCATCGCCTTCTACGAAGGTCGTGGCCTGCGCCTGTTCCAGGACCCGGCCGCCAGCAGCGAGTCGGAAGTCGCCCTGCTGGTGCAGCGTTACCCCATCAAGAGTGAAGTGGTGATCGGTCATATCCGCCAGGCCAACGTCGGCAAGGTGAGCCTGGCCAACACCCACCCGTTCGTGCGCGAACTGTGGGGCCGCAACTGGTGTTTCGCCCACAACGGCCAGTTGGCGGACTTCCACCCCCGCGCCACCTTCTATCGGCCAGTCGGCGATACCGACAGCGAAGCGGCCTTCTGCGACCTGCTCAACCGCGTGCGCGAGGCCTTCCCCGAGCCGGTGGACATCGAACAGATGCTGCCGGACCTGATCGCCGCCTGTGCCGAATACCGCAGCAAAGGCGTGTTCAACTGCCTGCTCAGCGACGGTGACTGGCTGTTTTGCTATTGCTCGACCAAACTGGCGCAGATCACCCGGCGTGCGCCGTTTGGTCCGGCGCGCCTCAAGGATGTCGACGTGATCGTCGATTTTCAGGCCGAAACCACCCCCAACGATGTGGTGACGGTGATCGCCACCGAGCCGTTGACCGACAACGAAAACTGGACCCGCTACGAACCGGGCCAATGGAGCCTGTGGCGACGCGGTGAATGCGTCAGCCAGGGCGTTACCGAGTAAGGATATCGACCATGTTGCTCAGTTATCTGCGGTTGGTGCTGTTTGCCATTGGCCTGTTGGTCGGCGTGCAAGTGCCGGGGTTTATCAACGACTACGCCAAGCGCGTCGAAGCCCACCTGATCGAGGCCCAGACCGGCCTGAGCGGGTTTGAAACCACCGCGCGGCAGTTCTTCAACGGTGACTTGAAGGCCTTGGTGGCGCATTACCGCGCCAGCGACGATCCGGTGTTCCAGAGCGACGCCAACAGCCTGGGCGCCATGCTTGACCGCCAGGTGGCATTGGACAAGCAATTCCAGGCCATGCAAGGCCCGTGGTACATCCGTGCCCTGCAAGTGGCGGTGGCCGCCGACCCGGATATCCGCCTGGAGACCTGGAACGGCTACAGCTACCAGATCCTGCTGACCCCCGAAGCCATGGGCTGGGGCCTGGGCGGGGCGATGCTGCTGTCGTTTGGCCTGGAGTGCCTGTTCCGCCTGATCGACTGGGTGGTGCTGGGTGGCAAGCGCTTGCGCCAAAGCCGGCCAATCGAAGAACGGGACCTGAAAGGTCTCTAACCCACACCTCGGTCTAATGTGGGAGGGGCTTGCCCCTCCCACATTTGTATCCGGTTTATTCAGTTGCTCAGCACCATCCGCTCTTCGCCGACTTCCTCGGCATAGCGGGTAACGACCTTCTGGCACAGCCCGACAATCTCCTCCACCAATTCCACCCCCACGCGCCACGACACCACCACTTGCAGGTTCGGCAGTTTTTGCGCCATCGGCAACATCACCAATTCGCCACGCGCCAGTTCTTCCCTGACCAACACCGGCGGCAGTGCACCAATCCCGAAGCCATCGCGCAACAACCGGGTAATCGCCGACACCGAGTTCACGCAGTTCATCCGTGGCGCGGCCACGCCGTTGGCCTGCATCAGGCTGATGACGTCCTGGTGCGGGTGGGAGTTTTTCGAGTAGGTGATGATGCGCTCCTGGGCCAGTTCGGCGAGGGAGGCGTAGTCGCGGTTGTAGATCGACTGGCTGGCGACGATCCAGGCCATGGGGTGGCTGGCCAACTCCAGGCTGCGCACGGTTTCCAGGCGCAGCAGGTCGGTTTGCAGGATCAGGTCGAGAAAGCCTTTTTGCAGCTGATCGCTGAGGTTAAGCGCGGTATCGGCGACCAACTCGATTTCCACCAATGGGAAATGGTCCATCAGTTCCGCCACCAACGGGCTGAGCCAAGTGTGGATCACCGTGTCCATCGCACCGATGCGAATGCGCCCGACCTTGCTGCTGGTGGTTTCCAGGGACTGTTTCAGGCCCTGCATGGTCACCATCATCTGCTCGGCATAATCGAGCACCTTCAAGCCTTCCGGGGTCAGGCTCACGCCCCGGGAGTCACGCAGGAACAGCTTTACCCCCAGCTCGCTTTCCAGCACGGCGATGCGGCTGGAAATCGAGGCCTGGGTGGTGAACAGCTTCTCCGCGGTCAGGCGGAAGCTCTTGAGCTTGGCCACCCAGACGAAGGTTTCGAGGAACTTCAAATTCATGGGATCAACTTTTTCTTATGCATGGATCGGTTTTTATTAGTTGGACGCCGCACCGGGCAAACGCCAAAAATCAGGCTATTCCACGATAAGCGCCGTTGGGGTGTCAGGACAAGTTGCGAGTTCTGCGTAAAAAATCCCACACTACAAAAAAACAAAGCCTACAGGAGCAACCAGCGTGAGCCGTCTGCTATTGAATTGCGACATCGGCGAGAGCTTTGGCAACTGGACCATGGGTCTGGACGCCGAGGTCATGCCGTTCATCGATTGCGCCAACGTGGCCTGCGGCTTTCATGCCGGCGATCCGAGCATCATGCGCAAGACCGTCAGCATGGCCCTCAAGCACGGTGTACAGGTGGGCGCACACCCGGCGTACCAGGACCTGCAAGGCTTCGGCCGCCGCTCCATGACCTACACCCCCCAGGAAATCCAGGACCTGCTGCATTACCAGATCGGCGCCCTCGACGGCATCTGCCGTGCCCAGGGCGGGCGTGTCAGTTACGTCAAGCCCCATGGCGCGATGTACAACGACATGATGGCCAACCCGGCGCAGCTGCGTGCGGTGATCGAGGCCGTGGCCGCGTATGGCGACCTGCCGCTGATGCTGCTGGCGACCCGCGACAACAGCGCGGCCCAGGCATTGGGGGATGAGTACGGGGTGATCCTGTGGTTCGAGGCTTTCGCCGACCGTGCCTACGACGCCAACGGCCATCTGGTTTCGCGCCAGTTGCCGGGTGCCGTGCACCATGATCCAGAGGTCATCGTCCAGCAGTCCTTGACCCTTTCCCGTGGCGAACCCCTGACCGCCAGCGATGGCAGCTCGTTGTTGTTGCGCGCCAATACCCTGTGCGTGCATGGCGACAATGCCAGTTCGGTCGCCGCCGTAAAGCGTATCCGCGAGGCATTGAAGCCAGCATGAAGCCGCGGATTGAAGTGGTGGCGATCGACTGCCTGATGGTGCGTCTGTTCGAGGTGATCGCCGAAGCCAATATGCCGTGGATGCTCGCCGCCACCCAGCGCTTGCGCAGCGGTTTTGGCGCGGCCCTGGTGGATCTGGTGCCGTCCTACACCACCTTGATGGTGCATTACGACCTCACGGCGTTGAGCCCGGCCCAGGCGCGGGAATTGATCGACCAGGCGCTGACCGACCTGCAACCCCAGGCCCAGGGCAGCGGCCAGTGCCATGTGCTGCCGGTGTGGTACGACCTGAGTGTCGGCCCTGAACTGACATTGCTGGCCCAGCGCAGTGGCCTGGCTGTCGACGATGTGATCCGCCGCCACAGCGCCCACGAATACCAGGTGTTCGCCCTCGGCTTCGCCCCCGGTTTTGCCTTTATGGGGCTGGTGGATGAAATCCTCGCCACCCCGCGCCTGAGCACCCCGCGCCAGCGCGTGGCGGCCGGCAGTGTCGGTATCGCCGAGCGACAGACCGCCGCCTATCCGGTGGTGTCCCCTGGTGGCTGGAACCTCATTGGCCGCACGCCGGCCAAGCTGTTTGACCGCGAGCGCGCTGGCTACAGCCTGATGCAGCCCGGTGACACGGTGCGCTTTGAATCGGTCAGCCACGCTGAATTTATAAACCTGGGTGGCGATGACACGCCGTTGGAGGCGCAGGCATGAGCCGCTTGATCATCGAGGCCAGCACGCCGCTGTGCCTGCTGCAGGACGCCGGTCGTTTTGGCGTGCGCCACCTGGGCGTGACCCAGGGCGGCGCGCTGGATTGGGTGTCGATGTCCTGGGCCAACTGGCTGCTGGGCAATGCGCTGGACGCGCCGGTGGTGGAAATCACCCTCGGTGGCTTTACCGTGCAGGCCGAGGATTATTGCCTGTTGGCGCTGGCCGGGGCGGATCTGGGGGCGTATATCGATGAACGTGCGATCAGTCCCGGGCGTAGTTTTATCCTGCAAAAGGGCCAGCGCCTGCGCTTTACCCAGCCCTTCAGCGGCGCGCGGGCTTACCTGGCGGCCCCCGGCGGGTTTGATGCGCCGGATGTGCTGGGCAGTTGCGCCACGGTGGTACGTGAGGCGCTGGGCGGGCCGGACGGTTTCGGCAAGGCCTTGGCCGAAGGCGGGCGACTGGGCTACTCCGGTACCGGCGGTGGGATGAAAGTGCTGAGCGAACAGGCGCTGCCGGCCAAGGCGCCGCTGGAGGTGATCGTCGGCGCCCAAATTGGCCTGTTCAGCGGCCAGAGCCTTTTCGATGCCTTTAACACCGAGTGGACCCTGGACAGTCGCGCCGACCGCATGGGCATGCGCTTGCTGGGCACGCCGTTGCAGTACCAGGGACCGTCACTGATTTCCGAAGGGATTCCGTTGGGTGGCATCCAGGTGCCGCCGGATGGGCAGCCGATCGTGTTGCTCAATGATCGCCAGACCATCGGTGGCTATCCGCGCCTGGGCGCCTTGACGCCGTTGGCGCTGGCGCGGCTGGCGCAGTGTTTGCCGGGAGAAAAGCTGAGGTTGGTGCCGGTGGTGCAGGATATGGCGCATCGGCAGCATGTGGAGTATCTGCGCCGGTTTTCCCTGTAAAGAAAGCTCCTACGGGAGTGCCAGTGTTTGTCGTCTTCGCGGCTTTAGCGCAGTCATGAAAACCTGAATGGGTTCATCCACTATTCAGGCTTTTCCATGCGCTATTTGAAGATTTTTGCCCAAGATGTACTCGATAACGATGTTCCCGATGTGGTGTACCTGGAATTCTATGACGATTCCAGGACCCCCGCGCTTGTCCATCGAGCCACCGCCTTCGATATCACCGACGACGGCCAGTTCGACTGGATCATTGCGGACGATCTCAATCAGGACGGCATTGTCGACACCGTGGACCGAGAGATGGCCATCGAGTTTGCCCAGCTGTTTCTGGCGTTCGAATGGTTCAGCCTCGACGAACCCTTCGACAAGTACCTGAAGGTATTTGCCGGGGATTTTGATAACAACGGGATTCCCGACACGGTGCGCTTGCACTTTCATCAAGGGGAGGGGGTGCCCCGAGATGAAACCATTGTTTACTCGGCGGCGGTGTACAGCGACGGTAATGGTCGTGGCGCCTCTGTCTCGATCCACCAGGACGTCAACAATGATGGGAAGGTCGACCGTCAGGATTCGGAACTGGTCAAGCGGTTCGCCGCGCTCTTCCTCAAGTTTGCCTGGATCGACCGCGAGCACTGCTGAGTGAGGGACCTGAAGCCGATGTCTTCGGCTACAGGCCTGCCATCACTTGGACAGGAAGCGCATGCCTTCTTCCAACCCGCGCAACGTCAGCGGGTACATCTGATCCTCCACCAACTCCCGCACAATCCCCGTCGACGCGGTATAGCCCCAGGTATCCTTGGGATACGGGTTAATCCAGATCAGCTTCTTGTACTTGGCCATGAAGCGCTGCATCCACACATACCCCGGTTCCTCATTCCAATGCTCGACGCTGCCGCCGGCCTGGGTGATTTCATACGGCGCCATCGATGCGTCGCCGATAAAGATCACTTTGTAATCGGCACCGTACTTGTGCAGCAGGTCCTGGGTGGAGGTGCGCTCGGAGGTGCGGCGCTGGTTGTTCTTCCACACCGACTCGTACACGAAGTTGTGGAAGTAGAAGTACTCCAGGTGCTTGAACTCGGTCTTGCACGCCGAGAACAGCTCTTCGCAGATTTTCACGTGGGCGTCCATCGAACCGCCGATATCGAACAGCAACAGCAGCTTGATGGTGTTACGTCGTTCCGGGCGCATCTGGATATTCAACAGCCCCGCATCGCGGGCGGTGTGATCGATGGTGCCGTCGATGTCCAGCTCTTCGGCCGCACCCTGGCGGGCGAACTTGCGCAGGCGGCGCAGGGCGATCTTGATGTTGCGGGTGCCCAGTTCCACCTGGTCGTCGAGGTTCTTGTACTCGCGCTGGTCCCAGACCTTCACGGCCTTGCCCTGGCGCTTGCCGGCGTCGCCGACGCGAATGCCTTCGGGGTTGTAGCCGCCGGAGCCGAACGGGCTGGTACCGCCGGTGCCGATCCATTTATTGCCGCCGGCGTGGCGTTCCTTCTGTTCTTCCAGGCGTTTCTTGAATGCCTCGATCAGCTTGTCGAGGCCGCCGAGGGACTGGATCTGTGCGCGCTCTTCGTCGCTCAGCGAGCGTTCGAACTCCTTGCGCAGCCAGTCTTCGGGGATCAGCGCCTGCAGGTGGTCGTCGAGCTTTTCCAGGCCATTGAAGTAGGCGCTGAAGGCGCGGTCGAACTTGTCGAAATGCCGTTCGTCCTTGACCAGGATCGCCCGGGCCAAGTAGTAGAACTCGTCCATGTCGGCAAAGGTCACGCGCTGTTTCAGCGCGTTGATCAGGTCGAGCAGCTCGCGCACCGACACCGGGACCTTGGCTGCGCGCATTTCATTGAACAGGTTGAGCAACATTATCGATTACCGCGACGGCTCATGAATGCCAGGCGTTCGAGCAACTGCACGTCTTGCTCGTTCTTGACCAAGGCACCGGCCAGGGGCGGGATGGCCTTGGTGGGGTCGCGCTCGCGCAGCACCGCTTCGCCGATATTGTCGGCCATCAGCAGCTTGAGCCAGTCGACCAGCTCGGAGGTGGACGGTTTTTTCTTCAGACCGGGGACTTTGCGCACGTCGAAAAACACGTCCAGCGCCTCGCTGACCAGCTCCTTCTTGATGTCCGGGTAGTGCACGTCGACGATTTTTTGCAGGGTGGTGCGGTCGGGGAAGGCGATGTAGTGGAAGAAGCAGCGGCGCAGGAACGCGTCCGGCAGCTCTTTTTCGTTGTTGGAGGTAATGATGATGATCGGGCGCTTCCGGGCCTTGATGGTCTCGTCGATTTCGTAGACGTAGAACTCCATCTTGTCGAGTTCCTGCAGCAGGTCGTTGGGGAACTCGATGTCGGCCTTGTCGATTTCATCGATCAGCAGGATCACCCGCTCCTCGGACTCGAATGCTTCCCAGAGCTTGCCCTTCTTGAGGTAGTTGCGCACGTCGTGCACCTTGTCCACTCCCAGTTGCGAGTCGCGCAGGCGGCTGACCGCGTCGTACTCGTACAGGCCCTGGTGGGCCTTGGTGGTGGACTTGATGTGCCAGGTAATCAGCTTGGCGCCGAAGGACTCGGCCAGTTGTTCGGCGAGCATGGTCTTGCCGGTGCCGGGCTCACCCTTGACCAGCAGTGGGCGCTCCAGGGTGATGGCAGCGTTGACGGCCAGTTTCAGGTCATCGGTGGCAACGTAGGCCTGGGTGCCTTCGAACTTCATCGGTCATTCCTCGAATTCATCAATGCCCGGACTATACCGCGCGGCCCCGGCGACTGTGAACGCAGACGGGTTATTCAGTCTCTGAATGACCGGTCACGGCTCAATCCGCCGAAGGCTTGGGCTGTTCATAGCGCGCATTGAACGCCTGGATAAAACCATTACGCAAAATCGCCAAAAATGCGGAGAACGCGCTGACATTTTGCTGATGCACGCTGCCACTTAGCTCCACGCGGGTGGCGAACTGGTTCTTTGCCTGGTTCTTCAATACGGTCTCGCTGGCGCCCACCACGGCCTCCCAGATCGAACGAAAGATGTTCTTGCCCTTGTTCTCCACGTCCTGCTGCCAGTCGAAGACTTCCACGTCGCGCAGCAGCGGCTTGATGTACCCGGTCAACTGGCCTTTTTCCGCCTGGGCTTCGATCACTACGTCCCCGGTGCCGGCCTTGAAGTCGAACTTGCCATAGGCCGCGGCGAAGTCGTTCATGCGCTTGAGCTGCAAGTCCCTGGCGCGAAAGCGAAACTCGAAATTCTCGAAATTGCTCAGCGGGTCGAAGGTGGCGGTGGCTTCCAGCGGGGCCTGGCCTTGCAGCAGGGCCTTGCCGTCGAAGCGCGCGTCGCGCCGGCCTTTGACGTCGACCACATTGGTCAGGTTGTAGAAGCTGGCGTTGACGTCGGTCGCGTCGATCTTCACCACGGGTTTGGAACTGAAGTTGTGGAAGGCGATCTTGCCGTCTTCAATGCGCACTTCGTCGAGGGTGATGGGGGCCAGCTTACTCAACTGCTCGCGCCAGTCGGTACCCTTACCGGTCTGGGAGGCTTGCTTGTTGGCGCCGCCGTCGACGAAGTTAACCTCGGGCTTGATAAACAGCACTTTGGCCACCACCGCGTGGTCGTACCAGAGAGAGTGCCAGCTCACCGCCAGGTCGATCAGCGGCGCCTTGACGAACGGGACGGGCACCTTGCCGTCGACCTTGACGATCTCCAGGCCGTTGATCCGGTACGCACCCCGCCACAGCGCGAGGTCCACGTCGGTCACCTGGCCGCGGTAATCGCCCATGTCGGCGAGCTTGTCATTCAGGTAGTTACGCACCAGGTAGGGGAGCGCGATGCTCACGGCGACCAGGACCACCAGCAATCCGGCAATGGTCCATAGTGGCCAGCTGTAGCGACGTTTCATGGGGAGAGTCCTCTGTCCATACTGGTGCGGTGGACCCCAGCGGCAGGCGCAACGTTCCTTCGACTGGACGCTTTGCAGCACGAGGCATACCCTTGGAGCCTTTCTGAAAACCGCCTAATAGGACCCGCCATGAGCCGCATTTTTGCAGACAACGCGCACTCCATCGGTAACACGCCCCTGGTTCAGATCAACCGTATCGCACCGCGTGGCGTGACCATCCTGGCCAAGATCGAAGGGCGTAACCCAGGCTATTCGGTGAAGTGCCGCATTGGCGCAAACATGATCTGGGACGCCGAAGGCACCGGCAAACTCAAGCCGGGCATGACCATCGTGGAACCGACTTCCGGCAATACCGGTATCGGCCTGGCGTTTGTCGCCGCCGCCCGTGGCTACAAGTTGCTGC
The DNA here is from genome assembly GCF_024168685.1 of Pseudomonas sp. S3E17. Classification (NCBI taxonomy): domain Bacteria; kingdom Pseudomonadati; phylum Pseudomonadota; class Gammaproteobacteria; order Pseudomonadales; family Pseudomonadaceae; genus Pseudomonas; species Pseudomonas sp. S3E17. Next base: position 6,448,017 of record NZ_JALJWE010000001.1, read on the forward strand.
TGACCATGCCGGCGTCCATGAGTATCGAACGCCGCAAGGTGCTCAAGGCCCTCGGCGCCGAATTGGTCCTGACCGAGCCGGCCAAGGGCATGAAGGGCGCCATCGACAAGGCCGGCGAAATCGTTGCCAGTGACCCGGCCACCTACTTTATGCCGGCCCAGTTCGAAAACCCGGCCAACCCGGCCATCCACGAAAAAACCACCGGCCCGGAAATCTGGAACGACACCGATGGCGCCGTGGACGTGCTGGTGGCGGGCGTGGGCACCGGTGGCACCATCACCGGCGTGTCGCGCTACATTAAGAACACGGCGGGCAAGCCGATCCTGTCGGTGGCTGTCGAGCCGATGGTGTCGCCGGTGATCACCCAGGCCCTGGCCGGTGCCGAGATCAAGCCCAGCCCCCACAAGATCCAGGGGATTGGCGCCGGGTTCGTGCCGAAAAACCTCGACCTGTCGATGGTCGACCGCGTGGAACTGGTGACCGACGACGAATCCAAGGCCATGGCCCTGCGCCTGATGCAGGAAGAGGGCATCCTGTGCGGTATTTCCTGCGGTGCCGCCATGGCCGTGGCCGTGCGCCTGGCCGAGAAGCCGGAAATGCAGGGCAAGACCATTGTGGTGATCCTGCCGGACTCCGGTGAACGCTACCTGTCGAGCATGCTGTTCAGCGATTTGTTTACCGAGCAGGAAAACCAGGCTTGATTTATGTCAGCCGGTCAGCCTGGGCCTTCTGCATAATGGCCCAACTGTTTATCATGGCCGGCTGTCACGTCTGGCCTCCCGTCGCCGGGAGGCTGTTGGCCAGGCGCTTATTTCCAGGAGTTGCTGCATGACCTTTTCTTTGGCCGCCAAACTGTCGGTGTTGTTGCTGTTTATCGGCAGCACGCTGTACGTGCACCTGCGCGGCAAGGCCCGTTTGCCGATGTTGCGCCAGTTCGTCAACCATTCGGCGCTGTTCGCCCCCTATAACGCCTTGATGTACCTGTTTTCGGCGGTGCCGTCCAAGCCGTACCTGGACCGGAGCAAGTTCCCGGAACTGGACGTGCTCAAGGACAACTGGGAAGTGATCCGCGAAGAGGCCATGCACCTGTTCGACGAGGGTTACATCCGCGCCGCCGAAAAGAACAACGACGCCGGTTTCGGTTCGTTCTTCAAGAAGGGCTGGAAGCGTTTCTACCTCAAGTGGTACGACAAACCCCTGCCATCGGCCGAGGCGCTGTGCCCGAAAACCGTGGCGCTGGTGAGCAGCATCCCCAACGTCAAGGGCGCGATGTTCGCGCTGTTGCCGGGCGGCAGCCACCTCAACCCGCACCGTGACCCGTTTGCCGGTTCCCTGCGGTATCACCTGGGCTTGTCCACGCCGAACTCCGACGACTGCCGCATCTTCGTCGACGGCCAGGTATACGCCTGGCGCGACGGTGACGACGTGATGTTCGACGAAACCTACGTGCACTGGGTGAAGAACGAAACCGACAAGACCCGCGTGATCCTGTTCTGCGACATCGAACGCCCGCTGAGCAATCGCGTGATGACCCGCGTCAACCGCTGGGTCAGCAAGCAACTGGGCCGCGCCACCGCGCCGCAGAACCTCGACGACGAGCGCGTCGGCGGCATCAACCAGGCGTACGCCTGGAGCAAGACCTTCAGCGACAAGTTCAGCGGTGTGGTCAAGCAGTGGAAGCGCAAGCATCCGAAGGCTTACCGCATTGCGCGGCCGGTGCTGGCGGTAGTGGTGTTGGTACTGCTGTGGAAGTGGTTGTTCGGCTGATCTGAAGCGTTAAACGCGGTCAAAATGTGGGAGGGGGCAAGCCCCCTCCCACATTTGATCTCCTGTGTTCTTAAGAGGCAATCAACTGCCGCAGCACATAGTGCAGAATCCCCCCCGACTTGAAGTATTCCACTTCATTCAAGGTATCGATCCGGCACAGCACCTCGACCTTCTCGCTGCTGCCGTCCTCCCGGGTAATCACCAGCGTCAGGTTCATCCGCGGTACGATCTCTACCTCGGTCAGGCCGAGGATATCGATCTTCTCCTTGCCCGTAAGCTTCAGCGCCTTGCGGTTCTGATCCAGCTTGAACTGCAGCGGCAGCACGCCCATGCCCACCAGGTTGGAACGGTGAATCCGCTCGAAACTCTCGGCGATCACCGCCTTGACCCCCAACAGGTTGGTGCCCTTGGCGGCCCAGTCGCGGCTGGAGCCGGTGCCGTATTCCTGGCCGGCGATCACCACCAGCGGTGTGCCCGAAGCCTGGTACTTCATGGCCGCATCGTAGATCGGCATTTTCTCGCCGGTGGGGATGTACAACGTATTGCCACCTTCCTCGCCGCCAAGCATTTCATTACGGATGCGGATATTGGCGAAGGTGCCGCGCATCATCACTTCATGGTTGCCCCGGCGTGAGCCGTAGGAGTTGAAGTCACGCGGCTCCACGCCTTGCTCGCGCAGGTAGCGGCCGGCGGGGCTGTCGGTCTTGATGTTGCCGGCGGGGGAAATGTGGTCGGTGGTCACCGAGTCCCCCAGCAACGCCAGTACGTGGGCGCCCTTGACGTCTTTGATCACCGGCAGAGGCCCGGCGATGTCGTCGAAGAATGGCGGGTGCTGGATGTAGGTGGAGTCTTTCTGCCACACATAGGTCGCGGCTTGTGGCACCTCAATGGCTTGCCACTGTTCGTCACCGGCAAACACCTCGGCGTATTCCTTGTGGAACATTCCGGTGCTGACCTGCGCAACGGCGTCGGCGATCTCCTGGCTGCTCGGCCAGATGTCCTTGAGGTACACCGGCTTGCCGTCCTGGTCGTTACCCAAGGGTTCGCTGCTGATGTCGATGCGCACCGTACCGGCCAAGGCGTAGGCCACCACCAGCGGCGGCGAGGCCAGCCAGTTGGTTTTCACCAATGGGTGTACGCGGCCTTCGAAGTTGCGGTTGCCGGACAGCACCGAAGCTACGGCGAGGTCGGCCTTCTGGATGGCTTTTTCAATCGGCTCGGGCAACGGCCCGGAGTTGCCGATGCAGGTGGTGCAGCCATAGCCCACGAGGTCGAAGCCAATTTTATCCAGATACTGGGTGAGGCCCGCGGCCTTGTAGTAGTCGGTGACCACTTTGGAGCCAGGCGCCAGGGAGGTTTTCACCCAGGGTTTGCGCGTGAGGCCTTTCTCCACGGCTTTTTTCGCCACCAGCCCGGCGGCCATCATTACGCTGGGGTTGGACGTGTTGGTGCAGGAGGTGATGGCGGCGATCACCACGGCGCCGTTTTTCAGGCGATAGGTCTGGCCTTCGTATTCATAGTCGGTTTCGCCCACCAGGTCGGCGTTGCCTACGGCCACACCGCCGCCGCCTTCACTTTCCAGGCGGCCTTCTTCCTTGGTGGTGGGTTTGAACTGCAGGTCGAGGAAGTCGCTGAACGCCTGGCCGACATTGGGCAGGGACACGCGGTCCTGTGGGCGTTTCGGCCCGGCGAGGCTGGCTTCGACGCTGCCCATGTCGAGGGCCAGGCTGTCGGTGAACACCGGTTCCTGGCCAGCGTGGCGCCACAGGCCCTGGGCCTTGGTGTAGGCCTCGACCAGCTTCACGGTGGCTGCCGGGCGCCCGGAGAGGCGCAGGTAGTCCAGCGTCACCTCATCCACCGGGAAAAAGCCGCAGGTGGCGCCGTATTCCGGGGCCATGTTGGCGATGGTCGCGCGGTCCGCCAGGGGCAGGTCGGCCAGGCCGTCGCCGTAGAACTCGACGAACTTACCCACCACGCCTTTCTTGCGCAGCATCTGGGTGACGGTCAGCACCAGGTCGGTGGCGGTGATGCCTTCTTTCAATTTGCCGGTGAGCTTGAAGCCGATCACTTCCGGGATCAGCATCGACACCGGCTGGCCGAGCATCGCCGCTTCCGCTTCGATCCCGCCCACGCCCCAGCCGAGCACGCCGAGGCCGTTGATCATGGTGGTGTGGGAGTCGGTGCCCACCAGGGTGTCGGGGAAGGCGTAGGTGCGACCGTCCTCGTCCTTGGTCCACACGGTGCGGCCCAGGTATTCGAGGTTGACCTGGTGGCAGATGCCGGTGCCCGGCGGTACCACGCTGAAGTTGTCGAAGGCGCTCTGGCCCCAGCGCAGGAAGGCGTAGCGTTCGCCGTTGCGCTGCATTTCGATGTCGACGTTCTGCCCAAAGGCGTCGGCGTTGCCGAACTTGTCGACCATCACCGAGTGGTCGATCACCAGGTCCACCGGCGAGAGCGGGTTGATGCGCTGCGGGTCGCCGCCGGCCTTGGCCACGGCGGCGCGCATGGCGGCCAGGTCGACCACGGCGGGTACGCCGGTAAAGTCCTGCATCAACACGCGGGCGGGGCGGTACTGGATCTCACGGTCGGACTGGCGTTCTTTGAGCCAGGCGGCAATGGCCTTGAGGTCGGCGCCGGTGACGGTCTTGTTGTCCTCCCAACGCAGCAGGTTCTCCAGCAGCACCTTGAGGGACATCGGCAGCTTATCCAGGTCACCCAGGCGCTTGGCGGCCTCGGGCAGGCTGAAGTAGTGGTAGGTCTTGTCGTCGATTTCTAAAGTTTTAAGGGTACTCAGGCTATCAAGGGATGACATTACATGACTCCTTATGGTCCGCACGGCTACGGACCTGACGGGACGAACAGAGCTTTCAAACTAGCGCTGTTTTCAGTAGCTGGCTAATTACTGGACTCTATGGACAGAACCAAGGTTCCGAACTCGGCTATCATGCGCGCGTTTTCATGACAGGCATTGCGATAGCGCAACGTCAGTTGAGTCACCAGGAGAGTCGATGAACACCCTTTTTATGCACTGCCGCCCGGGGTTTGAGGGCGAAGTCTGTTCCGAGATCGCGGAACACGCCGCGCGCCTGAACGTTTCCGGCTACGCCAAGGCCAAGACCGGCAGCGCCTGCGCCGAATTTGTCTGCACCGAAGAAGACGGCGCCCAGCGCCTGATGCACGGCCAGCGCTTTGCCGAGCTGATCTTCCCGCGGCAGTGGGCGCGCGGGGTGTTTATCGACCTGCCGGAAACCGACCGTATCAGCGTGATTCTCGCTCACCTGCGTGAATTCCCGGTGTGCGGCAGCCTGTGGCTGGAGATGGTCGACACCAATGACGGCAAGGAACTCTCGAACTTCTGCAAGAAATTCGAAGTGCACCTGCGCAAAGCCTTGTTGAACGCCGGCAAGCTGGTGGACGACCCGAGCAAGCCGCGCCTGCTGCTGACCTTCAAAAGCGGCCGCGAAGTGTTCATGGGTTTGGCCGAGTCGAATAACTCGGCGATGTGGCCGATGGGCATCCCGCGGTTGAAATTCCCCCGGGACGCGCCAAGCCGCTCAACCCTGAAACTGGAAGAAGCCTGGCACCACTTTATCCCCCGCGACCAATGGGACGAGCGCCTGCATGGCGACATGACCGGCGTCGATCTGGGCGCAGCCCCTGGCGGCTGGACCTGGCAGCTGGTCAACCGTGGCATGCTGGTGACCGCCATCGACAACGGCCCCATGGCCGAAAGCCTGATGGACACCGGCCTGGTGCAGCACCTGATGGCAGACGGCTTTACCTTCGTGCCCAAGCAGCCGGTGGACTGGATGGTCTGCGACATCGTCGAAAAGCCGGCGCGCAACGCGGCATTGCTGGAGACCTGGATCGGCGAAGGGCATTGCCGCGAGGCGGTGGTGAACCTGAAGTTGCCGATGAAGCAGCGTTACGCCGAGGTCAAGCGCCTGCTGGAGCGTATCGAAGAAGGCTTCAAGGCGCGCGGCATTCGGGTGGAGATCGGCTGCAAGCAGCTGTATCACGACCGTGAAGAAGTGACCTGCCACCTGCGTCGGCTGGTGGATGTGAAGAAAACCAAGGCCCGCTAAACTGAGCGCCGGTTTCAGGAGTAGACAATGAGCGATATTTTCGACACCGCCGTGGATGGCACCCTCGACGCAACGGGCCTCAACTGCCCTGAGCCGATGATGATGCTGCACCAGCACATCCGCGACCTGCCGCCCGGCGGCTTGCTCAAGGTGATCGCGACCGACCCGTCGACGCGCCGCGATATCCCCAAGTTCTGCGTGTTCCTTGACCATGAACTGGTGGATCAACAGGAGCAGGCCGGTACCTATCTGTACTGGATCCGCAAAAAACTCGACTAACACCGGTCCCTGTAGGAGCGAGCTTGCTCGCGAAGGGCGTTAACGATGATGCGCGTATCCTGAAGGAACGCGGCGCTCTCGGGTTTTTCGCGAGCAAGCTCGCTCCTACAGGGGACGCGTTGTGCTTATGCCTTGTTGTCGCGAATGCGCCGGCGTGCACTGCGCGCCAGGCGCACCAGCAGCATCCCCGCCGCACAGCTCAAGCCCACGATCAGCCCTTGCCACAAACCGCTCGGGCCGCTGGGTTCGCCCAGCCAGTTGCTCAGCCCCAGGGCGTACCCCACCGGCAGCCCCACGCCCCAATAGGCAAAGAGGGTCAGCACCATGGTGACGCGGGTGTCCTGGTAGCCCCGCAGGGCGCCGGCGGCGGTGACCTGGATCGAGTCACTGAACTGGAACAGCGCTGAAAACACGATCAGCGTCGAGGCCAGGTGGATGACAATCGGGTCCGGGGTGTAGATCGCCGCAATCTGCTCGCGAAACACCAGCATCAGGCTGCAGGACAGGCAGGCGTACGCCAGCGCCGTGCCCATGCCGACCCCGGCGGCGAAGCGTGCTTCACGCGCCTCGCCACGCCCCAGGGCCTGGCCGACGCGCACGGTGACGGCCATGCTCAGGGAATAAGGGATCATAAACACCAGTGAGCTGACGTTCAGCGCGATCTGGTGCCCCGACACAACCGTGGCGCCCAGGCTGCCGAGCAGCAGGGCGATGACGGCAAAGATGCTCGATTCGGCAAAGATCGCGATGCCGATCGGCAGGCCAATCCCCAGTACGCGCTTGATCACCGACCACTGCGGCCAGTCGAAGCGCTTGAACAGTTCGCTGCTCTGGTAGGCGGCCCCCCAGCGGGTCCAGGCGGCCATGCCGAGCATCATCACCCACATCGCAATGGCCGTGGCCCAGCCGCAGCCCACGCCGCCCATGGCCGGCACGCCCAGGTGGCCGTAGATGAAGATGTAGTTCAGCGGAATATTCAGCGCCAACCCGCACAGGCCCATGGCCATGCTGGGCAGGGTGCGGCCCAGGCCATCACTGAAACAGCGCAGCACGTAATAGAGGGCGATGGCCGGCATCCCGGCGGCGATGCCATGCAGGTAGCCCATGGTGGGGGCGATAAGGTCCGGCTCGACCTTCATGGCATGCAGGATCGGCTCGGCGCAGAGCAACAGCAGCGCGCCGATGATGCCGACCACCACCGCCAGCCACAGTGACTGACGCACCAACGGCCCGATTTCGCCGTAGTGGCCCGCACCGTAGCGCTGGGCGACTTTCGGCGTGGTGGCCAGCAGCGTACCGGTCATCAGCAGGTACACCGGAATCCAGATCGAGTTGCCCAGGCCCACCGCCGCCAAGTCCTGGGGGCTGACGCGCCCGGCCATCACCGCATCGACGAAGCTCATGGCCGTGGTTGCCAGTTGGCCGATCATGATCGGCAGCGCGAGCGTCAGCAGGCCACCCACTTCCCGGCTGATGCGGGCGGGGCGGGTGAGGGGGGCAGTGGCAGTGTTCACGTACGCAAGTCCAGTCAAGAGGGTGCAAGGCCGCGGATTCTACGCCTTGACGTAACGGTCAGGAAAAAACCTGTGTTAGGGATTTGTAAGCGACCTGCCAGCCCCCTCCCACATTGAAGATCGCATCCCTGTACACTGCTGATCCGCCAAAGGAGCCTGCCATGCTGATTGTTGCCGACGAAAATATCCCGCTGCTCGATGAGTTCTTCCAAGGATTTGGCGAGATTCGCCGAGTGTCCGGTCGTTCCATCGACCGCGCCACCGTCGAACAGGCCGATGTGCTGCTGGTGCGCTCGGTGACCAACGTCAACCGCGCCCTGCTGGGCGGCACGCAGGTGCGTTTTGTCGGCACCTGCACCATCGGCACCGACCACCTCGACCTCGATTACTTCAAGCAGGCCGGTATCCAGTGGTCCAGCGCCCCCGGCTGCAATGCGCGTGGCGTGGTGGACTATGTGCTGGGCAGCCTGCAAACCCTGGCCGAGATCGAAGGCGCCGACCTCAACCAGCGTACCTACGGCGTCGTCGGCGCCGGTGAAGTGGGCGGGCGACTGATCGAAGTGCTCAAGGGCCTGGGCTGGAACGTACTGGTCTGCGATCCGCCGCGCCAGATCGCCGAAGACGGCGATTACGTCAGCCTCGAGCAGATCATCGAGCAGTGCGATGTGATCAGCCTGCACACGCCGTTGACCAAATCCGGCAATGGTTCCACCTGGCACCTGTTTGATCGCGACCGCCTCAACCGCCTCAAGCCCGGCACCTGGCTGATCAACGCCAGCCGTGGCCCGGTGGTGGACAACGCCGCCCTGCGCGACGTACTGCTGGCGCGTGAAGACCTGCAAGCGGTGCTGGACGTGTGGGAAGGCGAGCCCGAGGTGGACGTCGACCTGGCCGACCTGTGTGTGCTGGCCACCCCGCATATCGCCGGCTACAGCCTGGACGGCAAACAGCGCGGTACGGCGCAGATCTATCAGGCGTTCTGCGCGCACCTGGGCCATGAGCCCAGCATTCAGCTGGGCGACTTGTTGCCGCAACCGTGGCTGGCCGAAGTGCACTTGAACGCGTCGACCGACCCCGCCTGGGCGCTCGCGACCTTGTGCCGCAGCGTGTACGACCCGCGCCGTGATGATGCGGATTTCCGTCGCAGCCTGGTGGGCAGCGTCGAAGAACAACGCAAGGCGTTCGACGTGCTGCGCAAGCATTATCCGGAGCGTCGTGAGATTGATGGCTTGAAGGTGCGCATTGTGAATGGGGAGTCGCCGGCGTTGGCGCGCATCGTGTCCGCATTGGGCGCGACAACCGTCTAGGCACTGAATAAAAAACCCGGCCACCGGGGCCGGGTTTGAAAGAGCGTGGGCCCTTCAGCCTTGCTGGGCAGGCTTGACCAGTCGCTGTTCCAGCTCGCGGCACGCCTGCTGGATCATCTCTTCGGTAATCTGCACTTCGCGGCCCTGGGCGTCGATCACGGAGCAAGGCAAGTGCTGCGGTTGGCGGATCACTTCAATCTTGGCATCGCTGCTGTTTTGCAAGGTCATGGCCTGTCTCCTCATCAGGTTGTGTACCTACTGTATAACCCCCGAGTGACCGCGCTGTTACAACTCCTTACGAGATCACCGGTTCGAACACCCAGTCCACCAGAAACCGCTGTGGATTTCCAGCCGGGCGTTAGACCGATAGCCTCTAGGGGCCAGCATCGGCGGGCATAATTAACCTGACTCATTGTTATTCGCGCAAGTTCCCCCCATGTAAGCAGGCAGGTACCAACCCTTTCCGATCAGGTGATGCCCTCCATGCTCTCAGTCCGTCAACGCCGTGCAATTCGCCTGGCCAGTCGTTTCATCGCGCCCTACCGCTGGCAGGCCCTCGGTGCCCTGGTCGCGCTGATCGTCACCGCCGGCATCACCTTGTCCATGGGGCAGGGCATTCGCCTGCTGGTGGACCAGGGCTTCATGACCCAATCGCCGCACCTGCTCAACCAGTCCATCGGCCTGTTCATGGTGCTGGTGCTGGGCTTGGCCGTGGGCACGTTTGCGCGGTTTTACCTGGTGTCGTGGATCGGCGAGCGGGTGGTGGCGGACATTCGCCGGCAGGTCTTCAACCACCTGATCTACCTGCACCCAGGTTTCTACGAGAACAACCGCAGCTCTGAAATCCAATCGCGTTTGACCACCGACACCACCCTGCTGCAATCGGTGATCGGCTCGTCGTTGTCGCTGTTCCTGCGCAATGCCTTGATGGTGATCGGCGGCATCGTGCTGTTGTTCATCACCAACCCCAAGCTCACCAGTATCGTGGTGGTGGCGCTGCCGCTGGTGCTGGCGCCGATCCTGATCTTTGGCCGTCGCGTGCGCAGCCTGTCGCGCCTGAGCCAGGACCGTATTGCCGATGTGGGCAGCTACGTGTCCGAGACCCTTGGCCAGATCAAGACCGTGCAAGCCTATAACCACCAGGTCCAGGACGAGCAACGCTTTGCCGTGACCGTGGAAGAGGCGTTCAGCACCGCCCGCAAGCGCATCGCCCAGCGCGCCTGGTTGATCACCCTGGTGATCATGCTGGTGCTGGGTGCGGTGGGCGTGATGCTGTGGGTCGGGGGAATGGATGTGATCAGCGGGCGCATTTCCGGCGGCGAGCTGGCTGCGTTCGTGTTCTACAGCCTGATCGTCGGCAGCGCCGTCGGTACCCTGAGCGAAGTCCTCGGTGAACTGCAACGTGCCGCCGGTGCAGCGGAGCGCATTGGTGAGCTGTTGCAGTCGAGCAACGAGATCCAGGCGCCGGCCACGGGTAAAGTGCAGTTGCCCGAGCGCGTCAGCGGGCGCATGGAGCTGCAGGACCTGCGCTTTTCCTACCCTTCGCGGCCGGACAGCTACGCCATCGACGGCCTGAACCTGAGCATCAACCCTGGCGAAACCCTGGCACTGGTGGGGCCGTCCGGCGCGGGCAAGTCGACGATTTTCGACCTGCTGCTGCGCTTCTACGATCCCCAGCAAGGCCGCATCCTGATTGAAGGCCAGGCGCTGACCGATCTCGACCCCCTGGACCTGCGTCGCCACTTCGCCCTGGTGTCCCAGAGCCCGGCGCTGTTCTTCGGCAGCGTCGAAGAGAACATCCGCTACGGCAACCCCACCGCTACCCGCGAGCAAGTCGAAGCCGCTGCCCGCATCGCCCACGCCCACGATTTCATCCTGCAAATGCCCGACGGCTACCAGACCCACCTCGGCGACGGCGGTATGGGCCTCTCCGGCGGCCAGCGCCAACGATTGGCGATTGCCCGCGCGTTGCTGGTGGACGCGCCGATCCTGCTGCTGGACGAAGCCACCAGTGCCCTGGATGCCCAGAGTGAACACCTGATCCAGCAAGCGTTGCCGCAATTGATGCAAGGGCGCACCACGCTGGTTATCGCCCATCGACTGGCGACGGTGAAGAACGCTGACCGCATCGCGGTGATGGATCAGGGCAGGCTGGTGGCGGTGGGCACGCATCAGCAGTTGATTGCGAGCAATCCGTTATATGCGCGATTGGCGGCGTTGCAGTTCAGTGATGGAGCTGAGGAGAGCAGCGAACACTGAGTTGCGGTGCGCATAAAAAATGCCCGCATCTCTCAATGCGGGCATTTTCATTTCTGCTTCAAACCTTATTGATCATCAAAGTAGCGCTCATGCCAATCCACCAACGGCTGTGGCGAGTTGAGCTTCTGCCCGTAGATCACCGAATAAGACAGCACGTTCTGCACATACTGGCGGGTTTCGTCGAACGGGATGCTTTCCACCCAGACGTCGAAGCTCAGGTGGTCGGCGCCGCGCAGCCACTGGCGCACACGGCCGGGACCGGCGTTGTAGGCGGCGGAGGCGAGGACGCGGTTGCCGTTGAACTGACTGTGCACCTGGCTCAGGTAAGCCGCGCCGAGCTGGATGTTTTTGTCCGGGTCCAGCACCTGGGCGGGTGAGGCCAGGGGGATGCTGAACTTGCGCGCGGTGTCCTTGGCGGTGCCGGGCATCAGTTGCATCAGGCCGCTGGCGCCGACCCCGGAGCGGGCGTCGTCCATGAAGGCGCTTTCCTGGCGAGTGATGGCAAACACCCAGCTGGAATGCAGGCCACGGACCTTGGCTTCGCGCACCAGGGTGTCGCGGTGGGCCATCGGGAAGCGGATGTCCAGGTCATCCCAGTACTGGGCCTGGCTGATGGTGCGGATCGCCGGGAAGTACCACTTCATGTCGTAGGCCAGCTTGGCCTGGGCGACCATTTCGTCACGGTTGAAGTGGCGGCTGACGTGGTACCACTCGCGACGACCATCCACGATCTGGCCCCGGGCGTAGAACTCAAGGGCACGGCGCACGCCCGGGGTGTTACGCACTTTGTTGACCAGCGCCTGGCTCATCAGCAGCGGCTTGTTCTTCAACTGGTACGGCGCCTTGGAGCGATCGGCGGCCAGGAAGCCATAGAAGTCCCGTTCCTGCGCGAGATTCTTGTACAGCACCAGGGCTTGCGGGTTTTTCGGCTCGGCCAGTTCCAGGCTGCGGGCCTGCCAGTAGCGCCAGCGGTTGGTGGTGGCCAAATCCTGTGGGAGTTTGCGCGTCAGTTGGTAGGCGTCTTCCCAACGGGCCAGGCGCAACAGCAGGCGCAGGCGCCATTCGGACACCGTGTTGTCGCGCAACTCGGGGTCGTACTTGGTCATCACCTCAAGCGCCCGCGGGTCGAAGCGCTTGGCCAGGGTCAGGCCGATTTCACGGGCGATTGCCACTTTTTCGTCACGGGAGAAGTGCATGCTGCTGGCGTAACCGTCGAGCAGCGCCATGGCCTTGTCCGGATCCTGGCGTGCCAGGCGGCGCAGGCCCAGGCCCACGGCGTCAGACATCGCCTCGGTGGCCGGCAGGAAGCGCGACGGGTCGCTGAGCATGTCGGGCTTTTGCGCCACGTCCACCATCAGGCGGCCCTGGGTGCCCAGGGTCGGCAGGGTTTTTACCAGGCTGTTGGCCAGCGGGTAATTGCGTGCTTCGGCGGCGAGTTTGGCGCGGTCCCAGATTTTTTGTTCGGTGAGTTGGCCGTCCGCGGCCCACTGGCTGAAGGTGGCATCACAGGCGGCCGGCTGGGATTTGCCGGTCATCCACAGTTTCTCGGTGGTCTTGTAGCCTTCAGCCTTGAGGTTGTGGGTCAGTTGGAACTGACCGTGCAGGCAGTCCAGCTCGACGAAATTAAGCTTGGGGTCATAGTACTTTTCAAAGGTCTGCCAGTCGCCACGCTCGGCCAGCCAGCGCAACCAGCGCAGCTTCATCCAGTTGGCCTGGGGCAGGTCGCCGTTTTTGGCGAGGAATTGTTCGATTTCCTCGTTGCTGGCGGTCTTCAACCGGGCGGTCAGTTCGTCGTAGGCCAGGTAGGGCGTCAGCGGGTAGTCGGCCAGGGCCTGGCTGTATTGCATGTAGGGGCCGGTATCGCCCTTGGCCAGGGCGCGTTTGGCTTCATCGTAATATTGACGTTGGGTGGTGAGGTCCACGGCCTGGGCGGATTGAACGGCGGTGGCGGAAAGAAGCAGACAAGATAAAAAGTTGAAAAGGCGACTGCGCATGAGACGTCCGTGCAGAGAAATCACGACTAGCACCGGCACCGCCGACACTGATTGCCCCTAGCTTAGCCTTTTGCCAGCGGCCGGCGAAAGCTTTGCCAGGTGGTTCGTTCAAGTTCTCCGGAAATGTCCTAAAGAACGTGTCGGTAGCGAAAATGCTGGCCGCATCCCACCCTCAAGTCAGGTAGAATGCGCGCCCAGTTTTTGGAGAAGCGTATGACCCTGCTCAAATTCAGCGATGTGTCCCTTGCTTTCGGCGCTATGCCGTTGTTGGACAAGGTGTCCTGGCAGATCGCCCGTGGTGAGCGGGTGTGCATCATCGGCCGCAACGGCACCGGCAAGTCCAGCATGATGAAGCTGGTAAAGGGCGACCAGAAGCCCGATGACGGCTCTGTCTGGCGCGCCCCAGGCCTCAAGATTGGCGAATTGCCGCAGGAATTGCCGGTTGCCGACGGACGGACTGTGTTCGACGTGGTTGCCGAAGGCCTGGACGGTGTCGGTGAGTTGCTTGCGCAATACCATCACCTGGCCCAGAACTGCGTCACCGAAGCCGACCTGGACAAGCTGATGCACGTTCAGCAAGACCTCGAAGCCCGTGACGGCTGGCGCCTGCAGCAACTGGTGGACAGCACCCTGAGCCGCCTGCAGCTGCCGGCCGACAAGACCCTCGCCGAGTTGTCCGGCGGCTGGCGTCGTCGTGTGCTGCTGGCCCAGGCCCTGGTGTCCGAGCCGGACCTGCTGCTGCTCGACGAGCCAACCAACCACCTGGACATCGGCGCCATCGCCTGGCTGGAAGAAGCCCTCAAGGATTTCCAGGGCGCCGTGCTGTTCATCACGCATGACCGTTCCTTCCTGCAAAACCTCGCCACGCGGATCCTCGAGCTGGACCGTGGTGGCCTGATCGACTGGAACGGCGATTACGCCAGCTTCCTGGTGCACAAAGAGGCGACGCTGGCTGCCGAAGAAACCGCCAACGCCCTGTTCGACAAGAAACTGGCCCAGGAAGAAGTCTGGATCCGCCAGGGCATCAAGGCGCGCCGCACCCGTAACGAAGGCCGCGTGCGTGCCCTCAAGGCCCTGCGCGTTGAGCGCAGCGAACGTCGCGAGCGCACCGGCAAGGCCAATATCCAGCTGGATACCGCCGATAAGTCGGGCAAGCAGGTCATGGTGCTGGAGAACGTCAGCTTCCATCACCCGGATGGTCCGTTCCTGATCAAGGACTTCTCTATGGTCCTGCAGCGCGGCGACCGTATCGGCCTGTTGGGTGCCAACGGTACCGGCAAGACCACCTTGCTCAAACTGATGCTCAATGGTCTGCAACCGACCAGCGGCACGGTGGAAGAGGGCACGCGCATCGACGTGGCCTACTTCGACCAGTTGCGCCATCAGTTGGACCTGGAAAAGACCGTGATCGACAACGTCGCCGAAGGCCGCGACTTTATCGATATCGACGGCCAGAGCCGCCACGTACTCAGCTACCTGGGCGATTTCCTGTTCAGCCCGCAGCGTGCGCGTACGCCAGTGAAGGCCTTGTCCGGTGGCGAGCGTGCGCGCCTGCTGCTGGCCAAGCTGTTCAGCAAGCCGGCCAACCTGCTGGTGCTCGACGAACCGACCAACGACCTCGACGTGGAAACCCTCGAGCTGCTGGAAGAGGTCCTGCTGACCTTCAACGGCACTGTGCTGATGGTCAGCCACGACCGGGCATTCCTCGACAACGTGGTCACCAGCACCCTGGTCTTCGAAGGTGAAGGCAAGGTGCGCGAATACGTCGGTGGTTACCAGGACTGGCTGCGTCAGGGCGGCTCGCCGCGCCTGTTGGGCGTGACCGAGAGCAAGTCCGGCAAGGCCGACCTGGCCTCCGCTGTGGTGGCTCCGGTGGAAGCGGCTGCACCGGCCCAGGAAGCGGCGCCGGCGACCAAGAAGAAACTCAGCTACAAGCTGCAGCGTGAGCTGGAAGCCTTGCCGGGTGATATCGACGCCAAGGAACAGCAGATCGCCGCGGTAGAGGCGGAAATGGCTGACGCGGGTTTCTATCTGCGTCCGGCAGCGGAAACCGCCAAGGTCATCGCCTCTCTGGAGACGTTGAACCAGGAGCTGGAAGTGCTGGTCGAGCGTTGGGCCGAGCTGGATGCCTGAGTGATCTACGCGCAATAAAAAAGCCCGGCGCCCTAATATGGGCGCCGGGCTTTTTCATATGAAATGCGGTTCAAATGGCCTTAAGAGGTTTTTACCAGCCTGACGGCCAATACATCGCACGGCGCACCGTGCAGCACATCATTGGCAGTAGAACCCAGCAGCAACGCCAAACCATGACGGCCATGACTGCCGACCACGATCAGGTCGCAATGCTGCTCCTTGGCCAAGTGGTGGATTTCCTGGCGCGGTTGGCCGTAGGTGAGGTGGGAGTTTTCCTTGGTCACTTCGGGGTATTTGACGATCAGGCGGTCAAGGCGCTCCTTGGCCTGGTCGAACTGTTGTTGCTGCAGTTGGGAAAGGTCCATGGGCACGTCGCCGCCAAAGGCCATGGCCATGGGCTCGACGATATGCACCAGTGACAGTTTTGCGCCACTGGCAACGGCAAACGCTCGGGCGCGCTTGATCACTGGATCGCACTCTTCGGTCAGGTCTACGGCGACCAGAATATGTTCGTAGGACATGGGGCGTTCCTCCAGGGGACTGCAATAGATTCAGTATGGCTGCTTTCAAGCGGATAGGGTTGCGTCAGGTCAAATCCGCTCATCAGAAAAATCGGGAGTACACATATGACGGTCTGGATAGTGGTGTCAATCCTTGTCGTGGTTCTGAGCCCCCTGGCATGGCTGCGCCCATCGCGCCATCAGAGCGGGCGCATGGCCCTGCGCATGGAGGCACGCCGCATCGGCCTGGCCATGCAGCTGGCGCCCCAAGAGTGGCCGCACTGGCTCAAGCATGAGCCGCCGAGCCCGTGTGCGCAGTACTGCCGACCCCGGCGCGGCAGGATGCCGGCAGTTTGGAGCTACTGGCAGCTGGAGCCGGGCGTGTGGGTCAATCAGTGGCGCGAAGTGTGTGTCGATGAGAAGTTGTTGCCGCATTTTGCAACGCTGCCGGCGAATGTCTACAAGGTCGAGGCCGACAAGCAAATGATCGCCCTTTACTGGGGCGAGAAGGGCGAGGCGAGCGACCTGCTGGCCATTGATACATTGCTCAAGGCCCTGGCCTGACACCTGTTGGTCAAACCCCAGGCAATAAAAAGCCCGAAAGCATCATCGGGCTGGAGTTGGCCAGGCAGGCCGGTAAATCCGGGTTTCCCGCGTCGGATGTTCATCCAGGCGCGTTACGGTTGTCGCTAGCCTAGCGGCATATCCCGTTCTGTACAGCGGTTTTCCCTATCTTTTTCATTATTGATTTCGTGAATAGTTGAATATTGACGAATCGCGGGCCTGGCCCCGGGGTTCTGAAATGACTGGAAAGTCGCGTTTTTCCTAGCCTTTCGAGCGATTGACAATTGCTCGGAATTGGATGAAGGTGGCGTACCCAAATCAAACGGGCGTATGAATTGAGCGTTTGTCTGTCAGACCGCTCATACAGAACCCCGACTATCGCATTGGCGGGTGTGCCTGGCGGATTGGCCTGAGCATTGACGAAATTATCAATGTCCAAGCATAGGCCAGCGTCCAATGTGTACTGTTCAGCTTCCATATCGTGGAGATCAGTTGATGATTTACGAAGGTAAAGCCATCACGGTTAAGGCTCTTGAAAGTGGCATCGTCGAACTGAAGTTCGACCTCAAGGGTGAGTCCGTCAACAAGTTCAACCGTCTAACCCTGAACGAACTGCGTCAGGCCGTAGACACCATCAAGGCTGATGCATCGATCAAAGGCGTGATCGTCTCCAGCGGCAAGGACGTGTTTATCGTCGGCGCTGACATCACCGAATTCGTCGACAACTTCAAGCTGCCCGATGCCGAGCTGGTGGCTGGCAACCTCGAAGCCAACAAGATTTTCAGCGATTTCGAAGACCTCAACGTACCTACCGTTGCCGCGATCAATGGCATCGCGCTGGGCGGCGGCCTGGAAATGTGCCTGGCGGCGGACTTCCGCGTCATGTCCGCCACTGCCAAGATCGGCCTGCCTGAAGTCAAGCTGGGCATCTACCCAGGCTTCGGCGGCACCGTGCGCCTGCCGCGCATCATTGGTGCCGACAACGCCATCGAGTGGATTGCCGCCGGCAAGGAAAACCGTGCCGAAGACGCACTGAAAGTCGGTGCCGTCGACGCCGTGGTGGCTCCGGACAAGCTGGCTGAAGCCGCGTTGAACCTGATCAAGGGCGCTATCAGCGGCGAATTTGACTACAAGGCCAAGCGTCAGCCGAAGCTGGAAAAACTCAAGCTCAACGCCATCGAACAAATGATGTCGTTCGAAACCGCCAAGGGCTTCGTGGCTGGCCAGGCCGGCCCGAACTACCCGGCACCGGTTGAAGCGATCAAGACCATCCAGAAGGCCGCGAACTTCGGTCGCGACAAAGCCCTGGAAGTGGAAGCAGCAGGCTTCGTCAAACTGGCCAAGACCTCGGCGGCCCAGAGCCTGATTGGCCTGTTCCTGAACGACCAGGAACTGAAGAAAAAGGCCAAGGCCTACGACGAAATCGCCAAGGACGTGAAACAGGCTGCCGTCCTCGGTGCCGGTATCATGGGTGGCGGTATCGCCTATCAGTCGGCGTCCAAAGGCACGCCGATCCTGATGAAGGACATCAACGAGCACGGGATCGAACAGGGCCTGGCCGAAGCCGCCAAGCTGCTGGTCGGCCGCGTTGATAAAGGTCGTATGACCGCGGCGAAGATGGCTGAGGTGCTTAACGGCATTCGTCCTACGCTGTCCTACGGCGATTTCGGCCATGTCGACCTGGTGGTCGAAGCGGTTGTCGAGAATCCGAAGGTCAAGCAGGCGGTACTGGCTGAAGTTGAAGGCCACGTCAAAGACGACACCATCCTGGCGTCGAACACCTCGACCATTTCCATCTCGCTGCTGGCCAAGGCCCTCAAGCGTCCGGAAAACTTCGTCGGCATGCACTTCTTCAACCCGGTGCACATGATGCCGTTGGTGGAAGTGATCCGTGGCGAGAAGTCCAGCGAGCTGGCGATTGCCACCACCGTTGCCTACGCCAAGAAAATGGGCAAGAACCCGATCGTGGTCAACGACTGCCCGGGCTTCCTGGTCAACCGCGTGCTGTTCCCGTACTTCGGCGGTTTCGCCAAGCTGGTGAGTGCCGGTGTGGACTTCGTGCGCATCGACAAGGTCATGGAAAAATTCGGCTGGCCAATGGGCCCGGCGTACCTGATGGACGTGGTCGGCATCGACACCGGCCACCACGGTCGTGACGTGATGGCTGAGGGCTTCCCGGACCGCATGAAAGACGACCGCCGTTCGGCGATCGACGCGCTCTACGAGGCCAAGCGCCTGGGCCAGAAGAACGGCAAGGGCTTCTACGCCTACGAGGCGGACAAGAAGGGCAAGCAGAAGAAAGTGGCCGACCCGTCGGTGCACGAAGTGCTGGCTCCGGTCATCTACGAGCAGCGTGAGGTGTCCGACGAGGACATCATCAACTGGATGATGATCGCCCTGTGCCTGGAAACCGTGCGTTGCCTGGAAGACGGCATCGTTGAAACCGCCGCCGAGGCCGATATGGGCCTGGTGTACGGTATTGGCTTCCCTCCATTCCGTGGTGGTGCGCTGCGTTACATCGACTCGATCGGTGTGGCCGAGTTCGTTGCCCTGGCTGATCAATACGCTGATCTGGGCCCGCTGTACCACCCGACCGCGAAGCTGCGTGAGATGGCCAAGAACGGCCAGCGCTTCTTCGGTTAAGTGCCCAGACGACTAGAGCGAGAATATTTATGAGCTTGAATCCAAGAGACGTCGTGATTGTCGACTTCGGTCGTACGCCGATGGGCCGCTCCAAGGGCGGCATGCACCGCAACACCCGCGCTGAAGACATGTCGGCGCACCTGATCAGCAAGCTGCTGGAACGTAACGTCAAGGTCGACCCGAACGAAGTCGAAGACGTGATCTGGGGCTGCGTCAACCAGACCCTGGAGCAGGGCTGGAACATCGCGCGCATGGCGTCGTTGATGACGCAGATCCCGCACACGGCAGCCGGCCAGACCGTCAGCCGCCTGTGTGGCTCGTCCATGAGTGCGCTGCACACCGCCGCCCAGGCGATCATGACCGGCAACGGTGATGTGTTCGTGGTTGGTGGCGTGGAGCACATGGGCCACGTCAGCATGATGCACGGCGTCGATCCTAACCCGCACATGTCGCTGTACGCGGCAAAAGCCTCGGGCATGATGGGTCTGACCGCGGAAATGCTCGGCAAGATGCACGGCATTACCCGTGAAGCCCAGGACGCGTTCGGCGTGCGTTCCCACCAACTCGCCCACAAGGCGACCGTGGAAGGCAAGTTCAAGGATGAAATCATCCCGATGAACGGCTACGACGAGAACGGTTTCCTCAAGCTGTTCGACTACGACGAAACCATTCGTCCGGATACCACCCTGGAAAGCCTGGCGGCCCTCAAGCCTGCCTTCAATCCAAAGGGCGGCACCGTGACGGCGGGTACTTCGTCGCAAATCACCGACGGTGCCTCGTGCATGATCGTGATGTCGGCGCAGCGTGCCCAGGATCTTGGCATCCAGCCGCTGGCAGTGATTCGTTCGATGGCAGTGGCGGGTGTGGACCCGGCAATCATGGGCTATGGTCCAGTACCTGCGACGCAAAAAGCCTTGAAGCGCGCGGGCCTGACCATCTCCGATATCGACTTCTTCGAGCTCAACGAAGCTTTCGCTGCACAGGCCCTGCCGGTGCTGAAAGATTTGAAAGTGCTCGACAAGATGAACGAGAAGGTTAACCTGCACGGCGGTGCGATTGCCCTGGGCCACCCATTCGGTTGCTCCGGTGCGCGTATTTCCGGCACTTTGCTTAACGTGATGAAGCAAAATGGCGGTAACCTTGGGGTTGCAACCATGTGCATTGGTCTCGGCCAAGGCATCTCCACCGTCTTCGAACGCGTCTAAGCGTTGAGTCGACGGAAGCCGGGGCCCAGTGCCCCGGTTTTTGTTTTTTGGAATTTTTAATATTTTTTTTCAACAAATTTTGTAAGGGGGCCAGAGCATGAAAGTCGAACCAGGGCTCTACCAACATTATAAAGGTCCGCAGTACCGCGTTTTCAGCGTGGCACGGCATTCCGAGACCGAAGAAGAAGTGGTGTTCTACCAAGCACTGTATGGCGATTACGGCTTTTGGGTACGCCCCTTGAGCATGTTCCTGGAGACCGTCGAAGTTGACGGCGAGCAGGTCCCGCGCTTTGCTTTGGTCCAGGTCGAACCCAGTCTTTTTTCAGGGCAATAACGGCAGGTCGCGCAGAATGCTGCGCTTGACCTCACCTTGTTGCCACTATATATAGCGTTGCCGCGTCAGGCGCCAACTGCCTTTCACTTCTCGAATTCAGGAATTTTCCGATCCATGGGCAAATCGCTGGTCATTGTGGAATCCCCGGCTAAGGCCAAGACCATCAACAAGTACTTGGGCAACGAGTACGTGGTGAAGTCGAGTATCGGCCATATCCGAGACCTGCCCACCAGCGGTTCGGCTAGCGCCAGCAAGGAGCCTGCCGCCAAGCGCGGCAAGGCGGCCGCGGGCGAAGGTCCGGTGCTCACGCCTAAAGAGAAAGCGCGCAAGCAGCTGGTCTCGCGCATGGGTGTGGACCCGGATCATGGCTGGAAGGCCAAGTACGAAATCCTTCCGGGCAAGGAAAAGGTCATCGAAGAGCTGCGCCGGCTCGCCAAGGATGCCGACACCATCTATCTCGCAACGGACTTGGACCGCGAAGGGGAAGCCATTGCCTGGCACCTGCGGGAAGCCATCGGCGGTGATGACAGCCGCTACAAGCGTGTGGTGTTCAACGAAATCACCAAGAAAGCCATCCAGGAAGCCTTCTCCAAGCCGGGCGAGCTGGACATCGATCGCGTCAACGCCCAGCAGGCCCGTCGTTTCCTCGACCGCGTCGTGGGCTACATGGTCTCGCCGCTGCTGTGGGCCAAGATCGCCCGTGGCCTGTCCGCCGGTCGTGTGCAATCGGTAGCGGTCAAGCTGGTGGTGGAGCGCGAACGTGAGATCCGTGCGTTCAACCCCGAGGAATACTGGGAAGTCCACGCCGATCTCGGCACCGCCAAGGGCGCCAACGTGCGCTTCGAAGTGGCCCGTGAGAAAGGCGAGGCGTTCAAGCCGCTGAACGAAGCCCAGGCCATGGCCGCGCTGGAAAAGCTCAAGGCCTCCAGCTACAGCATCGTCAAGCGTGAAGACAAACCGACCAGCAGCAAGCCGTCGGCGCCGTTCATCACCTCCACCCTGCAACAGGCCGCGAGCAACCGCCTGGGCTTCGGGGTGAAGAAAACCATGATGATGGCCCAGCGTCTGTACGAAGCCGGCTACATCACTTATATGCGTACCGACTCCACCAACCTGTCGCAAGACGCGGTGGCGATGGCGCGTACCTATATTGAAAGCGAATTCGGCAAGAAGTACCTGCCGGAGAAGCCGAACGTCTACAGCAGCAAAGAGGGCGCGCAGGAGGCGCACGAAGCGATTCGTCCTTCCGATGCCAACACCGAGCCAAGCAAGCTGAGTGGCATGGAACGCGACGCTGAGCGCCTCTACGAGCTGATCTGGCGCCAGTTCCTGGCTTGCCAGATGCTGCCGGCGCAATACCTGTCCACTACCGTCAGTGTCGGCGCCGGGGACTTCGAGCTGCGCGCCAAGGGTCGTATCCTCAAGTTCGACGGCTACACCCGGGTGATGCCGCAGATCGCCAAGCCTGGCGATGACGATGTGCTGCCGGACATGGCTCAGGGCGACACGTTGAAGCTGATCAAGCTCGACCCGTCCCAGCACTTCACCAAGCCGCCGGCGCGTTATTCGGAAGCCAGCCTGGTGAAAGAGATGGAGAAGCGCGGTATCGGTCGTCCGTCGACCTACGCGGCGATCATCTCCACCATCCAGGACCGTGGCTACGTCGCGCTGCACAACCGTCGTTTCTATTCGGAAAAGATGGGCGATATCGTTACCGAGCGCCTGTCCGAGAGCTTCTCCAACCTGATGGACTACGGCTTTACCGCCGGTATGGAAGAGAACCTCGATGACGTGGCCCAGGGCGAGCGCGACTGGAAAAACGTGCTCGACGAGTTCTACGGCGACTTCAAGAAAAAACTTGAAGTGGCCGAAAGCCCTGAGAGCGGCATGCGTGCCAACCAGCCGGTGATGACCGACATTCCGTGCCTGACCTGTGGCCGTCCGATGCAGATTCGTACCGCATCCACCGGCGTGTTCCTCGGTTGCTCGGGCTACAGCCTGCCGCCGAAAGAACGCTGCAAGGCCACCGTCAACCTGGTGCCGGGCGATGAAATCGCCGCCGACGACGAGGGTGAATCCGAGTCGCTGGTACTGCGTGGCAAGCACCGCTGCCCGATCTGCAGTACGGCGATGGACGCTTACCTGCTGGACGAGAAGCACAAGCTGCACATCTGCGGTAACAACCCGGATTGCGACGGCTACGAGATCGAAGAGGGCAGCTACCGCATCAAGGGTTATGAAGGCCCGAGCCTCGAATGCGACAAGTGCGGCAGCGAGATGCAGCTCAAGACCGGCCGTTTCGGCAAGTTCTTCGGTTGCACCAACCCGACCTGCAAGAACACACGCAAACTGCTGAAAAGCGGTGACGCGGCGCCGCCGAAAATGGACCCGGTGAAGATGCCGGAACTCAAGTGCGAGAAGGTCAACGACACCTACATCCTGCGTGACGGCGCCTCGGGCCTGTTCCTGGCGGCCAGCCAGTTCCCGAAAAACCGCGAGACCCGAGCGCCGTTGGTGCTGGAGATCGTGCCGCACAAGGACGAGATCGATCCGAAGTACCACTTCCTGTGTGAAGCGCCGAAGAAGGATCCTGATGGCCGCCCAGCCGTGATCCGCTACAGCCGCAAGACCAAGGAGCAGTACGTGCAGACCGAAGTGGACGGCAAACCTACCGGCTGGAAAGCGTTCTACGACGGTGGCAAGTGGAAGGTCGAGGACAAGCGCCAGGGCGCTTGACCCGCTAGTCTGTTAACGTTAGAAGCCGTCTGTATAGACGGCTTTTGCTTGCTGTGGGAACGAGGAGGGCGCCTGGTCCTCGCTCGCGAAGGTTGTTAACGATTACGCGAAAAACCTGGCGCCAAACGGTGCTCTGAAGTTTTTCGCGAGCAAGCTCGCTCCTACATAGCCAGGATCACGCTTATTCGTTGTGGAGATTGCCGTTATGGCCAACGAGCTCTATACCCGTACCAATCAGAAAATTTATTTTGCGGGTTTGTCCCTGGAAGCCCTTGGCCGTGCCGAGGAGGGGAAGGAGATGAATGCGATTGCGCTGGTCCAGGCCGGGCGTGAAGCCGCGTTGTTCCACCTGTATGGTGCGTTACTGGGCTTGTGTCATGAGATCGCCGGGTTCTACCGCTTGCCCCAGGCCGGTTCGCCCCGTGCGGAAATGATCATGAATCGTGAGGTGCTGGAAAGCATGGCGATCCCTGAGCTGGCCGAATTGGTGGAAATGGCGCAGAGCCCTGACAGCTGGGTCGCGCGTCTGCTTAAGGCCCATGCGGATATGTTTCAGCCGCCCCGTGTTCCCCATGTGCCCAAGGGCGATGTGACCCAGCCCTTGATCGTTGCGGTTGCATTGGAAGAGGAAGAGCCCAAGCCATTGAGTCGCCAAGAGTTGGAAGGCTGGCGTCAGGCGCTGAAAAAGATGGCATTGCGCTTTCGTGAAGGTTTGAACGAGTGCTGAACGTTGGTCGGATTCACATGGCACCGTTCATCAAGCCGTAAAGAAACCTCTTCAGATCCTCAGCGAGGCCGGGCGGATGACTGATATAATCCCGGCCTTTCGTGGAGAACAGACTTTTATGCCGACGTCCTTTCTGGAAATTGTTGAGTTGCCTGACGGCCGAATCGAGCTGCGCCGGGCCGAGGACGAAGGTTCTCTGGTTATCCTGGATTTTTCCGAGGACGCCAAGGTGTTCCTGCAGGGCCAGCACGTGGAAGTGGCAAAAGCCATGTTGAGCGTTGGTGTGCAGATGGCCGGTCGCCTGGCAGAAGGCGAGCCCGAGAAAGAAGACGGCCCGCGCGTTCTTCACTGAGTGGGGCAAGTGGGTTCGCTGTTGTGGCAAGCCCGCTCACCACAGTAAGACCGTTCGCCACAACAGGCCCCTCCCCAGGGACAGCCTGCGGCACACCGAATTACCCCAATCGAATATTCAAGCTCTGTGCATCGCCGGTACGCGCTGCGCTGATCAGCTGTGCCTTGGCAGTGGCATTCAGCGGGTTGAGCCAGCTCACCACGGTGTGGCTACGGCCCAGGCGCAAGGCTTCACAGGTCAACTGCTGAGCACTTTGCGCACCGCGGGGTTGCAGTAACAGGATGCGCTCGCGATTAAGGCCGGCATCCCGTAGCCAGGCCTGGGTCAGGCTGGCGGGCGGGGCAATCAGCGTCAACCAGCGTGCAT
This sequence comes from Pseudomonas sp. S3E17, assembly GCF_024168685.1. NCBI lineage: Bacteria > Pseudomonadati > Pseudomonadota > Gammaproteobacteria > Pseudomonadales > Pseudomonadaceae > Pseudomonas > Pseudomonas sp. S3E17. Next base: position 6,472,782 of record NZ_JALJWE010000001.1, read on the forward strand.
CCTGTTCCTCGCTCAGTTCACGAAGGATCGGCGCCAGCAGGCTCAGGCAGCTCCCAGCCGCACCGCGCAACGACAGTTCACTGAACGCCTCAGGTTCGGCGCCCCAGGGCGCCTCGACCGTTTCCTTGAGGATGGGCGCAAGGGGTTGGGCCATAAAGGCCTCGAACAGCGACAGTTGTGTGTGTTGGGGGGTGTGCACGAGCTGCATGATGCCTCCTTTAGCGGCGAATGACGCCGACGCTCAGGCCTTCGATCACCAGGTCCTGATCTTTCAGGTTCACTTCAATCGGGGCGAACTCAGGGTTCTCGGCCAGAAGCCAGACCTTGCTGCCTTCGCGCTTGAAGCGTTTGACGGTGACTTCATCGCCAATACGGGCGACGACGATCTGGCCGTTACGGGCTTCGCGGGTAGTGTGGACGGCCAGCAGGTCGCCATCGAAGATCCCTACGTCCTTCATGCTCATGCCGTGCACCCGTAACAGGTAGTCGGCGCGAGGGTGGAAGAAGGTCGGGTTGATGTTGCAGGATTCCTCGACGTGCTGCTGTGCCAGGATGGGCGCACCGGCGGCGACGCGACCGATGATCGGCAGTGTCGATTCGTCGGCCTTGGCTTCGAAGCCAGGGATGCGAATACCCCGTGAAGCACCGGGGGTCATCTCGATCGCGCCTTTGCGAGCGAGGGCCTTGAGGTGTTCTTCGGCGGCGTTGGGGGACTTGAACCCCAGTTCCAGCGCAATTTCGGCTCGTGTCGGCGGGTAGCCGTTGTCATCGAGGCAGCGCTTGATAAAAGCCAGAATCTCAGCTTGGCGTGGCGTCAGTTTTAGCATGTTGATCGCTCTGTCTTTTTATACAGTGACTGGGATTATATACAGTGGACTGCGCTTGGCAATCATCCTTTTCTACGCCTCCGCTGGACGGTCATTCGTTAGCTGTCCTACAAGGCAGAGATAGCGCTGCCTACAGACCTGGGAGTATGTGATTAAATAGCGATGAAATAGATGACTGCCCGGCCGGAAAGCGAACTTGCAGGCTTGACAAGACACACCCTGAAACGTATGTTTCAAACAAGTGTTTGTCAGGCGGAGTATCCATGGCCCAGTCGGAAACCGTTGAACGCATTCTCGATGCTGCCGAGCAATTGTTCGCGGAAAAAGGATTTGCTGAAACTTCATTGCGGCTGATCACCAGCAAAGCCGGGGTAAACCTCGCCGCAGTGAACTACCATTTCGGCTCGAAAAAGGCCCTGATCCAGGCGGTATTCTCGCGCTTCCTGGGGCCGTTCTGTGCCAGCCTGGACCGTGAACTCGAGCGCCGCCAGGCCAAGGCCGACCACAAGCCGACCCTGGAAGACCTGCTGGAAATGCTCGTGGAGCAGGCGCTGGTGGTTCAGCCACGCAGCGGCAATGACCTGTCGATCTTCATGCGCCTGCTGGGCCTGGCATTCAGCCAGAGCCAGGGCCACTTGCGCCGTTACCTGGAAGACATGTACGGCAAGGTATTCCGCCGCTATATGTTGCTGGTCAACGAAGCCGCCCCGCGTATTCCGCCTATCGAACTGTTCTGGCGCGTGCACTTCATGCTCGGTGCGGCCGCATTCAGCATGTCCGGGATCAAGGCGTTGCGTGCGATTGCCGAGACCGATTTCGGCGTAAATACTTCCATTGAGCAGGTCATGCGCCTGATGGTGCCATTCCTTGCCGCAGGTATGCGCGCTGAAACCGGCGTGACCGACTCGGCCATGGCTGCCGCTCAATTGCGCCCGCGCAGCAAATCCACGCCAGCTGCCGCCAAGGTTTGACCGCTCCGGGTGTGCGCGGCCGCTTGCATCCGCTAAGCTAGCTGCCCATGTCGAATTCAGCTATTTACTCGCAACCTGTTGTCCTCACTGCGCCTGGTGGGGTCAACGGGTTGTGTGCGTTATTTAAGGAAGGTTTATGACTGCTGCCCTGCAAGGTTCTTTGATGGTCGACGTGGCCGGTACTTGGCTGACGGCCGAGGATCGCCACCTGTTGCGCCAGCCTGAGGTCGGTGGCCTGATCATTTTTGCGCGCAATATCGAGCACCCACGGCAGGTGCGGGAATTGAGCGCGGCGATTCGTGCCGTGCGCCCGGACCTGCTGCTGGCGGTCGACCAGGAAGGCGGTCGCGTACAGCGCCTGCGCCAGGGGTTTGTGCGCCTGCCGGCCATGCGCGCGTTGGCGGACAACCCCAATGCCGAGTACCTGGCCGAGCAGTGCGGCTGGATCATGGCCACCGAAGTACTGGCGGTCGGTCTCGACCTGAGCTTCGCCCCGGTACTGGACCTGGACTACCAGCGCAGCGCCGTGGTCGGCACCCGTTCCTTCGAGGGCGATCCCGAGCGCGCCGCCGTGCTCGCCGGTGCCTTTATCCGAGGCATGAACAGCGCCGGCATGGCCGCCACCGGTAAACATTTCCCCGGCCATGGCTGGGCCGAGGCTGATTCCCACGTCGCGATTCCCAATGACGAACGCAGCCTGGAACAGATTCGCGCCAATGACCTGGTGCCTTTCGCACGCCTGAGCAAGCAGTTGGCGGCAGTGATGCCGGCGCATGTTATCTACCCGCAGGTGGATGCGCAGCCTGCCGGCTTCTCACGCCGCTGGTTGCAGGACATCCTGCGCGGCGAGTTGCAGTTCGATGGGGTGATTTTCAGCGATGACCTGTCGATGGCCGGTGCCCATGTGGTCGGCGACGCGGCCAGTCGGATCGAGGCGGCGCTGACCGCCGGTTGCGACATGGGGCTGGTGTGCAACGATCGTGCGGCGGCTGAGCTGGCGCTGAGTGCGGCGCAGCGCATGAAGGTCACACCGTCGGCGCGCATCGGGAGTATGCGTGGGCAGGCGATTGCTTCGACTGACTACAAGCAGGATCCGCGCTGGCTCACCGCACTTGGCGCTTTGCGGGATGCACAGCTGATCTAGCGCTTTTCCTGCTTATTGGGCAACGGCGCAAACAACGCCTCGATATCCTCGTTGCCCAACTGCCAATCCCCTGTCGTACGCCCATCCAGCACACCCGCTGCCAGGTCGGATTTTTCCTTCTGCAGGTGCTGGATTTTCTCCTCCACCGTGCCCCGCGCGATCATCTTGTACACGAACACCGGCTTCTCCTGGCCGATGCGGTACGCACGGTCGGTGGCCTGGTTTTCCGTGGCCGGGTTCCACCAAGGGTCGTAGTGAATCACGGTATCGGCTTCGGTCAGGTTCAGGCCCACGCCACCGGCCTTCAGGCTGATCAGGAAAATCTGCAACTTGCCGCTCTGGAAATCCTTCACCGGTGTGCGCCGATCGCGGGTCTGGCCCGTCAACAGGGCGTAAGCGACACCGCGTTTTTTCAGCTCCACTTCGATCAGGCTCAACATCGAGGTGAACTGGGAAAACAACAGGATCCGGCGACCTTCCTCAAACAGCTCTTCGAGCATTTCCATCAGGCTGTCGAGCTTGCCCGAACTGCTGCCGCGGGTGGGCAGGGTCGCGTCGTTGACCAGGCGCAGGTCGCAGCACACCTGGCGTAACTTCAGCAGTGCTTCAAGGATGATGATCTGGCTGCGTGCCACGCCTTTGCGGGTGATTTCGTCGCGGACCTTTTTGTCCATGGCCAGGCGCATGGTCTCGTACACATCGCGCTGGGCCTCATTGAGGTCGACCCAGTGAATGATCTCGGTCTTGGGCGGCAGTTCCGTGGCCACCTGCTCCTTGGTGCGGCGCAGCAGGAAGGGTTTGATCCGACCGTTGAGGTGCTGCAATCGTACCTCGCTGGCGCGCTTTTCGATGGGAACGCGGTAGTCGCGGTTGAAGCTTTTGACGTCGCCCAGCCAGCCCGGCAGCAGGAAGTGGAACAGCGACCACAACTCGCCCAGGTGGTTTTCCAGCGGTGTGCCGCTCAAGCACAGGCGCTGCCGGGCATTCAGCTCGCGGGCGGCCTGGGCTGCCTTGCTGGAAGGGTTCTTGATGTACTGGGCTTCATCGAGGATCAGCACATGCAAGGGCAGGGCGGCCAGGTGCTCGATGTCCTTGGGCAGCAGCGCGTAGGTGGTCAACAGCAGGTCGTAGTCCTGCAGGCTGGCGAAGTGTTTTTTGCGCGTGGCCCCGTACAGCGCCAGCACCTTGAGTTGCGGGGTGAAGTGCGCCGCTTCGTCCAACCAGTTGGGGATCAGGCTGGTGGGCATCACCACCATGCACGGGCGGTCCAGGCGCCCGGCGATCTTTTCACTGAGGATATGCGCCAGGGTCTGCAGGGTTTTGCCCAGGCCCATGTCATCCGCAAGAATGCCGCCCACCTCCAGCTGGCGCAGCGACTGCATCCAGCTCAACCCTTCCAGTTGATAAGGCCGCAAGGTCGCATTCAGGCCTTCGGGCGCCACACAGGTGAAGTCCTTGATGTCCCGCAGGCGCTGGGCAAAGTTGCGGATCTTCTCGCCGCCCTCCCATTGCAGGGGCAGGTCTTCCAGCGGATTGAGGCGAATCGCATCGGCCTTGGCCAGGCGTAGCGTGGTGGTGCCGGGCTCCTGCAGGTAAAACTCACCGAGGGTGGCCAGTACCGGTTTCAGGCGGCCGTAGGGCAGGGCCACTTGCAGCGGGCCATGACCGCCATTGGGCAGGCCGGGGATATTCACCAGGATCAGCTCGTCATCGCGGCGCCGCGCAAGTTTTTCCGGGTTGAGGATCTCGGTGTGGGAGCGCATCAGGTTGAGCAGGATCGGCAGCAGGCTCAGGCGCTCACCGTTGACGATAATCCCCAGTTCCAGGTCGAACCAGTCGCGCTCGGGGCCTTCATCGACGGTGGCGTACCAGTCGTCGACGGCGCTCAGGTCAAACCCGAAGTCATCATCGATCTGCAGCTCCCAACCCTCGGCCCGCAGGGTCGGCGAGGCATTGAGGGTGAAGTTCAGCCAGGCGCTGTCATTGACCATCTCGAACAGCTCGCCGGCGCTTTCCGGCAAGGCCTTGCTCTGGCGCGTGGCGATCTTGAAACCGAGCAGGCGCAGTTGTTCGCGATAGGGCTGCTCCAGCTCGGGATGGCGCTTGATGCGCAGGCTCTGGGTTTCCTGGCGCACGATGATATCGGCGTTCTTCTGCCCGCTGACATAGTTGCCCAGGTAGTTGAACGACAACGCCGCACGGTGCTGGATATAGCGTTGCATCTTGCCGTTGCGCGGCTCAAATGCGCTGAACTCGACGCTGGCCAGCCACAGGCGCGGCACGGGCACCACATCCTCCATCACCACCTGCGGCAACACCACGCGGTTATCCAGCACGGCCTGGAGTTTTTCCAGCAACTCGGCATCCTGGGCGGCCGCCGGGTAGGCCAGGGTTTCCTGGACCTTGAGCAGCACCGCGGCGATGTGTTTGCAGTTGGTGTGCACCGGGCAGGTACAGCGGCTGTCCACCAGGATCAGCGCGCCTTTGGCCGATTCGCGCAATGAGATGGTCTGCCGGTAAACGTTGCCCCCCGAGCCTTCGCAACTGGCGACGATGGTGCTGTCGCCGGATTCGACGATGCGCACGCGGTTCTCCAGGGCATAGCGACGCCCGCGCTCCAGGCTTTGCTCTTTGAAGCGATTGGCCCATGAAGGGGCCAGGGGTTTGGTCAACGGCGACGTCAGGGGCATGGCGCTGGATCAGTCCTGAATGTCGGGCGGGGGTGCGCTGGGTGGCTTGGCGGTCAGCGAAGTGATCTTGATCAGCAGTGCCAGGTGGCCGCCATCCAGGTAGTTGAGCTGGTTGTTCTTGGTGCGCACGTCTTTCTGGCTCAGGTGTTCGCTGGCCACCACACTGCCGTTGCTGTCGAACGTGTTGAGCCAGAAGTCCGCATCGATATCCGTGAAGCGCCCCAGTTGCAGGCTCAACACCCCTTCGATGGGGAACTGGCCGAACTGCTCCTGGCCGTCAGTGATCGCGATCCTGACCGGCTGCTCGCCGAGGTTCTGTTCCCAGGCCTTGTGCGCCAGCACGGTGAAGCTGTTATCGGCGTTGAGTTTGTCGACGATATTGTTCAGGCGCGGCGGGCTCAGCCTGTCGCCCAACCGCTGCGCGCCCGCATCCCAGTTTTCCGGCGCAGCGCGGCTGTTGAGCGCCGGCTCCGCGTTCTGGCGTACCAGGATCATTTCCACCTGGTACGGACTGTCGGCAAATGCCGAAGGCGCGAGTACCACCAACAACAGGCTCAGAATGCGGAACAGGCGCATTGGGGCGTCCTTCAAGCAGATTTCGGGATGAGGCGCTCGAACAACGCCTCCAATGTATTAAAGCGTTCTTCGGCACGTTCCATCGGCACCATGAACTTGAACAGCGTAGCCCCTTCGAACTTGTAGCGATTGGGCTGGCCCTGGATCAGCTTGATCAGCACCAGTGGGTCCACCGGTGTCTGCGCTTCGAACTCGATACGCCCGCCTTGCGGCCCGGCGTCGACTTTCTTGATCCCAAGCTGCTCGGCCTGCAATTTGAGCAGGGTCAGGCGCACCAGGTTCTTGGTCGGCTCGGGCAGCAGGCCGAAGCGGTCGATCATCTCCACCTGCAGGTCCTTGAGGCCCTCTTCGTCGGTGGCCGAGGCGATGCGCTTGTACAGGATCAGGCGTGCATGCACATCCGGCAGGTAGTCTTCGGGGATCAACGCCGGCAAGCGCAGGTTGATTTCCGGACCGCCGCCCAGGGGCTGGTCGAGGTTTGGCTGCTCGCCCTTGCGGATGGCTTTCACCGCGCGTTCGAGCATCTCCATATACAGGGTGAAGCCGACGGCCTGGATCTGCCCGCTCTGGCCATCGCCCAGCAGTTCGCCGGCACCGCGGATTTCCAGGTCGTTGGTGGCCAGCACAAAACCGGCGCCCAGGTCCTGGGTGTTAGCGATCGCTTCCAGGCGCTTCTCGGCGTCCCCGGTGATCTGCTGGCGGGGCGGCGTCAGCAGGTAGGCATACGCCTGGTGGTGACTACGTCCAACCCGGCCGCGCAGCTGATGCAGCTGGGCCAGGCCGAACTTGTCCGCCCGCTCGATGATGATGGTGTTGGCGCTAGGCACGTCGATGCCGGTCTCGATGATGGTCGAGGCGATCAGCACGTTGAAGCGCTTGTGGTAGAAGTCGCTCATCACCTGTTCGAGATCGCGTTCGCGCATCTGCCCGTGGCCGATGGCGATGCGTGCTTCCGGCACCAGTTCGGCGAGGTCGGCGGCGCATTTCTCGATGGTTTTTACGTCGTTGTGCAGGTAGTACACCTGGCCGCCGCGCAGCAATTCCCGCAGCAGCGCTTCCTTGACTGTGCTTTTGTTCTGCTCCATCACGAACGTGCGCACCGACAGGCGCCGCGCCGGCGGCGTGGCGATGATCGACAGGTCGCGCATGCCCGACACCGCCATGTTCAGCGTGCGCGGAATCGGCGTGGCGGTGAGGGTAAGAATGTCGACTTCGCTGCGCAGGGCCTTGAGCTGTTCTTTCTGACGCACACCGAAGCGGTGTTCTTCGTCGATGATCACCAGGCCCAGGTTCTTGATCTTTACATCGTCCGACAGCAGCTTGTGCGTGCCGATCACGATGTCGATCTTGCCTTCCGCGAGGTCGGCGACCGCCGCGTTGACTTCCTTGGCGGACTTGAAGCGGCTCATCACTTCCACGGTCACCGGCCAGTCGGCAAAGCGGTCTCGGAAGCTGTTGTAGTGCTGCTGGGCGAGCAGGGTGGTCGGCACCAGGATCGCCACTTGCTTGCCGCCGTGTACCGCAATAAAGGCTGCGCGCATGGCCACTTCGGTCTTGCCGAAGCCCACGTCGCCGCACACCAGGCGGTCCATCGGCTTGGGCGCGAGCATGTCGGCGCGCACCGCTTCGATGGTGGTTTGCTGGTCCGGGGTTTCTTCGAAGGCGAAGCCGGCACTGAAGGTGGCGTAGTCGGCCTTCGGGTCGGCGAAGGCATACCCTTCGCGCGCCGCACGACGGGCATAGATGTCGAGCAGTTCGGCGGCGACATCGCGCACTTGCTCGGCGGCCTTGCGCTTGGCTTTCTGCCAGGTCTCGGAACCCAGGCGGTGCAACGGCGCCAGGGCGTCGTCGCTGCCGGTGTAGCGGGCGATCAGGTGCAGGTTGGCCACCGGCACGTAGAGCTTGGCGCCTTCGGCGTATTCCATGGTGAGGAATTCGGCGGCCTGGTTGTCGATCTCCAGGGTCTGCAGGCCCAGGTAGCGGCCGACACCGTGGTCGATATGCACCACCGGCGCGCCTTCGCGCAGTTCCGTGAGGTTTTTGATCACCGCGTCGTTGTTGGCGTCGGCGCGTTTTTCACGGCGGCGACGCTGCATCACGCGCTGGCCGAACAACGGGCTTTCGGCGATCAGCGCGAGCGCCGGGTCATCCAGCAGCAGGCCTTCGTCCAGTGGCGCGATGGTGATCGCCAGGCGCTCTTTGCCGGCGACAAAATCCGGCCAGCTGTCGACGGTTTTCGGCCGCAGCTTCAGGCGTTCCAGCAGCTCCAGCAGCACTTCACGGCGCCCGGCGGACTCGGCGGTGAACAGCACGCGGCCGGGGAAGTCGCCGAGGAAGTTCGAGAGTGCTTCCAGGGGTTGCGTGGCTTTGGCCTGGATCGCCAGGTCCGGCAGCGTTGCCGCCGGGAAACGCTCGCGGCCGCTGCCGGCGTCCACATCCTGCTGGCTGGCGACCACGCGCGGCCAGTTCTTCAGGCGGGCGAAGCAGTCTTCCACCGGCAGGAACAATTCGGCAGGCGGCAGTAAAGGCCGGGAAGGATCGACGCGGCGCTCTTCATAACGGTTGCGCACGTCGTTCCAGAAGTTTTCCGCCGCCTGTTCGATGCCCGGCAACGAGAACACTTGGGTGTCCTGGGGCAGGTAGTCGAACAGGGTGGAGGTTTCGTCGAAGAACAGCGGCAGGTAGTACTCGATACCGGCCGGGGTAATCCCGCTGCTCAAGTCCTGGAAGATCGGGCAGCGGCGGAAGTCCACGTCAAAGCGTTCACGGAAGCGCGCCTTGAAGCGCGTGACCGCGTCCTTTTGCAGCGGGAACTCCCGTGCCGGCAGCAGCTTGATCGACTCGACCTTGTCGATGGACCGCTGGTTTTCCGGGTCGAAGGTGCGCAGGGTCTCGATTTCGTCATCGAACAGGTCGATGCGGTACGGCAACTTGCTGCCCATGGGGAACAGGTCGATCAGTGCACCACGCACGGCGAATTCACCGTGTTCATACACCGTGTCGACGCAGCGGTAGCCGCTGGCTTCGAGGCGCGTGCGCATCTGTTCCACGTCGAGCTTCTGGCCGATATCCAGCACCAGGCTGCTGCCCAGCAGGAACTTGGTCGGCGCCAGGCGGTGCAGGGCGGTGGTGATCGGCACCACCAACACACCGTGGGCCAGTTCCGGCAGGCGGTACAGGCTGGCGATGCGCTGGGAGATGATGTCCTGGTGCGGCGAGAACAGGTCGTAGGGCAGGGTTTCCCAGTCGGGAAAATGCAGCACCGGCAAATCGGGGGCGAAGAAGCTCAGCTCCTGCTCCAACCGTTCGGCGCTTTGGCTGTCGGCGGTAAGCAGCAGGGTAAAGCGCTTGGCTGCGCTGGCAGCCTCGGCAATGGCCAGGCTCAGGGCGGCACCGGGCAGGTTGCCCCAGTGCTGTTTACCTGCCGCGGCAGGGAGAAGCGGTAGACGCAGAACGGGCACGGAAGGTTGAGCTCCAAGCGTTGCGACAAAGTCGGTAATTGTAACGGCCCGAGGTGCCGCCTGTCAGTTGCTGACTGAGCCTATTACGGTTTGTAGGAAATGTAGTGGCTAAGACAAACAAAGCAGCCTTTTGACTCATTATGTAGTGCCGTTTTGCACGGATGTTTCGGAGGGTTACGGACAAGTTGGCGGCACTGCGCCATTGGTGGCCTTCTGAAACCCGCGTGTTTCCTGGCCTGTAGCGGGGTGGTATTTTTTTGCAAGGGCTTTTTGTTGTGGCTGGCGCATTGCTCAACGGGCGGTCGGACGACATAATGTAGCCCCTTTTTTCAGCCCCTACATGTGGAAGGTTCCCGTGACTCAGAAGCCCGACCAGTGTCTTGGTGAATGGATCGACCGTGAAGCACTCGCAGAAGCGATGATCCCGCTTATCGGTCAGCTGTACCGCAATAACAATGTGGTGAGCTCGATCTATGGCCGCAGCCTGATCAACCAATCAGTCATCGCGATTCTCAAGGCGCATCGCTTTGCTCGCCATCGTTCCGCCGACGACAGCGAACTCTCCGTCCACGAAACATTCCCCCTGCTCAAGGCCATGAGCGAGCTCAAGCTCGGCGCGGCTTCGGTAGACCTGGGCAAGCTGGCCTACAAATTCCGCAAGGAAGGTGCCGGCCGCAGCGCCGAGCAGTTCGTGCGTGAAGAAATGGCCGATGTGGTGGGCCAGCAAAACGCCGCTGCCCGCAAAGGCACCGACGTTGTCCTCTACGGCTTCGGTCGTATCGGCCGTCTGCTGGCGCGCATCCTGATCGAAAAAACCGGTGGCGGCGACGGCCTGCGCCTGCGTGCCATCGTGGTGCGCAAAGGCGCCGAGAACGACCTGACCAAACGCGCCAGCCTGCTGCGCCGCGATTCGGTACACGGTTCGTTCAACGGCACCATCACCATCGACGAAGAAAACAACACCATCACCGCCAACGGTAACCTGATCCAGGTGATCTACGCGAAGAACCCGACCGAGGTGGACTACACCCAGTACGGCATCAAGGACGCCCTGCTGGTGGACAACACCGGCGTATGGCGTGATGCCGAAGGCCTGGGCCAGCACCTGGCCTGCCCGGGCATCGACCGCGTCGTACTGACCGCGCCTGGCAAAGGCAAGCTCAAGAACATCGTGCATGGCATCAACCACGGTGAAATCACCGCTGACGACAAGATCGTGTCCGCCGCCTCCTGCACCACCAACGCCATCGTGCCGGTGCTCAAGGCTGTGAATGACAAGTTCGGCATCGTCAACGGCCACGTTGAAACCGTTCACTCGTACACCAACGACCAGAACCTGATCGACAACTTCCACAAGGGCGATCGCCGTGGCCGCAGCGCCGCGCTGAACATGGTCATCACCGAGACCGGTGCCGCCACCGCCGCTGCCAAGGCCTTGCCTGAGCTGGCCGGCAAGCTGACCGGTAACGCGATCCGTGTGCCGACGCCGAACGTGTCGATGGCCATTCTCAACCTGAACCTTGAGAAAGCCGCTACCCGTGAAGAGATGAACGAGTACCTGCGCTACATGGCGCTGCACTCCGACCTGCACAAGCAAATCGACTTCGTCAATTCCCAGGAAGTGGTGTCCACCGACTTCGTTGGCTCGCGCCACGCCGGTGTGGTGGACGCGGAAGCGACCATCAGCCAGGACAACCGCGTTGTGCTGTACGTCTGGTACGACAACGAGTTCGGCTACAGCTGCCAGGTGGTTCGCGTGATGGAAGACATGGCCGGGGTCAACCCGCCTGCGTTCCCGCGCTAAGCCTTAGCACTGAATGAAAAAGCCCCGACTGGTTCGGGGCTTTTTCATGGCTGCTGGTTTTGTGTTGTCGAGCAGGGCCTCATCGGGAGCAAGCTCCCTCCCACATTTGAATGTATTCACAAGTCGACATGTGGGAGGGGTTAATGCCAGTCAGTTAAGGCTTTTTGTAGGAGCGAGCTTGCTCGCGAAAAACTCACAGGCGCCGCGTTCATTCAGGAAGCATGCGTTATCGTTGACGTTTTTCGCGAGCAAGCTCGCTCCTACAGGAGGCAATGTACGCTTAACTGACTGGCGTTAGGGCTTGCCCCCGATAGCGATCGTTCAGTGGATGCATACTCATTTCAGCAGTTTGCCGCGCAAGTCATCGGACAAACCCTTGGGTGCCAGCCAAATGCCCAGGTAGGCCCTTGCCAGCGCGTCATTGCGGCTGCTGAACACCACCTGCCCATTGATCTCCAGATTCAGGCCACGGCCCGGACGAAAGTCCAGGGCGTAGCGATCAGCGCTGCGGATGTTACGAAAGCTGGCGTGCAACTGGTCGACTTCAAGCCTCAGGCGAGGGCTGGCTTGCTGGCGCTCCAAGGTGGCCGTCGCCGCCTTGATCACATCGTTGCGGTCGATGTCGCGAAAGTAATACAACACAAGGCGCAGCGGCTGTTGCGAGTCCCGTGCCTGCCTGGCGCTCACAGTCTGCGGGGCATACAGCGCAGCCGCGTACACATCCGCCCAGAGGTAGGTGAACACCGTCTGGTTTTTCAGCGCCAGTCCATGGGCTTGCGCAGGAAAATCGGCTTGCCGGAGGCGGTCTGCCTCATTCGCATGCACCACAACCGAAAAAATCATCATTAAACAGAAAACGACATGCCGCATAATGACCCGTCCTGCAAAGGTGCGTGTCAGCAGTGTAATGCCGGTTTCCTGTTCCTGTAGTAAAGGCAAAACTGGCCTACGACGCGACCAAGGGTTAATGTGCGCGGCGTTGAGCCTTATATAGACTGTGCCCCGGTTCACACACTTGAGCCAAATTGTCCTTCATGACCGCTGGCCGCGGCATGATTTAGCCAGGCGTCCAACCGTGCGCCTGGCCTGTTCTGAGGAGTACGCATGGCTGTCTACAACTACGACGTGGTGGTACTGGGTTCCGGCCCGGCTGGAGAAGGTGCGGCGATGAACGCCGCGAAGGCAGGGCGCAAGGTGGCGATGGTCGATAGCCGTCGCCAGGTCGGCGGTAACTGCACCCACCTGGGCACCATCCCGTCCAAGGCTTTGCGTCACTCGGTGCGCCAGATCATGCAGTTCAACACCAACCCGATGTTCCGGGCCATTGGTGAGCCGCGCTGGTTCTCGTTCCCGGACGTGCTGAAAAGCGCCGAGAAGGTCATCTCCAAGCAAGTCGCTTCGCGCACCGGCTACTACGCCCGTAACCGTGTCGACCTGTTCTTCGGCACCGGCAGCTTCGCCGACGAGCAAACCGTCGAAGTGGTGTGCGCCAACGGCGTGGTCGAGAAGCTGGTGGCCAAGCACATCATCATCGCCACCGGTTCGCGCCCGTATCGCCCGGCGGACATCGATTTCCACCACCCGCGTATCTACGATAGCGACACCATCCTCAGCCTGGGCCATACCCCGCGCAAGCTGATCATCTACGGCGCCGGCGTGATCGGCTGTGAATACGCCTCGATCTTCAGTGGCCTGGGCGTGCTGGTGGAACTGGTGGACAACCGCGACCAGTTGCTGAGCTTCCTCGACTCGGAAATTTCCCAGGCGTTGAGCTACCACTTCAGCAACAACAACATCACCGTGCGTCACAACGAAGAATACGAGCGGGTCGAAGGCCTGGACAACGGCGTGATCCTGCACCTCAAGTCCGGCAAGAAGATCAAGGCCGATGCCTTGCTGTGGTGCAACGGCCGTACCGGCAACACCGACAAGCTCGGCATGGAAAACATCGGGGTCAAGGTCAACAGCCGTGGCCAGATCGAAGTCGACGAGAACTATCGCACCTGCGTGCCGAACATCTACGGCGCCGGTGACGTGATCGGCTGGCCAAGCCTGGCCAGTGCGGCGCATGACCAGGGCCGTTCGGCCGCCGGCAGCATTGTCGACAACGGCAGCTGGCGTTATGTGAACGACGTGCCGACCGGGATCTACACGATTCCCGAGATCAGCTCGATCGGCAAGAACGAGCACGAACTGACCAAGGCCAAGGTGCCTTACGAAGTGGGCAAGGCGTTCTTCAAGAGCATGGCGCGTGCGCAGATCGCCGGTGAGCCGCAAGGCATGCTCAAGATCCTGTTTCACCGCGAAACCCTGGAAGTCCTCGGCGTGCATTGCTTCGGCTACCAGGCTTCGGAGATCGTGCACATCGGCCAGGCGATCATGAACCAGCCGGGTGAGCAAAATACCCTCAAGTATTTCGTCAACACCACGTTCAACTACCCGACCATGGCCGAAGCCTATCGGGTAGCGGCCTACGACGGCCTCAACCGGCTTTTTTGAGCGGCTCCGGCCGGTGGCCTGAGCCGGCCGGGGAGACCGATTTCAGTAATTCTCGAGGGTGGCAGTGGCCAAACCGGGAAAGTCTGTAATCAGGCTATCTACGCCGAAGTCGGCGAGCCTGCGCATCAGCGCAGGTTCGTTGACTGTCCACACGGACACGTGCAGGCCCTGGCGCTGGGCTTTTTCCAGGCGCTCGGGGGTGCACAACGTCCAGTTCAACGCCAGCATCTCACAGCCGTAGTTCTGCGCGACCTTCAGCGGGTCGAGCCAGGCATATTCGGCGACCAGCCCGCGTGACAGGTCGGGGGTGAGTTCAACCGCCGCTTTCAACACTTCCCGCGAGCTTGAGGTTACGGTGACCTTGTCCATCAGGCCGAAACGCACGGCCATCTCACGGATGGCCAGCACGGTGGTCGCGGCACGGGTGCGCGAGGCGCTTTTGACTTCCAGTTGCCAGTGATCGAAGTCGCACTGTTCGAACAGCTCTTCCAGGCGCGGAATCGGGCAAGGCTTGACCCAGCCCGGGCCGCCTTTGCGCGCGTCCATCTTCACCAGGTCTGCCGCCGAATACTCGACGACTTTGCCGCGCCGGTCGGTGGTGCGCTTGAGGGTCGGGTCGTGGATGACCATCAGCTCGCCGTCCATGGACAGGTGCAAATCCAGTTCGCAGCGGCGTACACCGTGCTTGAGACACGCCTGGAAGCTGGTCAGGGTGTTTTCCGGTGCTTCGCCTTTGGCACCGCGGTGGCCGTAGATCAGGGTCACAGTTGCTCCTTTACGCCAGCTTGTCTGGCAGGGTGAATTCGAGAGTTCAGGTGTCTTGGGCGTCGCTCTGTTCCCGTGCCAGGCGCCGTTCCTGCGCCTGTTTCTGCAGGATGTAGCGCGCCAGCAGCTGGCGTTGGGCATCGGTCATGGCTTCGAATTCCGTGCCGACGTCGAAGCCTGTGCCCTTGGGATCGCAATGGGTGACCCGCGCGCGCAGCAGCAGGCCGAGCGCCTGGGGCATCAGCACCAGCTTGACCGCCAGGTGTGCACCCACCGTCAGGGGGGAGGGGTGTTGGAAATCGATGCCGCCTTCGGAAATGATCACCGGCTGCGGAGCGCCGACCTCATCCAGCAGGCCGCGGGCCATGATTTGGCTGAGCAAATCCAGGCGTTTGTTCTGCACGCGAAGAAAGGCCACAAGGGTGCGATCCTTCTCGCTGAGCTGGCGCAACAGGTGCTGGGCTTCAAATTCGCTCAGGTGCAGTTCACTGAGCAGATTGAACAGCGGTGAATCATCCAGCAACACTTCCTTGCTCGCCGCTTCGGGGGCAGACAGGCTTTTGATTTGGAGTGCGATCATGTCGTCGATACGGTAGTATTCGCGGCGCTCTTCTTCATCTAATGTCGACATGGCGAACCCCAGGTAACGGTAATGGTCTGAGTGTAAAGCTGCTTACCAGACCCCGCCACCGGGACGTCTTCTTTTCCTCCGAACAAGCCCCGACATGTTCAGACCTCTCTTCGTATTTATTGGCACGCGTTATACCCGTGCAAAGCGTCGCAATCATTTTGTGTCGTTCATTTCCTTGACCTCGATGATCGGTCTCGCCCTTGGCGTGGTCGTGATGATCGTGGTGCTGTCGGTGATGAACGGCTTCGATCATGAAATGCGCACCCGTGTGCTGGGCATGGTGCCCCACGCGACCATCGAGGGCGATGCGCCCATCAGCGACTGGCAAAGCCTGGCCGCCAAGGTCAAGCAGAACCCCAAAGTGGTGGCCGTGGCGCCATTTACCCAGATGCAGGGGTTGCTGACCAACGACGGCAAGGTGCAGAAAATCCTGCTCAATGCCATCGACCCGGCCCAGGAACGCAACGTCTCGATCATCGACAAGTTCATGTTGCAGGGCAAACTCGACGATCTGGCCCCCGGCAGTTTTGGCATTGTCATCGGTGACAAGGCGGCGGCCAAGCTCGGCGTAGGCATCGGCGACAAGCTGACCTTCGTCGCGCCGGAAGTCACCGTGACGCCGGCCGGCATGTTCCCGCGCATGAAGCGCTTTACCGTGGTCGGCACCTTCCACGTCGGCGCCGGCGAGATCGACGGCTACCTCGGCCTGACCAACCTCACCGACCTGGCCCGCCTGCATCGCTGGCAGCCGGACCAGGTGCAAGGCCTGCGCCTGAAGTTCAACGACCTGTTCGATGCCCCGCGCGGCGCCTGGGAAATCGCCCAGCACCTGGGTGAAAGCCAGTACTACGCCCGCGACTGGACCCGCACCCACGGCAACCTGTACCAGGCCATCCGCATGGAAAAAGCCATGATCGGCCTGCTGTTGCTGCTGATCGTCGCCGTTGCCGCCTTCAACATCATCTCCACGCTGGTGATGGTGGTGAATGACAAGAAGGGCGACATCGCCATCCTGCGCACCCTCGGCGCCACGCCGGGGCAGATCATGGCGATCTTCATGGTGCAGGGCACCGTGATCGGCGTGGTCGGCACCTTGATCGGCACCGCGGTAGGCATTTTGGCCGCGCTGAACGTCAGTGCCGCCATCGCCTTGCTTGAAAAGGTGATCGGCCACAAGTTCCTCAACGCCGATGTCTACTTCATCGATTACCTGCCGTCCCAGGTGCAAGCCCAGGACGTGCTGATGGTGGGCGGCGCCGCGTTGGTCCTGAGTTTCCTTGCCACCCTGTATCCAGCCTGGCGCGCGGCACGTACCCAGCCAGCACAGGCCTTACGTTATGAGTGAATCGGGCATGAGTGAAAAAGCAATCCTGAGCTGCCGCAACCTGGGCAAATCCTACGAGGAAGGCCCGGAGTCGGTCGTGGTGCTGTCCAACCTGCAACTGGAACTGCATCCCGGCGAGCGCGTGGCGATCGTCGGCAGTTCCGGTTCCGGCAAAAGTACCTTGCTCAACCTGTTGGGCGGCCTCGATACGCCGTCCCAGGGCAGCGTATGGCTGGCCGGTGAAGAACTGTCGGCCCTGAATGAAAAGGCCCGTGGCCAGTTGCGCAACCGCTCGTTGGGCTTTGTGTACCAGTTCCACCACCTGTTGCCGGAATTCACCGCCCTGGAAAACGTGTGCATGCCGCTGTTGATCGGCAAGACCGCGATCCCGGAAGCGCGCCAGCGCGCCAAGGCGTTGCTCGAGCGCGTCGGCCTCGGCCATCGCCTGGAACACAAGCCGGCCGAACTGTCAGGCGGTGAGCGCCAGCGTGTGGCGATTGCTCGTGCCCTGGTGAACAACCCGGGGCTGGTGATGCTCGACGAGCCCACCGGCAACCTCGACTCCCACACCGCCCAGGGCATCAAGGACTTGATGCTGGAACTGAGCACCCAGATGCGCACCGCGTTCCTGGTGGTGACCCATGACATGAGCATGGCCCGCCAGATGGACCGTGTGCTGCACCTGCAGGAAGGTCATCTGGTCGCCATCTGACCTGTTTCAAGCCCGGTGCCTGACGCCGGGTTTTCTATTTTTCCAACGGTGCCCGCGAATGTTCAGACCGTTATCGATTTTCATCGGCACGCGCTATACCCGCGCCAAGCGCCGTAACCGTTTTGTTTCGTTTATCTCGATGACGTCGATGATCGGCCTCGCCCTGGGCGTGCTGGCGATGATCGTGGTGCTGTCGGTGATGAACGGCTTCCAGCGCGAAATGAGCTCGCGCATCCTTGGCATGGTGCCTCACGCCACTGTCGTCGGGGTGAATCCGATCGACGATTGGCAGCCGGTGGCCGCTGCGGCGATGAAAAATCCGCAAGTGACTGCCGCCGTACCGTTCACGCAGATGGACGGCATGTTCTCCTACAAGGGCGCGATGCAGCCGATTGAGATCAGCGGCGTCGACCCGGCCCAGGAAGGCAAGGTGTCGATCGTGGCCCAGCATATCGTGCAGGGCAAACTGGAAGACCTGAAGCCCGGCGAGTTCGGCGTGGTGGTCGGCGAAATCACCGCCCGGCGTTTTCGCCTGAATGTGGGCGACAAATTGACCCTGATCGTCCCGGAAATCAGCAGTGCGCCCGGTGGTATCACCCCGCGCATGCAGCGTCTGAACGTAGTGGGTATCTTCAAGGTCGGCGCCGAGCTGGATGGCTCCATGGCCCTGATCCACATGGCTGACGCCGCCGAGATACAGCATTGGCAGCCGAACCAGGTGCAGAGCGTGCGCCTGGCGTTGAAAGACCTGTACGCAGCGCCCAAGGTCTCGGCGGACATCGCCGCCAGCCTCGGCAGCGGCTACAAGCCCGATGACTGGACCCACACCCAGGGCAGCCTGTTCAGCGCGATGAAGATGGAAAAGACCATGATCGGCCTGTTGTTGCTGATGATCGTCGCGGTCGCGGCGTTCAACATCATCGCCACGCTGATCATGGTGGTGAACGACAAGGGTGCGGACATCGCGATCCTGCGCACCATCGGCGCCACGCCACGGCAGATCATGGCGATCTTCATGGTGCAGGGCACGGTGATCGGCATTGTCGGCACCTTGATCGGCGGCGTGCTGGGGGTGATTGCGGCGCTGAACGTGAGTGAGCTGGTGGGCTGGCTGGAGCGGGTGAGCGGGCAGCATATCTTCAGTTCGGATGTGTACTTCGTCAGCAACCTGCCTTCGGAGCTGCAAAGTGGCGATGTGGTGCTGATTTGTACGGCCGGGTTTGTGTTGAGCTTCATGGCGACGATTTACCCGGCGTATCGGGCGGCGAAGATTCAGCCGGCACATGCCCTTAGGTATTCGTAGTCTTTAAGACCGCTATCGGGGGCAAGCCCCCGATAGGGCCGGCCCGGCTTGCATCAATTTCCCCTGGGCAACTCAATCACAAACCTTGTCCACCCCGCCGCGGATTCACAAAAAATCCTCCCCCCATGGGCTCGCACAATCGACTGGGTAATCGCCAATCCCAGCCCCGCATGCTCGCTGCTGCCTTCATGGCGCGCCGGGTCGGCTCGGTAGAACCGGTCGAACAACCTCGGCAACACGTGCGCTGGAATACCTTCCCCGCTGTTCTCTACCGTCAGTGTCACGCCCCGTGTGCCTTCAACCATCCGCACGCGCACTTGGCCGCCGGCCGGGGTAAACCTGAGGGCGTTATCCAGCAGGTTCGACAGGGCCCGGCGCAGCATGCCGCGATCGCCGACGGTTTGCGCGCCGCCTTCGCGTACCAGCGAGACCTGTGCGTCTTCTGCCAGCAACGCGAAAAACTCCAGCAATGTCTCCACTTCATCCGCCAGCACCAACGGCTCGCGCTTGGGCACCAGCAAGCCGTGGTCCGCCTTGGCCAGGTACAGCATGTCATTCACCAACTGCGCCATCCATTGCAGCTCTTCCAGGTTGCTGTGCAGCGCCTCGCGGTAATCCTCCAGGGGGCGCGGTTGGGTCAGGATGACCTGGGTCTGGGTCAGCAGGTTCGACAGGGGCGTGCGCAGTTCATGGGCAATGTCGGCGGAGAAGGCCGACAGGCGTTGGAAGGCGTCGTCCAATCGCCCCAGCATGGCATTGAAGGCCTGGGCCAGGTCGGCCAGTTCCGCCGGCATTTGCTGGTGAGGTAGGCGTTGGGTCAAGGAGTGGGCCGACACGCTGGCAGCCACTTCGCCCATGCGCCGCAACGGACGCAAGCCACTGCGTGCAGCCCAGGCGCCCAGCAGCGCGGTGGCCAGGGCCGACAGGCCGACGGTGAGCCAGATCAAATGTTGCATGCGTTGCAGGAAGTGCTGGTGATGGGTGATGTCGAGTATCAGGGTCAGTTGCGGTGAAGCGGGCTGGCCGGGCCTCAAGGGGGCGTTGTACACGCGGTAGTCGGTACCTGCGTTTTGCAGGGTGTGCAGGCCAGGCGCCTCGGGCAGGCTGACGCTTGGCGCATCGTCCAGCCAGCGCTGGCCGGCGGCGGTGATGCGCAATGTCAGGTCAGGCTGGCGATTGAGTTCGGCTCGCAGCTGCGCTTCGCGTTGGGCGAATGAGTCCAGTGATTCGACGCCCTGCAAGGTACTGCGCAGCGCCACCAGCGTGCTGTCGAGTTGCTGTTGGTCCAGCTCAATGAAGTGCGCCTCGCTGGCACGGTTGAACAGCACGCCCGCGAGCAACGAGACCACCGCGGTGCACGCCGCAAACAGCAGGGCCAGACGGCTGGCCAGGGACAGACGCTGGTTCAATGGCTGCGCTCCTCCAGCACATAACCCATGCCGCGCACGGTATGGATCAGCTTGGTGGGGAAGGGATCGTCGACTTTCAGGCGCAGGCGCCGGATCGCGACTTCGATGATGTTGGTGTCACTGTCGAAATTCATGTCCCACACCTGGGAGGCAATCAGCGACTTGGGCAGGACTTCGCCCTGGCGGCGCAGCAGCAGTTCCAGCAGGGAGAACTCCTTGGCGGTGAGGTCGATGCGCTGGCCGTCCCGTTCGACACGGCGGCGGATCAGGTCCAGGCGCAGGTCGGCCAGTTGCAGAGCGGTTTCCTGCGGCGTGCTGCTGCCACGGCGCAACAGGCTGCGTACCCGCGCCAGCAGTTCGGAGAAGGCAAAGGGCTTGACCAGGTAATCGTCGGCACCCAGTTCCAGGCCGTGCACCCGGTCTTCCACGGCATCCCGGGCGGTCAGAAACAGCACCGGGATCTCCAGGCCGGCACTGCGCACCGCTTGCAGGATTTGCCAACCGTCGCGACCGGGCAGCATCACATCCAGGATCAACAGGTCATAATCGCCGGTCAGCGCCAGGTGCTGGCCGCTGGTGCCGTCGGCCACCAGTTCGGTGGTAAAGCCCGCCTCGGCCAGGCCTTGGCGCAGATAGTGGCCGGTTTTCGGTTGGTCTTCGACGATCAGCAATTTCATGGGCGGCTCTTGGCAACAGTTCACGAGGGGCTTTATACCCTGGGTGCCAGGGGAAGGGCGCAACCTGACAAAGTTGTAATCTAGCAGTCAGCTGGCTGGCAGCGGCGCACTCTTAGAGTGCTGTCCAAGCAGGTTGCACACTTTTTGGAGAATCGAGATGGCATTGCGTACACCCCTGTTGTTGGCGAGCTGCCTGTTGGCGTTGAGTTTCAATGTAATGGCGGATGCGGCCCATACCTACGCGTTCGGCCAGCCGGCACCGGCGGATAAGGCCACACGCACCGTGGAAGTGACGCTGCAGGACATTTCCTTTTCGCCCAAGTCCCTGGACGTCAAGGCCGGTGAGACGGTGCGCTTTGTACTGGTCAACAAAGGCCAGTTGCTGCATGAATTCAACCTCGGTGACGCGGCGATGCACGCCGAACACCAGAAGGAAATGCTGCAGATGCAGGCCAGCGGCATGCTCACCTCCACGGGGATGGGCAAGATGGATCACAGTGCGATGGGCCATGGTGATATGGGCGGCATGAAACACGACGATCCCAACAGCGTGCTGGTGGAACCCGGCAAGACCGCTGAGCTGACCTGGACGTTCACCAAGGCCACCGGCCTGGAGTTCGCCTGCAACCTCCCCGGGCATTACCAGGCGGGCATGGTCGGCAAGCTGACCGTTGAGTAAGGCGTTTCTTAAGGGCGGGGGCAAAGGCTGGTAGACTGGCGCGGTTTATTTAGCCAGGTTTCCGCCATGCATCCCGCAGCCGAACATTCGCCGCTGGGCAAGTCCAGTGAATACATCTCCACCTACACCCCTTCGTTGCTGTTCCCGATTCCACGCGCCGCCAAGTGGGCCGAGCTGGGCCTGAGCGCCGGGACCTTGCCGTACAAGGGCGTGGACTTCTGGAACTGCTTCGAGTTGTCCTGGCTGCTGCCGTCGGGCAAGCCGGTGGTGGCCATCGGTGAGTTCAGCATCCCCGCCGACTCGCCGAACATCATCGAGTCCAAGTCGTTCAAGCTGTACCTCAACTCGCTGAACCAGACCGCGTTCACCGATACACCCAGCCTGGAAGCGACCCTGCGCACCGACCTCAGCGCTGCCGCCGGCAAGCCTGTTACCGTGCGTATCCGCAGCTTGGCCGACATTGAGGCCGAAGGCGTGATGGCGTTGCCCGGCACGTGCATTGACGATCTGGATATCAGTGTCAGCAACTACGAACACCCGCGCCCGGAGCTGCTGCGTTGCGATGACTCGCGCATTGTCGCGGAGAGCGTGCACAGCCACCTGCTCAAGTCCAACTGCCCGGTGACCAGCCAGCCCGACTGGGGCAGCGTAGTGGTTGAGTATCGCGGTTCGGCGTTGGATCACGGGAGTTTGCTGGAATACCTGGTGAGCTTTCGCCAGCACTCGGATTTCCATGAACAGTGCGTGGAGCGCATTTTCCTCGACCTGCAGCGTTTGCTGAAGCCGGAGAAGTTGACGGTGTATGCGCGCTATGTGCGGCGCGGCGGGTTGGATATCAACCCTTACCGCAGTACTGAGGATGTGGCGTTCCAGAACGTGCGCCTGGCCCGTCAGTAAGCAAAGGTGGGAGGGGGGCAAGCCCTCTCCTACCTTTTGGTTCTGCGCCTGGCTTGGGCTCGGGTCAGATCCCCATGTTACCCAAGGTGATCATGATATTGCGCAGTGTCCCGGAAATTACCGGGTGCTCAGCGTCGAACTCTATGGCAGCTTGGCTCACATCGTCGGAAATACTCGGCGTTTGAGTGGCCGGTTCAAGTTCAAGTTGCAATTCAAACTTGGCAATCAAGGCCTGCAGCGCTTCACGTTTTTCTTCCGACAGCGGCGGTTCCTGTTCCAGCTGCCCGCGCAGGATTTCGACCTGTTCTTCCAGTTTTTTGCGATCAGGCATGACGTTCTTCCTTTTATCGATAGGCACTGGCATAGACCACGGCACGCCGTGAAAGGTCTACGGATTGACCTGTAGATTAATCCACGGGCGCCGACTGTGCATGATCTCGATCAGGGCTTCTCGCCTTTGAGCTGGCGCAGGCTGATGTCGGCCAGGCAGGTGCCGAGTTCACCGAGGTGATCGATCACCGAGTGGACCCCCAGGCCATAGAGCTCAACGGTGGCTTTGCCGCGCTTGTGCTCGCGTTCCTTGTCGCTCAGCGCCTGCCACTGCTCAGGCGCCAGGCCGCACAGCGAACCACAGGAGGCCAGGCCAATGGTCCACAAACCGGCATTCAGGCCCGATTGCAACAGGCGCGGTTCGCCACTGACCAGTACGCAACCTTCCAGGCGTTCAATGTTGAGTTCCATCAAGGCTTGCCAGCAGGCATGAGGGGCGGGCCAGCGGATGGAGGAGGGGGGGGCGGCCTTGAGCCAGCCGGGCAGTACGGCGGCCAGTGGTGTGGTTACCGAAGGCGGCAGTTCATCCAGCCAGGCACAGGGGACGCCTTGTTCCTTGAGGCTGCGCAGGATTTTCAGGGCGCCGGGTGTGGCTTGGGAGTCCGGGGAGGGGGAATCGGTGCGTGCCCGGGAACCAAAGTCCACCAGGCAACCACTCAGGCCAAACAGAACAGCAGTCAAGGCGGGCGCGTTGGCGATGGCTATCTCGGCGTGAGGCATGTCGACATCCCTGAAATAGCTGTGACGCTATCGGGGCAGGATGACAAGCAGATGACAGGCGGCTAATTGTAGGAAAATTGTCCATTTGTGTTAGGACGATTCCTAGCAGCTGCCTAATTGGACACTTCCGTCATATACTGACGGCCTTATTCAGGGCATAGCGCCCATGACAGACCATTCAAGGAGCAAAAGCTATGCGCTGGAGCCACTACTTCGCTCAGCTATCGGTGTGTGCCACTGTCCTGCTGGCGCCTTTCGCTGCACAGGCTGCATCGGAAGATGATCCATGGGAAAGCGTCAACCGCCCGATCTTCACCTTTAACGACACCGTTGATACCTATGCCCTCAAGCCATTGGCCCAAGGCTATCAGTGGATCACCCCGCAATTTGTCGAAGATGGTATCCATAACTTCTTCCGCAATATCGGTGATGTCGGCAACCTGGCCAACAATGTGCTGCAGCTCAAGCCCCACAATGCCGGGGTCGACACTGCGCGCTTGCTGGTTAACACCACTTTCGGCGTGCTGGGCTTTATCGACGTCGGCACCAAAATGGGGCTGCAACGCAGTGATGAAGACTTCGGCCAGACCCTCGGTTACTGGGGCGTGGGCAGCGGTCCCTACGTGATGATCCCGCTGTTGGGCCCGAGCACCTTGCGTGATGCACCGTCCAAATACGTGGACAGCTACACCCAACCGTACCGCTATATGAACGATATCGGCTGGCGCAACAGCACCATGGGCCTGAACATCGTTGACACCCGTGCCAGCCTGCTCGATAGCGAGAAACTGATCACCGGCGACAAGTACACCTTCATCCGCAATGCCTACCTGCAGAACCGCGAGTTCAAGGTCAAGGATGGCAAGGTCGTCGACGACTTTTAAGCTGTGATGTTTTGAAATGAAAAAAAGGCGACCCTGGCGGTCGCCTTTTTTGTGCGCGGGTTTCAGCGCATTTTCAGGATCCTAAGCCCGAGTTGTTGCTCGTCGCCCGTGGTTTTGGTCCAGACCACTTTCGTGTCAGCCTCCAGGCCCTTAAGCGCCGGGTGGTCTGAATCAATGCGTACGGTGAGCAGGTCTCCCACGGCAAACTGGCGCGGTGCCTGCACCTGCATCCCGGAGCTGGAAAGGTCCACGCAAACCCCGGCAAACTCCTGGCCTTCGTGGAGCAAAGATACTTCGGCATCCACCCGCATGCGGATGAAATCGCGTTTTTCGGCGTAGTCGCGCTCGTGTTCGCCCATCGGTTCCATCCTTACTTTGTGTTGTGGTCTTGGCTGTTCTTATAACTCCCGGTGATTTGCGATGTAAAGACGCCCGGCGACCATCGGCATGAGCTTGAAACCCCTGGCGGATGGGAGTACCGTCTGCGCCTTAGAAGGGCACCTCTGCTTTACAGTTGTGCATGGGGAAAATCCCATTGCGTTGTAGTACAGAGAGGCTAGAAAGCGAATCCAGTACGTGAGCCCGGCCATTGCCGAGCCACCTACGCCAACCTAATTCTGGCGCCGTTTGCCCACATGCAAAAAACCAGTGCCACGCTGCTGATAATCGATGACGACGAAGTAGTGCGCGCGAGCCTCGCGGCCTATTTGGAAGACAGTGGCTTCAGCGTCCTGCAGGCCAGTAATGGCCAACAGGGTCTCCAGGTATTCGAGCGCGACCAGCCCGACCTCGTGATCTGCGACCTGCGCATGCCCCAGATGGGCGGCCTGGAGCTGATTCGCCAGGTGACCGAGCTTGCCCCGCAGACGCCGGTGATTGTCGTGTCCGGTGCCGGCGTCATGAACGATGCCGTGGAAGCGTTGCGTCTGGGCGCTGCCGACTACCTGATCAAGCCCCTCGAAGACCTGGCGGTACTGGAGCACTCTGTGCGTCGCGCCTTGGATCGTGCGCGCCTGCTGGTCGAGAACCAGCGCTACCGCGAAAAGCTCGAAACCGCCAACCGCGAACTCGAAGCCAGCCTTAACCTGCTTCAGGAAGACCAGAACGCCGGTCGCCAGGTGCAGATGAACATGCTGCCGGTCAGCCCCTGGACCATAGATGAATTCCAGTTTGCTCACCAGATCATCCCGTCGTTGTACCTGTCGGGCGATTTTGTCGATTATTTCCGCGTAGACGAGCGGCGTGTCGCGTTCTACCTGGCCGATGTCTCCGGCCATGGTGCTTCCTCTGCTTTTGTCACCGTGTTGTTGAAGTTCATGACCACACGGCTGTTGTTCGAATCCAAGCGTAATGGCACCTTGCCGGAGTTTACTCCCTCCGAGGTGCTGGGCCACATCAACCGAGGCCTGATCAGCTGCAAGCTGGGCAAGCACGTGACGATGGTGGGCGGCGTGATTGATGAAGAAACCGGTCTTTTGACCTACAGCATCGGCGGCCACCTGCCGATGCCTGTTTTATACACTCCCGACAGTGTGCGTTACCTGGAAGGGCGTGGTCTGCCCGTAGGCTTGTTCAATGAAGCTACTTACGAAGACCACATCCTGGAGCTGCCGCCGACGTTCAGCCTGACGCTGATGTCCGATGGCATCCTGGATCTTCTTCCAGAGCCTACACTCAAAGAGAAAGAAGCCGCCTTGCCCCAGAAGGTCAAGTCGGCGGGCGGCAGCCTGGATGGCCTGCGGCAGGTTTTTGGATTGGCCACGCTAGGGGAGATGCCGGATGATATCGCCCTATTGGTGTTGAGCAGGAATCTTTGATGAGTACCGGAAGAATCCAATTCGCCGAGCAAGACGGGACCTTCGTCCTGAAGTTTGTCGGTGAAGTGCGCCTGACCTTGTGTTCGGCGCTGGATGCGACGATTGAGCGGATTTTCACGGCGTTGAATTTCTCGGCGATCGTGATCGATCTGACCGAAACCCGCAGCATCGATAGCACCACCCTTGGGCTGTTGGCCAAGTTGTCCATTCTGTCCCGGCAGAAGGTTGGCCTGTTGCCGACTGTCGTCACCACCCATGAAGACATCACCCGTCTGTTGCAGTCCATGGGCTTCGACCAGGTGTTCAACATCGTTGATCGCCCGATCCCTTGCCCGGAATGCCTCACCGACCTGCCGTCCCAGGACCAGTCCGAGGAAATCGTACGGGTCAAGGTGCTGGAAGCGCACAAGATCCTGATGGGCCTGAACGAGTCCAACCGCGAAGCTTTCCACGACCTCGTCAATGCCCTCGAGCGTCACTGATCCGTCTGTCGAACACATGCCAATTGTGGGAGCAAACCCCTTCCCACAGTTGAACTGAGATCGGCTTGAGACAAAAAAAGGGCGGTAACCTCACAGGTACCGCCCTTTTTGCCGCCTCCGCCGTTTACAGCTTGGCAGACAACAGTGCCTCAAGCTTCTCCTGGTCCCGGGCAAACTGACGAATCCCCTCCGCCAGCTTCTCAGTCGCCATCGCATCCTCGTTGGACTCCCAACGGAACTGCGCTTCAGTCAGATGCACTCGCGCTTCCCCGGCGTGCCCTGGCGACAACTTGCGCTCCAGCTTGCCGTCATCCGCCGCGAGTTTCTCCAGCAGGTCCGGGCTGATGGTCAGGCGATCACAGCCGGCCAGTTCTTCAATCTGGCTCAGGTTGCGGAAACTCGCACCCATCACCACGGTCTTGTAGCCATTAGCCTTGTAGTAGTTGTAGATGCGCGTCACCGACTGCACGCCCGGATCATCAGCGCCGGTGTAGTCGTTGCCATTGGCTTTCTTGTACCAGTCGTAGATACGGCCTACGAACGGTGAAATCAGGAACACGCCGGCCTCTGCACACGCTACCGCCTGGGCAAACGAGAACAGCAGGGTCAGGTTGGTCTGGATGCCTTCTTTTTCCAGCTTCTCCGCCGCGCGGATGCCTTCCCAGGTGGACGCGATCTTGATCAGCACGCGGTCACGGCTAACCCCGGCTTTGTCGTACAGGTCGATCAGACGGTGCGCACGCTTGAGTACGGCGTCAGTGTCGAACGACAGGCGGGCATCCACCTCGGTGGAGATGCGCCCTGGCACAACCTTAAGGATCTCCTGGCCCACGGCCACTGCGAAACGGTCGCTGGCCAAGCCGACATCACCGTTGCAGTCCTGCACGCACTCATCCAGCAGCTTGGCATAGCCCGGGATCGACGCGGCCTTGAGCAGCAGGGAAGGGTTGGTAGTGGCGTCTTGGGGCTTGAGCTTGGCGAGGGTGGAAAAATCGCCGGTATCGGCTACGACAGTGGTGAATTGCTTGAGTTGTTCCAGCTTGGAAGTCATGGGCGTGCTCTGTCCTATGGGTCTGATGACATTACCCGAGCGCTGGCAGGCGCTCAAGGGCGCAAATGCGTTCGATCGTTTGCGAGGGCAACAACCTGAAAACAGCCGTTTGAATGCCCGGCCGTACTAATCAATAGGAGGCCAGAACGGCCGACAGGTTCAACCCGACTGCCCGATGACACTAGGATAGCGCTTCATGCCAACTGACCCCCTGCACGCTATCCAATCAACGCCCTTCCAACAAAGCCCCAGCCTGATCCAACAATGCCAGCGGATCCGCAGCCTTATGAATATCCACCGACAACAACTGCCTGAATCTGCGTGCCCCAGGGAAACCGGTGCCCAACCCCAGCACATGCCGCGTAATGTGATGCATCGTCCCGCCAGTCGCCAAATGCTCAGCAATATAAGGCCGCAGTTGCGCCAACGCCTCAGCCCGACTGATCACCGGCGCTTCACTGCCAAACAACTGCTGATCCACCTCCGCCAGCAGGTATGGATTGTGATAAGCCTCCCGGCCCAGCATCACCCCATCAAACGTCTGCAAATGCTCATGGCACTGCTCCAGCGTCTTGATGCCGCCGTTGAGAATAATCTCCAACTCCGGGAAATCCTGCTTCAACTGCGCCGCCACGTCATAACGCAACGGCGGAATGTCGCGGTTCTCCTTAGGCGATAACCCCTCCAGAATCGCAATCCGCGCATGCACGGTAAAACTGGTGCAGCCGGCATCCTTCACCGTTCCGACGAAATCACACAGCTCGGCGTAGCTATCCCGACCATTGATCCCGATACGGTGCTTCACCGTCACCGGAATCGACACCGCATCACGCATCGCCTTCACACAATCGGCCACCAGGGCCGGGTGAGCCATCAGGATCGCGCCGATCATGTTGTTCTGCACCCGGTCGCTGGGGCAGCCGACGTTCAGGTTCACTTCGCCGTAACCGGCAGCCTCGGCCATACGGGCACAGACGGCCAGGTCAGCGGGGACACTGCCGCCGAGCTGGAGCGCCAGAGGGTGCTCGGCTTCGTTATGGCGCAGGAAGCGGTCGTGGTCGCCGTGGAGGATTGCGCCAGTAGTGACCATCTCGGTGTAGAGCAGGGCGTGCTTGGAGAGCAGGCGCAGGAAGAACCGGCAGTGGCGGTCGGTCCAATCCATCATGGGTGCAACGCTAAAGCGCCGAGACAGTGCGGGGCTTGATTCTGCTGGGCTAAAGCTCTGTTTATCTAGCATTTTACTCAACGTGTTCTTGACGAGTTTTAGGGCGTTTTCAGGCGTTTTTTTGGAGGCTCGGTGGTACGAGGTACCACCTCAAAACTGACGCGTACCACTTTTGAAATGGCGACTATCAGGGCAAGAAAACTGGCGGATGGGACTGTGAGCTACACGGCTCAAATCCGCATCAAACGCGACGGAGTGCAAGTCTACCAAGAGAGCCAGACCTTCGCCCGGAAACAGGCCGCCCAGGCGTGGACGCGCAAGCGTGAATCGGAGCTGGACCAGCCTGGTGCGATCGAGCGGGCCAGTCGGAAGCGCTTTGTGTTCTGCGGGTTTCGCGCCATTACCCTGGGGCTCGCAAACGAACCGATGCCGCTTTCGGTTGGACGCAGTCAGGGCCTCGGTAAGGCCTGGCACTACGGCGGCGCATTGCTCGTACCGGTGGGCGCTGGGTTTGGGAGTGGTCTTGGGTTTTACCGAGGGTGGTTTTCAGCTCGACCAGGTCTTTGCTGAGCTGCTCAAGCTTGGTGTTCAGTTCGCCGGAGAATTTCTTCTCGGCAGCCAGTTGATCGGGCAGATCCTTGACGTGATCGGCAATCGCTTCGACGGCCTGGCCGATTTGGGCGAATTCGGCGTCGTCCTTCGCCTGTTTGCCGCCGAGCAGCGCCTGCACCTTGCTGAAGAGCTGGGCGCCGAGGCTGGGTTTGTCCTCGATTTCCTCAAACTGCAACTCGGTTTCCACTGCCTCGGTGAACATCGATGTCGCGGAGTAATGACGGTCTTTGAATGGGCTGGATTCTGGCTTCTGCGCCGAGAAAGACAGTACATCGGTGCCCAGGCTGGCCGGGGAGTCGGTCACCGCAAGGCCAACGATGTATGCCTCGCCGGTATCCGAGAAGCTGTCGTCGATTTCGATCGAGGTGTAAATCTTCTGCTTGGCCTTGTTCATGGCGATCAGATCGGGCGTCGGCTCGACCTGGGCGAACAGGGCCAGCTTCTTCTAGCCGTTGATTTCAACTTCTTCGGTCTTGACAGCGAGCACGTCACCGTAGGCCTTGAAAGGGCTGTCGGGCAGCAGGCTACGGAAGTGCTCCAGCCAGATGCGAGCACCATAGGTGGCTGGATTGAAGTTCGGGTATGGCGATGCACAAGAAGTGGCGCAAAACCTACTTCTCGACGTATCCCATGGGGCGCTCCAGCAGGGGAGGTTCTGCGAAGACCGGCTTTGGCGACAGATCGTCACCATCCTCGACGCGGAGCAGGGCGGTTGCGACCTATTCGATATTGAAGAACTGCGGCGGGAGTACAGCCCGGAAGCGTTCGCCAACCTGCTCATGTGCGAATTCGTCGACGACGGCGCGAGCATTTTTCCGCTGACGGTGTTGCAGCCGTGCATGGTCGACAGCTGGGTCGAGTGGGCTGAGGACTACAAGCCTTTTGCGATGCGGCCGTTCGGCGACCGTCAGGTGTGGGTGGGGTATGACCCGGCGGAAACCGGCGATTGCTCGGGCCTGGTGGTGGTCGCGCCGCCTCTGGTACCAGGGGGTAAGTTCCGGGTGCTGGAGCGTCACCAATTCCGAGGCATGGACTTCGCGGCGCAGGCCAGCGTGATAAAAGGCGTCTGCGACCGCTACTGGGTGACGTACATCGGGATCGATGTCACCGGTCTGGGCAGCGGCGTGGCGCAGCTGGTGCGCCAATTCTTCCCCAATGTCACCACGTTCAGCTATTCGCCTGAGGTCAAAACCCGCCTGGTGCTGAAGGCCTACGACGTGATCCACCGTGGCCGGTTGGAGTTCGACGCCGGCTGGACCGACATGGCGCAATCGCTTATGGCGATTCGCAAGACCATCACCGCAGGCGGTCGCCAATTCACCTACACCGCCGGCCGCAACGACAACACCGGCCACGCCGACCTGGCATGGGCGCTCTTTCACGCATTGCACAACGAACCGCTGGAGGGGCAGACCACTGCCAATACCGGGCGGATGGAGATTTTTTGATGTCGAACCGCCGCAGAAATACCAAGCAAGTGGCCCAGGCTTCCACGGTTTCAACGCAGGAATTTATTCCGCGCAGTGACAGCAAGATGGATGCGTTCAGCTTCGGCGATCCGTCGCCAGTGTTGAGTGGCCGCGAGGTGTTTGATTATCTGGAGTGCTGGTTTAACGGGCGGTGGTACGAGCCGCCGCTGTCGCTGGACGGTCTGGCACGGTCTGTAGGTTCCAGCGTGCACCTTCACTCGGGGCTGATGTTCAAGCGCAATTTGCTGAGCAAAACCTTCATTCCACACCGGCTGCTGTCGCGGGCAGCGTTCGAACAGTTCGCCCTGGACTTCCTGTGTCTGGGTAACGGCTATCTGGAAGGAAGGCGCTCGATGCTCGGCCCAGTACGCGAGCTGGTACCGCCGTTAGCGAAGTACATGCGCTCGGGCAAAGACGGCCGGCAGTTCATGGTCCAGGGCTGGAAGGAAGAGCACGAATTTGAACCGGGCACCGTTTTTCACCTGCGGGAAGCGGATCTGCACCAGGAGGTGTACGGCCTGCCCGAGTGGATCAGCGCTTTGCAGTCGGCGTTGCTGAATGAATCGGCCACGCTGTTTCGCCGCAAGTATTACGAGAACGGCAGCCATGCCGGCTTCATCCTCTACATGACCGATGCCGCCCAGAACGAAGCGGACGTCGATTCACTGCGCAAGGCGCTGAAAGACTCCAAGGGGCCTGGCAACTTCCGCAATCTGTTCGTGTATTCGCCGAACGGCAAAAAGGACGGGCTGCAGATCATCCCGGTCAGCGAAGTGACGGCCAAGGACGAATTCAACTCGATCAAAAACCAGACCCGCGACGACGTGCTGGCCAGCTTGCGCATTCCGCCGCAACTAATGGGCATCGTGCCGCAGAACGCGGGTGGGTTTGGGTCGATCAGGGAGGCGGCGCAGATTTATGCGGCCAATGAGCTGGAGCCGATTCAGGCGCGTATGGCGCAGGTGAATGACTGGCTTGGAGAGGAGGTTGTGCGGTTCAAACCCTATGAAATTCCCGCGGGAGCCTAAATAGCTCTGCGGAGTAACCGGTGCGTCAACACCGGTCATATTTAGGAGCTCGTGAACCTTGCTTTGCGTTGTTAGACGAGCGGGCTGAAGAGGCTCCCAGCGCTGCTCTAAAAAAGGAAAAACCGTTAGTTTGGCTACAGAGTAATGCTCAATTACGGAGAGTTATTTTTAGTGCTGTTTTAATGGCCTGGTGTCTAGCTACTGGAATAGCCAAACTTACCGATTTTCTGAGGTTTGGTAGTGCTGCTCCTTTTATGTGGTCAGCAAAAAAACATAACAGTAATAAGTTTAATCCCGTAATAGTGGACTTTTCTCTTGTGCTCCATGCCCCAAGGTCAGCAGGGGAGTTTAAATTCAAACCTGTAACAATTCCATCGCGAGACATTCGAAATGCTCTTGCAGAGCCGTGGACTGCTTTTGATAAAGTTGCATATTCTGATTTTAGGACGTCTATACCCGTTATGGAATCATCTAGATGCGAAATTTTTGGATGGCGTAGCAAGTAAGATATGGTTTCACTAAAGCCTAATTTATGGTCGCCGGTGGACCACTGTTGCAGTTCCACTGGGTGTTCGCAGTAATAGAGCCCAAATACTGTGTTCTCAATGAGGCTTCTAAGTGACATTAATGACACACGCCAAGCTCCTTGGCGAGCCAGAGCGTGTGACATTAATGCGTCGTTATGCGCCTCTCGAAAAAATTCCTCTGCATCAGAACTAAGCACGTCACAAAAAAGCTCTGACCGCCAAGCTTGTAAAGAAACGAGCCGGTTGTAGCTGGCTGCGTACTTATTCTTGAAGCCATCAAGTTCTTGAAGCGTTGACTCAACAGCAGCACGAGTTGCAACGAAGCTACGCTCGAAATTGGCAGATACCTCTAATTTGAACTGTTCCATTATTTCAATAACAGGTTAAGTGCGTTAGCAAGTTCAGTAGATTCCGAAACGTTTTTCTTGGAACCAGTTCTGAGTAAATTCTCACGGGCATTGGGGTTCGCTGCAAGATAGTTCAGTATTTTCCCTACGATATCTCGATTTGCATCGCGAGAACGAATCTCAATGTCAATATCATATTCCTTCATTAGCGACAGCCATTGAGATTTATTGACATCGTTGAGCTTGACTAAAGTATAAAGCGCAGCCGGGATGTCACTTTCTTTTAAATTTGATGATTTGGGCATAGGTGCCGGTCTGCTTAGCATAGACCAGTCTTCTATGTCGACGTCTGGGCCGGATTTCAATATTTTTGAAAGTGCCAGTAACGCCTTTGAGAGTTCGTGCGCCTTCATTAAATAACTCCCGAATTTTTTAGCAGTGTCCTACAAACCTTGTCGAATTCTTGGGTGGATATGTCATCTTTAGAATCAAATATCGAAATTTGCTTTTGTGCACAGGCACTTACTGCTACGCGCTCAGATATTTTTGATGTCAATACTGATTTTTTGAATTGCGTTCTTAGAGTCGCTTCTGTTTCCGCCCTATGAAGCGCTGGGCGACCGACTCTAGAAATAACAATACCGATGTTTTCCAGCGTATGTTCTAGGTCAGTGCAAAACTCTTGGACCCGCTTGAGTAGTAGACCCACACCAATAGCTGAAAGGAAGTCCAAAGACACAGGTACTACGTAGTGGGTACTTATGGCCAGTGCGTTCTGGGTTGGAATTGTGAGGTTAGGTGGGCAATCGCATATCACCACATCGTACTCCTCTATCACGTCCTTGAGTGCCCTTCTCAATCGAGTCTCACGTGAAGTGGCACCAGCAAGGTCTAGATCAACGGTGAACAAATCGATATGGGACGGGATGAGGTCAACGTTCCGAAACACATCGTGAAAAATAGTTTGATGCGCGTCTTTGACTGAACCGTCGGCAGAGGTGTGTTTTCTAGCGCCCAGGAGATCGGCTACCGAACCGTTATCACGCACGTGTTTCTGCCATGCGGCTACACCCACTGCGGAAAAACTAGCATTTGTTTGCGGATCTAGATCCACAAGGAGGGTCTTTTTACCGAGTAACCCGCAGTATGCGGCTAGATTGACAGCTAAGGCGGTCTTACCCACGCCGCCTTTCAGATTGATGCAAGAGATAACCGCAGCAGCCATTGTCCATTCCTTTGGTGATGTTGATTTTTATCATTACATCACACCCCGCGGTTAAAACCGAGCCCTAGAACACCTTCGTTACATCTCACGATTCGACAGGAAATATTCGGGAGCTAGCGCACCAAATTTGGGGTAATGACGTGCTACAAATTGGGGGGACTGACGTGCTACTTAGCCCGGCGCGCGCCGTCGTCCCCCCACCTCGCCTGCGGGCTAAATGGGTCGTTTTTTCTGCGCACCTGCGGACCATTCGCAGCGGCCCAGGCTGGGGCTCTGCTCGGCGTTGTGAGGAGGTTAAAAGCCTGCGGAACCCTGCGAGGGTAGGTGTATTGGGGGGTGGTGTTGGTGCTGGCTGGACGCTTTTTCAGGAACGGCATCGGAAAAAGGTAATTAGGAAATGTGGTGCAGGGAAGGTGCTTGAGAGCCCCGTGTTCATTGGGTTTCGTCGATTACTTGAGGAAGTTATTTTTAGTAATTCTTCAGGTAATTTTATCATAACTCATTGATTTATAATGGTTTTGACGATTATGGATATTACCTTTAAGAATAGTAATTTCATTACCTATATATTACTCAGATATTACTTTTCCGATTTTGTCTCAAACCCTTCAAAAACAATGGCTGTAGAGATTTTGGCGTATCTCATTACCTAAATTACCTTTTTCCGACGCCTTACCAAAAAAAACGCCACCCCCCTCAAGCGCGGCTCTTCTGCTCGCCCCGCTGCCCACTCATGACGATGACTTACAGACGCTCTCGCGCACATGTCTTTGGGCTGTCCGTGAGTGCTTGTCGGAAGTGCTGGGATTGGAGCGACAAGCAACTGCTACATAGAGAAACCTGTGCTCTGCTCGATGTTTGGGGGGTTGAGCGTAATCGCATGGATATCGTGGAGTTGTTTGGTGCAAGGGTTGTGGGCGTCCTCAATGAGTATTGAGGTGCACCCTCTTTCGCCCACTCCAGCAGCGGAATTTATTCTCCAGGTGTCGGCTCTGATTTGAACGTATCACTCAGGTTGCCGCTGTTTGAAAGCACCATCTCGTCCAGCTCTAACAGGTACCCCACAATACGATGGGCCGGAATGAAGTTCATGACGCCCGTCGATTTCACGGCCAGGGTCAGCATTCCTGCGAACATCCACTGGTCTTCTATAACCGCGATTACAGGGGAACCGCTGAAACCTCTCAGCGAATTGGGATAGCCATCTACAAGGTTAAGGGAAACCATCTCCTCCAGGTTTGGGCTTGCCAGCGTGCCTACCAGATAGGAGAGAGAAGCACTTATACGCTTTTCGGAGTAGTCATACTCTCGATGGTCCTCGCTGTATCCGAAGACGTAGAAGATTTTCGCGTCTTGATAATATTGTGGGGAGATTGTGAACTCTGTGCCCACCCAATACACCCCTTGCTTGATAAGCAGCTCACGTTGAAACGGCGCAACACGTCGGATCAATATGTCGAAGTGTGGCTCGTATTCGGGGCGGAAAACGGCCTGAAGGTCGAAGATGAGCGAGTAAGCGGCGTCTCGAATAAGAATCGTAAAGTCGTCACTTTTCGCCCTCTGGCTATCCAATACGTGCTGGGCAGAGACCACGAATAGCTGTTCGTTATGTTCCAGGATGAACGCAGTGCCTACTCCATGATACGGATGCTCTTCGTCCGGATAATGAAGAATCACAGGATGTACTTGACCATTCAGCTGTCGCCAAACCTGTTTGATTTCTAGCCAAATTGGGTTGTCCTTCACTGAGCCTCCTTAGCATTTTGGTCCGCGTGCCAGCGGAAAAGAGGGGACGTGTGACGATAGCTGAAGTTTAGAGAGGTACATAAATGGTACGCATTTTTTTGGAGGCTCGCATAGGCTCTGGATTTACTGGCTATTTTCGTTAGTGCGGCCAATCCATCAGCGATACGTAAATTGCTTCGGCGCGATACTGGCGGCGAGCCATATCGGACGGATGACTACCGTCAGTTTCTCTGGGACGTTCTACTCTTAGTTCAAGAAATTAACCCTAGTGCGAAAACCAGCTACATATTTAGTTAGTTGCTGTGTCGGTCAGGCGCAGAGTTTTCCAAAATGGAGAAAACCAGCGCCTATGTTTGAATTAAACAGGTGTACTATTTTTAGAGTTGGTCGTCTTTGTGGATACTTCTAGCTTTTTAATCAGTTCCATAAGTATTTCATGAGTGTTTATTGGGTACGGATCACTACCAGCTTTGGAGAAGTCCTTCCCGCTGAAAATCCTTGAAGCGATGGCAGCTTTAATCTTGTGTCGCTCATCCTCGGGGAGGGAAGCAAGGAACGGCGAAACGGCTTTCATGTCCAGCGAGGTTTGCTGGTGCTGATACTGCTGCTCTCTATGTTTGGCAGACTCTCTCGCAAGGTATGCGGCTGGTATCGAAAGCAAGAATACCAAACTGACGCGACTCAGGAACCTTGGCCATTCAAACTCGCTGGAAATAGTTGCTGCGACTGCGCTGCCCAGAACCACCACAATGAGTGCCATACACGCTAGAGCACCATATCTCAGCCAATCTGCCATCACCTTCTCATCGGCAGCGCTTTTTTCATAGTCGCCAGCAATTGCTCGACCTGAAACATGACCAAGAATATCGTTGATTTCCGATTTAGAACTTTCTATGCCTTCTACACCTTCAGCATATAAAGCTATGACTTTATTGATCTCATTCTGCGCTTCTTGCTCTAGAAACTGGATTCTTTTTTCGAGCGCGACGATACGTATTTCGTTCTCGTTTAGTAGTTTCTTTATTCGGTCGTCATGAGAAATGTGCTCAGTTGGTGCAAATCTGTTTCTGATAAATTTGTTTAGAGTTTCGCAGTCTAAATCTAGAAGCTTTCCAGCTTTCTTAATTCTATCATTCGGAATTTCCCGAGCTTTTTCAGCTAACTCTTGCCCAAAAATACTAGTCAATTTGGCATTCTTAAGCGCCTCGTCTGTGTTGCCAATATCTAAATTTTTCTCAAAGCTCAAAAGGTTGTTTGTTATTGCGGAAAAGAGGCTTTTTAAATCGTCGGCTTCAAGTTCTTCACCGAATAACGACTTCAGGCTTTGAAAAGACTGGATGACTGTTTTGACTTGTATTTCTATGTCTTCGAACATGACTGCTCACTGGTTAATGGAGTAGGAAGGTCGGCAGCCTTTTGAGGTGGCCAGAAGCTACTACATTAATGAGTTTCTTGCTAGAAGGGGCGCGCCTATCCTTGCGGTCTTATGAAAAAACAGGCACGAACTTCGCGAGAGTGGCCCGATCAATCAGCACATCAGCTCACGCATGGGCGATGCTCGGCCTTGTTGCAGCCAGCTTGAAAGGGGGAGCGCTTCGATGTGCAAGAAGGTAGGTGTTGGTACGAAAGTGGTACACGCATGCGGATGCGGTGCTGCAACGCCAGTTCTAGAATGTCTGTAGCCTTAGGTGTTCCAATCCATCATCGGGGCGACGGAAAAGCGGCAGGATAGAGGAGCGGTTTGTAGGGGCATTGGGGATCTGAATCAACGTGGCGAATGGTGGGCAGTTTATCAGGGATGGATCCAGGGTGTGGGAGAGGCTTGTTTTGTGCCATTCACCACTTCGAGCGCGGACGTTGCCGTGTGTGGAATATGCCGAGGATTTGCAGACGATCTCCGCGAACCCGATACGGGATCAGGTAGGACCAGTTGGGTACTGCCCATTCACGGGTGTGTTTGACCCGGCCTTCACGACCCATGGTAGGGAACAGAGCCAGTTTGTCGATGCTGGCGAAAATGGCATCGGAGAAGTCATCAGCGGCCTTTGGGTTTTAAGGGCAATGTAATTGGCTTCGTCTTCAAGATTTTTGAGTGCTTTTTCAAGCCACTCGACCCGCATTCCTACTCCAGCGCCTAGCGCGCATGGCTGACACTTGGTCATCAGTGGCGAATTTGTCTTGGTCGGCTTCTTTTACTGCCAGCTCGATTTGAGCGGTCAGCGTTTTTTCGTGTTCGATGTAGTCGCGAAGAACGTCCA
The DNA here is from genome assembly GCF_024168685.1 of Pseudomonas sp. S3E17. NCBI lineage: Bacteria > Pseudomonadati > Pseudomonadota > Gammaproteobacteria > Pseudomonadales > Pseudomonadaceae > Pseudomonas > Pseudomonas sp. S3E17. Next base: position 6,510,812 of record NZ_JALJWE010000001.1, read on the forward strand.
TAACCAGGTAGCTCGCCGTTTGGCCGTTGGTTTTGGCCAGGTCGGCTAGGTCTTCCGGCGGGTTTAGGGATATTCCAGTCATGGCGGCCTCGATGTGGAAGGTTGATCGTAGAGTGCGGGCTTGAATCGTCAGGTCGTCGGCGTAGCTGATTTGGGCTATTTGTTGACTCAGTCTGTAGAAGCCTTCGGTCTACTCGCCGATCTGGCAGGGGGTAATGGAAATTGAACATAAATAAGTCCGTCCCCTTAGTGGTCGGAGACCTATTACCAGGTGCGCGGCTGGAAGGATGAACACGAATTCGCCCCTGGATCGATCTGCCACCTGCGCGAAGCCGTTATCAAGAAGCCGTTATCAATCAGTAGATCTAGGGCACTGCGCTGAAGAACTCCAAAGTGCCTGGCAACTTCCCAAATAGCTGGGTCAGACCACGATACCCTTCTCTCAGTCCACTATGCTTTCCGGGAAATTTCCCACACTTTTCTCGGCTTGCCCCTCAGACCTCCCCTAGCTAACCTCCTCAAGCCGCTGCCAACCCAGCGGCCGGATGTGGAAGTCCGTACCAAGCTAAGACGCAATCGCCCATAAACCGCTACCGGCGTTTTTTTACGCCTGTATTATGTGTTTCGGCGGCTGTGCGCGGGGCACTTCGGTGCGCCGGGTCCTTAGCCCTGGTCTTCCACACCTGCGTACAGCTGCCACCCTCATGTGGAAGTGAGTTTGGCAGTTCCTGAATAGTTAAGGAGCTTCGCCATGTACAAAGTCACACCTAACCCGCCTCATGCTTCAAACGCTGCACCAGTCGAACAATCCACTGCCAATGTCTTCCTCGTCAGCCCCAACGTCGACACCGAAACCCTACTAGCCAACGCCGCCGAAAACCTTGCATCCGCCAATCAAATGACGGCAACCCTGGCGTTCGACCTCGACGAATCCCAGCGCTCCATCGCTTTGGGCATTCAGCAACTGATCGAGTTGAGCTCTCTGCTTGTCGACCGAGCTCAAGAGCAAGTCGACGCGACGTCCAGCACGGCCACAGCCTGACACCCAACCCTGCCGCCTTACCCCAAGAAGGCGGCAACCTGACCCCCCTTTTGGCTCAGCAGTTAGCAGGCTTACTGCGTCGGCAGCGCTCAGAGCAATAACGAACCTACTGCCATAGCCGCGCAAAAACGCTCTAGGTAAATCGCGAGGCCCACTGCAGAACATACGCATCATAATGATAGCTATACGCTATCATGGCGGTGCGTATTGCTAACTGGATGACCTTTCTGCGTCGACGTATCGTCAAGGCATCAAGCGTAATGGGCTGGTAGTACCGTTCGCGTCTTCCAAATCAACAAAGGCCTGTACAGGTCATATTTTCGAGCTAGCCATGAAGAAAACGCTGTCGTTGGCCACACGCATAGGGCTTAGTTTCGCAGCCATCCTGGCGCTGCTCATGTTGATAACCGCCATCGGCATTCACCGCGTTGCGTTCATTGACTCCACCTTGGAAGACGTCAGCGAAAATGCCGCCAAGGTGCAGCGCTATGCAATCAATTTTCGAGGCAGTGTCCATAACCGAGCCATCGCTATTCGGGATGCTGTGCTGGTGACGACTGATACGGATTTGGCAAAACACTTATCGGAGGTCACAGCCTTGGAAAAGGCCTACTCCGACTCGGCGGCTCCAATGGATCAGTTGTTCAAGGGCGCAAGCGTAACAGGCGAGGAGGTTCGATTACTGAGCGCTATCAAGGACATCGAACAACAAACCCTTAACTCCACCAGGGCGGTAATCTCCCTGCGCCAAGCGGGTGACATACCTGGAGCTCAGGCGCTGCTGATGCGTCAAACGTCTTTGGATTACAGTGAGTGGCTGAAACGCGTCAATGCACTGATCGACTACGAGGAAGCATCAATCAAGGCAAAGCTGGGCGCAGTGCAGGCAACCGCCAGTCAGTTCAGTACGCTGATGCTTATCGCGACAGGTATTGCTTTGCTGCTGAGCATCACGTTGTCGGCTGTAATTATTCGCTTCGTTAAATCCACGCTGGGTGCTGAGCCCACAGACGTTGCATTGGCCATCGAGCGACTGGCAGCTGGTGATCTGAATCAGACGATTTCCACAGATTATCCCGGCAGTGTGATGGGCGTCCTGAAAGACGCGCTAGGCCATCTCGGAGAGACTATTCAGCAAGTACGTAAGGCGGCCCAAGAGGTCAATCACTCCTCCACCCAGTTGTCTGCCGCATCATCGGCTAACAATGAGCAGACCAGCTTACAAACCCGCGAAGCCGAGCAGGTGGCCGCAGCCATAATGCAAATGGCCGCGACGGTTAATGAAGTATCTGGATATGCCGCGCAGGCAGCTGACGCCTCCCGGTTGGCTGATACTGAAGTGGGAAGTGGGAACAAGCTGGTTGCAAGTACCACGCTTGCCATTGAACAGTTGGCAGTAACGCTTGAGCAAACCACTGCTACCGTGAACCAGGTGTCCAAACACAGTGAAAATATCGCGTCAGTGATCGACGTCATCAACGCTATCGCCTCGCAAACCAATTTGCTTGCCTTGAACGCTGCCATTGAGGCAGCGAGAGCTGGGGAGCACGGGCGTGGGTTTGCGGTGGTAGCTGACGAAGTACGTTCTTTGGCCAATCGTACACAGCAGTCGACCGAGGAAATTCGGGAGATGATCAGTACGCTGCAATCGGGTACCGAAACGGCATCCCAAACTATGCGCGATAGTTGCGAGCTAGCGAGCCAAACGGTCACACAAACCCGCAGTGCGCAGCATGCATTGGCAAGGATCAGCGAGCAGGTTGCCGCAATCAGTCATATGAACGCTCAGATCGCGAGCGCCTCCGTGCAGCAGAGTAGCGTGACCGATGAGGTCGCTGAAAATATCAACCGCATTCATGGTTCGACTGTTGAATCTGCCAACGGCGCGCGCCAAGTGGCGGCAGCTAGCATCGAGCTATCAGGTTTGGCGGATCGTCTTACCGCTAAAGTGGCGTTCTTCTCTGCGGCTTAGTGGATTCAGGACAGCTTTTCACTGCTGCGCTGACGTCTATGCGCGACTGCTGGGCTACTCAGAAGTTTAACTGGCGACGCAGGATTCTCGGTCGAAGTAAGACAGAACATGCCAACTTATCTTAATGGGGCTGCTACATGGAGTCTTGCTGAGGGCGTCTGCATGCCGTCAGCGGAGGCTGTTTCTTTGACGTTTTCGAGTGAATGATAGCTGGCTACCTGTGAGCCTCATCCACTTTGAACTAATCATTACCAGCGTCCCCCTAATGCCGTGAAGGTTGCCTCAAGCCCAGGTTTATTCTGGGTTACTCAATCACACACGAAGGTTTGGTGAATCATGAAGAGCGAACAGGTAGAAGGTGTTGTTGAAAAGGTTGCCGGCAAAGCGCAGAGCGCAGTTGGGAAACTGTTTGGTGATTCGAAGCTGGAAGCTGAAGGTGCTGGTCGGCAAGCAGCTGGACAGCTGACACAAACCTATGGCTACGCATTGGACAGCGTATCTACATTCGTTAAAGAAAAACCAGTTGCGGCAATCGCGATTGGTGCAGTTGCCCTGTTGGTTCTAGACCGTCTTTTTCGTCGCTGAGTGAGGAAGAAGGGACGTTCCGACAGGGGCGTTCTCTTTTGCGTTTATTCACCCCCGCCCCCTAGATTTTTCCATCAGTGGGCTTCTGGGGCGCGGGCAGGTATGCACGACTCAATTCCATCCGCGCACCGCGTCTGAATTACTACGGGGCTATTGGGCCACTTAGCTCGTGGAAATGGACACTGGAGAGGCTGTCCCCCAGCATAGAGTCATAATCCCTTAGGGAAATATTTGCTCGCGTTCAAGTAACTACTGCGAGCTGACGCCGAGAGCGTCATGCAATGAATGCATGCTCACATGCGCAACCTCTCCACTTTCTATCTCTATCAAACTCAACGCACCGTCCGAAAAAGAACAACCCGTATCGATATAAACGACATTGCCCAATGCATGCACATGAGGGACTGTCGAGTGGCCCACATATAACCTATCCAAACCTATGATCGCTGCCTGGTTTTGCTGCTCTATTTTTTCCCTGGCATAGAGTGCGGTTTTCAACGCTAGTTGTTGCGTGGTTTCCCCTCGCATTCCACTGATAGCGTCTTTGGCGTCTTGCCAACTATGGGTAGCACAGGAAAGAAACGCTTCAGCATGGACGATGCCGACTTTTCGACCATCCGCTAAGCCGATCTCAATCATTACTGGGAGCGTTTGCAGTGCGTTGTAAATCTCGCTCTGGACACTGGGCGAGAGCGCGTATAGCCACGCTCCGCCGTTTCGCGTGTGCCTGTTGATGTCGCCGCGACCGGAGAGGCAATCCATCAACATCTGTTCGTGGTTGCCGCGTACGCCGTGAAACCAGGGTTCGCTGAGCCACTTCAATACGTCAATAGAGTCAGGGCCTCTATCAATAAGATCGCCCACACAAAACAGGCGATCCTGTTGGGTGTTGAAGTTTACTTTTTCCATGAGTGAAGCAAGTAGCTTGAAGTGCCCGTGAATATCACCCACTACAAAGTCGCGGCCCTTTGAGTTGGATTCAAATACTTCGATGGTGTACATGTTCAGGGCTTCGATGGGGTGGGCACGGGTGAACTATATCATTGCCAACGTCTGCGAAAACCTGGCATTACCCTCAAATCAGGCAACCTGAACTCTCCCTGTCACCCAGCAAAGTTTCATCATTCCCTTCGCCGTTGAGGTCTACGATCTTGCTCAAGAGAGGACCCTCGCGCCTCCAGTCCACAGGGAACTGAAAATGATCTCGAACCTCGTCAAAGTCGTGATGATTGCTGGCACGTTGCTGTTGGGCGCTTGTTCTTCGGGGGCGTCCGGTGTGAGCACTGACCCTTGCTTTTCAGGCGGATGCCAGGCGTTTGGTGACCACAGCCCCAGCAAGGCCGCGAAGATGAATTTTGGCGGCAGTGGGCTGGGGAGCAGTTATGGGGAGTACGGGTCGGGGTTGTTGCATGATGATTGATTGGGGGGGGGGGGGGCAGTCAGTGGCCGCCCTTCATGCGGCGGGCGATCAGGTAGATACCCAGGCCGACCAGCGCCGTGGCCGCGCCGATGTAGCCGGTGCTGGTCCAGCCAAACCCCGCCGTAATCGCCATCCCGCCAAACCATGGTCCCAGCGCATTGGCCAGGTTGAACGCCGCATGGTTGGACGCTGCTGCAAGGCTCGGTGCTTCGTGGGCGATGTCCATCAGGCGGATCTGCAGCGGCGCAGCCAGCGACACCATGGTGCCGACCAGGCCCATGCTCAGCAGCACGCCCCATAGCGAGGACGCCGCGAGGGGGAAGAACAGCAACACGGCGATCGACCACACCAGAATCCAACCCACCGCACGAAACTGCAGGCGATCAAACAGCTTGCCGCCGGCAATGTTGCCGATAATCCCGCCCACGCCAAACGCTGCCAGACCAAATGGAATCCACTGCGGCGATACCTTGGTCACTTCCAGCATGGTCGGCGCCAGGTAGCTGAACACGCAGAACATTCCGGCAAAACCGATCGCCCCAATGGACAGCGCCATCCACACCTGCGGTTTGGTGAAGGCGCGCAGTTCCTTGCGTGGGTCGCTGCGTTGTTCGTCATGGCGATGGGGCACGAATTGCCAGACCAGGGCGATGGTGCACAGGGCGATCACGCTCACCAGCGCGAACGCCGAGCGCCAGCCCAGGTGCTGGCCGAGGAAGGTGGCGATGGGGTTGCCCAGCAGCATGGCCAGGGTCAGGCCCATCATTACCCGCGCCACGGCGCCGGCGCGTTTGTCGTTGGGCACCATGCTCGAGGCGACAACGGCAGCAATGCCGAAGTAGGCGCCGTGGGGCAGGCCGCTGATAAAGCGGAACGCCACTAACGAGCCGAAGGTCGGGGTGAACGCAGTGGCGAGGTTGCCCAGGGCATACAGGCCCATCAGCAACAGCAACATATGTTTGCGCAGCAGCTTGGCGCCGAGGATGGCCAGCAGTGGGGCACCGACCATCACACCGAGGGCGTAGGCGCTGATGGCGTGGCCGACCTGGGGTTCGCTTAAACCCAGGTTTTGCGCGATGTCGGGCATCAGGCCCATGATGGCGAATTCGCCGGTACCGATCGCGAAGGCGCCCACGGCCATGGCAGCTTCCATTTTGGCGGCGCTGCGCGCGGGCAGTACGTGCCCGGGAGTTTGGTGGATAGACATGGATCGCTCTGTATTGAAGGGGTACGAGGGAAAACCGTCGATGCTACGCAAGCAGCGACGAAGAAGTCTAGAACAGCCTTTTGCCTGAGAGTTCCTGCCCTGTGACCTCAGGTCGCGTTTGCCACACTTGACACTCGCGCGTTAAAACCGGCGATTTAGAGTTGTCAATTGGCCAAACGACGCATAAACGCCGTGTGGCGTGATATTCTGCGCGCCGTCTTGGTCTGGTCTTTCCCGGTACGTACACCGTATACGTCCCGGCGTTTGGCTGTCGCCCAGGTAGCTGAAGCCAATAATGATAAGAAGTCAGCGCAGAAGGGACATAAAAGTGAGGTCGATACGTCGGCCTTGTGTGCCCACCCTGCGGTCCCCGAGTGAATGTGTAAACCCCGCGGTGCGTTGCCTGGCGCAGCGTGATTGAGGGTTGCCCATGATCAGGGGCGGTGGGGCGGATGGCGTTTTATCATAGGTGCTACTGATGTTTAAAAAAGTAAACACTGCCCTGCTGGGGCTGGCTTTGTCGATGGGGATCACGTCCGTTCACGCGGAAGAGGCAAAGAAAGTCGATGTGCTGCTGATCGGCGGCGGCATCATGAGTGCAACCCTGGGTGTCTGGCTCAACGAGCTGGAACCGGGCTGGTCGATGGAAATGGTCGAGCGCCTCGATGGCGTCGCCGAAGAAAGCTCCAACGGCTGGAACAACGCAGGTACCGGTCACTCGGCCCTGGCTGAGTTGAACTACACCCCGGAAGACAAGAACGGCAACGTTGAGATCCCGAAAGCGGTCGAGATCAACGAAGCGTTCCAGATCTCCCGTCAGTTCTGGTCCTGGCAGGTCCAGCAGGGCGTGCTGAAGAACCCGCGTTCGTTCATCAACTCCACGCCGCACATGAGCTTTGTGTGGGGCGATGACAACATCAAGTTCCTCAAGAAGCGCTACGAAGCCCTGCAAGCGAGCCCGCTGTTCGCCGGCATGCAGTACTCCGAAGACCCGGTGCAGATCGCCAAATGGGTTCCGCTGATGATGGAAGGGCGTGACCCGAACCAGAAAATCGCGGCCACCTGGAGCCCGCTGGGTACCGACATGAACTTCGGCGAGATCACCCGCCAGTTCGTCGCTCACCTGCAAACCACGCCTAAGTTCGACCTGAAACTGTCGAGCGAAGTGCAGGACATCACCAAGAACGCCGACGGTTCGTGGCGTGTCAGCTACAAAAACCTGAAAGACGGCACCAAGACTGAAACCGACGCCAAGTTCGTGTTCATCGGCGCCGGTGGCGGTGCACTGCACCTGCTGCAAAAGTCGGGCATTCCTGAAGCCAAGGAATACGCCGGCTTCCCGGTCGGCGGCTCGTTCCTGGTGACCGATAACCCAACCGTCGCCGAGCAGCACCTGGCCAAGGCCTACGGCAAGGCTTCGGTTGGCGCGCCACCGATGTCGGTTCCGCACCTGGACACCCGCGTGCTGGATGGCAAGCGCGTGATTCTGTTTGGCCCATTCGCCACCTTCTCGACCAAGTTCCTGAAAGAAGGTTCGTACCTGGACCTGCTGACCAGCACCACCACCCACAACATCTGGCCAATGACCAAAGTCGGTATTCGTGAATACCCACTGGTCGAGTACCTCGCCGGCCAACTGATGCTGTCGGATGACGATCGCTTCAAGGCGCTGCAGGAGTACTTCCCGAACGCCAAGCAATCCGACTGGCGCCTGTGGCAGGCCGGCCAGCGCGTGCAGATCATCAAGCGTGACGAAGAGCAGGGCGGCGTCCTGAAACTCGGTACTGAAGTGGTCAGCTCTGCCGACAATACCATTGCAGGTCTGTTGGGTGCATCGCCAGGCGCGTCCACCGCGGCTCCGATCATGCTGACCGTGCTGCAGAAAGTGTTCAAGGACAAGGTTGCGACCCCTGAGTGGCAGGCAAAACTGCACCAGATCGTGCCAAGCTACGGCACCAAGCTGAACGACAGTCCTGAGGCTGTTGCCAAGGAATGGGCCTACACCGCCAATATCCTGCAACTGCCTACACCGCCTGCGATTCCGCAACAGGCTGCTGTCAAGGCGCCCGAGGCTGCCAAGCCTGCGGCTGAGCCGAGCAAGCCGGCGTCTGACCTGGCGCTGTAAGCCGCTGGCGAGGTCCTGGGTCAGGACCTTGCCGGTAACTAAAAGCCCACTGAACCGGTAACGGCCAGCGGGCTTTTTTGTGCGTGTCTAACGGCGGGTCCGTTCGACAGGCGGCAGTTCAACCGTACGTTCGGCGGCGGCCAGCGCTGCTTTCAAGCCAGCCTGGTCCAGCGGGACGCAATAGGCAGGCTTGCCGCGTTCCAGCCGCCAGCTGTCATCCAGGCTGCCGGCATCCACGGCGTCGAACCCCAGTTCGTCGAGTAGCGTGATGACGCGTGCCTTCGCTGCGGCGTCATCTGCTGCCACTGGCAACGCCCGGCGGTCGGGGGCACCGTGGGGGCGGGCATCCTGTGTCAGGTCGGGAGCGAAGATCGCGTTGAACACTTTGACTACATGTGAATGGGGCAAATGCTCGGCGAGCAACCGGCTGGTGGTGGTTTCGAAGCGATCCAGTACCGGTATATGGCCGTCGCGGTTCGGGTAGTAATTATTCGCATCCATCACGGTCTTGCCCTCCAGCCATTGCGTCGGGACGCTGCGGTAATGCTCCAGGGGAATCGCCACGAGCACCACATCGCCGAATTTGGCGGCGTCGTCGGCACTGCCCACCTGCACGCCGAGTATGCCGCTCACTACGCTGCTCATGGTGTGGGGGCCACGGGAGTTGCTCAACATCACTTCATGTCCGGCCGCCAGCGCCAGTTGGGCCACGGCGCGCCCGATAAAGCCTGCTCCAATAACACCAATCTTCATGGTCTTGCTCCGATGCATGGGGGGAGCGGTTATGATGATTGGCAACCCATTGGCGATAAATTGTCGTTTTGGCGTGGATGTTGTTACTGGGAGTAGGGAATGGTGGATCGCCTGTCGAGCATGAATGCCTTTGTGATAGCTGCTGAGTTGGGCTCGTACGCGAGGGCTGCCGAGCGCTTGGGGATGTCGCCGCAGATGGTGGCCAAACATGTCACCGCGCTGGAGCAGCGCCTGGGCGCTCGCTTGCTTAACCGCACCACACGAAGGCAAAGCCTGACGGAGTTGGGGAGCGCGTACTACGAGCGTTGCAAACATATCCTGATAGAAGCCGAGGCTGCCGATTCACTGGCGCAGATCATGAACGACACGCCGCGCGGCAAGCTGAAAATCACAGCACCCGTCACCTTCGGCTCCTACAGCCTGATGCCGTTGATTACCGGGTTCCTGCGCGACAACCCGGATGTGGAAATCGACCTGCACCTGACCGACCGTTTCGTGGACCTGGTGGAGGAGGGCTATGAAGCCGCTTTTCGTATCGGCCCCCTGGCGACCACCGGTCTGACAGCCAGGCCACTGGCACCTTACCGCCTGGTGGTCTGCGCGTCGCCTGAGTACCTGGCGGCACGTGGTACCCCACAGGCCCCGGCGGACCTTGAGCGTCATGAATGCCTCGGCTACGCCTTCTGGTCGCGGCCGGCGGATCGCGAGTGGGTGTTCTACCAGGCTTCGACGTCTTACAAGGTGCAGGTTGCCAGTCGCTTGCAGATCAATGAAAGCAGGGCCTTGATGTCCGCCGCGCTGGATGGTTTTGGCATCGTGCTCGGTCCGGAAGACTTCTTGCGCCGGGCATTGGCCAGGGGCGAATTGGTGAGAGTGCTGCCGGACTTTGAAGCGCCGAGCCGGCCGATGCACCTTGTCTACACGGCGAACCGCCAGCGTACGGCCAAGCTGAGACGCTTTGTCGAAGCGGTGTTGGGACGCTTCGGTCACCCTTGATGCGTGCTGCTTCAGCAATCCGACAGACACAACCTGTTAAAAAAGTACCCAGGCCTGAGCAGGAGCACGGCTGAAACACGGGGGCATTTTTACCGGTGCAGGTGGTGGGCGATAACGCCCGAGGGGGTTGTATGTTGTTACGTTACGCGGCATTAGCGGCAGTTGTGGTCGCGGCGTCCGGGTGTGTACAGGAGCGCGTGGTGCATGAGCGCCGGCCTGTACAGCGTGAATATGTCGAGGTGATTGCGCCACAACCGCCGCCGACCCAGGTCATCGAAGTCGAGCCTGCCGTACGTGAAGGTTACATATGGTCACGTGGTTACTGGCGCTGGGAAGGCGGGCGCTACGTTGCCGTACACGGCCATTGGGAGCCGGTGCGAGAAGGCTATCGTTATGTGCATCCGCATTGGGTGCAGCGCAATGATGGCTACCACTGGCAGGTGGGTGGCTGGGTTCGTTGAACCCCGACTAGGAGGGCTTCTTTGTACCCAGGAGCCGTACTTCCCGCAGCAGCGCGGCACCGAGTTGATCGGTGCCCAGTTCCTTGTATCCCACGGCCTTGACCTCTCCGTTCTCTTCGGCCTGGATGATGATCACCGGTGTCTCTTTGCCGCTGGCTTCGTCGATGTGAAAAGCGTATTGGGGAATATCCACCTTGATCGGCGTACCTGCGGCCTTGCCTTGCACATTGATCAGGAACGCTGCGCAGCCGGTGTCCACATCCACACTAGTGGCAGAACGCCCGCTGACGAAGCAGCTCTTTGGCAGGTCGGGCCAGATGATCTCGGCCAGGGCGAGGGACGGCGTCAGGGCCAGGGCAGCAAGAAGAAGCGTGCGCACGTGGGGCGTTCTCTCGATCAGGGATTGACGCGATTTTTACCAAAGCCTGCCCCTTGCCGCAATGTTGCCGCTCAGCCCAGACGCTTCATACCCGCTGCCTTGGCCGCACCGAGGTCAAAGGTAGCGGTGTATTCGCACCCGGCGGCGTGGGCGCTGCGCTCTATCAGGCAATCGGCAAAATCGGCGTTGTTGGCCGTGAACCGTCGAAGCGCCTGCCAGATGACTTCGGCATGTTCGACGGTCAATTCACGGGTGCGCAGCAGTGTTTCCAGAACGACGACAATGTCATTTTTGGCGCATTGGTAGCAGCTCTGTAATACCCACACCAGCTCCACCACGGACACCAGGCTGACAAACCCTGGTGAAAGCGTGGTGAGGGATTCAATCAATTCGCAGGCCTTGGGGGATTGAACGGGATCATCCTGGGTGACGTAGCGCACCAGCACGTTGGTATCCAGCCCGATCATCCAGCCTTCGCTCCCTGCGCTGCGATGGCGCGGTTCATGTCGTCAATGGACACGGCCCTTGCAGGCTTCCGGACCAGCCCCTTGAGATCATGGACAGTCTTGCTCGCTGCAATGATGGAAAACTTGCCATCTTCCGTTTCGACGAACTCGACGCGGTCGCCTGTTTCCAGGCCAAGTGCAGTCCTGACTTGGACGGGGATGGTGATTTGCCCTTTTGAGGTAAGTGTGGCGGTCGCCATGGTAAAGATCTCCAGCATGATGCTCCTTACCTTAGGGTAAGGAATGGTGGAGGACAATATCCGTTGGTCCATAGGTCGCTCTTCAGGTGGAGGATGAGTCGGAGTCATGAAAACCTAGTCCGAACTCAGCCCTCCCGCACGCTTACCCATGCCGCCAAGAGATACAAACTATGACCGACCGCCAGTAAAGCCTGGCGGCTGTAAGCAAATTACCTGGCGAGCTCACTGCACTACGCGATAACACGGCACATACGCCGCGCCACCCGGCAACTTCATGCGATGCTGGGCAACGAACGCCTGCAACAGCTCATCCAGTGGCTTCATGATGGCCGGGTCGCCGTGGATCTCGTACGGGCCATGTTCTTCGATCAGGCGAATGCCCTTGTCCTTCACGTTACCCGCCACGATCCCCGAAAACGCACGGCGCAGGTTGGCTGCCAGTTCATGGGGCGGCAGTGCGTGGCTCAGTTGCAGGCTGGCCATGTTTTCGTGGGTCGGGTCGAACGGGCGCTGGAAGCCTTCGTCGATCTTCAGCAGCCAGTTGAAGTGAAACGCGTCGTTGCGCTCACGGCGGAACTGCTTCACCGCCTTGAGGCCGGCAGTCATCTGGCGGGCCACTTCGGCCGGGTCGTCGATGATGATCTGGTAGTGCGCCTGCGCGGCTTCGCCGAGGGTGGCGCCGACGAAGGCGTGCAATTGTTGCAGGTACGGCGCGGCTTGTTTCGGCCCGGTGAGAATGACCGGGAAGGGCACGTCGCGGTTGTCCGGGTGCATCAGGATGCCCAGCAGGTATAGGAACTCTTCGGCCGTGCCGGCGCCTCCAGGGAAGATGATGATGCCGTGGCCCACGCGCACGAAGGCTTCAAGGCGTTTTTCGATGTCCGGCAGGATCACCAGTTCGTTGACGATGGGGTTCGGCGCTTCGGCGGCGATGATGCCCGGCTCGGTCAGGCCCAGGTAGCGCCCGCCGGTAATGCGTTGCTTGGCGTGGGAAATGGTCGCGCCCTTCATCGGGCCTTTCATCACGCCCGGGCCGCAACCGGTGCACACGTCGAGGCTGCGCAGGCCAAGTTCGTGGCCGACTTTCTTGGTGTATTTGTACTCTTCGGTATTGATCGAGTGCCCGCCCCAGCACACCACGATCTTCGGCTCCACGCCCGGACGCAGCGTGCGGGCGTTGCGCAGCAGGTGGAACACGTAGTCGGTGATGCCCTGGGAGTTGCTCAGGTCGATGCGTTGGCTGTCCAGCTCGTTCTCGGTGTAGACGATGTCGCGCAGGGCGCTGAACAGCATTTCGCGGGTGCTGGCGATCATTTCGCCATCGACGAACGCATCGGCGGGGGCGTTCAACAGCTCTAGGCGCACGCCACGGTCCTGCTGGTGGATGCGCACTTCAAAGTTTTTGTAGGCGTCGAGGATGGTCTTGGCGTTATCGATATGGGCGCCAGTGTTGAGGATCGCCAGGGCGCACTGGCGAAACAGGGTGTAGATGCTGCCGGTACCGGCTTCGCTCAGTTGCTGGACTTCACGTTGGGACAGGGTTTCGAGGCTGCCCTTGGGGCTGACGGAGGCATTGATGACTTGGCGTTGGGGCATTCTGATTCCTTGAAAAACGCAGCCACCGCACCTGTCGAGGTGCGATGACGTGAGAATGGTGGGCGCAGGTTAGGGCGCACGAGCCGGATATTTACCTCAGGCGCAGGGCTGAGCGCAAATACCGTCCAACACCATCATGCCGCAGAACTTACTCAATCAGCTTCCAGTTTTTGTAGAAAACCCGACGCAGGGTAAAGACCAGCCCGGCAAATCCCGCGATGACGGCGTTAAGCACCGACGGCAGCGGCGTCGGCCGTACGATGTCGATGAACAGGCAGTAGCGCTTGGCGTCGTTCTTGTTGAAGGACGCATGCATCAGCGTGTCATCAAAGATAAACAACGGGTCGTCATGCCAGTAGTGCTTGTGCTTGCCGACCTGGATGTACACGCCATCGTGATGGGGCGCCGGTGCCATGTTGTAGAGCACGCGGAACATCATGCGCAGGGGACCGAAGTGAAAGGACGTCGAGCGGTTCTCGTTGAACACCGACACGCCGATGGTTTTCACGAACGGCAGTTTTTTGCGCAGTTCAGGAATATCCAGCCTGGTTTCGATCGGTCGCCCGTACCACTGGAAGAACAACATGCCGCGCTTCTTCTCGGCCATGCGTTCATCCAGGTAGCCGATGATTTCATCCTTGTGGGCCATGGCGTCATCGAGCACCTGTTGCAGGTCTGTGCGCCAGGCGGGTGGCAGGTCGCTCATTGTGTAGACGTGACGGTTACGCGCGCTCAGCAGGTCGAACAGGGTGTTGAACGGGGCCAGCAGCCAAGTGTTACGACCGCTGCCGATAAAGTATTTCTTGATGGTGGGCTTGTCATACAGGCCGTTACGCAGGAAGTCGTAAACGCCGCACACCAGTACCAGGCAGAGGAACACCAGCGTGGTTTCGGGGAACACATCGATAATCAGCAACACGCCGAGTACCCAGGCGACTGATACCGCTTTCTTACGCAAAGCAGACTTGTTCATGCAACTCAGCTCCAGAAGGACGCCATTCGACAGATCCGGATCCGTGGCCGCGAGTGGTGGGGTTTTGAAACATAATGAAACATCTTCGTCATGATAAGGCGTCCAGCAGCGGATTGGCGTTTTAAATAGTGCGAAATTGTGAACGCTCGACACAGTCTTTAACCCTGATGGGCTCGTGTGGATTGGATTTTGTAAACAGAAGATTTGCGACTATCGTGACGCTTCGGTTTTTCAGACGTCATAGACCGGTACGATTGAAGTTGAATGGCCACCATTGGCCTTCGGCACCTTGGAAGAGGCAGAAATTTTATGATCATCAAACCGCGGGTTCGTGGCTTTATCTGTGTGACCGCTCACCCTGTTGGCTGTGAAGCGAACGTCAAGGAACAGATCGACTACGTAACTGAGCACGGCGCCATCAAAAACGGCCCGAAGAAGGTGCTGGTCCTGGGCGCTTCTACCGGCTACGGCCTGGCCGCGCGCATCAGTGCTGCGTTTGGCTGCGGCGCCGACACCCTGGGCGTGTTTTTTGAGAAAGAAGGCGAAGAAGGCAAGCTGAGCTCCGCCGGCTGGTACAACAGCGCTGCGTTCGAGAAGTTTGCCGTTGAAAAAGGCCTGTACGCCAAGAGCATCAATGGCGACGCGTTTTCCGACGAGATCAAGCGCCTGACCATCGAAACCATCAAGAAAGACCTGGGCAAGATCGACCTGGTCGTCTACAGCCTGGCCGCGCCACGCCGCACCGATCCCAAGACCGGTGAAGTCTACAACTCCACCCTCAAGCCAATCGGCAAGGCTGTGACCCTGCGCGGTATCAATACCGACAAAGGCGTGGTGGTCGATACCACCCTCGAGCCTGCGACCCAGGAAGAAATTGACGGCACCGTCAATGTCATGGGGGGCGCCGACTGGCAGCTGTGGATCGACGCCCTGCGTGACGCCGACGTACTGGCCGAAGGCGCCAAGACTACCGCGTTCACCTACCTCGGTGAGAAGCTGACCCAGGACATCTACTGGAACGGCTCCATCGGCGAAGCCAAGAAAGACTTGGACAAGAAAGTCCTGACCCTGCGCGACAACCTCGCTGCACTGAAGGGCGATGCCCGCGTATCGGTACTCAAGGCGGTGGTCACCCAGGCCAGCTCCGCGATCCCGATCATGCCGCTGTACTTGTCGTTGCTGTTCAAAGTAATGAAAGAGCAAGGCACCCACGAAGGCTGCATCGAGCAGGTCTACGGCCTGTTCAAGGACAGCCTGTACGGCAGCGAACCGAAGCTTGATGCCGATGGTCGCTTGCGTGCCGACCTGGCCGAACTGGAACCGAAGGTCCAGGACGCCGTGGCGGCACTGTGGAACCAGGTCACCGACGAGAACGTCAACGAGATCAGTGATTTCGCCGGTTACAAGGCAGAGTTCCTGCGCTTGTTCGGCTTTGAAGTCGATGGTGTGGACTACGAGGCTGACGTCAATCCGACCGTGAAGATCAACGGCTTGGTCCAGGCGTAAATGATGTGACTGATAGCGGCCTGATCATCGGGTTATCAGGCCGCTGTCTTCGCTGTCATGATTCAGGCAAGGCGATTTTTTGCCTGGGTGAAGGCACACCGCCTCACGTTGGTCACTTCTTTCTCCCACAGGGGATTCAGCGGCACGTGATAACCGCTGTCCTTGGCGGTCTTGATCAGTTCTGCCATTTCCCTGCTGTCGTGGATGATGCTGATTTCATCGAATCGACCCAGTTTTGCCGGTAGGAAAAACGTCGCTGGGTAATTGGCGGCCACTTCCGTGACCGGGTTGGCCGAGTCCGCACTGTGATGAACCACTCTCTCTCCCTCGCCGACCAATTTTTGATTGATCAGCCCTATCATCTGCTCTATCCGTGGTGTTGCGTTGCCAAGGTGGGGATCTGCTTTCCGGTAGAAATGGCCGGGGCTGTCGAAGTCTGCGCGTAGCACCTCAGGAACTTGCTTATAGCGCTCAACTCGACCCTTGAAGACACTGTGGGCCACGTCCGGTATGGGGAGTTTGTCCTGGGGGCCGAAGTCGCTGATATGGGGCGCGATCAGGTGCAGGTCGTAATCGGCAGTCAACGGTTTGCCTTCTGCCTGCTTGGCCAGTACTTCAAGGGGCTTGCCCTGATGGGTGATGAAGTAGCTGTCGCTTGAAGGTGATGCGCGATGGCCTTCGAATGTATAGGTGTGCTGACTGGGCCCGCGGGCGCTTAATTGCAATGTGCCGTCAGCACCTTGAACAGCGAGTTGGGTTATGTGTCCCAGCTTGACCAATACATCAAGGCGTTGGCTTGACAGCTTCAGGGGCGTTGCAACTGCATGGCCTTCCTGGATGCACGCCTGGATTTGCTCATTGGCCTTGGCCACTTTGGCCGGTATTTTTTCGGCAAATTGTTCAAGTTTGCTGAACGCCTGGTCTGTACAGATCAGACCTGCCTGGGGGCCCCAGTTGGCGCTCTTGCCTTTGATATGGAAGTCCTTGGTGGGGTGCCCGGCTTCTATCAGGCCTGTTGCGACGGTTTCGACCGGGCGTATGCCTATGATGGAGTTGGTGGTCAGTGCGATGTCTTGCAAGGGGGCAAGATGGCTTGGCACGATGCCTGTTTCGTCCTTGACCCGATCGACCAGCACTGCTGTGGGAGTATTTGCGCCTTGGGCCAGGTAGTTTTGCAGCGCAGCAAGGCTGTATGCGGAAGGGGAGGTCACTGAAGAGGTCATGCTTGTCATTGAAGTTTCTCCAAGTCATATCTACAGCGAAATTCGATGATTCCCTTCAGGCGCCAGCTCCT
The DNA here is from genome assembly GCF_024168685.1 of Pseudomonas sp. S3E17. NCBI lineage: Bacteria > Pseudomonadati > Pseudomonadota > Gammaproteobacteria > Pseudomonadales > Pseudomonadaceae > Pseudomonas > Pseudomonas sp. S3E17. Next base: position 6,527,827 of record NZ_JALJWE010000001.1, read on the forward strand.
TGAGTTGTACGCCCGAGATTAAAGTGAGGGCATCTTCAACCGGGGGGAACAAGTGTGACCATCTATGTGAGATAGAATCCGCGCGTTAAAGCTAAAGGCTTGTATTCACGAGGGACGCTGCTGGTTCTCAGCGCACGCCTTGTTTGAATATCAGAACAATCCTACTCGTGCTTACTTGCTGCCAGGGGCCGGGTACATGCCAAACTGTCCTGACTCTGGCGTTGCACAAAAGGGAGGAGCCCATGAAGATCCGCGCAGTAGTATTTGACTTTGGCGGTGTACTGTTCGACTGGAGCCCGCAGCATCTGTACCGCAAACTGATTGCCGACGATCAAGAGCGGCAGTGGTTCCTCGATAACATCTGTACCCAGGCCTGGAACACCGAACAGGATGCGGGGCGGCCGCTGGCCGAAGCCACGCAGATCCTGATCGATCAATATCCCGACCATGAACCCTTGATCACGGCCTATTACGGCCGGTGGCACGAAATGCTGCGTGGCCCGTTGCCTGAAGGCGTGGCGATTCTCAACGCGCTGCATCAGGCGAACATGCCACTGTTTGGGCTTACAAACTGGTCGGCCGAGACCTTTCCCTATGCGCTTGCCAATTACCCCTTCCTTCGGAAGTTTCGCAACATCGTGGTGTCTGGCGAGTTGAAGCTGATCAAGCCCGACGCGGCGATCTACCACGCCAGTCTCAGCCAGGTACGGGTGTACCTGCCGGATATCCAGCCGGGGGAAGTGGTCTTTATCGATGATGTTGCCGGCAATATCGAAGCGGCCGTCGCCCTCGGCTGGCAAGGCATTCACCATGTGTCTGCCGAGCAGACGGCTGCGCGATTGCGCGAGTTGGGCGTGGGCTTCTAGCGCGCCCACTTTTCCATGGCGAAATCCACAAAGGCGCGCAGCTTCGGCAAGCGATAACGGTCCTGGCCGTACAGCAAATGCATGGGCCGGCTGGGCAGTTGATAGGTGGTCAGCAAGGCCACCAGCTTGCCGGTTTGCAGGTCGGGCTGCACCAGGGCATCCGGCAGCATGACGATCCCCATGCCTTGCACGGCAGCCTGGCGCAAGGCCTGGGAGCTATTGATGGTCAGCGAGCCGGACACCGGGATTTCCACTTCGCCTTCTGCGCCGGTCATGCGCCACAGCTTGTCGGCGTTGCGCCAGTCATCGGTGGAAGGGTAGGCGAACGCCAGGCAGTCGTGCTGTTGCAGATCCTCGGGCGTTTGTGGCGTACCGCGTCGGGCCAGGTAATCCGGTGAGGCGCACAGGGTGATGGTGTAGTCCTGCATCGGTCGGGCGATCAGGCTTGAGGCTTCCAGCTCGCCCAGGCGGATGGCCACGTCGAAGCCGCTGTCGACCATGTCCACGCGCTGGTTGCTGAGCACCACGTACAGCTTGATCAGCGGGTAGCGCTGGGAAAACTCGCTCAGGGCCGGCGCCAGGCGTTCAGTGCCGAACGCCGGTGGCGCGGTGATGCGCAGGGTGCCTTTGGGGACGTCGCCGTGGGCCTGTTCGGCCCATTGCTCGGAGTCGGCCACCAGCCCGAGTACTTCCAGGCAACGCTGGTAATACTGGCCGCCGAACTCCGTGAGGCTCTGTTTACGAGTGGTGCGCTTGAGCAGGCTGACGCCCAAGCGTTGTTCGAGGGCGCGCAAGTGGTTGCCGACCATGGTGGTCGACATCCCGCAGGCGTGTGCGGCGGCGGTCATGCTGCCGCTCTCCACCACTTTCACGTACACCGACATCGCCTGGAATAGATCCATTATCAAGCCCTGGTTTAAAGTCATTGCAGTAAAGTGCAGTTTATCCAGCTCTGGTGGCTAACGATACTTCAACCCATCACAACGATGCACTGGAGTCCGCCACCATGACCGCCGCCTGCCTGATGACCACCTATCAACCCCTGGCCCTGAGCTTCACCCGAGGCCTCGGCACGCGCCTGTGGGACCAGCAGGGGCGCGAATACCTGGACGCAGTGGCGGGGGTGGCGGTGACCAACGTCGGGCATTCCCACCCGAAACTGGTAACGGCCATCAGCGAGCAGGCCGGCCTGTTGTTGCACACCTCCAACCTCTACAGCATCGACTGGCAACAACGCTTGGCCCAGCGCCTGACCCGGCTGGCCGGCCTGGACCGTGCCTTCTTCAACAACTCCGGCGCCGAAGCCAACGAGACGGCGCTGAAACTGGCGCGGTTGCATGGCTGGAAAAAAGGCATCGAAGAACCCTTGGTGGTGGTGATGGAGAATGCCTTTCATGGCCGTACGCTGGGTACCATGGCGGCGAGCGATGGCCCCTCGGTGCGCTTGGGTTTCCAACGCTTGCCGGGGGATTTTCTCAAGGTCAGGTTTGGTGATCTGGCGGCGATCGAGGCAATCACCCAGACGTTTGGCACACGGATCGCGGCGGTCTTGCTGGAGCCCATCCAGGGCGAAAGTGGTGTACTGCCAGCGCCGCCGGGTTACCTGCAAGCCCTGCGTGACCACTGCACACGGCACGGCTGGCTGATGATGCTCGACGAAATCCAGACCGGCATCGGCCGCACCGGCGCCTGGTTTGCGTTCCAGCATGAAGGCATTGTTCCGGATGTGATGACCCTGGCCAAAGGCCTCGGCAATGGCGTACCCATCGGTGCGTGCCTGGCCAGGGCTGCGGTAGCCGCACTTTTCACGCCCGGCAGCCATGGCAGCACCTTCGGGGGCAACCCGCTGGCGTGCCGAGTGGGCTGCACGGTGTTGGACATTATCGAAGAGCAAGGCTTGTTGCAGAACGCTGCACAACAGGGCGAGCGCTTGCTGGCGCGGTTACGCATGGAATTGGAAGAGCATCCGCAGGTGCTGGCGATTCGGGGGCAGGGCCTGATGATCGGTGTTGAGTTGGCCAGCCCCTATCGCGACCTGGCGCAGCGTGCTGCCCAGGAGCATGGGCTGCTGATCAACGTGACGCGGGGCAAGGTCATTCGCCTGCTGCCGCCGCTGACCCTGGATGCCAAGGAGGTGGAGATGATCGTGCGGGCCATCACTCGGCTATTGAGCTAGGTCCTTTCCGTTGAGCCACTCCTGGTTCATGGTTTCGGTATCCCCCAGGTATTCCAATAACCACGCCATGGCCGGGGACAGTTTGCTCTGTGCCCAGGCCACGCACGAGGGGCTGGCCGGGAAGGGGCGCGTCAGTTGCAGTGCCATCAATTCGCCGCGTTCGATCCAGGGCAATACCTGATGCGCCGGTGCCATGCCGACGCACAGGCCATCGCGCAGGCAATCGATGGCGGAGGCCCAGTTCGGGACTACCAATCGGCGTTGGTTATCCAGAGTCCAGGTGTCGCGTTTGGGCAGGTTGCGCGAGGTGTCGGTCATGCACAGCGAGGCGAAGGGGCGCAGTTGGTCGTCATTGAGCAACCCGTCCACGGCCGCCAGCGGATGCCGGGCGCTGACCACGCACAGCCAGTTCAGTAAGCCCATATCGCGAAAAGTAAAGCGACTGGCCACCGGCACCGCACTGGTGGCACCGATGACAATATCGGTGCGCTCATCCGCCAAGGCATCCCACACGCCGTTGTACACCTCGTATTCCAGCAGCAATTCCACCTCGGGAAACTGTCGATAGAAATCCAGCACCAACTGTCGGCAGCGCTGGGGCTTGACGATGGAATCCACGGCCACCTTCAACTGGCCACTCCAGCCATTGGCCACCTGCTGGCACAGGCGCCGTGTGCCGAGCATTTTTTTCATTACCCCGCGGGCCTCGTCGATAAACAGACGGCCGGCGGGTGTCAGTTCCACATCACGATGCCGGCGCACAAACAGCGGCACCGCGAGCCACTCTTCAAGTTGACGTACGGTGTAACTGATGGCTGACGGCACGCGGTGCAATTCCTGGGCGGCGGCGCTGAAGCTGCCATGGCGCGCTACCGCATCGACGACATCCAGGGAGTATTCGGACCACATGAGGGTTGTCTTCAAAATTATTGATAACAGTTGCCAATTATTATCGCTTCACACCAAAAATGTCAGCTTCATAATGGTCTGCAGTCAGCAAATAGTTTGATGGCAGGATTAACAAGGCTTCAATGAAAAATTCTTTTGGTTTCACCTGGTATCTGGCGGGGCTGAGCATGCTCGGTTATCTCGCCATGGACATGTATTTGCCGGCGTTCGGCGCCATGGGCGAGCAGTTGCAGATTGGTGCGGGCGCTGTGGGTGCCAGCCTGAGTATTTTCCTCGCGGGTTTTGCCGTGGGGCAGTTGCTGTGGGGACCGTTGTCCGACCGCCTGGGGCGCAAGCCGATCCTGCTCGCAGGCTTGAGCCTGTTTGTGGTGGGCTGCGCGGGGATGTTTTGGGTCGAGACCGCGCCGCAGTTGCTGGCCTTGCGCTTTATGCAGGCGATTGGCGTGTGTTCTGCGGCCGTGAACTGGCAGGCGTTGGTGATCGACCGCTACCCGGCCGACAAGGCCCACCGTGTATTCGCCAGTATCATGCCGTTGATGTCGTTGTCACCGGCCCTGGCGCCGCTGCTGGGCGCGGTGGTGTTGAACCACTTCGGTTGGCAAGCCATCTTCGGCGTATTGCTGGGGGTGTCGTTGCTGTTGTTGCTGCCGACGTTGTTCCTGCGCTCCGTGCCGAAATCTCAGACGCGGGAAGACGAACCTTCGCGCCTTGGCTATTGGCAGTTGCTCACCTCCCGGGTGTTTACCGGCAATGTAATGATCTTCGCCGCCTGCTCGGCCAGTTTCTTCGCCTGGCTGACCGCTTCACCTTTCATCCTCGGCGACATGGGCTATAGCCCGAATGACATCGGCCTGAGCTACGTGCTGCCGACATTGGCGTTTCTGGTGGGTGGCTACAGTTGCCGCAGCGCTTTGCAGCGTTTCCAGGGCAAGACGCTGTTGCCGTGGCTGCTGCTGGCCTATTGCATCAGCATGGTGGCGTTGTACCTGGTCGCCACCTTGACCGTGCCGACGCTCACCACCTTGCTGATTCCGTTCTGCCTGATGGCGCTGGTCAACGGCGCCAGCTACCCGATCGTGGTGGCGAATGCGCTGATGCCGTTTGCAGAACATTCCGGCAAGGCGGCGGCACTGCAAAACACCCTGCAATTGGGCCTGTGCTTTCTCAGTAGCCTGTTGGTGTCGTCGATGATCGAACAGCCGTTGCTGATTACCGTGATGGTGATGCTGGCGACCGCACCCTTGGCCGTCTTGGGCTATTGGCTGGCGCGACCGAAAGCAGACAAGTCGGAACTGGCCGCCGCCTAGAACGTCACTTCCATGTTCACCGTCGGCGTTGACGTGCGGCTGCCCCGGCCGCCGTCCACGCCGAACTTGTTATGCCAGTACTCGTAACCCACGCCGAGGTACAGGTTCGGCTTTACGCTCTTGCCCGGTCGCACCGCGACCATCAGCGCGCTGCGCATCAGCGCTTCCGGTGCCGTGTCACGGCCATGGTAGTCCGCACCTTTTTCCCCGACGTAATTCACAAAGCCCTGGAATTTCGCCGCATGGTTGGCGATCTCGAAAGGGCGCATCCACGTCAGGTTGAGCATGTAGGTGTCGTCAAACGTGTGGTTCGACTCCCGTGCACCGGGGATGCCGGTGTGGTTGCGCTCCTTGTAGTACAGAAGGCTCAGGTCCAGCACGCCTACGGTGTTGAACTTCAAGGTCGGGCCAATCACCAGTGCGCGTTTTTTCGCCGACGCGAAGTTGTTGTTGCGGTTCGCATCAAAGCCGAGGGTCAGCGCGTAATCCTTGACCAGCCCGGTGCCCAGGGGCACCTCCAGCACCCGCGACGCATACAACTGATGCCGGTACACCGCGTACACCTCACTGCCGCCGTGGTCGGTGCCCTTGCGCGGGTCGCGGCTGTCGGACAGGAACACGTCCAGGTTCAGGAAGTTGCTGCCATACCGGTAGCCGCTGGCGTGGGTAACGCTGTAGATGCGCTTGCTGAATTCGTCGGGGTTATTCGGATTGGTGAACTGCTGGCCGTAGCGAAAACCTACGCTGTTGTTCATCCATTCCACTGCGACGGCCTCCCCGCCGCCGAGGAGGGTGAGTGCAACGGTTGCCCCCTGTAATGCCTTTTTCATGGTTTCTGTGTCCTTTGGCGTTCTGGCTCATCACGGCCGGGTTGTTTTTGTAACGCCGACGGAGGGTATCTTGTTCGATTGATTGTATACAACTCTATGGACATCCAGTCTGAACATTGCATACAGTGTCACCACAACAAAAACAGAGAACCCCTCACCATGACTATCCCGAAGGCGTCACCGCAGCGGCCGGAAGATGAGAATCTAGGCGTCGCCGCCAACATGGCTTACGGCCTGCAGCATGTGCTCACCATGTACGGCGGCATCGTCGCGGTACCGTTGATCGTGGGCCAGGCGGCCGGGTTGTCACCGGCGGATATCGGCCTGTTGATCGCCGCGTCGCTGTTTGCCGGTGGCCTTGCCACCCTGTTGCAAACCCTTGGCCTGCCGTTTTTTGGCTGTCAGTTGCCGCTGGTGCAGGGCGTGTCGTTTGCCGGTGTGGCAACCATGGTGGCGATTGTCGGCAGCGATGGCGCCGGCGGGGTACCGGCGATTCTCGGCGCGGTGATGGCCGCGTCGTTTATCGGGCTGTTGATCACCCCAGTCTTCTCGCGGATTACCCAGTTCTTCCCGCCGTTGGTGACCGGTATTGTGATCACCACCATCGGCCTGACCCTGATGCCCGTTGCGGCGCGCTGGGCCATGGGCGGTAACAGCCGCGCGGCGGATTTCGGCAGCATGCCCAATATCGGCCTGGCGGCGTTGACCCTGGTGCTGGTGCTGCTATTGAGCAAGATCGGCAGCGCGACCATCTCGCGCCTGTCGATCCTGCTGGCGATGGTGATCGGCACGGTGATCGCGGTGTTCCTCGGCATGGCGGATTTTTCCGGGGTCACCCAGGGGCCTATGTTCGGTTTCCCTGCGCCGTTCCATTTCGGTATGCCGACCTTTCACATCGCGGCGATCATTTCCATGTGCATCGTGGTGATGGTGACACTGGTGGAAACCTCGGCCGACATCCTGGCGGTGGGGGAAATCATCGATACCAAGGTCGACTCCAAGCGCCTGGGTAACGGCCTGCGCGCCGATATGCTGTCGAGCATGTTCGCGCCGATCTTCGGTTCGTTCACCCAGAGTGCCTTCGCCCAGAACGTTGGCCTGGTGGCGGTGACCGGAGTGAAGAGTCGTTTTGTGGTGGCAACCGGTGGCTTGTTCCTGGTAATCCTCGGCTTGCTGCCATTCATGGGGCGGGTGATCGCGGCGGTGCCGACCTCGGTACTGGGCGGTGCCGGGATTGTGCTGTTCGGCACCGTCGCGGCCAGTGGTATTCGCACCTTGTCCAAAGTGGATTACCGCAACAACATGAACCTGATCATCGTCGCCACGTCCATCGGGTTTGGCATGATCCCGATTGCTGCACCGAGCTTCTACGACCAGTTCCCCAGCTGGTTCGCGACCATTTTCCATTCGGGTATCAGTTCGTCGGCGATCATGGCGATCCTGTTGAACCTGGCGTTCAACCATTTCACCGTAGGCAATTCGGACCAGCAGTCGGTGTTTGTGGCGGGGACTGAGCGCAGTTTGTGTTTCCACGACGTAGCGGCGTTGCGTGATGGGGACTATTTCAGGGGTGGCAAGTTATTTGATGCCGAGGGCAAGGAAATTCCATTGGTGGCGCAGGAGCCAAGGAAAGCCGCACACGCTGAAATCACAGAGGTCTAAAAATGTGGGAGGGGGCTTGCCCCCTTCCACATTTGGAATTCAACCAGCCTTGCGGACTGTGTGCGGAACAGAGCACGCCTCATCCAGAAACTTCACCACGGTGCCCATGCACGCCTGGCGTTCTTCCACGTGGGGCATGTGGCTGGAGTCTTCGAACAGCGCCCAGCGCACATCCGCGATCTCATCCAGGAATGGCTTGACCACCAGTGGCGTGGCCTCGTCATGCCGGCCGGAAATCACCAGGGTCGGCACCTTGATCGCCGACAGGCGGCCAATGGATTTCCAGTCTTTCAGGCTGCCGATCACGTGGAACTCGGTCGGGCCGCTCATGGCGTGATACACCGTGGGGTCCGAGTCGACCTGGGCGAAGGTACGCGCTACTTCTTCCGGCCATGGGTTCACCCGGCACACATGCTGGTCATAGAACACCCGTGAGGCGGCGAGGTATTCCGGGTCGAGGTAGGTGCCGGCGGCTTCATGCTTGAGCAGGGTTTCATGCACGCCTTGGGGCAGCAGCTTGCGCAGGCGGTTGGCTTCGCTGACCCAGGTGCGCATGCAGGTTGGCGAGTTGGCCGGGATAAACGCACGCAGGCCCTTGGGTTGCAGGATTGCGTGCTCGCTGCCGAGCATGCCGCCCCAGGACTGACCAAGGATCGCGTAGTTATCGCTGATCTGCAGATGGTCCAGCAGGTTGTCCAGTTCTTTAAGGAACAGATCGACGGTCCAGAAGGAAGGGTCTTTCTCAGGCAAGTGCGTGGAGCGGCCGTTGCCCAGTTGGTCGTAGTGGATGACCGCATGACCGCTGGCCGCGACGTCCTTGAACGCGTCGACATAATCATGGGTACAGCCCGGGCCACCGTGGATGACCACCAGCGGCGTGCGGCCGCTGGCCAAGTCGCCAGTGACGCGGTACCAGGTCTGGTAGTCGCCAAACGCGGCATACCCTTCGCGGATTTTTTCGATGAAGTCCATTTCCTACCCTGCCCTGAAAAAATGATCAGGAACACGATAGTCTGCGGGCGAGATTTAGGTAACTAGCAAAACAGCTAGGTTTTGCCGGGGGATCAGTCTTCCAGCAGGCGGTAATGGGTGGCGCGGACCACCGCCTGCACGCGGTTCTTGGCGCCCAGTTTGTGCATCGCCGAGGCCAGGTGCAGGGTGACGACGGCCAGTGAGCGGCTCAGTTGCGTGGCGATTTCGGCGGCGGTCAGGCCGTCGGCGGCCCATTTGAGGCATTCGCGTTCACGTTTGGTCAGGTGAATGTGCGGGTAGGTGCGCAGCTCCTTGCCGAACAGCGGGTAGGCCGCTTCCTGCAACGCGTGGGAAATCAGGCTGAAGTCCGACAAGGTCTGCTGCGCGTCCTGCAGCACGGTAGGCGTTTTGCCAGTGCGCAAGCCGGTCAGTGACGCGAAGCCGCCACGGGGCAGATGCATCGGCACGCTGACGCCGCAGGTCAGTTGCTGGTCGTGCAGGTAGGACGAGACGGGGGCGTGGCAGGGGTCGATGATGGTTTGCAGGGCCGTGTCAGCCTTGGCTTCGTAGGACCACACGAACGGCGATACCGTGCGCAGGGCCAGGTGTTGCACCGGGTCGATCTGGTAGAAACCCTTGCTGCACCACAGCGCATGCCAATCGGTCGGCGTGTTGCGCAGCTCCAGCACCGAGGGGGTGATCAACGCACCATTCTGGTCGATCGGCACCGGGGTGTAGTCGTATACCAGTGCATCGAAGCCCAACTGCTGGGCGAGGATAAAAGTGTTGTCCATCTGCTCATCCAGGCTCCTGCCCGGCATCAGACGATTATTGAAGGCAGTTAGCTTGGCCAGCATCCGTTCTGCTCCCGAATTCATTTGAATCTCCACTTCCTGCAAGTAGAATGCCACGCCCCGGCGAAGGACTGCCAGGCCAAACCTATAAGAAATACCAGGTTATGGACGCGCGGCATCCTCGGTAGTGTTGGCCTGATAAACGGCCGCTGCCCGCCAGGCCGATACAACACAAGGAATGTATGCATGTGGCGTGAAATTGCCCCCGACCAGCAGTACAACGTGCAAGTCGATGGCCACAACCTCGTGGTCTACAGCTTCGGCGAAGGCGATGAGGTGCTCTTGTGTCTCAACGGCGGGCCGGGCCTGCCGTGTGACTACTTGCGCGACGCCCATGGCTGGCTCAAGGACCATGACCTGCGAGTGGTTGCATTCGACCAGCTTGGCACAGGCGCATCAGCCAGACCGACCGATGTTTCCCTGTGGGAAATCCGCCGTTATGTCGAAGAAGTCGAAACCGTACGCCAAGCCCTTGGCCTCGGCCGCGTGCACCTGCTCGGGCATTCCTGGGGCGGCTGGCTGGGCATCGAATACGCCATCCATTACCCCGACAGGCTGAAAAGCCTGATCCTCGAGAACACCGTCGGCGACATTCCGCATCTTTCTCAAGAACTCGAACGCCTGCGCGGCGCGCTGGGCAGTGAGACCGTGGCGATGATGCAACGCCACGAAGCCATGGGCACCCTGGATCACCCGCAATACCAGGCCGCGATCACCTTGCTCAACTATCGCCATGTGTGTCGTCTTGACGAATGGCCCGAGCCGGTCAAGCGTTCCCTCGACGACTGGAACATGGGCCCTTACGAAACCATGCAGGGCCCCAACGAATTCCTCTACGTCGGCAACCTCAAGGATTGGAACCGCATCCCCGAGATGGCCGCTTTCAACATGCCGATCCTGATCACCACCGGCCAGCACGACGAACTCACCCCGGCCTGCGCCATGCGCATGAAGATGGCGGCCAGACACGCCGAACTGCATGTATTTCCCAACAGTAGCCATATGCCGTTCTATGAAGAGCCACAGGCTTATTTTCCGGTACTGTTGGACTTTCTCGCTCGCCACCGAGGCTGACAGATGAACCTGGCGCGCTACCGTTTTGTACTGTCCCGGCCGCTGCAATTGCTGCCGGTACTGTTTGGCATCAGCCTGATCACGTTTGTGCTGGTGCGCTCGATTCCTGGCGACCCGGCACGGGCCCTGCTGGGGTCGCGCAGCACGCCGGACGCCTTGCTGAAAATCCGCGCCCAGTACGGCCTCGACCAGCCTTTGTGGCAGCAGTATTTCTATTTCCTGAAGAACCTGCTCAAGGGCGATCTTGGCCAATCACTGCTGTACAAAGTCGACGCCTTGAAATTGATCGTCACCCGCATCGAACCCACCCTGGTGCTGGTGCTTGGCAGCGTGGTGCTGGCACTGCTGATTGCGGTGCCGCTGGCGACGTGGGCCGCGCGCAATAAAGGCGGGTGGGCGGACAACCTGATCCGCGTGTTCACCACCGTGGGCCTGGGCATGCCGGCGTTCTGGCTGGGCCTGATGCTGATCCTGCTGCTCAGTGTGCAATGGGGCTTGTTCCCGGTGTCCGGCTACGGCCGTACCTGGCTGGACAAGGCGCACCATATGGTCTTGCCGTGCCTGACCATCGCCCTGGCGCTGTCGGCGGTGCTGGTGCGCAACCTGCGGGCGAGCATGTTGATGGAGCTGCAGGCCGACCACGTCACTGCCGCGCGGGCCCGCGGGCTGTCGGAAGCTGCGGTGTTCCGACGCCATGTGCTGCCCAATTCCCTGGTGCCGGCGGTCAACCTGCTGGCGGTGAATATCGGCTGGCTGATCAGCGGCACCGTCGTGATCGAAAGCCTGTTCGCCATTCCCGGTATCGGCCAGTTGCTGGTGCGCGGCATTTTTACCCGCGACTACATGGTGGTGCAGGGCGTGGCCATGGTGCTGGCGTGTGCGACGGTGGTGGTCAACTTTATCGCCGACGTGGTCACGGTGGCCCTCGATCCTCGGGTGAAAATGCAATGAGCAGCCGTCCACTGATTGCCCCATGGCGCATGCGTCTGCGGTTTGGCTTTCGCAATGGTCGCCTGACGGCCGCGTGGGGGCTTTTGGTCCTGCTGGTGTGGTTGGTCCTGGCGCTGTGCGCGCCGTGGATCGCGCCCTATGACCCGATCGCGCAGAACACCGACATCAGCTTGCTGGGGCCGAGCCTGGCCCATCCATTCGGTACGGATAACTACGGTCGAGACATCCTTTCGAGGGTGATCTGGGGCGCACGCGTCGACCTGCAGCTTGCCATCATCGGGGTGATTTTTCCGTTCATGATCGGCACGTTTGTCGGCGCGGTTTCCGGCTATATCGGCGGGCGCTTCGACAGTTTCTGCATGCGCGTGATCGATGTGATCCTGGCGTTCCCGTTCCTGGTGTTGATGCTGGCGATCATGGCCATCCTCGGTCCGGGCTTGAAGAGTTTTTATATCGCCATGGCGCTGGTGGGCTGGGTGTCCTATGCACGGCTGATCCGCTCACAGATCCTGGTGCTCAAGGAAAGCGACTTCGCCCTCGCGGCCAAGAGCCTGGGCTTTGGCCATGGGCGCATCCTGTTCCGGCATTTGCTGCCGAATGCGATGTTTGGCTCGATTGTGTTTTCCATGTCTGACGCGGTGCTGGTACTGCTCAACGGTGCCGCCGTGAGCTACCTGGGCCTGGGCGTGCAACCGCCGACGGCGGAGTGGGGGACGATGATTGCCGAAGGGCAGGCGTTTATCACCACGGCCTGGTGGATCTGCACCTTTCCGGGGCTGGCCATCGTGACCCTGGCCATGGGCTTCAGCCTGCTGGCCGATGGTGTGGCGCAAGTTCTGGGGGATCGCTCATGAGTCTGCTTCAAGTGCGGGATCTGAGTGTGATCGCCAATAACAGCGGGCGCGATGTGACCCTGGTCGACCGCGTGTCCTTCGACCTGGCCGAAGGCGAGATCCTCGGCCTGGTGGGCGAAAGCGGCTCGGGCAAGACCATGGCCTGCCGTGGCTTGATGCGTCTGTTGCCGTCGCCCAACCTGCGCGTGCAGGGCGGTGCGGTACGCCTGGCGGGCCAGGACCTGCTGCAACTGGATGACACCGGCATGCGGGCGGTGCGTGGCGGGCAATTGGGTATGATTTTCCAGAACCCCAGCAGCCACCTTGACCCGTTGATGCGCATCGGCGATCAGATCGCCGAAGGCATCCGCCTGCATCAGGGCGCGTCGAAAAAACACGCGCGGCGACAAGCCATCGAAGTGTTGCGCCAGGTGGGCATTCCCGATCCCCAGGCACGGGTCGACAACTATCCCCATGAATTTTCCGGTGGCATGCGCCAGCGCGCGATGATCGCCGTGGCCCTGGGCTGCAACCCGAAAGTGCTGATTGCCGACGAGCCGACCACGGCGTTGGACGTGACCGTGCAGGCGCAGATCCTGCGCTTGTTGCTGGACCTGCGTGACCAGCGCGGCCTGTCGCTCATCATGATCACCCACGACCTCGGCGTGGTCGCGCAAACCTGCGATTCCATCGCCGTGATGTATGCCGGGCGCCTGTGCGAGCACGGCAGCAAGTACGACGTGCTCGCCCACCCGCAACACCCCTACACAGCGGGCCTGATTGATTGCCAGCCGGCCCACGGCAGTGGCCCTGGGTTGCTGCGTACCATTCCCGGCCAGCCGCCCTTGCTCGATGCATTACCCGGCGGCTGCCGCTTCAACCCGCGTTGCCCGCAGGTCGGCGCGTTGTGCACTGAACGGTTGCCCGAAGGCGCGCGCGTGGCCTGTCACTACCCGTTGGGAGCACGCCCATGAGCCTGTTGCAGATCAAGAACCTCGAGGTGCGGTTCGCCGCGTCCGGCACGGGGGTGTTCGGCCTGAACAAGCAGTGGGTGAAGGCGGTGAACGGCGTGTCGCTGAACCTGGCCGCCGGTGAAACCCTGGGGTTGGTGGGGGAGTCCGGCAGCGGCAAAAGCACCCTGGGCCGCGCGATCCTGCACCTCAACCCGATCAGTGCCGGGCAGGTGCTGTTCGATGGTATCGACATGGCCCATGGCAGCGCGATCGACATCGCGCGCCTGCGCCAGGAAACGGCGATGATCTTCCAGGACCCCTACGCCGCGTTGAACCCGCGCCACACCATCGGCGAAACCATCGCCGAGGTGCTGCGGGTGCAGCGCAAAGTCCCGGTAGAGCGTATTCCGGCTCGCGTCAACGAACTGCTTGACCTGGTCGGCCTGCGCCCCGAACTGGCCAGTCGCAAACCCGGCGCCCTCAGTGGCGGCCAATGCCAGCGTGTCGGTATTGCCCGGGCGCTGGCGGTGGAGCCGCGCTTGATCATCGCCGATGAATGCGTGGCGGCCCTGGATGTATCGATCCAGGGCCAGATCATCAACCTGCTGTTGGAACTGCAACAGCGCATGAACCTGGCGATCCTGTTTATCGCCCACGATTTGGCCATCGTGCGGCGCCTGTGCGACCGCGTGGCGGTGATGTACCTGGGCAAGATCGTCGAGGAAGGGCCGGTGGAAGCGGTCTTCACCGCGCCGCGCCATCCGTATACCGCGGCGTTGATCGAGGCGATTCCGGAGATCGATCCGCACCGGCCCTTGCCGACGCAGCCGTTGCCTGGCGAGCCGCCGAGCCCGCTGAATTTGCCTACGGGCTGTGCCTTTCACCCGCGTTGCCGGTACGCCCGGACGATGTGTTCCGTGGTATTGCCGCCTATCCATTCCCTGCACGAGCATCGATACAGTTGCGTGCTTGAAGAACCGTTGACCCTTCCTGCCCATCATGAACAAGGAGTTATGACATGCAATCGCGCCACTTGAAATTGCTCGCCGCTGCCACGTTGACCGCCTGGTCGTTGACCGGCGGCCTGGCCCAGGCCGCCGGCGTCCTGACCATCGGTTGCCGTGAAGACAGCACCACGTTCGACCCGATCAAAAGCGCGCAAAACCGCGATACCTGGGTATTTGCCAACGTCTACGACACCCTGGTACGCGTGGACAACCTGGGGACCAAGATGGAGCCGGGCCTGGCTGAAAGCTGGGATATTTCCAAGGACGGCCTGACCTACACCTTCAAGCTGCGCGATGCGAAGTTCTCCGATGGTTCGGCGATCACCGCCGAGGATGCGGCGTTCAGCCTGCTGCGCATCCGCGACAACAAGGCGTCGCTGTGGGCTGATCCTTTCAACCTGATCGACACCGCCAAGGCGACGGACTCGAAAACCCTGGTTGTCACACTGAAGACTCCGGCGGTCGCCTTCCTGTCGCAACTGGCTTCGCCGACGGTGTCGATCCTGTCGGAAAAAGCCATGACCAAAATGGGGGAAGACGCCTATTCGGAGAACCCGGTGACCTCCGGCGCGTTTACCGTGGACGAATGGCGCAAGGGCGACCGGGTCATCCTGAAGAAGAACCCGAACTTCTGGCAGGCCAAGAAGGTCAGCCTGGATGGCGTGGAGTGGGTCTCCGTGACCGACGACAATACGCGGATGCGCATGGTGCAGAACAACGAGCTGGACACGGCGATCTTCGTACCGTTTTCCCGGGTTGAAGAGCTGAAGAAAGACAAGAACGTGGTGATCCACTCCGACCCGTCCACCCGTGAAGATCACCTGCTGATCAACCACGCCCACGGTCTGCTGGCCAAGCAGGAAGTACGCGAGGCGCTGGACATGGCCATCGACAAGCAGTCGCTGGTGAAAACCGCGACCTACGGTCAGGGCACTGTGGCCTATTCCTACATCCCGAAAGGCTCGTTGTTCCACTACGCCAACAACCTGCAACGCCCGTATGACCCGACCGCTGCAAAGCTGCTGTTGGAAAAGGCTGGCGCGAAGGACTTGACGCTCAACTATGTGGTCAACGCCGGCAACGAAGCCGACGAGCAGATCGCGGTGATCATCAAGGACCAGTTGGCCAAGGTCGGCGTGACCGCCAACCTGCAGAAGGTCGACCCGACCCAAAGCTGGCAGATGCTGGTGGACGGTGAGTACGATATTTCGGTGATGTACTGGACCAACGACATCCTCGACCCGGACCAGAAGACCACCTTCGTGCTGGGCCACGACACCAACCAGAACTACATGACCCGCTACAAGAACGATAAGGTCAAGGAACTGGTCGCGGCGGCGCGCATCGAGGCTGACCCGGTCAAGCGTGAGCAGATGTATGTCGAATTGCAGAAACTGGCGAAACAGGATGTGAACTGGATCGACCTGTACTACAGCCCGTACATCAACATCTCACGCAAGAATGTGAGCAACTTCCTGCAAAATCCGCTGGGTCGTTTCACGCTTGAAGATGTCGTGAAAAACTAAGGCCCAGAGAACACCGCAATACAAATGTGGGAGGGGGCTTGCCCCCGATAGCGGTGGGTCAGTCACCGATACAGTGACTGACACCTTGCAATCGGGGGCAAGCCCCCTCCCACATTTGGTTTCACTGCGCGTCAAACGCCTGCCCATTGATGCCGGTACTGTCCGGGCCCATCAGGTACAGGTACACCGGCATGATTTCTTCCGGCGTCGGGTTGTCGCTTGGGTTTTCACCTGGATACGCCTGGGCCCGCATGCTGGTACGCGTGGCGCCGGGGTTGATGCTGTTGGCGCGTACCGGTGCGACGGTGTCGAGCTCATCCGCCAGGGTCTGCATCAAGCCTTCAGTGGCGAATTTCGACACCCCATAAGCGCCCCAATACGCCCGGCCCTTGCGCCCGACGCTGCTGGAGGTGAACACCACCGACGCATCCTGGGACAGCTTGAGCAGCGGCAACAACGTGCTGGTGAGCATGAACATCGCATTGACGTTGATGTGCATCACCCGCATGAAGTTTTCGCCGGACAGCTGCTCGATCGGCGTACGTGGGCCGATGATCGAGGCGTTGTGCAGCAGGCCATCGAGGTGGCCGAATTCTTTTTCGATCATCGCTGCCAGCTCATCGTATTGATGGGGCAGGGCGGTCTCCAGGTTGAAGGGGATCACCACCGGCTGCGGGTGGCCGGCCGCTTCGATCTCGTCATACACCTGGGCCAGGTTGGCTTCGGTCTTGCCCAGCAACAGCACGGTCGCGCCATGGGCGGCGTAGGTTTTCGCCGCCGCCGCACCAATTCCGCGACCGGCGCCGGTCACCAGGATCACCCGGCCTTTGAGCAGTTCTGGACGTGCAGAGTAATCAAACATAAAAAGCCTCGACAGAATTCAGCGGGTTACAAACACCAATCTTCATAGGTCAGCTGGATCGGTGAGCCATCAGCAACTGCACAGTGCGTTATCCAGCACCTTGCGCAGTTCCAACGGGTGATCCACCACCACATCCGCGCCCCAATGGCGCGGGTTGTCGTCCGGGTGGATATAGCCATAGGTGACCGCCGCCGTGCGGGTGCCGGCGTCGCGGCCGGACTCGATGTCGCGCAGGTCATCCCCCACGAACAACACACTGGCCGGGTCCAGGCCGAGCATCTTGCACGCCAGGATCATGGGCTCCGGGTCCGGCTTGCTGTTTTTCACATGGTCCGGGCATATCAGCAGCGCCGAACGCTCGGCCAGGCCCAGTTGCTGCATGATCGGCTCGGCAAAGCGCAGTGGCTTGTTGGTGACCACGCCCCAGATCAGCTTGGATTTCTCGATGTCTTCCAGCAGTTCCGCCATGCCGTCGAACAGTGTGCTGTGAACCGCACAACCCTTCAGGTAACGCTCGAGGAATTCCAGGCGCAGCTCTTCAAAGCCGGGGGATTCCGGGTCCATCGAGAAGGTCACGGCCACCATCGCCCGCGCACCGCCGGAGATTTCATCGCGGATATGCTGTGGGTTGATCGGTGGCAGGTCGCGATCGGCGCGCATCGCCTGGCAGATGGCGATAAAGTCCGGCGCGGTGTCCAGCAGGGTACCGTCCATGTCGAAGAGAACCGCTCGCAACTTCACAGGCTTACTCCTCGCGCAGGGTCTGGATCATGTAGTTGACGTCAACGTCGCTGGCCAGTTTGTAGTGCTTGGTCAGCGGGTTGTAGGTCAGGCCGATGATGTCCTTGACGGTCAGCCCGGCCTGGCGGCTCCACGCACCCAGTTCGGAAGGGCGGATGAATTTCTTGAAATCGTGGGTGCCGCGCGGCAGCAGCTTCATGATGTATTCGGCGCCGATGATCGCGAACAGGTAGGCCTTGGGGTTGCGGTTGATGGTGGAGAAGAACACCTGGCCGCCCGGCTTGACCATGCGGAAGCAGGCACGGATCACCGACGATGGGTCTGGTACGTGCTCCAGCATTTCCAGGCAAGTGACCACGTCGAACTGCTCGGGCATTTCCTCGGCCAGGGCTTCGGCGGTGATCTGGCGATATTCCACGCTCACGCCGGATTCCAGCTGATGCAACTGGGCTACGGCCAGCGGCGCTTCGCCCATGTCGATCCCCATCACGGTGGCGCCGCGCTGGGCCATGGCTTCGCTGAGGATGCCGCCGCCGCAACCGACGTCCAGCACCTTCTTGCCGGCCAGGTTGACGCGTTCGTCAATCCAGTTGACCCGTAGCGGGTTGATGTCGTGCAGGGGTTTGAACTCGCTTTCGCGGTCCCACCAGCGGTGGGCCAGGGCTTCAAACTTGGCGATTTCGGCGTGGTCGACGTTGCTCATGGTGAATCCTCTAAATCTGATAAATCGGTTTGTCGGTCCTGAACACGCAGGTTCAGAGCCAGCGTTATTCGGTGTGCCCGCTGATGCGTTTTCCCCAGGCAATGGCCGTGGCGGTCAACTGTTGTTCATCCATGCGGGTGAGTTGCCGGTCGTCGAGCAACTGCTTGCCGGCGACCCAAAGGTGTTTCACGCAATCGCGTCCGGTGGCATATATAAGCTGTGAGACCGGATCGTAGATCGGTTGTTGCGCCAGCCCCGTCAGATCGAAGGCGACCATATCCGCCGCCTTGCCCACTTCCAGGGAGCCGATTTCGCTCTCCAGACCCATGGCACGCGCACCGTTGAGCGTAGCCATGCGCAGCGCGCGGTGGGCGTCCAGGGCGGTGGCCGAACCGGCGACGGCCTTGGCCAGCATCGCGGCGGTACGGGTTTCACCCAGCAGGTCCAGGTCGTTGTTACTGGCGGCGCCATCGGTGCCGATGGCCACATTGACGCCCGCCTGCCATAGACGCTCCACCGGGCAGAAGCCACTGGCCAGTTTCAGGTTCGATTCCGGGCAATGGATCACGCTGGTGTTGCTTTCTACCAGCAAAGCCAGGTCGTCCTCGCTGATTTGGGTCATATGAACTGCCTGGAAGCGCGGACCCAGCAAGCCCAGGCGTCCCAGGCGCGCCAACGGCCGCTCGCCGGTCTGTTCGACGGCCTGTTGTACCTCGAAAGCGGTTTCATGCACATGCATATGGATCGCGGCGTCCAGCTCTTCGGCGATGACCCGGATCTTTTCCAGGTTGGCATCGCACACGGTGTAGGGCGCGTGGGGGCCGAAGGTGATCTTGATGCGCGGATGGTGCTTGAGGTCGCCGAACAGTTCGATGCCCTGGCGGATCGCCTCATCGGCGGTGCCGGCACCGGGAATCGGGAAGTCGAGGATCGGAATCGCGATCTGCGCACGCATGCCGCTGTTGTGCACGCAATCGCTGGCGACCTTGGGGTAGAAGTACATGTCCGAGAAGCAGGTGATACCGCCCTTGAGCTGCTCGGCAATGGCCAGGTCGGTGCCGTCACGCACGAAGGCCTCGTCGACCCACTTGGCTTCGGCGGGCCAGATGTGTTTTTCCAGCCAGGTCATCAGGGGCAGGTCATCGGCCAGGCCGCGAAACAGGCTCATCGCCGCATGCCCGTGGGCGTTGATCAGGCCCGGACTGAGCAACATGCCCGGCAGTTCGCGCACTTCAGCGGCCGACAGCTTCAACGCCGCAGCCCGTGGACCGATAAAGGCAATACGCCCATTGCGGATGCCCACGCCATGGTCCTTGAGCACCACACCGGCGGGTTCGACAGGTACCAGCCAGGTTGGCAGTAGCAATAAGTCGAGCGGGGCGGCAGTGGAGGTCATCGCAGGCTTCTTCCCGGGCAGCTATAAAAGAAGCGCGAAGTATACCCGAGCGTCCTGGCTGGCGGATCGCTATAATCGGCGGCTTTTGTTGATGAGTATGGGGTGATGGATGCGCGATCGACTGTTGGCAGCGGAGAAAGTGAAGCCCATCGATTGGCGTGATGGCACGCTGCACCTGCTCGATCAACGCGCCCTGCCGTCCCAGGAATGCTGGGTGGCCTGCTCCACGGTCGATGCAGTTGCAGCGGCCATTCGCGCCATGGTGGTGCGTGGCGCATCGGCCATCGGCATCAGCGCGGCCTATGGCCTGGTGCTCGCCGCTCGCGAGCGCATCGCCGAGGGCGGTGACTGGCAGGCCGCCTGGGAAGAGGACTACGCACTACTGGCCGATACCCGTCCGACCGCCTCGAACCTGTTCTGGGCGCTCAAGCGCATGCGCGATCGCCTGGATCGCGTCAAGAAGCACGCCGATCCGCTGGCGGTGCTGGAGGCCGAAGCGATCGCTATCCATGAAAGCGACCGGGAAGCCAACCTCGTCATGGCCCAGTTGGGCGTTGAGCGGATTCGCAAGCATCAGGGCAACGCCCAGGCGATCTTGACCCATGGCAACGCCGGCGCCTTGGCAACCGGCGGTGTCGGCACGGCCCTCGGGGTGATTCGCGCGGCCTTCCTGGAAGGCTTGGTCGAGCACGTCTACGCCAATGAAACCCGCCCATGGCTGCAAGGCTCGCGGCTGACCGCCTGGGAGCTGGCGGGCGAGGGGATCCCGGTCACCGTGAATGCCGACTCGGCCGGTGCGCATCTCCTCAAGACCAAGGGCATCACCTGGGTGATCGTCGGCGCCGATTGCATTGCCGCCAATGGCGATGTGATCAGCAAGATCGGCACCTATCAATTGGCGGTGTGCGCCATGCACCACGGCGTGCGTTTCATGGTGGTGGCGCCGAGTTCGAGCCTGGACTTGATGATGGCCACTGGTGACGATGTGGCCCTGGAGGAGCGCGATCCGGGTGAACTGCTGGAGGTCATGGGGCAGCGTTTGGAGGTTACTGCGTTTAATCCGGTATTTGATGTGACCCCGGCCGACCTGATCGATGTGATCGTGACTGAGAAGGGCGTGGTTGAGCGGCCGGATACGGCGAAATTGGCCAAGCTGATGTGCCGTAAGCGGCTGCATTGAGGGCTGTGGTGTCTGTGAAATGGCCATCGGGGGCAAGCCCCCTGCCGCATTTTGACTGTTCACAATTAAAGTGTGGGAGGGGGCTTGCCCCCGATTGGCCCTGAAAGTCAATAAAACCCTCGGATCCGCCCTCAAAAAAAAGCACCACCCCATCTCTGAGCCCCTCTCGTCCTCCTCAAGCCTGTCATCCGTCAAATTACTAGTCTCCATGCGCATCAGGGGGATAGGTGCGTGGCGGCGATTGTGATAACATCCGGCGGTTTCCAGGGCCGCCCCCAGGGGTTGCCCATAACGTGCAGATCCGTGTCATAACTCGTTGATTTGTCGTAAGTCGTTGTCAGGCAGTGTGCCGGCGACGGCGAGCTTCGTTCGTCCCATATGGATGCGACGAGGTTTCACCCGAAAAAGGAATCAGGCTTCTCATGGGCGAACTGGCCAAAGAAATCCTCCCGGTCAATATCGAAGACGAGCTGAAACAGTCCTACCTCGACTACGCGATGAGCGTAATTGTCGGTCGGGCACTGCCTGATGCGCGCGATGGCTTGAAGCCCGTGCACCGGCGTGTGCTGTTCGCAATGAGCGAGCTGGGTAACGACTGGAACAAGCCGTACAAGAAATCTGCCCGTGTTGTCGGTGACGTGATCGGTAAGTATCACCCTCACGGCGACACTGCGGTGTACGACACCATCGTTCGGATGGCCCAGCCGTTTTCCCTGCGCTACCTGCTGGTAGACGGCCAGGGCAACTTCGGTTCGGTCGACGGCGACAACGCCGCGGCCATGCGATACACCGAAGTGCGCATGACCAAGCTGGCGCACGAGCTGCTGGCCGACCTGCATAAAGAAACCGTGGACTGGGTGCCGAACTACGACGGCACCGAAATGATCCCGGCGGTCATGCCGACCAAGATTCCCAACCTGCTGGTCAACGGTTCCAGCGGTATCGCCGTGGGCATGGCCACCAACATCCCGCCGCACAACCTCGGTGAAGTCATCGACGGTTGCCTGGCCCTCATCGACAACCCTGAGTTGACCGTCGATGAGCTGATGCAATACATCCCGGGCCCGGACTTCCCGACCGCCGCGATCATCAACGGTCGCGCCGGCATCATCGAAGCCTACCGCACCGGTCGCGGGCGCATTTACATGCGCGCCCGCTCGATCATCGAGGACATCGACAAGGTCGGTGGCCGCCAGCAGATCGTCATCACCGAGCTCCCGTACCAGCTGAACAAAGCGCGTCTGATCGAGAAGATCGCCGAGCTGGTTAAAGAGAAGAAACTCGAAGGCATCACCGAGCTGCGCGACGAATCCGACAAAGACGGTATGCGCGTGGTGATCGAGCTGCGTCGTGGCGAAGTGCCTGAGGTGATCCTCAACAACCTCTACGCCCAGACCCAGCTGCAAAGCGTGTTTGGTATCAACGTCGTGGCATTGATCGATGGCCGCCCAC
The DNA here is from genome assembly GCF_024168685.1 of Pseudomonas sp. S3E17. Lineage (NCBI taxonomy): Bacteria > Pseudomonadati > Pseudomonadota > Gammaproteobacteria > Pseudomonadales > Pseudomonadaceae > Pseudomonas > Pseudomonas sp. S3E17. The sequence goes on from NZ_JALJWE010000001.1 coordinate 6,550,081, forward strand.
GCATCCTGAACCTCAAGGATCTGCTGGAAGCCTTCGTACGTCACCGTCGCGAAGTGGTTACCCGCCGTACCGTGTTCGAACTGCGCAAGGCCCGCGAGCGCGGTCACATCCTGGAAGGCCAGGCTGTAGCGCTGTCGAACATCGACCCGGTCATCGCCCTGATCAAGGCTTCGCCGACGCCGTCGGAAGCCAAGGAAGCGCTGATCAATATGCCATGGGAATCCAGCGCCGTCGTGGCGATGGTTGAACGTGCCGGTGCCGACTCGTGCCGCCCGGAGACCCTGGACCCGCAATACGGCCTGCGTGATGGCAAGTACTTCCTGTCGCCGGAACAGGCCCAGGCCATCCTGGAACTGCGCCTGCACCGCCTGACCGGTCTGGAACACGAGAAGCTGCTGGCCGAGTACCAGGAGATCCTCAACCAGATCGGCGAGCTGATCCGCATCCTCAACAGCGCCGTGCGCCTGATGGAAGTGATCCGCGAAGAGCTGGAAGTGATCCGCGCCGAATACGGCGACGTGCGCCGCACCGAAATCCTCGATGCTCGCCTCGACCTGACCCTGGGTGACATGATCCCGGAAGAAGAGCGCGTGGTGACCATCTCCCACGGTGGCTATGCCAAGACCCAGCCATTGGCTGCGTACCAGGCCCAGCGCCGCGGCGGTAAAGGTAAATCGGCTACCGGCGTGAAGGATGAGGACTACATCGCCCACCTGCTGGTCGCCAATAGCCACACCACGCTGCTGCTGTTCTCCAGCAAGGGCAAGGTGTACTGGCTCAAGACCTACGAAATCCCGGAAGCTTCCCGTGCTGCCCGTGGTCGTCCGTTGGTCAACCTGCTGCCGCTGGACAGTGATGAGTACATCACCACCATGCTGCCGGTCGAGGAATACACCGAAGGTCACTTCATCTTCATGGCCACCGCCAAAGGCACCGTGAAGAAGACCCCGCTGGAATCCTTCAGCCGCCAGCGCAGCGTGGGCCTGATCGCCCTGGAGCTGGACGAAGGCGACGTACTGATCAGCGCAGCCATTACCGATGGCGAGCGTGAGGTCATGCTGTTCTCCGACGGCGGCAAGGTCACCCGCTTCAAGGAATCCGACGTTCGTGCCATGGGCCGTACCGCCCGCGGTGTGCGCGGCATGCGCCTGCCGGAAGGGCAGAAGCTGATTTCGATGCTGATCCCGGAAGAAGGCAGCCAGATCCTCACCGCTTCCGAGCGTGGTTATGGCAAGCGCACCGCCATCAGCGAGTTCCCGGAGTACAAGCGTGGCGGCCAGGGCGTTATCGCCATGGTCAGCAACGACCGCAACGGCCGTCTGGTCGGCGCGGTCCAGGTGCTCGATGGCGAGGAAATCATGCTGATTTCCGACCAGGGCACCCTGGTGCGTACCCGTGTGGCTGAAGTGTCGAGCCTGGGCCGTAACACCCAGGGCGTGACCTTGATCAAGCTGGCCAAGGACGAAAAACTGGTCGGCCTGGAGCGTGTCCAGGAACCATCGGAAGTCGAAGGCGAAGAGCTGGAAGGTGAGGAGTTTGAAGGCGAGGTGATCGCAGCGGGCGATGACAACGTCGACGAGCCAACCCTCGATGCTGCCGCAGACGAAGAAGAACCGCAGGAATAAGCGGACACACAGGGGGCGGATGAAGATTCGCCCCCTTGTTGTTTGTCCCCTTTGAAAGAACAACGCCGCCCCCTGTAGGAGCGAGCTTGCTCGCGAAAATCGTCAACGATAACGCGAGCTGCCTGATGCGCCCTTGCGCTCTCGGGTTTTTCGCGAGCAAGCTCGCTCCTACCGTGTTTGATTTCAGTCCCACCAGATCAGAGAGATTGGATGTGAGCAAGAGAGCCTATAACTTCTGTGCCGGTCCCGCGGCGCTTCCTGAAGCAGTCCTGCAGCGTGCGCAGGGTGAACTCCTCGACTGGCATGGAAAAGGCCTCTCCGTGATGGAAATGAGCCATCGCAGCGATGAGTTCGTGTCCATTGCCACCAAGGCCGAGCAGGATCTGCGCGACTTGCTCGACATTCCATCCAACTACAAAGTGCTGTTCCTGCAAGGCGGTGCGAGCCAGCAGTTCGCCCAGATCCCGCTGAACCTGCTGCCGGAAGACGGCACGGCCGACTACATCGACACTGGTATCTGGGGGCAGAAGGCTATTGAAGAGGCCTCGCGCTACGGTCATGTCAATGTGGCCGGCACCGCCAAGCCTTACGACTACTTCGCCATTCCCGGTCAGAACGAATGGAAGCTGTCCAAGGATGCGGCCTACGTGCACTACGTCGCGAACGAAACCATTGGTGGCCTGGAGTTCGACTGGGTGCCGGAAGTCGGCGACGTTCCGCTGGTGTGCGACATGTCCTCGGACATCCTCTCGCGGCCTATCGATGTGTCGCGCTACGGCATGATCTACGCCGGTGCGCAGAAGAACATCGGCCCGAGCGGCATCCTGGTCAATATCGTCCGTGAGGACCTGCTGGGTCGCGCCCGTTCGCTGTGCCCGACCATGCTCAACTACAAGGTCGCGGCCGACAACGGCTCGATGTACAACACCCCGCCGGCCTTCGCCTGGTACCTGTCGGGCCTGGTGTTCGAGTGGCTGAAGGAGCAGGGCGGCGTGGCGGCCATGGGCAAGCTCAACGAAGAGAAGAAGCGCACCCTGTACGACTTCATCGACGCCAGTGGCCTGTACAGCAACCCGATCAACCTCACCGACCGCTCCTGGATGAACGTGCCGTTCCGCCTGGCCGATGACCGCCTGGACAAGCCATTCCTGGCCGGTGCCGACGCCCGTGGCCTGCTGAACCTCAAGGGGCACCGTTCGGTAGGTGGCATGCGCGCCTCCATCTACAACGCTGTCGACATCCATGCGATCAACGCGCTGGTTGCCTACATGGCAGAGTTCGAAAAGGAACACGGCTAATGTCTGAACAAGAACTCAAGGCCCTGCGTGTACGCATTGACAGCCTGGACGAGAAAGTCCTGGAGCTGATCAGTGAGCGTGCGCGCTGCGCCCAGGAAGTGGCACGGGTGAAGATGGCGTCCCTGGCGGAGGGCGAAGTGCCGGTGTTCTACCGGCCGGAGCGTGAAGCCCAGGTGCTCAAGCGCGTCATGGAGCGTAACAAGGGCCCGCTGGGCAACGAAGAGATGGCGCGGTTGTTCCGTGAAATCATGTCGTCGTGCCTGGCGCTCGAGCAGCCGCTGAAAGTGGCCTACCTCGGCCCGGAAGGCACCTTCACCCAGGCGGCGGCCATGAAGCACTTCGGCCACGCGGTGATCAGCAAGCCCATGGCGGCCATCGACGAGGTGTTCCGTGAAGTGGCGGCCGGCGCGGTGAACTTTGGCGTGGTGCCGGTGGAAAACTCCACCGAAGGCGCGGTCAACCACACGCTGGACAGCTTCCTTGAACACGACATGGTGATCTGCGGCGAAGTCGAGCTGCGCATCCACCATCACCTGTTGGTGGGTGAGAACACCAAGACCGACAGCATCAGCCGCATCTATTCCCACGCCCAGTCCCTGGCCCAGTGCCGCAAGTGGCTGGATGCGCATTACCCGAATGTGGAGCGCGTGGCGGTGTCCAGCAACGCCGAAGCGGCCAAGCGGGTCAAGGGTGAATGGAACTCGGCGGCGATCGCCGGTGATATGGCGGCAGGCCTGTATGGCCTGACGCGCCTGGCCGAGAAAATCGAGGATCGCCCGGACAACTCCACGCGCTTCCTGATGATCGGCAGCCAGGAAGTGCCGCCGACCGGCGACGACAAGACTTCGATCATCGTCTCCATGAGCAACAAGCCCGGCGCGCTGCATGAGCTGCTGGTGCCGTTCCACGATAACGGGATTGACCTGACGCGCATCGAGACACGTCCTTCGCGCAGCGGTAAATGGACTTACGTGTTCTTTATCGACTTCATCGGCCACCACCGCGATCCGCTGGTCAAGGGCGTGCTGGAGAAGATCAGTCAGGAAGCCGTGGCACTCAAGGTGCTGGGCTCTTACCCGAAAGCGGTTTTGTGAGGCTTTAACATGAGTGGCAACTTCCTCGCCCTGGCCCAGCCGGGCGTGCAACAACTGTCGCCTTACGTTCCGGGCAAGCCTGTGGACGAGCTGGCGCGTGAGTTGAACCTGGATCCCTCCAAGATCGTCAAGCTGGCGAGTAACGAGAATCCACTGGGCCCAAACCCCAAGGTATTGGCGGCGATTCGCGAAGAATTGGCCGAGCTGACCCGTTACCCGGACGGCAATGGCTTCGCCCTCAAGTCCCTGCTGGCAGAAACATGCCGGGTCGAGCTGAACCAGGTCACCCTGGGCAACGGTTCCAATGACATCCTCGAGCTGGTTGGGCGTGCCTACCTGGCGCCGGGCCTGAACGCCGTGTTCAGCGAGCACGCGTTTGCGGTCTACCCGATCGTCACCCAGGCGGTCGGTGCCGACGCCCGCGTGATTCCCGCCAAGGACTGGGGCCACGACCTGCCGGCCATGCTGGCTGCCATCGATGCCCAGACCCGCGTTGTGTTTATCGCCAACCCGAACAACCCGACCGGCACCTGGTTCGATGCACAGGCGCTGAACGACTTCCTGCAGGACGTGCCTGAGCATGTGCTGGTGGTGTTGGACGAGGCCTATATCGAGTACGCCGAAGGCAGCGACCTGCCGAACGGCCTGGATTTCCTGGCAGCCTACCCGAACCTGCTGGTGTCGCGCACCTTCTCCAAGGCCTATGGCCTGGCGTCGCTGCGGGTTGGCTATGGTCTGTCGACTGCGGTGGTTGCCGATGTACTGAACCGCGTACGCCAGCCGTTCAACGTCAACAGCCTCGCCCTGGCGGCAGCCTGTGCGGCGGTGAAGGATGCCGAGTACCTGGAAGAAGGTCGCCGCATCAACGCAAGCGGCATGCTGCAGTTGCAGGATGGTTTCCGTGAGTTGGGCCTGGGCTGGATTCCCTCCAAGGGCAACTTCATCTGTGTCGACCTTGGTCAAGTGGCCGCCCCGGTATTCCAGGGGCTGCTGCGCGAAGGTGTGATCGTGCGGCCGGTGGCCAACTACGGCATGCCGAACCACCTGCGGATCACCATCGGCTTGCCGGCTGAAAACAGCCGCTTCCTGGAGGCGCTGGCCAAGGTCCTGGCTCGTGGTTGATGTCACTGCATTGCAACCTGCCGTGCCTATGATCGGTCGCCTGGTGGTGGTCGGCCTGGGCTTGATCGGTGGCTCCTTCGCCAAAGGCCTGCGCGAAAGCGGGCTGTGCGGCGAAGTGGTCGGTGTGGACCTTGACCCGCAATCGCGCAAGTTGGCGGTGGAGTTGGGCGTGGTGGATCGCTGCGAGGCGGACCTGGCGCTGGCGTGCCAGGGGGCTGACGTCATCCAGCTCGCTGTGCCGATCCTGGCCATGGAGAAACTGCTGGCGGTATTGGCCGGCATGGACCTGGGCCAGGCGATCCTGACGGACGTCGGCAGTGCCAAGGGCAATGTGGTGCGGGCGGCGCAGCAGGCCTTTGGCGGCATGCCGTCGCGCTTTGTGCCGGGCCATCCGATTGCCGGTTCCGAGCAGAGCGGGGTGGAAGCGTCCAATGCGCAGCTGTTCCGCCGTCATAAAGTGATCCTGACGCCGCTGGAGCAAACGGATCCGGCCGCGCTGGCGGTGGTGGATCGTCTCTGGCGTGAGCTGGGGGCGGATGTGGAACATATGCAGGTCGAGCGCCACGACGAAGTGCTGGCGGCGACCAGCCATTTGCCCCATCTGTTGGCATTCGGCCTGGTGGACTCCCTGGCCAAGCGTAACGAAAACCTCGAGATTTTCCGTTATGCCGCCGGTGGCTTCCGCGATTTCACGCGGATTGCCGGCAGCGATCCGGTGATGTGGCACGACATCTTTCTCGCCAATCGCGAAGCGGTGTTGCGCACCCTGGACACCTTCCGCAGTGACCTCGACGCCTTGCGCGACGCGGTCGATGCCGGGGATGGCCATCAATTATTGGGCGTGTTCACCCGTGCTCGGGTGGCGCGTGAGCATTTCAGCAAGATCCTGGCTCGCCGGGCCTATATGGAAACCGCTGTGAACGCCGATGACCTGACATTCCTCGCCAACCCGGGCGGCCGCTTGAGCGGGCGTATCCGGGTGCCGGGTGACAAGTCGATCTCCCATCGCTCGATCATGCTCGGCTCGTTGGCCGAGGGCGTGACGGAGGTGGAAGGGTTCCTTGAGGGTGAAGACGCCCTGGCGACCCTGCAGGCGTTTCGCGACATGGGCGTGGTGATTGAGGGGCCGCACCATGGGCGCGTGACCATTCATGGTGTGGGCTTGCACGGCCTGAAACCGGCGCCGGGGCCGATCTACCTGGGCAATTCCGGTACGTCCATGCGCCTGCTGTCCGGTTTGTTGGCGGCACAACGCTTTGACAGCGTGTTGACCGGCGATGCTTCCCTGTCCAAGCGTCCGATGAACCGCGTGGCCAAGCCATTGCGGGACATGGGGGCGGTGATCGAGACCGGGCCGGAAGGGCGTCCGCCGCTGACCATTCGTGGCGGCCAGGCGCTCAAAGGCATGAGCTATGCAATGCCGATGGCCAGTGCCCAGGTCAAATCGTGCCTGTTGCTGGCGGGGCTGTATGCCGAAGGTCAAACCGCAGTGACCGAGCCTGCGCCGACCCGTGACCATACCGAGCGTATGTTGCGCGGTTTTGGTTACCCGGTTGCGGTGGAAGGCGCTACCGCATCGGTGGAATCGGGCCATGTACTGACGGCTGCCCATATTGAAGTGCCGGGGGATATCTCCTCTTCGGCATTCTTCCTGGTGGCGGCTTCGATTGCCTCGGGCTCCGAGTTGTTGCTGGAGCATGTCGGCGTCAACCCGACCCGCACCGGCGTGATCGATATCCTGCGGTTGATGGGGGCCGATATCACCTTGGAAAACCCGCGCGAAGTGGGTGGCGAGCCTGTCGCTGACCTGCGGGTGCGGGCAGCTGTATTGAAGGGTATCGAGATTCCAAAAGCGCTGGTACCCCTGGCTATTGATGAATTCCCCGTGTTGTTCGTCGCGGCCGCCTGCGCTGAAGGCCGGACCATTTTGCGTGGCGCCGAAGAGTTGCGCGTGAAGGAGTCCGACCGTATCCAGGTCATGGCCGACGGTCTGCAGGTGTTGGGGGTGAAGTGTGAACCGACCGCCGATGGGATTATCATTGACGGTGGCGTGATGGGCGGTGGTGAAGTCCATGCCCATGGTGATCACCGGATTGCCATGGCCTTCAGCGTGGCTTCCCTGCGGGCGACCGCGCCGATTCGTATCCATGACTGCGCCAATGTTGCTACGTCTTTTCCGAACTTTCTTACACTGTGTGCCCAAGTCGGCATTCGTGTTGCCCAAGAGGCTCAATTGTGAATATCAAAGCACCGGTGATTACCATCGACGGGCCAAGCGGCTCGGGCAAAGGCACGATCGCCGGCATCCTGGCCAAGCGCCTGGGCTGGTGCCTGCTGGATTCCGGCGCGCTGTACCGCCTGCTGGCGTTTGCCGCACGCAACCATGGCGTCGACCTGACCAACGAAGAATCCCTGAAGCTGCTGGCCGCGCATCTCGATGTGCAGTTCGTCGGCGCGACTGAGGGTCATCCCCAGCGCATCATCCTGGAAGGGGACGATGTGACCGATGACCTGCGTAACGAGCAGGTCGGTTCCTGGGCCTCCCAGGTTGCCGCGCTGCCGGCGGTGCGTGATGCGCTGTTGCAGCGTCAGCGGGCTTTCCAGGAGCCACCGGGCCTGGTGGCCGATGGCCGTGACATGGGCACGGTGGTGTTTCCCGAGGCGCCGCTGAAGATTTTCCTGACCGCCAGCGCCGAGGAGCGGGCTCGCCGCCGCTACTTGCAGTTGAAGGGCAAAGTCGATGGTGTTAGTCTGTCGAGTCTGCTAGATGAGATCCGTGCACGCGATGAGCGTGATACCCAGCGCGCAGTAGCCCCGCTCAAGCCGGCGGCTGATGCCATACAGCTGGATTCCACGGAGTTGTCCATCGAGCAGGTGCTGGAACGCATCTTGAGTGAAATCGCCATTCGCGATATCGCCGGGTGATCAAGAAGGCCGCAGGGGACCAGTCATAGTCCTGCGGTGGCTTCTTTTAACTGAAACTGACCCACACCGTCTGGGGTGTGGAGATGGGCGTATTCTTCGCCCTTATCAACAGGAATTAAAATGAGCGAAAGCTTTGCGGAACTCTTTGAAGAAAGCCTAAAAACCCTGAACCTTCAGGCAGGCTCCATCATCACCGGTGTTATCGTTGATATCGATTACCAAGCTCGCTGGGTAACCGTTCACGCTGGTCTGAAGTCTGAAGCTCTGATCCCGCTGGAACAGTTCTACAACGATGCTGGTGATCTGACAATCAATGTCGGTGACGAAGTTCACGTTGCTCTGGACTCGGTTGAAGACGGTTTCGGTGAAACCAAGCTGTCCCGTGAAAAAGCCAAGCGCGCTGAATGCTGGATTGTTCTCGAAGCAGCCTTCGCAGCTGAAGAAGTGGTCAAGGGCGTTATCAACGGTAAGGTTAAAGGCGGCTTCACTGTCGACGTTAACGGCATCCGTGCGTTCCTGCCAGGTTCTTTGGTCGACGTTCGTCCTGTGCGCGACACCACGCACCTGGAAGGCAAGGAACTCGAATTCAAAGTCATCAAGCTCGACCAGAAGCGCAACAACGTTGTCGTTTCCCGTCGCAGCGTCCTGGAAGCAGAGAACTCCGCCGAGCGTGAAGCTCTGCTGGAATCCCTGCAGGAAGGCCAACAAGTCAAAGGTATCGTCAAGAACCTCACCGATTACGGCGCATTCGTCGATCTGGGTGGCGTCGATGGCCTGCTGCACATTACCGACATGGCTTGGAAGCGTATCAAGCATCCTTCCGAAATCGTCAATGTTGGCGACGAGATCGATGTCAAGGTTCTGAAATACGATCGCGAGCGCAACCGTGTTTCCCTGGGCCTGAAGCAACTGGGTGAAGATCCATGGGTCGCTATCAAAGCCCGTTACCCAGAAAGCACTCGCGTCACCGCACGTGTTACCAACCTGACCGACTACGGCTGCTTCGCTGAGCTGGAAGAAGGCGTTGAAGGCCTGGTACACGTTTCCGAAATGGACTGGACCAACAAGAACATCCACCCTTCGAAAGTCGTACAAGTCGGCGACGAAGTGGAAGTCATGGTCCTGGACATCGACGAAGAGCGTCGTCGTATCTCCCTGGGCATCAAGCAGTGCAAATCTAACCCATGGGAAGATTTCTCTGGCCAGTTCAACAAGGGCGATAAAATCTCCGGCACCATCAAGTCGATCACCGATTTCGGTATCTTCATTGGTCTGGACGGCGGCATCGACGGCCTGGTTCACCTGTCCGACATCTCCTGGAACGAAGTTGGCGAAGAAGCTGTTCGTCGTTTCAAGAAGGGCGACGAGCTGGACACCGTTATCCTGTCGGTTGACCCAGAGCGCGAGCGCATCTCCCTGGGTATCAAGCAACTGGAAAGCGATCCGTTCTCCGAGTACGTTCAAGAGAACGACAAAGGCGCAATCGTTAAAGGCACTGTGAAAGAAGTTGACGCCAAAGGCGCCATCATCGTTCTGGCCGACGATATCGAAGCGACTCTGAAAGCCTCCGAAATCAGCCGTGACCGCGTTGAAGATGCGCGCAACGTTCTGAAAGAAGGCCAGGAAGTAGAGGCCAAGATCATCAGCGTCGATCGCAAGAGCCGCGTGATCCAGCTCTCCATCAAGTCGAAAGACGAAGTGGAAGAGAAAGAAGCCATCCAGAGCCTGAAATCGGCTCCGGAAGCTGCAACAGGCGAGACCACCATGGCCTCCCTGCTGCGTGAAGCAATGGCTAAGCAGAACTAAGTTCTGTAAGGCTGTAAAAAAGGGCGACTTCGGTCGCCCTTTTTTATGCCTGAAATTCGTTGAATCCACACGCAAGAACCAAGGGTTAGGACTTGGTGTCAGAGCTGACTATAGTGTTGATAAGAGCCATCCCGTGTTATTAAGGACTTCAATGAAAAGGCTTATCGTAGTGCTCGCAGTGGTATTGCTTGCAGGCTGTGCCGCTACCAGCGCCAAAACTCACGTCAAGCGCGGTGTCAGCGGCATTGAGGTTGACTGCTCGGGGCTTGGCGGCAATTGGGAGAAGTGCGAGAAGCGCGCCGCCCGCGAATGCAAGATGCGGGGCTATAAGGTCATCACCAGGTCCAGCGACGCCAAAGACGAAGAGGGTGATTACTTGTTCGGTTGGAACCCTGCTGGAGCAGTCACTCGTACCATGCTTGTGATCTGCAATTGAGTGTGTTGATCGCTCATGGCGGTGGTTATTCAAACGGCAGATAAGTTGATGTGTGGGCTGTTCAAATTCATCAAGTCATGCTAAAACCTTCGAAGCGCTTTTCCTAGCTGCTTGAAAAAGAAGGGAAAAATATGACGAAGTCGGAGTTGATCGAACGAATTGTCACCCATCAAGGGCTGCTTTCATCCAAGGATGTAGAGCTGGCTATCAAGACCATGCTTGAGCAGATGTCCCAGTGCCTGGCGACCGGCGATCGGATTGAAATTCGCGGGTTTGGGAGTTTTTCGCTGCACTACCGTGCTCCGCGGGTAGGGCGTAATCCTAAGACTGGGCAGTCAGTCAGCCTAGACGGTAAGTTTGTCCCTCATTTCAAGCCGGGCAAGGAGTTGCGGGATCGGGTGAATGAGGATGAGGAAGATGAAGGTAGTCTGTGATCGTAGTTTGGAGGTTTAGATGAGTAAAATCAGGCAATTTGTTGAAATCGCGCTGCTCATTTTGGTTGTCGCCGTCGTGATTGTATTCACTCTTGAAAATGATCAGCGTGTAAGTCTTGTTTTCTTTACTTGGTCGACGCCTCAAGCTCCAGTTGCAGTCTATGTTATCTTGGCTTTGTTGATAGGTTGCTGTCTCGGTCCTGTTATCAGTTCGTTAACACGTCTGCGTTCAAGGCGTGCAGCGAAAGCGCGCATTCAGAGCTAACACGCTGGTGTTGGGGGCTTCAGCTATTGGTCTTTGAAAGTTGGATTTGATTTGGCTGGATTGGTCTTTTTTGTATGCTCAATGAATGTGCTCTTTTTTGCCGGTAGGGTTTTAGGTTTTTCTTATTTGAGTGTTGACCCGTGAGTGCAACGCTTTTCGGGTTATGGCAGTTTGGATTTCTAATTCAATGGTTTCGCGTTAAGTGACGTTGTGCGTTGGCGAAATTGTTTGTGGAATATTTGTCTCTGTGCCGCATCAATGAGTCGTGGGGGCGGAACTGCTAAGAGGTCAGGCTCAGTAATGGGTTTGTAGTCTCTTGAAAGCCTGTCTGCGTCCTCCTGTCGTGTGTCGAGTCGTCAGCCCTGTTGGAAATTTTGCCCTGGTCTATACTGGAAGGCGCTTTGCCGCTGCGACATTTCGTAGCGGAAGGCAGGGGTTGCATGAGCTTTTTGTGAGAAAAATCATAGGCTTTTTAGAGGTGGGCACGGTTAGGAAGCGTCAATACGTTGCCTGGATTTGCTCGCTGTAACGCCATGATTACAAGTATTTCTCTCCGATGCTGTTGTGGAATCATCAATTTGGCTACAGCTATGCAGGGAGAATAACGGCATAATGTGCCCTTTGATACATTGCCCAAGACGTATGCGCTTACGCTGTCTCGCAGGTTGGTCAATCCCAATTGGCGGCGTTTGGAGTGGGGCGTATGAAAAAGAGAGCCTCAGCATCGGGTTGTGATTCCCGGGATAGTTGATGTGTTGATCGTTCCAGAATTAGCTAATGGAGTTTTACCTGATGTCAGGCATCAAGCAGTCAAGTGTTGACAGATTTAAGAACAAAGAAGCCCTAATTGGTATTGTCGGATTGGGGTATGTCGGTCTGCCCCTGATGTTGCGTTATAATGCCATTGGCTTTCGTGTATTGGGCATCGACATTGATGAGGCTAAAGTCTCTCGGTTGAATGCTGGTCAAAGTTATATCGAACATATTCCTGCTGAAAAAGTTCAGAGCGCCCGTCAAAGCGGTTTTGAGGCTACCACCGCATTTGAGCGCGTGAGCGAATGTGATGCCTTGATACTGTGTGTTCCAACTCCCCTGAACAAGTACCGTGAGCCGGACATGAGCTTCGTGATTAATACCACGGAAGCCATTAAGCCTTACTTGCGCGAGGGTCAGGTTGTTTCGCTTGAAAGCACCACCTATCCGGGGACGACTGAAGAAGAGTTGCTTCCGCGTGTTGAGGGTGGTGGTTTGAAGGTGGGTGAGAATATCTTCCTGGTTTACTCGCCAGAACGGGAAGATCCGGGTAATCCAAACTTTGAAACCCGTACTATTCCGAAAGTAATCGGTGGGCATACTCCCGCATGCCTTGAAGTCGGCATCGCCCTGTACGAGCAGGCAATTGACCAAGTGGTGCCGGTGAGTTCTACCAAGGCCGCTGAAATGACCAAGCTGCTGGAAAATATCCACCGCGCGGTGAATATCGGCCTAGTCAACGAAATGAAAGTTGTCGCTGATCGGATGGGCATTGATATTTTCGAAGTGGTCGACGCAGCGGCAACCAAGCCTTTCGGCTTCACGCCTTACTACCCTGGTCCAGGTCTCGGTGGGCACTGCATCCCCATCGATCCGTTCTACCTGACCTGGAAGGCCCGCGAGTATGGCCTGCACACGCGTTTCATCGAGCTCTCCGGCGAAGTCAACCAAGCCATGCCCGAGTACGTAGTCAGTAAGCTGATGGACGGCCTCAATAACAACAGCAAACCGTTGAAAGGCAGCAAAGTGTTGGTGCTTGGTATCGCGTACAAGAAAAACGTGGACGATATGCGTGAGTCCCCCTCCGTGGAAATCATGGAGTTGCTGGAAGCCAAGGGTTGTATCGTGGCTTACAGTGACCCGCACGTTCCGGTGTTCCCGAAGATGCGCGAGCACCACTTCGACTTGTCCAGCGAGGCGCTGACCGCAGAAAACATTGCGGGCTTCGACGCCATTGTCCTGGCGACAGATCACGACAAATTCGATTATGAGCTGATTCGCCAGCACGCACGATTGGTGATCGATAGTCGCGGCAAGTACCGCACCCCTGAAGCCCATATCATCAAAGCCTGATTGCTGGAGTGTTCCCTTTGAAACGTTTCGCCCTTATCGGCGCTGCCGGTTACATCGCCCCTCGGCATATGCGCGCAATCAAAGACACCGGTAACGAGTTGGTGTCGGCCTATGACATCAATGATTCCGTGGGGATCATTGACAGCCTGTCTCCGCAGAGCGAGTTTTTTACCCAGTTCGAGCGTTTCAATGAGCACGCCTGGCAGCTCAAGCGCGATCCGGCCACCGCCTTGGATTACGTCGCAGTCTGCTCGCCCAATTATCTGCATCACTCGCATATCGCGGCCGGCTTGCGCCTTGGCTGCGATGTGATTTGCGAGAAGCCGCTGGTTCCCACGCCTGAAATTCTCGACGAACTGGCCTTGGTCGAGCGCGAGACGGGCAAGCGCGTTTACAACATCCTGCAGCTGCGTCATCACCAGGCAATTCTCGACTTGAAAGAGAAAGTTGCCCGTGAGTCTCGCGACGGCAAGTACGATGTAGAACTCACCTATATCACTTCGCGTGGCAAGTGGTACATGGAGAGCTGGAAGGGTGATCCGCGCAAGTCGTACGGCATCGCGACCAATATCGGCGTGCACTTCTACGACATGCTGCATTTCATCTTTGGCAAGTTGCAGCGTAACGTTGTGCACTTTGCCAATGATTACAAAGCAGCCGGCTACCTTGAATACGAGAACGCCCGTGTGCGCTGGTTCCTGTCCATTGATGCCGATGACTTGCCGGATTCTGTCAAGGGCAAAAAGCCAACCTATCGCTCCATCACGGTTGATGGCGATGAGATGGAATTTTCCGAAGGCTTTACCGACCTGCATACCACCAGCTACCGGGAAATCCTCGCCGGCCGTGGCTATGGCATCGAAGACGCGCGTCACTGCGTCGAAACCGTAAATACCATTCGTTCGTCCGCCATCGTTACGCCGCAGAACGGCGAGGGCCACCCTTTTCTTGCAACCCTGAGTCGCTGAGGCAGGCATGAATTATCAAGTTCACCCTTCCGCAATTGTCGATGAAGGCGCGCAGATCGGTGACGACTCGCGGGTGTGGCATTTCGTGCACGTTTGCAGTGGCGCACGTATCGGCAGGGGCGTGTCCCTCGGGCAGAACGTCTTTGTTGGTAACAAGGTGCTTATCGGGGACAACTGCAAGATCCAGAACAACGTTTCGGTCTACGACAACGTGACGTTGGAAGAAGGTGTGTTCTGTGGGCCGAGCATGGTGTTTACGAATGTCTACAACCCGCGCTCTCTGATCGAACGCAAGAGCGAGTATCGCGACACCCTTGTCAGAAAAGGCGCCACCCTGGGCGCCAACTGCACGATCGTCTGTGGTGTCACCATCGGTGAGTATGCTTTCGTTGGCGCCGGCGCGGTGATCAACAAGCCGGTACCCGCCTATGCCTTGATGGTGGGCGTGCCCGCTCGGCAAATCGGCTGGATGAGTGAGTTCGGCGAGCAATTGGACCTGCCGCTGGAAGGCGATGGGATTGCGATTTGCGAGCACAGCGGTGCTCGCTACCTACTGAGCGGTAAAACGCTGGTCAAGGAGGCCGGGCAATGATCGAGTTTATTGACCTCAAGATCCAGCAAGCCAGGATCAAAGACAGGATCGACGCCGGTATCCAGCGTGTCCTGGCGCATGGCCAATACATCCTTGGCCCGGAAGTCGCGGAGCTCGAAGAGCGCCTTGCTGCATTTGTTGGTGCCAAGCATTGCATCACCTGCGCTAATGGCACCGATGCCTTGCAGATTGCCCTGATGGCCTTGGGCGTAGGCCCTGGCGATGAAGTGATCACACCGGGCTTCACCTACATCGCTACTGCAGAAACCGTTGCGCTGCTGGGCGCCAAGCCTGTATATGTCGACGTTGACCCGCGCACCTACAACCTAGATCCGGCGTTGCTGGAGGCGGCAATTACACCGCGTACCAAAGCGATTATTCCGGTTTCGCTGTACGGCCAGTGTGCGGATTTCGACCCGATCAATGCCATCGCGGCCCAACACGGCCTCCCGGTGATCGAGGATGCAGCGCAGAGTTTTGGTGCAACCTACAAAGGGCGCCGATCCTGCAATCTGACAACCATTGGGAGCACGAGCTTTTTCCCGAGCAAGCCACTGGGTTGCTATGGTGACGGCGGTGCGCTCTTTACCAACGACGATCAGTTGGCTGTTGTCATGCGGCAAATCGCCCGCCATGGCCAGGATCGCCGTTACCATCACGTGCGTGTTGGGGTGAACAGTCGTCTGGATACGCTGCAGGCGGCCATCCTCTTGCCCAAGTTGGAAATATTCGCCGAAGAGTTGGCGTTGCGGCAAAAGGTCGCTGAACGCTACAGCCAGCTGCTCGTAGAGGTCGGCATTACTGCGCCCTTTGTAGAGACATTCAACACCAGTGCCTGGGCGCAGTTCACCGTGCAGGTCGATGCGCGTGACAAGGTCCAGGATCAACTGAAGGCGTTCGGCGTACCCACTGCGGTGCATTATCCGATCCCTCTCAACCGCCAGCCGGCCGTGAAGGATGATAGCGCCGAGCTACCAGTCGGTGATGCAGCCGCCTCGCGGGTCATGAGTTTGCCAATGCATCCCTATCTCGATGAGGCGGCATTGCAGTCCATTGTCCAGGCGTTGAGCAATAGCCTGGGGGAGTGAGTTCCGGTGGTCGGGCTTGACTGTCAGGGTGGGATTACCCTGACACTGCTGGATTACATATCTTATTGATTTTAAATGTTTTTAGCTCAAATTCCTCCAGGCGTAAATTGTCGGTAAACGGCACCTGGAGGGGGTGACACTAGTTATGAGATTGGCCCGGATTGCTGATAAAGTGGCGGCCATTTTTGGGCTTATCTAAGGAGATTGAAAATTAACGTTCCCTTCATTGATCTCAAGCGCTTTGAGCCTGGGTTCCACGCCGCGCTGATGGAAAAATTCCACGCGATGACCATCAACGCACAGTTCATCGGTGGTGCTGAAGTCGCTGCCCTGGAGTCACGCTTGCAGTCGGATTTGCAGGTGGCTCATGCCGTGAGCTGTGCAAACGGCACGGATGCTCTTCAGCTGGCCCTGCGTGCAGTGGGCGTGGGGGAGGGGGACGTGGTACTGGTTCCGAATGTGACCTTCTGGGCGACCTTCGAAGCGGTCGTCAATGTAGGCGCAAAACCAGTCACCATTGATGCTGACATCACTGATGGAGGCGTCGATTTTGCTGCGTTCGAGCTGGCCATTCGCGAGGCATCGCCCAAGGCTGCGATCATTGCCCACCTGTATGGCTGGGGCAGTGCGCGCCTGCAGGATCTGCGTGATCTGTGCAAAAAACACGCTGTATGCCTGATCGAGGACGGTGCTCAATCGTACGGTGCTGAATTCGCGGGTGAGCCGATCTGCAAGGGGGCGTTCATTTCCACTACCTCCTTCTATCCAGCCAAGGTTCTTGGTGGTGCGGGCGACGGCGGTGCAGTGTTTACCGATGACGCGGCGCTTGCCGACAAGGTTCGACGTCTCGGTAATCACGGGCGCACGGCTCATTACGGGTACGGCGACGTGGGCTGGAATTCGCGCCTGGATTCGCTGCAGGCGGCGTTCCTCAATTTGTCCATCGGGCATATCGAGGAACGCCTTGCGTCCCGTCGCAAGGCGGTCGCCTTTTACCGAGACGCTCTGCCTTCGACTGGCATCGAGCTGATGTCGGCCCCGGCCGCATACACAGAAAATGGTTACTGCAATGTCTGCCTGGTGCCTGACGCGGATACCAAGCTCGCCCTGGAGTCTGCACTCAAGGCGGCCGAGATCGGTTTTGCGAACATCTACCCTGGCGTCATGTCCAGCCAGCCCGGCGCCGCCGCCTATATCAAAGGGCACTTCGGCGGCCAGGTCGGCGAGCGACTGTGTGCATCGGTGCTTAACTTGCCGCTGTTCCCGTACATGACCGATGAGGAGCTGCAACGCGTGGCGTCCGTGGTCCGTGCAACGCTGGCCGGAGGCGATCATGGCAAATGATGTCTACATCCATCCGACCGCGAACGTCTCGGACAAAGCCAGTATTGGCCAGGGCACTAAGGTCTGGATCAACGTACAGATCCGCGAAGATGTGGTGATCGGAGAAGGGTGCATCCTGTCCAAGGATGTCTATGTCGATCACGCGGTGAAAATCGGCGATCGCTGCAAGATCCAGAACAGCGTCTCGGTCTATAACGGCGTAGAGATCGGTGACGATGTCTTCGTTGGCCCCAATGCTTGTTTCACCAACGACAAAGTGCCACGCGCATTCAACGCCGATTGGTCCATCACACCGACCTTCGTGCATAACGGTGCCAGCATCGGTGCCAATGCGACCATCGTCTGCGGGATTACCATTGGTGAGTACGCCATGGTCGCCGCCGGGAGTGTCGTCACCAAGGATGTTGCACCTTATACCCTGGTCATGGGGAATCCTGCTCGTGCGGTCGCCAAGATCGACAGGGAAGGCAATCGAGTTTCCGGAGACGTTTGAGATATGTTTGAAGAAGTGCTCAAGGTAGGCCTGATTGGCCTGGGGAATATGGGGCGCAATCACTTGCGCGTGCTGTCCCTGCTCAAAGGCGTGGAACTGGCCTTTGTCGCCGATGCGAACGCTGCCGTGGCAGCTCGTGCTGGCGAAGCGCACGGCATACCCGGGGTGGTTGACCCAACCCCGTTGCTCGCAAATGTCGACGCGGTGGTGATTTGTACCCCGACCGTGACCCACGCCGATTACATCCGCCTGGTAGCCGCTCAGGTGAAGAATATCTTCGTCGAAAAGCCCCTCGCTGCGACCTTGGAGGAGTGCGATGAAGTCGCAGCTTTCGCCAAGGACAACAACCTGAATATCCAGGTCGGCTTCATCGAGCGCTTCAACCCAGCAGTGCAGGCGCTGAAGGTGGTCCTGGAAAAAAGCGAGCAGATCATCAGTATCGACTTCACGCGGACCAACAAAGTGAGCTCGCGTATCACCGATGTTGATGTCGTCACCGACCTGATGATTCACGACATTGACCTGGCGCTGTACCTCAACGGCCCGGCAAAGTCCGTGGCTGCTCACGGTTTCGCGCACGGGAGCATGATCGATTTCGCCTCAGCGTTGATTACCCATGAAAACGGCCGCTTCTCAAGAATTCAGGCGAGTCGCGTAACCGACAAGAAGAAGCGCCAGATCGAGGCTACTTGCACCGACATGTTTGTCGACTGCGATCTGTTGCGTAAGGAAATCATCATCAACCGTCAGTCTGAGACCCAGCAGGGCGGCGTATTGCCCTACACCATCTCTGCGATTCAAGAGGCAGTTGCGGTGCCTCCTCAGGAAGCCCTGTTGTCCGAGCTGCAAGCCTTCATGGCGAGCTGCCGGCAGCCATCCTCGGTCAGCGTGCCGGGTGTCGATGCAGGTGTTGAGGCAATGAAAATTTGTGCAGTGATTCAAGCGGCGGTGCAAGCATGACTATTCGGGATGATGTGCGGGGCAAGACGATCCTTGTCACCGGTGGTGCTGGCTTTATTGGCAGTCACCTTGTGGACAAGCTGCTGGTCGAAGGGGCAGCGCATGTTGTCGTGATCGACAATCTGTTTGTCGGCTCGGAAGACAACCTGGAGGAGGCTCTCGCGACTGGCAAAGTCACCTTTTATCGCGACGATGCGGAATTCAACACCAGTCTGGAATACATCTTTACCAATCATTCAATTGATATCGTCTTCAATTGCGCGACCAAGGCGCTGAATTATTCGTTCCTGAACCCGGCCAACGCTTTCGATACCAACGTGCGCGTGACGCTTAACCTGTTGGAGCTGCAGCGCCGGGGCCTGTTCAAGACGCTGTGTCATTTCTCCACTTCGGAAGTTTACGGCTCTGCTGTTTACGAGCCGATGGACGAAGCTCATCCACGTAATCCAACCACCACGTATGCTGCGGGTAAAGCTGCTGCCGACCTGGCAGTGGAAAGCTATGTACGGATGTTTGAGCTGGATGCCTTCATCGTGAGGCCGTTCAACAACTACGGGCCACGCCAGAACTACAAGGGCATGCTCGCCGGTGTGATCCCGATTACCGCCATGCGCTTGCTGAAAGGCGGTACGCCTGAGATTCATGGCGAGGGTACTCAGAGCCGCGATTTCATCTATGTGCAGGACACGGTAGATGCCGTTGTGAAGCTGTACTCCATGCTGCCGTCGGGTGAGACCGTCAACATTTCCACCGACAATCAGATTTCCATCACGGAGCTGATTGAGCGTATCTGCAAAGCTTTCGACTATAGCGGTGAGATCCTGCGCAAACCGGGACGCCATTCGGATGTGCTTTGCCACAATGCCAGTAACGAAAAGGTAAAGGGCCTTATCCAGTACTCTCTGACGCCGTTCGATAAAGGCCTGGCGGACACCCTGGCCTGGTACAAACAGCGCATCGACTAATAGGGTGTAAGCCTTGATTCAGGTTGGCGGATGCTGATTTATCTTGCCCCTCATGCGTATTCAAGCCTGAATTGGTTCTAGCGTATGTAACGTCTGGGTGAGCCAATACCGGGTTTGAAATTAGTCGTAGGCGTGTCAGTTTCAGCGGGCAACCTGGACGGTACAGAAACACGGTATTGGCTGGTCTGGTTTTATCAGGTGTTAAATATGAATGTTGGAATCGTAGGCGCAAACGGATTTGTCGGCAGTCACCTGGTCTCTAGACTGACTGCCGAGGGGCATCAGGTTCGAGCCTACGGTCGCAGCGATATTGATCTTGTCATGCCGGAGTCATTTGGCTGCCTTGAGGATCACGATGCGGTGATCAACTGCGCCGCTTATGTGGGGGCGGATCGAGAAAAGCTGTTCACCGTAAACGTACAGGGGATCATTAACCTGTGTGCGATGTTGCAGGCGCGCGCAACACCCCCTTATTTGCTCAATGTATCCAGTGGCGCTGTATACGGCTATTCGGATGGCCCGGCGGTGTTCGATAGTCCGGCAGCCCCTGTGGGTGATTATGCTTTAAGCAAGTACCTCGGGGACGAGGTCGTCCGCCTGCATTATCGAGGGCCATCTGCAGTTGCGCGTTTGTATTACCCCTACGGTGAAGGTCAGTCCCGGGAGCGCCTGATGCCAAGGTTGATCCAGCGCATCCTGAACCGCGAGCCGATTGATATTTCGATTCATGCTTCGTGCCCGCTCATCAACCCGCAACATATTGATGACCTGTGCGATCAGCTCTGTGCAATGACGCTAGGGCGAGTCGAGGGCGT
The DNA here is from genome assembly GCF_024168685.1 of Pseudomonas sp. S3E17. Taxonomy (NCBI): domain Bacteria; kingdom Pseudomonadati; phylum Pseudomonadota; class Gammaproteobacteria; order Pseudomonadales; family Pseudomonadaceae; genus Pseudomonas; species Pseudomonas sp. S3E17. Next base: position 6,570,417 of record NZ_JALJWE010000001.1, read on the forward strand.
GCATGTGTTGGGTGGAAGCGAGATCGTCAGTATTCAGGAGATTGCGCTGCTCGCGGGGCGGATTCTAAATATTGAGCCCGTTTTCAATCATGTAGACGGTGCTAAATCCAGTATGTATTGCAAAGGACGGGGTGCTATTTCCCTGGAGTGCGGACTGGGTCGTTTAATCGACAGTATTCGAGGTGGGCAATGAAAGCATATCGATCAGAAGGGCCAGGTACTCCTGACCTGAGCAAGTTTGCGCGTGTAGGGACGAATGTCATTATTGAAGATGGCGTCCGGGTCTTTCACCCGGAAAATATCGAGCTTGGGGATAATGTCTACATCGGTCACGACACGATCTTGAAAGGTTATTACAAGGACAAGATTGTTCTAGGAAACAATGTGTGGATTGGCCAAGGCTGTTTTCTGCATGGTGCCGGCGGCATTGAAATCGGTGACTGCGTGGGTATAGGCCCAGGGGTGAAAATCCATGCGGCGTACCACGAAGATAGCGGGCGTGACGTACCTATCATGTTTCAGAGCTTGAGCTTTGCCAAGGTTGTCATTGAAGACGATGTAAACATTGGTATTGGCGCAATCATCATGAACGGCGTAACCGTCAGCAAGGGCAGCAAGGTGGGAGCAGGTGCCGTCTTGACCAAGACCTTCCCTGAATACTCTGTCGTCGCTGGTGTTCCGGCCAAGTTGATTCGCAGCCGATGATTACGATGCTCTCCTGCTCAAGTCTCATCCCGGAGGTGGTATGAGGGTTTTGATCGGCCCGGTAGAAATCGCCGGTGTTGCCAAAGGTCTGGCCAAGGGCTTTGCCGAAAATGGCATCTCGGCTGACCTGGTGTTGGAGAGCAGGCATATCTTTTCCTACGGCGGGGCGCGTGACTCGTGGCTGATCCGTGCCTGGCAGGCAATCGGTGCGCGTCGGGCCGCGACACAATCACGTCAATTGTTGCGCAAGATCTTTTACGTACTGCTGCACAAAGCCTGGAGCTGGCTGGTTTTTCTAGGGTCGGTTTTTTGCTGCGACGCTTATATTTTCCTCTACGGTCGTACGTTAACGGACTCTCATCTCGAACTGTTTTTGCTCAAGGCGTTCAGGAAGAAAGTGGTGTTCATTAACGTGGGCAGTGACTTCCGTCCCCCTTATCTGGATGGGTCTGTTTATCCCTGTGTGCCAGAGTCGCCTGATTTTCATAAATTGGGACGGGTGGTCAAAACCCTGAAAAAGCGTATCGCCCTGCATGAGCGTTACGCTGACTTCATTGTCAGTTCGCCGAGCAGTTCCCATTTCCATGAGCAACCCTTTATAAACTGGTTCTCTATGGGCGTGCCGGCTGCCTTTGATGCGCCTGGTGGTATTGATGCAAAGCCCGCAGCGGGAAAAGTGACGATTTTGCACAGTCCCTCAAGTCCCCTGGCCAAAGGCAGCCAGAGGATAGGTGAGGTTATCGATGGGTTGATCGCCCGGGGGCATCCGATCGAGTTCATCAAGCTCCAGGGTGTCAGTAATCAGGAAGTACTCAAGCAGTTGGCCCATTGTGATTTCGTTGTGGATCAACTGTATTCGGACATCCCGCTTGCCGTTTTTGGTTCCGAGGCGGCTCGTTTTGGTAAACCTTGTGTCATCGCAGGCTACATGGCCGAGCATGTCTCCCGTTACATCCAGGCCGAAGACGTGCCACCCAGCTTGTACGTGCTACCGCAGGATCTGGAATCCGCTATAGAGAAGCTGGTTTGCGATCCCGAGTACAGGATGGCGTTGGGCCGGCGTGCGCAGCTTTTCGTTGAAGAGCGCTGGTCGTGTGCGGTCGTTGCCAGGCGTTACCTGGATCTTCTTGAGGGCGTTCCTCGCGCAGAATGGTGGTTTGACCCTGCGAACATTGACTACGTCGGCGGGTGTTGCGCCCCCGATTCTCATGTGCGTTTTCTGGTAAAGGGCGTAGTCGATCAGTTGGGTGTCAGCGCTTTGGCAGTGGGGGATAAACCAGTCCTGGAGCGCGCGCTTCTGGCGTTGGTCAAGGGCGAGGATCAAGTCCCCAATGCTTAAGGCGATTTTGCGTGACAGCCTGATCTACGGTCTGGCCTCCGTCCTGTCCCGAGGGTTGGCTATCTTTCTGCTGCCACTCTACACACGGGTACTCTCGACCGGCGATTACGGGGCTTTTGACTTGCTCATCACCCTGGGCGCGCTGGTGAATCTAACCGTTGCGCTGGAAGTGTCGCAGGGGTTGGCGCGTTACTGGGGAGACATAAAGGAACCCTCCGAAAGGCGCACGCTGGCCAGCACGACCTTTTGGTTCACGCTGGGCATGTACAGTGTGTTTCTGCTGGCGGGCCTGTTGGCTTCGTCGCGCCTGAACCTGTTGGTGCTCGGCGACGCGGCGTACCTCGACACCTTTCGCCTTGGCCTGGGTTTTATCACCATCAATGGCATTTACTATTTGCTGCTCAACCAGTTTCGCTGGGAGCTGCGCAGCAAGGCTTATGCCATGGTCAGTTTCGGCTATGCATTGATGACATTGGCTTTTGCCGTGGTGTTCTGCCTGCTGCTTGGCAAGGGGTTGGAAGGGGTGATGCTTGGCCAGCTACTGGCCGCGTTGTGCTCAACGCTGATCTGTCTTTGGCTTCTACGCACCACATTCGGCTTTTCCTTCGATGTTGAAAGGCTCGCGGCGATGCTGAAGTTCTCCATGCCGTTGGTTCCGGCCGGCCTGGCGGTGTTCGTCAGCCTGTATATCAACCGCGTTGCGCTGATGCATTTTGGCTCACTGCAGGACGTAGGCCTGTTCGGTATTGGCAGCCGTGTCGCGGGCCTTTCCGCCTTGCTGCTGCTCGGTATCCAGGCCGCACTGACGCCACTGGTCTACCAGCATTACCGGGAACCGGAGACACCGGGACAGATTGCCCGGTTGTTCAGCTGGTTTGTTGCTGTAGCGCTGGCCGGCTGCCTGTTCCTGGCGGTGTTTGCCCGCGAGCTCTTGACTGTGTTCGCAACCGCGGATTATCTCGGAGGCGCCTCGCTGGTTGCCTTCCTCGCCCCCGCGTTGCTTCTGTCTCAGATGTATATTTTTGCGCCGGGCATCGCCATCCAGAAAAAAACCATCTGGCAGCTGTGGGTAACGCTGCTGTCAGCGGCGGTCAGTGCCGGGGCCAACTGGCTGCTGGTGCCGTTGTGGGGTGTTTACGGGGCTGCAACGGCGACACTTCTGGCCGCGCTGGTGTTCTTTGTGGCCTGGCTGTTGGTCAGTCAGCGCCTCTATCGGATTCCCTATAACTGGCGTGCCTGCGCGTCTGGCGTGGTGGCCTTCATTATTTGTGCCTGGGTGAGCGCGCAGCTGGATCAATGGGATCTCTATTTGCCGCTGACCCTGATGTTGAAATCGTTGCTGTTGATTGCACTGTCGATTGTCGTGGTAGCGAGTGGCCTGCTGCCACTTGCAGATATTCGTGCGCTGTTGCTGCAGGTTCGCCAGCGTGTCGGTCGACGGTCTAATGTGTGATTCGGCAGGCTTAACCTTGTTTCTGGAGATTGGATAGCCATGTGCGGTATTGCAGGGGGATGGTGGCCGACACGGTCATCCTTGGTGGATGACAGCCTGGCCAGGGCGCTCGACGCCATGCGCCTACGGGGGCCGGATGACCGGGGGTACGAGCTGTTCGAGGCGGCAAACGCCGTCGTCGGCTTGGGACATACGCGTCTGTCGATCATTGATCTGTCATCGGCTGGGCATCAGCCGATGCATTGCGCTGAGGGGGCGCTATCGATCGTTTTCAATGGCGAGATCTACAACTACCGCGAACTGCGCGAGGAACTCCGCTCGCTCGGGCACCCCTTTGTTTCCGACTCTGATACCGAAGTGCTGCTGGCCGCATGGAAGCAGTGGGGCAGAGCGTGCCTGCCACGCCTGACGGGGATGTTCGCTTTTGCGGTGTTTGACCGGGTAGCGGCGACGCTGACGTGCGTGCGTGACGCGTTTGGCATCAAACCCTTCTTTTATAGCCAGGAACAAGGTGCGTTCCTGTTCGCCTCGGAAGTGGCGGCGATCAAAGCGTTGAAGCGCGAAAAGGCGACTCTGGACTGGCAGCGTGCCTACGATTATCTGGTTCACGGCGATTATGAAAGTGGTCCCGGCACCTTTTTTGAGGGGGTGTTGAACCTGCTGCCAGGGCATGTGCTTACGGTTGACCTCAAGACTGGCGCGCTCAGCGACCCGCTACGTTGGTGGGCCCCCTCGATCAAAGAGCGCAGCGACCTGAGCTTCGCGGATGCCACGGAGCGTGTCCGAGAAACCTTTCTGCAAAGCATCCGCTTGCACCTGCGCAGTGATGTCGCGGTCGGCGCGGCGTTGTCCGGCGGCATCGACTCCTCTGCTGTTGTGTGTGCCATGCGCCATGTCGAGCCGGACGTGCCGATCAATACCTTCAGCTACATTGCGCGGGGCAGTGATGTAAGCGAAGAGGTGTGGGTCGATCGAGTCAATGAACACGTGGGTGCGGTCCCCCATAAAATGGTGGTCAGCGCCGATGAACTCGCGCGCGACCTCGATTCCATGATCCTGGCTCAGGGCGAGCCTTTCGGCAGCACCAGTATTTACGCCCAGTATCGGGTGTTTCAGCTGGCGAAAGAGCAGGGCGTTACCGTCACCCTGGACGGTCAGGGCGCTGATGAGATGATGGCCGGTTATAGCGGTTATCCAGGCCAGCGCCTGCGAAGTCTGATCGAGAAGGGAAAACTGGGCGAAGCCTGGAGTTTTCTTGATGAGTGGTCCAAGTGGCCAGGTCGCAGCCGGATGGGCGGGGCCAAGCGATGCGTCGCTGAAATGACCCAGGGCACGTTGAACCAGGTGCTGCGCTCATTGAATGGCATGAACGCATTGCCCGCCTGGATCAAAAGTGAGCCGCTTGCCGAGCGCGGCATTGTTCAGCGTTTTCCGTTGCAGCGCTCCGACGTGACCGAGTCGGGTCGCCGCGTGGTTTCCGAGCTGGCACTTTCGTTGACCCGCCGTGGGTTGCCCGCGCTGCTGCGTCATGGCGACCGCAACTCGATGCGTTTTTCGGTTGAAAGCCGGGTACCTTTCCTGACGCTGGATATGGTGAATCTGTTGCTGTCGTTGCCAGAGTCCTACCTGATCTCGCCGAAGGGCGAGACGAAGTCCGTGTTTCGTGCTGCCATGCGCGGTATCGTGCCCGATGACGTCCTGGATCGCCGCGACAAGATCGGCTTTGCCACTCCTGAACAGGTTTGGCTGACATCGATGGTGGATACGATTCGCAGTTGGCTGCGAGTTGATCTGCAGTTGCCGTTTTTCGACCAGGCAGAAGCGTTGCGTGAGTTTGAGTTGATCATGGCGGGCAAAAAGCCTTTTACCTGGCAGGTCTGGCGCTGGATTAACTTCTGTCGCTGGCATAGTCATTTTATTGCTTGATATTGAATCAAGGTTTTACTTTGAAAAGCATACTGATAATTTCTTTTTCCGTTATTCATAGCGATCCTCGGGTCATGCGGCAGGTTCGCTTGCTCGAATCTGATTACCAGGTGACTGTGGCCGGCTATGGCCAAAAGCCTGATGCGAATATACGTTTCGTAAACCTTGAGAAATCACCCGCGAGTCTGCCGAAGAAGCTGTTTTGGGCGGCCAAGCTTCTGGCCGGTGCGTTTGAAAACTACTACTGGAATCAGCAACAGGTCCGCAGCGCCCAGGTTCTGCTGAGCGCCGACAGTTTTGACCTTATCATTGCCAATGATCTTTCCAGTGCGCCGCTGGCGTTGAAGTTGGCGGGTGCTACGCCAGTGCTGGTGGATGCGCACGAGTACTCGCCTCGGGAATTCGACGATAAATGGGCGTGGCGGTTGCTGTTCGGTCGTTACAACCATACGTTGTGCCAGCGCTACCTGCCGTTGGCCGCTGGCATGGTTACTGTTTGCCAGGGCATTGCCGACGAATATGGGCGTGTCTATGGGGTTCAACCGGTGGTTGTTCATAACGCGCCACTCGATCAGAAACTGGCGCCATCGCCTGTCAATGAACACCAGGTTCGTCTGATCCACCATGGCGCCGCCATTCGGTCTCGTCACCTGGGCGTCATGATCGAGATGATGCAGTACCTGGATCAGCGCTTCAGTCTGGATTTCATGCTGATGGAGTCGGATGCGGCTTACATGAAGGAGCTGCGCCAGGCTGCCAGCGCAGACGCGCGGATCAGGTTTATCGAGCCCGTACCGATGCCGCAGATATGCCAGGCGCTCAATGGATATGACATGGGCGTCTATCTGCTCCCACCGGTCAACTTCAACCATGAGCATGCGTTGCCCAACAAGTTCTTTGAGTTTGTGCAGGCCCGTCTCGGGGTTGCCATCGGCCCTTCGACTGAAATGGCTACGCTGCTGAACAAGTATCGCTGTGGTGTGGTTGCTGACTCTTTTACCGCCCAAGCGCTGGCCGCCTCCATGAATGCGCTCAGCGCTGAAGATATCGCTGAATTCAAGCAAGCGTCGCATCGCGCGGCCAGTGAACTCAATTACGAGCATGATGGAAAGGTTCTGCTCTCGGAAATCACACGGCTGCTCTGAACACCGTCATTTATGAGTGAATTTATGAAAATTGTTACCGTCGTCGGTGCTCGTCCTCAGTTCATCAAGGCCGCTACTGTCTCTCGTGCAATGGCAGAGCAAGGCGACTGCGTTGAAGTCATGATCCATACCGGACAACATTTCGACGCAAATATGTCGGATGTTTTTTTTCAAGAACTGGAGATCCCTAAACCCGCCTACAGTCTCGGGGTGGGAGGCGGGAGCCACGGCCAGAACACGGGGCGCATGATTGAAGCCATTGAGGCTGTACTGATCAAGGAGTGTCCGGATGCGGTGCTGGTCTACGGGGACACGGACTCCACCTTGGCTGGCGCGCTGGCGGCCGCCAAGTTGCACGTACCCATTGTTCATGTCGAAGCGGGGCTTCGTTCCTTCAACCGGGCCATGCCTGAAGAAATCAACCGCAAGTTGACTGATCACCTCAGCGATTTGCTGTTGACCCCGAATCAGCAGGGTATCCAGAACCTGGCGCAAGAAGGTATCACCGGTTCGCACGTCATCAACGTGGGTGACGTGATGTTTGATGCAGCCTTGTACTTTGGGGCAAGAGCCGACGAGACCAGCAAGATTCTTCAGACGTTGTCACTGGCCCCAAAAGCGTATTGGTTGGCGACCGTGCATCGGCAGGAAAATACCGACGATCCACTGCGTCTGCAGCGCATCTTTGATGGCTTGTCCCGGTCCCCGCTGAAAGTCGTCCTGCCTTTGCATCCGCGGACCCGTAATCGCCTCGCTGATCAAGGGATAGTCATGCCTGCGAATATCCTGATAGTGGAACCGCTCGGGTATATCGACATGGTCATGCTTGAGAAGCACGCCTCACTGATTGTCACTGATTCCGGCGGCGTGCAAAAAGAGGCGTATTTTCATCGGGTTCCCTGCCTCACGCTGAGGGATGAGACCGAGTGGCTGGAATTGATCGATATGGGCTGGAACCGCCTTGCTTCGCCACTGAGCGACGATTTTTTTAGCGCATTTGAACAGGATTATCTGCCGGGCACGGCAGATGGCGAGCCTTATGGTGACGGTCAGGCAGCAGGCCGGGTTGTTCAGTCACTTCGCCTCGTTTCAGGCCAGGGGTAGTTCGGGTGCGAGTCTTGTTCCTCCACCCGGCAGCGGCATTCGGTGGCGCATCCAAGAGTCTGATCGAGTTGTTCGGGTGTCTGCGCGCCTACGGTGTGAAGGGCACGGTGTTAAGCCCCTCCGGTACCGTCTGCCAGGCTTTTATTCAGGCGGGAATGGATGTCAGGGCGGTCAAGGGATTGAGTCAGTTCGACAACACCCGTTATGGCTATTATCGACGCTTGCGATGGATCATTCTGCTGCGCGAGTTGTTCCTGCTGCCCTTTTCCCTGATCGCCCTTTGGCGCTTGCGGCATGAGCGCTTTGACGTGTTGCATCTGAACGAAGTGACGTTGCTGCCCTTGGGGATACTAGCGAAGTTATTATTGCGCATACCGATGGTGGTGCATGTGCGGTCTCTGCAGCGTCCTCCCCGTCAGGGTGTGCGTACAAGGCTTGTGAGTGCGGTATTGCAGCGTTTTGCCGATGCGGTCGTGCCTATCGACCATACGGTAGCTGCTACCCTTTCAAACGATTTGCCTCTGCGCATTGTGCATAATGGCCTGAGTATTGATGGTCCGCTGAATGAACGGTCGCCACGGGATAGGGATAAGCCTGTACGAGTCGGGTTCGTGGGTGGGCTCATTCCTCTGAAAGGGGTTTATGAGCTTGTGGAAGCCATGCGCCTCCTCAGGGACCGTCAGGTTCGGATCGAATGCTGGATTGCTGGTGAGAATGCACGGGATCTTTCCGGACCCAAGGCTTGGGTGCTGCGCAAGCTTGGATTTGCACACGACGTACGTAGCGATCTCGAATGTTTCATCGTAAAGCATGACCTGCAAAGCCATGTGCGCCTGATGGGTTTTGTAGACGATGTCCGGCAGTTGTATCCGCAGCTCGATATTCTGTGCTTCCCTTCCCATCTTGATGCGGCGGGCCGGCCGGTGTTCGAGGCGGCGTTCTACTCAATTCCAAGCGTGGTTGCCGTGGCGAACCCCGTACCGGACGCGATAATTCATGAGGTGACGGGGTTGGCCATACCCCGCTCTGATCCAGAATTACTCGCTAATGCCTTGCAACGACTGGCAGGGGACGACAAGTTTCGTTTGACCCTTGGCCGCCAGGCTCGCCGGTGGGCTGAGGATAATTTCGCCATCGAAGTGAATGCACGGCTTATGTACCAGATTTATCAGGATGTCTGCGGTGTGACATCCCAGGATGTTCACCAGGGATAATCACTGGTCTGGTCAAAGGCATCTGAATTTGCTCAAGCGTGCGCAGGTGGCTGGCCGATCTTGGCCAGCCACCTTGCCAGGCAGAATACCTCGCTCGAATCAATGATTGAGTACCCCGATTCCCTATGAAGATTCTCGTTGTTTCGCAATACTTTTGGCCCGAAAGCTTCATCATCAACGACATCGTGCGTACCCTTGATGAGCAGGGCCATGAGGTGGTTGTGGCTACCGGCAAGCCCAATTACCCGGATGGCAAAATATTTGAGGGCTATAGCGCCAAGGGCACCCAACGCGAGCGCTACCTTGGGAAGATCGATGTGCTGCGCGTTCCGCTCTGGCCAAGAGGGGGAGGGGGCGCGAAGAACCTGATTTTCAACTATCTGTCGTTCGTCTTCGCCGGCCTGCTGTTTTTACCGTGGATGCTGCGTAAACGAGAGTTCGACGCGATTCTGGTCTTTGCCCCTTCGCCAATCCTGCAGGCTGTTCCCGCGATTCCGTTGAAGTGGCTGAAGAAGGCCAAGCTTGCTTTGTGGGTGCAGGATCTGTGGCCGGAAAGTCTCTCTGCCACCGGATTCATTCATAACCGGTATGTGTTGAGGCTGGTGGGTGAGGCGGTCAAGGTCATCTATCGCCATTGCGACACGCTGCTGGTGCAGTCGCACGCATTTGTAGAGCCGGTTGCCCGGTACGCGGCACGCGAAAAAATCCAGTATTACCCTAACTCAATGGACACGCGGGGGGCGCAGTCGCCGTTTGTTGTTCCGCCTGAGCTGGATGCAGTGCTCACGCAACATTTTTGCGTAGTGTTTGCGGGCAATCTGGGCACCGCTCAAGCCCTCGATACACTGGTCGAGGCAGCATTAAAGCTGCGTGATGACGCGCAGATTCGCATTGTGCTGGTTGGCAGCGGGAGTCGTCTGGACTGGCTCAAATCGCAGAAGTTGGCCCTTGAGCTGGACAATCTGGTGCTGCCGGGGCGCTTTCCGGTAGAGGCGATGAGCGCGATTTTCAAACGATCATCGGCGTTGTTGGTTTCGCTGACTGATGAGGAAGTTTTTGCCCAAACTATTCCGAGCAAAATTCAGGCGTATCTTGCAGCGGGACGGCCGATCATCGCTTCGATGAACGGCGAAGGCGCGCGCGTGATCGATGAAGCAGGCGCAGGCCTGACTTCGCCTGCTGAGCAAGTTCCTCCTCTGGTGGCCAATATTCGGCGCCTGAAGGCTATGGGCACGCAAGAGCGAGCGGCAATGGGCGAAGCCGGGCGGGCGTACTTCGATGCCAATTTTGACATGGACAGCCAAGTGAGCCGCTTGGTCGGGCTGTTGCAGCGCTAAAGGGCGACGCAACCATGTCAACGTGCGCAAGCGTTTGATAACGTTCAAGGCGCACATATTGATCTGCTCGAAGTCAGAGAGCGTCATCTGCGAACGGATTGAATGCGTGTTAGTTGTTGGGGCGTTATTTCAAGTGGCTGTAATACTGTATAAGCGCATGAGGGATTGATGTGTCGGTGTGAAGCAAACTCAATTCAGGTCATGTAAGTCTTCAGTATGTTAAGTGTTTCCATGCAAAGTTGTAGACTGTTCGTTTTCCTTTTTTGAGCGTCTTTATTCTGTTATTTATTGATGGGGTTTTTTCTCGTCTTTTCCAGATCTGAAAATATAGAAGGTTCATGATTCATGGCACGTGTTCTTGTTCTTGGCGTTACCGGCATGCTCGGCAGTGCGGTCTTCAAGGCTTTCAGTTCCGACTCGGAGCATGAGGTGTGGGGAACGTTGCGAAGCGCTGCCGGACTGCGACACTTCCCTGCCGCCAACCACGAGCGCCTCCTGTCGGGCGTCGATGTGTTGGATCAGGACTCGCTTGTTGCGGTGCTCGCCCGGGTTCGTCCTGACGTGGTGATCAATTGCGTAGGCCTGATCAAGCAATTGGCCGATGCCAACGATCCGCTGACGGCATTGCCGGTCAACTCGCTGTTGCCGCATCGGTTGGCGCGACTGTGTGCCCTAAGCGACGCGCGCCTGATCCAGATCAGTACCGATTGCGTGTTCTCGGGGCAAAAAGGCGGCTACCTGGAAAGCGACGTTTCAGATGCCAGTGATCTGTATGGGAAGTCCAAGTACATCGGCGAACTTCATGACGTGCCCAATGCGGTAACCCTACGAACCTCCATCATCGGGCATGAGTTGAATTCCAGTCACTCCCTGGTGGATTGGTTCCTGTCACAACAGGGCAGCACACGCGGTTTTTCCAAGGCCATTTTCTCCGGCCTGCCCACCGTTGAATTGGCCCGCGTCATGAAAGACTTCGTCATTCCGCACCCGGAGCTCAATGGTCTGTATCATGTGTCCGCAGATCCAATTGCCAAGCTCGACTTGTTGAAGCTGATTGCCAGCCAATACGGCAAGTCAATCGAGATCCGCCCTGATGCGGCATTAGTCATCGATCGCTCGCTCAACAGTGAGCGTTTCACCCAGGCAACTGGATACACAGCTCCAGCCTGGCCCCAGCTCATTGAGCTGATGCACGCCACTCGCTAACGAATTCGGAAGGTTTACATGTTCGACGACAAGGTATTGATGATCACCGGTGGCACCGGTTCCTTCGGCCATACGGTCCTCAAGCGTTTTCTCAATACCGCTGTGCGCGAGATTCGCATCTTCAGTCGCGATGAGAAAAAGCAGGAAGACATGCGTATCGCCTTGGCCAACGACAAGGTCAAGTTCTACATCGGTGATGTGCGCGACTACGACAGTCTTTCCCAGGCAATGGTCGGTGTCGATTACATCTTCCATGCCGCTGCGCTGAAGCAGGTACCCTCCTGCGAGTTCTATCCTATGGAAGCGGTGCGCACTAACGTACTGGGCACCGAAAACGTGCTGAATGCCGCTATTGCGACGGGCGTGCAGCGCGTCGTTGTATTAAGCACCGACAAAGCTGTTTATCCGATCAATGCCATGGGCATCTCCAAGGCGATGGCCGAGAAGTTGATGGTGGCGAAGTCGCGCATGATCCCGGTCAAGGGGCCGGTTATTTGCGCAACACGTTACGGCAACGTCATGGCTTCGCGCGGCTCGGTCATTCCATTGTTTGTCGATCAACTGCGCAAAGGTGAAGTGCTCACGGTCACGGATCCTGAAATGACACGTTTCCTTATGTCACTTGAAGACTCGGTCGACCTAGTCCTGCACGCGTTTGAGCACGGCCAGCAGGGCGATTTGTTCGTTCAGAAAGCACCGGCCTCCACTGTCGGTGACCTGGCCGAAGCGCTCAAGCAACTGTTCGCCAAGAGCAATGAGATCAAGGTCATCGGTACCCGCCACGGCGAGAAACTCTATGAGTCCCTGGTGTCGCGGGAGGAAATGGCCAAGGCCGAGGATATGGGGCGCTATTACCGTATTCCGGCAGATAACCGCGACCTGAATTACAAGAAGTACTTTGTTGAGGGGGAGCAGCTTATCTCCGACATGGATGATTACACTTCCCACAATACAGAACGCCTGGATGTACCTGGCATCAAGGAACTGCTACTCAAGCTTGATTACATCAAGGAGCAACTCGATGCTTAAGGTGATGACACTCGTCGGCACGCGTCCCGAGCTGATCAAAATGAGCCGGGTCATCGCCGAGCTGGATCGTCAGGTCAATCATGTCCTGGTGCACTCTGGGCAGAACTACGATTACGAACTCAATCAGGTGTTCTTCGACGACCTGGAAATCCGCAAGCCGGACCATTTCCTGGGTGCTGCCGGCGATACCGCCGCGAAAACCATCGCCGAGGTCATTGCCAAATCCGATGAAATCTTCGAGCTGGAACAGCCTGACGCGTTGCTGCTCTACGGGGACACCAATACCTGCCTCGCAGTGATCGCCGCCAAGCGCCGCAAGATTCCGGTGTTTCATATGGAGGCCGGAAACCGCTGCTTCGATCAGCGGGTGCCTGAAGAACTCAACCGCAAAGTGCTGGACCACCTCAGTGACATCAACATGGTGTTGACCGAGCATGCCCGCCGCTATCTGATCGCCGAAGGCATTCGTCCGGAAACGATCATCAAGACCGGCTCGCACATGCAGGAAGTACTCGACTACTACATGCCCAAGATCGAGCAGTCCGATGTGTTGGCGCGTAGCGGCCTGGAGCAGGATAAGTTCTTCATTGTCAGCGCCCACCGCGAAGAGAACGTCGATACCCCGGAGAACCTGCGGGATTTGCTGGATACCCTGCGTGCCCTGGCGGACCACTATGGTTTCCCTCTGATCGTCTCGACACACCCACGTACACGCAAACGTCTGGAGGCTTTGGGTGAGTCCCTTGACCATCCGCTGATCCGTTTCGTCAAACCGTTCGGTCTGCTGGATTACATCAGGCTGCAGATGTCGGCGTTTTGCGTGCTGTCCGATAGCGGCACCATCACCGAAGAGGCTTCCCTGTTGAGCCTGCCGGCGGTCACCTTACGCAACGCCCATGAGCGCCCCGAGGGTATGGATGAGGGCACACTGATCATGAGCGGCCTCAAGCGCGAGTCCGTGATGGACGCGGTTCGCGTGGTTACCAGCCAGCACGTGCGCGGGCAACGCAAGGTGCCAGTGGTCGCGGATTATCAAGGTGGGCCGGTTTCGTTACAGGTGGTTCGTGTGGTGCTGAGTTACACCGATTACATCAATCGTACGGTGTGGAAAAAGGCTTGAGATCGTTATGACACGTGTTCTTCTGACCGGAGCCAGTGGCTTTGTCGGGGCTGCGGTTCAGGCTCGTCTGCTGAGTGATCCGGGGTACGCGGTGCGTTCGGTCTATCGGCGCCTACCCTTGCAGCCATTCGCGCGTCTTGAGGTCTTTCAGGTCCCGGGACTTGAACCGCACAACGACTGGCAGCCGGCGCTTGAAGGGGTTGACGTGGTCATCCACTGTGCGGCTCGGGTCCATGTCATGGACGAGCGTGAATCCGACCCGCTGGAGGCTTTCCGGCGCGTGAATGTGCGCGGGACATTGCGTTTGGCAGAACAAGCGGCAGCGGCCGGTGTTCGCCGTTTCATCTACCTGAGTTCGATCAAGGTCAACGGTGAGGGCACGTTACCGGGTTGCCCTTACACGGCAGATGACGTGCCTGCTCCAATAGATCCCTATGGCATTTCCAAGTTGGAGGCGGAGCACGTATTGCTGAAGCTCGCCGCCGAAACGCAGATGGAAGTCGTGATTATTCGTCCGGTGCTGGTGTACGGCCCAGGGGTGAAAGCCAACTTTCGCAGCATGATGGCCTGGCTCAATCGTGGCGTGCCTTTGCCGCTGGGGGCTGTCAGCAACAAACGAAGCCTGGTGGCGTTGGACAATCTGGTCGACCTTATAGTGACGTGTGCACACCATCCTGGCGCTGCGAATCAAGTGTTTTTGGTGAGCGACGATGAAGACCTGTCTACCACTGAATTGCTGCGGCGCATGGCGCGGGCATTGGGTCAGCCAGCGCGTCTGTTGCCACTGCCAATGTGGCTGTTGAGTGGCCTCGCGCAATTGCTTGGAAAAAAAGCCTTATCCCAACGTCTGTGTGGATCGCTTCAGGTCGACATCAACAAAACCAAGGCATTGCTTGAATGGACCCCGGTGATCAGTGTGAATGGGGCTCTTGAAAAAACGGCAAAAGACTTTCTGGAGCATTGAGCGTGGAAGGCAAGGGGGGTGGGCAATCCGAAAGTCGAACGAAGGGATCTCGGGCAATGCGTGAGCGTTTATTAAATTTGCCGCGTAGCTACAAGCGTGTCTTGCAGTTAATGGTTGATGTGCTGCTGGTCTGGTTTGCACTGTGGCTGTCGTTTGTCGTGAGACTGGGGATTGAGCGACCCATCAACCCGTTCGGTGATTACGCGTGGTTGTTTATCGCCGCCCCCATCATTTCTGTGCCTATTTTTATCCGGTTTGGCCTTTATCGCGCGGTGATGCGCTATTTCGGCAATGAAGCGTTGGTCAGTATCTTTAAAGCCGTGGCGTTGTCGTCGCTGGTATTAACCGTCTATGTCTATTTGTACCGGCCTAACGTATTGGTGCCACGTTCGTTGATCATCAACTTCTGGTGGCTGAGTTTGCTGATGATCGGCGGATTACGGTTGTTCATGCGCCAGTATTTTCTCGGCGACTGGTTCCTAGCCGGTCAGCATGTGCCTTTTCTACGCCAAGACGATGATGCCACCAAGGTCGCTGTCTATGGGGGGGGCGCCGCAGGTAATCAATTGGTCGCGGCGCTGCGCTCGGACAAATCAATGCGGCCGGTTGCGATCATCGACGACGACGCGAGTATCGCGCGGCGGGTCATCGCCGGGCTTAAGGTTTACCCGTCTTCTGATATTGAGCAGATGATCGAGGAGACCGGCGCCACCGAAGTACTGTTGGCTATTCCATCGGCCTCGCGTGCTCGACGCCGTGAGATTCTGGCTGGACTTGAGTGTTATCCGGTACACGTGCGTACGATCCCCGGGTTCATGGACCTGGCCAATGGTCGCGTCAGTGTCAGTGATCTGCAGGAGGTTGATATTGTCGATCTGCTCGGTCGCGATCCTGTTGCGGCGCAACAGGCTTTGTTCGAGCGCTGCATCCGCAATCATGTTGTCCTTGTGACCGGGGCCGGCGGCTCCATTGGCTCGGAGTTATGCAGGCAAATCCTTACCAGTCAGCCGACGGCGCTGATCCTGTTTGAACACAGTGAATTCAATCTCTACAGCATTCAGACTGAACTTGAGAAGCTGATCCAGGATGAAGGGTTGAACCTGGAGTTGGTGCCGATCCTGGGTTCGATTCGCAACAGTGAGCGTTTACTGGATGTCATGCATACCTGGAAGGTTAATACGGTTTATCACGCAGCCGCCTACAAACACGTACCCATCGTCGAACATAACGTCGCTGAGGGTGTGTTGAATAATGTCCTCGGGACATTGCTTACCGCGCAGGCTGCGGTGCAAGCAGGTGTAGAACACTTTGTGTTGATCTCCACCGACAAGGCGGTGCGGCCGACCAACATCATGGGGTGTACCAAGCGATTGGCTGAGATGACCTTGCAGGCGCTCAGTCGGGAGCCCGAACCGCTGTTGTTCGGTGAGCACGAGACGCAACCCTGCACCAACAAGACACGCTTTACCATGGTGCGTTTCGGTAATGTGCTGGGCTCGTCGGGCTCCGTCATTCCGTTGTTTCGGGAGCAGATAAAGAGCGGTGGCCCGATTACAGTGACCCACCCGAACATGACCCGCTATTTCATGACCATTCCCGAAGCTGCGCAGTTGGTCATTCAAGCAGGCGCCATGGGGCAGGGCGGTGACGTGTTTGTGCTCGATATGGGGCAACCGGTAAAGATTGCCGACTTGGCTGAAAAGATGGTTCACCTGTCGGGCCTGTCATTGCGTAGTCATGAGAAGCCTAACGGAGATATCGCGATTGAGTTCACTGGACTGCGTCGCGGTGAAAAGCTCTATGAAGAATTGCTGATTGGGGACAACGTATCGCCGACCGAGCACGCGATGATCATGCGCGCCGATGAGGAGCACCTGTCATGGGAGCCATTCAAACTGGCAATCTCGGCACTGCTGGATGCCGTCGCTGCGGATGATTATGTCCAACTGCGCGAGTTGCTCGGCGCGACGGTGAGTGGCTACGTGCCCGAGTGCCAGATTGTCGATCTGATTCACCGGCGCCGTCAGGAAAATGCTGACGGCCTTTGAGTCACACAGAAATTGAATCGTCATTTTCTGGGGTGTGTATAAGGCCGACACATCAGTACCAATAAGAAATGTATGTTTTTGGAGTTGTTCGGATAATGAACTATTGGTGGCTGGTTCCGGCATTGACCGGGCTTTCTTTTTTTCTGACCGCTGCCCTGCGTCGCTATGCGTTGTCGCGAAAAATGCTCGATATTCCCAATGGGCGCAGTTCGCACTCCATACCCACACCGCGTGGCGGTGGCGTGGCGATTGTACTGAGCTATATCGTGGCGTTGCTCGGCATGTTTGTGGGAGGCCTGATACCTCCCACGTTGTTTTACGCATTAACCGGCGCAGGTGTGTTGACTGCCGTTGTTGGTTTTTTGGATGACCATGGGCATATAGCCGCGCGCTGGCGACTGTTGGCGCACTTTACGTCGGCGATATGGGCGGTGGTGTGGCTGGGAGGGTTGCCGGCTATAAGCCTGTACGGCGTTAATGTTGATATCAGTTGGGTTGGGTATTTTTTCGCGGTCGTTTATTTGGTGTGGATGCTTAATCTTTATAACTTTATGGATGGCATCGATGGCATCGCCGGTGTTGAAGCGGTGACGGTTTGTCTGTCTGGCTGTCTCTTATATTGGATCAACGACACGCCGGCGCACGCTTGGTCATTAGTTGCTCTGGCCAGTTGTGTTGCAGGGTTTTTACTCTGGAACTTTCCGCCAGCCAAGATATTCATGGGCGATGCCGGGAGTGGATTTCTTGGCATGGCATTGGGCGTTCTATCGCTGCAGGCGGCCTGGGTCTCTCCCAAGTTCTTTTGGGCTTGGCTGATACTCCTTGGCGTGTTCATTGTAGATGCTACATTCACCTTGTTACGCCGTCTGGTACGAGGAGATAAAGTCTACGAAGCCCACCGTAGCCATGCATACCAGTTCGCGTCACGCCGTTTTGGTGCCCATTTGCCTGTGACTCTGGCAGTAGGAGCAATCAACATTTTGTGGCTATTGCCTGCGGCACTGTGCGTTGTTATCTACGATTTGGACGGTGCGGCAGTATTGACAGTGGCCTATGTGCCGCTGGTTTTATTGGCAGTCAAGTTTCGGGCTGGTGAGTTGGAACGCAGCAGTGTGTAATTGAGGTCGTACCGAATGCTACTTGGTGTAAGTGCAATAACCAAATAGCAAAGCTGCTACATCACATCCTGTAATGAACACGTTTTTGACAGTTGCCTGATATCACCTAAGTTTGAAAAGCAGCTTCGGAAAGCTGCTTTTCTCTCAACGATGTCATGGAGCGTCACCAATGCAGAACACCTACATTTCTTCCCTTATTTTCGCCTTCCTCACCACCCTCTCCGTCGCCACCAACGCAGCCCCGTCCATCAAACCCGAAGCCCCAACCCCCATCACCGCCCAGATGACCCAGGTCGAGCAATCCGCCAAGGTCAACCTGAACGCCGCCGATGCCGAAACCCTGCGTCGTGACTTGTTCGGTATTGGCGCCGCTAAAGCCAAGGCGATCATCGCCTATCGCGAAAGCAATGGTCCGTTCACGGCGGTGGATGAGTTGTTGGAAGTGAAGGGTATCGGCAAGGCGTTGCTGGAGAAGAATCGCGATAGGCTGGCTATCAACTGAACCACCCAAGAGGCCGATCATTGATCGGCCTTTTTATCCTCCGGGTTCTGCGTTTTCAGGCTTTCGCGCACGACGTCCATGATGCGTCTCGCCAATTTAGGGTCTTCAACACTCCTGGCCAGTACTAATGCGCCCACCAGTGTCGACATCATCACCAGGCTCTTTGCATCGCAACGCCCCTCTCCCAACGCCGTTTCTATTTGCTTTAGCCTTGCGTCGAGCACCTGGTCCGTTGTCGCACTGGGTTGGCCTCTCAGTCCCAGCTCTGAAGACATCGTTGGCAACGGGCAGCCCTGGTCCGGGGAGGTCAGGTGCCATTCAGACAGGTAACTGTCGATAAATGCGTCCAGCGGCCGTTCCTGGCTGAACAGCATGTCGCAATGGGCATCCAGGTCTGCAGCCGCCGCTTGCAGGGCTGTCTCCACCAATTCGCCCTTGGATTTGAAATGCGCGTAAAAGCCGCCGTGAGTCAGGTTCAACGCTTTCATCAGTGGCTGCAGGCCGGTGGCGTCGATGCCGTCGCGGCGAAAGCGTGCAGACGCTTCCTTGATGATGCGTTGGTGGGTTTGGGCTTTGTGGTTTTGTGAATAACGCATCGGGCAGCCTCGGTTGCAGGCTGGCATTTTAACCAACTTGAGCTTTTTTACACTTTTGTCGGCGTTTAGCGCGTTGGCATGAAATGTGATTACGTCTGGATGGAAGATTGTTCAACAATCGCGAGATGATTTTGTTGTTCCATCGGCCTATCGTCGGATTGATGCGCCGGCCCCTGTTCGACGAGTTATTTGCCCAGGTCAGCGCCGGGCCTGTTACCCATCCCTGATCGAGGATCTGCACCATGTACAAAGACTATCCGGCCGCTTACCAGGTCAGCAAAGGCTCGGCGCTGCAGGTCGACACGGCATTCTATGAGCGTATTCGTGATCGGGCGGATCAACGCACGCTCATCGAGCAGTTCGAGGTACCGATTCGTACCGGCCGGGCCTGGAAGGTGCCCGCCGGGCATGTGTTTCGTGTCACCACGCCGGTGGGCCCGCAGGTGGGCGACTTTAACGTGTGGAACGCCAACGATCCCCGTGAACGTCTCTGGGCCGCACGCACCCGCCAATTGCAGGGTGCCCATGTCAGTACCCATGACCGTTTATGGTCGAACCTGCCGTTCCTGCGACCTTTGGTCACCATCACCGATGACAGCCTGGCCAGTTACGGCATCGATGAGCACGGCGGGCGTCTGCATGACTTGCTCGGTACGCGCTGCGATCCCTATGTGAACCGCATGCTCACCGGCGAGGACTTCCATCACCATTGCCACTCAAACCTGACCCGCGCGGTATTACCCCACGGTCTGACGGAATTTGACGTGCATGACGTGCTGAATATTTTCCAGTGCACGGGCCTCAATCACGACGACATGTATTTCATGAAAGCCTGCCCGGCGCAGAAGGGCGATTACCTGGAGTTCTTTGCCGAGATTGATTTGCTCTGCGCGCTGTCGACGTGCCCGGGCGGGGATTTGTCCCTGCCGATGTGGGGGCCGGATGCGCAGGATCCGCTGACGGTGTGCCGTCCGTTGGGGGTTGAGATTTATCGGTTGGAGGACGAGTTGCTGGACGGCTGGAGCCAGCCGGAGCGTGCTGCCTATAAAGGGCAGCACGGGTTGCAGATTGCCAAGGCGGATTGGGAGTAAACGGTCCTAGCGATCCTGCGCGTCCTTGGCGTCCGCCTGGGCGTTGCGCTCGGCCACGCGTTTGCGTTGTTCGTCGGTGAGTTCCACCTTGTTGGCGCTGTCACGCAGCATCATCAGCCCTCCGACGATCGACCCGATCGCAACTACCATAATCAACCACGCATACCACGGCATAAGGCTCTCCTTGAGGCAGATTACCGTCGGAGAATTTTCCCACGGTAATAACTACTTTGAGTGACGGGCTTTCTGAGTAGTTCAGTGTAGGCCCGTTCTGCCTCGAAACCTTAGAGCCCGGTCAACATTGCGTCTGCCGGCGCATCGGCACGATCCTGTGCGGTCATCTGGAAGTAGATGAAACCCACCGCCATAAAACCGAGGAAGATCAGCCCGATCAGCGTGTTGAACCACGCCATGGCCACCAGGCACACCACGGCCAGCGCCAGCGCAATGCCGGGCACGATCGGATAACCCGGCGCGCGGAAGGTACGTTCCAGCAGCGGCTCGGTCTTACGCAGTTTGAACAGGCTGAGCATGCTCATGATGTACATCACAATCGCACCGAACACCGCCATGGTGATCATCGCCGCGGTCAATGTCATGCCACCCAGGTTGATCAGGCCATCGCTGTAGATGGCGGCGATGCCGACCACGCCACCGGCGATGATTGCCCGGTGTGGTGTCTGAAAGCGCGATAATTTGGCGAGGAAGGAGGGCAGGTAACCGGCGCGGGCCAGGGCGAAGAACTGGCGCGAGTAGCCCAGGATAATGCCGTGGAAGCTCGCCACCAGGCCGAACAGGCCGATCCAGACCAGCATGTGCAGCCAGCCGGAGTTGTCGCCCACCACGGTTTTCATCGCCTGCGGCAGTGGATCGTTGATGTTCGACAGGGTGCGCCAGTCGCCCACGCCGCCGGCGAAGAACATCACGCCCATGGCCAGGATCACCAGGGTCAGGATGCCGCTGATGTAGGCCTTTGGAATGGTGCGCTTCGGATCTTTCGCTTCCTCGGCCGCCATGGCCGCGCCTTCGATGGCCAGGAAGAACCAGATGGCAAACGGAATCGCCGCGAACATCCCGGCAATCGCCGGGGCGCCGAAGGTATCGGAACCGGCCCAGCCGTTCAGGGCAAAGTTGCTGAAGCTGAACGCGGGCGCGACCACGCCCATGAACACCAGCAGCTCGGCGACGGCGAGCACGCACACCACCAGCTCGAAGGTCGCGGCCAGTTTTACGCCGAGAATATTCAGCCCCATGAACACGATGTAGGCACCGACGGCCGCATGCTTGGGGTCCAGGGCCGGGAACTGCACATTCAGATACGCGCCGATCGCCAGGGCGATGGCAGGCGGGGCGAAGACAAATTCGATCAGGGTGGCGAGGCCTGCGATCAAGCCGCCTTTCTCCCCAAAGGCGCGACGACTGTAGGCAAACGGCCCGCCTGCGTGAGGAATGGCGGTAGTCAGCTCGGTGAAACTGAAGATAAAGCAGGTGTACATCGCTGCGACCATCAACGAGGTCACCAGGAAGCCCAAGGTCCCGGCCACGCCCCAGCCGTAGCTCCAGCCGAAGTATTCCCCGGAAATCACCAGCCCGACGGCAATGCCCCATAAATGCAGGGTGCCCAAGGTGGGTTTGAGTTGTGTGTTCATCGTGCTGCGCTCCCTGAACGGTTTGGAATGATTCAAGGTGTTGCAGCGGCCATGCCAGCCTGAGAATCATTGTCGTAAAGCGGCGCAACTGTCGTGTGGGGGATGGTTTGGCGTTTGAAATTTGCCGGTGTCGCACCAGATAGGTGCGGCGGTGGCGGTGCCGGCGCTATCGGGAGCAAGCCCCCTGCCACAGGTTGACTGGCGCTCGGCATGACAACGCGGTCAAGTGTGGGAGGGGGCTTGCTCCCGATAGCGCCCGCCCAGACGCCAAATACCCCCCTGTAAACCCCGCATAAACCCACTCTTTACGCCATCTTTACGCCCCGCCCAGCCCGTCGCTCTCGTTCCTTTACGCCACTCCTGCGGACAATTGCCCCACACGCGGCACTCGCCGCTAAACGGAGAGACTTCCATGAGCGTTCTGGACGGGGTGTCACTGCTATTGGCCGTGGCGCTGTTCATTTATCTGCTGGTTGCGCTGTTACGCGCGGATCGGAACTAGGAGCTGGCCATGCACAGTTATGACTATTGGCTGATCATTGCCTTCTTTGCCGTGGTACTGGTGCCGGCACCGTTCCTGGGGCGGTTCTACTACAAGGTGATGGAAGGCCAGCGCACGTGGCTGAGCCCGGTGCTGGGGCCTGTCGAAAAAGCCTGTTATCGCCTGTCGGGGGTGGATGAACATCAGGAACAAAGCTGGCAGAAATACATGCTGGCCTTGCTCGCGTTCAACCTCGCGGGCTTTTTGCTGTTGTTCGCGATCCTGCTGTTCCAGGACTATCTCCCACTGAACCCGCAGAAATTGCCGGGCCAGGAATGGACCCTGGCCTTCAATACTGCGGTCAGTTTCATGACCAACACCAACTGGCAGTCCTACAGCGGTGAGGCATCCCTGAGCTACCTCAGCCAGATGGCTGGCCTGACCGTGCAGAACTTCGTCAGTGCGGCCACCGGCCTGGCCGTCCTGGTCGCGCTGTGCCGTGGGATCGGGCGCAAATCCGCCAGGACCCTGGGTAACTTCTGGGTCGACATGACCCGCGCCACGCTCTACGGCCTGCTGCCGTTGTGCCTGGTGCTGGCGCTGTTCCTGGTGTGGCAGGGCGTACCGCAAACCTTCGCGCACTATGTGGATGCCGTGACCCTGCAAGGCGTGGATCAAGTGATTCCCCTGGGCCCGGCAGCCAGCCAGATTGCGATCAAGCAACTGGGCACTAACGGCGGCGGCTTCTTCGGCGTCAACTCGGCGCACCCGTTTGAAGACCCGACCGCCTGGGCCAACCTGTTCGAAGTGGCTTCGATCATCCTGATCCCGGTGGCGTTGGTATTCACCTTCGGCCACTACGTGAAAGACCTGCGTCAGAGCCGCGCGATCCTTGGCTGCATGCTGGCGCTGTTCCTGATCGGCGGCGCCACTTCCCTGTGGTCCGAATACCAGCCCAACCCGACCTTGAACAACCCGGCCGTCGAGCAGACCGCACCGCTGGAAGGCAAGGAGGCGCGCTTCGGCACCACCGGCACCGTGTTGTGGTCGGTGACCACCACCGCGGCGTCCAACGGTTCCGTTAACGGCATGCAAGACAGCCTCAACCCCCTCAGTGGGATGGTGGCGCTGGTCAACATGATGGTCGGCGAAGTGATCTTCGGCGGCGTCGGCGCCGGTATGTACGGCATGTTGCTCAACGTGTTGATCGCGGTGTTCCTGGCCGGCCTGATGATCGGCCGCACCCCGGAATACCTGGGCAAGAAACTCCAGGCCAAGGAAGTGCAACTGCTGGTTGTGACCCTGCTGGTGATGCCGGTGGGCGTGCTGGTATTGGGGGCCATCGCCGCGAGCCTGCCCGGCCCTGCTGGCGCCATCAGTAACCCTGGCCCTCACGGTTTCAGCCAGTTGCTGTACGCCTACACCTCGGCCAGCGCCAACAACGGCTCGGCGTTCGGTGGTTTCAGTGCCAACACGCCGTTCCACAACCTGATGCTGGGCCTGGGCATGTTGATCGGCCGCTTCGGCTACATCCTCCCGGTACTGGCCCTGGCTGGCAGCCTGGCGATGAAGAAGACCGCACCGATTGGCCAGAACAGCTTCCCGACCCATGGTCCGCTGTTCGTGACCCTGTTGACCGTGACTATTTTGCTGGTGGGCGGCCTGACTTTCCTGCCGACGCTGGCGCTGGGGCCCATCGCTGAACACTTGAGCATGGGCTTCTAAAAAGGGGATATGAACATGAATATGCCTGCAAAAAACGCGGCCCCGGTCAAAACCCAGGAACCCGCCAAAACCGCCGTCTCTGCCCTGTGGCGCCCGGCGCTGGTCCAGGCGTTCGTCAAGCTGGATCCGCGCCAGCTGCAACGCTCGCCGGTGATGCTGGTGGTCGAGCTGACCGCCATCCTCACCACCGTGCTGTGCTTTGTGCCCGACACCGCCGTACCGACGTATGTGGCCGTGCAAATCGCCGTGTGGCTGTGGTTCACCGTGCTGTTCGCCAACTTCGCCGAAGCCTTGGCCGAAGGGCGTGGCAAGGCCCGTGCCGACAGCCTCAAGGCCGGCAGCGAAGGCCTGAGCGCACGGCGTAAGGAAGCCGATGGCAGCTTCAAGGTCGTGCCGGCCACCAGCCTGCGTAAAGGTGATGTGGTGCGTGTGGCCGCCGGGGAAATGATCCCCGGCGACGGCGAGGTCATCGAAGGCATCGCAGCGGTCAACGAAGCGGCGATCACCGGTGAATCCGCACCGGTGATCCGCGAGTCCGGCGGCGATCGCTCGGCCGTCACCGGCAACACGCGGCTGGTCTCGGACTGGCTGCTGATCCGCATCACCGCCAACCCTGGCGAGTCCACCCTGGACCGCATGATCGCCCTGGTCGAAGGCGCCAAACGCCAGAAAACCCCCAACGAAGTCGCGCTGGATATCCTGCTGATCGGCCTGACCCTGATCTTCCTGCTGGTTGTCGTGACCTTGCAGCCGTTCGCCCACTTCGCCAACGGCAGCTTGCCCCTGGTGTTTTTGGTCGCACTGCTGGTGACGCTGATTCCTACCACCATCGGCGGCTTGTTGTCGGCCATCGGTATTGCCGGCATGGACCGCCTGGTGCGCCTCAATGTGATCGCCAAGTCCGGCCGTGCCGTGGAAGCGGCCGGTGACGTGCACGTGTTGCTGCTGGACAAGACCGGCACCATCACCTTCGGTAACCGTCGGTGCGCGGCGGTGGTTGCGGCGCCTGGCGTCAGCGGCAAGGAAGTGGCCGAAGGTGCGTTGTTTGCCTCTTTGGCCGATGACACGGCAGAAGGCAAATCCATTGTCGAATACCTGCGGGCTCTGCACCCGCAGGCCGAGCCATCCCTGGATGAACTCACCGCCGTACCGTTCAGCGCCGAGACCCGCTTGTCCGGTGTCGATTACCAGGGTCGCGTGTTCCGCAAAGGCGCAGTGGATTCGTTGCTGGCGTTTATCGGCCAGCCACGCGGCGACCTGCAACCGGCATTGGCGCGGGAAATCGACAAGATCGCCCAGAGCGGTGGCACGCCCTTGCTGGTGTGTGCCGACGGCAAATTGCTCGGTGCGATCCACCTCAAGGACGTGGTCAAGCCCGGTATCCGCGAACGTTTCGCCGAGCTGCGCAAGCTGGGCATTCGCACCGTGATGGTCACCGGTGACAACCCGCTGACGGCCGCTGCGATCGCTGCCGAAGCCGGTGTGGATGACGTGCTGGCCGAAGCGACCCCGGAGAAAAAACTCGCCCGCATCCGTCACGAGCAAAACGACGGCCGCCTGGTGGCGATGTGCGGCGACGGTGCCAACGACGCCCCGGCACTGGCCCAGGCGGACGTCGGCATGGCGATGAACGACGGCACCCAGGCCGCCCGCGAGGCCGCCAACATGGTCGACCTCGACAGCGACCCCACCAAGCTGCTGGACGTGGTGCAGATCGGCAAAGAGTTGCTGGTGACTCGCGGCGCGTTGACCACCTTTTCCATCGCCAATGATGTGGCCAAGTACTTCGCGATCCTGCCGGCGTTGTTCGCCTCGATCTACCCGCAGTTGGGCGTGCTCAACGTGATGCACTTGCAGAGCCCCCAGAGCGCGATTCTCTCGGCCATCGTCTTCAACGCGCTGATCATCGTGGTGCTGATTCCCCTGGCGCTGCGCGGTGTGCGTGTGCAGGCCGCGAGTGCGGCGGCGTTGCTGCGGCGCAACCTGCTGATCTATGGCCTGGGCGGGTTGCTGGTGCCGTTCGTGGGCATCAAGGCGATCGACATGCTGCTGACCGCGCTGCACCTGGTGTGACCCGATGCCTGTGGGCGCCACCCCGGTGCCCACAGGTTGCAAAGACCGAATTGAGGAATTTGAAATGTCCAACATAATCCGCCCGGCCCTGAGCCTGCTGGTGCTTATGACCCTGATCACCGGCGTGGCCTACCCACTGGTGGTGACCGGTGTCGCCCAAGTCGCTTTCCCGGACCAGGCCAATGGCAGCCTGGTGCGCGATGCCGGCGGCAAGGTGCGTGGCTCCAGCCTGATCGCCCAGGAGTTTACCGGTGACAGCTGGTTCCATCCGCGCCCTTCGGCGGGGGCCTTTGCGACGGTTTCCAGCAGCGCCAGTAACCTCGGCCCCAGCAACCCGGCCTTGGCCACCCGCGTGTTCGATGACGCGAACAAACAGTTGGTGCCCGGCCAGGGCCCGGTGCCTTTGGTGTCGCTGACTACCTCCGGCAGCGGTCTTGATCCACACTTGCCACCCCAGGCGATTGCCTATCAACTGGCACGGGTGGCTGCCGCGCGAAATGTACCGGTGTCGACTCTGCAACGGTTGCTGGATGAACATATCGAAAGCCCGCTGGTGGGGCCGCCGGTGGTGAATGTGCTGACGCTGAACATGGCGTTGGAAAAGCTGTAACCCGATCAATACCTGAAGGACACTGCCCGCATGAGCGACTCCGGCCGCGCCGATGCCCTGCTAGCCGATCTACCCCGGGACGGCCGTGGCCGGCTCAAAGTTTTCCTCGGCGCCGCGCCGGGTGTGGGCAAGACCTACGCCATGCTCCAGGCTGCCCACACCCAACTGCGCCAGGGCGTCAAACTGATCGCCGGCGTGGTTGAAACCCACGGCCGAGCCGAGACCGAAGCCTTGCTCAGCGGCCTGCCGCAACAACCGTTGTTGCGCAGCGAATACCGTGGCGTGATGCTCGAAGAAATGGACCTCGATGGCCTGCTCGCCGCCAAGCCCAAGCTGGTGCTGGTGGACGAACTGGCCCACAGCAACGCCCCCGGCAGCCGCCATGAAAAGCGCTGGCAAGACATCCAGGAACTGCTCGCCGCCGGCATCAACGTGTTTACCACGGTCAACGTCCAGCACCTGGAAAGCCTGAATGACCAGGTCCGCGGTATCACCGGTGTGCAGGTCCGCGAAACCTTGCCGGATTGGGTGCTGCAGGAAGCCGACGAACTGCTGCTGATCGACCTGCCGTCCCGCGAACTGCTCGAGCGTCTGCGCGACGGCAAGGTGTATGTGCCGGAGCAGGCCCGCGCCGCCATCGATGCGTTCTTTACCCAGACCAACCTGATGGCCCTGCGCGAGCTGGCGATGCAGACCGCCGCCGCCCATGTCGACGACGATTTGGCCCAGGGTTATCGCCAGCTCGGCCAGGCGGCGCCGGCGGTGCGTGGGCGTTTGTTGGTGGGCGTGGATGGCGATGCGCAGGCCGAACGCCTGGTGCGCCATGCCAGCCGCGTCGCCCAGCGCCGGCATTTGCCGTGGAGCCTGGTGCATATCGACAACGGCCGTGCGCGGGATGAGCAGGCCCGTCTGCGCCTGCAAAACGCCCAGCAATTGGCCGAGCGTCTTGGTGGCGAAGTGGTGCTGCTGCGGGCAGGGGAGGTGGCCAAGACCTTGATCCAGCATGCCGCCGAACGCCGCGCCAGCCTGCTGTTGGTGGGGCAGTCGCGAATGCGTTGGCGGCGTCGCCTGTTCGGTGGCGGCTTGGCGGCGCGGTTGTTGCGTAATGCCCGGGGCTTGGAAATCAACGTCCTCGACAGCGACGATGTGCCCGCAGCCCCACGCTTGCCGGATGTGCGCGGCCTGGTGTGGTTCGATTACGCCTTGGCCGTGGTTGCGACCCTCGTCGCTGCCGCTGTGGCCTGGGCCGTGTCCAGCGTATTGCCGTTGCCGAATATCTCGCTGGTGTTTCTCGCCGCCGTGCTGCTGGTGGCGGTGCGCAGCAGCCTGGGGCCGTCCCTGGTGTGTGCGGCGTTGTCGTTCCTGACCTATGACTTCCTGTTTATCCCGCCGAATTTCTCCTTCGCCATCCAGCGCGAAGAGGACGTGCTGACGCTGTTGTTCTTCCTGCTGATGGCGGCGCTCACCGGCAATCTTGCCGCACGTCAGCGCCGGCAGTTGCAGGCATTGCGCGACACCCAGGAAGAAACCGGCGAACTGCTCGACCTGTCGCGCAAACTCACCGCCGCCACCGACCGCCAGGCGGTGATCAGTGCCGCCGCCCACCATCTGGAAGGCTGGAGCGACCTGGATCTGTGCCTGGTCAATCGCGACGGCCAGGGTGGCTGGAAAGTCGAGACCGGCGGCCCGCTGACCTTCACCGAAGCCGAACGGGCTGCGGCCGATTGGGCCTGGCAGCATGACCAGCCGGCAGGCATGGGCACCGGCACCTTGCCGTTCGGGCGCTGGTGGTGGTGGCCGTTGTCGGGCGAAGAAGGCCCGCTCGGGTTGCTCGGCGTCAGTGCCAAGCCGGGCCTGGAATTGAGCGGCCAACGCCGTCGCTTGCTCACCGCCTTGAGCCAGCCCCTGGCCCAGGCCCTGGCGCGGGCACAGTTGGCCCAGGAGCTGGAATCCGCCCGTTTGCATGGCGAAACCGAGCAACTGCGCAGTGCCTTGCTGGCGTCGGTGTCCCACGATTTGCGCACACCGTTGACTTCCATGCGCGGCAGTATCGACAGCCTGCTGGCGCTCGGCGAAGCCATCCCCCTGGTGGATCGCCGCGAGTTGCTCGAAGGTACCCGCGATGAGGCCGAGCGCCTGGACCGCTATATCCAGAACCTGCTGGACATGACGCGACTGGGCCATGGCGCGCTGAAGCTGGCGCGGGACTGGGTGTCGCCCGGCGATATTGTCGGCAGTGCGCTCGGGCGTTTGCGCGCGGTGCTGGCACCGCTGCAGGTGAGCACCGATGTGCCCGCGGAGTTGCCGCTACTCTATGTCCATGCCGCGTTGATCGAACAGGCACTGGTCAATGTATTGGAAAACGCCGCGCGCTTTTCACCGCCCCACGGTCGATTGCAACTGAGCGCCGGCGTCTCGGATAACCGATTGTTTTTCGCCGTGGCGGATGAGGGGCCCGGTATTCCTGAGGATGAGCGGGCGAAGATCTTCGACATGTTCTACACCGCCGCACGCGGTGATCGAGGCGGGCAGGGCACCGGCCTCGGCCTGGCGATCTGCCAGGGCATGGTCGGCGCCCATGGTGGGCATATCAGCGTGGCCGATGGCATTGAGGGGCGCGGTACCTGCATCACGCTGTTCCTGCCGTTGCCGACACAGCCTGGCCTGGAAGGCGAGGCGTGAGCTACCCTGTTTTCTCTACGGATTTTGATTGGACACCATGAGCCAGACCGCGACGATTTTAGTCATTGATGACGAACCGCAGATCCGCAAATTCCTGCGCATCAGCCTGGCCTCCCAAGGTTACAAAGTGATCGAGGCCGGCACCGGCAACGAAGGCCTGGCCCAGGCGGCGTTGAGCAAACCCGACTTGCTGGTGCTCGACCTGGGCCTGCCGGACATGGACGGCCAGCAGGTGTTGCGCGAGTTTCGTGAGTGGTCGACGGTGCCGGTGCTGGTGCTATCGGTGCGGGCCAGCGAAGAGCAGAAGGTCGAAGCCCTTGACGGTGGCGCCAATGATTATGTCACCAAGCCCTTCGGCATCCAGGAGTTCCTGGCCCGCGTGCGCGCCTTGTTGCGCCAGGCGCCTGTGGGCGAGACCCAGGAAGCGGCGCTGCAGTTTGGCCCGTTGACGGTGGACCTGGCCTATCGCCGCGTGCTGCTGGACGGCGCCGAGGTGGCACTGACCCGCAAGGAATACGCGGTGCTGGCACAACTGGCGCGGCATCCGGGGCGGGTGATTACCCAACAGCAACTGCTCAAGGATATCTGGGGTCCGACCCACACCGACGACAGTCACTACCTGCGGATTGTGGTGGGGCATCTGCGCCAGAAGCTGGCGGATGATCCGACCCAGCCGAGGTTTATCGTGACCGAGGCTGGAGTGGGGTATCGATTGTTGAGCGCCTGAGGCGATCTGTCAGCCTCTCTGTGGTTCTGTGGTTCTGTGGTTCTGTGGTTCTGTGGTTCTGTGGTTCTGTGGTGAGCGGGCTTGCCCCGCGCTGGGCTGCGCAGCAGCCCCAAAACCAGGCCCAAAGAAGTACCTGACACTGCGCGTTCCTCATTGAGTGGGGCCGCTGCGCAGCCCAATGCGGGGCAAGCCCGCTCACCACAGCTCTAGCGACACGGCTGTCTCAGCGCTGCTCACTCTCATAGCGATCCAGGGTATCACTGGCAATTTCCCGCCCAAGTGCGATCAGCTCCGGCGCCTTGTAGAACTCGAAAAATCGGCACACCCGCTTCGGCACGTTGATCAGCACATCCGGCGGGTAGCCGGCGATCTTGTATTGCGCCAGCGAAGTCTGCATCACCTCGAAACTCTGGTTGATCAGATCCAGCAATGACGCCGGCCCGACGTTATCGATGATGAATGAACCGGTGGCCGACTTCGGCGCCCCCGGCTTTTCCGGTGCGGCGGCGGGTTGCTGGGATTCGGGTTCGGCCGACTCCAGCCACGGATTGATCTCGGCCGCCTGGGCCTGCAAGGCTTCCTGCTCAAGTTTCATCAACTGCTCGGCCTGCTTGCGGCGAAACGGCAGGTGCGAACCCAGTGATTTCGCCAGGCTGTTGAAGCGGCTCTTGAACGCCGGCGGGCGCTGGATCACCGGCAAATGGTAGTGTTTCTGGTTGGTGGCGTTGAGGTTGACCGCGATAATCAAGTCACAATGGCTCGACACCACCGGCACGATCGGCAGCGGGTTGAGCAGGCCGCCGTCCACCAGCATGCGGTTGCCTTGCATCACCGGGGTGAACAGGCTGGGAATCGCTGCCGAGGCGCGCATGGCCTGGTGCAGGCAGCCTTCCTGGAACCAGATTTCCTGCTGGTTGGTCAGGTCGGTGGCGACGGCGGTGTAGGGGATGCGCAGCTCTTCGATAGTGATCTCGCCGACGATCTTGCGGATTTGCCCGAAGACCTTTTCGCCACGAATCGCCCCAAGGCGGAAACTCACGTCCACCAGGCGCAGCACGTCGAGGTAGTCGAGGCTTTCAATCCAGTTTCGATACTCGTCCAGTTTGCCCGCGGCGTAGATCCCGCCCACCACGGCCCCCATGGAGCAACCGGCGATACAGGCGATGTCGTAGCCGCGCCGTTCGATTTCCTCGATCACCCCGATATGGGCGTAGCCCCGGGCCCCGCCGGAACCCAACACCAAGGCAACACGTTTCTTCATGGTCGATGTCCTTCATAAACGGGGGCCCACAATGCGCCTATTTTGGGGGCCGCTTCAATCTTCGTTGCGCCTGGCAATATTTTTCAAGAATAGCGCCCAGGCTCGGGTATGCTCTGGCAATAGGTACTACCGATTTCAGGCTAAGGACAAGGCACTTTTTCTTGTAGGCAACGTCTACAGGCGTACGACTGTTTTTCTTTATTTTGAGGTGTCATCGATGAAAGCCTGGATGTGTGTGCCTGTGATCATGTTGGCCCTGGCGGGTTGTGCCGGGAAAACCGCATACCGCGACAGCTGTGGCTCGCAATTGGATGCCGCTTGGAAAGAGCTCGACCTGGCCAAGGCTGAAGGTTTTGCCGGCACCGTCAGCTACTCCAAGGCCTTGTCGTTGTTGACTGGCGCCAAGACCCAGCAGCAATTCGAGGCGTTTGAAGGCTGCTCCAACAAGGCCGAAAAAGCTCGGTTCTATATTCGTGAGTCGCGCGCCGGGCGTTAACGTGCAGCGCAGAGTGGGATTTTTCATCTGAGAGTGAGGGCGGGATGTCAGCTTTGGTCGATCAGTTAGTCGCTCAGGTCATTGGCCTGGAAGTAGGGTTACTGAGCTGCCAGGCTCGCCTCGCTGCCGTCACCGATGATGAAGCCCTGCATGATCTGCGCACCACCGTGCGCCGCCTGCGCAGCCTGTTGCGTCCTTTGCGCGGGCTGCCGGGTGTGGAACAGCTTGAATTGGCCGCCGGTACGGTCGGCCAGTTAACGACGCCGCTGCGCGACCGAGAGGTGCTGGCGGCGTATTTGCATCAGCATGGTTATCACGAGGCCGCTGATCGACGCCTGCGCCTGCAACCCGACGCCTATCGCCAGGTGGCACAAGGCCCGGAAGTTGCCCATCTGCTGCTGATCCTTGATGCATTCCCGCGCTTTATCCGCGCCTCGGAGCATCAGAAATTGCTCAAGGGTTTGCGACCGCGCATCGAGAAGCGCCTGGCCAGGCAATGGCAGAAACTCGATCAAGCGCTGAAAGATCCAGACCATGATCGCCACCGTTTGCGCTTGTTGATCAAGCGTGTGCGCTATGCCGCCGAGGCTTACCCCCAGCTGGATAAGTTGCCCGCCAATGCCCTGCCACGCCTGAAGAAAGCCCAAGCGGCACTGGGTGATTGGCATGACTGCTGGCAATGGTTGGCCCAGGCCGAACATCAAGCTGATCTGCAGCCCTGTGTTGCGATTTGGCATCGCACCATGGCCAAGGCCGAAGGGCAGGCGGATCGCGTGCTGGACAAACTCAGCGCGGATTGTTTCTAAAGCGGTCCGGCTTTTGGCCGGAATGAGCGCTGTACCTTGCCCGCGCGCTGGTTAAGATCGCCCATCTGTTTCTTTTGATGTGAGGTCGCCATGCGCTTTAGTGATTTGCTCGACGCCGCCCGAAGCAACCCGCAGGATGTCACCATTCCCGCTGAATGGGCCCAGGGCCGCGCCACGTTCGGTGGCCTGGTTGCTGCGTTGCAATACGAAGCCTTGCGCGCCGAGGTGCCGACGGACCGCCCATTGCGCTCGCTTGCGATCACCTTCGTTGGCCCGGTCGCGCCCGATATACCCGCCAGCTATCAAGTCGAAGTGTTGCGTGAAGGCAAGGCGGTCAGCCAGTTGCTCGGCCGTGTTGTGCAGAACGGTGAGGTCGCGACCCTGGTACAGGCAAGTTTTGGCGCATCCCGCGAGTCGGAAATCGATGTGGCCAGCGAGCCGCCGCCGACGTTCAAGCACTGGGATGAGTGCCAGGAACTGCCCTATATCAAGGGCGTCACGCCTGAGTTCATGCGCCACCTGGCGATGCGCTGGAGCGTTGGCGGTTTGCCGTTTACCGGGAATAAATCCCGCGAGATGGGCGGTTGGGTTCGTTTGCGCGGGGATGTGAAGGAAGAACCGCTGACCGAAGCGCATATCCTCGCCCTGGTCGACGCCTGGCCACCGGCGTTACTGCCGCACCTGAAAAAGCCCGCTCCGGGCAGCACCCTGACCTGGACCATCGAATTCATCCAGCCCTTGCAGGACCTGACGACCCTGGACTGGTGCCAGTATCACGTCAGCATCGAGCATGCGCGCGACGGCTATGGCCACGCCGCCGCCGCGCTGTGGAGTCCAACGGGCGCGTTGATCGCCCTCAGCCGCCAGACCGTGGTCGTCTTCGCCTGATCGTCAGTGGCGGTGGCGCAGCCGCCAGGCACGCCACCAGCCACCGCTCAACACAAAGCGCGGGAACGTCAGGAACTGCTCGACCACCAGGCGCTGTACTGCGTCTTTACGATCACTGAACGGCTCACCGGCTTCGGCTTCCAGGCTATGGCCATGACGCTGCAACGCCAGGCCTGCGAGGATGCCGACTACGCCAATGGCGAAACTGGCCAGGCTCAGGCTGAACACTCCGGACACAATCAACAGAAACCCGATGATAAACAGCGGCACGGCAATCAGGTGCAACGCCAGGTTGGTCGGGTGCTGATGGTTTTGCGGGTAGTTACGCCATTGCCAGGCGGGGAGATTGGGATGACGTTTGCCCATGATGGTGAACCCTCTGTCCGTTGAAATAACATGGGGAGAGTTTAGGTGGGGGTGGGCGGGTGGGCGAATTGGGGTTGGCTATAGCACTCATAGTTTCTGTTATGTAAATCATCTAATCCTTTCTCCCATCTATTCTACAAAACTTATGCTGGCCAGCTATGATCTCCTGGTTCAGGACAATTTATATAAACTGACGGCCCAGCCATAGACAGCCACTTTGATTTAAATTCAATAGAGGCATTTTCTGATTTTGCGTTGAAAATAAAGTGCTCGTTTTCTCGCGTTATTTTTGCAATGAAAATTTCCCGACGAGGAAGATTGGTTATCTGCAGGTTACTTATTGCGTTACAGGTTAGTCCAATCCTGCATGTGTTGTATCCTTTGTTCTCCCATTTTGGAGGTAAAAAATCTGGAAAGTCTGGTATGTCAAAACCAATGCTGAGAGAAGGTTGGTCGTTTTCTATCGTCAGAGAGTGTATATAAATCTCGCGAATTTCAATTGGACGACTGAACAATTTATTAAAAAATATCGTTCCTTCAAGATCATTCCAATGCTTCATTTTTTATCCTTAAATGGGTAGTGGTCTTTTGTTTCCGGGACTTTGCCGGTTCGCGGTGTATCAATTGGGCGTAGGTTGAAGTGAGAGCCTTGATCGCCTGCTCCGTTTTGAGCACCGAAATTATGCCCTGCTGAATGGTCTTGTATTAGTATTTTGGAACCATCGGCTCTCGTATATTGGTAGACCCTCGTCTTAATCGGTTTTCCAGAATTATCTAAAATTGTTTTTTCATTTATATCTGACATTTTCACAGTGTTGTATTGTTTTTTTGCGCCAGAACCCGCGTCGATAAATACATCGGGTTGTTGCGATGTCGGTATATTGGCGTCTCTTTTTGCTTCGCGGAATGCTCCTTTACGAGATACATAAGGTGCGTGAGGTTCAACAGGTATTGCGCAGGTTGGATTTTTCTTTACTACGCCGGTGCAACGGGCATTCAGTCCGAGTGGATCTACCCAACCCGTAGGGTTAGGCACGTACTGGTACGCGTTGATCCCACCCGCCAACTTCACCGGATCCGGCGTCAGGTAACACCCAATATCTGGATTGTAGTAGCGATGGCGGTTGTAGTGCAGTCCGCTTTCCTGATCGAAGTACTGGCCCTGAAAACGTAGCGGGTTGTCGATTGTGCCTTTGTCGAGACGGCTGATCTGGCCGTAGGCGCGGTAGTGGGCGGACCAGACGATTTCGCCCTCTGGGTCTGTCAGTTCCTGCGGCGTGCCGAGGTGGTCGAGTTGGTAGTGGTAGGGCTTGGTATCTTTTGGGCCGAAGCCTTCCAACAGAACCAGCGGACGAAAGCTGCCCGGTTCATAGAGATAGCTGCGATGGCAGTCCGCATGGTGCTCGGCAATCAGCCTGTCGCCTTGCCAGAAAAACTCCGTCGTTAGGCCGTCCACGGTTTTGCTGATGCGCCGCCCAAACGGGTCGTAGCGATAGCTCGCGGTTTGGCCGTTGGGTTGGGTGAGGCCTATCAGCCGATGCTGGCAGTCGTAGCGGTATTCGGTGACGAGTTGATGGCCTTTACCACGCCGCTCGCGGATGAGGTTGCCGAAGGCGTCGTAGTCATAGTGGCGGTCGCCCTGGATCATCAGGCGGTTGCCGGCAACGATGTCGGGGCCGGGGCGATCTTGCATCAGCAGGTTGCCGGCCGGGGTGTGGCCGAAGCGTTCCTGCAGGTCTTGGGAGTGGTCTGCGCGGGTGAGGCGGCCTAAGGGGTCGTAGTGGTAGTGGTGTTCGCCTTTGCGCGTGTCGAGCAGGTGGGTGAGGTTGCCGGTTTTGTCGTAGTCGTATTGGCGTTGGTAGAGGAGGTCTTGTTGCTGGGTGATTGCGTGGGCGTGCAGGCGGTGTTGGTCGTCGTAGTGGTAGTGGCTGAGGAGTTGGCCTTGTTGGCGCTGATGTTCCTGGCCGGCTTTGAATAGGTGAGACGTCAGTAGCGTGCCATTTAATTCGACGGTGGCGAGGTGGCCGCCTTTCGCATGATTAAAAACCAGCCGGTTGTTATCGGGCAGGCGCAGGTGTTGAAGCTGGCCGCAGGCGTCGTAGCCGTAGCGCAAGGTGCCCCAGCCCTGGTGTTCGGCGGTGAGGCGGTTTTGGCGGTCGTATTCGTAGGCCAGCGCCCAGTGGCCGTCGTCGACGCTGAGGAGGTTGCCCTGGCGGTCGTAGGCATATTCAACAAGGCTGCCGTCGGGCAGGGTTTTTCGTACGAGGCGTCCGGCGTGATCGCGCTCGTAGCGAGTAACGAGCTGACTGCCGTCGTCACCGTATTCGGTCTTTTCCTGCAGGTTGCCGTTGAGGTCGTAGACGTAGGCGGTGCGCTGCCCGTCAAAGCCGGTTTCCTGCTGGATCAGGCCATTGGGGTGGTAATCAAGTCGGTAGGTCTCGCCGACCTCGTTTTCGATCTCGGTCAGCAGTAACCGCACGTTGTCGTAGCGGTACTTGACCTGACTACCGTCGGCGTTGATACGGCGGCTGATCAGGTGCAGGCCGTTGGCGTATTCGTAGCGGGTGACATGCCCCAGCTCATCGCGTTCGGCGGTGATTTTTCCGTAGGGGTTGTAGCTGTATTCCCGACATGCACCGCCTGGTAATACGACGCGAACCAACCGACCCACGCTGTCCCACTGATACTGGGTCAGCGCGCCATGCTCATCCTCGCGCGCCACCTGCCGGCCAAGATCGTCATAGCGATAACGCTTGATCCCGCCATTCGGCAGTTGCTCTTCAAGCAACTGTCCGCGCTCATTCCACACCAGCCGCTGGCAACTGTGATCCGGGTACCAAACCCCAACCAGTTGCCCATATTTGTCGTAACTGTAATCCGTAACATGACCATCGGGATTGGTCTTACGGATGACATCGCCCTGATCGTTACGCTCGTACTTCCAGACCGCCTCACCACGGCGCATAACCCGTACGAAGCCATTGTCGTGCTCGTAGGACGTCGGTTCATCATCCCCGGGAAATAACGCCACCAAGCGTCCGGCTTCGTCGTACTGATACGCCGTCACCGCCCCCAGCGGATCCTGCTCAACCGTCAGGCGACCCTTGTCGTCATAGGATTTGAAATGCGAAGCACCGTCCGAATCAATCCGCTGCACCAGCCGCGCCCGGTCGTCATGGACGTACACTTCCTGGCTACCATCGGCGTTATGCAGAGTGACACTGCCGTCGTCCCCCCACACATACCGCGTATCCATCTGCGAAAAACTGGCCCAATGCCGGACACATCGCGCGGCCTTGCCAGCCCGTTCCCACGCCCAAAAGAAACTCGCCCCACCGGCCAGCCCACGCTCAAGAATCACGTGCTGCTCGTCGTAGCGATAAACCTCGCTTTCGCCTACCGCATTGGTCGCCGAAACCAACCGTCCCAGGTCGTCATAGGCGTAGGAAACAACGGTCTGCTCGGTCACCCACTCGAAGGGTTCATGCCCCTTGGCGCGCTGGACCTGATAGTCCACCGCCACGATGTGGCCGAACGCATAGCGCAGGAACAGCGAACGCCCGACACCGTTATCCAGCCGCTCGATGCGCCCCAAATAATCCCGGGAAATCCGCAGCCGGTTGTCATACGCATCGCTGATCGAGACCAACACACCGTCGCGAAAGTGATAGAACCGTGATGCCTGGGCCAGCACCAGTTCATCCGGCGAAGACCCTAAATAGATCGCTGCTTCGGCCAGGCTATTGGTGATGGCAGGTCGAGCAACCGTCGGCAGTGGAAACTCAATCGAGCGGTTCTCATGGTCCGTCCACACCACCGAATCGCCCGACACCACCAGCCGATGCGCCAGCGAATGACTCCAGCCAAACCCCAGCCCGGCATCCACTTCCACCGCACTGGTGCGATACAGCCGGGTCCACTCGAATGGCAGGATCCCATCCAACGTGCCGTCGGTGAGGGTGAGCAATTCCTCCCCGGTAACCATCGACACGGGGCAGCCGTTGGTGACGGTCTTATCCGAAGCCGCCGCCGCATCCCCGTTCGGGTTCTTCCCTGAAACCGGCACATCATCGACAGGCTCCTGCCTGACCAACACCGTCTGCCGAGTCTTCCTGCGAACCGCCGGCACGGGGTTCGAAACCACATGCTCCCCCGCCTTCAACGGCACAGCCGGTACGGTCTTGATCGCTGTCGCCGGGCCACCGAGCAGCAAAGGCTTCACCGCCTCGACGTGCGCGTCCAACGTCGGCCCCACCAACTGATCAGCCAGCCTCTCCAGCCACTTGCGCGCTCGTCCGGATTTGATATGTCCCAGCACCTGAGCGCCCAGGCGAATCTGCACGCCCATGCCACGGGTCGCCCAGATCAAAAACAGATTGATCAGCACCTCACCGGTGATCTCGCCCAGCACTTCATACAGCTCGGGCGGCGGCAGCAGGTGTAGCCAACTGACCAGGGCCGACAGGTAGATAAACAGCAGCGGCTCATCGCTGAGCACCAACAGCCCCTTTGCGATGGCGTCGTTGCCCAGCCTCAGCAGTTCATCGAGTTCAGTCTGGGAGATGTAGGCCAACAACTTCTGGCTGTTGGCCTTGAGGTCCGCCAACAAGTCATACAGCTGCGTAACGCTGTCCCACAGGTTGTAGAGCGCCTTGGCCATCCCGCTTGAAAACGCCAAACCTTGCATCGCGCTACGTTCGGGCGGCGTGGCGTTGGCGAAGTCGTCCCATTGGGGCTGGAAGGTCTTGGTCCATTCGTCCCGGAGGCGACCTTCCAACCCCGCGATCACCGACTGATAAGACCCATACAGCGCCTGGACGTGATCCTTGGAAACGTTGGGATAGAAGGTGATTTGGTACGGCTGGTTGCGATCACACTCGGTGATTTCGAGGATGCCGCTGGGGCCGATGGTCTTGTGGATCGGCTCGCCCAACGGGCCGCCATTGGGAT
Organism: Pseudomonas sp. S3E17; assembly: GCF_024168685.1. Classification (NCBI taxonomy): domain Bacteria; kingdom Pseudomonadati; phylum Pseudomonadota; class Gammaproteobacteria; order Pseudomonadales; family Pseudomonadaceae; genus Pseudomonas; species Pseudomonas sp. S3E17. Next base: position 6,609,028 of record NZ_JALJWE010000001.1, read on the forward strand.
CGACGCGCTGCAGCATCACCGGCGTGTTGCCGATGGGCACGAAGCGCGTGCTTTCAAATATATGCACCAGGGTCAGGGTGCCGTTGGCCGGGCATGTGGCGACGGTGCTGCTGGGGATGATTGAGCGATTGATCGGCGCGACCAGCGCTACCTCATCGCCGACCTTGAAGACCTGCTCAACCTCCAGCGCCGAAGCGCTCCAGAAGCTCCCCGCCCACTCATCAAAGGTATTCAGGCAACCGCGAAAGTCACGAAAGACGCGCTCAACGTCCGGTGCCTTGGCATCCATGGGGGCCAGAACAAAGCTGGCAATCACGGGAATCAAGAGGCAGCCCCGACGACCAGGGCATTAACGGGTAGGTGCATCGGCGGTCCCTCGCACTGAATGATCAGGCGAGAGACTTTGGAGGGCTTCGTCAGGTAAAGAAGTCGGCGCTATTCGCCAGGACGGCTAGGAGGGGTCGCCAAAACTTCGGGTAAACGCAGAGTCGATCGTAGGAGTCGGATTACAGGTGGAGAAGCCCTACAGCTTCAGTTGCCCAATCGCCTTGCTCAACTCACCAGCCAACGTTGCCAGCTCATTGCTGGTGGTCGCCGAATCCACCGTCTGTTGCACGGTGTTCTCGGTCACATCACGAATGCTCACCACTGCGCGGTTCATCTCTTCGGCCACGTGGCTTTGCTGTTCGGCGGCGACGGCGATCTGGGTGTTGCTTTCACGCATTTGCGCCACGGCGCTGGTGATTTCGGCGAGTGCTGTGCCGGCTTCCAGGGCTTGTTGTACGCAGTCGTCGGCCTTGAACGAGCTTTCCTGCATGAAGTCCACCGCGTCGCGGGTGCCGGCCTGCAGCGCCGAGACCATGCGGGTGATTTCGTCGGTGGAGCTTTGCACGCGCTTGGCCAGGTTGCGCACTTCGTCGGCGACCACGGCAAACCCACGGCCCATTTCCCCGGCGCGAGCAGCTTCGATGGCGGCGTTGAGGGCGAGCAGATTGGTCTGTTCGGCGATGCTGTGGATCACACTGACCACGCTGTTGATTTTCTGGCTGTCTTCGGCCAGTTTCTGGATCATTTCGGCGGTCTGTTGCACGCCGGAAGACAGGCCGGCGATTGAATGCTGTACGCGGGTGACCACGTCCTGACCGCTGCCAGCGAGGGTATCGGCGGACTGGGACAAGTCGCGGGTGGCGCCGGCATGTTGGGCGATGTGGTAGACGGTGGCGGTCATTTCGTTGATGGCGGTGGCGGCCTGGTCGGTCTCGCTTTGCTGGCCAAGCATGCCGTGTTGTACCTCGTTCATGCTGCTGGCCAATCGAGCGGCACCCTCGTCCAGAAGCTTGGCGGTGCGCGCCACGGTGCTGACCACGCGCTGATAACCGGCTTGCATGGCATTGAAGGCGCTGGCCATCTGGCCGACTTCATCCTTGCAGGCCAATGGCACGCGGGCCGACAGGTCGCCGGTTTTCTCCACGTGCAGCATCACGTCCTTTAGGGTGTTGAGTTGGCTGAGCAGGAAGCGGATCAGCAATTGCGAGGCGCAGAGCATCGCCAGCATCAGGATCAGCACCGCCACGGCATAGTTGGCGAAGCGTTCACTGAATACCTGGCTCAGGCTGGGGGCGCGGGCGAGCACGGCGATGTATTGCCCATCAGGGCGGGCGATCACTTCGGCGCCCATCAGCGTGTTTTCGCCGAACAGCGGCATGGGGTTGAGTTCGACCCAACCCGTATTGCTGCTCAGGGCTGACAGATCCTGATCGGCCAGCTGTGGGACTTGGCCGCGGGCAAACGTCAGCCAGTGCTCGCTCTTGGGCAGGGCCTTGTCGGCCGGCCAGGCACCGAGCAATTGCGCCTGGGCCTGTGCCGAGGCCTGGGACGCATGGCTGCGCGATTGCTGTTCGAGATGCACGGCATACAGCACCAGGAGCAGGGTAGTGATAAAGGCGACCGCGTTGACGGCCCAGAATTTGTATTTCAGCGAGATATTGCTAAGCCAGGCACCCATGGAAGGTTTTCTCTGATAGCGGAAACAGCATTGGCAAGGTGCCATTATTGTGCCGCTACTCAGAAAAGCGGTTTTGACATGGGTCAATGCACCGCATCAATCCACGGCAGGCAGCCCAAAAAACGTGCGGGCACAGGCGGTGCTGTGCTGAGCCAGGTCCTCGGCCGTTTCGTTGCGGTGCAGGGCGACTTCGCGCAGCACTTCCGGTAGGTAGGCGGGTTCGTTACGGCCGTTTTTCGGCTTTGGACGCAGGGTGCGCGGCAGCAGGTAGGGCGCATCGCTTTCCAGCATCAGACGACCACGGGGAATTTCCCTGACCAACGGATGCAGGTGCGTCCCACGGCGTTCATCACAGATCCAGCCTGTAATGCCGATGTGCAAATCGAGATCAAGGTAGCTGAACAGCGCCGGTTGTTCGCCGGTGAAGCAATGCACCACGGCTGCGCTCAGGTGGTCGCGGTAGTCCTTGAGGATCTCCAGCAGGCGCTGGTTGGCGTCGCGCTCGTGGAGAAACACCGGCAGTTTGAGCTCAACCGCCAGCGCCAAGTGCTCTTCGAGGACTTTTTCCTGTTGCGGGCGCGGAGAGAAATCCCGATTGAAATCCAGGCCGCATTCGCCCACAGCACGTACGCGGCTTTCGCTGAGTAAACCGCGCAGGCGCCTGGCGCTATCGCCGTTCCAATCGCTGGCGGAGTGCGGGTGGATGCCGGCCGTGCTGAACAGGCGCTGGCCGCTGTCATCGAGGTTGACGCACAGCTCCAAGGCTTGTTCGCTGCCGTCGACGCTGGTGCCGGTGAGCACCAATTGTTGCACCCCGGCGGCATAGGCGCGGTCGAGAACGGCCTGGTGCTTCTCGTCGAAACTGGGGTTGGTCAGGTTGACGCCGATATCAATGAGTTGCATGGTGCTATCTCCGCCTGCGGCCGGAAAGCATATCAGAGCTGTAGATTTATAAGAAAAACTAAGAACTACAACGAGTTATAGCTGTCTTTGAACGTCGCAAGTGACATCGTGACTGGCTGCACGCCTTGCACTGTGCCACCGTTGCGCGTCTTGCCAGCGCTTAAAGCGCTCTGTTTCTGACCCCAATACCTCGTTTTTCGCGAGGGTGTTGGCCAGTATTCTTTCCGGAGAGCGGATGATCCGACCCTCGGCGTTGCTTATGTTGTGCCTGACGCTGCTGCTGCCCGCAGCGGCGCTCGCACGTCTGGACGGGCCACTGGAAGTGACCAAGCCCGGCAAGGTGCGCGATCTGGCGGAGATTCGCTCGAGTCGCACCCTGCGTGTACTGGTCAACCAGAGCCGTAACAGTTCCGGCGAAGTCCAGGGCCAGGCCATTGGTGTCGAATACCATCGCCTGCGTGCGTTCGAGCAATACCTCAATGGCCACGCCCGGGATGGCCAGGAAATCAACCTCAAGATCATTCCCAAGGCCAAGGACCAACTGCTCGGCGCATTGGCCCGTGGCGAAGGCGACCTGGTGGCCCCCGGTGAATTGCTGGATGTGAAGGCCGCACACAAGATCAGCACCAGTGATCCGATCGCCAGCGGTGTGCCGTTATGGCTGGTGGGGGTGAAGGGTGAGCGGCGGTTTACCAAGCTGGAACAACTGTCCGGACGTACCCTGGCGCTGACCACGGGCAGTGCGGCGGCGGATGCCATCAGCCAGGTCAACCAGAAACTGGCCTTGCACAAACAGCCGCCGGTCAAGGTGGAATGGGTAGACCCGACCCTCGCTGTTGAGGATGTGCTGGAGATGGTCCAGGCGGGTATTTTTCACCTGACTATCGTCGAGAAGCCGATTGCCGAACGCTGGTCGAAGATCCTGCCCAAGTTGCGCTTCGACAAGCAAGTGGCAATCAGCGAACCGGGCGACGAGTACTGGTTTGTGCGCCAGGACGCCTCGATGCTGCGGGCCAGTATTGACCGATTTCTCAAGACCTATCGCACGCCGTCCGACCAGGATGTGGCATTCCAACGCATCTATCGGCGCCTCTACCAGGTGCGCAACCCGCTGGCCCGCGTCGACCGCCAGCGCCTGGAAAAACTGCGCCCGGTATTGCAAAAGCACGCCCGTGAGCAAGGCATGGACTGGCTGAACCTCGCTGCGCTGGCGTTCAAGGAGTCGGCTTTCGACCCGGGTGCGCGCAACAGCGGCGGCCCTACCGGCCTGATGCAGATCACCCCTTCGGCGGCGCAGCGGGTGGGCGTCAACAACATCGAAAGTCTCGACAGCAATGTGCAGGCCGGCGCGCGTTACCTGGCGTTGATCCGTCGCAAATTCTTCGCCAGCCCCAAGCTCAACGAGCGCGAGCGCATGGCCTTCGTATTGGCTGCGTACAACATGGGGCCGGAGCGGGTGCAGGGCATGCGCACCGAGGCCAGGCGTCGGGGACTGAACCCCAATCAATGGTTCTTCCAGGTGGAGCGCATCGCCATGGAGCAGGTGGGGATGGGGGGCGTCAGCTATGTTAATAGCGTCAACAAGTACTACTTGGCGTTCGATCGGGAGCGAGAGTCCCTGGAACCGCCGGCACCGAAAATCGCCTCACGGAAATAATCTATTTTTTCGATGTTAATCAGGCATTTTTTCGGCTTTTATCATTGCTTAAACTGATTAGTATAGCGGCCAACCCACCTCTACTTTGAAAAGGATTCACCCCATGAGCCCAATGATCAAAAGCGTACTGTCCACTCGTGCCGGCTACGGCCTGACCATCCTGCGCATCGTCGTCGGCATCATCTTTGCCGCCCATGGTTCGCAAAAACTCTTCGGTTGGTTTGGCGGCTATGGCTTGGCGGGCACCGCCCAGTGGATGGAAAGCATTGGCCTGGCGCCGGGCACCCTGATGGCGCTGCTGTCGGGCGGAACCGAGTTCTTTGCCGGCCTGGCACTGATCATCGGTTTGCTGGTACGCCCGGCGGCATTGGGCCTGACCATTCTGTCGCTGGTGGCGATCTTCTCGGTGCATATCCATAACGGCTTGTTCATGGCCAACAACGGTTATGAGTTCGCACTGGCCCTGCTGGGCGGCTCCCTGGCGGTGCTGCTGGAAGGTGCTGGCAAACTGTCTGCCGACCGCGCCATCGCCAACTGACAGCGGCACCAAACTCTGAAAAGGCCCACCACTGTGTGGGCCTTTTCGTTGCTCGGGATTCTTGACACCGCCCCACCGGCTTCTCTAGGATGCTGCGCATGCGCCGATTTAAACAGCTAATTGCGGGGCGCCACTGGGTCTTGATAGAACCCGACAGAAGCCTGTTTTCCCCTGAGGAGGCAACTTCGAAATACCGCTAAAGCGCTGGTTCGGTGTTGCCTCTCACCTGCCCGCAGACTTTTGAGGCAGAGACACGACACGATGAATGCACTACGCCCCCTGATACGCCTGGCCCCGATCACTGCGGACCTCACCCCGCGCAATCCAAAAATCCTCCTGGGCGGCAAGCATCAGCCTACGCTCTTACGTTATCTGGACGGGTGGCCACGTCGTAGCGGGCGGCCATCGGCATTCTTGATTCAGTTTGTGGAAGATGGCGATTCTCTTGCCCGGTTTGCGAATAACAGCTTCGATCTTGCGGTTATCCAGGCCCCCAGCGCCAGCGACGCGCAGGAAGTCATCCGACAATTGACCCGCATTGCCCGGCAGGGCCTGATTGCCAGGCGTTGAACGCTCAGTAGAGCGCGACTCCCGCCTGTAGTCGACGCCGTCGATTGCAGCGAAAAACCACCCAGGCAACCAGGCATAGCGTCAGGGGGATCGCCAAGGTCACAACCATTTTTATGACGAACTCCAGGCGATGTACCTGCGCGTATGCCTCGGCCCTCAAGGCATGTAATTCCATTGGTAAGCGCAGGCGTTCCTTGTTGAGTGCAACCAATTGGGTGGTGGTGTCTACTGTCTGGGAGCCGAGTGTGATCTGCGTTGGGCGCAGCATTTGCCATTCCTGTTCTGTTCGTAGCAAGCGTTGTTCCAATTCAGTCGCCTTCTGCGCGTAAGCGTGTGCGGCGCTGTCGCGCATCTGGTCCAGCCTGTTCGGCGATCGTTGCGCCGGCGCGCGCGGGCGAATAGTGGTCAATACATCACCGGCGGACAAGTTATCCAGCGTATTCAAGATAAACAGCGTGTTGCCGTCGGGCGCTGGGCTATTGACTTGATCCGTGAGCAAATCGGTGTCGGCGACTACCACCACATGGATCTGCGCCGCTTTTTGCACACCTGCCGGCTGTCCTCCAATACCATCGGGAAATGCTGAATAGGCAGGCCCCTCTATACGGGCTGCAATCACATGGCGTTGCGCTTGGCTGGAGGCCTCATCGGCCGCTGAATCGAACTCGGGTGCTGAGGCAAGCCGCTTGGTCTCCCGCAACTCGGATTGCCCGGAGCTGTATAGAAGAGGGGTCAGGGTGGTGCGACCTTTCTGACGGCGAAAGAGCGCGCCGCTGCTCGATACCGTCACGGTATTCAATTTCCAGGTGCTCGGGTCGTCTGTCTTCATCGCCTGCCGGGGCAGGGTCAACCGGCCCGGAAGCTGCACTGTGAGCTTCCCGTTCACAAGGGGGAGCGACGCCGCGTAGCGGTGGTCCAGCAGAAATTTGTCCGCTGGCATCTGTATCCCCCAAGCGGCAAGCAAATCAGGCAGTCGGTTGTTGGCGGATGTGATGTTCGAGCTTTGCTCGCTCAGGGGGTCGATAAATGCCATCAACTTACCGCCCTTCAAGACAAACTGTTCAATCTGATACATCGCTTGCTCAGGTAACGCCTGTGGATGCACGACCATGAGCGTCTTGACCTGTTCCGGTACGGGGTCGGTGGCCGCTTCGAGGTTAACCAGATTGAAATGTCGCTGCAGTTGTTTCAACAATCGACCAGAGGATTCTCCCATCGCCACCCCTGATAGCAGTCCGATAACGGGGCGCTCCGGATGCTGCAACTTGTAGATCAAATGACTGATTTCATATTCGAGCAATGGCTCACGGTCCAAGCTGAATGATTCGATACGTTGTGCCCCGTAGCCGGCTCGGGTACCGATCAGGCCCATGAATCCCCCATTGTTGTCGAGGCCAAACAACCTGGCTTTGTAGGCGTCTTCTGAAAAAGGCATGGGATCTATAAGGTGCAGGTTGATCATGCCTTTCGCTGCTTTTTCGTACTCCATCAACCGGTCTTCGATGCGCTTGCCATAGCGCTTCAAGGCGTAGCTTCGTTCAGGGGCGTCATGGGCATTGAAAAAATACAAATCCATAGGGCTTTCCAATGACGCGAGTAACTGTCGTACTTGAGGCGATAGGGTATGAGTTTTTCCTTGTGAGAAATCCCATCGAATATCCGGAATCTTTCCTACCCAAACTAAGTTAAACGCCAGGAATAGTAACAGGATGACAGTGAGTGTCATGCCGGTGCGCAGAGTAGGTCGCATGGAGGGCTTTCCTTCTCAGCTGTGTTTGTAGTTGAGAGTTACGGTCGTCGCTGCGAGAAACGCTAAGATCATGCTGATGAAGTAAAGCGTGTCGCGAAGTGTCAACTTTCCGTTGTCGATAGCGCTGTATCTCGAAAAAGGGCTGAGGGAAACCAAGCTGTCTACCGCCACAATTGGGGCTTGGTGTTCAAGTGTATCGAGTAAATAAGAGAGCGCGCTGACGATGAGCATTAAGAACACTGTCAGTATGAAAAGGACTGTGCGCTGGCGCACCAGTGTGAAAATAAAAAAACCGACGGCGAGATAACTGCCAGCCAGCAGCCAGCTCGACAAAAATTGCGAGGCAATAATGCTGTTGTCCGCCACGCCCAGGTAGTTGGCAATGATCACGAGAGGGAAGGTCAGCATTAGGGCGGTACCCGCCACGACCCAGGCTGCTAAAAATTTGCCAATAACCCATTCAAACGTGGTGATGGGCAATGTTTTCATCAGGTCGAGAAAGCCGGCATTGGACTCGTCCGCCCAGAGTTGTGCTGCCAGCACAGGAATCAGCAACAAATAGAGCCAGGGGTGTAGCTGGAAGAAAATCTGCAAGTGACTGCTGTCCTGTTCCGGCCACGCACTCATGTGCAACCCCAATGCCACGGACAGTACTGAAAAAATCGCAATGCTCAGATAAGTGCCGGGTGTTCCGGCATAGTGGGCGAGTTGACGCTTGAAAATGACGGGCAGCAGTTTCAACGGGGGATCTCTCGGCTCAGATGGTGAACTACGTCGCTGAGGCGACCAGGCTCCACGCTCAGTGAGTTGATTTTCCAGCGGCGATTGGCGATGAGCGTATTGATATGGGGGTAGATGGTGTGCCCCGGCATAGCCAGGACCGTCACCGTGCCGGGCGCGTGTCGATGTTCTTCAATGCCTGCCACCCCTGGCAGTACGGCGAGAGCCAGCAGATCCAAGGGGGCATCTGCGGTGAGGGTGACCGCTTGGAAATGGCGAGAGTCGCGTTGCAAATCCGGCATGGGGGCATCGGCCACCAGACGATCGCCTGCGATAACCAGCGCGCGCGTACAGAATTCGGACAATTCATCGCTGTGTCGGGAAGCGACGATCACTGTCATTTCCTGCGTCAATGACTGGATGAGGCTTCTGAGTTTGTATTTCTGATCAGATGCCAGCCCTTCGGTCGGTTCATCCAGTAATAGCAATGCCGGGGTGTGCAGGATGGCCTGGGCAATGGCGACTTTGCGTTCCAACCCCATGGAGAGAGCCTTGAGGGGCGCGTTGAGCACCGGCAACAACTCCAACCGTGTAGCGGCATATTCTACCTGAGCGCGTTTTTCGGTGCCGCGCAGTCCGCGAATGGCTGCGATGTAGTCAAGGAACTCTTTAACCGACATCGTAGGATGACTGACACTCCTATGCAGTTGGTAACCTATGAGTTTTTTTGTTTTAAATGGGTGGGTTTTAGTACTGAAGCCTTGAATGTTTATATGCCCGCTGGAAGGAGTGCTTGAGCCCGATATTACATCGAGAAGGGCTGTTTTAACTGTAGGATTTTCTCCGAATAGTCCCAGGCATTCCTGCTTATTTGCGCTGAATGAAAAATCGCTGATTATTTTTTTGTTGTTTAAATGTTTTGTCAGGTTGATTATCTCGATCATTTAGCGTGGTGTGGTCGTAGAAGAGGAGAGTTTGAAGAGGGTACGAGTAATAGCTGTTTTTGGGAACGCCGCTCTGCATTAATAGGAAAAGTCCTACGTGCGCGCCAGGCAGGTCGCTGAAACAATTGTTTTGTGTTTTTAACCTTTAATTGTTGAGTGAATGTCTGAAAGTTATAGAGACTTTTCGAATTTTGTAAGGAGGCCCGATTACCATGATGCTTCTACGTACCCTTGTTCTTGAACGCGACGGTCAGGATGCTCCGGTCAACGGTGCATTGCTCTGTGGGTTTGCTGTAGGTCAGATTGCCTCCAATTTCCTTGTCTATAGCTTGGATGAAGAGGTTGAGCCGGCGAGTTCCAGAGTTTATATCGCAGCCTTGCGCAAAAAACTTGATCGGTATTTTCTGAGCGGTGTCGAGTCTAAGGAAGACCTGCATGTGGCAATGCATGTCTTCAAGCAGATTCTTACATCGGTGGCGGCAGGCGCCAAGGCGGGTGTTACCGAAACTCAGGTTCCTTATCATTTTATTGATTTGAAAGGCTGCAAGCTGCCGCCTGCAAGGCCCGAAGAACATCACTCGGTGATCATCAAGAAGGCACTGGTGATGAAAGTGATCACCTGGGGAATGTCTGCGCCAGTGATGCCGGCAATCGAAAGTGCTTCATTGATTGTGCCTTCCATCCGTTTCTCGTCGAAAATGAGTTCACCTGTCAGGGGGGGGAAGTCCCCCGAGCCTGTACATGAACCTGTTGTAGAAGAGCCCCGAGAGATGTCGTTTGATGCGCCTGTGGCCATTGCTCAGGATGCACCTGTTGTCCCAAGCCCCGCGGCGCCGCAGCCGCAGCCGGCACCCGCGGATGACGGTACTTTGTCCGAAGTGGGCAGTACGTTGAACAACCTCGCTCGTGTCGCTCAGGAGCTGACCCAACAGAAACTCGCTGCAGTGGAGAGGGAAGCGGCGCTTGATCAATGGCAGGCCCGATTGCAGCAGGAGCAAACCCAGTTGGATGAAAGGGTCCGGGATCTGGAGCAGCGCACCGCCCAACTGCATGACCAGTCCCTGGCAGTCAGTCAGCGAACCGAGGCCCTGAAGGTGATGACCTCGCAAGTATCGGGCTTGCGCCAGAGCCTGCGAGGTGTGCTGCTTGAACTGGATCAGGCCTTGGATGGTTAGACCGGCCTGGCTACTTTCTCGGGTTCATTTATCATCTGCCAGCGAACCGACGCCAGGGTGTGATTTCCTGGCCTATCGGCATCTATGGACATTGCCTGGGGATGCATGCGTTTGAGTACCAAGCTGATAACCAAAGAAGGTCATGAAGCGCTGAAGAAAGAGTTGGATTACCTGTGGCGCGAAAAGCGTCCGGATACCACGCGCAAGGTGACATGGGCTGCTTCCCTGGGGGATCGCAGCGAGAATGCCGACTATCAGTACAACAAGAAGCTGCTGCGTGAAATCGACCGGCGGGTGCGTTACTTGCGCAAGCGCCTGGAAGACATGCGTGTGGTGGAATACATGCCCGAGCAGGAAGGGAAGGTGTTTTTTGGCGCCTGGGTCGAGATTGAAAACGAGCAGGGCGAGACCAAGCGTTTTCGTATCGTCGGCTATGACGAGATTTATGATCGGATGGACTATATCTCCATCGATTCACCGATGGCCCGTGCGCTGCTGCGCAAGGAAGTCGACGATGAGGCCATCGTGCAGACCCCTGGAGGTGAGGTGTGCTGGTGGATCACCGCTATCGAGTACGTGAAGTAAGCGACGTTGACCCGCCCCCCCGTGAGGCAGGCGGGTCATGGACCGCTCAGCCCTCGCGCAATACCGTCAGCGGGCTGGCGTTCAGCGCACGGCGTGTGCCGAACACCCCGGCACCGCCGATCAATACGGCGCCGATCACAGGCAGCAGCAACAGCCAGGGGTGCGGTTGCCAGGCCAGGTCGAAGGCATAGCGGTACAGCACCCACGTCACCAACTCGGTACCCAGCGCCGCCAGCAAGCCGCTGACTGCGCCCAGCAAGCCGAACTCGATGCGCCGTGCCTTGACCAGCAGCTTGCGCTCCGCGCCCAGTGCTCGCAGCAGTGCACCTTGGCGAATGCGCTCATCCAAGGTGGCTTGCAGGCCGGAGAACAGCACCGCCATCCCAGCGGCCAGCACAAACAACAACACGTACTCCACCGCCAGGGTCACTTGGGCGAGGATGCTGCGCAGTTGCTCCAGCAGCGCCTCGACCTGCAGGATGGTCACCGCCGGGAAGGCGCGGGACAGATCAACGATCTGCTGATCATGCCCTGGCGCGAGGTAGAAGCTGGTCAGGTAGGTGGCCGGCAGGTCCGTCAAGGTTCCCGGTTGGAAAATCATGAAGAAGTTCGGCTGGAAGTTATCCCAGTTGATGGTTCGCAGGCTGGCAACCCGTGCCTCACGGTTTTCCCCGGCGATGGTGAACACCAGGTGATCGTTCAACTTGAGCTTGAGGCTCTGCGCGACCTTGGCCTCTACCGAGACTCCTGGAATTCCATCGGTGGGTTGTTGCGACCACCATGAGCCTTCGGTCAGGGTATTGCCCGGCGGCAGGTCGGCGGCCCAGGTCAGGCTCAGGTCCCGTTGTACGGCGCGGTCACCGCTGGAGTCCTTGCTGACTATTTCCTGTACCGGCTCGCCATTGATACTGATCAACCGTCCTGGCACGACCGGGTACAGCGGCGCGGATTGCGCCTGCACTTCCAGCAGACGGGCGCCAAAGGCGTCCTTATCGGCCGGCAGGATATTCAGGGCGAAATAGTTGGGGGCGTCCTTGGGCAGCTGGTTTTGCCAGGTGTCCAGCAATTCGCCACGCAGCAAGGCGATCAAGCCCATGGACAACAGGATCAGGCCGAACGCCAGGGACTGGCCCGCCGCCGCCAGCGGGTGGCGCAGCAGTTGGCCCAGGCCCAGGCGCCACGGCAGGGACGCCCGGGCCAACAGGCGCCGCAGGCTCTGCAACAGCAGCAGAAGCAAGCCACCCAGAACCAGCGCGGCGACCACGCCGCCGCCCAGCAGGGCGAAGGTCAGCACCAGGTCGAGGCTCAGGCGCCACATGATCAGGCCCAGGGCGAACAACGCGGCGCCGTAGACCATCCAGGTGCTGGACGGGATAGGCAGCAGGTCGCGCCTCAGTACTCGCAGCGGCGGTACGCGACCGAGGGCGGCCAACGGTGGCAGCGCGAAACCCGCGAGAGCAACCAGCCCGGTGCCGATCCCGGCAATGGCCGGCAACAGTCCACCCGGTGGAACATCCGCCGGCAACAGGTCGTGCAGGAAATAGAACAGGCCAAACTGTGCCAACCAACCGAGGAGGGCGCCGGCCAGGCTCGCCAGTAACCCCAGTACGCTCAATTGCAGGCTGAACAGCAGCATGGCCTCGAGTCGCGATAACCCAAGACAACGTAGCAACGCACTGGCGTCGAAACGGCGGGTGGCAAAGCGGTTGGCCGACAGGGCCACGGCCACGCCGGCCAACAGCACGGCCACCAGGCTGGCCATGTTCAGGTAGCGTTCGGCTTTGCCCAGGGCGCCGCCGATCTGCTGGTTGCCGTCCCGTGAGTCCTGAAGACGCTGGTTGGCGGCGAGCCCCGGCTTGATCAGGTCTCGATAGGTTTGCAGCGCGGTACTGGCCTGCGGGCCACGCCATAGCTCGCGGTAGCTGACGCGACTGCCCGGCTGGACCACGCCGGTGGCGTCCAGGTCCGCCAGGTTGATCATTACCCTGGGTGTCAGGCTATAGAAGTTGCCAGCGCGATCCGGTTCGTAGGTCAGTACGCGTGCCAGGCGCAAGGTCTTCATGCCCACATCGATACTGTCGCCGACGTTCAGGTCCAGTGCCGTCAGCAGCCGCGATTCGACCCAGGCTTCACCGGGTTTCGGCCCGCCGCCCGGGGTTTCATCCCCAAAGGGGGCTGCTGCGCTCTTGAGCTCACCGCGTAGCGGATACTGCTCGTTGACCGCCTTGATGCTGGAGAGCTGGATACCATTGTCGGTGGCAATGACGCTGGAAAACTCAACCACACGGGCGTGATCCAGGCCCAGTTCGGTCCCGGATCTGATTTGTTCGGGGCGTGCCGGTGAGCTGCCTTCGAGTACCAGGTCGGCGCCGAGGAACTCGGTGGCGCGCAACAGCATGGCGCCGTTGAGGCGGGCGCCGAAATAACCGATGGCGGTACTGGCCGCCACGGCCACCAACAGGGCGAAGAACAACACACGCAATTCGCCGGCGCGGGCATCGCGCAGTAATTGGCGCAGGGCAAGGCTGAACAGGCGCAACAGCGGCAAACGTGCCATCAAGGCTCCAGGGGGGCGACCATCAGGCCGGCTTCAAGGCGGATCAGGCGTCGGCAACGATGAGCCAGGCGCTCGTCATGGGTAACCAGCACCAGGGTCGTGCCGCTTTCTTTATTGAGCTCGAACAGCAGGTCGCTGATGCGCTCACCGGTGTGGCTGTCGAGGTTGCCGGTCGGCTCATCGGCAAACAGCACGTCCGGTTCGGCGGCAAAGGCGCGGGCAATCGCCACCCGTTGCTGTTCGCCTCCGGAAAGCTGGCGTGGTGAGTGGGTCAGGCGCTGGCCGAGGCCGACGCGCTCCAGCAGGTGTCTGGCGCGTTCGCGGGCGTCCTTGCGGCCATCCAGCTCCAACGGCAGCATGACGTTCTCCAGCGCATTGAGGCTGTCGAGCAGTTGGAACGACTGGAACACAAAGCCCACGTGTTCGGCACGGATGCGCGCGCGCTGGTCTTCGTCGAGGGCGCTGAGGGCCTGGCCGGCGAGGGTGACTTCACCGCTGCTGGGCAGGTCGAGGCCGGCGAGCAGGCCGAGGAGGGTGGATTTACCCGAACCGGAGCTGCCGACGATAGCCAGGCTATCGCCCTTGTTCAGTTCCAGGCTCAGTTCGTGCAGGATAGTCAGTTCACCTTCCGCGCTGGGAACCACTTTGCTGAGGTTCCGCGCGGTGAGAATGATTGCGCCCATGGAGAATCCGATGCGAATGTGGTTTTTGAGTGCTGGCCTGGCCTTGATGTGCATGGCCCAGAACGCAGCGGCGGGTACAGTCCTGATCGTTGGCGATAGTATCAGTGCCGGTTTCGGCCTGGATACCAGCAAAGGGTGGGTCGCATTGCTGCAGCAACGGCTCAAGAAGGAAGGTTTCGACGATAAAGTGGTCAATGCCTCCATCAGCGGCGACACCAGTGCCGGAGGCCTGGCGCGCCTGCCGGCGGCGCTTGCAGAGCATAAGCCGGACGTGGTGGTGATCGAGTTGGGTGGTAACGATGGCTTGCGTGGGCAGCCACCGGCGCAATTGAAACAAAATCTTGCGTCGATGATTGATCAGTCCAAGGCCGGCGGTGCCAAGGTGCTGTTATTGGGGATGCAGTTGCCGCCCAATTATGGTCCGCGATACACCACGGCATTCGCCGAAGTCTTTGGCACGCTGGCCAAGGAAAAAAACATCCCGCTGGTACCGTTTTTCCTTGAAGGCGTGGGTGGTCATCCGGAGCTGATGCAGGCTGATCAACTTCACCCGGCTCTCGGCGCCCAGGGCAAATTGCTGGAAAATGTCTGGCCGACGCTAAAACCGCTGCTATGACGCTTTTCTACCGGCAGGCTTTCGGCTAAGGTGGCGCCCCCCCGATCTGGAGCCCCCGATGTCGCGTCCTGCCTGGTCCCTGTTTAACTACCAACTGATCGAGCCGGACGAGCAGCTGGATCTGTTCGCCTGCCAGGAAGTGCGGGTGCATCTGGTGACGCGTCAATTGGAACTGGGCGGCTCCATCGATCGCACCCTGTGCGGTACGTTATTGCCGGCGCAGCCGCGCTGGTCCCTGGTCGACCGTTCGATTTTCCAGGACCAGCGCCTGTGCCCTTTGTGCCGGGCGATCCTCGAGTCGCAGAAGCGTGGCACGCCGCCGATCTGGCCCGAGTTGCGTTTCGAGTTGTAGGGGGGCAGCTAGAAGCCCGCTTCACGTATACAATCGATTTTTACCTACCCGTCGTTCTGCGAAGGATTTTCCGGATGTTGTCGCGCCTTTCCGTCGTCACCTGCTGCCTGTCTCTTGCTGCCTTGTGTGCGGCCGGTCCTGCCGCCGCCTTGCAGTTGCCCCTGCCTCCACCCGGCGAAGACATCGTCGGGCAGGTCCAGGTGATCAAGGCCAAGTACGAAGACACCTTTGCCGACCTGGGTACCACCTACGACCTGGGCTATTCGGAAATGGTCGCGGCCAATCCGGGCGTCGATGCCTGGTTGCCGGGGGCGGGGACCGAGATCGTCCTGCCGACACGCTTCATCCTGCCTCCGGGCCCCCGTGAAGGCATCGTGATCAACCTGGCGGAGTATCGGCTCTACTACTTCCCCAAGGGGCAGGACGTGGTCTACACCTTCCCGCTTGGGATTGGTCGTGAAGGCTGGGGCTCGCCCATTGCGCACACCAGCATCATCGCCAAGACGCCGAACCCGACCTGGACGCCGCCGGCCTCGATCAAGGCTGAGCACGCCGCCAACGGCGACCCGCTGCCCAATGTGGTGCCGGCCGGCCCGGACAATCCCCTGGGGCCGTTCAAGTTCACCCTGGGGACGCCGGGGTATCTCATCCACGGTTCCAACATGAA
Organism: Pseudomonas sp. S3E17; assembly: GCF_024168685.1. Classification (NCBI taxonomy): domain Bacteria; kingdom Pseudomonadati; phylum Pseudomonadota; class Gammaproteobacteria; order Pseudomonadales; family Pseudomonadaceae; genus Pseudomonas; species Pseudomonas sp. S3E17. Next base: position 6,624,750 of record NZ_JALJWE010000001.1, read on the forward strand.
GTTCGGCATCGGCACCCGTACCAGCCACGGTTGCTTCCGCATGTTCAACAACAACGTGTTGGAAATGGCCAGCATGGTCCCGGTGGGGACGTCGGTGCGGATCATCAACGATGCCTACAAATTCGGCAGCAGCGGCGGCAAGGTCTACCTCGAAGCGCACACGCCCCTGAACGACGACGGCACACCATCGGTGGTCGACAAGCACACGGCAGTGATCAACGCCTTGCTCAAGCGTGAAGACCTGGCCAATAACCTGCGGGTGAACTGGGATCAGGTGCGTGATGTGGTCGCGGCCGAAGATGGCCTGCCCACCGAGATCGGTGTGCCAGGTGGTGCACCGATAGCTTCCAGCGCGCCGATCGACCTGCAGCAATAAGCGACTGGCCCGCTCCTGAGCCCGCCACGGCCTTGCGCTGCGGCGGGCTTTTTATTGCGCGGGGTTCTGGTTCGAATCGCAGGCAATAAAAAAGCCGACCCAAGAATGGATCGGCTTGATAACAATCCCGCGGGATTATTACTTGCGGCTAGCTTTTTCAAGCATACGCAGAGCGCGCTCGTTAGCTTCGTCAGCAGTCTGTTGTGCTTTTTGAGCAGCAGCCAGAGCTTCATCAGCTTTACGGTAGGCTTCGTCTGCACGGGCCTGGGAGCGAGCTGCTGCGTCTTCAGTTGCAGTCAGACGAGCTTCGGTTTCTTTGGAGACGCTGCTGCAACCGGTAGCCAGAACTGCGGCCAGAGCCAGAGCAGAGAATTTCAGAACGTTGTTCATCGTGTTCCCCTTCAAGGACTTTCTATTAAATGGCTACTTTCTCAGAGTGAGCTAATAGCCGGCGTACATACTACCCATTACTTGTAGTAAGTAAACTGACGTAGCGCAAGAAGCAAAAAAAATTCTTGTGCCGAATCTATTTTGGCTAATCTTTTGGACATTCGTATAAAAACCGTACAGTTTTTTGCAGTCTGACGGAGATTGGATCCAGGCTGAGAGGGCCGGCCCGCATGTGTTAAGCCTTGTAAATAGATGAAATTTTATATATCGAGGCTGACACTTTCGTTTGGCTGGCCTTTACCACGCCCCGCATCTTTTGTGCATGTAGAGGTGACTTTAAGAGCGTCTGTTCGTCTCAAGGTTCAACTGCCGGCAATGTTCAGGCCTTGGATCACCGGTTGATCGAGGCCCTTTCTATATCCGCCAGCGGCAGGGATGACGGGTACGCCTTGAGCAATTACAGGATTGGTGCCTACTATTCCCTACGTGCTGGTTGTGAGCGCTCAAGGTTTTCTCGTTGTCGAAACCGGCACGGGGTGGCGTAGATGTTCCTTCGCCGGAAAAACATCGGTAAGGTAGGGGTCAGAATCCAAGACCCGCGAGGAGTAGTGATGAGCGAGGCGTTGTCCATCCACCATGACCAGGCTGGTCATCAGTTCGAGACCAATGTGGACGGTCATCGTGCCTATCTGACCTATATGGACCTCGGGAAGCAGACCCTGGACATCTATCGGACCTTCGTGCCCAACGCACTGCGCGGCCGTGGCATTGCAGCTGCGTTGACCGAGGAAGCGTTGAAGTTTGCCGAAGAGCAAGGCTACACGGTGATCCCGTCGTGCTCCTATGTCGAACGCTACATGGAGCGCCACCAGCGTCATGCCGCGAAGCTATAACGCACACCATAAAACGCAGCATGAAAAACGCCGGGCTCAGCCCGGCGTTTTTGTGTGCGCACACTTCAGATACAGGTTCAGCTGCGTTTGCGTTTCGGCAATACGTCCTTGAGCTTGGCGTGCATGCTGCGCAGGGTGTTCTCGGTGGCGGACCAGTCGATGCAGGCATCGGTGATCGACACGCCGTACTGCAAGTCGGCCAGGTCCTTTGGAATCGCCTGGCAGCCCCAGTTCAGGTGGCTCTCGACCATCAGGCCGATAATCGACTGGTTGCCTTCGAGGATCTGGTTGGCAACGTTTTCCATTACCAGCGGCTGCAGGGCCGGGTCCTTGTTGGAGTTGGCGTGGCTGCAGTCGACCATGATGTTTGGCTTGATCCTGGCCTTGTTCAGCGCCTGCTCGCAGAGCGCAACGCTGACCGAATCATAGTTGGGCTTGCCATTGCCGCCGCGCAACACCACGTGACCGTAGGCATTGCCCTTGGTGGTGACGATGGAGACGCCGCCTTCCTGGTTGATACCCAGGAAACGGTGAGGGCTGGAGACCGATTGCAGCGCGTTGATCGCCACGGTCAGGCCGCCGTCGGTGCCATTCTTGAAGCCTACGGCCGAAGACAAGCCGGATGCCATTTCGCGGTGGGTCTGCGACTCGGTGGTGCGCGCGCCGATGGCCGACCAGCTGATCAGGTCCTGCAGGTACTGCGGGGAGATCGGGTCGAGGGCTTCGGTGGCGGTGGGCAGGCCCATTTCGGCCAGGTCCAGCAGCAATTTACGACCGATGTGCAAACCGTCCTGGATCTTGAACGAGTCGTCCAGGTACGGGTCGTTGATCAAGCCTTTCCAGCCCACGGTGGTACGCGGTTTCTCGAAATACACGCGCATCACCAGGTACAAGGTGTCGGACACTTCCGCCGCCAGCACTTTGAGGCGTTCGGCGTATTCGTGGGCAGCCTTGAGGTCGTGGATCGAGCATGGCCCGATCACGACGAAGAGGCGGTGGTCGGTGCCATCGAGAATGTTACGGATGACTTCGCGGCCTTTGGTGACGGTCTGCAGGGCAGCGTCGCTCAGAGGGATTTCGCGCTTGAGCTGATCGGGTGTGATCAGGGTCTCGTTGGATTCGACGTTTAGGTCATTGATCGGTAAATCAGCCATCGTGTTACTCGCCAGGGTCACGGGTGCCGGCCGCCAGCCATCCCCGTGCGGCGGGCACAGCATGATTTGAATGCAGGGGGGAGGAACCTTAGCGCGTAACACGGGCCCGCGACAATGGGCAAAGCCCGCTTTAATCCAGCGCTGGCCGCACAAACGTCTCATGGGCGAACTCGCCGGCGTGGCGCGCCACCCACTCACGGGCCAGGGCTTCGAGTTGCTGCGGGGTCGGCTCGGCATCTTCGTGCTGGCGGCAGTAGCGCTCTATCCGGCATGCTTGCTCACCCATTCGCGCCCCGAACAACGCATGCTCATCGGTAAACGAAATGCCCACGCGGTAGCCGTTTTCCACCTTGCGACACCACGCCACATACCCCGGATAGCGGGCCGTGGCGCCCAGGGAGGGAATGTGCAGGTCAACGGCCGTGCCCTGGCGCCATGCGCGGGGCCAATTGCAGGCAACGCCGCCCAGGCCGATAGTGTGCAGGCGTTGGCGGGGGACGGCAGGAGAGGGGCGTTGGATTAACTCGACAGCGACATCATCAGGGTGAGGTAAAAAACGACCCATGTACACGGACTCCGAGCACCGTCCAGTTGACGGCGGTGGCAGCAGTATAGTGAAGGAACTGGAATTGACCGACCTGGATATTGACCAGCAATTGCTGGGATTGCCAGGTATTTCGCTGGTGGTGTTCACCAGCGTGGGGTGTTCCAGTTGCCGTTGGGCGCGCCAGCAGTTGCCGGGCTGGCGTTTGCCGGTGGACCGCGTGTGCTGGGTGGATGCCGGGCACAATGGCGGTGCGGTCGAACGCTACCAGATCTTTCATTTGCCGGCGTTGTTCGTGGTGTGCGAGGGTCAGTTCCTCGGGCAAATACAGACACGTCTTACGCTTTCTGACCTGACCGAAACCATTGACCAAGCACTTAGCCGCACTCCGGAGGAACTGCCATGACAGTACAGTCGCCACGTATCGGCATTATCGGCACCGGCGCCATTGGTGGCTTCTATGGAGTGATGCTGGCACGTGCTGGCTTCGACGTGCACTTCCTGCTGCGCAGCGAATATGCAGCGGTCAGCGAGCACGGCCTGCGCGTCAATAGCAGCGTGCATGGCAACTTGCACCTGCACCCGGTGCAAGCCTACGCCCGTGCTGCCGACATGCCGCCGTGCGATTGGTTGCTGGTGGGCACCAAGTCCACCGGCAATGTCGAGCTGGCCCCGACCCTCGCCCAGGTCGCGGCGCCGGACGCCAAAGTGGTGTTGCTGCAAAACGGCCTGGATGTCGAAGACAGTCTGCGTGAACACCTGCCGCCATCCCTGCATCTACTGGGCGGGCTGTGCTACATCGGCGTACACCGCTCCGCGCCTGGCGTTGTCGAGCATCAGGCGTTGGGCCGGGTCAACCTGGGCTACCACAGCGGCACGGCCGCCAACGATGAGGCCCGCCAGAAGGCTATTGTCGAAGCCGGTGCCGCGTTGTTTCATAAGGCCGGCATCGAGTCCCAGGCCATGGCCAATGTGCATCAGGCCCGCTGGCACAAGCTGGTGTGGAACGTACCTTACAATGGCCTCTCCGTACTGTTGGGAACTGGCACCACGGCAATGATGGCGGACGAATCCAGCCGTGAGCTGATCCAGGCGCTGATGGCCGAAGTGGTGCAGGGCGCCCATGCCTGCGGTCATGAAATCCCCGGCAGTTACGCCGAGCAGATGTTCGCCATGACGGAAACCATGGACGATTACCTGCCCAGCATGTACCACGACCATATACATAAACGCCCGCTGGAACTGGCGGCGATCTATGGGCGACCGCTCGCTGCCGCCAAGGCCGCGGGTTGCGAATTGCCACGAATGCAGGCGCTGTACCAGGCCTTGAGCTTTATTGATCGGCATAACCGCTGATTCGGGGGACGTACCATGGCAAAGGGATTGGGCGACAAACTGGTGCTGGCGATTTCCTCGCGGGCATTGTTCGACCTGAGTGACAGCCACAAGGTCTACCTGGCCCAAGGGGTGGAGGCCTACCGTAAATACCAGATCGAACACGAGGAAGAGATCCTCGAGCCCGGTGACGCCTTTCCGCTGGTCAAGAAGCTGCTGAGCCTCAATGCCAGTCTGGGCCGTGCTCGGGTCGAGGTGGTGCTGGTGTCGCGCAACAGTGCCGACACCGGCTTGCGCGTGTTCAATTCCATCCAGCATTACGGCCTGGATATTTCCCGCGCAGCCTTTGTCGGTGGGCGTAGTCCTTATCCTTATTTGGCGGCGTTTGGCTGTCACCTGTTTCTTTCCACCCATGCTGAAGATGTACGCAGCGCCCTCGATGCCGGCTTTGCCGCCGCGACGATTCTGTCGGGCGGTCCGCGCCGGGCGTCCAGCGAAGAGCTGCGGATCGCCTTCGACGGTGACGCGGTGCTGTTCTCCGATGAGTCGGAGCGCGTGTATCAGGCTGGCGGGCTGGAGGCGTTCCAGGCCAGCGAGCGCGAGTCGGCACGCCAGCCTTTGCACGGTGGCCCCTTCAAGGGTTTCTTGGCGGCACTCAACTTGTTGCAGCGTGAGTTTCCAGACGAGGCCTGTCCGATCCGCACAGCCTTGGTCACCGCCCGTTCGGCGCCTTCCCACGAGCGGGTGATCCGGACCTTGCGTGAGTGGGACATCCGCCTGGATGAGTCACTGTTTCTCGGCGGCCTGGAAAAGTCCGCCTTCCTGGAGGCGTTTGCCGCGGATGTGTTTTTCGATGACCAGGCCGGTCACTGTGAGAAAGCCAGGGAGGTGGTGGCCACCGGGCATGTGCCCCATGGCATCAGTAACGAGATGAGGATTCAGGCCGAGACCTAGGCGCGCTGCTAAGCTCATTCAATCTCCTCCATCCTGGCCGTCCGGGAGGTTTTATGATTCGTTCGATGCTGTACGCCACGGACCTTGGTCTGTACGCGCCGTATGTGATGCAACATGCACTGGCGCTGGCGCGAACGTTCAAGGCTGACCTGGATGTGATTCATGTGGTCGAGCCCATCGGGTTGTTCGCCGAATCGGTGTTGCAGAGCTACCTTGATGAGAAGGCCTTGAGTGAATGGCAGAGCCAGGGGCTGAGCACTGTCATGGCGACCATCGAGCAACGGGTGCTGGACAGTTTTCGCGAAGAATTGGGGGATGAGGGCCAGGATCTTGAACTGATTCGCTCGGTACGGGTGATTCAGGGCGACCCGTGCGAAGTGATACTCGAGCAGTTGCGCAAATTGTCCGTCGACCTGTTGATCGTCGGCAGCCACAGCCATGCCACGGCGGCCGCCACACCGCTTGGGCGCACCGCTGCACGGGTGCTGCAGTTGTCTAGCGTGCCGGTTTACCTGGTGCCTGCGTTACAGCGTCGACGCAGTGATGACGTGTGATGGGTAAGAAACGATAAAAAGTTCTAGATTTATCCGTCAAACCTTTAATATAGTTATATACCGTCGCTGATACCCGTGGCGTCTATCTGCTTTGAGGGACACATATGAAGCTTCAACAACTGCGCTACATCTGGGAAGTGGCGCACCACGACCTCAACGTTTCCGCTACCGCTCAAAGCCTTTACACCTCCCAACCCGGTATCAGCAAGCAGATCCGCCTGCTCGAAGACGAGCTGGGCGTCGAAGTGTTCGCGCGCAGCGGCAAGCACCTCACCCGTGTCACCCCGGCCGGTGAACGCATCATCACCACCGCCGGCGAGATCCTGCGCAAAGTCGAGAGCATCAAGCAGATCGCCCAGGAATTCTCCAACGAGAAGAAAGGCACCTTGTCGATTGCCACGACCCACACCCAGGCGCGTTACGCATTGCCGCCGGTGATCCGCGATTTCATCAAGCAATACCCGGACGTGGCGCTGCACATGCATCAAGGCTCGCCGATGCAGATCGCCGAGATGGCCGCTGACGGCACCGTCGACTTCGCCATCGCCACCGAAGCCCTGGAGCTGTTCGGTGACCTGGTGATGATGCCGTGCTACCGCTGGAACCGTTGTGTCGTCGTGCCCCAGGGCCACCCATTGGCCAAGTTGCCGAAGCTGACCCTGGAAGCCCTGGCCGAATACCCGATCGTCACCTACGTCTTCGGTTTCACCGGCCGCTCCAAGCTCGACGAAGCCTTCAGCCATCGTGGCCTGACGCCGAAAGTGGTGTTCACCGCCGCCGACGCCGACGTCATCAAGACCTATGTGCGCCTGGGCCTGGGCGTGGGCATCGTCGCCAAGATGGCCGTCGATACCAACCTCGATAAAGACCTGGTGGTGCTGGATGCCAGCGAGCTGTTCGAGTCCAGTGTGACCAAGATCGGCTTCCGCCGTGGCACCTTCCTGCGGGGCTTCATGTGCGACTTCATCGAGAAGTTCGCCCCGCACCTGACCCGCGAAGTCATGGCCAAGGCAATCCAGTGCCACAACAAGCAGGAACTGGAAGAGCTGTTCGACGGCGTGGAATTGCCCGTCCATTAAGGGGTTATTTGGCCTCGGTAACCGTAAAGTGTTGCCGGGCGCCTGCCACCAGAATCTCCACCTCATCACCTTCGAACTTGCCCAGCAGGCTTTTGCCCAAGGGTGAACGCGGGGTGATGACGGTCACCGGTTGCCCGACCACGTCCACCTTCAAACCCGCCGCATCCGGTGCCAGGAACAGCCACTGCTGGCGGCCGTTTTCGTCTTCCAGGCCCAGCAATGTGCCGACTTCTATGCCACGTTGATCATCGTACGCACGCAGTGGCAGGTTCTGGCACAGCGCCAGCGCCTGCTTGATTTCCTCGACGCGCCTGGCTTGCCCGGCTGCCAGGTAAGACGCCTCCAGCCCGAGGGTGTCGTATTTGTTTTCGGCGATATTTTCTTCGTGGGTCGCGGTTTCGTAGGCGGTCTGCGCGGCGCGCTGGGCGATGTCGAGGTCGACGGTGAGTTTTTCCAGGATCAGCTGGTGAACGGCGTGTTTATTCATGGTCATCAATCGCAGAATTGCAGGACATTGGCCCGGGTCTTTTCATTCGGTGCGTTCTGGTCCTGCTGCAGCCAGAACTGGCATTTGGGGTTGGACAGGTTGCGTGCGTTGTTGCGGGCCTGGTCCAAGGCTTGCTGTTGTTCCTGCTTCTGCAGGTTCTGTTGGTACTGCTCGAACATACGGTTCGGCGGCTCCGGCGCAACCGGTGCGGGTTTACCCAGTTGCTCAACGGCCTGGGCCACAGGCGCCAGGCTCTGCGGGAACAGATAGCGCGACGCCAGCCAGGTGGTCAGTGCAATGGCGATAAATCCCAGCCACACCCCCAGGGCAATGGCGAGCGTGAGCTTGGGCAGCGACAACGAGCGATCGGACATGATGGCCTCCTGGCAGGCATTAACGGCATGGCGGCGATTGTCGCACAGCCACTGTGCAGAATAATCGCGATCAAGCCTTCTGCATCGGCGCATTTATGCGGACAATCGAGCCTTTGAGCGTTGGAGCCCGGAATGAAAGCCCGCTGGGATATTTTTTGCAGCGTCGTCGATAACTATGGCGACATCGGCGTGACCTGGCGCCTGGCCCGGCAATTGGTGGCGGAGCAGGGCTGCGAGGTGCGCTTGTGGGTCGACGACCTGCGCGCCTTCGAGCGTATGTGCCCCGAGATTGATGTGCGTCTTGACCAGCAATGGCAAGAGGGTGTCGATGTGCGCCATTGGCCGGCCGTATGGTCGAGCGCACCGGCAGCCGATGTGGTGATCGCCGCCTTCGCCTGCCAGTTGCCGCCTGACTACATGGAAGCCATGGCCGTGCGTGAACGTACGCCGTTGTGGATGAACCTGGATTACCTCAGTGCCGAAGACTGGGTAGTGGGGTGTCATCGGTTGCCGTCGGTGAAGTTCAAGGGCGTGCAGAAGTACTTCTTTTTCCCAGGGTTCCGACCCGGTACGGGCGGGCTGTTACGCGAGGCCGGGTTGCTGGAACAGCGTCAGGCGTTTCAGCAGGATGCCGCTGCACAGCGGCAATTCCTGCAAGGCTTGGGTGTGTTTCCGGCACCGGGTGCGCGGCTGATCTCGTTGTTCGCCTACGAAAACGCCGGGCTGGCCAGTTGGCTGGATGCACTCTCGACCGACGGGCACACCACTCATCTCTTGGTGCCGGAAGGGCGCATCCTCGGTGATGTGCAGCATTGGCTCGGTGTCGAAAGCCTGGCGGTGGGGGACGTCCATCAACGCAACGCCCTGACCGTGCAGGTGCTGCCGTTTGTGCGCCAGGAGCAATATGACCGCCTGCTGTGGTGTTGCGACTTCAACGCCGTGCGCGGCGAAGACTCGTTCGTGCGCGCCCAATGGGCCGGGCGGCCGCTGCTGTGGCACATCTATCGTCAGGACGAAGACATCCACCTGGACAAGCTCGATGCCTTCCTGGACCTGTACACCGCCGCCCTGTCACCGGCCGCAAAGGCTGCCCTGGTCGAACTCTGGCAAGCCTGGAACACTGATGGCGATATGGCATACGCGTGGAAAATGCTGCTGCCGCACTGGCCTGAGTTAACTCAGCACGCGCAGACGTGGTGTCTGGAACAAGGCTTGCAGGCCGATCTTGCGACGGCGCTGGTACAGTTTTATGAAAGTTGGATATGATACGCGACCTTGATTTTTGTAATCCCATCCAAATTTCGGATATACGCAATGAAAACTGGTAAAGAACTGAAACCCGGTACAGTGATCCGTCTCGAAAACGACCCTTGGCTGGTTCAGAAAGCTGAGTTCACCAAGTCTGGTCGTAACAGCGCAATCATGAAGACCAAGCTGAAGAACCTGCTGACCGGTTACAAGACCGAGATCGTCTACAGCGCCGATGACAAACTGGACGACGTGATCCTCGACCGCAAGGAAGCGACCCTGTCCTTCATCAGCGGCGACACCTACACGTTCATGGACACCACCGACTACACCATGTACGAGCTGAACGCTGAAGATATCGAAGCTGTTCTGCCGTTCATCGAAGAAGGCATGGAAGACGTCTGCGAAGCTATTTTCTTCGAAGAGCGCCTGGTTTCCGTAGAGCTGCCGACCACTATCGTGCGTAAGGTTGCCTACACCGAAGGTTCCGCTCGCGGTGACACTTCGGGCAAAGTGATGAAGCCTGCCAAGCTGAGCAACGGTACCGAACTGCAAGTTGCCGATTTCATCGAAATCGACGACCTGATCGAGATCGACACCCGCGAAGGTGGTTCGTACAAAGGTCGCGCCAAGAAGTAATTCTGGCCCCGCCGATACGAAAAAAGCCCGACCTAGCGTCGGGCTTTTTCGTGGGCGCCGCTTTTTACTTCAGGTGCTGCTTCAGCTCGTCGGATGCCTGCAGCAAGGCCGAACGCACCGCTGGTACCTGGTTGACCACATTGAGCAAACCGTAGTCGTGGATCATGCCGTTATAGCGCACGGCTGTCACGGGAACCGCGGCCTGGTCCAGCTTGCGCGCATAGGCTTCGCCTTCGTCACGCAACACATCGGCACCGGCGGTCTGAATCAGCGCGGGCGGTAAGCCCTTGAGCTGATCCGTGGTCGCCCGCAGCGGCGAGGCGTAGATCTCGGCCCGCTGGTTGGCGTCGGTGGTGTAGTTGTCCCAGAACCACTTCATCATGTTCCTGGTGAGGAAGTGCCCTTCGGCGTACTGGTTGTAGGACGCCGTCTCGAAGTTGGCATCGGTCACCGGCCATAACAGCAGTTGGAACTTGATCGCAGGTGTGCCCTTGTCCTTGGCCATCAGGCTGACGACGGCTGCCATATTGCCGCCGACACTATTACCCGCGACCGCCAGGCGTTTGCCGTCGACGTTGATGTCCTTGCCATGCTCGGCGACCCACTTGGTTGCGCCGTAGGCCTGGTTGATCGCCACCGGATAGCGGGCTTCCGGTGAAGGTGTGTAGTTGACGAAGACCGCCACGGCCCCCGAACCCGCCACCAGATCGCGCACCAGGCGCTCGTGAGTCGGGTAATCCCCCAACACCCAGCCGCCGCCGTGGAAGAACATGAACACCGGCAATGTGCCCTTGACCCCGGCTGGCCGCACGATGGTCAGGTCCAGTGGCTGGCCATCGACCTGAATGGTCTTCTGGCTCACGTCCGCCTTGGGCAGGGTCAACTTCACACCGGCCTGGGCACCCGTCAGTACGGCACGGGCTTGCGTGGGTGTCAGTTGTTCCATCGGTTTGCCGGTGCCGGCGTTCAACACATCCAGGAAGGCCTGGGTAGTATGTTCAACGTCGCCATTGGCGGCAAACGCGTGAGTGACGGACAGGGCGAGCAGGCTGCCGGTCAGCACGTTGGCAAATGTGTTCATGTTCTTCTCCAGTGACAGCGGCAGTGGTTAGACGGTTACGTGCAGGCGCACTTCGACGTTGCCACGGGTGGCGTTGGAGTACGGGCAGACTTGGTGCGCAGCGTCGACCAGGCTTTGCGCATCGTCCTCGGCCAGGCCTGGCAGGCTGACGTGCAGGTCGATATCCAGGCCGAAACCGCCAGGGATCTGGCCGATGCCGACTTGGGCAGTGATCGAGGCATCATCCGGGATTTTGCGTTTGGTCTGGCTGGCGACGAATTTCAGGGCGCCGATAAAGCAGGCCGAGTAACCGGCGGCAAACAGTTGTTCCGGGTTGGTGGCCTGGCCGCCGGCGCCGCCCAATTCCTTGGGGGTGGAGAGTTTGACGTCGAGGATATTGTCGCTGGAAACAGCGCGACCATCACGGCCGCCGGTGGCGGTGGCTACTGCGGTATAGAGCGTTTGCATGGTGTCGTCCTCTTGGTTTTAGCACTAAAGTTTTGCGCGCTAAGTAGTTGGCGAGGTAAATGTATAGTGCTAATGTTTAGCGCGCAAGATAAATGTATAAATATTTTTCAGTCGCTGCAAACCAATGTGGGAGGGGGCTTGCTCCCGATAGCGGTGTTTCAGTCAAAAGATTCGTCGACTGATAAACCGTTATCGGGAGCAAGCCCCCTCCCACAGGTTGAGTGTTTTGCCGTGTTCAGATCGCGTTCTGCAGGTTGCCCCGCAACGCAAGCAAGTCAGCCTGCAGCTTGCGCAATTGGTCCAGCTCCAAACCGCTGGCGCCGAGAATGCACTGTGGAATACCCATGGCTCTTTCCTGCAAGGCACGCCCGGCGTCGGTCAGTTCCACCACCACCACGCGCTCATCTTCACGGCTGCGGGTGCGGCTGAGCAGGCCTTCGGCTTCCAGTCGCTTGAGCAGTGGCGTCAGGGAGCCCGGGTCGGTCAGCAGGCGGCTGCTGATTTCACCGACGGTCAAACCATCTTCTTCCCACAGCACCATCATGGCCAGATACTGCGGGTACGTCAGGCCGAGGGCTTGCAGCAGCGGTTTGTAGACCTTGGTCATCAGCAGCGACGTGGAGTGCAGGGCGAAACACAGTTGGTTGTCCAGCAACAGGGATTCGCACGGGGCGGGATTTTTGCTCATGGTGGTGCCTCAAAAAAGCGTGTCTGCCTGGAATCTAGCGGGCAAATCTTTAATGCGCCAGATAATTCTGTCCGGGTGGTCAGACCAGTCCGCTTTGCAGCGCCAGATCCCAAGGCGGCACGGGGCTGAATCGGGACTTGAGATATTCCAGCAGCAACCGGCTGCGCGCATTGGGCTGCTGTTCCAGGCGCAGTGCATAGATCCCGGTGGTCTCCGGGTTGGGCAGGCCGTCTTGGCAAAACAGTGGCAGTAACTCGCCGCGCACCAGGTACTCACTGGCCAGCCAGGTGGGGAGGTGGGCGATCCCCAGCCCGGCGAGAGCCCCCGATAACAGCGCTTCAGCGTTGTTGGCGCTCATGCGGATGCGCCGCGGGCGATGCGTTGCACGTCGCCCGTCCAACTCGAAGCGCCACGCGAACATCGGCGCCAGGCCGTCCCAGTCCAGGCCGTCATGCTCGCTCAATTCGTGAGGGTGGGCCGGGGTGCCACGGCTTTTCAGGTAGGCCGGACTGGCGCAGGCGATGCGCACGATACTGGCCAGGGGCGTGGCGATCAGCCGGGTATCGACGATATGCCCGGCGCGCAGCACCAGGTCGACCTTGCCCAAGTGCGCGCCCTGCATATCGACAAAGCTGTCAATCAGATGCAGGTGCACATCCAGCCCCGGGTACACATTCAGAAAGTCGGCGATCACGGGCGCCAGATGCCGTCGCCCAAATGCTGCCGGTGCGTCCACGCGGATCAAGCCCTCGGGTGCATGGCTCAAGGAGACCGCTTCCGCCCGCGCCAGTTGCAGCTCGCTGACAATCCGTCGTGCCCGCTCGGCGAAGGCCAGGCCCGCCGGGGTCGGCACCACCGCGTGAGTGCTGCGCTGGAACAGGCGGCTGCCCACGGAGCTTTCCAGGCTGTCGATGCGCCGCGCCACCGCCGAGGGCGTCAGCGGATGGCGACGGGCTGCGGCGGAAAAGCTGCCGGTTTCCAGTACATCGAGAAACAGGCTCAGTTGATCGGTCAGTGTGTTGGGATTCATCGATACGCGCTTATGCGAGATTGGCATAGCCATTGTGCGTTGCTGTGCGTTTCCGCGCCAGGGTCGACTGCGTAGCATGCAGGGCCTGGGAATGTGGAGTAGCGAGCGGTGTTGGATTTAGCGGTGTATCTGGTATTGGGCGTGGCCCTCGGCACGGTGGGTGGCCTGTTTGGTATTGGCGGTGGGCTGATTGCGATCCCGGTCCTCGGCGTATGGTTCGGCCTGGACCAACAACTTGCCCAAGGCACGGCGCTGGTGATGGTGGTGCCGAACGTGATGCTGGCCCTGTGGCGTTACCACCAGCGCAATCGCATCGAACTGCGCCACGCCCTGCCGTTGGGCATCATGGGCTTCAGCTTTGCCTGGCTCGGCTCGATCTGGGCCGTGGGGCTGGACGCAGGCGCCATGCGCATCGGCTTTATCGTGTTCCTGCTGACACTCTCGGCTTACAACCTGCTGCGCATGTTCACGCGCAATGCACCGCCGACGGCACACATGCGTTATTCCTGGCCCTGGCTTGGCGTGTTGGGCGCGGCGTCCGGTTCCATGGGCGGTTTGTTCGGAGTGGGCGGCGCGGTGGTGGCCACGCCGGTACTCACCAGTGTGTTCGGCACCACCCAGGTGGTCGCCCAGGGCTTGTCCCTGGCCTTGGCCCTGCCCAGTACCGGGGTGACGCTGGTCACCTATGCCTGGCACCACGAAGTGGACTGGCTGATCGGCATCCCCCTGGCCGTCGGTGGCCTGCTCAGTATCAGTTGGGGCGTGAAAGTCGCCCACGCCCTGCCGGAAAGGCTGTTGCGCGGCCTGTTCTGCGGCTTCCTGGTGCTGTGCGCGGTCATGCTGACCTTTAAAGTCTGAAGCCTTCGAGGATGTACTCGGCCAGGCAATCGGTGATCGGTGAGGTCATCAGGGGGTTACGCAGCAAACGCAGGTTCATTGACGGCAAGGGCGGTAACCCTTCCTCGCTGCCGAGTATGCGCAGGTCTGCAGTCACCAGGCTTTCCATGCTGACCATGGCCGCCAAGCCAGCGCTGACGACTGCCTGGATCGCCGCCCCATTGGTGCTGTGATAGGCGAGGCGATAACTGCGCTCGACCGAATCCAGTGCCCCCAGGGCCCACTGGGTGTAAAGGCAGTCAGCACCGGAAATCGCCAGGGGCAGGGCGTCGTGTTCGTCTACGCAAAAGCACGGTGCTGCGGCCCATACCATGCGTTCGGAACGCAACAGTTCCCCGACATCATTCCCGGGCTCTCGGCTGATCACGGTCAGGGCCAGGTCCCGGCGATGCATCAGTACCGTGGACGCCTCGCAGTGCATCTCAATCTGGATCAGCGGGTATGCCTTGGAAAACCGCTGGAGAATCCCCGGCAGGAAGCGCATCACGTAGTCATCCGGTGTACCGATGCGTACCAGCCCCACCATATGCGGCTCGCGCAGGGTGTTGAACACTTCGCTGTGCAATTTCAAGATGCGCCGCGCATAGCCCAGCAGCACTTGGCCCTCGGGGGTAAGCCGCACTTGCCGGCCATCGCGCTCGAACAGTTTGCGCTGCAACACGTCTTCTTCCAGGCGCTTCATCTGCATGCTCACCGCCGATTGGGTGCGGTTGACCCGTTCACCGGCGCGGGTGAAACCGCCCTGGTCGGCGATGGCGACGAAGGTGCGCAGCACTTCAGTGTCGATGCTCGGGTAGTCGGACAATTGATCAATCTCCGAGATGTATTTCATAAGAAACATTCGTTGGATTGATCATAAGGCCAGGCTCACACTCGTGTCATCCCCATTGGAGGGCGAGAAGATGAAAGGTCAAAGAGGCTTTGTGTTGATGGCAAAACGTCCGTTTTCCGGGCTGTTTCACAGGATTGCCCGTTGGCAGGCGCTGCATGGGGAGCGTCAGGTCCTGGCCAGCTTGAGCGATGATGCGCTCAAGGACATCGGGCTCAATCGCGGCGACGTTGAGCAGGATCGCCATCTGCATTTCTGGCAAGACCCGCTGCGAAAATGACCCCGGATGCAGTAGGGTGGTTGGCGAGCCCACATGGAGAACCTCATGGCCGCCGACCTGTCTTTTTCCCTCAAGCACGCTCGGCGCATGGCGCTGGCGGCCCAGGGATTTTCCGGGCGCCAGGCGCCCGTACTGATAAAAGCTGCGCACATCAACCGCGTGATCGAGCGCTTGGGCGTGTTGCAGATTGACTCGGTCAATGCGCTGGTGCGCTCTCATTACTTGCCGCTGTTTTCCCGCCTGGGCGGTTACTCGCCGTTGATGCTTGAACAGGCGGCCTGGAGCCAGGGCCGGCGGCGTTCGCTGTTTGAGTATTGGGGGCACGAGGCCTCGTTGCTGCCGATGGCGTTGTATCCCTTGATGCGTTGGCGTATGGAGCGGGCGCAGCAGGGACGGGGCATCTATTCGCAGATGGCGCGCTTCGGTCGTGAGCAACAGGCCACGATCCAGCGTGTTTTGCAGACTGTCGAACAGCAGGGCGCGCTGGGCGCGGGCAGTTTGTCGACCCGCGAAGAGCGAGCCGGTCCCTGGTGGGACTGGAGCGATGAAAAGCATGCGCTGGAGTGGCTGTTCGCCGCCGGCCTGGTGACCGTTGCCGGCAGGCGTGGCTTCGAGCGGCTCTATGACTTGCCCGAACGCGTCATCCCTGGCGATATCCTCCAGCAGGCGCCGTTGACCGAGGCCGAGGCCCAGCGTGGCCTGTTGCTGCACAGCGCCACCGCCCTGGGTGTAGGCACCGAAAAAGACCTGCGCGACTACTTCCGCCTTGACCCCGCCGACAGTCGCAGTCGCCTGGCGGAGTTGGTCGAGGACGGGCAATTGCAGGTGTGCAAGGTGCAAGGCTGGAAGCAGGCAGCATACTGCCTGCCCGAGCCCAAAGTGCCACGCAAGGTGTCGGCCAGCGCACTGCTGTCGCCCTTCGACTCGCTGGTCTGGGAGCGCAGCCGCACCGAGCGCCTGTTCGATTTCCGCTACCGCCTGGAGATCTACACCCCGCAACACAAACGGGTGTACGGCTACTACGTGCTGCCGTTTTTGCACAACGAGCGGATCGCTGCACGTATCGACCTGCGGGCCGAGCGCGCCAACGGGCGCCTGGCCGTGCATGGGGTGCACGAAGAGGAGCCGGGGCTGGATGATGAGGGGATGCAGGCGCTGGCCCTGAACCTGCGGCAAATGGCCGACTGGCTGGGGCTGGAACAGGTGCAGCTCAATTGCCAGCGGCCGAGTGCCGACCGGTTGCGGTTAGCCATGCTGCACGTGTAGGAGGAAGGTACTTGCGTGGCGAGCGGGCTTGCCACAACAAGCCCTATTTTCCAAACGTCTGCTAGCGTTTGACCTGCTTCAACGTTTCGGCAATCAGGAACGCCAACTCCAGCGACTGATCGGCGTTCATCCTTGGGTCGCAGTGGGTGTGGTAACGGTCCGACAAGCCATCTTCGGTGATCGGCCGCGCGCCGCCGATGCACTCGGTGACGTTCTGCCCGGTCATCTCGATATGAATCCCGCCGGCATAGGTGCCCTCGGCCTGGTGCACCTGGAAGAACTCCTTGACCTCGCCGAGGATCTGCGCAAAGTCGCGGGTCTTGTAGCCGCTGCTGGCCTTGATGGTGTTGCCGTGCATCGGATCGGAGCTCCACAGCACCTGCTTGCCTTCGCGCTGCACCGCGCGAATCAGCTTGGGCAGGTGGTCGCCGACTTTGCCTGCGCCCATGCGCGCGATCAGGTTGAGGCGGCCGGGGTCGTTGTCGGGGTTGAGGATGTCGATCAGGCGGATCAGGTCGTCCGGGTTCATGCTCGGGCCGACCTTCACGCCGATTGGGTTGTTCACCCCGCGCAGGAATTCGACATGGGCGCCATCCAACTGACGGGTGCGGTCGCCGATCCACAGCATGTGGGCCGAGCAGTCGTAGTAGTCGTTGGTCAGGCTGTCGCGGCGCACGAAGGCTTGTTCGTAGTTGAGCAGCAGCGCTTCATGGGCGGTGAAAAAGCTGGTTTCGCGCAACTGTGGCGAGCTGTCCATGCCGCAGGCGCGCATGAAGGCCAGGGTTTCGTCGATGCGGTCGGCCAACTGGCTGTATTTTTCCGCGAGGGCGGAGTTGGCGATAAAGTCCAGGTTCCACTTGTGCACCTGGTGCAGGTCGGCAAAACCGCCCTGGGCAAAGGCGCGCAGCAGGTTGAGGGTGGCGGTGGACTGGTGGTAGGACTGCAGCAGGCGGTCCGGGTCCGGCACGCGGCTTTTTTCGTCGAAACCGATGCCGTTGACGATGTCGCCACGGTAGGCGGGCAGGGTGATGCCGTCGAGGGTCTCATCGTTGGCCGAGCGCGGCTTGGCGAACTGGCCGGCCATGCGCCCGACTTTCACCACCGGGCAGCCGGCAGCGAAGGTCATCACGATGGCCATCTGCAGCAGCACCTTGAAGGTGTCGCGGATTTTTGCGGCGGAGAACTCTGCAAAGCTCTCGGCGCAGTCGCCACCTTGCAGCAGGAACGCGCGACCCTGGGTCACCTCGGCAAACTGACGGCGCAACTCGCGGGCTTCCCCGGCAAACACCAGCGGCGGATAGCTGGCCAGGCTCTGCTCCACTTGCAACAAGTGCGCAGCGTCCGGGTACTGGGGTTGTTGCTGGATTGGCAGGGCGCGCCAGCTGTCGGGGCTCCAGGGTTGGCTCATCATGAACTCGATTGGGTGGTTGACGGTCGGGCGCCAATGTTATCAGCAATTAGTGCGTGACCTGTTGCCGCCGGTTGGCCGACAATCGCGCCTTTGCCGTGGGGTAGACCCTTTAGGAGTAGTGATGAGCGAGGAGCGTGTCGAGCGCCTGCTGGCCGAAGTCCATGATGATTTCGGCATGATTCGTGTACTCGAGGTGGCCGATTACCGGTTTCTCGAGTTTGGCGACGCCATCGAGCAAAGCTGCGTGTTCACCGCTGACCCGAGCTGGCTGGAGTACGACTACACCCGCGCGATGCTGATCGGCGCGTTGTGCCATGAGCAGCCGGAGAGCGCACTGTTCCTCGGCCTGGGAGCTGGCACCTTGACCCAGGCGTGCCTCAAGTTCCTGCCGCTGGAGGATGTCGAAGCCATCGAGCTGCGCCCCGATGTGCCGCGCCTGGCCATCGAATACCTGGGGCTGGATGATGATCCGCGCCTGTATATCCGCATCGGCGACGCCTTGGAACTGTTGGAGAGCGCTGAATCGGCGGACCTGATTTTCGTCGACCTCTACACGGATGTCGGTCCCGGCGTCGGACACCTGGCCTGGACCTTCCTGGAAAACTGCCAGAAGAAACTCAACCCCGGCGGTTGGCTGGTGATCAACCAGTGGGCGACCGATGATGGCAAACCCTTGGGCGCGGCGCTGCTGCGTGGTTTGTACCACCGGCATTATTGGGAACTGCCGGTGAAGGAGGGCAATGTGATCCTGTTGGTGCCTTCGGAGCTGGACCAGGCTCTGGATCTGGATGCGCTTTCTACTCGGGCTGAGTTGTTGGCGCCGCGTCTGGGCTATTCGTTGCAGCCGTTGATCAAGGCGATTCGTCCGGCTACATAAGCTAGATGCCCTTGAACACCCCCGGCCGTTTCTCGACCATCGCCCGCACGCCTTCCTTGGCATCCTCGCTGTTCAGCAATTTATCCACCATCGGCGGCAGCGCGGCGGCGGCAACGGTTTCGCCTTCCATGTGTGCCAGGCGGGCCGACATCAAGGTGGCCTGGACGCCAAGCGGCGCCTGGCGCGCGATGCGGCTGGCGAGTTCGATGGCACGGGGCAGCAGGTCTTCACTGGCCATGACTTCCTGCACCAGGCCCAGGCGCAGGGCTTCGTGGGCGTCGAACTCATCGCCGGTGAGCAGCCAGCGCATGGCGTTGCCCCAGCCGGCGATCTGATGAAAGCGCAATGTCGCGCCTCCAAACGGAAAAATCCCACGTTGCACTTCCATCTGCGCAAAGCGGGTATTGCTCGCGCACAGGTTGATATCCGCCGCGAGCATCAACTCGATACCGATGGTCAGGCAGTAGCCCTGGGCCGCGACGATCACCGGTTTGCTGACCCTGGGGCCGGCGAAAACGCCCCAGGGATCGCAACCGCCCAGGGGCGGTTGCCAGCCTCCAGCCATCACGGCGCTGACATTGGCCAGGTCCAGGCCCGCGGTGAAGTGGTCGCCGTGGGCAAATACTACGGCCACCCGTGCTTCGTCATTTCGATCAAATTCGCCATAAGCCAGGCTCAGCTCATTGAGCAAGTCCAGGTCAAAGGCGTTGCGCTTGGCGACCCGATCCAGGCCCAACAGCAGGACATGGCCCTGGAGTTCACGGCTGACGCGGCTGCTGCTGGCTTGATTCATCGGGTGTTCCCTCGGGCGCAATGAAGGGTTTCAGACCAAAGGGTCTCGATGCAAGGTGAACCGTTTAAGCGTTATGACCAGCAGGGCCGGGCCTTTGAAAAATAGACCCTGCCGCGCTTATCTGCAAAGACTGTGATGCAGCGCGGTTTATCGGCGCCTGGCGATAAAAAAAGCTCCCTTTTTCAGGTATTTCCGGTATAGTGCGCGCCGGCCTTTAACCGGGCCGCGTTTAGGTAGCGCAATTCCCCGAAGTCAGCTTCGGCTGCACGTCCGCACAGCGGACTCTCCCTTGACGAATCTTTTTCATTCATTCGTTTTCGCAAATCCCCGCCGACAAAGCAGCCAGGGCGACTCTTGAGTCTCAACACGGCATGCGCAGCTTTGGAGCATGGGTCTTTGCGGATGCACTTAGAGGCAGACCCATGACCCAGGAAACCGGCGGCTTCGCCGCTTTTAATCTTAACCCGAACATTCTCGCTGCCGTCATCGCGACCGGCTACGAAGAACCTTCGGCGATTCAGCAGCAATCGATCCCGATCATCATGGCCGGCCAGGACATGATTGGCCAGGCGCAAACCGGTACCGGTAAAACCGCCGCGTTCGCCCTGCCTATCCTGCACTGCATCGATCCTGCCAAGCGCGAGCCGCAAGCCCTGATCCTGGCGCCAACGCGTGAGTTGGCGCTGCAAGTAGCAACCGCTTTTGAAACCTACGCCAAGCAAATGCCAGGCGTTACCGTTGTTGCCGTCTACGGCGGCGCGCCGATGGGCCCGCAACTAAAAGCCATCCGTAATGGCGCTCAGATCGTCGTGGCCACCCCGGGCCGTCTGTGCGACCACCTGCGTCGCGACGAAAAAGTCCTGTCGACCGTGAACCACCTGGTTCTGGACGAAGCCGACGAAATGTTGAAGCTGGGCTTCATGGATGACCTGGAAGTCATCTTCAAGGCACTGCCACCGACCCGTCAGACCGTCCTGTTCTCGGCTACCCTGCCACAGTCGATCCGTGCCATTGCCGAACGCCATCTGCGCGATCCGCAACACGTGAAGATCCAGACCAAGACTCAGACCGTTACCGCGATCGAACAGGCTCACCTGTTGGTTCACGCTGACCAGAAGACCTCGGCTGTATTGAGCCTGCTGGAAGTCGAAGACTTCGACGCCCTGATCATGTTCGTGCGTACCAAGCAAGCGACCCTGGACCTGGCCAGTGCCCTGGAAGCCAAAGGCTACAAAGCCGCTGCGCTGAACGGTGACATTGCCCAGAACCAACGTGAGCGCGTGATCGACTCCCTCAAGGATGGCCGCCTGGACATCGTTGTGGCGACCGACGTAGCGGCCCGTGGTCTCGACGTTCCGCGTATCACCCACGTGTTCAACGTTGACATGCCTTACGATCCGGAATCCTACGTTCACCGTATCGGCCGTACCGGCCGTGCCGGTCGCGAAGGTCGTGCACTGCTGCTGGTGACGCCACGTGAGCGCCGCATGCTGCAAGTGATCGAGCGTGTAACCGGTCAGAAAGTCGCCGAAGTCCGCCTGCCGGATGCCCAGGCCGTTCTCGATGCCCGCATCAAGAAACTGACCAACAGCCTGTCGCCCCTGGTGGCTGACGCTGAATCGACCCACGGCGACCTGCTGGACCGCCTGACCGCCGATATCGGTTGCACCCCGCGTGCCCTGGCTGCAGCCCTGCTGCGCAAGGCTACCAACGGTCAGGCCCTGACCCTGGCAGCCATCGAGAAAGAGCGCCCACTGGTGCCAAACAACGCGCCACGCGGTGATCGTCCAGAACGTACCGGCGACCGTCCGGACCGTGGTGACCGTGAGCGTCGCGCTCCGGTTCCATTGGCTGAAGGCCGTGCCCGTTGCCGTACCGCGCTGGGCGCGCGGGATGGTATCGCTGCCAAGAACCTGCTGGGCGCTATCCTCAACGAGGGTGGCCTGGCACGTGAAGCCATCGGTCGCATCCAGGTCCGTGACAGCTTCTCCCTGGTGGAGCTGCCGGAAGACGGTCTGGAAAAACTGCTGGCCAAGCTGAAAGACACCCGCGTTGCCGGCAAGCAATTGAAGCTGCGTCGCTACCGCGAAGATTGATCCGCCCTCGGGCTGATTGATCGCACATAAAAAATCCCCGACTGGTTCGGGGATTTTTTTTGTCCGCGGTTAACCGAAGCGGTAGATGTCCATACCCAGCGCGCCCATGGTGAACCCCTGGTGTGCAACGCTGAAGTCACCCCCTGCGCCGCGCGCAAAGTACAGCGGCAACAAATGTTCGTCGCTGGGATGGCTGCGTACGGCGTGGGGTGCCTGGCGACGGTAATCATGCAAGGCCGCCTCGTCGTTGGCGGCGAGTGTCTCCACCATCCAGTCACGGAAGTCGCGTGCCCAAGGCTCGATACTCTCAGGTCCGGCCTGCCAGTTCAGCTCGCCCAGGTTATGGGTGATGCTGCCGGAGCCGATCAACAGCACGCCCTGTTCGCGCAAGCTGGCCAAGGCATGCCCGACGCGGGTTTGCAGGGCAGGGCCCATGTGACTGGGCAAGGAGACTTGCACCACTGGGATATCCGCTGCCGGGTACATCAGCGAGAGCGGCACCCAGGTGCCATGGTCAAAAGGGCGGCGCTCATCGATTCGCGCATTCAAGCCGTCGGCATGAAGCAGTTCGACAATTTCGCCGGCCAATTGCGGGTCGCCCGGTGCCGGGTACTGCACGGCGAACAGCTCCCGGGGGAAACCGCCGAAGTCGTGCCAGGTCTCGGGCGCAGCACTGCCGCTGACCAGCAGTTCCTGGCTTTCCCAATGTGCCGACACCACCACAATTGCCTTCGGCCGTGGCAGTTCAGCGGCCAGGCGCTTCAGGGCGGGGCCGCTGGCGCCGGGTTGCAGGGCAAGCATGGGCGATCCGTGGGAGATAAACAGGCTGGGCAACATAAGGAAGGTCCTGAGGGTTAACATGGGCCCATCTTCAATCAGATCATTGATCTAAATCTAATATAAGTTTTAGCGGTTTTTGATCGAATTTTCGGAGGTGATTCCATGGAGCCCAAATTTTGGCAGGAGCGCTGGGCGCGCAATCAGATCGGCTTTCACCTGCCCGAGGTCAATCCTTACCTGTTGCGGTATTGGCCTGCGCTGGGCCTTGCCCAGGGCGCCAAGGTGCTGGTGCCGCTGTGTGGTAAAAGCCTGGACCTGATGTGGCTGGCCAGCAACGGCTATCACGTACTCGGCGTTGAACTGTCGGAGCAGGCCGTGGAAGCCTTTTTCGGCGAGCAGAACCTGAAGCCGCGCATCACTCGGCACGGCGTGTTCAAGGTGTACCAGGCTGATTTGATCGAAATATGGTGCGGCGATTTCTTTGCCTTGGACGCCGGGGCACTGGCTGACTGCACTGCGCTCTACGACCGTGCCGCACTGATCGCCCTGCCGCCGTTGATGCGTGCGCAGTACACCGAGCAGTTGAATAGCCTGCTGCGGCCAGGCTGCCAGGGGTTGCTGATCACCCTGGACTACGACCAGACGCAAAAAGCCGGCCCGCCCTTTGCGGTGCCGGATGATGAGGTGAAGGTACTGCTGGGTTTGCAGTGGAGCCTGGAGGTGCTCGAAGCCCAGGATATCCTGGGCGAGAGCTGGAAGTTCGTGCAGGACGGTGTTACGTGCCTTGAAGAGCGCGTTTATCGACTCATCAAGGTGTAAAACCCGCGCACAAAAAAAGGGGCGATCCAATCGCCCCTTTTGCATTACCGGGTATCAGCCCCGACGACGCAGCGCGTCGATACGCTCTTCCAGCGGCGGGTGGCTCATGAACATGCGAGCCAGGCCCTGCTTGACACCACCGTTGATGCCAAAGGCGGTCAGGCTGTCGGGCATATGCACCGGCAGGCCCTGTTCGGAGCGCAGGCGCTGCAGCGCACTGATCATTGCACTGGTGCCAGCCAGGCGCGCGCCGGCTTCGTCTGCACGGAACTCTCGTTTGCGCGAGAACCACATCACAATCGCGCTGGCCAGGAAGCCCAGTACCACTTCGGCAAAGATGGTCGCTACGAAGTAGGCGATCCCGCGGCCGCCTTCGTTCTTGAAGATCACCTTGTCGACAAAGTTGCCGATGATCCGCGCAAAGAACATCACGAAGGTGTTCACCACGCCCTGCACCAGCGCAAGGGTAATCATGTCGCCGTTGGCTACGTGGCCGATCTCGTGCGCGAGGACCGCCTTCACCTCATCGGGTGAAAAGCGCTCGAGCAGCCCTTGGCTGACCGCCACGAGGGCGTCGTTCTTGTTCCAGCCCGTCGCAAAGGCGTTGGCCTCGTAAGCAGGGAAAATCCCGACCTCGGGCATTTTTATACCTGCTTCCTGAGACAACTGCTCCACGGTCTGCATCAGCCATTGTTCATGGCGGGTGCGTGGTTGAGTGATGACCTGGGTGCTGGTGCTCATCTTCGCCATCCACTTGGAGATGAACAGCGAGAACAGCGAACCGGCAAAACCAAAGACCGCACAGAAAATCAGCAGCTGATTGAGGTTCAGATCAACCCCGTTGGCCGCCATGAACCCGTTGAAGCCAAAAAGGCTCAGGGTGATGCTGGCAATCAGCACGACCGCCAGGTTGGTGGCCAAGAACAGCAGGATGCGCATCATGGTTGTAGAGTTCTCCTCATGCTTAATATGTCGCGTACTGCGGGGTATATAAGGTGCGGCTTGGGGTGATTCAACCGAGCGACTATTTCAAACTGTGTCCTACAGCCTGAATGTAGAGCCTTGAAGGGATTTTCCGATGATGAATACTACCCGTGAAAAGCCACTTTTTGCCTTGCGGCCCCGTAACTACAGGGGCTTGTGGATGTAGAAACGCAAGTGCAGTACGGGGAAAGTGTATAGCCAGAGAAGTGTTGCCAGATAATCGCTGTACGACCGAATGCCGGTCGTACAGCGCCATGCCGGTTACTGGCGATAGGACTTGAGGAAGTTGCCGATACGGCCAATGGCCATGTCCAGGTCATCCACGCGCGGCAGGGTCACCACTCGGAAGTGATCCGGCCACGGCCAGTTGAACGCCGTGCCCTGGACCACCAGCAGCTTTTCCGAGAGCAGCAGGTCGAGCACGAACTTCTCGTCGTTGAGGATCGGGCAGACCTTCGGGTCGATCCTCGGGAAGGCGTACAGCGCGCCCATGGGCTTGACGCAGCTCACGCCCGGGATTGCATTGAGCAACTCCCAGGTGCGGTTGCGCTGTTCCAGCAGACGGCCCTGGGGCAGGACCAGGTCATTGATGCTCTGGTAGCCGCCGAGGGCGGTCTGGATTGCGTGCTGGCTCGGCACGTTGGCGCACAGGCGCATGTTGGCCAGCATGTCGATGCCTTCGATGTAGCTCTGGGCATTGTGCTTGGGCCCGGAAATCGCGATCCAGCCGGAGCGGAAGCCCGCTACGCGGTAGGACTTGGACAGGCCGTTGAAGGTCAGGCACAGCAGGTCCGGCGCCAGGGAAGCGGTGCAGATATGCACCGCATCGTCGTAGAGGATCTTGTCGTAGATCTCGTCGGAGAACACCACCAGGTTGTGCTGGCGTGCCAACTCGAGCATGCCCAGCAGCACTTCCCTGGAGTACACCGCACCGGTGGGGTTGTTCGGGTTGATGATCACCAGGGCCTTGGTGTTCGGTGTGATCTTGGCCTTGATGTCGGCCAGGTCCGGGAACCAGTCGGCGCCCTCGTCGCACAGGTAGTGCACCGGGTGGCCGCCGGCCAGGGTCACGGCGGCGGTCCACAGTGGGTAGTCGGGTGCTGGCACCAGCACTTCGTCGCCGTTGTTGAGCAGGGCCTGCATGGACATCACGATCAGCTCGGACACGCCATTACCCAGGTAGATGTCTTCGATGCCGACGCCTTCGACCTGCTTCTGCTGGTAGTACTGCATCACGGCCTTGCGCGCGCTGAACAGGCCCTTGGAGTCGCTGTAGCCCTGGGCGGTGGGCAGGTTGCGGATCACATCCTGGAGGATTTCATCCGGCGCTTCGAAACCAAAGGGCGCCGGGTTGCCGATGTTCAGCTTGAGGATGCGATGGCCTTCCTCTTCCAGGCGCTTGGCGTGCTTGAGCACCGGGCCGCGAATGTCGTAGCAGACGTTGGCGAGCTTGTTCGATTTGCTGACCTGCATGGCGATGTGATCCTGAAAATGAACGATCCAGACGGTGTGGGCACTACCGTACTGTGAATGCTGCAAGGCCCGCACCCATAAATACGTTTGAATGCCGGTAGCGCGGGTGCCAGACTGGCGTTTTGAAGAGGCGCAATCATACGTGCCGCCTGATCCATGGAAAAGATACAGATCAGGCTTTTTCAGTTGCCGAGGTGTACCGATGGAAAAGTTGCAGAAAACCGTTGAAGAATGGAAGGCAATGCTCGATCCGGAGCAGTACAACGTGTGCCGTCTCAAGGGCACCGAGCGCCCTTTCAGCGGCAAGTACAATGAGACCCGGACCGATGGGGTGTATCACTGCATCTGCTGCAATGCGCCACTGTTCGATTCGACCACCAAGTTTGACTCCGGCTGCGGCTGGCCGAGTTTCTACGCGCCGATCGCCGACAGCGCAATGATCGAGATCCGTGACGTCAGCCACGGCATGATCCGCACCGAAGTCACCTGCGCCAAATGCGATGCGCATCTGGGCCATGTGTTCCCGGACGGTCCGCCGCCGACGGGGCTGCGGTATTGCATCAACTCGGTGTGCCTGGACCTTGTACCCCGTTAACTCGACTGACGGCGGGCCCCTGTAGGAGCGAGCTTGCTCGCGAAAGTCGTCAACGATTACACGGGCATTCTGGTTCAGCCCGGTGTCCTTGAGTTTTTCGCGAGCAAGCTCGCTCCTACAGAGTGTTGATGAGGTGTCATCAGTGCGGTCAATTAAATTGCACACAATTGAATTGCCTACTATGTTTCATCCTCATTCTTCCTTATCGAGGCACTGCCATGAGCAACAACCTGCTGAGCATCCCTTGCACCACCATCAAGGGTGAGCAAAAGACCTTGGCCGATTTCGCCGGCAAGGCCGTCCTCGTGGTCAACACCGCCAGCAAATGCGGCTTCACCCCGCAGTACAAGGGCCTGGAGCAACTCTGGCAGCAGTACAAGGACCAGGGCCTGGTGGTATTGGGCTTTCCTTGCAACCAGTTCGGCAAGCAGGAGCCCGGTGACGAAGGGGCGATTTCCGAATTCTGCGAGCTGAACTTCGGTGTCAGCTTCCCGTTGTTCAAGAAGATCGACGTCAATGGCAGCGATGCCCATCCACTGTTCGTGCAACTGAAAAAACAGGCGCCGGGCCTGCTGGGGTCCAAGGGCATCAAGTGGAACTTCACCAAGTTCCTCATCGGCCGCGATGGCCAGGTGGTCAAGCGCTTCGGTCCTGCCACCAAGCCGCAGGACTTGACCCAAGAGATCGAAGCCTTGCTCAAATGACCGACCTGCCCAGCGTGTCCCTGGCCCTGGATAACCAGCTGTGTTTCAAGCTCTACGCTGCGTCACGCGCTGTCACCCGTGCCTATAAGCCGATGCTCGACCAGTTGGGTCTGACCTACCCGCAATATGTGGTGATGCTGGTGTTGTGGGAGTGGCACGCCACGCCTGCGCTGCAGCCGACGGTCAAGGCCCTGGGGGAGCGCCTGATGCTCGACTCGGGCACGCTGACGCCGCTGCTCAAGCGCCTTGAACAGCTTGAGTTAGTGGCGCGTCGGCGCAGTGCCAGGGATGAGCGTGAAGTGCACTTGAGCCTGAGCGAGGCCGGTGTGCAACTGCGGGACCAGGCCCATGGCCTGAAAACCCGCCTGCTGTGTGATCGCGGCATCGACCTGAATCAAGCCGATGCCTTGCGCGACGGTCTCGACCAGTTGCTTGTGCAACTTAAAGACTTGTCGTCCCAGGCACCCACAAGTCCAGCAGGGCATTGAGTTCTTCGCGGCGGAACGGCTTGGCCAGGTAGTCATTCATCCCCGCCGCACGGCAGCGCTCGCGTTCTTCGGACAAAGCGTTGGCGGTCAACGCGACAATCGGCAGGTCCGGCCAGCGCCCGCTGCGCCGAATCTGCCGGCTGGCCTCATAGCCATCCATCACCGGCATGTTGCAGTCCATCAGCACCATATCGAAGCGCTGTTCTTCAAGAAACTTGAGCGCTTCGCCACCGTGGGCGGCCACGATCACTTCGCAGCCCAGTTTGCTGAGCATGCCCTTGGCCACCAGTTGGTTGACCGGGTTGTCCTCCACCAGCAGGATGCGCGCCCGATGTGCGAGCGGTGCGGCATCCAGTTGGACGGGGTCAAGCACCAGGTGCGCGTCGGTGCGCAAGTTGCGTTGCAGGATCTGGTACAGCGCGTTGCGGCTCAGGGGGCGTGCCTGTTGGTGCAACGGCGCCAGTGCCGCCACTTCTTCGCTGGGCATGAAGTTGCCATAGGCGGTCACCAGCAGGATGGGCGCGGTAATGCCCGGCCGTATGCGGAACAGGCATTCCGGGCAGTCGGTAATCAGCAGATCGGGGGTTTGCCCGCTCAAATCGTCATCCATGGTGAAACAGCGCAGGGACAGTCCCCAGCAGGGCAGCAGGGTCGTGAGCAACTCTGTCAGGCCGCTGCCGGCGTTGGTGATGGCGATGACCTCGCCTTTGAGAGGCGCTGGCTGGACCGCGGGCAAATGGGCGGGCAGTGGCAGGTCTGCGCAGAACTGGCTGCCAAAGCCCACCTCCGAGCTGATACTCAAGCGCCCCTTCATCGCTTCGCACAGGTTGTGCGTCAGTGCCAGGCCCAGGCCCGTCCCGCCATACTGGCGAGTGATGCCGGCGCCGGCCTGGGTGAACGGTTGGAAGATTTTCACTTGGGCCTCCTGCGCAATACCGATGCCGGTATCGCAGACTTCAATGCGCACCCCGCCCTCATGGGTACGCAGGCGCACATCAACCCGACCAAAGCGGGTGAACTTCAAGGCGTTGGAGAGCAAGTTACTGACAATCTGCCGCACACGGGTCGGGTCACCCAGCACCTGGGCCGGGAACTGCGGGTCGATCAGGCAGCTCAGTTCCACACTCGGTGCGGCGTTCTGCGATAACAGGTTGGCGGTGTCTTCCACCAGTGCGCCGAGGTCGAACGGGATGCGCTCCAGCTCCAACTGGCCGGCGTCGAACTTGGACAGGTCGAGAATATCGTTGAGCAGTTCCACCAGCACTTTGCCGGAGTCATGGGCGATAGACAGTTGCTGGCGTTGTTCGGCGTTCAACGGGCTGTCCAGCGACAGTGCGATCATGCCCAGCAGGCCGTTGAGCGGGGTGCGGATTTCGTGGCTCATGTTCGCCAGGAAGGCCGCCCGGGCCTGGGCCATGCCCAATGCATGCATCTTGGCGGCTTCCAGCTCATCGTTGGACTGGGTCAGCCGCTGGTTGCTGGCCTTGAGTTCAAGGGTGCGCGCGGACACGATATGTTCCAGTTGCCCCAGGTATTCAGTCAGCCGATCCTCGGCGTGGCGGCGCTGCTGGATTTCGGTTTCCATGTTTTCGAATTGCTGGTTGGCGACGTCCACCAGCACGCCGATTTCATCGTGCTCATGTCCTGGCGGGCAGTCCAGGCGTGCCTGCTTGCGGGTACTCAGCTCACGAATAATGCGCACCAGCGGTTGGGTCAGCATGACGTAGAACAGGCCCAGCAAAATCCCGGTCAGCAGCAGGCTGCGCGCGAACCCGTTGAGCAGGGTGATCTCGGCGCGGCGCAGGAACCGGCTACCAAAGGCGTAGGTGTCGACGTCCAGGCGCAGTACGCCAAGTGACTCGTTGGGCATGTGGCTCAGGAACAGTTGGTCTTCGAACTGGCGGTTGGCGCCAAACATGAAGTCACTGATAGGCCGGTAGGTGCTTTCCTTGCGTGGCCGGTCGACATCGGCCAGCACCACGCCGTTGTTGTCGATCAACTGCGCGCGAATGATGGCGGGGGAGTGCAGCAGGCCCAGGGTCAGTTCCTGGGCCAGTTCGGCATCGATGTTGTAGGCGATACGTGACGCGGGGTTATGGCTGATTTCGATCAGCGAACGTATTTCGCGGTTGATGGATGCGTCTTCGCTGGCATAATCAATGCCGATTTGGATCAGGCTGAGCAAGGTTCCCAAGACGAAACCGACCAGTACCGTCAATCTGGCTTGTTTATAAGACAAGCGGTGGGCGAACTTGATATCCATTGAGTGTTGAACCACTTCACGTTTCCCTTCGCCCGGCAAGCATAGCTGAACATCCACAAGCCCAGGCCTGCCCGGCATGAATCGTTTTTTACGCAGCCCCAAGCGGTCTGTCGCAGGGTTGCCAATACGCCATCTTTTGCAAGAACTTGCCAGAGGAATAATCGTGGATTCTCGATTGAGTGCCTTTCTGGAGCGAGCCGATGCCGTGCTCGCCCGCCTGGAACCCTTGTTGCCCGCGCCGCGCCAAACCATCGACTGGAACCAGTGCCTGGCCGCCCGTTGGCAGCGCGAGGGCCGCAGTGGCTTCCTGTTGCCGCTGGACGTGAGCCTGGACATGCGCTTGTCCGACCTGATCGGCGTGGACAAGCAACGTGAAACCCTGGCGCGCAACACCCAGCAGTTCCTGGATGGCCTGCCTGCCAACCATGCGTTGCTGTGGGGTTCGCGGGGCACCGGTAAATCGTCCATGGTGCGCGCTTTGCTCGCCCAACACGCCAAGGCCGGTCTGCGCCTGATCGAAATCGAGCGTGACCACTTGGCCGACCTGCCGCGGGTGGTTGAGCAACTGCTCAAGTTGCCGCAACGTTTCATCCTGTTCTGCGACGACTTGTCGTTCGAAGCCGGCGAAGGCGACTATCGGGTGCTCAAGAGCGTGCTGGATGGCTCCCTGGAACAGGCCCCTGAAAACGTGCTGCTGTATGCCACGTCCAACCGCCGCCACCTGGTGCCGGAAAACCAGAGCGACAACGATAACTGGAAGCGCGTGGACGGTGAGTTGCACCCGAGCGAGGCGGTGGAAGACAAGATTGCCTTGTCCGACCGCTTTGGCTTGTGGCTGTCGTTCTACCCGTTCACCCAGGAACATTTCCTGGATGTTGTCGAGCACTGGATCGGTGAGCTGGCGAACAAGGCGGGTTTGCAGTGGCAGCGTGATGAGGACCTCGACATTCTCGCCGTGCGCTGGGCCACCGGGCGTGGCAACCGCAACGGTCGTTGCGCGTATCAATTCGCCCGTTACTGGGTGGGTCTCAAATTGCTGGAGCGTCAACCATGATCGATTTACAACAAGCCGGCACCGGCCTCGGTGGCTATGCCCTGCTGAGTGCCCAACTGGAGTCGCTGCTGGCCGATGAGCGTGATTTCATCGCCAACAGCGCCCAGTTTTCGGCTTTCCTGTTCAGCCAGCTGGATGACCTGAACTGGGCGGGCTTTTACCTTAACCGCAATGAAGAGCTGGTGCTTGGCCCGTTCCAGGGGCAGATCGCCTGTGTGCGTATTCCGTTCGGCCGTGGGGTGTGCGGTGCGGCCGCAGCCTCGCGGCAAACCCAGCGAGTAGACGATGTGCACGCGTTCCCCGGGCATATCGCCTGTGATAGCGCCTCCAACAGCGAATTGGTGGTGCCACTGGTCAAGGACGCCAAATTGATAGGTGTCCTTGACCTCGATAGCCCGTCGTTGGCCCGCTTTACCCCTCAGGATCAGGCGGGTATCGAACAGCTGGCGGCGATTTTCCTGCGGTTGACCGACTGCTGATCGAAATAGGGGGCGCGACCCGCCCCTTATCAGCCATCCAGTTCCTCAAGCCGCACTTGCAGCATCCTCTCCAACTCCAGCATCAGCTTCTCCAAGGACTTTACACCTGCCTCGATCAGGGGCCGATCATCACCCCGGGCACAGGCCTGTTCGACGGCTTCGCATTGCGAGGCCAGCGCAGAGGCTTGAACGATGCGCGCGGCCCCCTTGATCTTGTGAGCCTGTTCGATGATCTCTTCGGGCAAGGCCTGCGCTGCGATCAGTGCGACCAGCTCCTGGCGATCCTGGCGACTGCTGTTCAGCAACTCTTCCAGCAAGAGGCGGCTCATGTGCGGATCGCCACCGGTAAGGGCCTCGAAGTTGCCGATGTCCAGGGTCATGCCGCTGGGTTGAGGACTTATCTTCGCCAATTGCCGCTCCAGCGCCGTAAGGTTGATGGGTTTGAACAGGCAGTCATCCATGCCTGCCTGCGCACAGCGTTGTTTCTCTTCGGGCTGGGCATTGGCAGTAAAACCCAGTACCACGCAAGGCGTCAGCTGTTCGCGTTCCTCGTATTCGCGTATCGAACGACTCAGCTCGTAGCCATTCATGATCGGCATGTTGCAATCGGCGATCACCAGGTCAAAGCGCTCCTGGCGCCAGGCCTGGAAGCCGGAGGCGCCGTTCTGGGCGGCGGTGTATTGATGACCCAGGTAGCCGAGCTGCTGGCACATCAACAGGCGATTCGCCGGGTGATCGTCCACCACCAGCACATTGAGCACCGGCACGTTCGAGGTTGCGGCGGGCTTGAGCTCTTCGGCCACCTGCAGCGCCGGCAGGCGATTCATTTTCAGGCTTACATGCACCTGGGTGCCCACCATGGGCACGCTGCTCAGGCTCAGTTGCCCGCCCATCATCGCGCACAGGCTGCGACAGATCACCAGCCCGAGGCCCGCACCGCTCCTGGCCAGCTGTCCTGAGTTGTCCGCCTGGGCAAAGGGTTCGAACAGGCGCATCTGGTCGTCCCGGCTGATACCGATGCCGGTGTCCTCCACCACCAGTTTCATCTCGACCTGCTGCGGCAGTTCGGTGGCTGATACTTCCACCTTGATCTTTACCTGGCCACGTTCAGTGAACTTGATGGCGTTGCTGATCAGGTTGGACAGCACCTGCTTGAAGCGCAGCGGGTCGATCAGCACTTCGGTGTGTTCCAGATCAGGCGTGAACTCCAGCAGCAGGCTAAGGGTTTTCTGGCGTGCCAGGCCGTCGAAGACACGCACCACCGACTCGATCACCTCCCTCAGGTTGACGCGTTCCGGTGCCAGGCTGAGGCGACCGGATTCAATCCGCGCGATGTCCAGGATGTCGCCGATAAGCTCGAGCAGATCCTTGGCCGAGTTGTAGGCAACCTCAATGGCCGGGCGGTCGAGGTGGCCCTGGTCCGCCCGTTTGAGGGTCAGCTCGAGCATGCCGATCACCGCGTTCATCGGCGTGCGGATTTCGTGGCTCATGGTGGCGAGGAATGTGCTTTTGGCCCGATTGGCCTCGTCGGCCCGCTCCTTGGCGGTGCGGAGTTCGTCGAACAACTGGCGTCGTTCACTGATATCGATCCAGCCACCGATGATGCCCTGAACTTCACCGACGGAGTCGCGGTACGGCAGGATCCAGTGGTAGATCGTCAGTTTTTTTCCGCGAATATGCAGGGTGCGGTCCAGGATCAGCGGGTTGCCCTCGGCCACCACGCGCCGATAGTCGGCATGGTATTGCGCCGCCTCGACGGCGAGGGCTGTGCTGATCTGGACCGCGCTTTTACCTATCACGTCCTCGCGCTTGACGTCGAACGCCTGCAGGTAGCTGTCGTTGCAGGTCTGCAGCAGTCCCTTGTTGTCACGTACGTAGATCGGGTGCGGGGTTTCATTGACCAGGGCGCGCATGAACTCGAACTGATCATTGAGGGCGCGCTCGGCCATTTTCCGTTGCTTGATCTGGCGGCGCATGTACGCGTTCCAGCTCAGGGAAATCAGCAGCAGCAGGCCGGTGCCGATAACGATGCGCGCAATCAGTTGGTGATAGTCGCGCCAGTAACTGTCCGAGGCGGCGGTATAGCCGCGCCAACGACTGTTGATCACGCCGAGTTCGTCCGGGGCGATGCTGAGCAACGCCTTGTCGAGAATCGAGCTGAGTTCGGTGGCGCTGCGGGAGGTCGCCAGCCCGAAGGTGGCCGGCATCGTGCCAATACTGAAGCTGATTTGGATCTTGTCCTGGAGTATCTGCGAGGACAGGAAGTAATTGGCGACCACCAGGGTATTCACCGCGCCCTCTACATGGCCTTGTACCAGCAGTTCGGCTGACTTGAACGTGTCGCCGGTATCTACCAGCTGAATCTTTGGGAAGTGCTCACGCAGGAATTTTTTCAGCGGGCTGCCTTGCGTGATCGCCAGGCGCTTGCCCTCCATTTCCTCAAGGCCTGTGGGGGCCTGGCCGTCCTTGCGTGTCAGCATCACGTAGGAGTTTTCCAGGTAGGGACGACTGAAGTTCAGTTGGGCTTCTCGCTCGACGCTGGGGATGATTGCTCCGACGATGTCCGCTTTGCCGGTTTCAACGTGCTCGATCATGGTGTTCACATCACGCCCGCGCTGAATCTCGAAGCGCAACCCGGTGCGCAGGCGAATCAGTTCCAGCAGGTCGGCCGTAATGCCGCGGAAAGTGCCATCGGCGTCGAAGAAGGTCAGCGGCGCAAAGGTGGGGTTCACGATCACTTTGACGACCGGGTTTTCTCTCAGCCAACGTTCTTCGCGAAGGCTCAGTTGCAACTTTTGGTCGGTCAGGAGGATGTCGCTGCCGGCACTCCAGCGTTTGGCAATCGTTTCCCGTTCGGCAGTGGGCACGGCCCTCAGCACGGCGTCGACGATGCTCAACAGTGTCTGCTGGTCCTGGGGCATTGCAAAGCTGAATCCATAGGCTTCATGTTTGCCGAAATTCGCCATGCGGATGTTTTTCAGGTAACCCTTGTTGATCATGTAGTGGGTGGAAATGGTATCGCCGAGAAAGACGTCTGCCTGGTCGAAAGCCACGGCATTCAAGGCGTTTTGATAAGAAGGGTAGGCACGGATGATTGCCTTGGGGTATAGCCTTTCCACTTCGTGCAGTGGCAGATAGTGATAGACCAGTGCCAGGCGCATGCCGGCCAGCCCATCATTCAGGCTGCGGGTTTCGCCTTCGCGGGTCACCAATACCGGCCGGTCCACGGCGTACGGTTCTGACAGCGTCAGGTTGGGATTTGCCGCTTCAAAGCTGTTGGAGGAACCCAGTAAATCGATTTCCCCTGCTTCGAGGGCACGAATGGCGGCCTCTCGGGAGGAGTAGCGCAACACTTTTACCGGCACGTCCAGCGCCATTGCCAGCAGGCCGGCGTAGTCGGCGGTGAGTCCCTCATAGTCACGCCCGCTGGAGGTGAGGTCAAAGGGCGGGTAGTCAGGAAACGCCGCGCCCAGTACCAGTTCGCGTTTGTTCTGGAGCCATTGGCGTTGGGCCTTGTTCAGGTAGGGTTCCAGCTGCACGGAGCTCGCGCGACTCAATAGGTTGAAATGCTCCGGGCTCGCTGGAGGGGTGGCAGGCACGGCGGTGCTGAAGCACAAACCGGCACTCAATATAATCAAATAGTCCTTTATACGCCTGGGCATCCGGTTTCTCACACTAGCGCGTTTCGTTTTGCCATCTCGATAAGTTCTACCAAGGACTTGGCTTGAAGTTTTTGCATCAGCCTCTTTTTATATGTGCTTACTGTTTTGTTGCTCAGGAACATACCTTTAGCTATTTCCTTATTGGTGCGGCCCTGTGCGAAAAGTTGCAATACCATCAACTCGCGATCATTTACGGCCTTGAACAGTTCAAGTTCCTTGCCGCTTTCATCGCAGGGGGTCAAGGCCTGGCTGGGGAAGTAGTTGTAACCGGACAGTACGGCGCGGATGGCGCTCATCAGCTCGCTCAGGTCACCTTCCTTGCACACGTAGCCATCGGCCCCCGAACGCATGCAGCGCGTGGCAAACAGGGTGGGGGATTGAGCCGTCAGAACCAGGGTTTTCATCGAGGCGTTCATGGCGTTGAATCGGCACAGCACTTCCAGGCCATCGAGTTTTGGAATGCTGATGTCGAGGATGATCAGGTCCGGCATGCATTCGCGGACCATTTGTATGGCGTCGCATCCGTTATCCGTTTCGCCGACTACTTTGAAGTTTTCTTCGTGCTCCAGCAACATTCGTATGGCCAGTCTTATAACGGGATGGTCATCAATAATAAAAACTGTGTTCATGATCATATTCCATGCAGGTACAAATAAAGCGGGCACATTAGCTCAGAAGCCGATGGGTAAGCATGAACTTGGGTGGCAACAGGTATAAAACAGGAAAGTTCCTACATTAAAAAAGGTAAAAGCCTACCCATCTCTAAGGAGTCGTAACGCGAAAGGCCAATGCTCCGCAGAGGCGCGGGCTGAAGGAACGTGGCAGGGACTTTACGGTTGTTGTGCGCGAATTTTCTGACTGATCAATTTGTTTAAAGTCCTACATTTATAACGTGAGTAATGTATGGGTCAAACGTGCAAGCTCATCTTTATTCAACGGCTTTGGTAAGTAACCGAGCAATGGCAGGCCACGTTTGTGGGCTTGGGTTTGCAACGCTGAAAGTTCTGCCTCGGGAAGTCCGCTGAGCAAGATGGCGGTCTTGATAAAGCGTTGGCGACTGGCGATTTCAATCAATTCAAGCCCAGGCAGGTCGGGCAGGCACTGGTCACAGAGGATGATGTCGAAGGGCGCTTCGGCCTGGGTCATCAAACGGATTGCCTCTTCGGCGTTTTCGGCCGGGACCAGGTGCTCGAAGCCGAAGCTCCTCAGCAGGCATTGGGTGGCGAGCAGTTGAAAGGGATGGTCCTCCACCAACAGGATCCGAAGGGGGTAA
This sequence comes from Pseudomonas sp. S3E17, assembly GCF_024168685.1. Lineage (NCBI taxonomy): Bacteria > Pseudomonadati > Pseudomonadota > Gammaproteobacteria > Pseudomonadales > Pseudomonadaceae > Pseudomonas > Pseudomonas sp. S3E17. The sequence continues at coordinate 6,661,046 of NZ_JALJWE010000001.1, forward strand.
CGGGGCATAGAAGGCACACGGTGAGTCAAGCGTCGATAGGGGGCACGTAGGAACTGTTCGCCAGACCTGCCCGGAGCGTGCGCGATTATTCTTCGGGTGCTTGTGCGAATTCGATCAGGCCGCTCTGTTCCCATCGTAGGCAGATTCTGTTCAGTGAACAGGCGGCGTGATCAGCCAGGTTATTGAGGGCTGGAGCGCCCGGTCATCTCCCGTGCCATCTCGGTGGCATAGCTGTCGGTCATGCCGGCAATGAAGTCGATCATCCGCAGGAACGACCTGTGCAGCGGCCACGCAGGGTCCGGCGCGTTGTTGCCCAGAAGGTCGAGAATGCGCCGGTTCTTGAACGATGGCGTGCGTCCGCCGTGCTGCTCCAGGGCTGCGCCGCAGAAGGCGTTCAACAGGATTTCCAGGGTGGTGTAGGCACCGATCTCGTGCAGGGTCTTGCGCTTGTCCTGGAAGATTTTCTTGCGCGCCATGTCCTTGGCATCCAGCACGCAGCGTTTGGCGGGGCCGTGCATGTGTTCCACCAGGTCGCCGGGCAGGGTGCCGGCAAGCAAGGCATCCTGTTGTTCGACGAAGGCGCGCGCCGCGGCGTTGGTCAAGTGCTCGATGGCCTTGCCGCGCAGGATCGCCAGCTTGCGTCGGCGCGAGTCCTGGGCGCCCAGTTGCCGGTAGGTCTGCGGCAGGTCGTCGCCCACCAGGTCGAGCAGCAGTGACTCGACTTCGGTGTACTCCAGCAGGTCCATCTCCAGGCCGTCCTCCAGGTCGATCAAGGCGTAGCAGATGTCGTCTGCCGCCTCCATCAGATAGACCAGGGGATGGCGAGCCCAGCGTTGTTCCTCGAGTTGCGGCAGGCCGAGCTTGCTGGCGATCTGTTCGAGGATCGGCAGTTCGCTCTGGTAGCAGCCGAACTTGTGTTTCTTGTAACCCAGGGAGTCGGCGTGGCGGGCGGTCCAGGGGTACTTGAGGTACGTGCCCAAGGTCGCGTAGGTCAGGCGCGTGCCGCCGTCGAACTGGTGGTATTCCAGTTGGGTCAGTACCCGGAAGCCTTGGGCATTGCCTTCGAAGTTGAGGAAGTCATTGCGCTCGGCGCTGCTCATGTCGTCCAGCCAGCCGCGCCCTGCTGCCTGCTGGAACCAGTGGCGGATGGCGTCTTCGCCGGAATGCCCGAACGGCGGGTTGCCGATGTCATGGGCCAGGCAGGCCGATTGCACCACCATGCCCAGGTCGCTCGGGTCGCACCAGTCGGGCAGGGCGCTGCGCAGGGTTTCGCCCACGCGCATGCCGAGAGAGCGGCCTACGCAACTGACTTCCAGGGAGTGGGTCAGGCGTGTATGGATATGGTCGTTGCTGGACACCGGGTGCACTTGGGTCTTGCGGCCCAGGCGGCGAAACGCGCCGGAGAAGATAATGCGGTCATGGTCTTTGTGAAACGGACTGCGGCCGAGTTCTTCCGGGCTGTGCAGGGGTTTTCCAAGGCGTTCGCGGGTAAGCAGGGTGGGCCAATCCAAGGCGGGTACTCTCCGTACGGTGAATGACCCTCCCAGCTTCCCGGTTCCGCCTTGGCGGGGCAAGCGAAAATCTACAGCCCGGCCGCGTCGATATCGATTAACAGCAAGCGCTGACCGTTATCGAAGAATTGTCCGGCGGTGAGGCAGTACTGGTTGGTGGTGGCGTCGCGGTAGGTCGAGGACAGCGTCAGGCGACGCTCCTCCCAACCTTCGGCCAGCAGGTGATAGAAGTACGGGCGCCATGACCAGTTGTGGCCCAGGTAGCGGCTGTCGGCCTGCCAGGCGTCCTGGCGCCATTCGAAGTTGGGGGTCAGCTGGGTGCCATGCCGGTCGCACTGGTAAAAGCGCAGCAGCCAGGGGAAGGCCGGCAGTTGGGGCAAGTGATCCAGCGGGGCTTGGGCCTGTGCCCAGGATTGCAGGATCTTCATCAGTTCGGTCAATTGCTGGCGCAGTTGCATGATGCGCCCGCGTTCGGCCAGCTTCTGCTGGACATACGCCGCGCGCAGTTGGTCAAAGCGCGGCACGAAGGCGTCGGTGGCGAACCAGTCCAAGTGCGCCTGGGCAAACAGATAGCCCTGCACGTAGCGCGAACCGCATTCCAGGGCGAAGCTCAGCTGCGCCTCGGTTTCCACGCCTTCGGCAATGATCCAGCAGCCGGTCTTTTCCGCCATCTGCGCCAGCGCCCGCACGACGTCACTGCTCGGTCCGCCCCTGGCGGCTTGCTGGAACAGGCGCATGTCCAGCTTGAGGATGTCCGGCTGCAGCGCCAGTACCCGGTCAAGCTGGGAATAGCCGGCACCGAAATCATCGATGGCGATGCGCGCACCGGCCTCGCGATAGCGCGCCACCACCTCGGCCAGGCGCTGGATGTCGCCGCCCAGTTCGGTGATCTCGAACACGATGCGCTGCGGGTCGACGCCATGGCTGTGGATCTGTTTGAGGCTCGGCAGCGCCTGGCCCGGACGCAATTGGTTGATCCAGCGCGGCGAGATATTCAGGCTCAGGAACCAGTCTTCCGGGGCTTCATGCAGGCGGCTCAAGGCATTGTCGCGAATCTGCCGGTCGAGACGGCGCAAGGTCGCGCCTGGCGTGCGTGGGTCGGCGAACAGCGGGCCAACGGACTGCAGGCGGCCATCAGCCTGGCGTAGACGCCCCAAGGCCTCGACGCCGGCAATGCGCCCGGTGGCGGTATCGATAAACGGTTGGAAGCAGGCGAGCGGTTGCCCGTCGATCACGGGGCCTCCTTAAAAGCACTGGCGAAAAAAGGCCCGGTCCTCGAAAACGAGGACCGGGCCATTCTGTTAGCAAGAATGCAGCCAGCAGGCTCAACTTTTGCGTGAATTGCCCTGCATGGCCAGTTTGATCAGCGGGATCAGGCCGGCACCGAGGCGCACCAGGCGCGTCACGCTGCTGATACCGCCGCCCTTGGCGCCTTTGCCGGTCAAGAACCCCATCAGCGTCACCGCGGCCACGCCCCACAGCGGCGCGTGCTTGATGCCCAGGCCACCCTGAAAGCTCTGGCCCATGTTGCGCACCTTGTTCAACGGCACCATCAATTGCTGGGACTCGTGGCGAATTTCCTGGCGGTGCATCTCCATGCGCAGGCGGATCAACGCCTTGCGCATTTCCCGGCGGGAGGTTTGCTGGATTTCATTCGAGCTCATGGCAGCAGGCGCTCCCGATCATTGGCCAGCTCTTCGAGGGTGGCGTGGAACGGCGTGGATTCATCGAACACCGCCGCTTTCAAGCGCACCCCGCAGAAGGCAGCGGCCAGGCTGTAGAACACACAGAGGCAGATGATCCCGGTCAGGCGGTAGCCGGTGTCCCATACCAGGATCATCACCAGCGTCGACAACCCCACCAGCAACAACAGGGCAAACACCAGCGCCAGGCCGGCAAACAGCAGCAGGCTGACGGTACGGGCCTTCTGCTCCTGCAGTTCGATGCCAAACAGTTCGACGTGGCTGTGCAGCAAACCAAGAACGGCCGCGCCCAGGCGTCGTGAAGTTGAGCCCGTGGACGAGCTGCTTTCGCCGATAGACATGATTTAGCGCCTTGTAGCCAGAAGGCCGATCAAAAAGCCCACGCCGGCGGCAATGCCTACCGACTGCCAGGGGTTGGCCTGCACGTAATCTTCGGTTGCGGTGACCGCCGCCTGGCCGCGTTCGCGCAGGGAGTCTTCGGTTTGCTTGAGGGTTTCGCGGGCCTGCAGCAGCGTGTCATGAATCTTGGCGCGCAGCTCATCGGCCTGGTCGCCCGCAAGCACCTTGGTGTCGTCGAGCAACCTTTCGGTGTCAGTGACCAGGGTTTGAAAATCCGCCATCAGTATTTCTTGAGCAGTCTTTGCAGTTCTTCTGGCCATGGTTATCTCCGTGATTGGCTGATCGGTACGTGTGGTTTCGAGTCACCGGTATCGGTGAAGGTTCAGTGCAATTGTCTGGTACAGCTTTTGCTTTGCCTTGGTGCGCACGCCCTGGGGCTTGCGCTGAATCCGGGCGGTCGGGGCTCAAGTCTCGAAAAACCTTACCCTAAATAATTGAAACTCGCGGAAAAACCCTGTCGGCAACGGCCGGTTGTGTTGAACGCTGCGCTAAAGCGGTTCACGCCCTCTGAAGAGGGGCGGTACCGGTGGTGCCAATTTAGTGCGCGCAACCCCTGGCTTGAACCGCTTTGGTGCTTTTGCCTTTACACAGGCCTGCCAACCTCCATGGAAAATCTGCAAAGTGCGGTGGACACTCTGGTCCACAGCTCCAATACCCTGTTTATCCTGATCGGTGCGGTCATGGTCCTGGCCATGCACGCCGGCTTCGCGTTTCTGGAAGTCGGGACGGTGCGCCAGAAGAACCAGGTCAACGCTCTGTCGAAGATCCTCAGCGACTTCGCCATCTCCACGCTGGCCTATTTCTTTATAGGCTATTGGATCTCCTACGGCGTGAGCTTCATGCAACCGGCGGCCGTGATCAGCGCCGACCATGGTTATGGCCTGGTGAAGTTCTTCTTCCTGCTGACGTTTGCGGCAGCGATCCCGGCGATCATCTCCGGCGGTATTGCGGAGCGTGCAAAGTTCGCTCCGCAGTTGTGCGCCACTGCGTTGATCGTGGCGTTTATCTATCCGTTTTTCGAAGGCATGGTGTGGAACGGCAATTTCGGTTTGCAGGCCTGGTTGCTCAAGACGTTCGGCGCCAGCTTCCATGACTTTGCCGGCTCTGTGGTGGTGCATGCCATGGGCGGCTGGCTGGCGCTGGCGGCGGTGCTGCTGCTGGGCCCGCGCAATGGGCGCTACCGCGAAGGGCGCCTGGTGGCGTTTGCGCCGTCGAGCATTCCGTTCCTGGCGTTGGGCTCGTGGATCCTGATTGTCGGCTGGTTCGGCTTTAACGTGATGAGCGCGCAAACCCTGGACGGCGTCAGCGGCCTGGTGGCGGTGAACTCGCTGATGGCCATGGTCGGTGGCACCGTCGCCGCCCTGGTGATCGGTCGCAACGACCCAGGCTTCCTGCATAACGGTCCGTTGGCCGGGCTGGTGGCGATCTGCGCCGGGTCCGACCTGATGCATCCGGTGGGCGCGCTGGTCACCGGTGTCGTCGCTGGCGGACTGTTTGTGTGGTGCTTTATCGCTGCCCAGGACCGCTGGAAGATCGACGATGTGCTGGGGGTGTGGCCACTGCATGGCCTGTGTGGTGTATGGGGCGGGATTGCCTGCGGCATCTTTGGCCAGACCGCGCTGGGTGGATTGGGCGGTGTGAGCCTGATCAGCCAATTGATCGGTACGGGGCTCGGCGTGGCCGTCGCGCTCGGCGGCGGCCTGCTGGTGTACGGCGTGATCAAGCGCGTACACGGGCTGCGCCTGAGCCAGGAAGAGGAGTATTACGGCGCAGACCTGTCGATCCACAAGATCGGTGCGGTCAGTCAGGATTGATCGGCGCCTCTTCGTCGGTGCTCGGGTGCGTGTAGAAACCGTGCAGCAGGCGATAGCGGTTATGCCGGACTTCATCGACCCGCGCCTGGACCTGTTGGTCCGGCAGGCCCAGCAGGATCAAGGCGTGGGAGGCGAGCATCAGGCTTGACTCCAGCAGCTCGGGCACCACTTCGCTGGCGCCCGCGGCTTTCAATTCAGCCCACTGGCTGTCATCGCGGGTGCGCACCAGGATCGGCACGTCGGGGTTGATATGGCGGGCTTCCTTGAGCACCGCCAGGGCCACATCACTGTTGTCCACGGCAATCACCACCAGGCGCGCCCGTTCCAGGCCCACGGCACTGAGCAAGGCGCCACGGCGACAGTCGCCGTAATGCACGCTGCTGTCTTCGGTGGCGGCTTCCTGGACCCGTTCCGGGTCGTCATCCAGGGCGATAAACGCCTGTTGCTCATTGCGCAGAAAGCGCCCGATGGATTGCCCGACCCGGCCATAGCCGCAGATGACCGCATGCCCGTGTAATTGGGCGTTGAGGGCGGCAATTTCTTCAAGTTGCACCTGTTGGTTGGGCTTGCGGTGCAGGCGCAGGGCCATCGCCGGCGCGGCGCGCAGCAGCAGTGGGGTCAACAGCATCGAACAGAACGTGGCGGCGAGCAGCAGACCGTTGAACTCATCGGGGATCAGCCGGCTCTGCTGCATTTGCGCCATCAGGGCAAAACAGAACTCACCGCCCTGGGCCAGGGCCAGGCCGCTGCGCCAGGCGGTTTCACTGTCGCTGCCGCGCAGCTTGACCAGCGCGGCCACCACTCCGCCCTTGATCAGCATCAGCGTGAGAGTCATGCCGAGGATCAACAGGCTGTGGCTGACGAACAACTGCAGGTCGATGAGCATGCCGATGCTGACGAAAAACAGCCCCAGCAGGATGTCGCGAAACGGGCGGATATCCGCTTCGATCTGATGGCGGTAATGGCTTTCACCCAGCAGCATGCCGGCCAGGAAGGCGCCGAGGGCAGGGGAGAGTCCCAGCAGATGCGTGAGCCAGGCTGTCAGCAAGACGATCACCAGCGCCAGCAGCACAAACAGCTCTGCCGAATGGGAAGCGGCGACCTCATGAAACAAGCGCGGCAGTAACCAGCGGCTGGCGAGCAACAGGCCCACGAACAACACCACGGTTTTGCCCAGCGTCAGCGGCAACGCCCAGTACCAGGCCTGTTCGCTGCTGCCGGCGAACACCGGCACCAGCGTCAGCAGCAACACCGCCACCACATCCTGGAACAGCAACACGCCGATCGCGTTCTGGCCATGGCTGCTGAAGATTTCGCCGAGGCTGGTCAGTTCCTTGCTGACGATCGCCGTGGACGACAGCGCCAAGCCCGCACCCAGCAACAAGGCGATGCCCGGCGCCACGCCAAAGGCCATCAACAGGCCCCCCAGCAGCACGCTGCACCCCAGCACCTGCAAGCTGCCCAGGCCAAACACCACGCGGCGCAGGGCGAGCATCCTGGTCAGGGAAAACTCCAGGCCCAGTGAGAACAGCAGGAACACCACGCCCAGTTCGGCGAGGTCGGGCAGCTCTTCGCTGTCATTCACCCAGTCCAGGGCCGTCGGCCCTACGGCCAGGCCCACGCACAGGTAGCCCAGCACGGGGGGCAGTTGCAGCCGGCGAAACAGCGCAATCACCACCAGGGATGAGGCCAGAATGATCAGCAGGTTGGCGAACACAAGCATCTCCGTTGCAGGGTGAGCGGGCAAAAAGCCGCGAGAATCGCTGAATCAGTTATAGGCCATGGTGATCTGGGTCAGGGTTTATTGTGGTCGGCGGATTTCCGGAGAGTGAACGCTGTACCTGTGGCTAGCCCGCTCGCCACAGGTTTTTGTCAGGCTTAGAATGCTCGTCTACTTACTGATCGGGGCCAGTCGCCATGCTTCCTGAATGCCAGTTGTTCGGCACCCTGGGTTGCCATCTTTGTGAGATTGCCGAAGCCGAAATCATGCCGCTCGTCGAACGCGGGTTGCTGGTCGAGTTGGTTGATATCACCGACCCCGACGACCTGACCGACGCCTACGGCCTAAGGATTCCGGTGCTTCGGCGGGTGGACACGGGGGCTGAACTGGATTGGCCCTTCGATGCGGATCAGGTTGTCGCCTTCCTGCGCTGACGTTTATGCGATGGCGGGTTTCCGAATATTACGTTACTGTATGTTTGTACAGCGATTGAATAGAGGGAACGCCCGTGGTGAATGTTGAACAACTGAAAAGCAGCGTCAATCGCATGTCTGCCGATGTCGTGCGCGACGCGGTGAACGAGCTGCGCCTCGACGGCCTGGTCACGGAAGGCAAGACGCCGTTTAACAAAGTGCATTTCAATACCTGCTTTGCCGAGATCGAGGCGCTGTTCCAGCGCGCCGGTTATCACAAGCAGCTCGATGTGGTGGGTTACCAGGGTCTGTTGTACGCGCTTTACGATCCCGGCCGCTGGGAAGCGGTAGACGTGCTGCGCTGGCTCAAGGAGTTCACCGAGGCGGCGAGTGCTTCGCCGGTCCTGCGCGCGGAATTGGCCAAGGCCTGAGATCCGCCCTAGGTTTCATCCCGCTTGATGCGGGATAATGCCCGCCTGTTTTTTCAAGGCTTCGAGCATGCCCACATCCGCTTTTTCCGCGTCCCAGCACCAAGCCAGCACCCTGTACCTGCCACCTGGCCCCTGGGCGACGGTGCTGGAGTGCCTGTGCGAACATTTTGCGGCGATCAGTCGCGAACACTGGCTGGACCGCATCGCCCGCGGGCGGGTGCTGGATGTCAATGGCAGCCCGATCCCCCTGGACCTGGCCTACAAGGAAGGCCTGTGCATCTATTACTTCCGTGAAGTCCCCAACGAAAAAGTCATCCCGGTGCAGGAAACCATCCTCTACGCCGACGAGCACCTGGTGGTGGCGGACAAACCGCACTTCCTGCCCGTGACCCCGGCCGGCGAGTACGTCGAGCAAACCCTGCTGCGCCGCCTGATTCGCCGCTTGGACAACCCGGCGCTGGTGCCCTTGCACCGCATCGACCGACACACCGCCGGGCTGGTGTTGTTCTCGGCCAACCCGGCCAGCCGCTCGGCCTATCAGCAGCTGTTTCCCACGCGCCGGATCGATAAATTCTACGAAGCCATTGCCCCGGCCTTACCGGGACTGACATTCCCGTTGGTACACAAAAGCCGCCTGGTGGATGGCGAACCGTTCTTCCGCATGCAGGAAGGCCCTGGCGCCAGCAACACCGAAACAGCGGTGGAGGTGCGGGAAAAGAACGGCGACTTATGGCGCTACGGCCTGTTTCCCGTGACCGGCAAGAAGCACCAGCTGCGCGTGCACATGACCGCGCTGGGGGCGAGCATCTGCAACGATCCGTTCTACCCCGACGTGATTAAGGATGCTGTGGACGATTACGCCAATCCCCTCAAGCTGCTGGCCCAGGGCGTGCGGTTTATCGACCCGGTCACCGGTGAAGAACGCCGTTTTCGCAGCCTCATCACCCTCGACTGGTAACCCCCGGAAACGACAAGGCCCGCGCGAGGCGGGCCTTGTGTGCAGGCGCTGAGGCTTACAGGTCTTTAACGGTGCGAACCTGATCCTTGTTGATGCGGGTACGCTTGCCATCAAGCTGTTCGAATTCGTAGAAACCCGAATCTTCGTTGTATTTCGGGGTGTCGACGGCCTGGATTTCGCGACCGTCATTCAGGGTGATCACTGTCGGCGAGGCGCAACCGGCGAGGGTAGCCAGGCCCAGTGCAAGCATGAGAGCGGCGATGGTCCGTTGAGTCATGGGTGTTGTCTCCAAGAGAATACTTTTTGATTGCTGACCTTGTGACGTGTGAGACGTCGCCAAAGTTCCTTGTGCGAAGGTTCATTCTGACACGTCAGACCTTGGGCGCAACAGCTCTGGTGTATTCAGGTTGGCCAGGCGCGGGTCATCGGTTGGGCATTCCACGCCGACGCCGCCCAATTGCAGGAGGATCTTTCGCGGGCTGCGTTCACCGGCATGCCAGGCCTGTTCTACCTCGGCTTGCAGGCCGATGGGGATGATGCAGATCAAGGGTTCCCAGAATTCACCGTGGCGCACCATCACCGGCAACAAGGGATGGCGTTGTGCGGTTTCACGCAGGTCGGCGAGGAGTCGAGCGTCGATATGGGGCACATCGCACGGCAGGATCAGCAGGTGCCCATGGCGCGCGGCGGCCAGTCCTGCGCGGATACCGGCCAATGGCCCGGGAAAATCCGGGCTGTCGTCGCTTACCAATTGGTCGGCATAGGCGGCGTACTGCGCCAGGTTGCGGTTGCACGAGATGATCAGGTCATCGGTCAGTGGCCGCACCAGGCGCTGCACGTGTGCGATCAAGGGCAGGCCGTGCCAGTCCAGCAGGCCTTTATCCTGGCCGCCCATGCGCTGGCCGCGGCCGCCGGCCAACAGCAGGATCGAACAGGGCAGGGGGATTGAATCGAGTGGCATGTGGGTTCCGCGCAGGCAGCTGAACAGGGGCCTGTGATATAACATCGGGCCGTTCCTTCGACAACCGGACCGTGCCATGAAAGCCAAGGCCGATGCACCCTTCGTACCCCTGAATATCGCGGTATTGACCGTCAGCGACACCCGCACCCTGGACACCGACACCTCGGGCCAGGTCTTCGTCGACCGCCTCACCGCCGCCGGCCACCACCTGGCCGAGCGCGTGCTGCTCAAGGACGACCTCTACAAGATCCGCGCCCAGGTCGCCCACTGGATCGCTGAAGACGTGGTGCAAGTGGTGTTGATCACCGGCGGCACCGGCTTCACCGGCCGCGACAGCACCCCCGAAGCGGTCAGCTGCCTGCTCGACAAACAGGTCGACGGCTTTGGCGAACTGTTCCGCCAGATTTCCGTGGCCGACATCGGCACCTCCACCGTGCAATCCCGTGCACTGGCCGGCCTGGCCAACGGCACCCTGGTGTGCTGCCTGCCGGGCTCCACCAATGCGGTGCGCACCGGTTGGGATGGCATCCTCGCCGAACAACTGGATAACCGTCATCGGCCGTGCAACTTCGTGCCGCACCTGAAGTTGGCCGAACCCTGTGAATCCCGTGGGTAAGCCCGGCAAGACCGGCGCCCTGATGCCGGTAGAACAAGCCCTGCAACAGCTGCTGGCGATGGCCGAAGCCGCGCCGATCCGCGAGCAGTACGTGCTGCCCCTGGCCGAGTGCGACGGCCGTGTATTGGCCCAGGATCTGGTCTCCACCCTCGACCTGCCGCCCTGGCCCAACAGCGCCATGGACGGTTACGCCGTGCGCCTGGCGGATTGGACCGGTGAACCCTTGCCCGTCAGCCAGCGTATTTTCGCTGGCCAGGCGCCGCAGCCGCTGGCGGCCGGCACCTGTGCGCGCATCTTCACCGGGGCGCCGGTACCGGAAGGCGCGGACTGCGTGGAAATGCAGGAAAACGCCGTGGTCCACGCCGATGAGCGCGTGAGCTTCAGCGAACCGTTGCAGCTCAACCAGAACATCCGCCCCCAAGGCCAGGAAACCACCGTCGGTGAGTTGGTGCTCGCGGCCGGTACGCGCCTGGGCCCGATCGAACTGGGCCTGGCGGCTTCCCTTGGTCGTGACCGTCTGGACGTGATCCGCCGCCCGCGTGTCGCGGTGTTGTCCACCGGCGATGAGCTGATCGAGCCCGGTTTGCCCCTCGGTCCGGGCCAGATCTACAACAGCAACCGCCGCGTGTTGTGTTCCTGGCTTGAGCGCATGGGTTGCGAAGTCATCGACGCAGGCATCCTGCCGGATGACCTGGAGCAGACCCGTTCGCGCCTGGCAGGCTTGAGCGCGGTTGATCTGATTTTGTCCACGGGCGGTGTGTCGGTGGGCGAGGCGGATTTCCTGGGTATTGCCCTGCGCGAGGAGGGTGAGCTGGCGTTATGGAAGCTGGCGATCAAGCCGGGCAAACCCCTGACCTTTGGCCATTTCCGTGGCGTGCCGGTGATCGGCCTGCCGGGCAACCCGGCCTCGACCCTGGTGACCTTTGCGCTGTTGGCGCGCCCCTACTTGCTGCGCCGCCAAGGTGTGGCGGACGTGGAGCCGCTGCGTTTCGACGTGCCGGTGGGGTTCACCTGGCCCAAGCCGGGCAACCGCCGCGAGTATCTGCGCGGGCGCATCGAACAGGGCAAGGCGATCATCTACCGCAACCAGAGCTCCGGCGTGCTGCGCAGCGCGGCGTGGGCGGAGGGGTTTGTGGAGGTGTTGGAAGGGACGACGCTGGACATCGGCGATCGAGTCAATTTCATCCCTCTGAGTGAAGTCTTGAATTGACCCCCAATCCAAATGTGGAAGGGGGCTTGCCCTGATGCCAGTCAGTTAAGCGTACATCGCGTCCTGTAGGAGCGAGCTTGCTCGCGAAAAACGTCAACGATAACGCGTGCTTCCTGAATGAACGCGGCGCCTGTGAGTTTTTCGCGAGCAAGCTCGCTCCTACAAAAAGCCTTAGGGCAAGCCCCCTCCCACATTTGAACCTGTATATGCCCGTGGCTATTCAGTAATCGTCGCCACGCTCCGTGACATCCCGCTCCACCGGCCCGGCATCCGGGTCATAGCCCACCGGGAACTTGCCCTTCAACGTCCAGGCAAATGCAATGATCTCGGCGATGGTGCGGTACAACTCCTCCGGGATACTGTCGCCCAGTTCCATGCGTGCCAGCAGCTTCACCAGCTCGGCATTTTCATAGATCGGCACTTCATTTTCCCGCGCCAACTTGAGGATGGCTTCGGCCAGGGCATCGTCGCCCTTGGCGGTCAGGGTCGGTGCCTGTTGGCCGTCGTACTTGAGGGCAATCGCCTGGCGTGGCGGGTTGGCGTTGTTCATGCGGTTTCATCCACCCAGCGTTGTTCCAGTCCGGTTTTCGGCCCGCGTGGCGGGGTGCCGAGGTGGCAGTCCAGGTCGCCGACATTGAGCCCCGACGACACCAGGCGCTCGCGCAGGCTGCCCAAATGGCTTTCGATCAGGCTGGCAGTGAAAGGTCGGGTTGCCCACAGTTGGCTGGACAGCTTGCCCTGGGTCAGCTGCGCCTGGACCTGCAACGGCCCCAGGGGCTCCATGTCGAAGGCCAGTTCGACGCGCCAGAGCATCTGTTTGGGCTCCTTGGAATCCTTGCGTTCGGGCTGGTCCTTGTCCGGCGCCGGCTCTTCGCGCTGGAACTTGACCTGCAACGGCACGATGTCCTGCAGGGTGCGCATGGGGATCTCCAACTGCCAGGTGGTTTGCAGGCGGCCATCGGCGGTGGTGCCGGTTTGCTCCAGGCTCGACAGCTGGTGGCTCTGCAAGCGGGAAATGGCCCCGGCGGCCAGGCGCAGCAGGTTTTCCAGGTCGCCTTCGCCCTCCAGTTTTGCCATCAGCCGCTCCGGCAGTGGGAAGCTGACCGGTGCTTGCCGCGCGCCGACCTGACCGAGGGTGCCCAACGGGCTGCGCACGAAGTTGGGCAGCACCTGGGCCAGGGTGTTGGCGGCAAGAATGGCATTCAGGTTGGTGCTCGCAGGCAGGGCGGGCAGCAGGTCGGCGACCAGGCGCAGCAGCGCTCCTTTCATATCCAGCGGCGGCACCTGCGGGTTTTGCCCGGCGAGTAGCTTGGCTTCAAGAAAGGCGCCGCTGTTCTGGATAACCTGGGCCAGCACTTTGGGGTTGCTCACCTGTGCCAGGTCGGGTAAGGCCGCCAGCAAACGGTCGGCGGCAGCGCGCAGGTCGGAGGAGGTGCTGTCGCCGCGGGGCAGATTTTGCAATGCCGTGAACACCGCATCCAGGGAGCCCTGGCGACTTTGCTGGGTCGACAATTGCTGGGTGACGGCCAGTTGATCCTTGAGCCCGCTCAACGGCACAAAATTCAGGGTTTGCGCGTTCTGTACCACGGCGCTGAGCAAGCTGCCCACGCGCAACGGTTGCGGGCTTTCCAGTGTCAGCGTCGCACCGGCCATGGCGCTATTGAGTACGCTCACCAACGAACGGTAGATCGCCGGCTGCGCGGTGCCTTGGGGGAGGGCCTGGGTGGTCAGCACCTTGGCCTGCAGCAGGGTGCCTTCCGGCATCTTGGCCGTATCGATACGGGTGAGGGCGGCAACGTTGGCGCTCAGGGCTTGTTGCAGGCTGATGGCCAGGTTGCCTGCGGGCGTCTGGCTCACGGCCACATTGCTGCCCAACGGCAAGGGTTGTGGGCTGCTGGCTTGCACCAGCGTCTGGCGGCCGCCTTCAAGGGTCAGCTTGAGCAACAGCTGAAACGCCTCACCGCCTTGTTTCAGGGCGAGCACCTCGGCATTCACGGTTTTGCCCGGTTCGATCAGCCCGGTCTGCGGCTCCAGCAGTTTCAGCAGCGCCCCGGGCGCAGGCGCAGGGCTTTGCCCGGCTGCCGGGGTGGGAGGAAGCGTAGGAAGGTTGATCTCGCCGGTCATCGTGCGCATCGTCTCTGGGAAATAGCCCTCTTTAGCGTAGGGCATCGCATGTATAATGCCGCCCGTCTGCAAAGAGAGCGGTAAAAACCTCACAACTATTTGATCCAGCTCTCTAAAATCGGTCGCCAAAGCCGTTATTGTGCTTCTTTCTATAACGGCCGCTGCACCGCCGACTTGAACCGTAAAGGCCCGCGATCTCTTGACCAGCCCTCTTCTTGAAGCCGTAGCGCTCTCCTGTGAACGCGACCTGCGCCTGCTGTTCGAGCACCTCGACCTGCGTGTGGCGGGCGGCGACATGGTGCAGATCAGTGGCCCCAACGGCAGCGGCAAGACCAGTTTGCTGCGCCTGCTGGCCGGCCTGATGCAGCCCACGGCCGGTGAAGTGCGACTCAACGGCAGGCCGCTCAACGAACAACGCACCGAACTGGCACGCAACCTGATCTGGATCGGCCACGCCGCCGGGATCAAGGATGTGCTCACCGCCGAAGAAAACCTCAGCTGGCTCAGCGCCCTGCATCATCCTGCAACCCGCGACGCCATCTGGCAGGCCTTGGCCGCCGTCGGCCTCAAGGGTTTCGAAGACGTGCCCTGCCACACCCTGTCCGCCGGCCAGCAGCGCCGCGTGGCCCTGGCGCGCCTGTACCTGCCTGGCCCGCCGCTGTGGATTCTCGACGAACCCTTCACCGCCCTCGACAAACAAGGCGTCACCCAATTGGAACGGCACCTGGCGCAGCACTGCGAGCAGGGCGGCCAGGTGGTGCTCACCACCCACCACACCCTGGCGCGCATGCCCGTCGGTTACCGCGACCTCGACCTGGGGCGGTGGTCGGTATGAGTGTGTTTGCCCTGTTGGTCGCCCGCGAAGCCCGCTTGCTGTGCCGTCGCCCGGCCGAACTGGCCAACCCGCTGGTGTTCTTCGCCATCGTGATCGCATTGTTCCCGTTGGCGGTTGGCCCCGAGACTAAACTGTTGCAAACCTTGTCTCCGGGACTGGTGTGGGTCGCGGCCCTTTTGTCCGTCCTGCTCTCGCTGGACGGGCTGTTTCGCAGTGATTTCGAAGACGGTTCCCTCGAACAGTGGGTCCTTTCGTCGCACCCCCTGCCACTTCTGGTCCTGGCCAAGGTACTGGCACACTGGGCTTTTTCCGGCCTGGCGCTAGTCTTGCTCTCGCCACTGCTGGCGATGATGCTCGGATTGCCCGGCGAATGCCTGCCGATCCTGTTGCTGAGCCTGCTGCTCGGCACCCCGGTACTCAGCCTGTTGGGGGCGGTGGGTGCCGCGTTGACCGTCGGCTTGAAACGGGGTGGCCTGTTACTGGCCCTGTTGATTCTGCCCTTGTACATCCCGGTACTGATCCTGGGCAGCGGCGCATTGCAAGCCGCGCTCATGGGCATGCCGGCGACCGGTTACCTCCTGTGGCTTGGCAGCCTGACCGCCCTGGCGGTAACCCTGACACCCTTTGCTATAGCCGCCGGCCTGAAGATCAGCGTCGGTGAATAATGAGGTCTGACTGGGCGGTATACGCATAGTCAGTAAAGACCCTACGCTTCTTGCCAAGACAAGAAGCAACCGTGATGGAAACAGCAATGAACTGGACCTGGTTTCACAAGCTCGGCTCGCCCAAATGGTTCTACGGCATCAGTGGCAGACTGCTGCCCTGGTTCAGCATCGCCGCCGTGTTGCTGATCGGCATCGGCCTGGTCTGGGGCCTGGCCTTCGCGCCGCCGGACTACCAGCAAGGCAACAGCTTTCGCATCATCTACATCCACGTGCCCGCCGCGATGCTGGCCCAGTCCTGCTACGTGATGCTGGCGGTGTGCGGCGTCGTCGGCCTGGTGTGGAAGATGAAACTCGCGGACGTCGCTCTGCAATGCGCCGCGCCCATCGGTGCGTGGATGACCGCCGTGGCGCTGGTCACCGGTGCGATCTGGGGCAAACCCACCTGGGGCTCGTGGTGGGTGTGGGATGCGCGACTAACGTCGATGCTGATCCTGCTGTTCCTGTACTTCGGTCTTATTGCCCTGGGCAACGCGATCAGCAATCGTGACAGCGCCGCCAAGGCCTGCGCGGTGCTGGCGATTGTCGGCGTGATCAACATCCCGATCATCAAGTACTCGGTGGAGTGGTGGAACACCCTGCACCAGGGCGCCACCTTCACCCTCACCGAAAAACCGGCGATGCCCGTGGAAATGTGGGCGCCGTTGTTGCTGATGGTACTGGGGTTCTACTGCTTCTTCGGCGCCGTGCTGCTGATGCGCATGCGCCTCGAAGTGCTCAAGCGTGAAGCCCGTGCCAGCTGGGTCAAGGCCGAAGTGCAAAGCTGCCTGGGAGCGCGCGGATGAGTTTTGCTTCTTTCAGTGATTTTCTCGCCATGGGCCACCACGGCCTGTATGTCTGGACGGCCTATGGCATCTGCCTGGCCGTGCTGGCCCTCAACGTCGCCGCGCCGATCCTGGCCCGCAAGCGTTACCTGCAACAAGAGGCGCGTCGTCTGCGCCGGGAGACCGAAAAGTGAATCCGCTGCGTAGAAAGCGTCTGTTGATCATCCTTGCCATCCTGGCCGGTGTCAGTATTGCCGTGGGCCTGGCGATGAGCGCCCTGCGGGAGAACATCAACCTGTTCTACACCCCGACCCAGATCGCCAACGGCGAAGCGCCGCTTGACACGCGCATCCGCGCCGGCGGCATGGTGGAGAAGGGCTCGCTGAAGCGTTCCGGCGATTCCCTCGACGTCACCTTCGTGGTTACCGATTTCAACAAGGCCGTGACCATCACTTATCGCGGCATCCTCCCGGACCTGTTCCGCGAAGGCCAGGGCATCGTCGCCCTGGGCAAGCTCAACGCCGACGGCGTGGTGGTGGCCGATGAAGTGCTGGCCAAGCACGATGAGAAATACATGCCGCCTGAGGTGACCAAAGCCCTCAAGGACAGCGGCCAGTCCGCACCTACCCCCGCCAAGGAGGGCTAAGCCATGACGTCCGCACTGTTTATTCCGGAGCTGGGCCAGTTGGCGATGATCCTCGCCTTGTGCTTTGCCATCGTCCAGGCGGTGGTGCCGTTGCTCGGTGCCTGGCGCGGTGACCGCCTGTGGATGAGCCTGGCGCAGCCGGCCGCCTGGGGCCAGTGTGCGTTCCTGGTGTTTGCGTTTGGCTGCCTGACCTACGCCTTTATGACCGACGACTTTTCCGTCGCCTATGTAGCGAATAACTCCAACAGCGCCTTGCCCTGGTACTACAAGTTCAGCGCGGTGTGGGGCGCCCATGAAGGTTCGCTGCTGTTGTGGGCGTTGATCCTCGGCGGTTGGACCTTCGCGGTGTCGGTGTTCTCGCGCCAGTTGCCGCAAGTCATGCTGGCACGGGTGCTGGCGGTGATGGGCATGATCAGCATCGGCTTCCTGCTGTTCCTGATCATGACCTCCAACCCGTTCACCCGCATCCTGCCGCAGATCCCGGCGGACGGTCACGACCTCAACCCGCTGCTGCAGGACATCGGCCTGATCGTGCACCCGCCGATGCTCTACATGGGCTACGTGGGTTTTTCCGTGGCCTTTGCCTTCGCTATCGCCGCCTTGCTCGGCGGGCGTCTCGATGCGGCCTGGGCGCGCTGGTCGCGGCCGTGGACCATCGTCGCCTGGGCGTTCCTCGGCATCGGCATCACCCTCGGTTCGTGGTGGGCCTACTACGAACTCGGCTGGGGCGGCTGGTGGTTCTGGGACCCGGTGGAAAACGCGTCCTTCATGCCATGGCTGGTCGGCACGGCACTGATTCACTCCTTGGCCGTTACCGAAAAACGCGGCGTGTTCAAGAGCTGGACCGTGTTGCTGGCCATCGCCGCATTTTCCCTCAGCCTGCTCGGCACCTTCCTCGTGCGTTCGGGCGTATTGACCTCGGTGCACGCGTTTGCGTCCGACCCGGAGCGCGGTGTGTTCATCCTGATCTTCCTGCTGTTTGTGGTCGGCGGCTCCCTCACTTTGTTCGCCCTGCGCGCACCAGTGGTCAAGAGCCAGGTCGGCTTCAACCTGTGGTCGCGGGAAACCCTGCTGCTGGGCAATAACCTGGTGCTGGTGGTGGCCGCGTCGATGATCCTGCTCGGCACCTTGTACCCCTTGGTGCTGGATGCCCTGAGCGGCGCCAAGCTGTCCGTCGGCCCGCCGTACTTCAACGCGTTGTTTATTCCGTTGATGGGGCTGTTGATGGTGGTGATGGCGGTCGGTGTGCTGGTGCGCTGGAAGGACACCCCGGTCAAATGGCTGGCCGGCATGCTGATGCCGGTGCTGCTCGGCAGCGTGGCCCTGGCCGTGGTCGCCGGTATCGCCTACGGCGACTTCAACTGGGCGGTGCTCGCCACGTTCCTGCTCGCCGCTTGGGTGCTGCTGGCCGGTGTGCGTGACATCGTCGACAAGACCCGCCACAAAGGCCTGATCAAAGGCCTGCCGACCCTGACCCGCAGCTACTGGGGCATGCAGATCGCCCACATCGGCATCGCCGTGTGCGCCCTCGGTGTGGTGCTGTCCAGCCAGAACAGTGCCGAGCGCGACCTGCGCCTGGCGCCGGGCGAGTCCATGGACCTGGCCGGTTACCAGTTCATCTTCGAAGGCGCCAGGCACTTCGAAGGGCCGAACTTCACGTCAGACAAAGGCACCGTGCGCGTAGTCCGTAACGGTAAAGAGATCGCTGTGCTGCACCCGGAAAAACGCCTGTACACCGTACAAAGCTCGATGATGACCGAAGCCGGCATCGATGCCGGTTTCACCCGTGACCTCTACGTGGCCCTGGGTGAACCCCTGGGCGATGGCGCCTGGGCCGTGCGGGTGCATGTGAAACCGTTCGTGCGCTGGATCTGGTTCGGTGGTTTGCTCACCGGCTTTGGTGGTTTGCTCGCGGCACTGGATCGCCGGTATCGGGTCAAGGTCAAGAGCCGGGTGCGTGAAGCGCTGGGCCTGCAAGGAGCGGCGGTATGAAGCGTTGGTTGATGGTCGTGCCGCTGGCCCTGTTTCTGGTAGTGGCGGTATTCCTGTATCGCGGCTTGTACCTGGACCCGGCCGAGTTGCCCTCGGCGATGATCGGCAAGCCGTTCCCCGCGTTCAGCCTGACGACCGTGCAGGGTGACAAAACCCTGACCCAGGCCGACCTGCTCGGCAAACCGGCGCTGGTCAATGTGTGGGGCACCTGGTGCATCTCCTGCCGCGTCGAGCACCCGGTGCTGAACAAGCTGGCCGAGAAGGGCGTGGTGATCTACGGCATCAACTACAAGGACGACAACGCGGCGGCCTTGAAGTGGCTGGCGGAATTCCATAATCCCTACCAGCTTGATATCCGTGATGAAGACGGCAACCTCGGTTTGAACCTCGGCGTGTATGGCGCCCCGGAAACCTTCTTCATCGATGCCAAGGGTGTGATCCGCGACAAATACGTCGGAGTGATCGACGAAGTGGTGTGGCGCGAGCAACTGGCCGCCAAGTACCAGGCCCTGGTCGACGAGGCCAAGCCATGAAGCGCCTGTTAGCCGTTGCCGTGCTGGCGTTGGGCTTGGCCGGGGTGGCCCACGCTGCCATCGACACTTACGAATTCGCCAAGGACGGTGACCGCGAGCGTTTCCGCGAATTGACCAAGGAGCTGCGCTGCCCCAAGTGCCAGAACCAGGACATCGCCGACTCCAACGCGCCCATCGCCGCCGACCTGCGCAAGGAAATCTTCCGCATGCTGGGGGAGGGCAAGGACAACCAGCAGATCATCGACTTCATGGTCGACCGCTACGGTGATTTCGTGCGCTACAAACCGGCCCTCACCGGCAAGACCGCACTGCTCTGGTTCGGCCCCGCCGGGCTGCTGCTGGCCGGCGTGGTGGTGATGGCCGTGATCGTCCGCCGTCGCCGCGCCGCGCCTACCGATGGTTCCGACGCGCTATCCCCCGAAGAGCGTAAACGCCTCGACCAATTGCTGGACACCAAGACTGATGATTGATTTCTGGCTCGCAGCCGGCTTGCTGCTTCTGATTGCCCTGAGTTTCCTGTTGATCCCTGTGTTGCGTGGCCGCCGTGCCCAGCGTGAAGAGGATCGCACCGCGCTGAACGTGGCGCTTTACCAAGAACGTGTGGCCGAGCTGCAAGTGCAGCAGGACGAAGGCGTGCTCAACGCCGCGCAGCTCGACAGCGGCCGCGCCGAAGCCGCCCGCGAGCTGCTGGCCGACACCGAAGGTGTGGAAAAGCCCCGCGAATCGCGCCTGGGCAAGCCGATGCCGTTGCTCGCCGCCATCCTTGTGCCGGTGCTTGGCCTGGGCCTGTATATGCATTTCGGTGCCAGCGACAAGGTTGAACTGACCCGCGAATTCGCTCAGCCGCCGGTGTCCATGGAAGACATGACCCAGCGCCTGGAACGCGCCGCCGCCGCCCAACCGGACTCGGCGGAAGGCCTGTACTTCCTCGGTCGCGCCTATATGGCCCAGGACCGTTCCGCCGATGCCGCCAAGGTCTTCGAGCGTACCGTGGCGCTGGCCGGGCGCCAGCCGGAACTGCTCGGCCAGTGGGCCCAGGCGCAGTACTTTGCCGACAACAAACAGTGGTCGCCCAAGGTCCAGGCGCTGACCGACGAAGCCTTGAAGCTTGACCCGAAGGAAGTCACCAGCCTCGGCCTGCTCGGTATCGCCGCCTTCGAAGGCCAGCGTTATCAAGAGGCCATCGACTACTGGAGCCGCCTGCTGGCGCAACTGCCACCGCAAGACAATTCCCGCGTGGCGCTGCAAGGCGGCATTGACCGTGCCGCGGAAAAACTCAAGGAAGGCGGCGGTAGCATGGCGCAGAAAGCGGTGATGAACGTCCGCGTGGACCTGTCCGCCGAGGTCAAGGCCAAGGCCCTGCCCACCGACAGCGTATTCATCTTCGCCCGCGCGGTAAAAGGCCCGCCGGCCCCCCTGGCGGCCAAACGCGTCACCGTCGCCGAACTGCCCGTAACCGTCGAACTCGGCGATGCCGACGCGATGATGCCGCAGTTGAAACTGTCCAACTTCCCCGAAGTCCAACTGGTTGCGCGCATATCCCGGGCCGGTCAACCGACCACCGGCGAGTGGATCGGCCGCAGCCAACCCCTGGCCAGCACCACCACTGCGCTGCAGCAGCTGACCATCGACAGTCCGGACAAGTAATTTCGAGGAAACGCCCATGACCGCATTTGCACGCATCACCCTGCTCAGCCTGGTAGTGGGCCTGAGCGCCTGTGCGGTCCACCGCCCACCGCCTGCGCCGACCGGCCCGACTATCCCACCGTCAGGCCCGTCGACCCAGCCGAGCACCAGGCCCTCTGGCCCGGTGACCCCGCCGCCGAAGCCGCTGCCGACCAAATCGCCCACCTTCGCCCCACCACCGGGCGCCGCCAGCCACTGGGACGGCAAGATGCAGGTGTACGTGCTCGACGACCAGCCCGACACCTTCTACCGCCAGCGCACCTACTACCGCTGGAGCAACGGCTGGAGCCGCTCCATCAGCCCCAACGGACCCTGGGAAGACACCGACGTGCAGGGCGTGCCGCCGGGCTTGAGCAAGCAGTACGCGCAATGACAAAAGGCGACCTTCGGGTCGCCTTCTTCATGCCTGTGAAACCCATTCTTCCAAACACTGGAGGGCAAATGTGGGAGGGGGCTTGCCCCCGATAGCGGTGTTTCAGTTGATTAATGTCTGACTGACCTACCGCTATCGGGAGCAAGCCCCCTCCCACAGGAGATCTCCTCAGCCATCAAGCCACGGGACACTCCCGCTCCAGCGCCGCCCCCACTAACAACTGCGCAATCTCAACCATCTGTACCACCGCCAGCACCTGCCTGCGGCTTGAACCATCCAAGTGCTCGGCACAGTCGTAGGCACACACAGTCGCCGACTCCAGCATCGCGCTGGCATTGCTCAAGGCAGCTTCGGTGCTGAGGCCGGGGTGGACGCTGAAGATGAGATTGGGTGGGGTTTGCGGGGTGTCATCCATGGAGGATGGCGGGGGATTTGGCGTGACTTTTTTCATGCAGTAAATCTCCATTCAGTTGGAGCTCACCACATCCGCGACCAAGCGGAAAGGCGGCGAGCTGTACGCAGGTTGGTCGACCAGGGAATGGAAACCCGGCAGGGCCCTAAGCCCTCCCACGCACAGCTCGCCATAACGCGAACACAATAATGCCGCTTGCGCGGCACTGTGCGCCATTCTAATCCAGGCGACCAAGCCTGATCGCTGATGAGCAGCGACTGCGAGAGGCTAACGGTGCGTTATAGCTACTGCAAGCCACAGAGATCGTAGGAAACGTCCTGTTAGCGTTTCGCTGATTTGATTGATCACCCGGAGCATGGGAGCGATCATTAGGCGATAGGCGGCACTATCATCAGGACCAGATTAACTCCCCACCCTTCAACGAGACGGACCCTCATGAACCTCTACGTCATACGCCACGGCGAAACGTGGGCCAACGCGGAGCATCGCTACCTCGGCGCACTCGACCCGGAACTGACCGAGCGGGGCCGGGAACAGGCTGTTTTGCTCAGCGAAAAACTACCCGGCGGTATTGAGGTGTTGATCGTTTCTCCACGCTTGCGGGCGCGGCAAACGGCGCAGATTCTTAACCGTGTGTTAAACCTTGAACCTGTGACGATTGACAGCTTCCGCGAGCGCGATGTGGGTGTGTTCGAAGGGTTGACTCAGGCGGAGGCCAAGGCCATGCATCCAGCGCTTTGGGCACAGGACATCACGCGCCAATGGGCGGCAGGGCCTGACGGTGGTGAGTCGATAGCTGATGTGGTCACGCGAGTACACCAAGGCTTGGTCCAGTTAACGTCGCTTTATCCAACACAGGCTGTTTTGCTGGTGGCACATGGTTTTGTGGCAAAGGTGATTCGTGCATTGGCCAGAGGGGACTTCTCGGATTTCTACACCTGGCAGCTTTCAAATGGGGCGATGTTGGCTCTGGAGGATTTTGAATTGAAGATACTTCCGGCTATCTCGCCCTTTGAAACGGACTGAATCACCGCAACACGCGACTTTCAAAAAACCTCACCAACCCGTCAGGGTTGAGCAAGTATTAAGCCCAGCAAATATTGAGGCGGCGCGCACTTCAGTAACGTGGTCTCTGCCGAGGGATTGCTGGATATACTTTCCAGTGCGGGGAAAATCGCCATTGGCCTGCGCGCCGACCTGGTCCAAGCCAGGAGCCGCGCAGGGCTTCCCGTGGTGCAACACGTCTGGCGACAAGCGAAGAGGGTGTTTTGATGGCGGGCAGGTTGATCTATCTCATCGGGCCATCGGGTTCGGGCAAGGACAGCCTGTTGGAGGCTGCACGCCCACGATTGGCCGAACGCGGTTGCCGGATTGTGCGCCGCGTGATCACACGCTCGGCGGAAGCGGTGGGTGAGGCGGCCCAGGGCGTCAGCCCGGAGCAATTCGCCGTGATGCAGGCCGAGGGCGCGTTTGCCCTCAGTTGGCACGCCAACGGGTTGTCCTACGGCATCCCCAAGGTCATCGACGAATGGCTGGCGGCGGGGGAAGACGTACTGGTCAATGGTTCTCGCGCGCACCTGGCGAAGACCCGCGAGCGCTACCCGGATATGTGGGTGCTGTTGCTGACGGTGGATCAAGCCGTATTGCGCCAGCGCCTGGTGGCGCGGGGGCGTGAGGCCCAGGCGGATATCGAGGAGCGCCTGGCGCGCAATGCGCGGTTCACCACCGAACTGATCGCCGGCAATGGCTCAGGGTTGTTTGTGCTGGATAACTCCGGGCCACTGGAGCACACGGTCGAGCGCCTGCTGTGTTGCCTGAACTCGGGGCATTCCGTATGCGCCTGACCAACGATGCAAGCCTGTGCCGTCAACCGTGCAGCGCATTGATCGAGTGCGGCATGGGGCATGTCAAGCGGCGAAATCCTGACAGGCCGTGAACTCGGCGGAAAAGTTAAGTGCATGTATCTGTCTGAGGGCGGATTTGGTGTAGTCAAATCAGCGCCATTGTGTAGGATTTTGTTTTTTTTCTGAGAATCCAATAAGTTTTTTGGCGCGAAAGTGTGTGTTCAGTTGTTTAAAGTGCAAGCGGTTTATCGCATGTCTTAACGCATGTTGCGCCACCTTAGTGTGTTTCAGTAGGAACTAAATCAGTGCTGTCCTGAGTGTTTTCTACATGGGAGCTTATTGCGTCGATTCTGATTGAGTCGACTCATTAACTTACTGTAGGGAGCGCTATCTCATGATTAACTCTGAATGTTCTCGTCTCAACGTATCACCTGAAAACCTGCCGCCTTCCGAGTCTGGCCCCTATGGTGTGGGCGCCGGTCGCAAACCAACCTTCACAACGGAGCAGGCCGGAAAGTACATCACCCGCGACAACCTGCATTTCCACGACCGTAATGGCGACAAGCGCATCGACCTCTCCTATACGGTAGACCCGACGTTCAGCGCCGCGCAGCAACGCCGGGTGCGCCAGGCGGTGCAACATTGGGAGGACGTGGCCAACATCAGTTTCAAGGAACGGGCAGCCGGCGCCGATGGCACGGTTCACATCAAAAACAACCCGCGCGGTGACCGTGGCGTCGCCAGCTTACCCTCGCGCGGCATTACCACCACCACGGCCACGGTCGGCACACTGCGAGAAAGTAGTTCGCCTGCGCTGGGCAGCCACTTTTCAGTCACTGCCGTGCATGAGATCGGCCACGCCATCGGCCTGCAGCATCCGGGTGATTACAATGGCGGCGGTGCTGATTACAACAATGGTGCCAAATATGCCGGCGATACAAAGGCGCGCAGTGTGATGAGCTACTGGTCGGAGAAAAACCAGGCTGGTCACGACTTTCGGTATTCGAATCCCTCTGCCCCGATGATGGATGACATCGCTGCCGTTCAGCGGCTCTATGGGGCCAATCACAAAACCCGCAACACCGACACCACCTACGGCTTCAATTCCAATACCGGCTGCGAAGCCATGACCCTCACCAGCGCCAGGGATAAACCTATCTTTTGCGTATGGGATGGTGGCGGTAGCGACACTCTGGATTGTTCCGGGTTTTCCCAGAACCAGAACATCAATTTGAACGCCGAGTCGTTTTCCGATGTGGGCGGCTTGAAGGGCAATGTTTCCATCGCCAAGGGCTGCGTGCTTGAAAACGCCATCGGTGGGGCCGGACGTGACGTGTTGACGGGGAATGAGGCAGACAATCGGCTCAAGGGCGGCTTGGGTGCAGACAGGCTGCGGGGCGGCGGCGGGGCGGATATTTTTGACTACGACAAGGCCAGCGACTCCACACCGCAAGAGCCTGACCTGATCGAGGACTTTACCAGCGGGACGGACAAGATTGACGTCTCGGGTGCATTGAGAGAGGCGCGCGTCGGTGCCCTGACGTTCACTGATCGGTTCACGGGTCGCGCCGGCGAGGCATTGCTCAGGCACGACGCGGCCACGGGGCGTTCAAGCCTGGAGATAGATCTGAAGGGGAGCGGCAGCGCCGACCTGGTGGTCAAGAGCATTGGCCAGATCAAACCTGCCGATGTGCAGTGGCAGGGGCAAAAGCCGGAAGTGAACCCCGCACCGAGGGTTGTCCCCACTCCAGCCCCTGCGCCCCCGCTTGATACCAACACGGACCCGCTTGTCGCGTTACAGGAGGTGATGGCCAAGGCGTTGGCGGCCTTGTTGCAATGGATGCAAGGTATCGTCCAGTCGGATGCCCGCCGATAACACATGCCACATGACGAGGCGCTGACAGGCTCAGGCCTTGATCAGCGCCTGCACATAGTCGACAAACGCCCGCGCCTTGGCACTTGCCATGCGCCCGGAAGGGAACACCGCCCATAAATCCCGCGACGGCAATGCCCAGTCAGTCAACACGGCCTTGACCTCGCCGCTGGCCAGCTCCGGTGAAAACATCCAGGTTGACGACAGGGTCAGCCCCAAATGACTCAGCACGGCTGCGCGCACACCTTCAGCTGCAGTGACGCGCACACGGCCCTGGGCGACGATGGGGGCGAGGGTACCGCCTTGGGTGAAGTTCCAGTGCGCGCCTTCGCCGCGGGTGTAGATGATTGCCTGGTGTTGCATCAGGTCGGCGGGGGTAGCGGGTTCGCCGAAGCGTTCGAAGTAGGCGGGGGTACCGAGGATGACGCAGGGCGATTCGCCGATCTTGCGCGCCGTGAGGCTTGAATCATTCAGGTTGCCCATGCGCAGGGCAACGTCGATACCTTCTTCCACCAGGTTGAGGCTGCGGTCATCGAGCACCACGTCCACGTTCATCCCGGGATATTGCGCCAGGAACGGCCCCAGGTGCGCAATGATGTGCAGGCGGGCGAAGGTCACCGGCGCGCTGATCCGCAGGTTCCCCGAGAGTCCGGAGCCTGCACCGCGCGCCGCTTCGTCGGCCGCGTTGGCCTCATCGATGGCGCGCTTGGCTTTATCGAAAAACGCCAGCCCCGCCTCGGTTGGCGTCAGGCCTCTTGTCGAACGCATCACCAAGCGTACAGCCAGCCGTGCCTCCAATTGCGCGACGCTCTTGGAGACGGCCGGTTGACCGATGCCCAGGCGCTTGGCGGCGGCGGAGAACGAGCCGGTCTCGACAACGTGGACGAAGGTTTCCATGGCGGTGAGACGGTCCATCGGGTGTTCCTTGCTGGATTGAGCGCATCGCGAGGCAGCGCGGCGTACAAGCCTAAGGGTAATGCCCATGGAGTGTCATCCGGTTGGTGGTTTTCAACATGGCGCAAAACAACCATCAGTCAGCCTGACCTATTTTGTGCTTGAGTGAAGATAACTCTAGGGTTGCTTTTGTTTAGGCCAAGCCAAGGAGGCTGGGGTGCAAAGCAGGCTATTGATCAAGGAGCTGCAAGAGGCAGGTTGGGTGCTGGATCGGGTCACGGGCAGTCATCATATTTTACCCACCGCTATAACCCGTACACGATCCCGGTGCCGCATCCGAAGAAGGATCTGCCGCTGGGCACCATCAGAAGCATCAGGAAACGTGCCGGGCTGTTTCAGTTTTAAGGAGAGCATTCATGCAATACCCAATCTGTATCGAATGGGGCGATTACTTCACCGCCACCGGTATCCAGATCCCCGATATTCCAGGTGCAGTCACCGCCGGGGACAGTTTCGAAGAGGCCTACAACGCCGCGGTGGAAGTCGCGCACATCCTGCTGCAGGAGATCGCCGCAGAAGGCGGGGTGATTCCGATGCCAACGTCGGTGGCCGATCATCACACCCACGAAGATTACGCCGGGATGGGCTGGGGTATGCTCGAACTGGACATCTCGCCCTATCTGGGCAAGACCGAGAAGGTCAATGTGACCTTGCCCGGCTATGTCATCCAGCGAATCGACCGCTATGTGCGCGAGCACAAGGTCAAAAGCCGCTCGTCATTTCTGGCGGATGCGGCTTTGGAGAAGTTGGTGCGTTCCTAGGCGGTGGCGACAGCCGTTTGCCGCGACGCACTGAGGAAACGCAACAACGCTACCAGCGGGAACGCGCTGCCCACCAGCATCACGCCCAGCCAGCCGCCGTGTTCGTACACGCTGCTGGCAATCGCCGAGCCGAAGGCACCGCCGATGAAGATGCTGGTCATGTACAGCGCGTTCAAGCGGCTGCGGCTGTTGGCGTCGAGTGCATAGATGGCGCGTTGGCCGAGGACCATGTTCATCTGCACGCAGAAGTCCAGGACCACGCCGGTCACCGCCAGGCCGATCACGCTGTACAGTGGGTGCACAAAGGCCGCCAGGAAACTCAACACCGCAAAGACCATGGCCAGCAGCGACGCGCGGTGGGTGTGGCCGGCATCGGCCAGGCGTCCGGCGATGGGGGCGGCAATGGCGCCGATGGCACCGACCAGGGCGAAGATCGCGATCTGGGTTTGGCTCAGGCCATGGTTGCGCACTAGCTCCAGCGGGGCGGCGGTCCAGAACAAGCTGAACGTGGCGAACATGCAGCCTTGGTAAAACGCGCGTTGACGCAGCAGCGGTTGTTCACGCAACAGGGTGCCCAGGGAGCGCAGCAATTGACCATAACTGGCGCTGTGGTCCGGCTGGCGCTTGGGGATGGTCAGCATCAGCACCACGCTGATAAACACCATCAACGCGGCGGCCGCCATGAACATCGCGCGCCAGCCAAAATGGTCAGCCACGACGCTGGACACTGGCCGCGCCAGCAGGATGCCCAACAGCAGCCCACCCATGATGCTGCCGACCACCCGACCCCGAGACTCGGCGGGCGCCAGGTGTGCGGCCAGGGGGATCAGGATCTGTACCGACACCGAACTGAAGCCGATCAGCAACGACACCAGCAGGAACAGGTTCGGTTGTTCGGTAAAGGCCGCGCCCAACAGGCTGGCAATTGCCACCAGGGTCGTGATGATCATCAACTTGCGGTTTTCCAGCAGGTCGCCCAAAGGCACCAGGAAGAACAGGCCGAGGGCATAGCCGATCTGCGTCAGGGACACGATCAGGCTGGCCATCGCGGGGGTGAGGCCGATGTCCGGTGCGATCAGTTCGATGATCGGCTGGGCGTAGTAGATGTTGGCGACGATGGCGCCGCAGCAAAACGCAAACAGCATCACCATCGCGCGGGTCATGGTGCTCGTAGCGTGGGGGGTAGCATTCATGGTGTTCTCATAAAAGCGAAGGAAGATGGCGAGCGAGAGTAAAGACAAGGTTCAACGGCGAGTAGGCCGCTTGTGGTGATATCACTTATGCCGGGTGATGATACATTCAGACACAACTGCCGAAACAGGAAATCCAGCGCCATGCAAATCACGCTCAACAAGATACTCCTGGCTTCAAGCCTCGCTGCTGCAATGGCCCTGGGCCTGGCCAATGCCGCCGATGCGCCGCGCGTAGGCGTACGCGGGGCAATCACCGCGATGGACGGTGATGCGATGCAGGTCAAGGTCAACAGCGGTGAAGACGTCACCGTGCACCTGACCAAGGACACCCAGGTGCGCGCCGTCACCCTGGCCAGGATCGATGAAATCAAGCCGGGCAGCTACATCGGCTCGGCCGCCATGCCCAACGCCGACGGTACCCTGACGGCGCTGGAAGTGCATGTGTTCCCACCGGCCATGGCCGGCACCGGCGACGGGCATCGGGCGTTTGACCTGAAGGAAGGCAGCAGCATGACCAACGGCACCGTCGGCGACTTGGTGGTCAGCAAAGGGCGGACGTTGACCGTGAAATACAAGGGCGGCGAACAGAAGATCGTGGTGCCGGAGGATGTGCCGATCGTCAACCTGGAACCGGGGGACCGCAGCTTGCTCAAGCCGGGGGTGAAGGTGGTGTTGTTTGCCGCGCAGGGGGCGGATGGGAAAATCACTGCCCAAGCCATTTCAGCCGGCAAGGATGGCGTGACACCGCCGATGTAACTGCAAAACCCAGATCTAAATGTGGGAGGGGCAAGCCTCCTCCCACATTTGTCAGTTACTGACCGGAGTAGATCTGGTCGAAAACCCCACCATCATTGAAGTGGGTTTTCTGCACGGTGCGCCAGTCACCAAAGGTCTTCTCCACCGACAGGAAGTCGACTTTCGGGAAGCGGTCGGTGTACTTGGCCAGCACCTTCGGATCACGCGGGCGCAGGTAGTTGTTGGCAGCGATTTCCTGGCCTTGCGGCGACCACAGGTACTTCAGGTAGTCTTCTGCCGCCACGCGAGTGCCTTTCTTCTCGACTACTTTATCCACCACCGACACCGGCGGCTCGGCTTCGGCGGAGACGCTTGGGTAGATCACTTCGAACTGATCGCGACCGAATTCACGGGCGATCATTTCGGCTTCGTTCTCGAAGGTCACCAGCACGTCGCCGATCTGGTTGGTCATGAACGTGGTGGTGGCGGCGCGGCCACCGGTGTCCAGCACGGGCGCCTGTTTGAAAAGCTTGCCGACAAAGGCCTTGGCCTTGTCTTCGTCGCCGCCGTTCTTGAGTACATAACCCCAGGCCGACAGGTAGGTGTAGCGGCCGTTACCGGAGGTTTTCGGGTTGGGCACGATCACCTGCACGCCATCCTTGAGCAGGTCCGGCCAGTCTTTCAGGGCTTTGGGGTTGCCCTTGCGTACGATGAACACGGTGGCCGAGGTAAACGGCGCGCTGTTGTTCGGCAGGCGGGTGACCCAGTTGTCCGGCACCAGTTTGCCGTTGTCGACCAGGGCGTTGATGTCGGTGGCCATGTTCATGGTAATCACGTCAGCCGGCAGGCCGTCGATCACCGAGCGCGCTTGTTTGCTGGAACCGCCGAAGGACATCTGCAGGGTCAGCTTGTCGTTCGGGTGCTCGGCTTCCCAGTGCTTCTGGAAGGCGGCATTGTAGTCCTTGTAGAAATCGCGCATCACGTCGTAGGAGACGTTGAGCAGAGTGACCGGGGCGGCCTGGACGGCGCCCGCGAGGGCAAGGCCGGCGGCCAGGAGAGAGGCGCTTACGAGTTTTTTCACTGCTCATTCCTTGTTGTTCGGGAGAAGAGGGGAGGCACATTGCCAGCGACTATAGCCGGGGGCACTTAGTCGCTTAAAGATTAAAAAGAACTTTGCTTATTCCACTTTCTTAAAAAGAGCGCTGCCACAGCGCGAACAGAACGCCGCGTTGGGCTCGTGGCTGTTTTTCCTGCACACCGGGCAGTCGTGTTGCAGTTGCTCACCGCGCATGGCACTGGCCAGTTCGGCCGTAAAAATACCCGTGGGCACGGCGATGATCGAGTAACCGGTGATCATCACCAGCGACGAAATCACCTGGCCCAACGGCGTCTTGGGCACGATATCGCCAAAGCCCACGGTGGTCAGCGTCACGATCGCCCAATAGATGCCCTTGGGGATACTGGTGAAGCCGTGCTCCGGGCCTTCGATCACATACATCAAGGTGCCGAACACCGTGACCAGGGTGCACACGCTCACCAGGAACACCACGATCTTCTGCTTGCTGCCGCGCAGCGCCGCCATCAGGTAGTTGGCCTGCTTGAGGTACGGGCTGAGCTTGAGCACGCGGAAAATCCGCAGCATCCGGATGATGCGGATGATCAGCAGGTACTGCGCGTCGCTGTAGTACAGCGCAAGGATGCCGGGCACGATGGCGAGCAGATCCACCAGCCCGTAAAAGCTGAAGGCGTAGCGCAACGGCTTGGGCGAGCAGTACAGGCGCAACCCGTACTCGATCAGGAAGATCAGGGTGAAGCCCCATTCAATGTAGGCCAGCACATCGGCGTAGTTCTGGTGGACCTGGTCGATGCTGTCGAGCATCACGATCACCAGGCTGGCGAGGATGATCAACAGCAGGATGCCATCAAAGCGCCGCCCGGCGACCGTGTCGCTCTGAAAAACCATGATGTAGAGCCGCTGACGCCAGTCGTTGTTGCTGTCCATAAAGCCCGCCTGAATCGAATATCGAGCAAGCCTAGGGGGATTCGAAGGGGCTGTCCATGCGCGGTTTCCTGAGTATTCGGGCGCCGGCGAGTACCAGCCAGCAGGCGAGGATAAACGGCGCGGTGAGTGCGGGCAGGTGCAGGGCAGCAAAGCCCGGAGTGAGAAGGATCGCCAGCAGGATGCCGAGCAGCGGCAGCCAGGGTTGGCGCCGTGCCTGGCTCAGCGCCAGAGCCGCGAGAGCCGGGTTGTAGCTGTGCAGGCCGAGGAGGGCGGCGCTGGTGTCGTCCAGCAGCCATCCGATCAGTACGCCGCTGCTGGCGCCGATCACGGCCCAGACCGCGGCACGCCGGTTCGCCAGCCACAGGCCGAGGGCAATCAGCGCGCCCGCCAGCGGCTGGTCCAGCAGCATGATCTGCGCGAGGCCGGTGAACGGCGCGCCGAGCACCGCCAGGGTCTCGGGCTCGCCCAGGGCCAAGGCACTGTGTGGGACGCTGCCCAGCAGCAGCCAGCCCAGGCCGACAAAGGGCGCGGTGTAGGCGGGCAGGTCATGCGGCCGGCTGGCGTGTTTCAGCCACTGCCGCGTGAGGATCGCGCTCAAGCCGCCGCACGCGAGGATCAGCGGCGGCAACAACGCCGACCAGGCGAAATGCTGGCTGATCAACAGGCCTAGCAATACGCCGTTGTAGCTATACAGCCCGGCCTGGCGCTCGGCCTTGGGATAGTCGCGACGCTGGGCCGTGAGCAACCCGGCGACCCCACCCAGCAGCGCACCGCCGAGCAAGGTCGGAGCGCCGATCAGGATCGCCAACAGGCACAGCAGGCCGCACAGCGGATGGCGTTGCAGGAAGATCTGGCTGAAGCCGTTGAGCAGGGCTTCGGCCCAGTCGGGGCAGGTTGGGGTGTGCATGATGGGTATTCAGTGGGACCGAGTTGGGCCCATCGGGGGCAAGCCCCCTCCCACACTTGATTGGGTTCACATAGTTGGATGTGTGAATGCCGTCCAATGTGGGAGGGGGCTTGCCCCCGATGGGGCCTCTGCAGGCGCTAGATCAGCGTCTCTATGCGCAAGGAGTTGGTCGACCCCGGTTGCCCGAACGGCACCCCGGCAGTAATCACCAAGGTATCCCCGCGCTGCGCCATGCCCTGGGCCTGGGCAATCTCCAGCGCGGTGGAACACACTTCATCCACCTGCCTCAGTCGATCATTGACCACCGAATGCACGCCCCACGCCACGCTCAGGCGGCGCGCCGTGGACAGGTTCGGTGTGAGGTTGAGGATCGGCGCCACCGGCCGTTCCCGCGCTGCGCGCAAGCTGGAACTGCCCGACTCGCTGTAGTTCACCAGCACCGCCACCGGCAGGATGCTGCTGATGCGCCGGATCGCGCAGCTGATGGCGTCCGACACCGTGGCATCGGCCTTGGGCCGGCTGACGTCGAGTTGGGTCTGGTAGTCTGGGCCGTTTTCCACCTGGCGGATGATCTTGCTCATCATCTGCACGGCTTCCAGCGGGTACTCGCCCGACGCGGTTTCCGCCGACAGCATCACCGCATCCGCGCCTTCGGCCACTGCATTGGCGACATCCGTCACTTCCGCGCGGGTCGGCGCCGGCGAGAAGCGCATGGACTCCAGCATCTGCGTCGCCACCACCACCGGTTTGCCCAACTGGCGGCAGGTGCGGATGATGTCTTTCTGGATTTGCGGCACGCTCTCGGCCGGCACTTCCACGCCCAGGTCGCCCCGGGCCACCATGATCGCGTCGCTCAGCTCGGCGATTTCCCGCAGGCGTTGTACGGCTGAGGGCTTCTCGATCTTGGCCATCAGGAAGGCCTTGTCGCCGATCAGCTCGCGGGCCTCGCGGATGTCTTCCGGGCGCTGCACAAACGACAGCGCCACCCAGTCCACGCCCAGCTCCAGGCCGAAGCTCAGGTCGCGACGGTCCTTGACGGTGAGCGGGCTGAGTTCCAGCAAGGCTTGTGGGACGTTGATGCCTTTACGGTCGGACAACTCGCCGCCATTCAGTACGGTGGTGTCGATGGCAGCGGCGTGCCGGGTGATCACGCGCAGGCGCAGCTTGCCGTCGTCGAGCAACAGGTCCATGCCCGGTTCCAGGGCGGCGATGATTTCCGGGTGGGGCAGGTTGACCCGGCGCTGGTCACCCGGCGTCGGGTCCAGGTCCAGGCGCAGGGCCTGGCCACGCACCAGTTGCACCTTGCCTTCGGCAAACGTCCCGACGCGCAGCTTCGGTCCCTGCAGGTCCATGAGGATGCCCAGCGGGTAGTTGAGCTGGCGCTCCACCTGGCGAATCAAGTGGTAGCGCCGGGCGTGATCGGCATGCTCACCGTGGCTGAAGTTGAGGCGGAAGATATTCACCCCGGCTTGCACCAGCTCGCGGATGTCGTCGATACCGTCGGTGGCCGGGCCCAGGGTGGCGAGGATCTTGACCTTCTTGTCAGGCGTCATGGTGGGCAGTCTCAAGGATCAGGATGGCGCGCACGTCATTGACATTGGTGCGGGTCGGCTCGGTAACGATCAAGCCGTCGAGGGCGGCGAAGTAGCCATACCCGTTGTTGTTGTCCAGCTCGTCGCTGGCCGACAGGCCCAGGGCTTCGGCGCGCGCATAGCTGCACGGGGTCATGATTGCGCCGGCGTTGTCTTCCGAGCCGTCGATGCCGTCGGTGTCGCCGGCCAGGGCGTACACGCCGGGCAGGCCTTTGAGGCTGTCGGTCAGGCTCAACAGGAATTCGGCATTGCGTCCGCCACGGCCGTTGCCGCGCACGGTGACCGTAGTTTCCCCACCGGAGAGGATCACGCACGGCGCCGCCAACGGCTGGCCGTGCTGCACGATTTGCCGCGCGATGCCGGCGTGCACTTTGGCCACCTCCCGCGCTTCGCCTTCCAGGTCGCCGAGGATCAGCGCGCTGAAACCGGCCTGGCGCGCTTTCACCGCCACCGCTTCCAGGGATTGTTGCGGGCGCGCGATCAGCTGGAAGTGGCTGCGGGCGAGCACCGGGTCGCCGGGCTTGACGGTTTCCGAGGCCGGATTCTGCAACCAGCTGCGCACGGCGGCCGGTGCGTCGATGCCGTAGCGCTTGAGGATCGCCAGGGCCTGTTGCGAAGTGCTGGGGTCGCCGACCGTGGGGCCGGAGGCGATGACCGTGGCCTGGTCGCCCGGCACATCGGAAATCGCATAGGTGTAGACCGTCGCCGGCCAGGCCGCCTTGGCCAGCCGACCGCCCTTGATTGCCGAGAGGTGCTTGCGTACGCAATTCATCTCGCCAATGGTGGCGCCGGATTTGAGCAGGGCTTTGTTGATGGCCTGCTTGTCGGCCAGGCTGATGCCTTCGGCAGGCAGTGCCAGGAGTGCCGAGCCGCCGCCGGAGAGCAGGAAGATCACCCGGTCGTCTTCGCTCAGGTTGCTGATCAATTCCAGCACGCGCTTGGCCACCGCCAGGCCGGCGGCATCGGGCACCGGGTGGGCGGCTTCGACCACTTCGATTTTCTGGCAAGGGGCGCCGTGGCCGTAGCGGGTGACCACCAGGCCTGAGACGTCGCCTTGCCAGCAATTCTCGACGACCAGCGCCATGGCGGCCGCCGCCTTGCCGGCGCCGATCACGATCACGCGGCCGCTGCGGTCGGCGGGCAGGCAGGGTTCGAGGACGTGCCGGGGGTGGGCGGCATCGATGGCTGTGGCAAACAGCTCGCGAAGCAGGTGTTGCGGATCGACCGACATAAGCGGGCTCCCGGGGTATTTTTGTTATTAGAGGTACAGCCCTTTCAAAGGGGGTTACTTATCGCGAATCGAAAAGTTCGCCATATGCTCCAACCCCTTGATCAGCGCCGAGTGGTCCCAGTTACCGCCGCCAAGCGCCGCGCAGGTGCTGAACACCTGCTGGGTGCCGGCGGTGTTCGGCAGGTTGATCCCCAGTTCCTTGGCACCGGCCAGGGCCAGGTTCAGGTCCTTCTGGTGCAGGTTAATGCGAAAGCCCGGATCGAAGGTGCCCTTGATCATGCGTTCGCCATGCACTTCGAGGATCTTCGACGAGGCAAAGCCGCCCATCAGCGCTTCACGCACCTTGGCCGGGTCGGCGCCGTTCTTGGCGGCGAACAGCAGCGCTTCGGCCACTGCCTGGATATTCAGCGCGACGATGATCTGGTTAGCCACTTTGGCGGTCTGGCCGTCGCCATTGCCGCCCACCAGGGTGATGTTTTTGCCCATGCTCTGGAACAGCGGCAGGGCACGTTCGAAGGTCTGCGGCTCGCCACCGACCATGATGCTCAAGGTACCGGCCTTGGCGCCGACTTCACCGCCGGACACCGGGGCGTCGAGGTACTGCGCGCCGTGCTCGTTGATCTTTGCCGCAAACGCCTTGGTGGCTGTGGGAGAGATCGAACTCATGTCGATCACCACCTTGTTCGGCGACAGGCCCGCCGCCACACCGTCGGCGCGGAACAGCACGTCGTCGACCTGCGGGGTGTCGGGGACCATGACGATAATGAAGTCGGCTTCCTGGGCCACTTGCTGCGGGGTGGCCAGGGCCACTGCGCCGGCGCTGATCAGCTCGGCCGGCGCCTTGCCGTGGTGTTCGGAAAGAAACAGTTGATGACCGGCTTTCTGCAGGTTTGCGGCCATGGGTTGGCCCATGATGCCGGTGCCGATAAATCCGATTTTAGCCATGATGAAATCCTCTTTTTATGCTTTGTGGGCGCTGGGCTTGCGGTGGTGAGCGGGCTTGTTGTGGTGAGGGGCTTGTTGTGGTGAGCGGGCTTGTCCCGCGCTGGCTGCGTAGCAGCCCCATGGGGTCTAAGCCCCCTCACTACAGCAACCCCCTCCCACAAGGTTTTGTATGGTGTCGGTTAGATGGCGTTGTGGGTTTTAAGCCAGCCCAAACCCGCTTCGGTGGTGGTCAGCGGCTTGTATTCACAGCCGACCCAGCCCGCGTATCCGATGCGGTCCAGATGTTCGAACAGAAAGCGGTAGTTG
Source organism: Pseudomonas sp. S3E17 (assembly GCF_024168685.1). Classification (NCBI taxonomy): domain Bacteria; kingdom Pseudomonadati; phylum Pseudomonadota; class Gammaproteobacteria; order Pseudomonadales; family Pseudomonadaceae; genus Pseudomonas; species Pseudomonas sp. S3E17. The sequence continues at coordinate 6,697,212 of NZ_JALJWE010000001.1, forward strand.
ATCTCCCCGGTTCCCGGCTCATTGCGCCCAGGGTTGTCCGCCAGCTGGATGTGATTGATCTCCTCCAGGTGCGCCGCCATGGTCCGGGCCAGATCGCCTTCCATGATTTGCATGTGGTAGATGTCGTACTGCAGGAACAGGTTGTCACTGCCCACCTGTTCGCGAATTGATAGGGCCTGTGCAGTGTTGTTGAGGTAGAAACCCGGAATGTCGCGGGTGTTGATCGCTTCCATCACCAGCTTGATGCCCGCCGCCTGCAGCTTGTCGGCGGCGTACTTGAGGTTGGCGACAAAGGTCCTTTCCACGGTTTCATCATCCACACCCTTGGGCCGAATCCCCGCCAGGCAGTTGATCTGGGTATTGCCCAGCACCTGGGCGTAGGCGATGGCCAGGGTGACCCCGGCGCGAAACTCCTCGACCCGGTCCGGGTGGCACGCCAGGCCGCGTTCGCCCTTGGCCCAGTCACCGGCCGGCAGGTTGAACAGCACCTGGGTCAGGCCATGGGTATCGAGTTGGGCCTTGATTTCAGCCGAGCTGAATTCATAGGGGAACAGGTACTCGACACCCTGGAAACCGGCATCGGCTGCGGCCTTGAAGCGAGCGAGAAAGTCTTGCTCGGTAAACAGCATGGACAGGTTGGCGGCAAAGCGCGGCATAAGGTTCTCCTTAATCGAGCAGGGAAATGGCGGTCGGCGCATCGTTGCCGACCAGGGCCAGGTCTTCGAATTCGTTGACGGCGTTGATTTCGGTGCCCATGGAAATATTGGTCACGCGCTCCAGAATGATCTCGACGATCACCGGCACCTTGAACTCCTCGATCATGTGTTCGGCCTTGCGCAACGCCGGCGCGATCTGTCCCGGTTCGAACACGCGCAGGGCCTTGCAACCCAGGCCTTCGGCAACTGCGACGTGGTCGACGCCATAGCCGTTCAGCTCGGGAGCGTTGAGGTTGTCGAAAGACAACTGCACGCAGTAGTCCATTTCAAACCCGCGCTGGGCCTGGCGGATCAGCCCCAGGTAGGAGTTGTTCACCACTACATGGATGTACGGCAGCTTGAACTGTGCGCCCACGGCCAGCTCTTCGATCATGAACTGGAAGTCATAGTCGCCGGACAGCGCCACCACCTTGCGGCTCGGGTCGGCCTTGACCACGCCCAGCGCGGCAGGAATGGTCCAGCCCAACGGACCGGCCTGGCCGCAGTTGATCCAGTGGCGTGGCTTGTACACATGCAGGAATTGCGCGCCGGCAATCTGCGACAGGCCGATGGTGCTGACGTAGCAGGTGTCTTTGCCGAACACCTGGTTCATCTCTTCGTAGACCCGTTGCGGCTTGACCGGCACGTTGTCGAAGTGGGTCTTGCGGTGCAGGGTCGCCTTGCGCTGCTGGCAGTCATGCAGCCAGGCGCTGCGGTCCTTGAGCTTGCCGGCGGCTTTCCACTCGCGGGCGACTTCGATGAACATCGTCAGCGCGGAGCCGGCGTCGGACACGATGCCCAGGTCCGGGGTGAATACGCGGCCAATCTGCGTCGGTTCGATGTCGACGTGAATGAATTTACGGCCTTCGGTGTACACCTCCACTGAACCAGTGTGGCGGTTGGCCCAACGGTTACCGATACCCAGCACCACGTCTGACTTGAGCAGCGTCGCGTTGCCGTAGCGGTGGGAGGTTTGCAGGCCGACCATACCGACCATCTGTGGGTGATCGTCGGGAATGGTGCCCCAGCCCATCAGCGTCGGGATCACCGGGATGCCGGTCAGCTCGGCGAACTCCACCAACAGCTCGCTGGCGTCGGCGTTGATCACACCGCCGCCGCTCACCAGCAACGGGCGTTCAGCCTGATCCAGCAGGGCCAGGGCCTTTTCGACCTGGATGCGGGTGGCCAAGGGCTTGGCCAGTGGCAGCGGCTGGTAGGCGTCGATATCGAATTCGATCTCGGCCATCTGCACGTCGAACGGCAGGTCGATCAGCACCGGGCCAGGGCGGCCGGAGCGCATTTCATAGAAGGCTTTCTGGAATGCGTACGGCACTTGGCCCGGCTCGAGGACGGTGGTCGCCCACTTGGTCACCGGCTTGACGATGCTGGTGATGTCCACGGCCTGGAAGTCTTCCTTGTGCAGGCGGGCCCGTGGTGCCTGGCCGGTGATGCACAGGATCGGGATCGAGTCGGCCGAGGCGCTGTAGAGGCCGGTGACCATGTCGGTGCCCGCCGGGCCCGAGGTGCCAATGCATACGCCGATATTGCCGGCCTTGGTGCGGGTGTAACCCTCGGCCATGTGCGAGGCGCCTTCAACGTGGCGAGCAAGGACGTGATCGATGCCACCCACCTTCTGCAAGGCTGAGTACAGCGGGTTGATCGCAGCGCCTGGGATACCGAAGGCGGTGTCCACGCCTTCACGGCGCATGACGAGGACGGCGGCTTCGATTGCTCTCATTTTGCTCATGATTTTGGTGCCTCTTGCGTTTTGTAATTGTATACAAGTGGTGTCTGTCCAAAGTGTATTCACGGCGGGCGGCGCAGGTCAATCCATTTTATTGGTTGGCCTTTGCGTTCGTCGGAACCGCTTTTTTCGACGTATGGAGCCTTTGTTTGAAAATATTGTATACAAAAATAAATGTCATTGTGTTCTATTTGTTTGATCGGTCATCTGATCAAACAGACCTCCACCGCTTTCCCAATAACAAAAGAAGGACGGCACCATGAGCGCTTTAACCTTGAAGATTGCCACCCAACTGGCCAGCCAGGCCCTCAGCGCCGGCCGCACGATTTCAGCCGCGCCGCTGACCATCGCGGTCCTCGACAGCGGCGGCCACTTGATCACCCTGCAGCGCGAAGACGGCGCCAGCCTGCTGCGCCCGCAGATCGCCATCGGCAAGGCCTGGGGCGCGATTGCGCTGGGCAAGGGCTCGCGCCTGCTGGCACTGGACGCACAGCAACGGCCGGCGTTTATCGCGGCGTTGAACAGCCTGGGGCAGGGTAGCGTGGTGCCGGCGCCGGGTGGGGTGTTGATTCGGGATCAGGCGGGGGCGGTACTGGGGGCGATCGGGATCAGCGGGGATACGTCGGATATTGATGAGCAGTGTGCGATCACGGCGATCGAGGGGCTGGGGTTGAGGGCGGATGCGGGGGTGTCAGCTTGAGTCGTGTGTGACTGTAAGGGCCTCATCGGGAGCAAGCCCCACAGTTTTGAGCGTGTTCACAGTTCAATCTGTGGGAAGGGGCTTGCCCCCGATTGGCACAGGCACCTCGGTGCATCAGTCCGGCGCACAGCCCTTGAGCACCAACCGAATAATCGTCTGCGCCGCCGCTTCATAATCGGCCTCATCCAGCTTGGCCTTGCCGGTCACCGCGGAAATCTGCCAGTCGAAATCCGCATAGGTCTGCGTCGCCGCCCAGATGCTGAACATCAGGTGATGAGGGTCGATAGCCGCGATCAACCCGCGATCCACCCAGCTCTGGATGCAGTCGATATTGTGCTTGGCCTGGGCATTGAGTTGTTGGACCTGCTCGGCACTCAGATGCGGTGCGCCATGCATGATTTCGCTGGCGAACACCTTGGAGGCGAAGGGCAGGTCGCGGGAGATGCGGATTTTCGAGCGGATGTAGTTGCTCAGCACCGCTGAAGGCTCTCCCTCGGGGTTGAACGGCGTGGACGCCGCCAGGATCGGCTCGATAATGCTTTCGAGCACCTCGCGGTAGAGGTTGTCCTTGGACTTGAAGTAGTAATAGACGTTGGGCTTGGGCAGCCCGGCCTTGGCGGCGATGTCGCTGGTTTTGGTCGCGGCGAAGCCCTTGTCGGCAAACTCCTCGCTCGCCGCCCGCAGGATCTTTTCTTTGTTGCGCTCGCGAATGGTGCTCATAAACCAGGGTTTTCCTTGCCAGTGCAGGCGGTCGGGCATGTTAGCACCGGCTATCCGCGAGCCTCAACAATGTGTCCGCAACGCCTTGCGCCGCGCTATGCTCGCGTCATCTTTTCTCTTACGGAAGTGCGTTTCATGGCAGGAAGCAGTTTGCTGGTGTTGATCGACGACATCGCCACCGTCCTCGACGATGTCGCCCTGATGACCAAGATGGCCGCCAAGAAAACCGCCGGCGTGCTGGGCGATGACCTGGCGCTCAACGCCCAGCAGGTTTCCGGCGTGCGTGCCGAGCGGGAAATCCCGGTGGTATGGGCCGTTGCCAAGGGCTCGTTTATCAACAAATTGATCCTGGTGCCCACCGCGTTGTTGATCAGCGCCTTCGCTCCCTGGGCCGTGACACCGTTGTTGATGCTCGGCGGCGCTTACCTGTGTTTCGAAGGCTTCGAGAAGCTCGCGCATAAATTCCTGCACAGCAAGGCTGAAGTCCAGGCCGAACATACGCAGCTGGTTGACGCGGTGGCCAACCCGGCTACTGATCTGGTGGCTTTTGAAAAGGACAAGATCAAAGGCGCGATCCGGACTGACTTCATCCTCTCTGCGGAAATCATCGCCATCACCCTCGGCACCGTGGCCGATGCGCCGTTGATGCAGCAAGTGGTTGTCCTGTCGGGCATCGCCATCGTCATGACCATCGGCGTCTACGGGCTTGTGGCTGGCATCGTCAAGCTGGATGACCTGGGCCTGTGGCTTACCCAGAAGCCTGGCCAGATGGCTCGCAGTATCGGTGGCGGCATCCTGCGCACGGCACCGTACATGATGAAGAGCCTGTCGGTGATCGGCACGGCGGCGATGTTCATGGTCGGCGGTGGCATCCTTACCCATGGTGTGCCGGTGGTGCATCATTGGGTGGAAACGGTGAGCCAGAGTGTCGGTGGGGTGGCGTGGCTGATGCCGACCCTGTTGAACGCGGGTGTGGGGATTGTCGCCGGGGCGGCGGTATTGGTGGTGGTGTCGGGGGTCGGTCGGTTGTGGCGTACGGCGAGGGCCTGACATTTCAGTCAGGCCACCGACGTGTATCAGCGCAGCGGGCGTCGTCACGCCCGCTGCCTGCAACCTTGCCGATTACTGGGCGAAGGCCTTGTAGCCATTCTGCTCGAAGTTGTAAAGCGTGTTTGCTTCTGAACCTTTCACGTAGTCATAGCTACTGTCAGAGGAGGCGCTTGCAGTCATTGGTCGGGTGTAAAGCGTCCCTTCTATCTGGTTGTTATTGGGTGTCGACTCGGTGCCGCCCTTGGCATCGGCGTATTGGAATACGCGCTCGGCATTTGCGGCCCGGTCGGCCCGAGTATCGTTCGATGCATTCATGTCGTCCCAATCGCCTGTCTGAGACTTGATCCCCGTCAGTTTGTCATCCTTGAGCGCTTCGCGCGCGCTCGCAAAAAGCGGGTTGTTGGTAATGGCGTCGACGCTGCGATGATCGCCAGGTGCCCTGCCCGTATTGCCGGTAGGCGCACTGATAGAGGCTTGCCCCTGCTGGCCTGTCGACGACTGGGAGCCTGCCGGGCCGTTTGCCTGGGCGTATCCGGTATTGTATTGATTGGAGCCGCTGGAGTTACTTACATCCATCAAGGTTTTCCGTTTTTCAATGATTAGGCGTCTGATTGGGAACCCGTGGGTTCGCGCCTTAAGTGGTTTTCCCGAATGAAACGGTTCCCGTAGACCTAGGAAATCTAGTGGTCTGCATGTGGGGGAAATTACCGGTTTACGCCGAGCTCGTGAGTATCGGTGTCTGCGGGCGCGAGGCGTACCCTTCAGAGGCACGCCCGCCGCGTTTGCTTCAGGAGGGGTATTGCAAGGCGCTGTAACCTTTTTCGCTGAAAGCCTTGAGCAACTGCGCTTCGGAACCGGCGGACACACTGCCGAACTGGCCAAAGCCCTGCATGCCGTGATCGCCTTGTTGCGATGAACCCTGCCGCTTGAGGCCTTCGCGACCATCGATGTGGTTCACCACTTCCGACAGGTTATAGGCCGCATCCGCACGGGCTTCAGGATTGTCGTTGGCAGGGCCCCAATCGCCGGTCTGCTGTTTGAGCTTGTTAAGAAAGTCGTTGGAGAACGGGCCGTTCTGCTTGAGCACGTCTTTGAGCGCCGGATTGTCGCTGAAGATTTTTTCTGCGCCGCGGTGATCGCCGGCAGGCCTGCCATAAGCACCTGTGGGAGCACCCGTGCCAGCGTTCTTCGATGCCTGCGGTTCGGCTGCTGGAATGCTATTCGCAGAAGGGGTGGAGGAAATAGATTGCGTCATATTGAAATATCCACTCAAAGTTCAAGGTGGGTATCCGCCTCATCCGCCTGATGTTTGTCAGGCATGTCTGTGGGGGGGGGGGCCTGGACACTGTGTGGCGTGGCTGTGCGGCTGGTTCTCGTCATGCTGCTGTTACCCGCCACTGCGCGCAAAAAAAGGCCATTCATTCGAATGGCCTTTTTGGTCGGCGCTATTTACTCGGCAATCTGCAACTTGCGCGATTCTGTATAGATATACCGCACCTTTTCATACTCGAACGGCGAGTTCATCTGACCGTAGCGGAAGCTGGTCTGGTAGCGCTTGTCCACCGCACGCAGGGCCCAGATTTCCGGGTGGTTGGAGCTGACTTCGGAGACATTGAGGAAGTTGATCTGGGACTCGGCGGTGTAGTCCACCAGCAGGCCGCCGGTGTCGCGCAGGTTCGACGGACCAAAGATCGGCAGTACCAGGTAGGCACCGCCGGGAACGCCGTAGAAGCCCAGGGTCTGGCCGAAGTCTTCGCTCTGGCGCGGCAGGCCCATGGCGGTCGCCGGGTCCCACAGGCCGGCGATGCCGACGGTGGTGTTGAGCAGCAGGCGCCCGGTGGTCTCCAGGGAGCGGTGGCCTTTGAGCTGCAGCAAGCTGTTCAACAGGTTGGGCACGTCGCCCAGGTTGTTGAAGAAGTTGCTCACGCCGGTGCGCAGGAAGCTTGGTGTGACGTAGCGGTAACCGTCGACCACCGGCAGGAACACCCATTGGTCAAAGCGGTAGTTGAAGTGGTACACGCGGCGGTTCCACGATTCGAGCGGGTCATACACGTTGAGGGCGTTGACCGACGAGCGTTCGAATTCGCGCTGGTCCAGGCCCGGGTTGAACTTGAGTTTGCTCAGCGGCTCCTTGAAACCGTCGGAGTCCATCACCACAGGCGCGTGAGCTTTGCTGTTGTCGGCATTGGCAACGCCTGCGCACATCAGGGCGGCAAGCAGCAGAAGATATTTAGCCACGGAAGAACTCCAGCATGGCGTCGGCGTTGACGCGGTAATTGAGGTTGCCGCAATGGCCGCCCAGGGGATAGACGGTCAAGCGATCGCCGAAGGTCTTGCGCAGGAAGCCGAGGTCGCCCGGGCCGAGGATCACGTCGTCGGCGTTGTGCATGACGGCGATTTTCGGGCTGGCATGCAGGTAGTCCTTGAGGGCGTACAGGCTGACCTGGTCAACCAGTTGCAACAGGCTGCCGCCGTCGGAGCGGGCGCGCCACATCGGGATCACCTGTTCGGTGAGGTAGCAGTCGAAGTCGCATTGCAGCGCACGCTTGAGGAACGGCGTGAGGCTGGTGCCTTCGCTGATCGGGTACTTCGGCGGGATGATCAGGCCACGGCGGTTGATCAGGTCCGAGGTAAAGGCGATGTCGGCCGCCGAGAAGCGGAACGAGGTGCCGATCAGCATGGCCATCTGTTCGTTGGTCAGGTGCTGCTTGGATTGCTGGAAGTCGTAGAGCAGGGCGTCGTTGAGGTCGATGTAGCCCTTTTGCTGGAAGTAACGGGTCAGCTTGTTCAACACCAGTTCATAGAAGGTGGTGGTGTTGTTGATGCCCTTGACCTCGGTCTGTACCAGCTTGTCGAGGTTGGTGATCGAGGTGTAGAGGTTGACCGGCGGGTTGAGCAGCAGCACTTTCTTGAAGTTGAAGCTGCGGCGGGTCTCGTCGAGCTTGCTGACAAACGCCGCATCCAGCGCGCCGAGGCTGTAGCCGGTGAGGTAGAAGTCGGTCACCGGCAGCGAGGCATTCTGGGCACGCACGGCCTGCATCACGCGGTACATGTCTTCGGCATCTTCCTGGCTGATGCCGGGGGTGGCGAAGCGCGAAGCCGAGGCGATGAAGTCGAAGCTGGTGGGCGACGACAGTTGCACCACATGGTAGCCGGCCTGGTAATACAGTTTTTTCAAGTATTCGTTGATGCTGCTGTCAAACCGCGCACCGGTGCCCGCGATCAGGAAGATCAGCGGCGCGGCGCGGTCCTGCTTGGCGATGCGGTAAGTGAGCTTCTTCACTGCCCAGAAATTGTCCGGCAGGCTGAACTCGCGCTCGGGGCGCATGTTCAGGGTGTAGTCGGACTGGTTGATCTCATCGTCGGTCGGCAATGTCGGCCGAAGGTCGGGCGGTGTGGTGGCGATGGTCGCTTCGAATGGGTTGGTCAAAGGGTAGCCATAGCTGGCTTGGTCGATATCGACGGCCAGTGCTGACGCACTCAAAAAAAGGCTGCCCAGTAAGGCAGCACAGCGCAAGGAACGGAGCATGACTTAATCCCTAAGAGGAAACGTGCTTAATGAAGTTCGCAGGCTATGACCACCGCGTTGCCACCGAAGTGCCAGCTCTCGGCACGAAAAGTCGGAAAATAACGTCTGAATCGGGGTAATAGTAGCGAGACGATACACTTTGCCATGCATTAGTGAACACTAATTGTGTGTATGCACCTTGCTAACGGCCGCTGGCGCATTAAGCTGAGCGCCGTTTTTGCCTATCGGAGTGCTCCATGTCCCGCCGCTTGCCGTTGATTTTGCTGCTTATTGCCCTGCCGTTATGGCTGGCTGCCAGTTATGGCGCGCGTTACGGCTTTATGGAAGATGGCCAGTGGGTCGGCATCTGTGCCGACGAGGCCAGCCGCTGGGAATGCCAGGTGCGTTCGAACCTGGGCTTGATGATTCACTTCAAGGTGCTGGGCTGGGCCGCGCTGGTGACCTCGGTGCTGGCGTTTTTCGTGCCGGGCCGTGCGGGATGGGGCTTGGCGGTACTGGGGCTGGTGTTCGGGCTGCCGGCCCTGGCGTTGTACAACACCTCGTTTGCGGTGTTTGCGGTGGTGATTGCGGGGTTGCGGTTGGTCAGGCAGTCGCGGCGCGCCTGATAAGGCCAATCGGGGGCTTGCCCCCGATGGCGCTCTTACGCCTTGCGCACCCGCAAGCACCGCCACAAAGCCACAACCATCAACCCACTGACCACCGCCCAACCCCACGCCTGCTGGTTCAGCAGGCCTTCACGGTACAGCTGTGGCGCAATGCCGGCCCCGATGATAAAGGTCAGCAAGGCAATCTCCCGGCGTGGCCCGGCCACCGGACGAACCAGATACACCAACGCCGGCAGCAGCAGCGCCGCACTCGGGAAGCTGCGGTAGCGTGGGTCAAACACCAGTGCCAGCATCATCACGGCGCCCGCGAATCCGGCGATTGCCACCAGCCAGCCGGCACGTTGTTCCAGCCAGTTGAACAGCCGTTCGCGCCAGCCTTCACGGGCACTCAGGGCCAGTGCGGCGTGGGCCAGCACCAGCAGGTTCAGCGCCACGAGTAAGCCGGCCCATGCCCACTCATCGTTGAAGCGCGCAGTCACGCGGGTCAGTTCGGCCCAGGTGCCGATGGCGCAGGCAGCCACTGCACCCAGCAGGGGCAGGGCGATCGCGGCGCGCGTGCTGCGGACGCGACCACCGAGCACCAGCGTGCCCAGCAGGATAATTCCGCCGACCCCCAGCCACAGCGGCCAGTGCGGCACATTGGTCACCGGCCCGGCGAGGATGCCCTTGTCCTGGCGGTCGGCATCGAACAGGCCCCAGTAGCCGCCCACGGCACCTTCACTGGCGCGCTTCCACGGTTGGTCAAACGCTTCGATCAGGTTGTAGTGCCAGCCATTGGCTTCGGCCATGGCCACGAAACCGCGCATGAACTTGGCCTCATTGACCCGGCTCGGCACCGCAGTTTCGCGTTGGCGGCCTTCGCTGGGCCAGCCCGTCTCGCCGATCAATATGTCCTTGGGCGCGAATTTGTTGCCAAAGGTCTGGCGTACATCGCCCACATGCTTGAGGGCCTGGTCGATACCGGAGGGGTCATCTTCCCAGTAGGGCAGCAAGTGGATAGTCAGGAAGTCCACCGCCGGCGCGATTTCCGGGTGCTGCAGCCAGAACTCCCAGACGTCGGCGTAGGTGACCGGCTGCTTGATCTGGCTTTTGACCTTATGGATCAGCGCCACCAGCTGTTTGGCGGTGACTTCCTTGCGCAGCAGCGCTTCGTTGCCGACGATCACCGAGGTGACCACATCGGGGTTGGCGTTAGCCGAGGCGATCAGTTGGTCGACTTCTTTTTCGGTCGCGACCGGGTCGCTGCTGACCCAGGCGCCCGCCATCACCTTTAACCCATGCTTGCGCGCCAGGTCCGGCAAGGCTTCCAGGCCGGTCATGGAGTAGGTGCGGATGCACTCGAAGCGGGTGGCCAGCAGGGCCAGGTCGGCGTCCATGCGCGCGGGGCGCAGTGTGAACGGTTGGTCGAAGGGCGATTGGTCTTTGTCGAACGGTGTGTACGACGCGCATTGCAGCTTGTGACTGGCACTGGCCACATCTGGCAGCACCACCGGGCGGCCGAGGCCATACCAGTAGCCGACAAGGGCCAGCAGGCCGAGGATCAAAGCGAAGCAATAGGGCAGGGCAGGGAAGCGGGCAGTGGCGGGCATGGTCGGCTTATCTGGGGGAGCAAAGGCGCGCATCTTACCCGGATTTGCGCTATCCCAGTGGGGCTGCATAATTTTGACATGCAAAGTTCGGGCGGGATCGTGGGGTTAAGTCCTACAAAAAGTCCTACTGGCGATGTGATGTCGTTTCTTGCTTGCATGAGGTCGCTGACAGAGCAGGTCGAAGGCTGCGGCAGGTTGATGATCGACGTGTCAGCACTCCACTGATGTCGCAGCAGCCGGATCGATGCGCGTGAAGGGGGCGCGGCGCACCACATAACAACAGGTTGACGTCGCTCGACATCCGTCGGGCGCAGCACTTTCGGGGAAGTACGATGAAGATGCGACGACTCTTGGGCGCAGCTGCCACTCTGGTAGTTGCGATGAGCTCCACACTGGCCAGCGCCGACAGCAAAACCCTGAGCATCGGTTATGTAGATGGCTGGTCCGACAGCGTTGCCACCACGCATGTGGCGGCAGAGGTGATCAGGGAAAAGCTCGGTTATGACGTCAAACTGCAAGCGGTTGCCACCGGGATCATGTGGCAGGGCGTGGCCACCGGCAAGCTCGATGCCATGCTCTCCGCCTGGCTGCCGGTAACCCATGGCGAGTATTGGACCAAGAACAAGGACAAGGTGGTCGACTACGGCCCCAACTTCAAGGATGCGAAGATCGGCTTGATCGTGCCGGAGTACGTCAAGGCCAAGTCCATCGAAGACCTCAAGACCGACACCACCTTCAAGAACAAGATCGTCGGCATCGACGCCGGTTCAGGCGTGATGCTCAAGACCGACGAAGCCATCAAGCAGTACGGCCTCGACTACAAGCTGCAAGCCAGTTCGGGTGCGGCGATGATCGCCGAGCTGACCCGTGCCGAAGACAAGCAGGAATCCATTGCGGTCACCGGCTGGGTGCCACACTGGATGTTCGCCAAGTGGAAACTGCGTTTCCTGGACGATCCAAAAGGGATTTATGGTGCTGCTGAAACCGTCAACAGCATCGGCAGCAAGGGCCTGGAGAAGAAAGCGCCGGAAGTCGCGGCCTTCCTGAAGAAATTCCAGTGGGCCTCCAAGGATGAGATCGGCGAAGTCATGCTCGCTATCCAGGAAGGCGCCAAGCCTGATGCAGCGGCCAAGGACTGGGTTGCCAAGCACCCTGAGCGCGTAGCCGAGTGGACCGGTAAATAACCCCCCAATGCCTTGATAAAACCCCTGTGGGAGGGGGCTTGCCCCCGATTGCGGTGTGTCAGTCGTCAATGATCTGACTGGCTCACCACTATCGGGAGCAAGCCCCCTCCCACATTATTTTCGTCACCCGCAAATGTTTCTGCGCCCTCTCAATCCCTCGCTACACTCCGTCTAATACTAAGGTCGTCTGGAACCTGTTCCGTAGCCGCATACAGTGGATACGTTCCAATAATAAAAAAGCTGTGCTGCGAGGATAAAAACAATGAACGACAGCATTTACCTCTCGATTCAAAACAGCCCGCGTTTCAAGGAGCTGGTAAGAAAAAGGGAAAGGTTCGCCTGGATTCTCTCGGCGATCATGCTAGGGCTGTACTCCGGATTCATCCTGTTGATCGCCTACGGGCCACAAGTACTGGGGGCTAAACTCAGCCCCGGCTCATCCATCACCTGGGGCATCCCCATCGGGGTCGGGCTGATTGTGTCGGCCTTTGTCCTCACCGGCATCTATGTGCGACGCGCCAACGGCGAATTCGACGACCTGAACAATGCGATTCTCAAGGAGGCTGCGCAATGATCCGTCGTCTATTGGCAGTATTCGGCGCTTCGGTCTTCGCTCCTGCGGTGTGGGCGGCGGATGCATTGACCGGTGAAGTGCACAAACAACCGCTGAATATCGCAGCGATCCTGATGTTCGTGGCCTTTGTCGGCGCGACGTTGTGCATCACCTACTGGGCGTCCAAGCGCAACAAGTCGGCGGCCGACTACTATGCGGCCGGCGGCAAGATCACCGGTTTCCAGAACGGCCTGGCGATTGCCGGCGACTACATGTCGGCCGCGTCCTTCCTGGGAATTTCCGCACTGGTGTTCACCTCCGGCTACGACGGCCTGATCTACTCGATCGGCTTCCTGGTGGGCTGGCCGATCATTCTGTTCCTGATCGCCGAGCGCCTGCGTAACCTGGGCAAGTACACCTTTGCCGACGTGGCGTCCTATCGCCTCGGGCAAACCCAGATCCGCAGCCTGTCGGCCTGTGGTTCCCTGGTCGTGGTGGCGTTCTACCTGATCGCGCAAATGGTGGGGGCGGGCAAGCTGATCCAGCTGCTGTTCGGCCTCGACTACCATGTGGCGGTGATCCTGGTCGGGATCCTGATGTGCCTGTATGTGCTGTTCGGCGGCATGCTGGCGACCACCTGGGTGCAGATCATCAAGGCGGTACTCTTGCTGTCGGGTGCCTCATTCATGGCGCTGATGGTGATGAAGCACGTCAACTTCGACTTCAACACGCTGTTCTCCGAGGCGATCAAGGTTCACCCTAAAGGTGAAGCGATCATGAGCCCCGGCGGCCTGGTGAAAGACCCGATCTCCGCGTTCTCCCTGGGCCTGGCGCTGATGTTCGGTACCGCCGGCCTGCCGCACATCCTGATGCGCTTCTTCACTGTAAGTGACGCCAAGGAAGCGCGTAAGAGCGTGCTGTATGCCACGGGCTTCATCGGCTACTTCTATATCCTGACCTTTATCATCGGCTTCGGCGCGATCCTGCTGGTCAGCACCAACCCGGCGTTCAAGGATGCAGCAGGCGCCTTGCTGGGCGGTAACAACATGGCGGCGGTGCACCTGGCTAACGCGGTGGGTGGCAGTATCTTCCTGGGCTTCATCTCGGCAGTGGCCTTCGCCACCATCCTGGCCGTGGTTGCCGGTTTGACCCTGGCCGGTGCTTCGGCGGTGTCCCATGACCTGTACGCCAGCGTGATCAAGAAAGGCAAGGCCAACGAGAAGGATGAGATTCGCGTATCGAAGATCACCACCATCGCCCTGGCAGTGCTGGCGATTGGCCTGGGCATCCTGTTCGAAAGCCAGAACATCGCGTTCATGGTCGGCCTGGCGTTCTCGATTGCCGCCAGCTGTAACTTCCCGGTGTTGCTGCTTTCCATGTACTGGAAAAACCTCACCACCCGTGGCGCGATGATTGGCGGCTGGTTGGGCCTGGTCAGTGCGGTGGGCCTGATGGTGCTGGGTCCGACCATCTGGGTCTCGATCCTGCATCACGAGAAGGCGATCTTCCCGTACGAATACCCGGCGCTGTTCTCGATGATCATTGCGTTCATCGGTATCTGGTTCTTCTCCATCACCGACAAGTCGGCGGCGGCAGAGAAAGAGCGCGCGCTGTACTTCCCGCAGTTTGTGCGTTCGCAGACTGGCCTGGGGGCGAGTGGGGCGGTTAACCACTAAGGTTATAACTGGATAAGGAAGTGCCCCGGTCGAAAGGCCGGGGCATTTTTTTGTCTGGTGTTTATGGGGGGGCTGCTACTGACCCCGATGGCGGTAGATCACGCGCCACAAATAAAAACGGCCTCCACTGAGGGAGGCCGTTTTCGGTTCTGCTGAAAGGTGCTTACTTGCGATCTTCCAGCTTGGTAATGTCACGCGACTCGTAGCCGGTGTACAGCTGGCGTGGACGGCCAATCTTGTACGGGCTGGAGAGCATTTCTTTCCAGTGGGAGATCCAGCCCACGGTCCGCGCCAGGGCGAAGATCACGGTGAACATGCTGGTTGGAATGCCGATCGCCTTGAGGATGATCCCCGAGTAGAAGTCGACGTTCGGGTACAGCGAGCGTTCGATGAAGTACGGGTCGGTCAGGGCGATCTCTTCCAGGCGCATGGCCAGTTCGAGTTGCGGATCGTTGTTGATGCCCAGTTCCTTCAGCACTTCGTCGCAGGTCTGCTTCATGACGGTGGCGCGCGGGTCGCGGTTCTTGTAGACCCGGTGACCGAAGCCCATCAACTTGAACGGATCGTTCTTGTCCTTGGCCTTGGCGATGAACGTGTCGATGTTGGACACATCGCCGATTTCATCGAGCATGGTCAATACGGCTTCGTTCGCACCGCCGTGGGCAGGGCCCCACAGTGCGGCGATACCGGCGGCGATACAGGCGAACGGGTTGGCACCCGAAGAACCTGCCAGGCGCACGGTAGAGGTGGAGGCGTTTTGCTCGTGGTCGGCGTGGAGGATGAAGATCCGGTCCATTGCCTTGGCCAGCACCGGGCTGATCGGTTTGATCTCGCACGGGGTGTTGAACATCATGTGCAGGAAGTTTTCCGCGTACGTCAGGTCGTTGCGCGGGTACATCATGGGTTGGCCCATGGAGTACTTGTAAACCATTGCGGCCAGGGTCGGCATCTTGGCAACCAGGCGGATCGCGGAAATTTCGCGATGCTGCGGGTTATTGATGTCGAGGGAGTCATGATAGAAGGCCGACAGGGCGCCGACCACGCCGCACATGACGGCCATCGGGTGGGCGTCGCGACGGAAGCCGTTGAAGAAGGTCTTCAACTGCTCGTGAACCATGGTGTGGTTCTTCACGGTGCTGACAAACTGGGCTTTTTGCTCGGCTGTTGGCAATTCGCCATTTAGCAGCAGGTAGCAGGTTTCCAGATAGTCCGATTTTTCCGCCAGTTGCTCGATCGGGTAGCCCCGGTGCAGCAGGATGCCATTGTCGCCGTCGATATAGGTGATCTTCGACTCGCAAGAGGCGGTCGACATGAAGCCTGGGTCGAAAGTGAAACGGCCCGTGGCCGTCAGGCCCCGTACGTCGATAACATCGGGACCAACGGTGCCGGTTAAAATGGGCAGCTCGACGGGGGCTGCGCCCTCGATGATCAACTGCGCTTTTTTGTCAGCCATGTGGCCTCCTATTTATGCTTCAAATCATCAGACAGACCCCCCACGCAGGGCCCGCACCACTATAGTGAGATAAATTCAGATGTCAATTTGCCTAAAGTCTTGCCCCAGAAGGCTTTAACCGGACTTTTTCCTCGAAATTGCCCGCCATTTACGCCTTTTATCCCGCCAGCGCAATCCGCTATTAGGGTGAGGTGCGCGCGTTGTCATTAGTAACCTAACTGTCTATACTCGGCCACCGACCGCCAAGGGCTTTTGGGCTTGCTTTCATTGGGGGTCGCACTCCCTGGGTGGTGCTTACCTGACCAGTCGCACTCCCCAACAACTTTGCCCTGATTGTTAGGGGCTCTTCAGTGTGAAAAAAAGCCGTGAATAGCCAACGACCTGTAAACCTAGACCTAAGGACCATCAAACTCCCCATCACCGGCGTTACGTCGTTCCTGCACCGTGTTTCCGGCATCATCCTGTTCCTGGGCTTGGGCATCATGCTTTATGCATTGAGCAAATCCCTGGGTTCCGAGGAAGGATACGCCGAGGTGAAGGCATGCTTGACCAGCCCGCTGGCCAAGTTCGTAGCATGGGGCCTCCTGTCCGCTCTGCTGTATCACCTGGTAGCCGGTGTGCGCCACTTGATCATGGACATGGGCATCGGTGAGACGCTGGAAGGCGGCCGCCTGGGCTCGAAAATCATCATCGCCATTTCCGTGGTGCTGATCGTTCTGGCAGGAGTTTGGATATGGTAACCAGCGTTACGAACCTATCGCGTTCGGGCCTCTATGACTGGATGGCGCAGCGTGTGTCTGCGGTCGTTCTCGCGGCTTATTTCATTTTCCTGATCGGATACCTCGTCGCAAACCCGGGCATTGGCTACGAGCAATGGCACGGGCTGTTTTCCCACAATGCGATGCGAATCTTCAGCCTGCTGGCCCTTGTAGCCCTGGGCGCTCACGCCTGGGTCGGCATGTGGACCATCGCGACCGACTACCTGACGCCGATGGCGCTGGGCAAGTCCGCGACCGCAGTCCGTTTCCTCTTCCAGGCAGTATGCGGCGTCGCGATGTTCGCTTACTTCGTCTGGGGTGTGCAGATTCTTTGGGGTATCTGATTCATGGCTAACATTCCAACTATTTCCTTCGACGCCATCATTATTGGTGGCGGCGGTGCTGGCATGCGCGCAGCGCTGCAGCTGGCCCAGGGCGGTCACAAGACTGCCGTGATCACCAAGGTATTCCCGACGCGCTCCCACACCGTATCGGCCCAGGGTGGCATCACCTGTGCCATCGCGTCCGCCGACCCGAACGATGACTGGCGCTGGCACATGTACGATACCGTCAAGGGTTCCGACTACATCGGTGACCAGGACGCTATCGAATACATGTGTCAAGAAGGCCCGGCCGCGGTGTTCGAGCTGGACCACATGGGTCTGCCGTTCTCCCGTACCGAGCAAGGTCGTATCTACCAGCGTCCATTCGGCGGCCAGTCGAAGGACTACGGTAAAGGCGGCCAGGCTGCCCGTACCTGCGCCGCATCCGACCGTACCGGTCACGCGCTGCTGCACACGCTTTATCAGGGCAACCTGAAAGCCGGCACCACGTTCCTGAACGAATACTACGCAGTGGATCTGGTGAAGAACGCCGACGGTGCATTCGTTGGCGTGATCGCCATCTGCATCGAAACCGGTGAAACCACCTACATCCGCGCCAAGGCTACCGTTCTGGCGACCGGCGGTGCAGGCCGTATCTATGCTTCCACCACCAATGCCCTGATCAACACCGGTGACGGCGTCGGCATGGCACTGCGTGCCGGCGTGCCGGTGCAGGACATCGAAATGTGGCAGTTCCACCCGACCGGCATCGCCGGCGCCGGTGTACTGGTCACCGAAGGTTGCCGTGGTGAAGGTGGTTACCTGATCAACAAGCATGGCGAGCGTTTCATGGAGCGGTATGCTCCGAACGCGAAAGACCTGGCGGGTCGTGACGTCGTTGCCCGTTCGATGGTCAAGGAAATCATCGCCGGTAACGGCTGTGGCCCGAATGGCGACCACGTACTGCTGAAGCTCGATCACCTGGGTGAAGAAGTGCTGCACAGCCGCCTGCCGGGTATCTGTGAGCTGTCCAAGACCTTTGCCCACGTGGACCCGGTGGTTGCTCCGGTTCCGGTGGTTCCAACCTGCCACTACATGATGGGCGGTGTTCCGACCAACATTCATGGCCAGGCGATCACCCAGAACGCCGAAGGCGTGGACGAGATCATCCACGGTCTGTTCGCGGTAGGCGAAGTGGCTTGCGTATCGGTACACGGTGCCAACCGCCTGGGCGGCAACTCGCTGCTCGACCTGGTGGTATTCGGCCGCGCGGCTGGCCTGCACCTGGAAAAAGCCCTGACCGACGGCATCGAATACGATGACGCCACCGACGCCAACATCGAGGCCGCCCTGGCGCGCCTGAACGCTCTGAACGAGCGCACTGATGGCGAAGACGTGGCAACCCTGCGTCGCGAGCTGCAAAACTGCATGCAGAACTACTTCGGTGTATTCCGTACCGGCGAATACATGCAGAAGGGGATTGCCCAGCTGGCCGATCTGCGCAAGCGCATCGCCAACGTCAAGATCAACGATAAGAGCCAGGCGTTCAACACCGCTCGTATCGAAGCCCTTGAACTGCAAAACCTGCTGGAAGTGGCTGAAGCGACTGCGATCGCCGCCGAGGTTCGTAAGGAATCCCGTGGTGCCCACGCTCGTGAAGACTTTGAAGATCGCGATGACGAAAACTGGTTGTGCCACACCCTGTACTTCCCGGGTGACAAGCGCGTAACCAAGCGTGCCGTGAACTTCTCGCCGAAGACGGTTCCGACGTTTGAACCGAAGATTCGGACTTACTAAGGGTGGCTGCCATGTTGAAAGTCAGTGTTTATCGCTACAACCCTGATCAGGACGCTGCGCCGTTCATGCAGGAGTTCCAGGTCGATACCGGTGGTAAAGACCTGATGGTGCTGGATGTATTGGCACTGATCAAAGAGCAGGACGAAGGTTTCTCCTATCGTCGCTCTTGCCGTGAAGGTGTGTGCGGTTCCGACGGCATGAACATCAACGGCAAAAACGGCCTGGCGTGCATCACGCCGCTGTCCGCCGTTGTCAAAGGCAACAAGCTGATCGTTCGTCCTCTGCCAGGTTTGCCGGTTATCCGTGACCTGGTCGTCGATATGAGCATCTTCTACAAGCAATACGAGAAAGTTAAGCCGTTCCTGCAGAACGACACGCCGGCTCCGGCCATCGAGCGTCTGCAGTCCCCTGAAGAGCGTGAAAAGCTCGATGGCCTGTACGAGTGCATCCTGTGCGCCTGCTGCTCGACCTCGTGCCCGTCCTTCTGGTGGAACCCGGACAAGTTCCTGGGTCCAGCTGCCCTGCTGCAAGCGTACCGCTTCCTGGCAGACAGCCGCGACACCAAGACGTCCGAGCGCCTGGCTTCGCTGGATGACCCGTTCAGCGTATTCCGCTGCCGCGGGATCATGAACTGCGTCAACGTATGTCCTAAAGGCCTGAACCCGACTAAGGCCATTGGTCACATCCGTAACATGCTGCTGCAAAGCGGTGTGTAACTGACGTTGTAACAAAGCAGGACCGTTGTGCCCGTAAATGCTACGGCGCAGGCTTCAACCGGCGCCGTAGTTTTAACTTGAGCAGCGACTTACAAAGCCGCAGCTCTTATTTTGAAGAAATGAGACAAGCAGGGGCATTCGGGTTGGTACCCGAACTATCAGCGTGATCCTAAGTGGCTTGTTTTGGTCGCTGCACTTGGCCTTTTGCAAGCAAACTCGGTGTTTTCGCCGGTGGTGTCCCCAAATCGAGGGTGACCAAGCATGCAAGAAAGCGTGATGCAGCGCATGTGGAACAGCGGCTATCTTTCAGGTGGTAACGCTGCCTATGTGGAAGAGCTTTATGAGCTCTACCTGCACGACCCTAACGCTGTGCCAGAAGAATGGCGCACCAAATTTCAGACGTTGTCTTCAGACGGCAACGCTGCCACCGATGTATCGCACGCAACAATTCGCGATCAGTTCGTGCTGCTGGCAAAGAACCAGCGCCGCGCCCAACCGGTTTCCGCCGGCAGCGTGAGCAGTGAGCACGAGAAGAAGCAAGTTGAAGTACTGCGACTGATCCAGGCCTACCGTATGCGTGGCCACCAGGCAGCCCAGCTTGACCCGCTGGGGCTGTGGCAGCGTCCTGCACCTGCAGACCTGTCGATCAATCATTACGGCTTGACCAATGCCGATCTTGATACGACCTTCCGTGCCGGCGACCTGTTCATCGGCAAAGAGGAAGCGAGCCTACGCGAAATTCACGAAGCGTTGCAGCAGACATATTGCCGCACCATCGGCGCTGAGTTCACGCACATCACCGATTCCGAGCAACGCCACTGGTTCCAGCATCGCCTGGAAGGCGTGCGTGGCCGTCCGGTATTGTCCGCCGACGTGCGCAGCCACCTGCTTGAGCGCGTGACCGCAGCCGAGGGCCTGGAAAAATACCTGGGTACCAAATACCCGGGCACCAAGCGTTTCGGCCTGGAAGGCGGCGAAAGCCTGATCCCGATGCTCGACGAACTGATCCAGCGTTCCGGTTCCTACGGCACCAAGGAAATCGTGATCGGCATGGCCCACCGTGGTCGCCTGAACGTGTTGGTCAATACCTTCGGCAAGAACCCGCGTGAGCTGTTCGACGAGTTTGAAGGCAAGAAGAAGGTCGAGCTGGGTTCCGGTGACGTTAAATACCACCAGGGCTTCTCGTCCAACGTGATGACCACCGGCGGTGAAGTTCACCTGGCCATGGCCTTCAACCCATCCCACCTGGAAATCGTTTCTCCAGTGGTCGAGGGTTCGGTCCGTGCTCGCCAGGATCGTCGTAACGACACCACCGGTGAAAAGGTCCTGCCGATTTCCATCCACGGTGACGCGGCATTCGCCGGTCAAGGCGTGGTCCTGGAAACCTTCCAGATGTCGCAGACCCGCGGCTTCAAGACCGGCGGTACCGTTCACATCGTCATCAACAACCAGGTGGGCTTCACCATCAGCAACCCGTTGGACGCGCGTTCCACCGAGTACGCCACCGACGTTGCCAAGATGATCCAGGCGCCGATCCTCCATGTGAATGGCGATGATCCGGAAGCCGTGCTGTTCGTGACCCAACTGGCTGTCGACTACCGCATGCAGTTCAAGCGTGACGTGGTGATCGACCTGGTTTGCTACCGTCGTCGCGGTCACAACGAAGCCGACGAACCAAGCGGCACCCAGCCGTTGATGTACCAGCAGATCACCAAGCAGCGCACTACCCGTGAGCTGTATGCCGAAAGCCTGACCAAGGCCGGTATCGTTGACGATGAACGTGTTCAGGCGAAGATCGATGAATACCGCAACGCGCTGGACAATGGTCTGCATGTCGTAAAAAGCCTGGTCAAGGAGCCGAACAAAGAGCTGTTCGTTGACTGGCGTCCGTACCTGGGTCACACCTGGACGGCGCGTCACGACACCTCGTTCGATCTGAAGACCCTGCAGGAACTGTCCGCCAAGCTGCTGGAAATTCCGGAAGGCTTCGTGGTGCAGCGCCAGGTTGCGAAGATCTACGAAGACCGTCAGAAGATGCAAGCCGGCGGCCTGCCGATCAACTGGGGTTACGCCGAAACCATGGCGTACGCGACCCTGGCGTTCGAAGGTCACCCGATCCGCATGACTGGCCAGGACATCGGCCGTGGTACGTTCTCGCACCGTCACGCGGTTCTGCACAACCAGAAAGACGCAGGCACCTACGTTCCGCTGAAGCACCTCTACGAAGGCCAGCCACGTTTCGACCTGTACGATTCGTTCCTGTCCGAAGAAGCCGTACTGGCGTTCGAATACGGTTACTCGACCACCACGCCGAACGCGCTGGTGATCTGGGAAGCCCAGTTCGGCGACTTCGCCAACGGCGCCCAAGTGGTTATCGACCAGTTCATCACCAGCGGCGAGCACAAGTGGGGTCGCCTGTGCGGTCTGACCATGCTGCTGCCACATGGCTATGAAGGTCAGGGCCCTGAGCACTCCTCGGCCCGTCTGGAGCGTTACCTGCAACTGTGCGCCGAGCACAACATCCAGGTATGCGTGCCGACCACCCCGGCACAGATCTACCACTTGCTGCGTCGCCAGGTAATCCGCCCGCTGCGCAAGCCGCTGGTCGTGCTGACGCCGAAGTCGCTGCTGCGTCACAAACTGGCCATCTCGACCCTGGAAGATCTGGCCGATGGCTCGTTCCAGACCGTTATTCCAGAAATCGACACGCTGGATCCGGCCAAGGTGACTCGCCTGGTGCTGTGCAGCGGCAAGGTCTACTACGACCTGCTGGAAAAACGCCGTGCCGAAGGCCGCGAAGACATCGCCATCGTGCGTATCGAGCAGCTTTATCCGTTCCCGGAAGACGACCTGATGGAGGCCATCGCGCCTTACACCAACCTCACTAACGTGGTGTGGTGCCAGGAAGAGCCGATGAACCAGGGCGCTTGGTACAGCAGCCAGCATCACTTGCGTCGCAGCATCGGCAACCACAACAAGGCCCTGGGCCTGGAGTACGCCGGCCGTGATGCTTCCGCTGCACCTGCGTGTGGTTATGCGTCGATGCACGCCGAGCAGCAGGAAAAACTGCTGCAAGATGCTTTCACTGTTTAACGCCTTCGCGCTGACTGAAACCGAATTTTAAGGACCCACAGATAATGGCTATCGAAATCAAAGCCCCGTCATTCCCGGAATCGGTTGCCGATGGCACCGTTGCCACCTGGCACAAGAAACCAGGCGAGGCTGTAAAGCGTGACGACCTGATCGTCGACATCGAGACCGACAAAGTCGTGCTGGAAGTGTTGGCCGAGGCTGACGGCGTGCTGGGCGCAATCGTTGCCGAAGAGGGCGCCACCGTTCTGTCGAACCAGGTACTGGGCTCGATCGAAGAGGGCAGCGCTGCCGCTCCTGCTCCTGCTGCCGCTGCTGCACCGGCCGCTGCTTCGGCGCCTGCTGCCGCTCCGGCTGCTGGCGCAGAAGATCCAATCGCTGCACCGGCTGCTCGCCAGTTGGCTGAAGAAAACGGCATCAACCTGGCGTCCATCAAAGGCACCGGCAAAGACGGCCGTGTGACCAAGGAAGACGTGGTCGCTGCTGTTGAAGCCAAGAAAAACGCTCCGGCTGCCGCGCCTGCCAAGGCTGCTGCCCCGGCTGCCGCTGCGCCTGTGTTCGCTGCCGGCGACCGCACCGAGAAGCGTGTACCGATGACCCGCGTGCGTGCCACCGTGGCCAAGCGCCTGGTTGAAGCACAGTCGAACATGGCGATGCTGACCACTTTCAACGAAGTCGACATGACCGAAGTCATGGCCCTGCGTTCGAAGTACAAGGATCTGTTCGAGAAGTCCCACAATGGCGTGCGCCTGGGCTTCATGTCGTTCTTCGTGAAAGCGGCCACCGAAGCGCTGAAACGCTTCCCGGCAGTCAACGCTTCCATCGACGGCGGCGACATCGTTTACCACGGTTATGCAGACGTCGGCGTTGCCGTGTCCAGCGACCGTGGCCTGGTGGTCCCGGTCCTGCGTAACGCCGAACTGATGAGCCTGGCTGAAATCGAAGGCGGCATCGCCGGCTTCGGCAAGAAAGCCCGTGACGGCAAGCTGACCATCGACGAGATGACCGGTGGTACCTTCACCATCACCAACGGTGGTACCTTCGGTTCGATGATGTCGACGCCGATCGTTAACCCGCCACAAGCCGCGATCCTGGGCATGCACAACATCATCCAGCGTCCGATGGCCATCAACGGCCAAGTCGTGATCCGCCCAATGATGTACCTGGCGCTGTCTTACGATCACCGCCTGATCGATGGTAAAGAAGCCGTGACTTTCCTGGTGACCATCAAGAACCTGCTGGAAGACCCGGCTCGTCTGCTGCTGGATATCTGATAGAAGCAGCTGCAGGTCTCAAGTGACAGATTGCCGGATAAGGCAGTTGGGCTTGGGGCTTGCGGCTTGAAAGCTTGCTGCTAAATAGAGGAACTATTTTCATGTCGCAGAAATTTGACGTTGTAGTGATTGGTGCGGGTCCTGGCGGCTACGTTGCCGCCATCAAGGCCGCACAACTGGGCCTCTCGACTGCTTGCATCGAAAAATACACCGACAAGGAAGGCAAACTGGCACTGGGCGGTACTTGCCTGAACGTCGGTTGCATTCCTTCCAAGGCGCTGCTGGACAGCTCCTGGAAATTCCACGAAGCCCAGGACGGCTTCGCGATCCACGGCATCAACCATGCCGGCGTGACCATGGACGTGCCAGCAATGGTCGGCCGTAAAGCCAACATCGTCAAAGGCCTGACTTCCGGCGTTGCGACCTTGTTCAAGGCCAACGGTGTGACTTCCCTGCAAGGCCACGGCAAACTGCTGGCCGGCAAGAAAGTTGAGATCACCAAGCCGGACGGCTCGGTAGAAGTCATCGAAGCCGAGAACGTGATCCTGGCCCCAGGTTCGCGTCCAATCGACATTCCACCGGCTCCGGTTGACCAGAACGTGATCGTTGATTCGACCGGCGCCCTGGAATTCCAGGCCGTGCCTAAGCGCCTGGGCGTGATCGGCGCTGGCGTCATCGGCCTGGAACTGGGTTCGGTCTGGTCCCGCCTGGGTTCCGAAGTGACCGTGCTGGAAGCCCTGGACACGTTCCTGCTGGCTGCCGATACCGCGGTATCCAAGGAAGCGCTGAAAACCCTGACCAAACAAGGTCTGGACATCAAGCTGGGCGCTCGCGTGACCGGCTCTAAGGTCAACGGCGAAGAAGTGGTCGTGACCTACACCGACAAGGATGGCGAACAGACCATCACGTTCGACAAGCTGATCGTCGCCGTGGGCCGCCGTCCGGTGACCACCGACCTGCTGGCTTCCGACAGCGGCGTGAACATCGACGAGCGTGGTTTCATCCACGTTGACGATCACTGCGCTACCACCGTTCCGGGCGTCTACGCCATTGGCGACGTGGTTCGCGGCATGATGCTCGCGCACAAGGCTTCCGAAGAAGGCATCATGGTGGTCGAGCGCATCAAGGGTCACAAGACCCAGATGAACTACGACCTGATCCCATCGGTTATCTACACCCACCCGGAAATTGCATGGGTCGGCAAGAACGAACAGCAGTTGAAAGCTGAAGGCGTTGAAGTTAACGTCGGCACCTTCCCGTTCGCCGCTTCTGGCCGTGCCATGGCAGCCAACGACACCGGTGGTTTTGTCAAAGTCATCGCTGATGCCAAGACTGACCGCGTATTGGGCGTCCACGTGATTGGCCCAGGCGCAGCAGAACTGGTTCAGCAGGGCGCGATCGGTATGGAATTCGGCACCAGTGCCGAGGACATCGGCATGATGGTCTTCTCCCATCCGACCCTGTCCGAAGCGCTGCACGAAGCCGCGTTGGCAGTGAATGGCCATGCCATCCACATCGCCAACAAGAAGAAGCGCTAAGCGAGATAATAAGAAACCACGGCGGAGTTGCCCGTCGTGAGCCTTGCGCGCAAGACTCACCGCGGAATATCCGCTGGACGCAGTCTTGCGCAGCTTTACGGGCCTTGAGCCCCGCAAGTTGCGCAAGCAGCAGTCACAGGTGGCGCGGCACTCATAATGAGCGCAGCGCCGAATGCGCAGTACCTAACGAAGACGGTAAAAAGCATGAATCTTCACGAGTATCAGGGTAAGCAGCTGTTCGCTGAATACGGCCTGCCAGTTTCCAAGGGCTACGCAGTAGACACCCCGGAAGCAGCAGCAGAAGCTTGCGACAAAATCGGCGGCACCGAGTGGGTTGTCAAAGCCCAGGTCCACGCTGGTGGTCGCGGTAAAGCGGGCGGCGTTAAGCTGGTTCGCAGCAAAGAAGACGCCAAGGCCTTCGCACAGCAGTGGCTGGGCAAGCGTCTGGTGACTTACCAGACTGATGCCAATGGCCAGCCAGTCACCAAGATCCTGGTTGAATCGTGCACTGATATCGCTAAAGAGCTGTACCTGGGCGCTGTCGTTGACCGTTCGAGCCGTCGCATCGTGTTCATGGCTTCCACCGAAGGTGGCGTGGACATCGAGAAGATCGCTCACGAAACCCCAGAAAAAATTCTGAAAGCCACTATCGATCCACTGGTTGGCGCCCAGCCATTCCAGGGTCGCGAGCTGGCTTTCCAGCTGGGCCTGGAAGGCAAGCAAGTTGCCCAGTTCGCCAAGATCTTCGTAGGTCTGGCCAAACTGTTCCAGGATCACGATCTGGCCCTGCTGGAAGTGAACCCGCTGGTGATCAAGGCTGACGGCGATCTGCACTGCCTCGACGCCAAGATCAACATCGACGCCAACGCCATGTACCGTCAGCCTAAGCTGAAGACTTTCCACGATCCGTCGCAGGACGATCCGCGCGAAGCGCACGCTGCCAAGTTCGAACTGAACTACGTAGCCCTGGAAGGTAACATCGGTTGCATGGTCAACGGTGCCGGCCTGGCCATGGGTACCATGGACATCGTCAACCTGCATGGCGGCAAACCAGCCAACTTCCTCGACGTAGGCGGTGGTGCTACCAAAGAACGCGTAACCGAAGCCTTCAAGATCATCCTGTCCGACTCCAACGTCGCTGCAGTACTGGTCAACATCTTCGGCGGCATCGTTCGTTGCGACATGATTGCCGAAGGCATCATCGGTGCAGTGAAAGAAGTCGGCGTTAAAATCCCGGTTGTTGTTCGCCTTGAAGGCAACAACGCTGAACTGGGCGCTAAAGTACTGGCAGAAAGCGGTTTGAACATCATCGCGGCTACCAGCCTGACCGACGCTGCTCAACAAGTTGTCAAAGCTGCGGAGGGCAAATAATGAGCGTCCTGATCAATAAAGACACCAAAGTTATCTGCCAGGGTATTACCGGTTCGCAAGGTAGTTTCCACACCCAGCAAGCCATCGAATACGGCACCAAGATGGTTGGCGGCGTAACGCCGGGCAAAGGCGGCACCGAGCACCTGGGCCTGCCAGTGTTCAACACCGTGAAAGACGCTGTAGCTGCCACTGGCGCCACCGCCAGCGTGATCTACGTTCCAGCTCCTTTCTGCAAGGACTCGATCCTGGAAGCGGCATTCGGCGGCATCAAGCTGATCGTGTGCATCACCGAAGGCATTCCTACCCTGGACATGCTGGACGCTAAAGTTAAGTGCGACGAGCTGGGCGTAGTCCTGATCGGCCCTAACTGCCCAGGCGTGATCACTCCAGGCGAATGCAAGATCGGCATCATGCCAGGTCACATTCACTTGCCAGGTAAAGTCGGTATCGTTTCCCGTTCCGGCACCCTGACCTACGAAGCTGTGAAGCAAACTACTGACGCCGGTTTCGGTCAGTCGACTTGCGTCGGCATCGGCGGTGACCCGATCCCAGGCTCCAACTTCATCGATATCCTGAAGCTGTTCCAGGAAGACCCGAAGACCGAAGCGATCGTGATGATCGGTGAGATCGGCGGTTCGGCTGAAGAAGAAGCGGCTGCCTACATCAAGGCACACGTGACCAAGCCGGTTGTTTCCTACATCGCTGGTGTGACTGCCCCTGCGGGCAAGCGCATGGGCCATGCTGGCGCAATCATCTCTGGCGGCAAAGGCACTGCAGACGAGAAATTCGCTGCACTGCAAGACGCAGGCGTTAAAACCGTGCGTTCGCTGGCAGACATCGGCAAGGCCTTGGCCGAGCTGACCGGTTGGGCTGTCAAGTAAGTCTCGCGCTTAGCTGACGCTTTACCAGCAAAGGCCACCTTCGGGTGGCCTTTGTGCATTCTGCAGATTGTTGACGATTCAAATGTGGGAGGGGGCAAGCCCCTCCCACAATTTTGTTTGTATTGCCAAATTAAGTATGAAAACGCGACATCAAGATGTCGCTTATCGGACAGTCCGCCCCGCAACAGTGCGTTTGTCAGCCTAATTCTGTACCCTAGCCGCCTCTTTATGCGTCCGCCTCCCAAAAGGAAGCTGCGCGCTAGACCGGCCGGTGCCCATAAGGGCCGGCAGCATTTCCCTCATCCATAGGGAATCCCTCTCTAAATTCCGATTCAGTAGTGTGGTATTTCCTCAAATGAAAGTGTTGAAAAGCCAGGACATCCTGGCGTTGGGCTTCATGACCTTCGCCCTGTTTGTGGGCGCCGGCAACATCATCTTCCCGCCTATCGTTGGTTTGCAGTCCGGGCCTCATGTCTGGATGGCGGCGCTGGGCTTCCTGATCACCGCCGTTGGCCTGCCGGTGGTCACCGTGATCGCCCTGGCCAAGGTCGGTGGCGGCATGGACGCGCTGAGCAGCCCGATCGGCAAGATCGCCGGTGGCCTGCTCGCGGCGGCGGCGTATCTGGCGGTAGGACCGCTGTTCGCCACCCCGCGTACCGCGACCGTGTCGTTTGAAGTGGGCCTGGCGCCGCTGACCGGCGAAAGCCCGCTGGCGTTGTTTCTCTACAGCTCGGTGTATTTCCTGGTGGTGTTCTTTGTCTCCCTGTACCCGGGCCGACTGCTGGACACCGTGGGTCGCTTCCTGGCGCCGCTGAAGATCATCGCCCTGGCCATCCTCGGCATTGCCGCGTTTGCGCTGCCGGCTGGTGAAGTGGGTATCGCCACTCCAGAATACGTTGCGGCACCGTTCTCCCAGGGCTTTATCAATGGTTACCTGACCATGGACACCCTGGGGGCGCTGGTGTTTGGCATTGTGATCGTCAACGCGATCCGTTCCCGTGGGGTCGAATCGCCCAAGCTGATCACCCGCTACGCGATCATTGCCGGGTTGATTGCCGGCGTCGGTTTGGCGCTGGTGTATGTCAGCCTGTTCCGCCTTGGGTCGGGCAGCCATGAAGTCGCTGCCGGCGCTGCCAATGGTGCCGCAGTACTGCACGCTTATGTCCAGCACACCTTCGGCTCCCTGGGCAGTGGGTTCCTGGCTGTATTGATCTCCCTGGCATGCCTGGTCACAGCCGTCGGCCTGACTTGCGCGTGTGCCGAGTACTTCAGCAAAATCCTGCCGCTGTCCTACAAGGCGCTGGTAGTGATCCTGGCGCTGTTCTCGCTGTTCGTGTCGAACCTGGGCCTGACCAAGCTGATTGCGTTCTCGATCCCGGTACTCACTGCGATCTACCCACCGTGCATCGTGCTGGTGGCGTTGAGTTTCTGCAAAGACTTCTGGCAGGAGCAGGGCCGTATCGTCGGTCCGGTGATGCTGGTGTCGTTCATCTTTGGCTGCATCGACGCGCTCAAGGGCGCAGGCCTGGCAGGTTGGATGCCTTCGCAACTGGCGAACCTGCCGCTGAGTGAGCAAGGCCTGGCGTGGCTGGTGCCCTCGGTGATGACGCTGGTCGTGGCTGTGGTGGTCGACCGAGTGCTCGGCAAGCGTAGTGAAGCTATCGCTTAACTCGCGGGCTTTGGCTTGCACTGAAATGCCCCGTATCGATTGATACGGGGCTTTTTTTTTGAGCGCAAGGCAGTGTCTTTTTCTCTGCGCTAACGTCGAACAGACGCAAAAAGTTTCTCAATCTTCTTTCTGCAAGGACCCGCATGTCGTTCGTCGAAGCCAATCAGATCCACCTGCTTGCCGCCCTCTGGTTCATCCTGTGCTGGGGCGGCTACACCCGTTATGCCACCTGGAAGGCGCGGGACACTGCATGCCTGGCCAGCGTGCTGCATTTGTATCGCGAGGACTGGATGCGTCGGATGCTGCTGCGCGACAACCGCATCGCCGACGCCAGCGTGATCGGCAACCTGGAGCGTAATGCCTCATTCTTCGCCTCCAGCACCTTGATCATCCTCGCCGGCATTCTCACGGTGCTGGGGGCCTCCGAACGGGCGGTGTCATTGCTGGCGGACATACCCATGGTGCAGCAGGCCTCCCAGGGCATGTCGGAGATCAAGCTGCTTTGCCTGGCGCTGGTCTTTGTCTATGCCTTCTTCACCTTCAGTTGGTGCATGCGCCAGTACAACTTTGCCGCGGTGCTGGTCGGGTCGGCACCGATGATCGGTGAACGGCATGTGTCGGAGCTGGAGCGCAAGGCGTTTGCCCTGCGTGCGGCGCGGGTGATCTCCATGGCTGCCAACCAGTTCAACTTTGGCCTGCGTTCTTATTACTTCGGCATGACCATGCTGGCGTGGTTCGTCAGCCCCTGGTTGTTCATGTTGATGAGTGCCGGGGTGGTGTTTGTGTTGTATCGCAGGGAGTTTCATTCCGACGTACTGCAAGTGATGGTGTATACGCAGACGGATACAACGATGCCTGAGCCGGCCAAAGAGGAGATTTAATGCGTGACGCGCTGAGTTAAAAACAACAGGCAAAGTAAAGCCCGCTATATAAGCGGGCTTTCTTTTTGCAGCGAAGCTATTTCATGCCGCGGTATCAGGAACCGGTGGCAGGAGTAGCTGGTGCTGCTTCTTTTGCGGCGGCTTCGTTCGATTCAGCCTGAGCTTTGGCAGCATCGGCGTTTTCTTTCGCAGCGTCGTTCACTTTATCCTGAGCTTTCGCCATGTCTTTTTGAGCTTGCTCAGAATGCGCTGCGGCATCTTGGGCTTTGTCTTCGGATTTCTTGTCGCAAGCAGCGAGACCGAGGGCAGCGGCCAACATCATGGAAATAGCTAAAGTCTTACGCATGGGGTGTTTCTCCTTAGTGAAGATATCTACTGGCCTTTCGAGCATGGCCGTTCAGCATTAGTTCCTTTTATTCCACAGATATATAAACAACGACCTCAAAGGAACTTTCGCCCGCACCGTCTATTTCGCCCATCAACACTAATAAGAGTCTGCAACGAATGACCGAAAATCCCTTGTTAGAGCGCGCGACGCGCTTTGTCTCGGCCTTGCGCCATTGTCAGGTGCTGGGTATCAGCGTTCATCATGCCAGCGAGGAGGGCATCACGTTGGTCATGCCTTACGCGCCGCAGTTGGTGGGTGATCCCCAGACCGGCGTGATCCACGGTGGCGCGTTGACATCCTTGATGGATACCGCCTGCGGCATGGCCACCCTGTGTGTCCTGCCGGAGTTCGAGGTGTGCCCGACCCTGGACCTGCGTGTCGACTATATGCATCCCGCCGAGCCCCATAAGCCGGTATATGGTTTCGCCCAGTGCTACCGGGTGACCACCGACGTGATCTTCACCCGTGGTTTTGCCTACCAGGACGACCCGCAACAACCCATCGCCCATGTGGTGGGCACCTTCATGCGCATGGGCAAGCGTCTCAAGGGCACCCAAGGGTTGGGGCGCGCCATCAAAGGAGAGCAGGCATGACCCATCGATTCAAGACCCGCCTGGAGCAGGCCCATCAGCGCGGCAGCTACGAGGCGCTGCTGGACCTGATCCCCTACGCCAAACTGATCGGGATCGAATGCACCCGGCTGGGGGATGAATTGCTGTTTCGCCTGCCGGCCCACAAGGACAATATTGGTAACCCCATATTGCCGGCGCTTCACGGCGGGGTGATTGCCGGCTTCATGGAGCTGGCAGCGGCGTTGCACCTGCTGGTGTTTACCGGAGCGCCGGGCCTCCCGAAAATCATCGATTTCTCCCTCGATTACCTGCGCGCCGGCCAGTTTCGCGACACTTACGCCAAATGCCAGGTGTGGCGCCAGGGCCGACGGGTGGCGAATGTGGCGATCACCGCCTGGCAAACCACCGCCGCCGAGCCCATCGCCACCGCCCGTGCGCATTTCAAGATCGAGGACGTGGTCCGCCCTTGAAATCCTGCTCTTAGCCCCCAACTTTGATGACAACCCGCCGCCAACCCTTCAGGGCGCGGCCACTGCCATCCAATTGGAGTTTGATGACCATGAGTGTGGAAACTCAAAAGGAAACCCTGGGCTTCCAGACCGAGGTGAAGCAACTGCTGCACCTCATGATCCATTCGCTGTATTCCAACAAGGAAATCTTCCTTCGCGAATTGATCTCGAACGCCTCTGACGCTGTCGACAAATTACGTTTCGAAGCCCTGTCCAAGCCTGAACTGCTGGAAGGTGGCGCGGAACTGAAAATCCGTGTGAGCTTCGACAAAGACGCCAATACCGTCACCCTCGAAGACAACGGTATCGGCATGAGCCGTGAAGATGCGATCACCCACCTTGGGACCATCGCTAAATCCGGTACCGCCGACTTCATGAAAAACCTGTCCGGCGACCAGAAGAAAGATTCGCACCTGATCGGTCAGTTCGGTGTGGGCTTCTACTCGGCCTTCATCGTGGCCGACAAGGTTGAAGTGTTCAGCCGTCGTGCCGGCCTTGACGCCAGCGAAGGCGTGCATTGGGCTTCCAAAGGTGAGGGCGAATTTGAAATCGCCACCATCGACAAGGCTGACCGCGGTACTCGTATCGTCCTGCACCTCAAATCCGGTGAAGACGAGTTCGCTGATGGCTGGCGCCTGCGCAATATCATCAAGAAGTACTCCGACCATATTGCCTTGCCGATCGAGCTGCCGAAAGAACAAACGGCTGCCGAAGGTGAAGAGAAGCCTGCCCAGGAATGGGAAACCGTCAACCGCGCCAGTGCCCTGTGGACCCGTCCGCGTACCGAGATCAAGGACGAGGAATACCAGGAGTTCTACAAGCACATCGGTCACGACTACGAAAACCCGCTGAGCTGGAGCCATAACAAGGTCGAAGGCAAGCTGGAATACAGCTCGCTGCTCTACGTGCCGGCCCGTGCGCCGTTCGACCTGTACCAGCGTGAAGCGCCGAAAGGCCTGAAGCTCTACGTGCAGCGCGTGTTCGTGATGGACCAGGCGGAGTCGTTCCTGCCGCTGTACCTGCGCTTTATCAAGGGCGTGGTCGACTCCAATGACCTGTCGCTGAACGTGTCGCGGGAAATCCTGCAAAAAGACCCGATCATCGATTCCATGAAGTCGGCGCTGACCAAGCGCGTGCTCGACATGCTGGAAAAACTCGCGAAGAACGAGCCAGAGCAATACAAGGGCTTCTGGAAAAACTTCGGCCAGGTCATGAAAGAAGGCCCGGCGGAAGATTTTGCCAACAAGGAAAAAATCGCCGGTCTGCTGCGCTTTGCTTCCACCCAGGGTGAAGAGGGCGAGCAGGTGGTGTCCCTGGCCGAGTACCTGGCACGTGCCAAGGAAGGCCAGGACAAGATTTACTACCTGACCGGCGAAACCTACGCACAGGTCAAGAACAGCCCGCACCTGGAAGTCTTCCGTAAGAAAGGCATCGAAGTGCTGCTGCTGACCGACCGTATCGATGAGTGGCTGATGAGCTACCTCAACGAGTTCGACGGCAAATCCTTTGTCGACGTGGCCCGTGGCGACTTGGACCTGGGTAACCTGGACTCTGAGGAAGAGAAGAAAGAAGCCGAGGAAGTCGCCAAGGCCAAAGAAGGCCTGGTTGAGCGGATCAAGGCGTCCCTGGGCGATGCCGTCAGCGAAGTGCGGGTTTCCCACCGTCTGACCGATTCCCCGGCGATCCTGGCCATCGGCGAGCAGGACCTGGGCATGCAGATGCGCCAGATCCTCGAAGCCAGCGGCCAGAAGGTCCCGGACTCCAAGCCGATCTTCGAATTCAACCCGGCTCACCCGTTGATCGAGAAGCTCGACGGCGAGCAGAGCGAAGAGCGCTTTGGCGACCTGTCCCACATCCTCTTTGACCAGGCGGCCCTGGCCGCTGGCGACAGCCTCAAGGACCCGGCCGCCTACGTGCGCCGACTGAACAAGCTGTTGGTTGAACTGTCGGTTTGATACCGTTGTAGAAAAACCCGCTTCGGCGGGTTTTTTCGTTTGTAGGAGCGAGCTTGCTCGCGAAAAACCTGCGGGCGACGCTGGGTGTCAGGTTGCCCGCGTGATCGTTGAGGTTCTTCGCGAGCAAGCTCGCACCTACAGCCTATTTCCGTTCTAGTGATCTTCAACTGGAGAAAATGATGAGCCAAGTCACCGTGCGTTCCGTGGTCTATCAGATTGATGGCCAGACTTATGAAAGCCGCCTGGCGTTCGATGCCAGCCAAAAGAACCCGCTGCCCGGCCTGCTGATGGCGCCGAACTGGATGGGGGTGAGTGCGGGGGCCGAGGAGATCGCCAAGAGCGTTGCCGCCAAGGGCTACGTAGTGCTGATCGCCGACCTCTACGGGCAAACCGTGCGCCCGTCGAATGGCGATGAAGCCGGTGCCGCAATGATGCCATTGAAGAATGATCGCCCGTTGCTGAACAAGCGCATGCAGGCTGCCCTTGAGCAGCTGCAGGGCCAGACCGAAGCGGCAGTGGACACCTCGAAGCTGGCCACCTTTGGTTTCTGCTTCGGCGGTTGCTGCTCCCTGGAGCTGGCACGGACCGGTGCGCCATTGAGGGCTGCCGTATCGTTCCACGGCACCCTCGACACGCCGAACCCGGCAGACGCGAAAAAAATCAAGGGTTCAGTGCTGGTGCTGCACGGTGCTTCCGATCCGTTGGTGCCGAAAGAGCAACTGCCGGCGTTCGAAGCTGAAATGAACGCAGCCGGCGTGGATTGGCAATTGCTGAGCTACGGCGGTGCGGTGCATTCCTTCACTGACCCGGATGCCAATGTGCCGGGCAAGATGATGTATGACGCCAAGACCGCTGCACGGGCGTTCCGGTCGATGCATAACTTGCTGGATGAAGTATTCAAGGGCTGAATCTTCAGCGCCTGTTCCGGCGTCATCGGGGGCTTGCCCCCGATAGCTATCTCAGCGGCAACTCAATTCTTTCAGCTTCACCCGGCACCGTCGGCCAATCCCCAGCGGCCCAGCGCTGCCTGGCCTGCTCGATCTTCAGCGGATCGCTCGCGACAAAATTCCAATTGATCCGCCGTGGCCCATCCAGCGGTGCCCCGCCGAACACCACCAACTGGCAATCGCTTTCGGCGAACAGGGTCATTACCTGCCCGGCCGGCAATACCACCAGGCTGTGCACCTCAAGCTGCTCACCCTCCAACTGGGCTTCGCCCTCCAGCACATACACCGCGCGTTCCTCGTGCTCGTCTGGAATCAGCAGGGTCGTGGCCGTTTGCATGTGTACATCTGCATACAACGTAGGCGACAGCACCGGCACCGGTGACTTGAGGCAGAAGCCATTGCCGGCGATCAGGCGAATCCGCACGCCCAGGTTGTCACTCACCGGCAGGCTCGCCGCAGGGTGATGGCTGTAGTGTCCAGGCCCCTCTTCGTGGTCCTTGGGCGATGCCAGCCATACTTGCAGGCCATGCATGCTGAAACCACGGGCCTTGAGTGCCTCGGGTGTGCGCTCGACATGGGCGATTGCACCGCCTGCGGTCATCCAGCTGACATCGCCGGCCTCTACCACCTGATCCGACCCCAGGCTGTCCTTGTGCTGCAGTGCGCCTTCGAACAGATAGGTGAGGGTGGACAGGCCGATATGCGGGTGCTGGCGGATGTTCATGCCGCTGCCCGGTGCATAGCGGGTCGGCAACATATGATCGAAAAACACAAAGGGCCCGACGCTGCGACATTCCCGCGAGGGCAGCGGGCGCAGGATCGGCTGGCCTTCGACATCTTCGGGGCGTGGGCGGATCACGGTGAGGGTGGTCATGGTGCGTCCCAGTCTGAGCGGGTTGTAGGGTAATGAGCATAACCCGCTCGACGGGAGGTTGCCGCTATTGGCTGAACGCGCCTTCAGAGAGGCGGGTTTCGATGGTGACCTCGGCGGTGGTCATCAGCTTGTGTACCGGGCAGCGATCGGCCACGCGGTGCAGCTCGTCGCGCTGTTCGTCGGTGAGTACGCCCTTGAGCGTCAGCTTGACGTTGAGCCTGTATTTGCCCTTTTGCTCTTCGCTGGCGTCGTGGGTGACTTCCACGGTGACGCCGGTCAGCGGGATGTCTTTTTTCTGGGCGTAGAGCTTGACGGTCAGCGCCTTGCACGATGCCAGCGCGGCGTCGAAGTAATCGTGGGGGGAGGGCGCGGAGTCGTCACCACCCAGGCTCTTGGGCAGGTCGGTAAACAGCTCGTGATTATTGATATTGACGCTGTGGCGGAAGTTGTCGGCGTTCAGCGTATTGACGGTAACAGGCATGGCAAACCTCACGGGGTGGCAGAAGGAAGGTCATGCAGTTATAGAGCATGCTGGCACGGGGGTGTTCCACATTTTTTTGCCGGCTGAACCCCGGTACGACACGCAAGGTCTACCGGTATTCGCCCTTATCGAGGTTATACCGTGCCCTGGACCCGCTTGAGTCTCGCCCTGTTGCTCGCTGCCAACAGCCTTGCCGCGCAGGCTCGCGACTATGCCTACAGCGATGCACACCTGCATTACGTAGATTTCTTCCAGGAAACGGCGGGGATGGACAAGTTGCTCAAGGCAATGGCAGAAAATCGCATCGAGCACGTCATGATTTCCGGCATTCCCGTCGCAAAGAAATGGCACGAAGACGAGCCCAAGCGCCCACGCTACTACGCCGGTGATGACGCGGATGCCTATTGGTACAGCGCCACGGACGTGATTGTTGCTGCAGCGGTAAATAAACTGACACCTGAGCAGCGCCAGCACTTTCATCCGTTTCTGTCCGGCTTCAACCCCAATGACAAGAATTCGGATGCCCATATCCAGCGCATGCTCGACCTCAACCCAGGGCTGTGGCAAGGCATCGGTGAAGTGTTTACCCGTCACGACGACCTTACCGCCCTCACATCGGGGGATACCCCGCGCGCCAACAACGAAGCCATGACGCGCATCTATCACCTGGCGGCGGAAAACGACTTGCCGGTGATGCTGCACTCCAATATCACCTCCAAACGCGAGCGTAACCCGCTGTACCTCGCCGAAGTGGAAGAGCCGCTGCGCAACCACCCGCACACCCGCTTTATCTGGGCTCACGCCGGTACCAGCAAGGAAATACACCGCCACCAGGTGCAGATGGACTTTTTGCTGCCCACCTTGAGCCGTATGCTCGAGGCTTACCCCAACCTGTATATCGACCTGTCCTGGAGCATGCTCACGCCTTACTTGCTGGATGATGGGGGCAAGCCTCGGCCGGAGTGGGTAACGCTGGTGGAACGCTTCCCGGAGCGCTTTATGCTGGGTTCGGACGTCGTCGGGCGTTTCAACAAGCTGGGTGAGGAAATGCACCGCTTTGATGTCTTCCTTGATGCATTGCCTGAAGACGTTGCCCACAAAGTGGCGAGGGACAACTTCCTGGCCATCCTGCCTAAACCTCGCGGCGATGAGGGTGCGCGTTGATATTACGTTTTCGTCTCACGCAAATGCGGTTGCGGTCTTAAATCCAGTCGCCCATAAAAAAGCCCCGAACCAGTCGGGGCTTTTTCAGGTGATCAACCTGCGGGGCTTACTTACCCTGCCAGCGTTTCAGCACCAGGGTGGCGTTAGTGCCACCGAAGCCGAAGCTGTTGCTCATCACGGTGTCGACTTTGACGTTTTCAACCGTCTTGGTCAGGATCGGCATATCGGCGACGACCGGGTCGATCTCGTCGATGTTGGCCGAACCGGCCATGAAGTTGCCTTCCATCATCAGCAGGCAGTAGATCGCTTCGTGAACGCCGGCGGCGCCCAGGGAGTGACCCGACAGGCTCTTGGTGGAGCTGATGGCCGGTGCCTTGTCGCCGAACACCGCGCGTACACCTTCCATTTCCTTGGCGTCGCCGACCGGAGTCGAGGTGCCGTGGGTGTTCAGGTAGTCAATCGGGGTGTCCACGGTGGACATGGCCATCTGCATGCAACGGATGGCGCCTTCACCGCTTGGCGCAACCATGTCGTAGCCATCGGAAGTGGCGCCGTAGCCGACGATTTCCGCGTAGATCTTGGCGCCACGGGCCAGGGCGTGTTCCAGTTCCTCGACCACCACCATGCCGCCACCGCCGGCGATGACGAAACCGTCACGCTTGGCATCGTAGGCGCGGGAGGCCTTTTCCGGGGTTTCGTTGTACTGGGTGGACAGGGCGCCCATGGCGTCGAACAGGAACGACTGGCTCCAATGTTCTTCTTCACCGCCGCCGGCAAACACGATGTCCTGCTTGCCCAGTTGGATCTGCTCGACGGCGGTGCCGATGCAGTGTGCACTGGTAGCGCATGCGGAGGAGATCGAGTAGTTCACGCCCTTGATCTGGAACGGCGTGGCCAGGCAGGCCGAAACGGTGCTGCCCATGGTCCGCGTGACACGGTACGGGCCAACGCGCTTCACGCCTTTTTCGCGCAGGATGTCCAGCGCTTCCATCTGGTTGAGGGTCGATGCGCCGCCGGAGCCGGCGATCAGGCCGGTGCGTATGTTCGATACCTGGTCTTCGCTCAGGCCGGAGTCGGCGATTGCGTCTTTCATGGCCAGGTAGGCGTAGGCGGCAGCATGGCCCACGAAGCGATAGATCTTGCGATCGATCAGTTCTTCGAGGGGCAGGTCGATGGAGCCGGAAACCTGGCTACGCAGACCCATTTCGGCATATTCCGGGTTGAAGCGGATGCCAGGGCGACTTGCACGCAGGTTAGCGGTGACGGTCTCTTTGTCATTGCCCAGGCAAGAAACAATGCCCAGACCAGTGATAACGACGCGGCGCATGCGGATAACCCTTAAAAGTTGTCAGTGGAAGTAAATACGCCGACCCGAAGGCCTTCGGCAGTATAGATCTCGCGACCGTCGACAGTCACCGAACCGTCGGCGATGGCCAGGTTCAGCTTGCCCTTGAGGACGCGCTTGATTTGAATGTTGTAGGTGACTTTCTTGGCGGTCGGCAGGACCTGGCCAAAGAACTTCACTTCGCCCGAACCCAGGGCGCGGCCACGGCCTGGCAGGCCTTGCCAGCCCAGATAGAAGCCGACCAGTTGCCACATGGCGTCGAGGCCCAGGCAGCCCGGCATGACAGGGTCACCTTCGAAGTGACAGGCGAAAAACCACAGGTCCGGGGTGATATCCAGCTCGGCGACCAATTCACCTTTGCCGTACTTGCCACCCTCTTCGCTGATATGGGTGATGCGATCCACCATCAGCATGTTCGGGGCGGGCAGTTGCGCGTTACCTGGGCCGAACAGCTCACCGCGACTGCAGCGCAGCAGGTCTTCCCGAGTAAAGGCGTTTTGTTTGGTCATGCGAGCTCCTCAATAATCCCATGCGGCAGGGTAGGGCAAATCTTC
This sequence comes from Pseudomonas sp. S3E17, assembly GCF_024168685.1. NCBI lineage: Bacteria > Pseudomonadati > Pseudomonadota > Gammaproteobacteria > Pseudomonadales > Pseudomonadaceae > Pseudomonas > Pseudomonas sp. S3E17. The sequence goes on from NZ_JALJWE010000001.1 coordinate 6,735,797, forward strand.
CCGAACCGAATGAAGCGTTCATGCCTCATGTCGGCAGCCTACACATAGACTATTGCGTTGTAGTGAAAGTCACAGCGGCAAGGTACTGAATGTACACTTGTTCACTGAAATTTTAAACCGAGCCTGTTCAGGGGCCCGTTCGGGTGCCTAAGACTGCCGCACTTTCGTCTTTCACGCCAGTCGGAGTTGGCTGATGGCGCGCCGCTATTGCACCCAGCGCTGCAGGATTTGCTGCAAATCCGTGCGTTTGAACGGCTTGGCCAGGTAATCGTTCATTCCGGCCGCAAGGCACGCTTCGCGGTCGCCCTGCAAGGCGTTGGCCGTCAGGGCGATGATCGGCAGATCGGCGCAGCCGGGCAGTTGGCGAATCTGCCGGGTAGCCTCATAGCCGTCGATCAAGGGCAAGCGACAATCCATCAGGATTGCGGTGAAAATCAGGCTCTCGGCACTGCGGATCGCCTCGGCGCCATCGGTGGCCAGGCTGACTTCAAAGCCCAGGCTGCGCAGCATGGCTTCGACCACGGTGCGGTTGACCGGATTGTCCTCCACCAGCAACACATGGCGACCCTCGCCGGCGCTGTGCTTGCCCTCGGCATCCAGGGCGATCGACGGCTGGCTGTGCGGGTCGATGGCAAGGGGGATCTCCAGGGTAAACACCGAGCCACGGCCTTCTTCGCTCTGCGCACGCAGCGTGCCGCCCATGCGTTCGGCCAGGGTACGGGCGATGGGCAGCCCGAGACCGGTACCGCCGTAACGTCTTGAAATGGAACTGTCGGCCTGCTGGAACGCATCGAACATCAATTCCAGGCGCTCGGCGGAAATCCCGATGCCGCTGTCACGCACGGTGCAGGTGAACCACACCAACTCATGGTCGAGCACCTGCCAGTGGGGCTCCACGCTGACGGTGCCGTGTTCGGTAAACTTCAAGGCATTGCCGATCAGGTTCACCAGGATCTGGCGGATCCGCGTCGGATCGCCCTTTACCCGCAGTGCGTCCATGCCCGGCGGGATCGGCAGCTTGAGCGCCAGTCCGCGCTGCTGGGCGCTGTGCTGGAAGGCTTGGGCGCAACTGTTGATCAGGTCGGCCAGGTTGAAGGGGATATGTTCCAGCTCCAGGGCCGCGCGCTCAATGCGCGAGAAGTCGAGAATATCGTTGATCACCTTGAGCAAATGCTCGGTGGATTCGGAGGCCAGCGCCGCGTATTCGCTCTGTTCCTCGGTCATGTCGGTGGTTTCCAGCAGTTGCAGCATGCCCAGTACGCCGTTCATCGGCGTGCGCAGTTCGTGGCTCATCATGGCCAGGAAGTCTGACTTGGCGTTGTTGGCCCGTTCGGCCTCTTCGCGGGTCTGGATCAACTGGGCCATGGCCTGCTGTTGTTCGCGGCTGGCCTGGTTGAGGCCTTCGGCGAGGTTGTTGATATGCCGCGACAGGTCGCCCAGCTCCGAGTCATCCACAATCGGCAGCGGTGTCTTGTAGTCGCCCTGCTGGATGGCCTTGACCGCATGGCCCATGGCGCTGATCGGTTGCGACAGGCTCGCCGCCAGGCGCCGGGCGAGCAGGAACGTAAACAGCAGGGCGAACAGCGCGAGGATACCGGCCTTGAACAGGATCTCCTGCTGGCGCTGGCTGAAGGCGTCATTGGACATGCCGACGATCACTCGGCCCAGGTAGTCCGCGCGGGGGGCCTTGGGTTCATTGAGGTTGTCTTGGAAAAAGTCGTTGCCCAACTGGATATGTTGCAGGCGGATCGGCGCCTGGAATACTTTTACCGACAGCGCGCGGTCGTGTTTCTCCGAGGGTTGCTCGACGTACACCAGGATATTTTCGCTGCTGTCCTGAATCTCCAGGAAGCGCACATGGGGCGTGGCCAGCGTGGCGCGCAGCAGGCTGTCGAGCACATCGTTGTTGCCCGAGATCACCCCATACTCGGTGGCCGGTGCCAGTTGGTTGGCGATCAATTGGCCGGTGTGGTCCAGTTCCTGGCGCAGGTCCTGGATACGCACGAAGGTGAAGAAGCTGATCAACAGCAACGTCAGCAACAGCGCCGGGCCCAGGGTGATGAGCTGGGTGCGGGTATTGATGTCCCAACGACGACGCAAGGTCATGGGCGTTTTTCTCCTTCGGCCATTCGGGCGGCGACGCTGGCTTCGTCCACCTGTTCGATGCCCAGTGAGCGTGCGACCTGCGCGTTGCCCACGACTTTGAAGTGGTCGGGGTACAGCGCGCGTGGCCAAGCGGCCGGCGGCTGGTCGAGCAAACGATCGAGTACCGCCAGCCAATCGTCCTGGTCGCTGTAGGTGCTGGCGAGGCTGCCGGCGCGCACAAACCCTGCATTGGGCCCGAACAGCGGCAATTGCTGGGCGTAGCTGCTCAGCAGCAGGTTTTTAGCGGTCTTCGGGTTGTACAGCTGCGGGTCATCGAGGCCGAGCAGCACGTCGCTGTTCCTGAACAGGGTTTGCAGCGGGCGACTGTCGTTAGTGTTGTCCCAGCGCTGCGGCACGATCTCCAACTCCAGGGCCGCCGCATGCTGGCGCAATTCGGGCAGCAGGAATTCACTGTCGGCGCCGTAGAGCACGCCGATGCGCCGTGCCTGGGGCAGGACGCTGGTGATCAGGCGCAGCTGCCGCTCCAGCGGTGGGTCGCTCCACAACAGGCTGACCCGCGCGTGCCGTGAGGCCTCCGGGCGCTGATGGGCTTGTAGCCGACTGATGCGCAGTACCAGCGTCGGCGGCCCTTGGGTATCCCGCAGTCGCCAGTCGAGGCCGGGCAGGTCGAGCAGGATCAGGCGCGTGCCGGCGGGCAGGTGGCTGGGTGCTGGCAAGTCGGCGAGGGACGTGAAGGTGACGCGGTCTTCGGGGCGTTGCCGGGCCAGCGCCTGGGTAAAGGCCTGCACCCCGGCGCCGTCTTCGGCGGCGGTCAGCAGGATCTCGGCGCTCCACGCCGGTGCGCACAGCAACAGGCCGGCCAGCAGCCCGGCAAGTCGCCGCAGCTTATAGATAAAGAAGAAGGTCATCCGTGACGAGTCGCCCATGTCAGAACTCTAACTCCGCGCTGAAGTAGAGTACGTGACGATGGTCGTAAGTGTTGTCGGCCCAGGTGGTGGGCTGGTTATCGAGGCGTTGTTGCAACATGCCGGCCAGCTCCACGTTGGCTTTGCCCAGGGCAATGCGCTTGGCCACCCGCAGGTCGACCCGTTCGAAACGATATTGGTTGAGTGCGTCGTCTCCATAGTAAAACAGCGCGCTGGACCAACCTTGGCCCCATTCGCGCAACCAGCCGGCCGAGCCACTGTTACGCGCGGTCTGTGCTTTGTCCAGTGGGTTGCTGGTGGTGGCGTCGACATACGCGTAAGTCAGCCGCAGGCGGTCGGCGTTGCTCACCCGCCAGTCGAACTGGGACTCGGCGCCGGTGAACCGTGAGCTGTTGGCGTTGCTGGCAATGTACTGGTTATTGCGCAGCGGTGAACTGATCATGTCGGTGATTTCGTCGTAGAACACCTTCACGTCCATGTTCAGCCCGATGTCGGCAAAGAAACCGTTGTAGCCCAGTTCCCGCGAGCGCATCAGTTCTTTGTCGAGGTTGCCCGGGCCCCGCGTCTTCACGAAGTACTGTCCGGAACTCTGCCCATAGGTCGGTGAGCTGAGGTTGGTGACGCGGTAGCTCCAGTTGACATTGTTCTCGAACATGTCCGGCGAACGGATGGCTTCCGAGTACACCGCGCGCAAGCCGTGGCGCGGGTTGATCAAATAGTTGACCGCCACCCTGGGCGTCAGCGAAGGGCCGCTCAGGTGCGTGTCTTCGAACATGGCGCCGCCTTGCAGCAGCCAATGTTCACTGGCGCGCCATTCCAACTGGCCGAACAGGCGCCAGGTGGTGTCGTCCAGGGTGCCGTTGAAGTAGGTATCGGAGTCGGCGCGGTCGTAGCGGTAGTTCATGCCACTGACCAGACGCAGGCTGTCGGACAGGCTGAGGGTATCCTGGATTTCCACGTCGTAGCGGCTTTCGCGGGTGCTCTGGTCGATGTCGCCGCATACGCTCTGGTTGGCGCCGTTGCGCCACTGGTCCAATACCTGGTTGGCCAAGGCTTGTTCGGCGGCGCTGCCCGGTGGCGCGGTGCCCTGGCTGTAGGTGTCCATATGCCGGGCCAGCCGTTCGGCATAGTTGGGGTTGAGCTGCCACAACTGGGTCAGCTCGGGGCTGAACGAGACCTTGGCGTCACAGGCCTTCCAGATTTGCCGGCGGTCCCACTGCTGGGCCGAGCCTTGGATATACAGGCTGTGATCGGGGTTGAAATCAAAGTTCCAGCGCAGGGAGCCGGCGTAGTCCTTGGCCGTGACATCGGAATTGTCGCCGCCTTCGGTAATCCCGGCGAATACCGGGGTGTAGGTGTAAGGGCGCTGGTTGGTGCCTTCCTTGGCATTCAGTTGCCAGTCGATACTCTGTTGCGCGTTCAAGGTCTGGCTCACTGCCAGGCTGAAGCGGTTGAGGCGACGGCCGTCCCGGCGGTCGGCGCCAGCGGCATCGCTGTCAAAGCCATCGTCCTGTTGCCCGGACAGCGACAGGCGCAGATCGCCGGTTTCCCAGCCCACGCCCTGGCTGGCATAAAAGTCATTGATGCCGCGCTCACCGCGAATCACCTTCACCCGTGAGCCATGGCTGTTGGCCGGTGAGCGCGTGAGGATATTGACCACCGCCATCAAGGCATTCGCCCCGTAGCTGACGGTGTTGGGGCCGCGGAAGACCTCGATGCGCTCGATGTCTTCCATTGCTACCGGGATGTCGCTCCAGTCCACCGTGGCCAGGCCGGCGCGGTACACCGAACGCCCGTCGATCAACACCTGCATGCGGCGCGCGTCGCTGGCACTGGTGCCGTGGTAATTCACCGCCGCCTGGTTGCCGGTGGTGTAGCCGACCATCATCCCCGGCACCAGGCGCAGCAGCTCGCTGATGTCCCTTGCGCCGCTGGCCTTGATCAACTCGCTGTCGATCACAGTCATGCTGCCCGGCACGGCGGCGGCCGATTGCTTGAGGCGCGTGGCGGTCAAGACCTGCGGCAGCGGCTGGCTGTCGAGGAACAGGTCGTCAGCCAGCGCAGGTGTACTGCACAACAGCACAAGCAGTAGAGATGAACGGGAAGGAGGGCCCAAATACACGACATGGCCTTGATAATGACGGATAGCCGCCCATGTTAACCGAGGTGAGGCTATTTGCCAGTCGTCGCCCTTGCAATTCCGTCACACGGACATGGCAGTTTTCGACAGGCCCACGATTTGATACGGGGGCTGGCCGCAAGCGGGTCGCCCCGTATAATGCCGCCATCGCCACTGGTATGGATTAACGGATTGCATATGACTGAACAGCGCCCTATTGCGGTCCTGGGAGGCGGAAGTTTTGGTACCGCCGTGGCTAACCTGCTGGCCGAGAACGGTCATGCGGTGCGCCAGTGGATGCGCGATCCCGAGCAGGCCGAGGCCATTCGCGTACACCGCGAAAACCCGCGTTACCTTAAAGGCATCAAAATTCATCCGGCGGTCGAGCCGGTCACCGACCTGTTGGCCACCCTGGCGGACTGCGACCTGTGCTTTGTTGCGCTGCCTTCCAGCGCCTTGCGCGCGGTGCTTGCGCCCCATGCCGAGCGTCTGGCGGGCAAGCTGCTGGTCAGCCTGACCAAGGGCATCGAGGCGCAGACCTTCAAGCTGATGAGCGAAATCCTCGCCGAGATCGCCCCCCGGGCGCGCATTGGCGTGCTGTCCGGGCCGAACCTGGCGCGGGAAGTCGCCGAGCACGCACTGACCGCCACGGTGATCGCCAGCGAAGATGAGGCATTGTGCGAGCGCGTCCAGGCGGTGCTGCATGGCCGGACCTTCCGCGTGTACGCCAGTGGCGACCGCTTTGGCGTGGAACTGGGCGGGGCGCTGAAAAACGTCTATGCGATCATTGCCGGCATGGCGGTGGCGCTGGGCATGGGCGAAAACACCAAGAGCATGCTGATTACCCGCGCCCTGGCGGAAATGACCCGTTTCGCGGTGAACCAGGGCGCCAACCCCATGACCTTCCTGGGCCTGGCCGGCGTGGGCGACTTGATCGTCACCTGCTCGTCGCCGAAAAGCCGCAACTACCAGGTGGGTTTCGCCCTGGGCCAGGGCCTGAGCCTGGAAGACGCGGTGACGCGCCTGGGCGAAGTGGCCGAAGGGGTCAACACCCTCAAGGTACTCAAGGCCAAGGCCCAGGAAGTCGGCGTGTACATGCCGCTGGTCGCCGGGCTGCACGCGATCCTGTTTGAAGGGCGCACCTTGAACCAGGTCATCGAGTTGCTGATGCGGGCCGAGCCCAAAACCGACGTCGACTTTATTTCCACCAGTGGTTTCAACTGAGGAACGCGCCATGAACGATCCAAAAGCTGCTCCCAAGTACGAGTCCATTGTCCTGCGTATCCTGTGGATGCTGGTGTTTGCCCTGGTGTGGCAGGTGGCGCAGTTCCTGCTCGGCGCATTGGTGGTGGTGCAGTTGATCTACCGCCTGGTCTACAGCGCGCCGAACCTGGGCCTGATGAACTTCGGCGACAGCCTCAGCCAGTTTCTTGCCCAGATCGGCCGCTTTGGCAGCTTCCACACCGAGCAGAAGCCTTGGCCGTTCGCCGACTGGCCAACCCCGCGCGCTCCCGAGGGCGAAGCCGCCCACAGTGTGCCGCCGGCGCCGCACCCGGTGCGGGATGAGGAGCCGAAGCTATGAAAGTGTGGGTCTTGCGTCACGGTGAGGCCGAGGGGCATGCCCGCACGGACGCCGAGCGCAACCTCACCGAGCATGGCCGCGCCGAGGTGTTGCGCAGTGCGGCGCACCTGATCGGCCAGCCGCTCAGCGCGATCATTGCCAGCCCGTACGTGCGGGCGCAGCAGACTGCGCAGTTGGTGCGGGACGCGTTGGGTTTCGAACCGGATATCCGCACGGTGCCTTGGCTCACGCCGGAGGGTAATCCGCTGGAGGTCCTGAGCAAGCTCGACAGCGATGACAACGTGCTGCTGGTCAGTCATCAGCCGCTGGTCGGCAGTTTGATCAGCTTTTTGCAGCATGGTCATCAGCGCCAGCCGCAGCCGATGTCCACCGCCAGCCTGGCGGAGCTTGAGGGCGACTTCCCGCTGGCGGGGTTGATGAGCCTGGTCAGCGTGAAGAATCCGTAGGCTATCGCCGTGCCACAGAGGATCGGGTCTTATGTCCGTCGCTTTTCGTTGGAGCGAGCGCAGCGAGGCAGTTGTGTGGCAGGATTAGGGTCGTAATAAAACCAATAAGGACAATTCCATGAGCTTGTGGCGCACCCAACCGAATATCGAACAACTCAATGCCGGCCAGAAAAACACCATCGGTGAATTGCTGGACATCCGTTTTGAAAGCTTCGACGACGAATCCCTCACCGCCAGCATGGTGGTCGACCACCGCACTCACCAGCCCTACGGTCTGCTGCATGGCGGTGCGTCGGTGGTTCTGGCCGAGAGCGTCGGCTCCGTGGCGGCCTATTTGTGCATCGACCCGAGCAAGTTCTATTGCGTGGGGCTGGAGGTCAACGCCAACCACCTGCGCGGTGTGCGCAGCGGGCGGGTGACGGCGGTGGCCAAGGCGATCCATATCGGCCGCACCACCCAGGTCTGGGATATTCGCCTGACCACCGATGACGGCAAGTGCAACTGTGTCTCACGGCTGACCATGGCCGTGGTGCCTCTGGGCGAAACCCCGCCGGCGCGATAGGTGTGGCGTGAGTGTCATCATTCCTGGCAGTTACAGTCATTGCTGTGGGGCTTGGGGCTGGTGACAATCAATCTCGGTTTTTGCAGATGGGTCCGCTATGTCGCAGCACGTGTTTTTTGCCCACGCCAATGGCTTCCCCTCGGCCACCTACGGCAAGCTGTTTGCCGCCCTGGCTCCGGAGTATGCGGTGGCTCACTTGCCGCAGCACGGTCACGACCCCAGGTTCCCAGTGGACGATAACTGGCAGAACCTGGTGGACGAGTTGATCCATCATCTGGAGCAGCAACCGCAGCCCGTATGGGGCGTGGGCCATTCCCTGGGTGGCGTGCTGCATTTGCACGCGGCCCTGCGCTGCCCGCAGCTGTATCGCGGGGTGGTGATGCTCGACTCGCCCGTATTGACCCGCGCCGACCGCTGGGTGATCCGCGCCGCCAAGCGTTTCGGTTTTATCGACCGACTCACGCCGGCCGGCCGTACCCTGGGCCGTCGTGAAGAATTCAGCGACCTGGACGCCGCGCGCAGCTACTTCGCCGGCAAGACCCTGTTCCGAGGCTTCGACCCGGAATGCTTCGACGCCTACCTGCAACACGGCCTGTACCAGGCGGGCGATCGCCTGCGCCTGCGTTTCGACCCGGCCACCGAAATCAGCATTTACCGGGGCGTGCCCCACACCAGCCCCGGCCAGGTGCGCCAATTGAAAGTGCCGCTGGCGGTGGTGCGCGGTCGCCAGAGCCGTGTGGTGATGCGTCACCACGCCAGCGGTGTCGACCGTCTGCCCATGGGCGAAATGCTCACCATGCCCGGCGGCCATATGTTTCCCCTCGAACGCCCCCAGGACACCGCGACCTTGATCAAGACCCTGTTCGCGCGCTGGGAAGCCCGGGAGCGCAGCTGCGCATGAGCACACCCGTCGAAGAGGTTCGCCTGAGCCTGCCGCACATTGAGTTGGCGGCCCATCTGTTTGGCCCCGAGGACGGTTTGCCGGTGATCGCCCTGCATGGCTGGCTGGACAATGCCAACAGCTTTGTACGCCTGGCGCCGAAGCTTGCGGGTTTGCGTATCGTGGCGCTGGACATGGCCGGCCATGGGCATTCGGCGCATCGTCCTACAGGTGCCGGTTATGCCTTGTGGGATTACGTCCACGACGTGCTGCACGTTGCCGAGCAACTGGGCTGGAAACGTTTTGCATTACTCGGCCACTCCCTCGGCGCCATCGTGTCCCTGGTGCTGGCCGGCGCCTTGCCGGAACGGGTGACGCACCTGGGTTTGATTGACGGCGTGATCCCGCCCACGGCCAGCGGTGAGAACGCCGCCGAGCGCCTGGGCATGGCCTTGCAGGCGCAATTGAACCTGCAGGATAAGCGCAAGCCGGTCTACACCACCCTCGACCGGGCGGTTGAGGCGCGCATGAAAGGTTTGGTCGCCGTGAGCCGTGAAGCCGCGGAACTGCTGGCCCAGCGCGGTTTGATGCCGGTGCCGGGCGGTTATACCTGGCGCTCTGACAGTCGCCTGACCCTGGCTTCGCCGATGCGCCTGACCGATGAGCAGGCGATGGCTTTCGTGCGCCGCGTGGGTTGCCCTACGCAGTTGGTGGTCGCCGCCGATGGCATGTTGGCGAAACATCCCGAATTGCTTTCCCAGCTACCCTTTACGGTAACCACGTTGCCGGGTGGCCATCATTTACACCTGAATGATGAGCCCGGTGCGGCCCTTGTTGCAGACTGTTTCAATCGGTTCTTCTCCGCGCCTTGACTTGGGGCGGTCAACTGCCGAGGCTGGGCGGATTGAAAGGGAGTCAACCATGAACCAACTCAACACTGCTGCGACCTCCGATGGCCAGGGCTCATCGATCCGATGAGCCTGCGTAAAGGATGTATACGTGCCCTTGGACTGTGCTGTTTCAGCCCCTTGGTGTTCGCCGCCGATGTGCCGGGAAGCCAGGACCTGCCTGCCGTGGCCCGTCAGGTCGACGCACAGATCGTCGATTACCGCCCCGCTGAAGAAAAGGAACGCATCTACCCCATGGGGGCGATCCGCAAGATCAGCGGCCAGTTGCGTTACGAGGGCCAGGCCATTGCCCGTGGGCGAGCCACAGCGATTACCTACGAACTGCCTGCCGAACACACCTCCAGTGCTGCGTTCACGTCGACGCGTGAAGCGTTGCAGGCCAACGGCGCGCAGTTGTTGTTCTGGTGCCAGGCCCGCGATTGCGGTGAAAGCAGCCTGTGGGCCAACGAAGTGTTCGGTAATGCCAAGCTGGTAGGGGCCGACGGGCAGCAGGAATACCTGCTTCTGCGCCTGGCCGCCCCGCAGGAAAACTCCCTGGTGGCCATGTACGGCATCACCCGAGGCAACCGTCGTGCCTACCTGCATGTGGAGCAGTTGGATGCCGGCGCACCGCTGGGCGACCTGCTGCCCACCTCGGCCACCTTGTTGCGCGAGCTCAAAAGCACCGGTGAGCTGGATTTTCCCGCGCTTGGCGGCGACCCGGACGACACCTGGCTGACCCTGATTTCCCGGGGCTTGAACCTCGATACGACCTTGCGCGTCAGTCTGACCGGCCCGAAAGCCGAAGCCTGGCGCCAGGCCCTGGTCGACAAAGGCGTGCGCGCCGCTCGCCTGGAAACCGGCACCACTGAAACCAAAGGCTTGCACCTGCATCTGATACGCTGACCGTAACAGGGCGAGCGGACCCGTGCCGTTCGCCTAAGCTCTCTTCCTACAGCCTTTTCTAGAGATACCCCATGCTCAATAACGATCGCCTGCTGGTGCAAATCCTGCTGCTGGTGCTGTTTGGTGCCAGCTTCTGGGTGATGGCGCCGTTCTGGTCGGCGCTGTTCTGGGGGGCGGTGCTGGCGTTTGCCAGTTGGCCGCTGATGGTGCTGCTGACCCGTTGGCTGGGTGGCCGTGAATCCCTGGCCGCCGGCATCCTGACCCTGGGCTGGATGTTGCTGGTGGCGGTGCCGCTGGTATGGCTGGGGTTCAATCTCGCGGACCATGTGCGCGATGCCGTGGCATTGATCAAGGATATTCAGGTCGATGGGCTGCCCGAGGCGCCAACCTGGTTGGCGGCGATTCCCTTTGTGGGGGAACGCCTGGTCGGCATGTGGAACAGCATCGACGAGCAGGGCGCGGCGCTGATGGTCAGCCTCAAGCCGTACCTGGGGCAGGTGGGTAACTGGCTGTTGGCGCGCAGTGCGCAGATCGGCGGCGGCATCCTCGAACTGACCCTGAGCCTGGTGTTCGTGTTCTTTTTTTATCGCGACGGGCCGCGTCTGGCGATGTTCGTGCATCGTTTGCTGGAGCGCCTGATCGGTGACCGTGCCGGCTACTACATCGAGCTGGTGGCCGGTACGGTGCAGCGGGTAGTCAACGGTGTGATCGGCACTGCCGCCGCCCAGGCCCTGCTGGCACTGATCGGCTTCCTGATCGCCGGCGTGCCGGGTGCGTTGGTGCTGGGGATCGTGACGTTCCTGCTCAGCCTGATCCCGATGGGCCCGCCGCTGGTATGGATCCCGGCCACGGCCTGGCTGGCGTGGAAAGGCGACTACACCTATGCGGTGTTCCTTGGCGTGTGGGGGACGTTCATCATCAGCGGCGTGGACAACGTGCTTAAGCCGTACCTGATCAGCCGTGGCGGCAACCTGCCGCTGGTGATCGTGTTGCTCGGGGTCTTCGGCGGCTTGATTGCCTTTGGCTTTATCGGCCTGTTTATCGGCCCGACCCTGCTGGCCGTGGCCTACAGCCTGCTGATGGATTGGAGCGCAACCCAGGCCCAGGTTCGACGTGAAGACAAGCCCCTTTAAGCCCTGGGCAACCACATCACGGCGGTCAAGCCGCCGCCTGGGGTCTCTTCCAGGCTCAGGCGGCCGCCCAGGCGTTCTGCCGCTTCCTTAGAGATGGTCATGCCCAGGCCAACGCCGCCGGAATTGCGGTTACGGGAACCTTCCAGCCGATAGAACGGCTCGAATACTGCCTCACGCTTATCGACCGCGATCCCCGGCCCGTGGTCGATCACACGGATGATCAGCGCTTCGCGGCTGTCCTCCAGCTCCACGCGGGCGGTGCCGGCATAACGCAAGGCGTTGTCGATCAGGTTGTTGAGGCATGAGCGCAGGGCCATCGGTTGCACCTGCAAGGGCAGGCAATTGCCCGCATATTGCACATCGGAGCCCTGGTCCTGGGCGTTTTCACTCATGGACTCCACCAGCGCCTGCACATCCAGCCAATGCCGGGTTTCACTGGTGCGCTGTTCGTGCAGGTAGCTCAGGGTGGCGTCGAGCATGCCGATCATGTCATTCAGGTCTTGGCGCATCTGGCCCTGCAGCCGGGTGTCCTCGATCTGCTCCAGGCGCAGCTTGAGACGTGACAGCGGGGTGCGCAGGTCATGGGAGACGGCGCCGAGCATGCGCGCGCGTTGGCTGACCTGCTCGCGAATGCGCCTTTGCATCAGGTTGAAGGTCGAGGCGGCCTGCCGTGCTTCCCTCGGGCCGGATTCATCGAGGGGTGGGCTGTCGAGGTCCAGGCTCAAGCGTTCCGCCGCTTCACTCAGGCGCTGTATTGGCCGGCTCAGCAGTTTGGCACCGTACCAGGCCGCGATAATCAACGAGACGAATTGAAAGGTCAGGGGCACCACCGGGCCGCCAAACCAGGGGCGTGGGTGCTTGTCGCGCATCGGCGCCCGGGTCCCGTCCGGCTGCTCGATAAATCGCTCAGGAGGGGGCGGCGGCGGTTGGCCGTAGTGGTGAAACCAGAAGAACGCCAGCCCATGGGCCAGCACAATCGCCACCAGCAACACGCCGAACAGCCGACCGAACAGCGTGTTGAAGGGCGCGCGCATCAGCCAATATCCCGGGCGTCGAACAGGTAGCCTTCGCCGCGCACGGTCTTGATCAACTGCGGTGCCTTGGGGTCATCCCCGAGTTTTTGCCGCAGGCGTGACACCAGCAAGTCGATACTGCGATCAAAGGCCTCTATCGAGCGGCCACGGGCGGCATCGAGCAGTTGCTCCCGGCTCAGCACCCGGCGCGGGCGTTCGATAAACACCCACAACAGGCGGAATTCCGCGTTGGACAGCGGCACCACCAGGCCATCGTCGGCCACCAATTGACGCAACACGCTGTTGAGGCGCCAGTTGTCGAAGCGGATATTCGCGCGCTGTTCGGTACGGTCATCGCGTACGCGGCGCAGGATGGTCTGGATGCGAGCTACCAGTTCACGGGGTTCGAAGGGCTTGGACATGTAGTCATCGGCCCCCAGTTCCAGGCCGATGATGCGGTCGGTGGGCTCGCAGCGGGCCGTGAGCATCAGGATCGGGATATCCGATTCGGCGCGCAGCCAGCGGCACAGCGTCAGGCCGTCTTCCCCCGGCAGCATCAGGTCGAGTACCACCACATCATAGGTTTCGGCTTGCATGGCCAGGCGCATGGCGGCGCCGTCGGTCACGCCGGTGGCGAGGATATTGAAGCGTGCCAGGTAGTCGATCAGCAATTCGCGGATCGGCACGTCGTCGTCGACGATCAGCGCACGGGTGTTCCAGCGCTTGTCATCGGCGACCACCGCGCCTTTGGGCTCGTCATTCACAGGGACGGAAGGGGTATGCATAGTGCGATCATCTGCCTGGTTGTTGCGCTCAGCATAGGCGCCCAGCCCCATGGCTGGTAGTGCTGGTCGGTGGGTCGTGCGGGCGAGGCTAGCGGCAGGGCGTGTTGTGGGCATGTCATGAATGTATCGGCTTTGAAATAATCATCTGGAATGCCCGGCTGATGGCGGTTGGTCAGTATTTACCGATCATCGGATCCCGCAACGGCGCTGCTTGCGCTACAATCCGCGCCGATTTCGACTTGCCTGAGAGCCCATTCCAATGTCCGTCTGCCAGACTCCTATCATCGTCGCCCTGGATTACCCCACCCGTGACGCCGCACTGAAGCTGGCTGACCAGTTGGACCCAAGGCTTTGCCGGGTCAAGGTCGGCAAGGAACTGTTCACCAGCTGCGCCGCGGAAATCGTCGGCACCCTCCGTGACAAAGGCTTCGAGGTGTTCCTCGACCTGAAATTCCACGACATCCCCAACACCACCGCCATGGCGGTCAAGGCTGCGGCCGAGATGGGCGTGTGGATGGTCAATGTGCACTGCTCCGGCGGTCTGCGCATGATGACCGCCTGCCGTGAAGTGCTGGAACAACGCAGCGGCCCCAAGCCGTTGCTGATCGGCGTGACCGTGCTGACCAGCATGGAGCGCGAGGACCTGGCTGGCATCGGCCTGGACATCGAGCCTCAGGAGCAGGTACTGCGCCTGGCCGCCCTGGCGCAGAAAGCCGGCCTTGATGGCCTGGTGTGCTCGGCGCTGGAAGCCCAGGCCTTGAAGACCGCCCATCCGTCGTTGCAATTGGTCACTCCGGGGATTCGCCCGGCGGGCAGTGCCCAGGATGACCAGCGCCGCATCCTGACCCCGCGCCAGGCACTGGACGCGGGCTCCGACTACCTGGTGATCGGCCGTCCGATCAGCCAGGCTGCGGATCCGGCCAAGGCGTTGGCGGCGGTAGTCGCCGAGATCGCCTGATCGATGCGCGTTCCCACGTTCGCGTGGGAACGCGCGGATCTGCCGCGTATCAGCTGACCTTGAGTACCAATTTCCCAAAGTTTTCGCCGTTGAACAGCTTCATCAGCGTCTCCGGGAACGTCTCCAGCCCCTCGACAATATCCTCCTTGCTCTTGAGCTTGCCTTGGGCCATCCAGCCGGCCATTTCCTGCCCGGCGGCGGCAAAGTTCGCCGCGTGATCCATCACCACAAAGCCTTCCATCCGTGCGCGGTTGACCAGCAGTGAGAGGTAGTTGGCCGGGCCTTTCACCGCTTCCTTGTTGTTGTACTGGCTGATGGCCCCGCAAATCACCACGCGGGCTTTCAACGCCAGCCGACTGAGCACCGCGTCAAGAATGTCGCCGCCGACGTTATCGAAATACACATCCACGCCTTTGGGGCACTCGCGCTTCAGGGCGGCGGGCACGTCTTCGTTCTTGTAGTCGATGGCGGCGTCGAAGCCCAGCTCATCCACCAGGAACTTGCACTTGTCGGCGCCGCCGGCAATCCCGACCACGCGGCAGCCTTTGAGCTTGGCGATCTGCCCGGCAATGCTGCCCACGGCACCGGCCGCGCCGGAGATCACCACGGTTTCACCGGCCTTGGGCGCGCCGGTGTCCAGCAGCGCGAAGTAGGCGGTCATGCCGGTCATGCCCAGCGCAGACAGGTAGCGGGGCAGGGGCGCCAGCTTGGGGTCGACCTTGTAGAAGCCGCGCGGCTCGCCCAGGAAGTAATCCTGCACGCCCAGGGCGCCATTCACGTAGTCCCCGACGGCGAATTTCGGGTTATTCGAGGCAATCACCTTGCCCACACCCAGCGCGCGCATGACCTCGCCGAGGCCTACGGGCGGAATGTAGGACTTGCCTTCATTCATCCAGCCACGCATGGCCGGGTCGAGGGACAGGTATTCGTTGCGCACCAGCACCTGCCCGTCCTCGGGCGTGCCCACCGGCACGACCTGGTAAGTGAAGGTTTCCCGTGTGGCCGCGCCGACCGGGCGTTTGGCGAGCAGGAATTGGCGGTTGGTCTGGGCGGTCATGGCAAGGACTCTTTAGAAGTGAAGCATGATTGATAGACCTTGGACGGCCCGGGGGCAAGGTCAGCCGAGGGTGCGAATGCTCATCGATAGGTGCCATTGATAGTGAGCCGGGTTGCCTTATCACCATGACTCATACGGCACTAATCGGCCTTCTGATAGTGCTGACAGCTCTGTCTTGGCGTTGGCTAGACTCCGTTCACTGCAATTAACCCCTATAGGACATCCTCCATGAGCATGACGTTTTCCGGCCAGGTCGCCCTGGTGACTGGCGCCGCCGCCGGTATTGGTCGCGCCACTGCGCTGGCGTTCGCCGCCGAAGGCTTGAAGGTCGTGGTCGCCGATCTCGACGTAGCCGGCGGCGAGGGCACGGTCGCGCTTATCCACCAGGCCGGAGGCGAGGCACTGTTCGTGCGTTGCAACGTCACCCAGGAGGCGGATGTGCAGCAGTTAATGGCACAGACCATTGGGGCCTATGGTCGCCTGGACTATGCGTTCAATAACGCCGGCATCGAGATCGAGAAGGGCAGGCTGGCGGACGGCAGTCTGGATGAGTTCGATGCGATCATGGGCGTCAACGTCAAGGGTGTGTGGTTATGCATGAAGTACCAGTTGCCGCTGCTGCTGGCCCAGGGCGGCGGGGCGATCGTCAACACCGCGTCGGTGGCGGGGTTGGGCGCGGCGCCGAAGATGAGTATCTATGCAGCCTCCAAACATGCGGTGATCGGCCTGACCAAATCGGCGGCGATCGAGTATGCGAAGAAGAAAATCCGCGTCAATGCCGTCTGCCCGGCGGTGATCGATACCGATATGTTCCGGCGCGCCTATGAAGCCGACCCCCGCAAGGCCGAATTCGCCGCCGCCATGCACCCGGTCGGGCGTATCGGCAAGGTGGAGGAGATTGCCAGCGCAGTGCTGTACCTGTGCAGCGACGGAGCGGCGTTCACCACCGGCCACGCCTTGGCCGTGGACGGTGGCGCGACGGCTATCTAGGACCTGGCGCCGGCCCCTTGTTCGAAAACGTCTGGGGGCGCGTGGGGCTTTTCCAGAGCTGGCAAAACGCTGTGATCGAATATGTGTCAGTAGGTAAATAAGTCAATAAAATCAATACTTTAATAAATTTATGCGGCCGGCAACCTGCGGCTTCTGTGCTTAACTCTCCGGGTTGATAACAGACAGTTGAAGTGAGTGGCTCATGGATTTAGGGATCGATCGACAGGCCCTTGTACCGGTAGTGCAGCAAATCGTCAGTGCAGTGGTGCAATGGATTCGCAAGGACGGCGTGAGCCCCGGAACGCGCTTGCCGTCCGTCCGCCAGTTGGCCCTGGACAACCTGCTCAGCCAATCCAGTGTGATCGAAGCATTCGAACGGATGGTCGCCCAAGGGGTGCTGGCGCCCCGGCAGGGCTCGGGATTTGTGGTGGCCCAGCCGGCTGCCTGCCACGAAGGCAACTGGTATGAGGGGGCGGAGCGCGAGTGGGGCGCCTTTGCCGACAATCCGTTGGGCGAGTTGAAGCTGGGCTGTGGCTGGTTGCCCGATGCCTGGCGCGAAAGCGATGACATCAGTTACGCGATTCGTGAAGTCACCCGCACCGACACGGCCGGCCTGTTCAACTACAGCACTCCCCTGGGGTTGCCCGCGCTGCGCGAGCAACTGCTCAAGCGCCTGACCCAGATTCACATCGCCACCAGCCTGGAGCGCATCCTGACCACCGCAGGTGCCAGCCATGCCCAGGACCTGCTGATACGTACGCTGCTCAAGGCCGGCGACAGCGTGGTGGTCGAAACCCCCGGGTATGCCAATCTCTACCGGCAGCTGGCGTTCCAGGGCGTGAAACTGCTGGAAGTACCGCGTACCCGAGGCGGCCCTGACCTCCCGGCACTTGAAGCGCTGCTGCAGCACCATCATCCCAAGTGCCTGTTCATTCACAGCCTCTATCACAATCCCACGGGCACCAGCCTGTGCCGGGTGGTGGCCGAGCGCTTGCTGGAACTGGCACACCGCGAAAACTTCCTGATCATTGAGGAAGATGTCTACGGCGACCTGCAACAGGCCAGTTGCACGCGGCTTTCGGCATTGCCCCATGATGATCGGGTGATCTACGTCGCGAGTTTTTCCAAGACCCTGAGCAGCGCCTTGCGTGTGGGCTACCTCTGCGCCAGCAGCGCAATCATCACGCAATTGGCCAGCCTCAAGACCTTGACCGGTTTCGGCACCTCCCGGTTTGCTGAAGCGGTGGTCGCCACGTTGCTGGCCAATGGTACCTATCGCAAGTGGGTGCAGCGCCTGCGCAAGCGGTTGAGCAGTGAAATGGCCGTGACCCTGCAAGTGCTGGAGGACGAAGAGTGGGAGGTGTTCGCCGTACCCACCGGCGGTATGTTCCTGTGGGCACGTCCGGGGGCGGCGCAGCCTTCGCGGTTGCAGGCGTGCGCCCGGCAGTTGGGGGTGTTGCTGTCGCCCGGGGCGTTGTTCAGTCCAAGCGGTAGTCACAGTGAGTGGCTACGCCTCAATGTCGCCTATGCTACTGATCAACGTGCCTTGGCGTTGTTTCGTGCGATGGGGCCCGCCAGATCGACCTCGACCATTCTGAAAACGACGAGCGTGTAGCTTTTTGCCATTATTGTGGCGCCAGTGCCTTGTGCTCAGTGCCTTTTGGTTGCGAATCTCGTTGCTTGTCCATCGGACTTGATGGCGTCCGCCATTGCAAGAGGATTCAAGTGCAATGATTTCAGGCGTGCAACGACGTTTCGCCAACCTGGGTATGGCGAAAAAACTGGGCTTGGGCTTCACCCTGGTGCTGCTGCTGACGGCGTTGGTCGCGGCTATCGGCGTGTGGTCCCTGCAAACCGTTGGCCTGCGTTTTGAAGGCCTCAAGGCCATGTCGTCGCTTAACAGCGGCTTGCTCAAGGTGCGCCTGATCGAACAGGATTACGCGCTGCACGCCGACCCCAAGGCCGTCGACGCCTTGCATGAAAGTCTCGATGCCCTGGCGGCCCAGGCGGCCGGCCTCAAGGCCCAGTCTGCGGCGAATGTGCCGGTGATGGCCGAGGTCGAGCAGGCTCTGGCAGCCTACCGGAAGGCGTTCGATGAGTTTGTCGAGCTGACGCAGACCAAGGACCTGGCGCTGGAAATGGCCAGTTGGTCGGTGTCCAGCGTGGCGAATAACCTGGATGTATTGCAGGCCGGGCTGGCGGACGACGGCGCCTATGGCCTCAAGGAAAGCCAAGGTAAGGAGGGCGCCGAGTTCATCGAGCAGGCAGGCCAGATCAGTCAGGTTTCACGCTTGATGTTGCAGGCCATGAACGAAGCCCATGTGCGCCTGGACCAGAGCCGCAAGGCGGATGCTGACGACGCCGAGCAAGGCAAGATCGAGCAGGCCGACCAGGCCCTGGCCCAGGTCGAGCAACTGAAAACGTCGGTCAAGGACCCTGGTTATCAGACGGTGCTCAACGAAGTCTCCGGGCATATCGCCGCCTTCAGCGAAAAGCTGGGGGAATACACCGGCCTGCTGGCCCAGGAAAAAGTCGTCTACAAACAACTGCATGATCGAGCTGACCAGGTCGTCAGCCGGGTCAACCAGGCCTATGACGCTGAAGACCTGTCAATGCAGGCGCAACTGAAGAAAAGCGCGATGTTGATCATTGGCTCGTCGGCCCTGGCTTTGCTGGTGGGGTTGATTGCGGCCTGGGTGATTACCCGCTTGATAGTCGCGCCGCTGCGCAGTGTGATCGCGGTAGCCCGACAGATTGCCGACGGGGATCTGAGCGGGCGCATGGAGGTCAGTCGTCGTGATGAAATCGGCCAGTTGATGCAGGCGATGCAACAGATGGGCGGCGGCCTCAGCCAGATGGTCAGCGGCCTGCAGGCCGGTATCGAACAATTGGCCAGCTCGGCGCAGTCGCTGTCCAGCGTGACCGAACAGACCAACGTCGAGGTCAGCAGCCAGAAGGAAGAAACCGAGCAGGTCGCTACGGCGATGAACCAGATGACCGCCACCGTGCACGATGTGGCGCGCAACGCCGAACAGGCCGCGCAAGCTGCGCAGACGGCGGATGAAAAAGTCGACAGCGGCCAGCAGGTGGTGCGCCAGAGTTTGCAGCGTATCGAATTGCTGGCCACGTCGAGTACCCGTGCGAGCACCAGTATCGAGAGCCTCAGTGCTGAAATCCAGAATATCGGCACCGTGCTGAGCGTGATCAAAAGCGTCGCCGAACAGACCAACCTGCTGGCCCTGAACGCGGCCATCGAAGCCGCCCGCGCAGGCGAACAGGGCCGGGGGTTTGCGGTGGTGGCCGATGAAGTCCGGGCACTGGCCAAGCGCACCCAGCAGTCGACCGAAGAAATCGAGCGGCTGGTCAGTACCTTGCGCAGCGCTGCGCAATCATCGGTGCAGCAGATCCAGCAAAGTGGCGAACTGGTCAAACTGGCGGTCAGCGATGCGTTGGAAACCGAAAGTGCCCTGGGCAGCATTGCGGTAGCGGTGTCGTTGATCCAGCAGATGAACCAGCAGATTGCCGCTGCGGCTGAGGAGCAGAGCTCTGTGGCCGAAGAGATCAACCGTAGCGTCACCAGTATTCGTGCGAGTGCCGATCAATCGGCGTTGAGCATGCAGGGCAATGCGGCGTCGAGCATCCAGCTGGCGCAGTTGGGGGCGGAGCTCAAGGGGATGGTGGGGCACTTCCGCCTTTGAGCGCCGCACAGAGGCGGCGATCGAAGGGGGGCGATCAGGCGTGGTTGGCGAGGAAGGTCAGCAGCGCTTCGTTGACGAAATCCGGGTTCTCCCGGCTGGAGATATGCCCGGCGTCTGGAATCAGGATCAGGGCACAGCCAATCAGTTCGGCCATTTCCTTGGATTCGGCGGGTGGCCGAGGCTTGTCCTGTTCGCCACACATCACCAAGGTGGTATCGGCGTCCAGCTGCGGTAGTTGTTCCAGCACATCTTCGCGGCTGAAGATCAATCGACCCAGGGGTACGATGCTGTGCAGCAGGCGTTCCCGGGGAAAGTCCTGCAGTGACTTGCGAAAATCCTGGTAGAGCGCCGATTCGCGGTCGATGTCCGGGCGAAAGAAGATCGGCGCAATCACATCCAGCAACGGCTCAGGAATGGCGCCAGCGTCTTCAATCATCTTGAACAACGAGAAGTAATACTGGCGCGTGGCCTCTGGCTCGGCACCTAGGTAGGTGTCCATCAGCACCAGGCTGTTGATCCGCTCGGGGGCCTGCAACGCCAGGCGTGCGCCCCACATGCCGCCCACTGACAGGCCTACCAGGTTGATCTGTGTGATCTCCAGATGGTCAAGCAGGGCCAGGACCTGGCGCGCAAGGTCGTCGAGGGTGTGGGTGGGGGTGGGGAGCTGGCCCGATTCGCCGTGGCCCCACAGTTCGGGCACGATGACCCGGTACTGTTGCGACAGGGCTTCGATCTGCGGGGCCCACATGTCGCGGTCCCACAGGTAGCTTGAGCCGAGCAGGACGACAGGGCCGGTGCCCTGGTCGACGTAATGCAGCGGTTGTCCATCAATGACGGCGATAGGCATAGCGGGCCTCTGACTTCACGGAGTGAGGGGCACTTTTTTACGCTAGTCGGGGGCGGGGCGATAGATGCAAATTGATGGCACGTTGCGGCGAGCGGGCAGCCCGCTCACCCCAGGGGAGTGGGCAGATCAGTCGTAGATGACTTTCTTTTTCCACTCGGCGTCGGCCTCGACTTCTTTCATGCCTTCGGTCAATTCGTTGACTTCCTCCGCCGCCTGTTTGCTGTTAGCCAGCACGGTCGAGTTGGCGCGGGCCAGTTGACCTTCCAGCAATTGCAGCTGTGCACTGTAGAGCACCGGCTCCGGCTGCTTGCGCAGGTATTGCACGCCACGCTCGAAGGCCAGGCGCGCCTGGCCCGGTTGGCCCTGCTGCAAGGCGTGCTGGCCGAGGTTGTTGAAGAACTCTATGTGCAACAGCACCAGGATATGACGGATTTCCTTGATCCAGTGCTTGGCTTCGTTGGTCGGCAGGAACCCGTCCTGGGCGGCGCGGGTGACCTGGCCATGCAGGGCTTCCAGCAGGAAGCGCACGTCCTTGGCCTTGGCTTCGGTCTGGATCGGCGCCGGCGGGTTGTTCACCGGGATGGACTCGCCCTGGGCCACCAGCGTGTTCAGCTCGGTGATACGGGCCTTGAGCGGTGCACTGGTCTTGTTGAGGTTCAACAGGCGCTGATTGACGTTGAGCTCCAGGCGGGCCAATAACAGCTTGAGCGCCGGGGTCATCAGTTGGCCAGGGAAGGTCTCGGTGATCTCACCGCAACGGCGCAGGCGATCATTAAGCTCGATCTCGGTGCGCTTCTTTTCCAGCTTGTTGTTTTCCACCACGTGGTTCATGTAGCCAATGGCGATCAGTATTACGATCCCGGCAATTACCAGCAGGGTGATCATGAGTGGTGTCACCGGTGTGACCTCTTTGATAGGGTTTACAGTGGAGTGTAGTGACTGGGCTTGTCGACGGATAGGACTGATCGACCAGTTACCCAGGTAGTTCTTCTATATAAGTAGCCGCTCCCTGCGTAGATGCACATTGCCATCACTTGCTGGAACGAACTATAGCGCCTTGTCGGACGCCAGAATATAGGCGTCAAGGCCTGGACGGGCAGAATGCCCCGCGCGGGCCGGTAAACACGGGCGAAGTCATTGATTTAAATAAATTTATCCTTGGGGGTTGACGACCTTTCAATCCATCCATAGAATGCGCGCCACTTACAGCGTAAAGCACACAGCGAAACGCGGTAGGGAGTGAATGTTGTACGTGTGTCCCCTTCGTCTAGTGGCCTAGGACACCGCCCTTTCACGGCGGTAACAGGGGTTCGAGTCCCCTAGGGGACGCCATATGCGGGAATAGCTCAGTTGGTAGAGCACGACCTTGCCAAGGTCGGGGTCGCGAGTTCGAGTCTCGTTTCCCGCTCCAATTTACAAGCAGTGTGGCTTTCGGGCGGCACTGAGTGAAACCAGGACCAAGTCTTCGGGCGAGGCCTCTGGGCACTGAAATACACACCATGTGTTTCAGTAGCGTGTCCCCTTCGTCTAGTGGCCTAGGACACCGCCCTTTCACGGCGGTAACAGGGGTTCGAGTCCCCTAGGGGACGCCATTTGCGGGAATAGCTCAGTTGGTAGAGCACGACCTTGCCAAGGTCGGGGTCGCGAGTTCGAGTCTCGTTTCCCGCTCCATATTCAACAAAAACGCCGATCAGTGATGATCGGCGTTTTTGTTTGTGCGTTATTTGTTCACCTGCCTGAACCTGTCATCTTCCTGGCTCAGATCCTGGCGTGTTCGAGATATAGTCTGGCGTTTGAGTTCAAGGAGCAGGCGTGATGGCAGAAACCTCTCAATCGTCCGGTGAAACCAAGGTCGCCCCATTGGGTATCAGCGCCTTGGAAAAAGCATGGGATTTCCATTGGGCAATGCGCTTTGTCAGCGTTGTGCTGTTTCTCGATATCGCTTTGCTAATCCGTACCCGTACACCCTTGGTGGAGTGGACGACCAGCAGCGATGCATTGCTCGCTGACTTGGGGTTCCTGGCGGTCACCGCGGCCTCTTTTGCGCTGGTGGTGTCTTTCGTTCTGCCGCTGTTGACGGAAATCGTTCGTGGGATCGGCACAAGGTTGCGAATGGCCTTTCCAAAGCTCTTGGGTGATGCCTATACACCTCCTTCAAGGGGGATCGGTTATGTGTGGGCCAACGACCTTCTGGACTTGGCACTGAAGGAAAACAGTGACTTCCTGCTTAGCTGGTATCAGCGGCATGTGCAGTTGCGAGAACAGCACCGGTTGATGATGAACAAAGTCGCGCACTTGGTGTTTGGTTGTTTGGTGCTGTCCGTCGTGGATTGGGCGGTGCCATATTTTGGATTCGGCACGGGTTCACTGATTTTTTCGGCCATGCATGTACTGGGTGATACGGGGCTGTTTTTGGCCAGTATGGTCGTGGTAGCGGGCGGGGTAATGTTGGCGTCGGCATGGTTTGCCATCGAGTCTTCCTTGTATATCTACTACCCACCTCTGGACATGTTGCAGCGGGAACAGGAGCGCAAGCGATACCTGGGCGCATGAAGAACCTGAATAAAAATGCCGATCATCACTGATCGGCGTTTTTTTCGCACACTTCAATCGCTGTCAGAGCTTCGGCAACTGTCCGACACGCCCCATCATTTCGGTGACGATCTGCAGATCCAGCAAGAACTGGTCGACCGTCTTGAACTCATTGTCGGTGTGCCCGGTGTATTTCACTTCCGGCCGCGCCAGGCCGAATTGCACGCCATTGGGCAGTTCATGCACGGACGTCGCACCGGCTGAGGTGCCGAATTTGTGCTCCATACCGAGGTTTTCGCTGGCCACGGCCAACAAGGCCTTCACCCACTCACCTTCCGGGTTGCGGTACATCGGTTCGGCGACCGAGTAGGTGAAGTCCACGTTGACCTTGGTTTGCTTGTCCCAGGCGCTCAACTTGTCGGAAATCTCGGCTTTCAGTTTCTCCGGCGATTTGCCCTTTGGTACACGCAGGTTCACCGCCAGCTTGAAGGCTTTGTCATCCAGGCCGACAAAGGTCAGCGAGGTGGTCAGCGGCCCCATGAAATCATCGGAGAAACCCACGCCCAATTTGCCGCCCAGATAATCCAGGCCCCAGTTGTCCGAGGCATAACGGGCCGCGTCGGTGATGTGGTTGTGCTTGAGGGCGATCGTGCCGTCGACGCTGTGGATCAGTTCCAGCATGCGCGACACCGGGTTGATACCGGATTGCGGCTCGGAGGAGTGCGCGGAAACCCCGGTCACTGTCAGCTTGACCTCTTTGCCAACCACCTTGGCTGTCACTTCGAAGTCACCGCCGTTGCGTTTGGCATACTCCGCGCCGGCTTTTTGCAGGCTGGCGGCCAGTTCGGCAGGCGTGTCGCTGATCAACGTGGCAACCGAGGCCGAGGGAATCTGGTTGGTGGCCATGCCGCCGGTCATCGCGATGATTTCCGCGCCTTGGCCTTCCCCTTTGCGGCGGGGGAAGGTAGCCATGACAGTGCCGTAACCTTTTTCGGCAATCACCACCGGGTAGCCGCCATCCAGCGCCAGGTTGTACTGCGGCGTCGGATTGCGTTCGAAGTAATAGGGGATCGCGTCGCCGGAGGTTTCTTCGGTGGTGTCCACCAGGAGCTTGAAATTGCGCGCCAGCGGCAACTTCTCTTCCTTGATCACCTTCATGGCGTACATCGCCACCACGATGCCATTTTTGTCATCCTCGGTGCCCCGGCCATACATGCGGTCGCCGATCAGCGTGACCTTGAACGGGTCGAGCCTGGTGCCGTCTTTCAACACCCAGTTCTCCGGCGTCACCGGCACCACGTCGGCGTGAGCGTGGATGCCCACCACTTCGTCGCCGTTGCCTTCCAGGGAAATCTCGTACACGCGGTTGTCGACGTTGCGGAAGTTCAGGTTGAAGGTCTTGGCCAGGGCCTGGATCTTGTCGGCAATCCGGATGAATTCCGGATTTTTGTACTGCGGCACGCCGTCCACGTTGAAGGTCGGGATTTCCACCAGTTCGCGCAGGGTATCTAAGGCGGCCTTGCCGTATTTCACTCGGGTGTAAATACCCAGCAAACGATGGATTTCGTTCTGTTGGTCGGCACTCAGGGTTTTGTTATCGAGGAAGGCACCGATCGCCGGGCCTACGTCGTCGGCCTTGCCCAGGTCGCCTTTGGCCAGGGTGCCGAGGAAACCACGGAAATCCGTAACCGGCGTTTCGCTGAAGCTCTTCAGGATCGCCGTGCTTTGCTCTGGGGTGATGTTGGCAAAGGCAGGTGCGGTCATCACCGAAAGGCCGGCCGCGAACAGGGTGGCAGCCGCTAATTGCTTGAGTCGAAAATGCATGGTCAGGGGCATTCCTTTGCAAAGGGAAATAGGGGATTCCTGATCAACATGTCAGAAATATTTCGACACACTACCACTGCCCAGGTGTGCCCGGGAGACCACTGAGAGGCTTATCTAAAAACTCGATAGCACCCTCGACCCTATGCCTTAGTCCAGGCTGTAACGCACCGACAACGCGCCCTTTTTCTCCGAAAGCGCCAGGATCGTTACCTGACCCAACTCGCTCAGCGTTTGCACATGGGTACCGCCGCAAGCGTAGGTGGGCAGATCACCGAAGCCCACTTCGCGGGTGCCGTCGTCCAGGGCCATATGGCGCGGATAGTCGGCGGCGATCCATTGGTTGATCTGCTGTTGAATGATCTCGGCGTCCATGGCTTGCGCGGTTTCGCCACGGATAAAAGTGATCTTGCCTTCACCTGGCCAGTGGTGCGCCTTGATCGGCATCCAACCCAGGGTTTCGCCGGCGTTGCCGATCAAATGCCCGGCGGAATGCAGGCGGGTGTGCAGGGCGCGGCGTGGTTCGTCGACCCGCGCGGTGATGGGGCCCGGTTCCACCGGTTGGTTGACATAGTGCACCACGCGATCGGTTTCCTGGGTCACTCGCAGCACCTGGCTGTCGCCCAGCCAGCCGGTATCGAACGGCTGGCCGCCGCCTTGGGGATGGAAAATCGTCGATTGCAAAACGACCGCAAACTGGCCCTCGCAGGGGGTGCAACTGAGTACTTCAAGCTCGGCGGTCAGGTGGTCATGGGTGAAAAACAGGCGCTCGGTCATTTTCTACATCCGCATCAGGGTTCTGCGGGGAGTATAAATAGTGCCTGGATAGGTGATAATCCGTTCAAATATCAATGGACCTGTGCGTCATGAGCATCAATCTTCCTTTGCCGCTGCTGGGCGAAATGGCGATTTTCGTCAAGGTAGTGGAGACCGGCAGCTTCTCCGAAGCGGCGCGGCAGTTGAGCGTTTCGCCGTCGGCGGTGAGCCGTAGCATCTCGCGCCTGGAAAAGGCCCTGGCTACCCGCTTGTTGCAACGCACCACACGCAAATTGCGCCTGAGTGAAGCCGGTGAGGAGGTCTTCAAGCGCTGCCAGGAAATGGTCAGCGCGGCGCGCTCAGTGATGGAAATCAGCGGCCAGTTCACCCACGAGGCCGAGGGCCTGGTGCGGGTCAGTGTGCCGAAGGCGGTCGGGCGGTTTGTGGTGCATCCGCATATGCCGGAGTTCCTGCGGCGCTATCCCAGGGTGGATGTGCAACTGATTCTTGAAGACCGGCATGTAGACCTGATCGACGACAATGTCGACCTGAGCATTCGCATCACCGACAGTCCGCCACCGGGGCTGGTCGGGCGACAGCTATTGCCCATCGAGCACTTGCTGTGCGCGACACCGCAGTACCTGGCCGAGCATGGCACGCCGAGTCATCCCCATGATTTGCTGGAGCACAGTTGTATCTACCTGGGGGAAACACCGGGTGACTCGCGCTGGAAATTCCGCCAGGGCGGTAAGGCGGTGACGGTCGGCGTGCGTGGACGTTATGCGGCGAATCACACCGGCGTTCGGCTGGATGCGGTGTTGCAGCATGTGGGAATTGGCAGCTTGCCGTATTTCACCGCGCGTCATGCGTTGGAGGAGGGGGGCTTGGTACAGGTGCTGCCCGGGTGGGACTTTATTGCGTCCTACCATGGCGAGGCGTGGTTGTTGCATTCGCCCACGCGTTACCTTCCGCCGAAGCTGCGGGTGTTTATCGATTATCTGGTGGAGTGCATGGCGAGGGAGCCGACATTGCGCCGTCGATAGGCGCGTGGCCGAAAATGTGGGAGACGGGCTTGCTCCCTCCCACATACAGTTCTGTGGTGCCTGGAAAAATCAGTGTTTGCTTTGGTCCTGCGGCATGGCCAGCAGTTGCTTTTCCTGGTTCCAGTCGAAGGGTTCGTCGTTTTGTTCGGCTTCAAAGCGACGCTCTTCCAGGGCCTGGTACAGGTCCAGTTCTTCGTCGGGCATGAAGTGCAGGCAATCGCCGCCGAAGAACCACAGCAGGTCGCGGGGGACCAGGTGGGCGATCTGCGGGTAGCGCAGGATGACCTGGCTCATCAGGTCCTGGCCCAGGTACTGGCTTTCGATCGGGTCGATCGGCAGCAGGGCGCGCAGTTCGTCGAAGCGCTCCAGGAACAGGGTGTGGCTTTCCTCGGGCACCTGTTCGGCTTCGCCGACGGCAACCAGGATGCTGCGCAGGTGGTCGAGCAAGACGAGATGATCGGCAACGACGTTGGACACGAGATAAGTCCTCTAAAGCAAAAACGGGCGCGAGAGTATATGCCTCTCGCGCCCGTTTTTATATGACCGCCGGACTCAGCGGACTTTACCTTCAGCGTGTACCAGCTCTTCCTTGCTGAAATCATCCACGTCGATCACCTTGCGCCGTGCTGCTTCGGCGTCACGCAAGGTTTGCGCTTCCGCCGGTTGCAGCACACCGGCATGCAGCGCGGCGTCGATAGCATGCTCGCCGGCAGTCGGTTTGACCTGGCCGCTTTTGAGCGCGGTGTGCAGCTTTTTCTGCAATGGATGGCTGGCACCCAATAGATCGTAGGCGTGTTGCAGCGCGCCCACGGGATCTTCTGCCGATTGCGGGCGGTAGCAGCCAGCCAGCAATTCTTCCAGGGTCGGATCGCCTTTGGCGCGGCCAATCACCGCAGCCACTTCGGCATCCAGCGCATCGGACGGGCCGGTATGGCGACGCCCGAACGGGAACACAATCACCCGCAGCAGGCAGCCCAGCACTTTATTCGGGAAGTTGCTCAGCAGCTCATCCAACGCACGCTCGGACTCGCCGAGGCTTTCTTCCATGGCCCAGGCGAACAGCGGTTCCAGGTGATCCGGCGAATCCAGGTCGTGGTAACGCTTGAGTGCCGCCGAAGCCAGGTACATATGGCTCAGCACGTCACCGAGGCGTGCCGACAGGCGTTCGCGGCGTTTCAACTCGCCACCCAGCAGCATCATGCTCAGGTCTGCCAGCAGCGCGAACGCGGCAGCCTGGCGGTTCAATGCGCGGAAATAACCCTGGCTCAAACGGTTGCCCGGGGCTTTCTCGAAGTGCCCCACGCCGAGGTTCAGCACCAGGGTGCTGGCGGCATTGCTCACGGCAAAACCAATGTGTTGCATCAGCAGCCCGTCGAACTCCTTCAGCGCCTGATCGTGGTCCTCACGACCGGCCAGCGCCATTTCCTTGAGCACGAACGGATGGCAGCGGATGGCACCCTGGCCGAAGATCATCAGGTTGCGCGAGAGGATATTCGCGCCTTCCACGGTGATGAAGATCGGCGCGCCCTGCCAGCTGCGGCCCAGGTAGTTGTTCGGGCCCATGATGATGCCCTTGCCGCCGTGTACGTCCATGGCGTGGCTGATGCACTCACGGCCGCGTTCGGTCAGGTGGTACTTGAGGATCGCCGACAGCACCGAGGGTTTTTCCCCAAGGTCCACGGCATTGGCGGTGAGCATGCGTGCGCTGTCCATCAGCCAGGCGTTGCCGCCGATGCGCGCCAGGGCTTCCTGGATACCTTCGAAGGCTGACAGCGGTACGTTGAACTGCTCGCGCACCTGGGCGTACTGGCCGGTGACCAGGCTGGTGAACTTGGCGGCGCCGGTGCCCACGGCGGGCAGGGAGATCGAACGGCCGACCGACAGGCAGTTCATCAGCATCATCCAGCCTTTGCCGAGCATTTCCTGGCCGCCGATGAGGTATTCCAGGGGGATGAACACGTCCTTGCCGGAGTTGGGGCCGTTCATGAACGCGGCGCCGAGGGGCAGGTGGCGACGGCCGATTTCCACACCGGGGGTGTTGGTAGGGATCAGTGCGAGGCTGATACCCAGGTCTTCTTCTTCACCCAGCAGGTGGTCGGGGTCATGGGCCTTGAAGGCCAGGCCCAGCAGGGTCGCGACCGGGCCGAGGGTGATGTAGCGTTTTTCCCAGTTCAGGCGCAGGCCGAGGGTTTCCTTGCCTTCCCATTCGCCTTTGCAGATCACCCCCGTGTCCGGCATCGCCCCGGCATCGGAGCCGGCCAGCGGGCCGGTGAGGGCGAAGCAGGGGATGTCATCGCCACGCGCCAGGCGCGGCAGGTAGTGGTTGCGTTGTTCGTCGGTGCCGTAATGCAACAGCAATTCGGCCGGGCCGAGGGAGTTGGGCACCATCACGGTGGAGGCCAGGTCGCCGCTGCGGGTGGCGAGTTTCATCGCGACCTGGGAGTGGGCATAAGCGGAGAAGCCCTTGCCGCCATATTCCTTGGGAATGATCAGGGCGAAGAAACCGTGGGTCTTGATGTGCTCCCACGCGGCCGGCGGCAGGTCCATGGCCTGGCCGATTTCCCAGTCGCTGACCATGGCGCAGAGTTCTTCGGTGGGGCCGTCGATAAAGGCCTGTTCTTCCTCGGTTAGTTGGACCTTGGGGTAGGCCAGCAATTTGTCCCAGTCGGGACGACCGCTGAACAGTTCGCCGTCCCACCACACGGTGCCGGCGTCGATGGCGTCGCGCTCGGTCTCGGACATCGGCGGCAAGACTTTCTGGAACCAGCTGAACAGCGGCTTGGAGAAGTATTGGCGGCGCAGGTCCGGCAGCAGCAAGGGCGCGGCCACCACTGCGATCAATACCCAGAAAATCAGCAGCAGCCAACCCGGTGCATGGCTCCAGGCGCCCATCGCCAGCAGGTAAACGGCGACCACGCCCAGGGCGGGCAGGGGGGCGACGCGGCGATGTGCCAGGTAGGCAATGCCGACCACCAGAACCAGTATCCACAACAACAGCATATTCAATCCTCCGTGAAACCAGGGGCGAAACCACCAGGGAGCTTAGTCGGCATCCGAACAAGCGGGTGATCAGGGTGTTACAAGTTGTACTGGGAACACCTGGCATCAGGCGCCGACATTTGGCCGAATCGTCGTTATCTCCGTGGCGGACCTGTCGTTAAACTCCAGGCTTCCTTCGGAGATCAAGCTCATGGATACGTACCTGAGTCCCAGCCGCTTCATCGATAGTGACCACCCTGCGGTGGTGGAGTTCGCCGAAAAACACCGCGGCTCCAGCGCGAATTTACGTGACCAGGCGGTCAGTCTCTATTACGCCGTGCGTGAGGCGATTCGCTACAACCCCTACACCTTCAGCCGCGACCCCGGCAGCCTCAGCGCCAGCTTTGCCCTGGCCGCCGGCGAAAGCTATTGCGTGCCCAAGGCCACTTTGCTCGCCGCCTGCGCCCGCCACTGCGGCATCCCGGCGCGCATCGGTCTTGCGGATGTGCGCAATCATCTGTCGACACCGCGCCTGATCGCGTTGCTCAAAAGCGATGTGTTCGCCATGCATGGCTACACCGAGTTTTATCTGGACGGCCGCTGGGTCAAGGCGACGCCGGCGTTCAACCGCCAACTGTGTGAGGTGTTCGACGTACCACCGCTGGATTTCGACGGGATCAACGACAGCGTGTTCCATGCATTCAACCGCCAGGGGCAACGCTCGATGGAGTACGTGGTGGACCATGGGCAGTTTCCCGATGTGCCCGAGGATTTCTTCTTCGCCCATCTGGAGAAATGTTACCCGCACCTGTTTGCCGAACAGATGCCGACCTTGCTGGGCGGCATGCAGAGCGATTTGAGACGCGGGTGAACCGGCGTATGCTGCTGCGTTCATCCAGCCATGTTCATCAACAAAAAGGCGCGGTCATGCTGAAGATCTGGGGTCGTAAAAATTCATCAAACGTCAGGAAAGCACTGTGGTGCGCCGAGGAACTCGGCCTGGACTATGAGGCAATTGATGCGGGCGGGGCTTTTGGCGTGGTGGACACGCCGCAATACCGGGCATTGAACCCGAATGGCCGGGTGCCGATGATCGAGGATGGCGACTTTGTGCTGTGGGAATCCAACACCATCGTGCGCTACCTCTGCGCCAAACACGCGTCGGGGTTGTACCCGAACGACCTGCAGGCGCGTGCCAGCGCCGAGAAATGGATGGACTGGACCACCTCGACCCTCGCCGAGCCGTTCAAGGCCGTGTTCTGGGGCATTGTGCGCACCCCGGCGCAGAAGCAGAACTGGGGCAGCATCAACGCCGGGCGTCAGGCCTGTATCGATGCACTGAGCACCGTTGACAACGCATTGGCCGAGCAGCCTTACCTGTCGGGCGAGACCTTCGGCGTAGGTGATATTCCCCTGGGCTGCTTTATCTACGCCTGGTTCGAGATGCCCATCGAACGCCCTGCGATGCCCCATCTGGAGGCCTGGTACCAGCGCCTGCAACAGCGCCCGGCCTACCGCAAGGCGGTCATGACCGCGTTGACTTAATACTGACTATTAATACAGGTGACTGTACTTGTGCGGCGCGGGCAAGCACCATGCCTGTCATGCGCCGCCGTTGAACTACGTGCGCTGCGCCCTCATCTACTCTTTCTATTCCCTTCTTTGGTGCGTATTCCGATATGAGTTCCGCTCTGTCCATCCGGCAGCTAACCAAAACCTACGGCAACGGTTTCCAGGCCCTGAGTGGTATCGATCTGGACGTTGCCGAAGGTGACTTCTTCGCCTTGCTCGGCCCCAACGGCGCCGGCAAATCCACCACCATCGGTATCCTCTCCACCCTGGTCAACAAGACCAGCGGCACGGTGAATATCTTCGGCCATGACCTGGACAAATCCCCGGCGGCGCTCAAGCGTTCCATCGGCGTGGTGCCCCAGGAATTCAACTTCAACCAGTTTGAAAAGACCTTCGACATTGTCGTGACCCAGGCTGGTTACTACGGCATCCCGGCGAAAGTTGCCAAGGAGCGCGCCGAGCAATACCTGACCCAGTTGGGCCTGTGGGACAAGCGCGACGTGCCGTCCCGTTCGCTGTCCGGTGGCATGAAGCGTCGCCTGATGATCGCCCGTGCACTGGTGCATGAACCGCGCCTGTTGATCCTCGATGAGCCCACCGCCGGCGTGGATATCGAACTGCGCCGTTCGATGTGGACCTTCCTCACCGAGCTGAACGAGAAGGGCATCACCATCATCCTCACCACCCATTACCTGGAGGAGGCTGAGCAGCTGTGCCGCAACATCGGCATCATCGACCACGGCACCATCGTCGAGAACACCAGCATGCGTAACCTGCTGGGCCAGCTGCATGTGGAAACCTTCCTGCTCGACCTGAAGAACAACCTGTCGGCACCGCCGCAACTGCTCGGCTACCCCAGCCGCCTGGTGGACAGCCATACCCTGGAAGTCCAGGTGGATAAAGCCATGGGCATCACTGCGTTGTTCACCCAGTTGGCGGCGCAGAACATCGACGTGCTGAGCCTGCGTAATAAAACCAATCGCCTTGAGGAGTTGTTCGTGTCCCTGGTGGAGAAAAATCTGACGAAGGTGGCGGTATGAGTTCTGAGCTGCAACCCAACCTCGTCGCACTGCAGACCATCGTCTACCGCGAAGTGAAGCGCTTTACCCGGATCTGGCCGCAGACCCTGCTGCCGCCGGCAATCACCATGGTGTTGTACTTTGTGATCTTCGGTAACCTGATCGGCCGGCAGATCGGCGACATGGGTGGTTTCACCTATATGGAGTACATCGTGCCGGGCCTGATCATGATGTCGGTGATCACCAACTCCTATGGCAACGTGGTCTCCAGTTTCTTCGGCAGCAAATTCCAGCGCTCCATCGAAGAACTGATGGTCTCGCCGGTGTCGCCCCACACCATCCTGATCGGCTACACCTTGGGTGGCGTACTGCGCGGCTTGATGGTGGGCGTGATCGTGACGCTGCTGTCACTGTTCTTCACTCACCTGCAGGTGCATCACCTCGGCGTCACCATTCTGGTGGTGGTGCTGACGGCGACGATCTTCTCGCTGCTGGGGTTTATCAACGCGGTGTTCGCACGCAACTTCGATGATATTTCGATCATCCCGACCTTCGTGCTGACGCCCCTGACCTACCTGGGCGGGGTGTTCTACTCCATCACCTTGCTGCCGCCGTTCTGGCAGACCGTGTCGCTGGCCAACCCGGTGCTGCACATGGTCAACGCCTTCCGCTACGGCATCCTGGGCGTGTCGGATATCAAGATCAGCGTGGCGATCACCTTCATGCTGGTGGCGACGGTGGTGTTGTATATCGGTTGTGCGAAGCTGCTGGTGAGCGGGCGCGGGATGCGTACCTGATAAGACGCGGTCAAAAAATGTGGGAGGGGGCTTGCTCCCGATTGCGATGTGTCAGCTACAGATAAGCTGACTGACATACCGCTATCGGGAGCAAGCCCCCTCCCACATTTGGTTTTTGTGTCAGGTCTTCAGGCTTTCAGTGCCAGCTCGATCAGCGCGTGCAGTTCTTCAACCGTCAGCGGTGTGCTTGAGAACAGAATACGAAACACCGTCGGCGCTGCCAGCAGATTGATCAAGTGGTCCACGCTCGGTGGCGCCTGGTGCGGATAACGGTCGACAATCGCCTGGAGCTGCCCACTCAAGATGCTCACGCAGTAGCCCGGCGTCCCCCTGCATTGCAGGTCGCGCATCATGTTGCGGCCCGGCTCCGAACTCATCTCATCCAGGTATTGCTCGGCCCACGCCCGCAGGTCGCCACGCAGGCTGCCGGTGTTGGCGGGCTCGCTGTCGGGGCGCATACGCGCAAGGGCCACATCCGCAAGCAGCACCGAGAGGTCGCCCCAGCGCCGGTAGATAGTCGAGGGCGTTACGCCTGCGCGCGCCGCAATCATCGGCACCGTGACACTGGAGCGCTCAT
This sequence comes from Pseudomonas sp. S3E17, assembly GCF_024168685.1. Taxonomy (NCBI): domain Bacteria; kingdom Pseudomonadati; phylum Pseudomonadota; class Gammaproteobacteria; order Pseudomonadales; family Pseudomonadaceae; genus Pseudomonas; species Pseudomonas sp. S3E17. The sequence continues at coordinate 6,769,788 of NZ_JALJWE010000001.1, forward strand.
GGGTTTCGAGCAATTCACGCACGGCCGAGTGGACCGATTCCTGTACCCGGGCACTGCGGCCCCCCGGGCGGAGGCCTTCTTTTATCGCCATGCGTGTGACCTTAACACAAAGAATTTGCTTTAAGCGCCAGCGGGTAGCACACTCCGCAAAAGCAAAATATTAGCTTTAGCGGAGCGTGCCCATGTCCAGCCTCACTTCTCATCGTTCCAGCCTGGTGTTCCTCGCGGTCACGTTGCTGACGTTTCTCGCCGCTTCCAGTGCGCCGACTCCGTTGTATCACCTGTACCAGGAGGGCCTGCATTTTTCGGCGGGCACGCTCACGCTGATCTTTGGCGTGTACGCCTTGAGCCTGTTGGCGGCGCTGTTGACCGTGGGCTCGCTGTCGGACCACCTGGGACGCAGGCCCGTGATTTTTACGGCGTTGGTCCTGAATATGCTGGCGATGCTGTTGTTTATCAATGAAGACAGCGTGGCCTGGCTGATCGCCGCGCGTACCGTACAAGGGTTTGCCACCGGCATGGCCACGGCGGTGCTGGGCGCGGCCTTGCTCGACACCGACCGCCAGCAAGGCCCGCTGGTCAACAGCGTGGCACCTCTGCTGGGCATGGCGTGCGGTGCGATGGGCAGCAGCGTGCTGGCGGAGTTCGCGCCACTGCCGACGCAGTTGATCTACTGGACGCTGCTGGCGCTGATGCTGATGCAGGCGCTGTATGTGTGGCGCCTGCCGGAAACCGTTGATCGCATTCCCGGTGCACTGGCCTCGCTGCGCCCCACGCTGCATGTGCCGCCCCAGGCGCGTCGGGCGTTGTGGCTGTCTTTGCCGGTGGACGTGGCGGTGTGGGCGATGGGGGGCTTTTACTTGTCTCTGGCGCCGTCGCTGGTACGGGCGGCGACAGGCTCTACATCGAACCTTATCGGTGGCGGCCTGGTGGCGGTGCTGACGTTGAGCGGTGCGCTGATGATCTTCACCCTGCGCAATCGCCCGGCCAGCAAGGTGCTGCGCCTGGGCGCGACGCTGCTGGCGGTGGGGGTGGCGCTGATCCTTACGGCGGTGCACAGCGCCAGCCTGCCGCTGTTTTTTATCGCCACGTTGATCGCCGGCAGCGGCTTTGGCGCCGGCTTTCTCGGCGCATTGCGCAGTGTGGTGCCACTGGCCTTGCCCCATGAACGGGCAGGCTTGATGTCGGCATTCTATGTGCTGAGTTACTTGGCGTTTTGCTTGCCTTCGCTGCTGGCGGGCAACCTGATTCGCCGCTTTGGCCTGATCGCCACCACCGACGGTTACGGCGCTGTACTGATCCTGCTGGCCCTCGGGGCGTTGGTCGCCTTGCTGCTGCAGGACTCGGCAAAATCCAAGGCGGCCTGCATATCTGCAAAGTAGATAACAGTTAGAGATATTACCCGTTATATAGATATTCGATCAGGTTCTACCATGGCCTCAACCTCATGCGAGGAAGAGGATTGCCATTATGACCTGCTCGACGACCATCAGCTACAAACCCTTCAGTCACCTGACCCGGCCTCGGGAAGTGATTCGCCAATTTACCCCCAACTGGTTCGCCGCGACCATGGGCACCGGGGTGCTGGCGCTGGCCTTGGCGCAATGGCCGGTCAACCTGCCAGGTGTGCACACCATCGCCGAAGTGTTGTGGTGGTTCACCATTGGCCTGTTCATTCTGTTCAGTGCCTTGTATACGGCGCGCTGGGTGATGTTTTTCCACGAGGCACGGCGGATTTTCGGGCACTCCACGGTCTCGATGTTCTTCGGTACCATCCCCATGGGCCTGGCGACCATTCTCAATGGCTTGCTGCTGTTTGGCATGCCGCGTTGGGGCGCCGATGTGATCCCGCTGGCCGAAGCCCTGTGGTGGCTGGATGTGGCGATGGCCCTGGCCTGCGGTGTGCTGATTCCCTTCATGATGTTCACCCGCCAGGAACACAGCATCGATCAGATGACTGCCGTCTGGTTGCTGCCGGTGGTGGCGGCCGAAGTCGCCGCAGCCAGCGGCGGCTTGCTCGCGCCGCACCTGGCGGACGCTCATTCGCAACTGGTGATGCTGGTGACCAGCTACGTGTTGTGGGCGTTTTCCCTGCCGGTGGCGTTCAGCATCCTGACCATCCTGATGTTGCGCATGGCCCTGCACAAACTGCCCCACGCCAACATGGCGGCGTCGAGCTGGCTGGCGCTGGGCCCGATCGGTACCGGTGCCCTGGGCATGTTGTTGCTGGGCGGCGATGCTCCGGCGATCTTTGCCGCCAATGGCTTGCCCGGCGTGGGTGAAATAGCCAATGGGCTCGGCCTGGTCGCAGGCATCACCCTGTGGGGCTTCGGCTTGTGGTGGATGCTGATCGCGGTATTGATCACCCTGCGTTACCTGCGCGGCGGTATTCCGTTCAACCTCGGTTGGTGGGGCTTTACCTTCCCGTTGGGGGTGTACGCCCTGGCCACGCTGAAGCTGGCGAGCCTGCTGCACCTGGGCTTCTTCAGCGCCTTCGGCAGCCTGCTGGTGGCGGCGTTGGCGCTGATGTGGCTGGTTGTGGCCAAGCGCACCGTGCAGGGCGCCTATAAAGGCGAGCTTTTTGTTTCGCCGTGCATTGCAGGACTAGGGAATAAGTAAGCGGAGTTAGGTAAAGTCGTGGCCTGATAACTATTAGGCCACGCAGGAACACGGACGATGAGCCACCCCTCACAATTCACCTTGCTGCGCACACGGCGCTTCCTGCCGTTTTTCATCACCCAGTTGCTGGGCGCTTTCAACGACAACATCTTCAAGCAATCGCTGATCCTGGCGATTCTCTACAAGCTCACCATCGACGGTGACCGCAGCATTTGGGTCAACCTGTGCGCCTTGCTGTTTATCCTGCCGTTCTTCCTGTTTTCGGCGCTGGCCGGGCAGTTTGGCGAAAAATTCAACAAGGATGCGTTGATCCGTGCGATCAAGATCGGCGAGATCGTGATCATGGCCGTCGGTGCCACAGGCTTCCTGTTCGACCATTTGGAATTGATGCTGCTGGCGTTGTTTGCCATGGGTACCCACTCGGCGCTGTTCGGTCCGGTGAAGTACTCGATCATGCCCCAGGCCCTGCACGAAGATGAGCTGGTAGGTGGCAATGGCCTGGTGGAGATGGGCACGTTCCTGGCCATCCTGGCCGGCACCATTGGCGCCGGGATAATGATGTCGTCCACCCATTACGCGCCGATCGTGGCGGTGGCGATTGTCGGCGTGGCGGTGCTGGGTTACCTGGCCAGCCGCAGCATTCCACGGGCGGCGGCATCCACGCCGCAACTGCGCCTGGATTGGAATATCTTTACCCAGTCCTGGGCCACGCTGCGCATGGGCCTGGGGCAGACGCCGGCGGTGTCGCGCTCGATTGTCGGTAACTCGTGGTTCTGGTTTGTCGGCGCGATCTACCTGACGCAGATCCCGGCCTACGCCAAGGAATGGTTGTACGGCGATGAAACCGTGGTCACCCTGATCCTCACGGTGTTCTCGGTGGGCATCGCCCTGGGCTCGATGCTCTGCGAAAAACTCTCCGGGCGTAAGGTGGAAATCGGCCTGGTGCCGTTTGGCTCGTTCGGCCTGACGGTGTTCGGCCTGCTGCTCTGGTGGCATTCCGGTGGCTTCCCGCAGAACGTCCAGGCCAACGATTGGCTCGCGGTGCTCAGCTACGGCCAGGCCTGGTGGGTGTTGTTCGATATCCTTGGCCTGGGGGTGTTCGGCGGCTTCTATATCGTGCCGCTGTACGCGCTGATCCAGTCGCGTACCGCTGAGAACGAGCGGGCGCGGGTGATCGCCGCCAACAACATTCTCAATGCGCTGTTCATGGTGGTGTCGGCGATCGTGTCGATCCTGCTGCTGAGCGTGGCCAAGCTGTCGATCCCGGAGTTGTTCCTGGTGGTGTCGCTGCTCAACATCGCGGTCAACGCCTACATCTTCAAGATCGTCCCCGAGTTCACCATGCGCTTCATGATCTGGCTGCTCAGCCACTCCATGTACCGCGTTGAGCATCGCAACCTTGACGCTATCCCTGATGAAGGCGCGGCGTTGCTGGTGTGCAATCACGTGTCGTTTGTCGATGCGTTGTTGATCGGTGGCGCGGTGCGTCGTCCGATTCGCTTTGTCATGTACTACAAGATCTACCGTTTGCCGGTGCTGAACTTTATCTTCCGCACCGCCGGGGCGATTCCGATTGCGGGGCGCAATGAAGACATCCAGATCTACGAAAAGGCCTTCACGCGCATTGCCCAGTACCTGAAGGACGGGGAGTTGGTGTGTATCTTCCCGGAAGGCAAATTGACGGCGGATGGCGAGATGAATGAGTTCCGTGGTGGGGTGACGCGCATTCTGGAGGAGACACCGGTGCCGGTGATTCCCATGGCGTTGCAGGGGCTGTGGGGGAGTTTCTTCAGCCGCGATCCAGACAAGGGGGGGGTTCGCCGATTATGGTCGCGTGTGACGTTGGTGGCGGGCCAGTCGATAGCGGCGCAGGTTGCGACACCGAGCCAACTACAGGCCGTGGTCGGGGAGTTGCGGGGGGCGGTGCGCTAACCCGTTACATTTATTGGCTGTTCGCTGCTTGAGAAGAGGCGCGAGCAGCACAATAGCTCGCGGTTTCTGTAGGCAACAGAAGTGGCCATTGCTCTATTCTCAGGAACGCTTTCAGCCGTCCACGCCACTTATTTGTCGTACACCCATGACGTGTTGTTGGAGGTTCCGTATGAGTTCTTCTACTGCACCCTCATCGCCTGTTTCGCATCAATCGTCTGGTTCCAGCGACGATGAGAAAAGCAACGCTGCCTATCGAGACGCCAGTGATCCGGCGAAACAGGCCGCCCGCGCAGCACCTTACACGGCCAACGTGCCATTTATGTACAACACCATCACCGAGTCTTCCGGAGCCGGAGGAGGGGGCGGCCCTGTCGAGAAGGTGCCGATTACCTATGGAGGAGATAATGACCTCCAGCGGCACGCAAGGCAGTCTGATGCCTTGCAGGGCAGTCCATATTTCCAGAGTGCCCCGAGTCGTGAAGAGGTTCGCAAGGCGGCCACTGGCAGTCGAGGCACGGTTGATTTTGGCGCTCCTGCACCGACCCCTGTCAATACACCTCAGTTCGATGACGGTAATGTACGCATCCAATACGACAGCAAGGGCTCGCCTGGTTCTGGTTCGGCCAAGGAAACCCTGAGAATCACTACTGGGCCAGGGGATGACAACGTCAATATTGAACGAGGGCAGGACGGTGGACTTCTCGCGCATGTGAATGGACGCTCGTATGCGATTCCTTTCCGTGAAGACCCTCGCAATCAGCAACGTGTCTTGATTGATACTGGCAATGGAAACGATGGCGTCAGAATCGATTACGGAGGCCACCAGGAAACCATCATCAATGCCGGTGCGGGTGACGACACTGTTTATGCCGGGGCGGGCAGGACGAGTGTGTACGGGGGAGACGGCTCTGACGTTATCAACCTGGGCAGTGGCTCGAGCTACGCGGAGGGCAATGACGGGAATGATTTTATAACGGGGGGCAGTGGCAACGCGGTGATCTACGGTGGCAGGGGCAGTGATGAGTTGCGTGCGGGGGGCGGCTCGACTAGCAAAGTCAATTACCTGGATGGCGGCGAGGGTAACGATTACATTTCGGGCGGCAGGGGGCACAACATTTTGCATGGCGGGCCGGGTGATGACTACATATTCGGAGGCGATAGCAGTGTTATTTACACTGGGCGAGGGAGTGACACGGTTCAGACATATAACTCAGAGGATACGGTATATGGGCAGCGCGATTTTGACGACCTGAGTCAACTGCGCTCATTAAAAGGTTTCAATGACGTGGCCCCTCTAAATGTCGGTCGCACGGGTATCAGGGTTTCGGGTTCTGAGCGGTTCATGCAACGTGTGAACGATGACCTGGAGTCCATGAGAAGCTCGCCGGTAGGGCAAGGGGTGCTTGCAAAGATCGACTCACTCGATGCACCTGTCACGATCCGGGAAGGCTTCGATGGCAGTTTCTACCACTATACGGACCCGGGCAGGGCAAATGCGCGCGACGATGACATCCGTCGTTTGGGGCTTGCAAATGGCTACATCATAAACGGCACTCCTGGAGTCCCAGCGAAAACCCCGGTTGTCACCTATCAGCCTAACTTCATCACGGGTAGCCAACGGCCCCCGATCGTTGTTTTACAACATGAATTGGCGCACGCAATCAACGGTGGCGAAGGTACTTTTCTATCAGGTAGCACGTTTACGCACTATCAAGGTTATACACCTGTGTACGAATCTAACCACGAGCGCCAAGCGGTAGGGCTTCCTACCAACCATAGGCCTTATCACTTCAACGGACCATATGCCAGGGCTACCTCCTACAATCCTTGGCCCTTTAATGAAAACGCGCTGCTTGCGGAGTACCGTCTATCCTTGAGACAGCGCTACTTGGAGTGATTCATCCCCTCAGGGCGGCCGGTCATAGTCAATGGGGGGATGGGGCAGAGTGGCAACTGCGCCCATCTTTCTGTTGCTATGTGCTGATTTTCAGGCCCACGAGACCGGCGATAATCAACGCCACACTGGCCAACCGGAACAGCGCCATCGACTCCCCGAACAGGACAATCCCGGCAATCACGGTGCCCACCGCGCCCACGCCGGTCCAGATGGCGTAGGCGGTGCCCAGAGGCAGTTCCTTCATGGCCAGCCCCAGCAGGCCGAGGCTGATGGCCATGGCGGCAATCGTCAGGGCCGTGGGCAGTGGCTTGCTGAAACCGTCGGTGTACTTCAGGCCGACGGCCCAGCCGACTTCGAACAGACCGGCAAAAAACAGAATGATCCAGGACATGATGACCTCGCTTCCATAGGCGGGGTCGTCCCCGGATTGTGCGCCTCGACAGCGTCGCGAGGTCGTCCCCGCGAAGCCCGGTAGAGTGCCGAATATTGATCATGCGATCAAGTTTGCGGCGTGTTCTCCAGTACGCGGCGGTCTTCCTTCTCGCTCATGCGGCGGAAATACGTCGACAGCAACGCCCCGGAAATATTGTGCCAGACACTGAACAACGCACTGGGCACTGCCGCCAACGGCGAAAAGTGCGCGCTGGCCAACGCGGCGCCCAGCCCTGAGTTCTGCATGCCCACTTCCAGCGCCAACGACTTGCGTTGGGCCAGTGGCAACTTGAACAAGCGGCCGGTGAAGTAGCCCAGCAAATAGCCGAAGCTGTTGTGCAGCATCACCACGGCCATGATCAGCAGGCCCGATTCGGCAATTTTCGCCTGGCTGGCCGCCACTACCGCGGCGACGATGATCACAATGCTGACCACCGACACCAGGGGCAGCACATCCACTGCATGGCGGACCCGCTCGCCGAGCAGGCGTTGCGCGACCACGCCGAGCACGATCGGCAGCAGCACCACTTGCAGGATCGACCAGAACAACTCCATGAACGACACCGGCAACCAGGCCGAGGCCAACAGCCAGATCAGCGCCGGGGTGAGCAGCGGGGCGAGGAGGGTGGTGACGGCAGCGATGGCCACCGACAGCGCCAGGTCGCCACGGGCCAGCCAGGTCATCACGTTGGACGAGGTGCCGCTTGGGCAGCAACCAACCAGGATCACGCCGACGGCAATTTCCGGCGGCAGGTGAAAGGCCTGGCACAGCAGCCAGGCCACCCCCGGCATGATCACGAAATGCGCGACTACACCCAGGGCCACGCGCCACGGGTGGCGAGCGACTTCGGCGAAGTCTTCAAGTTTGAGGGTCAGCCCCATGCCGAACATCACCAGGCCCAGCAGCGGGACGATGGCGCTTTTCAGGCCGATGAACCAGCTGGGTTCGAGGAAAGCCACGACGGCGAAGATCAACACCCAGTAGGCGAAGGTATTGCCGACGAAGCGGCTCAAGGCGGCGAGTGCGCGCATGGGGTGTCCTTGTTGTTAGATGCTTGAAGTGCAACTGCGATCAAATGTGGGAGGGGGCCCTCCCACAATTTGATCTTCACACGGCTTAGATGCCTTGCGGGGTTTCTTCGCCGCCAAGGGCTTCGATCAGCGCCGGCAGGAAGTCACCGAAGGTCAGCATCATCAGCGTGAAGCTGGCGTCCAGTTGACCCAGGGCTTCTTCACCACCGTCCTGTTCCGCCTGGTCTTGCAGCAGGTCTTCGAACTTCAGGCGCTTGACGGTCATCTTGTCGTCGAGCATGAAGGACAGCTTGTCCTGCCAGGCCAGGGACAGCTGGGTCACGACCTTGCCGGTGGTCAGGTGCAACTGGATTTCTTCGCCGGTCAGGTCCTGGCGCTTGCAACGCACAATGCCGCCGTCTTCGTGGGTGTCGCGCAGTTCGCATTCGTCGAGGACGAAGAAGTCAGCGGCCGGTTTCTGAGTGGTGACCCAGTCGGTCATGATGGCGGTGGGCGCGGTCTTCACGGTGAGTGGGCGAACCGGCAGGGTGCCGATCACTTCCCGCAGGGTGGAGAGCAGGTCTTCGGCGCGTTTCGGGCTGGCCGAGTTCACCAGGATCAGGCCCTGTTTCGGCGCGATGGCGGCAAAGGTCGACGAGCGACGAATAAAGGCGCGGGGCAGGAAGGCCTGGATGATTTCATCCTTGATCTGGTCGCGTTCCTTTTTATAGACCTTGCGCATTTGCTCGGCTTCGATCTCTTCGACTTTCTCTTTCAGCGCGTCACGCACCACGCTGCCCGGCAGGATGCGTTCTTCCTTGCGGGCGGCGATCAGCAGGAAGTCACCGCTGACGTGAACCAGGGGAGCGTCCTCGCCTTTACCGAAAGGCGCGACGAAACCGTAGGTGGTCAACTCCTGGCTCGCACAAGGGCGCGCCAGTTTGGTGGCCATGGCCGCTTCCAACGCCTCGGCATCAACAGGCAGATCTTGGGTCAGGCGATAGATAAGCAGGTTCTTGAACCACATGGGGTGAGTCTCTCCTCTATACAAAGGGGGGCATTATTCTCTTGATAGCGCCCCAGGCCAACCCTGCCTAAGCCATTGGAAGGCCTCAAAAAAAAGATTTAAGAAAGTGCTTGCCAGACATAAGGTCGCTCCGTAGAATGCGCGCCACACCGAGACGAAGGGTGATTAGCTCAGCTGGGAGAGCATCTGCCTTACAAGCAGAGGGTCGGCGGTTCGATCCCGTCATCACCCACCATTCGCTTCATGTGTTACGCGCAGCGGTAGTTCAGTCGGTTAGAATACCGGCCTGTCACGCCGGGGGTCGCGGGTTCGAGTCCCGTCCGCTGCGCCATATTCGGTAGCCTGGAACACTGAACGCCAGGTCACCACAGAAAGCCCGCTTAATCGCGGGCTTTTTGCTGTCCGGGATATGGCAAAAAATCGTGCGCTAAACTTTTTTTGAATAAATTGCATTTAAATCAAGACATTACGATTTTTTGGTGTATGATGCGCCCACACCGAAACGAAGGGTGATTAGCTCAGCTGGGAGAGCATCTGCCTTACAAGCAGAGGGTCGGCGGTTCGATCCCGTCATCACCCACCATTCGCTTCACGTGTTACGCGCAGCGGTAGTTCAGTCGGTTAGAATACCGGCCTGTCACGCCGGGGGTCGCGGGTTCGAGTCCCGTCCGCTGCGCCATATTCGGTCACCTGGCCCACTGAACGCCAGGTCACCACAGAAAGCCCGCTCATTGAGCGGGCTTTTTTTTGCCTGCGATTTGACCTTTCTGCGCCTTGCTGTCGCCCTGACGCTACCTGACCTTTTTCTTGCGTGGCTGGCGCGTGGCCAAGTGCTCGAAGCAAAAAGACGCAGTGCCGAACACGGCGATTATGGTCAGGACGATCATGCCTAGGGTTGAGCTTTCCACGATGGGCTTCCTACGTGATGGAGTAGGCGTCCACGATAGAGTTGCGGCGAAAGCGCCTCAATAGACCCGACGCAATCCTTACGACGCCGGGGCCATTGTTACGCACTCTTTACGGGGCGTTGCGGCTGTGGCGGTAATCGCTGACCGCTTCATACACCGCCTTGCGCAAGCGATTGATGCCACCGATGGGCCGATGCTCGGCTATGCCAAACCATGGGTTGAACGACTGGTTGTCGCACGCCAGGTTCTGCTCGGGCGTATCGAAGTCCTGGGCCGGGATCCGCACCTTGGCCACGCTCTCGTAGGGCGCATCGCTCTCCTTCCACTCGATGCTGGTGTCTTCGATCGGCATGAATTTCTGCGGGTTCTGCCGCTGGATCTGCAACACGAAACACGCCGGCACGCGGTCGGTGGACAGCTGCTGGCTCAAGGCGCTGCGCAGGAAGTTCGGCAGGTCCTGGTTCTGCTTGGGCAGGGCGTATTCCGGGCAGCTCTGTGGGTCGGGCGCCACACGGAACTTGGCATTGGCCGCGCCGAACTTGTAGGGCGATACCGAAAAATAGGTGGTCTGCGTCGGGCTGGCTGGTGCGGGTGCCAGGGTTGCCAGGGCGATAAACAGGTGACGCACCTGCCAGCTGCGCGGGTCGGCCTTGGGGAAGAACGCCAGGACTTTCTTGCCATCCGCCTGGGCGCCGATGTTCTGCGCGTACTCCGCCACATCGCTGACAAAGAAATTCGGGTGGCTGAACATCACGAAGTCCTGTTCCGTGCGGGCCTGCTGGTCGGCGAGCAATTGTTTACCCGGCACGTCCAGCAGCTTGAGCGCCATGCCCCGGGCATCGCGGATGCTGTCGAACTGCGGGTAGGCGTTGCCGTTGGACAAGCGCATCATGGCCTGCCAGGTCTTGCCTGGTTCGGCAAATACGCCCTGGCGCAACGCCGGGTCAAGATTGGCCAGCACACTGACTTCGGCTTTCACGCAACCATGGGCCTTGGCGTGGGCATCGCGCAGGTAGCGCGTGCCTTCGCGATGCTGGTCAACGATGCGCACGGCGGTCTGGATAATGCCCTGGGTCATTGCCGCTTCACCCGCAGGGATCTGCTCGTCCGGCGACACCGGCCCGCTGTGCTGCCAGGCAAACCAGGCCGTGCTCGCCAGCCAGCCGAGCAGGCCCAGGCCGACAAGCCACAGCAGGGTCTTGCCGAGAAACCGGCCAAGGCGCAGCCACAGGCGGGCTAGCAGGGAAGGTTGGTCGTATCGAGATCGGATCATCATGGCAGTTGTTGCTCCAGCGGGCCGCCCAGCACTTTGAGGTATTCCAGCAGTGCCCAGCGTTCCTGCGGCAGCAAGCTGCGGCCGATAACGCCATTGCCACGCTTGCCGGCACGGAATTCGTGGCCGCTGTTGTGGTTGCCGGTGAGTTTGGTATCGAACAGGAAGGCATTCTTGAACGCTGCGGTCTCAAAGCCCAGGTGACGCGGGTCATAGTTGAAGGTGCCTTTATAGAAGGTGGTGCTGCGTTCATCCTGAGGCGAGAGCAACTGGTAGATCGTCGGCACCGAGCCGTTGTGCAGGAACGGCGGGGTCGCCCATACACCGGCCAGCGGGCGGGCCTTGTAGGCACGCAACTCGCGCACGCCAATGGGCAGGCCGTAGCCATCCAGGCGCGGGCGCTCGGCCGGGGTGACGCCGGCGGCGCGGTAGGCGTGGTCTTCGACGAAGGCGGTGACGTAGGCCAGGCCCTTGGCCACGGACATTTTCTTCAGGTCCAGCGGCTCGGTGGGGGTGGGGTGCAGTTCGACATTGAGCTTGGCCAGTTCCGCCGGGTCCCACTGCAGGGCGCTGAGGTCATAGCGCTGGTCGGCAATGTTGCTGGCGGTACCGGGGTCGGTGCCGATGTACTCCACCGGCAGCATTTTCAGCTGCTGCACCGGGCGGCCATGTTCCTCGGTGACGGCCGGCACATGGCAGCCGGCGCAGTTCTCGGCGAACAGCGCACGGCCCTGGGCGGCGAGGGGCTTGTCGACGGGGCCGAACAAATCCTCGGGCCAGGTCGGTGGTTTGAGGCGTTGCAGGGTTTCTTCGATCCGGTTGAGGTCACGCACCCTGACGCTCGACGGGTAGCGCGCATCGCCCTGAAGCGGTTGGCCGGCGGCGTCGAAAAAGCTCAATGTCGCGCCTACACCGAGGGCTTCACCGATATTGCGCGCCATGGGTTGCTGGGCCGAACCGTTCCATTGCACCCAGTCGAAGGTCCAGATGTCCCACAGTTGCGGGTAGTCCACCGGCGCATTGGCGACGCGGTAGTTGTCTGGCGAAATGGCATCGCCAAAGCTGGCATTGGCGATTCGGCCAAAGGCGTCGGTGCGGCCCGGGCCTTCTTCGGTGGGGTAGAGGCCGCGATGGGTGTCGTTCCAGGCGACCTTGAGGAACTGGTTCAGCGACTGTTTGAAGTCCTCGCGCAACTGGCTGTGCTCGGCGTCGTAGCGATCCCCCAGCACCTGGCGGGCAAACCGCTCGAATTTCCAGGGGTTGTAGTAGGTGACGGCGAGGCTGGCGACCAGGGCCTGGCCGAAACTGCCACCGCGCAAGGTGGGTACGCTGGAAGGCAGTACGTGTTGGGCCGAGCCGCCGTCGATACGCAGGGCCTGGCCCTTGAAGTGCAATTCGCCGGTATGGCAGGCGGCGCAGGTAATATCCAGGTATTCGACGTTACTGTCGGCGTTTTTGTGCCGGGCGAATCCCACGGGCAGGTTGCCGGGGTTTTGCGTAGTGGGCACCTGCTTGGGGTCCACCAGGAAACCGAAGCGCGCCAGATACTCCGGCGTGGCAAAACGCCGCTCGGAGAACGGCAGTTCCAGGGCGGTGAACCAGTTGTAGTGCAGGCCTTTTACTTGGGTGCCCTGGGGCGTGAAGTAATAGGTCTGGCGGTCGGCGGCACTCCATTGGTCCTGGTAGTGCACCTGCTCCACCGGCACGTAGTCGGGCAGCCTGGGGTTGACGGTGTAGTACAGCACCACGGCCAGGATCAGGCCCAGCGCGATGAGTATCAGCAGTAAAACACGGGAAAAAATGCGCAAGATGGCTATCCTTGTCTCGGCCTTGTCGAGTGGTCGCGTTGTTATGCCACTACGCCACGGGTGCGGCAAGTGGCCATGAGTCAGATGAGAGACGGTCCCGCGATCCGTCGCGGGCTCCCATAATGAATGAAAATGCTTTTAAACACGTGAACTTATCGGAAGTTTCCTGCTCACATGCCGGTAGCCATTGGTCGTGGCCGCCTGATAAGCTCGCGACTTTATTCGAATGCCCTTTTGGCGCATGAACAAGGAAATAGCATGAAACAGCATCGGTTGGCGGCGGCGGTGGCCCTGGTTAGCCTGGTACTTGCGGGTTGTGATTCGCAGACCAGCGTAGAGCTGAAAACCCCGGCGCAGAAAGCTTCCTACGGCATCGGCCTGAACATGGGCAAAAGCCTTGCTCAGGAAGGCATGGATGACCTGGATTCCAAAGCGGTAGCCCAGGGCATCGAAGATGCCGTCGGCAAGAAAGAGCAGAAGCTCAAAGACGACGAACTGGTTGAAGCGTTTGCCGCACTGCAGAAGCGTGCTGAAGAACGCATGACCAAAATGAGCGAAGAGTCGGCAGCCGCCGGCAAGAAATTCCTCGAAGACAACGCCAAGAAAGACGGCGTAGTCACCACCGCTTCCGGCCTGCAGTACAAGATCACCAAGAAAGCCGACGGCCCACAGCCTAAGCCGACTGACGTGGTGACCGTTCACTACACCGGCAAGCTCACCAACGGCACCACCTTTGACAGCTCCGTGGATCGCGGCAGCCCGATTGACCTGCCCGTCAGCGGCGTGATTCCTGGTTGGGTCGAAGGCCTGCAACTGATGCACGTTGGCGAGAAGGTCGAGTTGTACATCCCGTCCGACCTGGCCTACGGCGCCCAGAGCCCGAGCCCGGCAATCCCGGCCAACTCGGTGCTGGTATTCGACCTGGAACTGCTGGCCATCAAGGACCCAGCCAAGGCTGAAGCCCCTGCTGTACCTGCCGCCAAGAAGTAATCGGCGCCTGAACACACAACGCCCCGTCTTGACGGGGCGTTGTTGTTTCCGGGGTTTTCAAAATCAGTGCCTGTAGACATCCGATCGAACGCCCGTACGCTGTAACAGTCTGATGTAAGACTCGAGTACGGGTATCGGCACATCTGCGCCAAGTCAATGAATTCTTGGGTTTTTTTGATGTGCGCAAAAAACGCCCGATCTGACTGGAAGCCTTGTAGACCGTGGCTTTCAGCCGGTAAAACAGGCTCTGTTCACAAGGTTATCCACAATTTGTGTGGATAACCTTTCTGTTTGATGGAACTGGAGTGACAGATGAAACCACCCTTCAATTTCACCCGTTTCCTGCCCATGGCTGCACGCTTGCTGGGCCGTGGACGTTTGCCGACCCTGCTGTTTGCTGTCGCCGCCAAAGGCTCCAGCCAGGGCAACCGCCTGGGTAAGCTCAAGGATGATCTCAAACTGCTTCAATCCCTGTGCCTGGCCTACTGGCGTGGCGAGTACCGGGCCATCAGCCCAAAGGCGCTGATCTCTGTGGTGGCGGGGTTGATGTATTTCCTCAGCCCGATTGATGCGATCCCGGACTTTATCCCCATGTTCGGCATGCTCGACGACATCGCCGTACTGGCGTGGGTCATGAAGACCCTGGAAGGCGAACTGAGCGCGTTTCGCGCCTGGCGTGACGCACAGCGCCCGGAAAAACTTGCGGTGGTTGAGCGCTTGCCTGCGACCCCGGCATTGCTGGCCAAGGAAAACCCGCAAAAAAACGGATGACGTGGCTATCCCCCTGCGACCTTTGTGGCTGTTAGGATTACACTCCTAAGGAAAGAGCTTACTCAGTAAGTGCAGTTATCCTACGGGGCGGTCATGGATATTCAGATAATTTCACGCAATGGCGAACCCGAGTATGCGGTGTTGCCATGGGATCAGTACCAGGCGCTGCTAAAAGCCGCCGGTCAGCAACAGCCTTCACCGACGCCTTCTCCTACTGCCCAAGCCGCACCTGACCAGGATTTGCGCCCGCTCGCAGACCTGCGCGGCTTGCGTGAAGCCAAGGGCCTGGCGATTGAAGCGTTGGCCCGCACCGTGGGCATCAGCCCCTCGTATCTCGGATTGATCGAAAGTGGTGAACGTCAGCCGGATGCCGCAATCCGCCGCAGCCTGGCCTGGGAATTGGGCGTTACAGGGTGGAGGGATGAATCTTGAGCCTACGTATCAGTCGTCAACATTGGGATGGGTTACTTAACGAACTGGACCAGGCGCGCCGCCAGCGCCATCTGCTGACCTACCGGGCACTGTTGGAGCGCCTGCAGTTTCCGACGCCGGCGATGCAAACCCTGGCCGCTGCCTTGGAGCACCTGGCGGCGCTAGACGCCAAGGCCGAGCAACCGTTGCGCAGTTCCCTGGTGATCAGCCAGGGCGCCAGTCGCCTGCCGCGTACCGGGTTCTTTGAATGTGTGGAGCGCCTGGGGCGTTTCAGCGGGCCGTCCGATGGCGTGGCCGCCGCCTCCTGGCATGCCTCGGAAGTGGTGCGGGTGTTCGAATACGAGTATCCGGAGTCTGCCGAGGCTTAAAGCGCCTGGGCCAGGATGTCCATGCTGTCGATCACATGGATGCTGTAGCCGGCCATGTCCTTGGCATGGTGTTTGGCCTGTGAGGCCAACTCTGCCAACTGGCTGGCATCGAGTTGTCCACAGGCCTGTGGATACAAATGCACCACCCCGATCGACAGTGACAGCAACGCAAACTCCTGGCGTACGCCCTGGCGGTTCAGTGCCACGAAGCAGCCGGCGTCGAGGTGCTCGGCGCGGTAGAAGCGCCGGCACTGGGTATGGAAATCGTCCAGCAGCTGGTTGAGCCGCTTGCGCCAATCCTGTGGCCCCAATACCAGCAGAAAGTCATCGCCACCGATATGCCCGACAAAGTCGCGGCTGGGATCGACCCGGTCGTTCAGGCACTGCGCCAGGCACAGCAACACCTCATCCCCACGTCCGTAGCCGTAGATGTCGTTGAACGGCTTGAAGCTGTCGATATCCACGTAGCAGATCACCGACTCCCGCTGTTGCTGCAACAGCCGCGTCAGGCACTGCTGGATCGGCACGTTGCCGGGCAGCAGGGTCAGCGGGTTGGCATAGCGCGCCTGCTGGATTTTCAGTTCGGTGATCAGCTTGAGTACATCGATTACCCGGCCCAGGCCCAGGTAGTCGCCATTGAGGGTGATGATGAAATCTTCTTCGATACGTTGCCGTGCGCGGCTGGTCAGCAGGCGGCTGACCTGTTGCAGCGACTGGCTCAACTCCACCGCCAGAAAATCCGTACTCATCAGCCGGCTGATGGGCTTGCGTGCAAACAGGTCGGTGGCAAACGGCTTGAGCAGCGCATCCGACAGCGAATGCCGGTGCACAATCCCCACGGGGTGGCCGCGCCCATCCAGAACCGCCAGGGAGTTAAGGTTGGCCTGGCGGCGGAAGGCTTCCAGCACCTGGGCGGTCGCAGTGTCCTGATCGACCGCCGGTTGTTCGTTGAGCAGGGCGCTGAGGTCGCCGGCCTCTTCGCTGAGGGCCACATTGGCCTGGTCGGGCTTGGGCAGCATCTGGCGCGCTTCCTGTGGCGGCTGCTCCTGTGGACGGCAGAGCAGGTAACCCTGGACCAGGTCGACGCCCATCTCGGTCAATACCGCCAGCTCTTCCGGCAATTCGATGCCCTCGGCGATTACCTGGGCCCGTGAGGCCCTGGCAATCTGCAGGATAGAGCCGACAAACTCACGCTTGAGCGCATCCTGATGGATACCGTCGATAAA
Source organism: Pseudomonas sp. S3E17 (assembly GCF_024168685.1). Classification (NCBI taxonomy): domain Bacteria; kingdom Pseudomonadati; phylum Pseudomonadota; class Gammaproteobacteria; order Pseudomonadales; family Pseudomonadaceae; genus Pseudomonas; species Pseudomonas sp. S3E17. The sequence goes on from NZ_JALJWE010000001.1 coordinate 6,786,482, forward strand.
GTGGCGGTCGATCTTCACGTAATCCGGGCGCAGCTCCGACCACAAGCGCAGGCTGGAATAGCCGGCACCCAAGTCATCCAAAGCAATCGAAAAGCCCATGTTGCGGTAATGGTGCAGGGCGGTTTGCAGCAGGTCGAAATCGTCGGTGGGGGTCTGCTCGGTGAGTTCGATCACCACCTGGCTCGGCGGAATGCCGAAGTCGCGCAGCAATTGCAGGGTGCGGCCCGGTTGATGAGCGGTCTCCATCAAGGATTCCGGCGAGACATTCAGGAACAGCTTGCCCGGCAGCTTTTGCTCGCTGAAGCGGCGGCAGGCGCTTTCGCGGCAGGCCATTTCCAGTTCGCTGAGGCGTCCGGCGTGGCGCGCCACCGAGAACAGCGCGATGGGGGAGTGCAGCGGGCTGTTCGACGGGCCGCGGCTGAGGGCTTCGTAGCCAAGGATGCGCCGTTCCGACAGACAGATAATGGGTTGGAACAGGCTGTGCAAACTGCCTTGAGCCAGGATAGAGCCCAATGCACTCAGCTGTTCGGTCATAGTCATGGCGATCTCGATCGAAAAAAAAGGACCGCGGGCGTTACGCCGACGGTCCTTCATTTCACGACAGAATGATGTCTATATGATGACACTCCAAGGAGCGATCACATTAAATCGCCATCATTTACTGCTTGGCCACCTGTTTGGTGATTTTCAGGTAGTCCAGCAGGATCCGGCCGCTCTCGGCCAGGTAAGCGTCGTCTTCCGGCTTGGTTTTATCCGCTTCGGTCGGCAGCGCATCCTCGTCTTCTTTCTTCAGCTCCTTGAGGGGTTCTTCACCCTTGGCCTTGCGGCGGATGTTTTCCAAGGCAAGTTGCTTGTTTTCGATGTCGGAGTGCTGTGCACGACGGTCCACTTCATTGAGGCTGACGGTTTTTTCTTCCATCAACTTCTTGGCCAGGGCCAGCTTGTCGCGGATGAACACAAACTCGGCATCCTTGGCAGAGCGGGTATCGTGGTCAGCCTTCAACTGCGCGAGGAACGGCTTGAACGGGTCCGAGGCCGGCTTGATCGCAGGACGAATGGTGTCCCACGGCATGGCTTCCGGCAGGGCGCTTTCGCCGATTTCCTTGGTGTCGATGATCGACGGGAAATCGATGTCCGGCAGTACGCCCTGATGCTGGGTGCTCTGCCCGGAAACCCGGTAGAACTTGGCCAGCGTCAGTTTGAGCTCGCCATGGTTCAGCGGCTGGATGGTCTGCACGGTGCCTTTGCCGAAGGTCTGGCCGCCGATGATCAGCGCGCGGTGGTAGTCCTGCATGGCACCGGCGAAAATCTCCGACGCCGACGCCGACAGACGGTTGACCAGCAACGCCATCGGGCCTTTGTAGAAGGCACCCGGGTTCTCGTCTTCGAGCACGTCGACACGGCCGTCAGCGTTGCGTACCAACACGGTCGGGCCCTTGTCGATAAACAGGCTGGTCAGCTCGGTGGCTTCCTGCAGGGAGCCGCCGCCGTTGTTGCGCAGGTCGATGACCACGCCGTCGACTTTTTCCTTCTGCAGCTCGGTAAGGATTTTCTTCACGTCGCGGGTGGTGGACTTGTAGTCCGGGTCGCCGGCTCGGAAGGCCTTGAAGTCCAGGTAGAAGGCCGGGATTTCAATCACGCCCAGCTTGTAGTCCTTGCCATCCTGCTTGAGGTTGAGGACTTTCTTCTGCACGGCCTGGTCTTCGAGCTTCACCGCTTCACGGGTGATGGACACGATCTTGCTGGTCTGGTCGTTCGGTGCATTGGTGTGCGGAATCACTTCCAGGCGCACCACGCTGCCTTTTGGCCCACGGATCAGCTTGACCACTTCGTCCAGGCGCCAGCCGACCACATCGACCATCTCTTTGTCGGCCTGGGCCACACCGATGATCTTGTCGGCAGGCGCCACCTGCTTGGTCTTGTCTGCCGGACCGGCCGGCACCAGACGCACGATCTTCACCTGGTCATTGTCGCTTTGCAGGACGGCACCGATGCCTTCCAGGGACAGACTCATGTTGATATCGAAGTTTTCCGCGTTATCTGGCGACAGATAATTGGTGTGCGGATCGTAGGACATCGCGAAGGTATTGATGTAGGCCTGGAAGATATCTTCTGCGCGGGTCTGGTCCAGGCGCGCCAGTTGATTCTTGTAGCGCTTGGTCAACAGTTCCTGGATGGCCTTGGGCTCTTTGCCGGCGATCTTCAGTCGCAGCACTTCGTCCTTGACGCGTTTGCGCCAGAGGTCGTCGAGGGCGGCGGTGCTGGTCAGCCAAGGCGCGTCCTTGCGGTCCACCAGAAGGGTTTCCTTCTGGGTGAAGTCGAGCTTGTCGACACCCTTGTCCAACTCACCCAGGGCGAAGTCCAGACGCGCTTTCACGCGATCCAGGTAGCGCTTGTAGATGGTGAAGCCGGGCTGCAGGTCGCCGCTCTTGAGGAAGTCGTCGAACTGTGTCTTCCACTTGTCGAACTCAGCGATATCGCTGGCCAGGAAGTAGCTGCGCGACGGATCCAGCAGCTTGAGGTAGCTGTCGTAGATGATCACCGAGCGGGCGTCGTCCAGCGGCGGCTTGCTGTAGTGATGACGCTTGAGCAACTCGACGACGTTAAGGCTGGCAATCACCTCATCGCGGTCCGGCTGAAGGTTGTCCCAGCTGTTGGCTGCGAGCGTATTGGTCGACATCGACGCGAAGCCGATACCAATGAAAAGAGCGAGGGCGGTGCTGGGGAACAGATGCTTCATGCTGATTCGACGCGGGGGCAATTGATAACGCATATTAGGCCGTCTTTGAAGTTGCCGGTTCCATAGGGGCCGGTCGCATAATGCAAAAAGCCCGGCGCTACTGCTACGGGCTCAGTCCAGACTCACTATGGAGGCACTGTGAAAGCATTGCAAGGCGTTGAAGGTCATGTGGAGTGGTTGGACGAACCCAGTCCTACATGTGATGTAGGCCAAGTTCGCATTCGCGTGGCGGCTGCGGGCCTTAATCGCGCCGATTTATTGCAGCGTGCGGGGCTCTATCCGCCACCGCCTGGCGCCAGTGCCGTGCTGGGCCTGGAGTGTTCCGGGGTGATCAGCGAAGTGGGCCCGGGTTCGTCCTGGCAGGTGGGCGATCGCGTCTGTGCGTTGCTGGCCGGTGGCGGCATGGCCGAAGAAGTGGTGGTGGATGCACGTCATGTGCTGCCGGTACCGGAAGGTCTGTCGCTGGTCGAAGCGGCGGCGCTGCCGGAGGTGTACAGCACCGCGTGGCTCAATCTGTTCCAGCTGGCGGGCCTCAAGCCCGGTGAGAAAGTGTTGCTGCACGCCGGCGCCAGTGGCGTGGGCTCGGCGGCCATCCAGCTGTGCAAGGCATTTGGCAGCCCGTGCTGGGTCAGCGTCGGCTCGGCGCAGCGCCTGGCCTACTGTGAAGACCTGGGCGCCCAGGGCGGCGTAGTACGCACTGACGGTATCGAAGGGCTGCGGGATTTCGGGCCATTCGATGTAATCCTCGATCCGGTCGGCGGCAACTACGCCGCGCTGGACCTCAAGCTGCTGGCGCTGGACGGTCGCTGGGTGTTGATCGGCTTGATGGGCGGCCGCGAGGCGCAACTGGATCTGGCCCAGGTGCTGGCTAAGCGTGTGCAACTGCTGGGTTCGACCCTGCGCAGCCGTGACGATCAGTTCAAGGCCGACCTGTTCAGCGACCTGAGCCAGCATGTATGGCCGTTGTTTGCCGAAGGGCGCCTGAGCCCGCAATTGGCCAGGACGTTCCCGATCAAGGATGCCGAGGCGGCGTTTGCGGAGCTGGCGACTAACCAGATTGCCGGGAAGCTGGTGTTGGTGATTGACGAAAGCCTGACCTGAGCCCGGATTGGAATAGGGTCGATGTGGGAGGGGCGGTGCGACGCTTCGACTTGCCCCTCCCACATTTGATTGGATTTCAAGTCGGGATAGGCGGTGTCAGACCCAGTGGTGGATTGGCCAGCCGGCCTTCTCGGCATGCTCGCGCAATACCGGATCCGGGTTCACCACCTGCGGGTGATCCACCTTCAACAGCAACGGTAAGTCATTGCGTGAATCCGAATAGAAATACGCGCCGTCCAGCGTCTCACCTTCCTGCTCCAACCATTCCAGCAAACGCGTGATCTTGCCTTCGCGGTAGGTCAGTACACCGACGGTACGGCCGCTGTACACGCCATGACTTACTTCCAGTTCAATCCCCAGCACCTCATCAATGCCGATACGCGCCGCAATCGGTTTCACCAGGTGCGTACCCGAGGCGGAGATCACCAGGATCCGGTCGCCGTTGGCGCGGTGGCGGGCGATGGTCCTGGTGGCGTCGCTGTAGATCAGCGGTTCAATCACATCCTCGACCCATGGCTCCACCAAATGCTCGATTTCCTCCGGGGTGCGGCCGATCATCGGTTCCAGGCTGAAGTCCATGAAGTCTTCCATGGCCAGCTCGCCTCGGCTGTAGGCGTCCATCAGCTCGTTGTTCCTGTCCATGAACGACGCCGGGTCGACCCAGCCCAGGCGCCCCATCTGTTCGCTCCAGAGGGTGGCGCAGTCGCCATGGATCAGGGTGTCGTCCAAATCAAAAATTACCAATGCCATCCGTTACGCTCTCTCAAGATTCACTGCTGCTGCTCAGGCTACTTCACACAGCGCACTGGGGTCGATGGAAAGTGCCAGGCGCTGGCCGTCCGGGTGCAGATCGTCCGCCGAGCGGTTTAGCACGTCCACCACCAATTCCACGCCACGGGCTTCGATACGGTAGCGGATCACGTTGCCCAGCAGGCTGTGGCTGCGCACCAGCGCGTCGAGTTCGCCGTTGCGGCTCAGTTCGATGGCCTCCGGGCGAATCGCGATGCGCCCGCTGATCGGGCGTTGCAGCAGTTGGCTGGCCTTGTCGGCGTCCAGCAGGTTGTAGTTGCCGATGAAACCGGCAGCGAATACATCCACCGGTGCGGTGTAGAGGGTCTCCGCATCGCCGCTTTGCACGATCTTGCCCTGGTTCATCAGGAAGATGCGGTCCGACATGGTCAGGGCTTCTTCCTGGTCATGGGTCACGAAGATCGTGGTCAACCCCAGTTCGCGCTGGATCTGGCGAATCTGTTCGCGCAGGTGCTTGCGAATCCGTGCATCCAGCGCCGACAGCGGCTCATCCAGCAGCAACAGGCGCGGGCGGGTGACCAGGGAGCGGGCCAGGGCTACACGTTGGCACTGGCCGCCGGACATCTGGTGCGGGTAGCGGCCGGCCAGGTCCTTGAGTTCCACCAGTTGCAGCACTTCCTGCACGCGCTTGTGGCTGTCATCGGCGTTGACCTTTTGCATGCGCAGGCCGAAGGCGACGTTCTGTTCCACGGTCATGTTGGGGAACAGCGCATAGCTCTGGAACACCATGCCGACGTTGCGTTTCTGTGGGCTCAGCGGAACGATGTCCTGGCCGTCCAGCAGGATTTTCCCACTGTCCACCGCGGTCAGGCCGGCGATGCAGCGTAGCAGGGTGGACTTGCCGCAACCGGATGGGCCGAGCAGGGTGACGAACTCACCCTTGGCGATTTCGCAGTTGATATCACTGAACACCGGGGTGCCGGCGTAGCCTTTTTGCAGATGTTGGACGCTGACGAAGCTCATTGGCTTTTGTCCTTGTTCAAGATATTGGCGGCCCAGGTCAGCACCAGCACAAAGAAGAAATAGGAAATCACGACGGCGCTGGTGAAGTGGCCGCTGCTGTTGCGCATGTTGTTCAGGTACACCTGCAGGGTTTCGTAGCGAGTGCCCACGAGGATATTGGCGAACACGAACTCACCGAACAGGAACGAGAACGACAGCAGCAGCGCCACCATCAGGCCTTTGCGCAGGTTGGGCAGCACCACGAAGAGCGCGGCCTGCCAGGTGCTGGCGCCGAGCAGTTGCGAGGCATCCATCAGGTCGCGCAGGTTGATGGCTTGCAGGTTGTTGGTGATCGCCCGGTACATGAACGGCAGCGCCACGGTGAAGTAGCAGCCGATCAGGATCCACGGCGTGCCCACCATCGCCAACGGCCCGGAACCGTACAGCTGCAGAAGGCCCACCGACGACACCACCGGCGGTACCGCGAAGGGCAGCAGGATCAGGATGTTCATCAAGGCGTCGAGCCTGGGAAAGTGGTAATGCACCACGAACAGCAGCGGCAGAATCAACACCACCGACAGGATCAGCGCGCCCACGCACACCAGCAAGGATTGCCCGAAGGCCATCAGGAAGCGTGGGTCGCTCCATAGCTGCACATACCATTTCACCGTGAAGCCCGCCGGCAGAATGGTTGCCGACCAACTGCTGGCAATGGAGTAGACGAAGGTGCCGATCAGCGGCAGCACCAGGATCGCGAACAACAGGTACACCACCACGCGGTGGTAGAGGGAGGCCGGGCCGGCTTCAGCGCGAGACATGGTAGCTCCTCTTGAGCAGCAGTTGATGGACCACGGTGACCACGGTCATCAGCGCCACCAGCACCACGGCCAGGGCGCTGGCCATGTTTGGATCGAGGGATACATCCCCCGACACCAGGCCGGCGATACGAATCGGCAGCACGTTGAAGTTACCGGTGGTCAGGGCGTAGACCGTCGCATAGGCACCCAGGGCATTGGCCAGCAGGATCACGAACGTGCCCAGCAGCGCTGGCGTGAGCACCGGCAGGCCGATATGCCGCCAGAACTGCCAGCCATTGGCGCCCAGTAACGCAGCGGACTCGCGCCAGTCTTCGCGCAGGGCGTCAAAGGCCGGGTAGAGCAGCAGCACGCCGAGGGGGATCTGGAAGTAGGTGTAGAGGATGATCAGGCCGGTCTTGGAGTACAGGTTGAAGTCCTGAATGATCCCGGCCTGCTTGAGCATGATGGTGATGCTGCCGTTGAACCCCAGCAGGATGATGAACGCGAAGGCCAGGGGCACGCCGGCAAAGTTGCTGGTCATGTTGGCGAAGGCGGTGACGAAGTTGCGCAGCGGCGAATCCACCCGGCGCAGGGAGTAACTGCCCAGCGTGGCGATGATGATGCCGAAGATGCTCGAGTAGAAGCTGATCTCCAGGCTGAACTGGATGGCCTGCAGATAGAACTTCGAACTGAAGATGCGCGTGAAGTTGTCCAGCCCCCAGCCGGTGTCTTCGGTCTGCAGGCTATTGATCAGCACCCACACCAGCGGGGCGATTTCGAACACGATAAAGAACAGTGCGAAAGGCACCAGGCACAGGAGGGCCAGCCATTTGCCGCGGGATATTGAACTCACTTCAGTAACTCCCGGCACACGGGTTTGTCGTGGGGTACGCCCAGCAGTTCGCAGACCGTGCCGCACAGCTCGGTCTGTTTCGGTGCGGCGTGGGTGTCCAGGCTGAAGGCATCGCCGAGCACGAACAGCGGCACTTCCCGTTCTTCCGGCAGCAAGCCGTTGTGGGAGCGGTCGTTGTTCATGCCGTGGTCGGCGGTCACCAGCACCTGGTAACCCGCATCCAGCCAGGCTTGCAGGTAGTCGGCCAGGATGATGTCGGCCGAACGTGCGCTGTTGCGGTACTGCGGCGTGTCGAGGCCGTGCTTGTGGCCGGCGTCGTCGATGTTCATCGGGTGCACCACCATGAAGTCCGGCGCGTGCTTGAGCCGCAGACTTTCGGCGTCGGCAAACAGGTGGGAGTCCGGGTAGTGGTCATTCCAGTAGAAATGCCCGTGCTGGATCGCCAGCGCTTTGTCGTCGGTATGACGATCCCGTGCGGCGAGAAAGGGCGTGCGGTTATACAACTCGCTGACCCAATGGTAAGCCGCCGCTGCGGTGGTAAGGCCGGCGTCGGTGGCGTAATGGAAAATGCTGCGCTGGTTGGACAGGCGCGAGACGTTATTGTGGACGATGCCGCTGTGGATCGGTGGCACGCCGGTGAGGATGCATTCGTACAACGGGCGGGACAGGGCGGGCAGTTCACATTCCAGCTTGTAGAGGGCTGCGCGTCCTGCGCCGACATAGGCCTGCAAGTGCCCCATGGCGTGCCTTGCAACCTCGAAGTTCAGGCCGTCGAGCACGACAAGGATGACGGGGTGCTTCATGGGGGGCGACGCTCCGCAATGATTGACTTGGCTCAATTCCTCTGGAGGAACGGGGTCAAAAATGTGGGAGGGGGCTTGCCCCCGATAGCGGTGTGTCATTCAACGAATTTGTTAGCTGATCCACCGTCATCGGGGGCAAGCCCCCTCCCACATTGGATCTCCACTGGAGCTCCAATGTGGGATAAACCCTTACTTCATCTCTACGATGACCTGCTCGTTCCACAGTTGCGGCAGCTTCTTGGAAGTCGCTTCCCAGGCATCGGCATCCTTGATCGGCTGCGGGTTGGCCTTGGTGTACTGCTCGCCCGGGATCAGGTTCTTGGCGATGTCGGCCGGCAGTTTCAGGTCGGTTTCGGCACGGATCGGACGTGCGTTGCCACGGGCCAGGTTGAGTTGGCCGGCGTCGCTGAAGATGTATTCGCGGGTCAGCTTGGCGGCGTTCGGGTGCTTGGCGTATTTGTTGATGATGGTGGTGTAGCCGGATTTCACCGAGCCGTCCGATGGGATCAGCACCACGTAGTCATCCGGGTTGGCCATCTTGGCTTTGTAGCTCAGGCCGTTGAAGTCCCAGACGATACCCACTTCGACTTCGCCTTTTTCCATGGTGGCGATGGTCGGGTTGGACAGGCCGAGGCGACCTTGCTGGGCGATCTTGGTGAAGAATTGCAGGCCCGGGGCGATGTTCTTTTCATCGCCTTTATTGGCGATGGCGGCGGCGAGTACGGCGTTGGAGGCCTGGGCCGCAGTGCTTACGTCACCCACCGAGACTTTGTATTTGCCGGTTTGCAGGTCCGCCCAACTGGTAGGGACTTCGGAGCCGTGCAGCAGCTTCTTGTTGACGATGAACGCGATGGTGCCGGTGTAGGCCAGGGCCCAGTGACCGTCCTTGTCTTTCGCCCAATCCGGCACCGAGGCCCAGTTGGACGGCTTGTACGGCTGGGTGACTTCCTGCTTCACCGCGATCGGGCCGAAGGCGGCGCCTACGTCGCCGATGTCGGCGCTGGCGTTGTCTTTTTCGGCCTTGAACTTGGCGATTTCCTGGGCCGAACTCATGTCGGTGTCGATGTGCTTGAGGCCGTAGGTCTTGGCCAGGTCTTCCCAGGTGCCTTTCCAGTTGGCCCAGTCATCGGGCATGCCGACGCTGTTGACGGCACCTTCCGCTTTCGCGGCGGCTTCCAAGGTTTTTAGATCGGTATCAGCGGCCATGGCGGCGGTGCACATGGCAATGGTCGAGCCTAACAGTGATGCCAGGAAAAGCTGTTTCATCCGAAGCTCCTTTGGGCGTTTTCAACGCGGCGGTGTTTTCTATGGTGTTGTTGGTCTAGGTCAGAGCAATACCTGAGCCAATCTAGACGCGATGGATGACAGTTTCATGTCGATGTCGTTTTTAAAACCTTGATGTCGCTCAGCGCAGACTTAGCGTAGACCATGCTCAAGTGCCCGTAGCGACTGGACTTGGCCGATGTATTGCAGGGTGTGGTGCAGGGACGGGGCAGGGACTGTCATCTGTCGGTCATCAGGAGTGCCTAGGCTGGCAAGCAGTCGTGCAAGCCCACTTATGCAGCGGTTTGTGCACCTGAACAGTGCTGGTCTAGTCCAGATAGGTAACGTTGATGCGTGATGAGGCAATCAAGGCGGTGACATCCATCGGGCTGGCGCTGCAAGAGCAGATCGACCACGGCCTGTTGGCGCCTGCAAGCAAGCTGCCTGCCGAGCGCAAGCTCAGCGAGTTGTTTGGTACCACTCGAATTACCGTGCGGGAAGCCTTGTTACAACTGGAGGCTCAAGGGCAGATTTATCGCGAGGAGCGCCGGGGCTGGTTCGTCTCGCCGCCACGCCTGGCCTACAACCTGATGCAGCGCAGCCACTTTCACGCCATGGTCAACGACCAGGGACGAGTGGCATCCACCGAAGTGATCAGTGCGCGACTGCAGCCGGCCTCGGCCGCGGTGTGTGCGTGGTTGCAGCTGCCGGCGTTGTCCAGCGTGATCCAGATCTGCCGGGGACGGCGGATTGACGGGCGGCTGGTGTTGTATGTGGAGCACTACCTGAACCCGCAGTATTTCCCGGGGATTCTCGAGTGCGACCTGAATCAGTCGATGACCGAGTTGTATGCGCGCAAGTACGACTTGCACTACGGGCGGGTGCGCTTCGAGATCGTGCCGACCTCATTGCCGGTGGAAGCTGCGGCGGCATTGCGCGTGTCGGTGGGCAGCCCGGGCTTGCGGATCGCCCGGGTCAATTATGACCAGTACCAGCGCTTGATCGACTGCGACCTGGAATTCTGGCGGCATGATGCGATTCATGTCGGTGTGGATGTGGTGTGATCGGGGGGCCTCCTGTAGGAGCGAGCTTGCTCGCGAAAGATGTCAACGATGACGCGGGAGGCCTGGCTCCCCGCAGCGCCCTCAGGTTTTTCGAGAGCAAGCTCGCTCCTACAGTGAGTGCACCGTGAGTGCCTTGATCACTTGGTCCACATTGCTCTCCAGCTCCGATACCGGGTCCGCGCCGTCTACGTTCAACACCAGCAGCGTTGAACCGCCTGCCGTGATGGCGGCTTTCACTGCGTCACTCGGCTGGCGATGATGCAGCACCACGGCCACGTCGTTGTCCTTCAGCTCGGTACTGAGCTTCTGTAACGCCTCAGGCGTCCAATCGGCGTCGGGCCGGGCATCGGTGCTGAGCAGTTCGAGATTCAAACTGCTGATCAGATAGGCAAAGTGATCGCTCAAACTGACCACACTCAGGTTGTCCGCCTTGGCCAGTCGCGCCTCGCTGTCGGCGCTGAGCTTGAGCAGGCGTTGCTTGAGGGCGGCCAGGTTGGCGTCGATCTTCGCCTTGGCGCCCGGTGCCAGGCGGCTCAGGTCGGCGGCCAGGACATCGGCCATGCGCCCCAGGTTGTTGCTCGATTGCCACGGCTGGCTGTTCAAGCCGTCGGCGACGCCAGGTTGCACGGCGATCCCCGGCAGGCCGCCATCCACCGGGCGTGCCGCATCGATTTCGACGATACGGATATTGCTGCGCCGTGCCACGGGGTAGAGCGGGTCATCGGCCCACAGCGAGCGCACGCCGATGGCAGCGTCGGCGTCCTGGGCCAGGGTGTTCAATGCCGGCGCGCCACGGCCGGTAAAGTACGACACCTGCCGCGAGCCCGGCAGGTTGGCCGGGGCGGCGCGTTCAAGCTGCACGTCGGTGCCCTTGAGCAGCACCTGCGCCAGGCCGTAGGTGATCGGCAGCGAGGCCAGGACTTTGACCGGTTTTGCCGCGTGAGCAGCAGGTTTGCCCACGTCGGCCGCCATCAGCGGCGTGGTGATCAAGCAAGCGATGGCCAGGGCCAGAGGTTGAAGAACGGAGCGCATTATCCAAGGTTCCCTTTAAGGCTGGGCACGGTGCCCCGCGCGACGGCGGCAAGGGCGAAAGCGATACCGGCCATCAGGATGATCGCGGCACCGGAGGGGATGGGCAGGTCGAAGATGATCGGCAACAGGATCCCGCACAGGGTGCTGACGGTGGCGATCACCACCGAGATCCAGAAGAAGCCTTTGAGCGACTGGCTCAGCAGGCGTGCCGCCGCAGCCGGGATCACCAGCAGTGCGCCCACCAGGATGGCGCCGATGACCTTGACTGCCGCCACGGTGATCAGCGTCACCAGGATCACGAACAGGTAGTCCAGGGTCTTCACCGCCACACCACGCACCGCCGCCAATTGCGGGTTGAAGCTGGCGAGCATGATGCGGTTGTACAGCGGCAGCGCCAGGGCCATTACCAGTGAGCCGACAATCGCCAGCACCAGCAGGTCGTTACCGTTGACCGTCAATACCGAACCGAACAGCACGTTCTCGAGGATATGCACGTTGATCTTGCCCGCCAGGATCAGCAGCAGGCTGGCGCCCAGCGCCAGGGACACCGACAGGAACACGCCGATCAAGGTGTCCGGTGCCAGGCCCGTACGGTTGCGCAGGTAGTTGAGCAGGATGCCGAACAACAGGCAGTAACCGAACAGGCTGCCATAGGGCCCGGTGTAGGGCTCACCCAGCAGGATGCCCACGGCCACGCCGGTCAGTGCGGCATGGCCGACCGCTTCGGAGAAAAACGCAAAGCGCTTGACCACCACCAGCGTGCCCAGCCCGCCCAGCACCGGGCCGATCAGCAGGCCGGCGAGCAGGGCGTTGACCACAAAACCATAGGCCAGTGCCTCCGGCAGGTAACCGGACGAGGCCCAGCCCTGGACCATCAGGCGAAACGCTTCATAACTCATGGCGCCGGGCTCCGCGGATGGGTAGAGAACAGGGTCAGCAGGCGCTCCGGGGTCAGCGCCTCTTTCGGCGTGGCGTCGAACAGCAGGCGGCGGTTCAGGCCGGTGACGCGGTCGGCCAGGCGGCCCACGGCTTCCAGGTCGTGCTCGATCCACAGCACGGTGATGCCGGCCAGGCGCCAGTCATTGAGCAGCCGTTCGAACACCTGGATGCCCGCTTCGTCGAGGGCCGACATCGGCTCATCCAGTACCAGCAGTTGCGGCGCCGGAATCAACCCTTGGGCCAACAACACCCGCTGGCGCTCACCGCCGGACAGCGCGCCCATGCGCCGCTTGCGCTTGTCCTGCATGCCGACCCGCTCCAGCGCCTCGCCAATCGCGGCGGCGTAATGTTTGGACAACCCCAGGAACGCCGGGCGCCGCTGGCACATGGCGGCCATGAAATCGTCGACCGTCATCGGCAGGCCCCGGTCGAACTCCAGCGCCTGGGGCACATAACCGATGGTGCCGGGTGTGCCCGGCCATTGCAGGCTCAGTTGCCCCTGGTGCGGTGTTTGCCCCAGCAGGGTCTTGATCAGCGAGCTTTTGCCGCCGCCATTCGGGCCCACCAGCGCATGAATACTGCCCGGCTGCACCTGGAAGCTCACGCCGTCGAGGATCACGGTGCGGCCCAGGGTCAGGGACACCTGGTTGAAGTCGAGGGTCGGGCCGACGCTCGCGACCTTAAGTTGCTGCGCTGCGGTCATGCCCCGGACTCCTGAATCGCCCGTACTACGGTGTTAAGGTTGCCGGTCATTTCCACTTCGTATTTTTCAGCGCTGTATTCGCCGTAGGAAATATGCGACAGCGGGTACAGCTTGACCCCGGATTCACGCTGGATGGTGTCGACGTAAGTGGACGGGAAATCCATCTCCGAGAAGATCACCTTGACGTCCAGGGCGCGCAGTTCGTCGATGGTCTTCTTCAACTGGCTGGGGCTCGGCTCGATCCCGTGGGCGGGTTCGACCACGGCCGTGACTTCCAGGCCGAACTCGCGCAGCAGGTAATCGTAGGCCGCGTGCACGGTGGCGACGCGCAGGTCCGGATTGGGGGCGCCGGTCAACTTGGCCAGGGCATCGGCACGCATCTGCCGCAGGCGTTTGCCGTAGGCACGGGCGTTCTGGGTGTAGGTCTTGGCATTGTCCGGGTCGAGCTTGCCCAGCTCGCGGGCGATGTTGTTGACCTGGGCAATCGATGCACTGATCGACAGGAAGGTGTGCGGGTTGACCACCTTGCCGGCACCGCGTGCGGCGTTGCCGGTGGCCGCCAGCAGCGGCACGTTGGCGTTGGCTTCGATCACCGGGATGTCCGGGCGCTCGCTGGTGGCGATCATGCGGTCGGCGAAATCGTCATGGCCGACGCCGTTGAGCACGATCACATCCAGGGTGCCGATGCGCTTGATGTCTTCGGCACGTGGCTCGTAGGCGTGGGGATTGAAGCCGGCCGGGATCAGCGGCACCACTTCGGCCTTGTCGCCGACGATATTGGCCACGTAGCTGTAATAAGGGTGCAGGGTGATGCCGATACGCAGGCGTTTAGCCGCTTCGGCATTCGCGAGGGGGGCGAGTATCAGGCTGAACAGGCCAACCAGAAACACGCGCAACAGGGGCGATGAAATAGACATGGGCAATCGGTCTTCTCGTTCAGTGACGGTGCTGGCGGGTGACGCCGGCATCGAATTGCGCGACCACCTGCTGCCAGCCGGCTGCGATCAGCGCCTGGTCAGTGAGGTCGGAGGGGGCGGCCAGGTGTGTGCTGCGGTTGAGCCAGATATCCGGCTCGCTGCCCTGTACGCGCATCAGCAGTGAACCGCTGGTGGTCGGCGTCTGGCTCAGTCCCAAGTAGGCCGAATTCGCCAACAACTGCCAGCGATGGTCGCCGCGGCTGACCGAACTGGCGTCCTGGGCAAAGGGCGCGAAGCCTTCTTCGGCCAGTTGCTCGGGGCCAGGCAGGGCGCTTTGCTCCTGCTGCAGCAAGTGGATTTCATCCAGCGTGACCCGCAGGTCGGCGTAGATGCCTTGTTCGGCGGCGCTCAGGTCGCGGCGGGCATCCAGCTGATGGCGGGGCAGCGTCGCGACTGCCTGGGTTTCACCGTGCAGCGCCACCACCGTACCGGCCACCGCGAGGATGATCAGGCACAGCAGCAGTACGTAGAGGGTTTCGTGGCCGGCACCGGCGGGGCGAACAACCTGTGTCGTACTCATTGAGGCTGGATATCCGCTTGGTCGATTTCCACCACGTGACCGGGGCCTGCATCAAACAGCACGTAGAACTCGGCGGTCGGTTTCTTGAAGGTCAGGGTGGAGTCCTGGCCGAGCTTGCCGGGCACCAGGATGGTTTCGTCATAGCCGATCACATCCAGGGTCACGCCGGGGGCACCGCTGCCGTCGGAGAAACCGCCTTTGCACTGGATCTGCTCGCCGGGGATTTCCTTGCATTCGCACATCGGGTTATGGGCAAAGACGGTGGTGCTGAAACCGGCGCACAGCAACAGCGCGGCGCGGGACAGGTGCTTGAACATCATGGTTTGACTCCTTGCTTGTTCAGCCAGGCAATGGTGGCAGGCGAGGCCTGGCTCAGCGGGATGGAACCCTGGTGCATGGTGCCGTCCCAGCCTTCCATGGTGACCCACAGTTCGGCGTCGACGGGGGTACGCTCCGGCACGGGCAGGCCCGCACCCATGCGATACGGGGTACCGAAGAAGATCACCCCGGCGGCACGCAGGCTGCGCGGCTTGCCGATGCGCAGGTACGTGGCCTTGACCTGGTCGGCGCAGGTGGCGCAGAGGGCGGCGTTGAAGGACTTCATCGGGCCGGCCGGGTCGGGGCGCGGGCCTTCATTGCGAAATTCGGCCAGCGTGAGGCTCCAGGGGCCGACCTGTACGTCGCCGGCCACCCGCTCGCCGATGCCGGTGTCGCCGCGAAACAGCGCGGCATCGGCGAAGTACTTGGGCATGAAGCCCAGCGGTACCAGCAACAGCAGGACATTGATGTGGAAACGCCATTTCAGCCAAAAGGTCCGCAACGGTGAAGGCGGGGTAGCTTTGGCGGACTTGCTCATGGGTTGGCCTCCGAGGTTTCAGACTGCATGGCCGGAATGGCTGCCGGCGCACGTTGTGTCTTGGCCTCACGCTTGAGAGCGTTGAGGGTGGCCAGGGCCGTGCGCTTGGTCCAGATCAACAGGCCGCTCAAGACCATCATGCTCAGCACAAGGCCGAAGAATGCCCAGATCAGCTTGATCCACAACCCGCCAAAGTCGCCGGTGTGCAGGGGGCGCATGGACTCGGTGACGAACTCCAGCTTGGTGCGGTCGGACAGCAGGTGCGACGAGGCGATTTCACCGTCATACGGGTTGATCTGAGCGGTCTGGAACATCAGCGGGTACCAGCCCCGCCCGCCGATTTGCAGGTGGCTGTAGGCATTGAGCGGCAGGCTCACGAAACTCGCCTCCAGCCCTGGGATACGTTGGGTGGCGATCGCGATCGCCTCATCCACCGGAATCATCGGCGCAGGCACGCCGGGGGCTGAGGTTGGGACTTTTTCGCGGGCGATCACCGGGACGATGGGCTCGCTGGAGATGGAGATCTGGTTGTCACCCAGGATTGCCTGGATCAGGAACCAAGTGCCAGTGATGGAAATCACCGCAATAAACCAGATCGACCAGATACCGCTCAGGCGGTGGAAGTCGCCCCAGAAAATCCGCGCGCCGTGGCGGATACGCAGGGTCGGCTTGAAAAAGCCTTTCCAGAAGCGTTTGTACACCACCAGGCCGGTGACCAGTGAGGCCAGCAACGGCAAGCCGAGCAGCGACACCAGGTACCAGCCCCAACTGAAGCCATTGGTAAACGGCACCAGCCACCAGCCGTGCAGGGCGCGGGTGAACTGACGGAAGTTGAACGACGGGCTGATGCCCTGGATCGCCCCCGTGTATGGGTTGACGTAGACCTCTACCGAGCGCCCGTCCGGGTAGCTGAGGTCGACGCTGAGGGCGAAGTGGGATTCATCCGGGCGGCTGATCGATTGGACGAAGACTTGGGGTTCGTCGCGCTTGATGGCGGCGATGACCCGGTCGTAGCTCAGTGGTTGCGCATCATCCGACGGCTTGCTCGCACGGATGTCCGGGTTGGCCAGCCACACGATTTCCTGGCTGACCACCGCCAGGGTGCCGGTGACGCAGACAATCAGTACAAAGAACCAGATGGGCAAGGCCAGCCAGCTATGGACGAGAAACCAGAGTTTTGAGCGTGACTTCTTCGACATGTGAAAGGGGGTCTTGATCAGAGGAGGGCGAGGGAGGCCCGGAAAAGGCCAGTCGTAGCTTTTGCTGACGCGACAGGCTGTATCTAAGTTAAGACGGATGAGAATGAGAAATCCCCAAGGTGGATATGAAAGAAAATGTTTCAGGTTCATATCCAGCGGGTTTTTACGGCGTGGGGGTATTCATGAAGTGGGGTAGGAGCCGGCGGACCGGCCCCGGTGCTCAGCCTTGCTTGAACATTTCCATGGCGCGCTGACGGATCTGTTCTTCGCTGAGGTCTTCCTTGCGGGTGGCGAGGTACCAAAGGTGACCGTATGGATCCTTCACGCTGCCCGAACGGTCGCCATAGAATCGGTCCTCTGGTTCGGACACCACGCTGGCGCCCGCTGCGACGGCTTGTTTGAACTGTGCGTCTACGTCGTTCACATAGAGATGCAAAGCGACACTGGTGCGTTCAGCCGGATTGCTCAGGGACATCTCATCGCAGGGCGTGCCCAGCATGATCGCTGAGTCACCAATGCGCAGTTCGGCATGGCCGACCCTGCCATCGGGCATGTCCAGGCGCGTGATTTGAGTGGCGCCGAAGGCCTTTTTGTAAAACTCGATAGCCTCTGAAGCTTTGTCGATGCCCATATAGGGCGTGACACTGTGATAACCCTCGGGAATCGGTTTAACGCTCATTTCGTTCTCCTTGATTGTGGTTGTGGAGGCACGGCCTCTTCACTATAGGCCATGCCCATCAAGGGCTCCGAGGGCCCCGACAAGGGGGCGTTCAGCCAGGCTCCAGCAATTGCGCCCCCGGCCCGCGCCCACCAAGCTGGTCATCCGGGTTGCGCAACGGGCACGCGTCCAGCGACAAGCATCCACACCCAATACAACCGGTGAGTTTGTCCCGCAGCAGCATCAGCTTATGGATGCGCTCATCGAGGTCTTCCCGCCACAGCGCGGACAACCGCTCCCAATCCTGAGCGTTGGGCGTGCGTCCTTCCGGCAACGTCTGCAATGCCTCGCCAATCGTCGCCAGTGGAATTCCCAGGCGCTGGGCGATCTTGATCACCACCACCCGACGCAGTACATCCCGTGGATAGCGTCGTTGATTGCCGGCATTGCGATGACTCTTGATCAGCCCCTTGGTTTCGTAGAAGTGCAGGGCCGTAACAGCTACACCGCTACGGGCTGCCAGTTGGCCGACGGTGAGCTCTTTGGTAACCATGAAAACTCCAATTAAGCGCTTGACCTTGACTTAACTAGAGGTTTTACCCTGCGTGGTATCGAATCACAAGATTCTGCCTACAGAGAAATGGGAGTGTTCATGCAGGTATCAGAGAAGAATCGCAGTTTCACTCAACTGATCGAGTTTCACATCGAACCCCAGCAACAAGTGGCGCTGGTGGCGGCCTTGTCCACCCAAAGTGAACGCCTGGCCCAGGGCCATGGCGGCTTTATCAATGCGAGCGTGCAGGTCAGCGAAGACGGGCGGCGGGTGCTCAATTACCTGCAATGGCGCTCCCGCGAGGACGGCGAAGCGGCGTTCCAATGCTTTGAACACGGCGAGGAAGATTTCTGGACGCTGATCCGCGCCCACCAGGCCACGGCCGTGACCTTTGGTTCGTTCCAGGTATTGCGCAGTTTCGAACGCAGCCATGACAACGCGTTGCACTGTCGCCTAAATGGATAGGTGCAGCATGCGCTCGCCCTGCACGTTTTCTCCAGGGCGACGCTTGTTCACCGCCAACTCGCCGATCTTGATCAGGCGTGTGCGCGTGACGTTGCGGCTCAGGCCCAGCAAGTTGGCGGTGTGCACCTGGTTGTAATGGCTGAAGCGGTAGGCGGCGCGCAATAGCGCGTCTTCAACCTTTTCGTGCAGGGCACCGGCCTGTTCTTCGAAGAGCTTTTGAAACGCGCGCTCCAGCAAGGCTTCGGCGCTGTTGTCGGTGCCGTGCTGGCTGTCGTCCTGGCGCTCGATGCGCATGTTTGACAGGCGCAGGTCGTCGCGTTCGATCACACCGTTACGGCAGATCAGCAGGGTGTGGTGGATCACGTTTTCCAATTCGCGGATGTTGCCCGGCCAGCTGTAGCTCTTTAGCTTGTGTTCGGCCTCGCGGCTGATGGTGATCGGGCCGTAGCCCAGGCGTTGGCTGTAGGCTTCGATAAAATGCCGGGTCAGCGGCAGGATATCGCCGGGGCGCTCGCGCAGCGGGCTGAGCTCGAGGCTGACGACGTCGAGGCGGTAGTAGAGGTCTTCGCGGAAATGCCCGGCGTTGATGGCCTTTTCCAGTTGCACGTTGGTCGCAGCCAGTACCCGCACATCGATCGGAATGCTCTTGCGCGAGCCCAGGCGCACCACTTCGCGCTCCTGTAGGACGCGCAGCAGCTTGACCTGGATGGGCATCGGCAAATCGCCGATTTCATCGAGGAACAGCGTGCCACCATCGGCCTCTTCGAACCAGCCGGCCTTGGCGCTGAGGGCGCCGGTAAACGCGCCTTTTTCATGGCCGAACAGCTCGGCTTCCACCAGGGATTCGGAGAACGCCCCGCAGTTCACCGCCACGAACGGCCGGTTGCGCCGCGCGCTGAGGTTGTGGATGTGGCGCGCCACCAGCTCTTTACCGGTGCCGGTCTCGCCGATGATCAGCACGCTGGCTTCGCTGGGTGCCACTTGCTGGATGTGGTCGAGCAGCGCCCTGGATTTCGGGTCTTCGAAGACCTGGGCCGTGGCGCGGATCGACGTCGCGAGGGCGGGCGAGGGCGGTAAGGTTAGAAGCTGCATGGGCACCTCTTTTTATGAGTAGAACGTCGGAATCGGCAGGGATAGGTTCAACGCCCAGTCCCCCAGTTCGTGGAGCTTGTAGTCGACCGGGTCGTGCAGGGTTTGCGTGCGCAGGTTGCGCCAATGACGATCCAGGCGCAGGGATGCGTGGGTGGAGCGCGCGCCGGTGACTTCAAACAGGCGGCTGCACAGGTCCAGGCCTTGGCGGGTGGCGGCGACCTTGGCGGTCGCAATGGCAATCGCCAGTTGACCGCGTTCGTTTTCGCTGAGGTTGGGGCCTTTTGCCCATGCCTGGTCGAGCAGCTCGGCAGCGCGTTCCACCAACAGGCGCACACCCTCCAGGGCCACCCAGAATTCGCCGTAGTGATGCAGTACGTAAGGGTCCTGGCGCACGTCTTCGGTTGAGGACTTGTGCCAGGAACGGGTCTCGGTGAGCGTGTAGTTGCGCGCTTCTTCGAAGGCACCTTCGGCGATGCCGAGGAACATATGGGTGAAGGTCAATTGGGCGATCAGCGGGCGCAGGCAGGCAAAAGGCGTGCTCAGCGGGCCCGGGTCGAGCAGCAATTCCGACTCCTCGACGCGCACCCGTTCGAAGCTGGCGCTGCCGCTGTCGGTCTGGCGCTGGCCGATATTGTTCCAGTCGTTGTGCAGGGTGATGCCGCTGCGCCCGCTGGGGATGGCAGCGATCAGCAGCTTGCCGCCGGCGCTTTCATCCACCGCCGAGGCAATCAGCATTTCCGAGTCGCTGGCGCCGGAGCAGAAGCTCTTCTTGCCGGAGAACTCGCGCCAGCCGCCGAAGTCCTTGACCACGGTGCGTGTGTCCAATGGATTGAGGGCGTTGCCCCAGAACCAGTTTTTGCGCGCGGTCTGTTCGAACCAGGGTTGCCATTGGTCCGGCCGCGAGAACAGGCGCACGGTGGCGAGCATCAGGTGGTGGAAGCCGAAGACGTGGGCAATGGAGCTGTCGACCTTGGCGAACTCGCGCACGATGGCCAGGGTGTCACTCCAGCGGGCGCCGAGGCCGCCGTATTGGGTGGGAATGCTCAGGGCCAGCAGGCCGCTTTGGCGCAGGGCGTCACGTTCGGTCTTGGGGGTGCCACCGCGCTCGTCGCGCTCGACGGCAGTGAGGGCGAATTCGGCGGCCAGCAGTCTGGCGGTCTGCAACGGTGATGGCAGGACGCTATGGGGTTTGGCTGTCACGGGTTTTCCTCTTTATAAGCGGGAACGACCAATGCCGCTCCCGCCGCTGCGCCGATCAGGCCTTGGCTGGCAGAACATCGTTGGCAATCATTTCGCCGAACGGGCCAGTGAGGTTGGTGATGCCGCGTCCGGCCAAACTGGCATAGGGTTCCGGCAGCAGCGGGAACACCAGCTCGGCAAAGCGATAGGCTTCTTCCAGGTGCGGGTAGCCGGAGAAGATGAAGCTTTCGATGCCCAGGTCGGCGTATTCCTTGATGCGCTCGGCTACTTGCCGGGGGTTGCCCACCAGCGCGGTACCGGCACCGCCGCGTACCAGGCCGACACCGGCCCACAGGTTGGGGGCGATTTCCAGGTTGTCGCGGCGCCCGTCATGCAAGGCGGCCATGCGGCGCTGGCCTTCGGAGTCGAAGCGCGAGAAGGATTTTTGTGCGGCGGCAATGGTTTCGTCGCTGATGTGCTCGATCAGCTTGTCGGCGGCTTTCCACGCGTCCTCTTCGGTCTCGCGCACGATCACGTGCAGACGAATGCCGAACTTCACCGTACGCCCGTGGCGGGCAGCGCGTTCACGCACATCCGCGAGTTTTTCGGCGACGGCGGCGGGCGGTTCGCCCCAGGTCAGGTACACATCCACCTGTTCGGCGGCGAGGTCGTGGGCGGCATCCGAGGAACCGCCGAAATATAACGGTGGATAAGGCTTTTGCACCGGAGGGTAAAGCGCCTTGGCGTTCTGCACTCGCAGGTGTTTGCCTTCGAAGTCCACTGATTCGCCCTGCAATACGCGGCGCCAAATTTGCAGGAATTCGTCGGAGACTTCGTAGCGTTCGCTGTGGTCGAGGAAGCTGCCGTCGCCGCGGTTCTCGTCGGGATCACCGCCGGTGACCACATTGATCAGCAGGCGACCGTTGGACAGGCGATCCAGGGTCGCCGCCATGCGCGCAGAAACGGTCGGCGAGATGATGCCCGGGCGAATTGCCACCAGGTAACGCAGGCGTTCGGTCAGCGGCACCAACGCCGAGGCGATGACCCAGGAGTCTTCGCACGAGCGGCCGGTAGGAATCAGCACGCCGTGGTAACCCAGGCTGTCAGCCGCCTGCGCGACTTGCTTCAGATAATTGAGGGTGACCGGCCGTGCACCTTGGGTGGTGCCCAGGTAATGACCGTCGCCATGTGTTGGCAGAAACCAGAAAACATCCATGACCAATCCTTAAGCGATTTTCAGCAGAGAGGGGGAGTGCGCTGCAAACAACGGCGCTGCGCGTTCTGCCGCAAGGCGTATACGGCCCTTCAAGGGCTCACTGGTTATTTGGTAATCGGTGAAGTCGGCCTCGGTGGCGTACACCCCGATCGGCAGGGTCAGGGCCTGGAAGAAGCTGAACAGCGGCCGCAGTTGGTGATCGAGAACCAGCGCGTGGCGTTCGCTGCCGCCGGTGGCTGCGAGTAATACCGGGGTGTCGATCAGGGCGTTGAGGCCAACCAGGTCAAACAGATGCTTGAGCAGGCCAGGGTAGGAACCGCGATAGACCGGTGCGGCGACGATCAGCAGGTCGGCCTGTTCGATGGCCACCAGTTGGGCTTCGACCTCGGCGGGCAACTCATCCCGTGACAGCGCACCACCGAGCGGCCGGGCAATGTCGCCCAGTTCGATCAGGGTGGTCTGGATCGGCAGCAAGGTCGCCAATTCAGCCAGTACGGCTTGGGTCAGCACGAGGGTACGGGACGGGCGCCAGGTTCCGCCGGAGAGGGCAACGACATTCAGGGGACGGGTCATGAACAGTTCCTTTATCAACAGTGGTTCATAGCAGGTGGAGTGCAACCTGTTGAGCAAGAGCTGTACCAACGGGTGCAGGCCTTGATTGGCGTGGGTTGCAGGTTCACTGCTGAAAAATGCTGCTGTTGTCTGACTGGTGATTTGTTGAATGGCTGTTGCCTGGCAAACAGTTGCGTGGCGAACAGTGCAGTTGCGGTGCAAGTCCTTTATAGAGCGTTGCATTTATTCCGTAAATGAACGTATTTCCATATTTATAGATCATAAGGAAATATAAGGAGTAGCTATCGAGGGTGCGTTGGCGGTTGATAGCGACTATCACGGACGGTGATTTTTCACTCTGTGAGGTCGGGAGTAGCCTGTGTTCATTGACTCGAAACCTTCTTTCCAGGGCTACCGCCATGAACCGATTTCTTGCTGTTTGCTTAGTGATTGTCAGCGCCGTACTCGCCGGGTGTGCGAGCCATCCATCGCCGGAATTGCGTCCCTACACGGCCGAAGAGAGCAAGCAACTGGCCCTGGAAGCGCTGAGCCGTCGTGGCTTGTCGTTTGATGAATATCAACAGCAGCGCGCCGCACTGACCGGCCAGCCACAGAAGCCCTTCGGATTTGATCGCCAGGGCGAAATGAACGCCGAGCGCAACGTGGTTTTGCATGGTCGTCCCAGTTGAGTTGGCACTGCGCAGCAAAAAGCCCGAGGCTTCCCTTAAAGGAACCTCGGGCTTTTTGTTTGCCATGGCACGACTTCAGCCTGTTAAGCTGAATTTCAGGAGCGTTCCTACGCACATTTACTTAAAGTTGTCCTTCTTTAATGGCATTCGATCCGGTAAACCTGACGACCTCTGTTCCGGCCGATGCCCCTGAGACGCTGCTCTCGGGAACCTGCTCTGCGAGTCTTGACTGTCATGAATAAACGTCCGCTGTATTTCGACTACGCCGCTACCACCCCGGTGGACGAACGCGTCATCCAGGTGATGGTCGAGTGTCTGGGCTTCAATGCCAATTTCGGTAACCCCGCGTCCAGTTCCCACGCGTTCGGCCAGGCGGCCCGGCAAACGGTTGAGCAGGCACGTCGCCAGGTGGCCGAACTGGTCGGCGCACAGCCTGAACAGATCGTCTGGACCTCCGGCGCTACTGAGTCCAACAACCTCGCGATCAAGGGCGTTGCCCAGGCGCGTGGCGTGGCGGGCGGGCATATCATCACCAGCCAGATTGAACACAAGGCCACGCTGGATACCGCGCGCCAGTTGCAGGAAGCCGGTGTGGCCGTGACTTACCTGGTGCCGGACGCCGACGGGTTGATCAGCGCCGACGCCGTCAGCGAGGCATTGCGTGAAGACACCTTTCTGGTATCGCTGATGCTGGTGAATAACGAACTGGGCACCCTCAATGACATCCCCGCCATCGGCGCGCGCGTGCGTGAGCATGGCGCGTTGTTGCATGTCGACGCGGCGCAGGGCGCGGGCAAGGTGGAGATCGACCTGGCGCAGTGGCCGGTGGATTTGATGTCGTTTTCCGCGCACAAGCTGTATGGCCCCAAGGGGATTGGCGCGCTGTATGTCGGCCCTCGGGCGCAACAGAAAGTGTCGGCACAGATTCATGGTGGCGGCCACGAGGGGGGCTTGCGCTCCGGTACCCTGGCCACTCATCAGATTGCGGGCATGGGCGCGGCATTCGCCTTGGCGGCGGCGTCTTTTGCGCAGGAGAAGGTAGTCATCACGGCCTTGCGCCAGCGCCTGCTGGAGCAGTTGGATACGCTCGGTGGCGTGCGCCTCAATGGCAGCCCTGCGCAGCGCATTCCTCACACCCTCAGCCTGACGTTCAGCGAAGGTGAATTCGACGCTGCTGCGTTGAGTGCGGGCATCGCCTTTTCGGCGACCTCGGCCTGCAACTCCGCGAGCAATGCGCCTTCCCACGTGCTGCTTGCGTTGGGCCTTGACGCACGTTCTGCCGGCCGCACCATACGTTTGAGCCTGGGCCGGTTTACCACCGAGCAGGACATCGACCAGGCCGTGCAATTGATCAAGGCCGCACTGGCCAGCGCACCGGCGTTCTGGGCCGTCTGATTTTCACATAACAATTATTAGTGGTTAGCAGGAGACACAATGAGTACGCAGCCTTTGACCCATGGAACGGTTCCCCAGCGCCTGGCGCACACCCGCGAACTGATGAGCCGCGAGGGCATTCACGCCCTGCTGGTGCCATCGGCTGACCCGCATTTGTCCGAATATTTGCCGGGTTACTGGCAGGGGCGCCAATGGTTGTCGGGGTTCCATGGCTCGGTAGGCACGCTGATTGTCACTGCGGATTTCGCCGGTGTCTGGGCCGACAGCCGTTACTGGGAACAGGCGACCAAGGAGCTCAAGGGCAGTGGCATTGAATTGGTCAAGCTGCAACCGGGCCAACCCGGGCCGTTGGAGTGGCTGGCCGAGCAGACGCCGGAAGGCGGTGTGGTGGCGGTGGACGGTGCGGTCATGGCTGTCGCGTCGGCGCGCACCTTGGGCGCCAGGCTGGCAGAGCGCGGGGCGCGCCTGCGGACCGATATCGACGTACTCGATGCAGTTTGGAAGGACCGTCCGAGCCTGCCGAGCCAGCCGATCTATCAGCATCTGCCACCGCAAGCGACCGTCAGCCGTGGCGATAAACTTGCCGCACTGCGCGCCAGTTTGAAAGAGAAGGGCGCCGACTGGCACTTCATCGCCACCCTGGATGACATCGCCTGGCTGTTCAACCTGCGTGGCGGCGATGTTTCGTTTAACCCGGTGTTTGTGTCGTTTGCGTTGATCAATCAACAACAGGCCACGTTGTTTGTGGCGCTGAGTAAAGTCGACGCGGACCTGCGTGCGGTGCTTGCGCAGGATGGTGTGACGTTGCGCGACTACAGCGACGTGGCGGATGCACTGCGCGCGGTGCCATCGGGCGCCAGCATGCAGGTTGACCCGGCCCGCGTTACTGCCGGTCTGCTGGAAAACCTGGATGCCGGCGTCAAGCTGATCGAAGGGTTGAACCCCACCACGCTGGCCAAATCCCGCAAGAGCCTGGCGGACGCGGAGCACATCCGCCGAGCCATGGAACAGGACGGCGCGGCGCTGTGCGAATTCTTCGCCTGGCTGGACAGTGCACTCGGACGTGAACGCATCACTGAATTGACCATTGATGAACACCTGACGGCTGCGCGCACCCGTCGCCCCGATTACGTGTCGCTGAGTTTCAATACCATCGCAGCGTTCAATGCCAATGGGGCCATGCCGCATTACCACGCCACCGAAGAAGAGCATGCGGTAATCGAAGGCGACGGCTTGCTGCTGATCGACTCGGGTGGCCAGTATTTGGGCGGTACCACGGATATCACGCGGATGGTGCCTATCGGTACGCCGAGCGACGAACAGAAACGTGACTGCACCCGTGTGCTGAAGGGCGTGATTGCACTGTCACGTGCGCATTTCCCCAAAGGCATTCTATCGCCGCTGCTGGATTCCATTGCCCGTGCGCCGATCTGGGCCGAAGGCGTGGACTACGGCCACGGTACCGGGCACGGCGTAGGGTACTTCCTCAATGTGCATGAAGGCCCACAAGTGATCGCCTACCAGGCCGCCACTGCGCCGCAAACCGCGATGCAGCCAGGGATGATCACCTCCATCGAGCCGGGCACCTACCGCCCTGGACGTTGGGGCGTGCGTATAGAGAACCTGGTATTGAACCGCGAGGCAGGCAAGACCGAGTTTGGTGAGTTCCTCTCGTTTGAAACCCTGACCTTGTGCCCGATCGACACCCGTTGCCTGGAGCCGTCGCTGCTCACGGTGGAAGAGCGCGAGTGGTTCAACGCCTATCACGCCCAGGTGCGTGAACGCCTGAGCCCGCTACTCAGCGGTGCTGCGTTGGAGTGGTTGCAGGTGCGCACGACGGCTATTTGATCTGTTGCAAAATCAGGAGCTGCAATAATTCAGTTGCAGCGCCGCGTTGGGGTGAGGTTGTATCAGGCATGTGGATGAGCAGTCGCTGGTGACTGCTCGGAGGAGATCACTTGCAGATAACGATCATGCTGCGGCTGGTATAGCCGGCAGGGTTTAGGCCGAAGGGGTAGTCCCCTGGTTCCTCGGAATTGTCACCGGACTTGGCGATAACCCGGTAGCCCTTCGCGCCACAAGAGTTGGTTGCACTGGTGTAGCACTGGTCCCAGGAAGAAGACAGGCCGGAACAGTTGATATGCAGCCCTTTTTTGCCGCGTTTTACTTCTGTCTTGGTAGTCGCGGCACAGCCAGCAAGGGCCACGACCATTAACAGTATCAAAATTCGCTTCATTCCCATCCTTATATAGCCGCTTCACAATGCTCGAAGTCGGCTCTACTCGCTCTCGAGTGTAGCGTTCGCGCTGTCCTTGTCGAAAAACTCCATGAATGACATTCGTTTGCAGTTTAAACATGGCCTAAATACGCGGCAAATACCAGAGCAACTTTCAAAGATGATTCAATCCGCCGGAACCAGCGGCTTGGAGTCATTGCGCATTGTCAACGTCGCACCTACCGAGGCCATGATGATGCAACTTATGGCCAGCCATTGCGGTAGGGATAGATGTTCCTGCAGGAAGAAAAGTCCTGAGAGCGCACCGAAAGCAGGCTCAATGCTCATAAGCGTTCCGAATGTGCGGGCGGGGAGGCGTGTCAGCGCTACCATCTCCAGGGTGTAGGGAAGTGCAGTGGACAGAATCGCGACACCAATGGCGACAGGGATCAATGCCGGGGTCAGTAGTGCGGTACCGGCGTGGACAATGCCGATGGGCGCAACAAACAGGGCAGCGATCATTACGCCCAGGGCGGCGGTCTGGACGCCGTTGTCGTTGCCTGCTTTCTGTCCGAACAGAATGTAGAGTGCCCAGCAAGCCCCCGCCCCCAAAGCATAGGTCGCGCCGGCCAGGTCGATTCCGCTGCTGGCTTCCCCCGTGGGGATCAGCAGGAGCAGGCCGATGATAGCGAGTGCTATCCACAGGAAGTCTACCGCTCGGCGCGACGCGTAGATCGCGACGGCGAGCGGTCCGGTGAATTCAAGGGCTACGGCAATGCCCAACGGAACGCTGCGCAAGGACATATAGAAGAGGAAATTCATGCCGCCCAAGGCCATGCCGTAAACAACCACTGTACGCAGGGATTTTGCGGTCAGCCTGGCGCGCCATGGTCGCAAGATGAGCAACATGATTACGCTGGCGAAGATCAGGCGCAGGGTTGTGGTGCCCTGGGCTCCGACAATCGGGAACATGCTCTTGGCCAGTGAGGCTCCGGACTGGATGGAGGCCATGGCGATCAACAGCAGGCCGACAGGAAACAACGCCGAGGCCAAGCTGCGGGGGGAGGTGGTCATTGGGGCGTTCGTCCGAGGTCATATTCGAGAATCAGGGACCGCTATGATGCTTAACTGTTCGGATTTGAGCAATATATTGCTCAATTCGACAACGAGACCTTCTATATATAGAGGGATTTATAGGTTGGCAGGCCCGTTGATAGAAAAAGCTAAATTAAGTATTGACGGCAGATCCTGGAAGTCTATAATTCGGCCCACTTCCGGCGCAGTCGAAACGTAAAACTCCTTGGTAAACAATGAGTTATGCAGAATAAAGCAGCGGATTGCTTCAGTTCATCGAGGCCCAGAAGAAGTTGGTAGGGTCGTGTTGTTTGACGCTATTAACGATTCGATCTTCTCGGTCGAAAGCGGAGAAAAAGAGGTGTTGACAGCAGCGTGTAACGCTGTAGAATTCGCCTCCCGCTGACGAGAGATCGCAAGCGCAAGTGGTTGAAGTTGTTGAAGAAATCTTCGAAAGCTTCTGAAAATAATCACTTGACAGTAAATGAGGCTGCTGTAGAATGCGCGCCTCGGTTGAGACGAAAGCTCTTAACCAACCGCTCTTTAACAACTGAATCAAGCAATTCGTGTGGGTGCTTGTGGAGTCAGACTGATAGTCAACAAGATTATCAGCATCACAAGTTACTCCGCGAGAAATCAAAGAATAACCAACGATTGCTGAGCCAAGTTTAGGGTTTCTTAAAAACCCAAAGATGTTTGAACTGAAGAGTTTGATCATGGCTCAGATTGAACGCTGGCGGCAGGCCTAACACATGCAAGTCGAGCGGTAGAGAGAAGCTTGCTTCTCTTGAGAGCGGCGGACGGGTGAGTAATGCCTAGGAATCTGCCTGGTAGTGGGGGATAACGTTCGGAAACGGACGCTAATACCGCATACGTCCTACGGGAGAAAGCAGGGGACCTTCGGGCCTTGCGCTATCAGATGAGCCTAGGTCGGATTAGCTAGTTGGTGGGGTAATGGCTCACCAAGGCGACGATCCGTAACTGGTCTGAGAGGATGATCAGTCACACTGGAACTGAGACACGGTCCAGACTCCTACGGGAGGCAGCAGTGGGGAATATTGGACAATGGGCGAAAGCCTGATCCAGCCATGCCGCGTGTGTGAAGAAGGTCTTCGGATTGTAAAGCACTTTAAGTTGGGAGGAAGGGCCATTACCTAATACGTGATGGTTTTGACGTTACCGACAGAATAAGCACCGGCTAACTCTGTGCCAGCAGCCGCGGTAATACAGAGGGTGCAAGCGTTAATCGGAATTACTGGGCGTAAAGCGCGCGTAGGTGGTTTGTTAAGTTGGATGTGAAATCCCCGGGCTCAACCTGGGAACTGCATTCAAAACTGACTGACTAGAGTATGGTAGAGGGTGGTGGAATTTCCTGTGTAGCGGTGAAATGCGTAGATATAGGAAGGAACACCAGTGGCGAAGGCGACCACCTGGACTGATACTGACACTGAGGTGCGAAAGCGTGGGGAGCAAACAGGATTAGATACCCTGGTAGTCCACGCCGTAAACGATGTCAACTAGCCGTTGGGAGCCTTGAGCTCTTAGTGGCGCAGCTAACGCATTAAGTTGACCGCCTGGGGAGTACGGCCGCAAGGTTAAAACTCAAATGAATTGACGGGGGCCCGCACAAGCGGTGGAGCATGTGGTTTAATTCGAAGCAACGCGAAGAACCTTACCAGGCCTTGACATCCAATGAACTTTCCAGAGATGGATTGGTGCCTTCGGGAACATTGAGACAGGTGCTGCATGGCTGTCGTCAGCTCGTGTCGTGAGATGTTGGGTTAAGTCCCGTAACGAGCGCAACCCTTGTCCTTAGTTACCAGCACGTGATGGTGGGCACTCTAAGGAGACTGCCGGTGACAAACCGGAGGAAGGTGGGGATGACGTCAAGTCATCATGGCCCTTACGGCCTGGGCTACACACGTGCTACAATGGTCGGTACAGAGGGTTGCCAAGCCGCGAGGTGGAGCTAATCCCAGAAAACCGATCGTAGTCCGGATCGCAGTCTGCAACTCGACTGCGTGAAGTCGGAATCGCTAGTAATCGCGAATCAGAATGTCGCGGTGAATACGTTCCCGGGCCTTGTACACACCGCCCGTCACACCATGGGAGTGGGTTGCACCAGAAGTAGCTAGTCTAACCTTCGGGAGGACGGTTACCACGGTGTGATTCATGACTGGGGTGAAGTCGTAACAAGGTAGCCGTAGGGGAACCTGCGGCTGGATCACCTCCTTAATCGACGACATCAGCTGCTCCATAAGTTCCCACACGAATTGCTTGATTCATTGAAGAAGACGATAAAGAAGCAGCCCGAAATTGGGTCTGTAGCTCAGTTGGTTAGAGCGCACCCCTGATAAGGGTGAGGTCGGCAGTTCGAATCTGCCCAGACCCACCAATTTTGTGTGGGAAACGCCTGTAGAAATACGGGGCCATAGCTCAGCTGGGAGAGCGCCTGCCTTGCACGCAGGAGGTCAACGGTTCGATCCCGTTTGGCTCCACCACTACTGCTTCTGCGTTATGAAAGCTTAGAAATGAGCATTCCATCAGTATGATGGTGAATGTTGATTTCTAGTCTTTGATTAGATCGTTCTTTAAAAATTTGGGTATGTGATAGAAAGATAGACTGAACGTTACTTTCACTGGTAACGGCTCAGGCTAAGGTAAAATTTGTGAGTGGCTCTTAATTGAGTATGATCGAATTTTCGGCGAATGTCGTCTTCACAGTATAACCAGATTGCTTGGGGTTATATGGTCAAGTGAAGAAGCGCATACGGTGGATGCCTTGGCAGTCAGAGGCGATGAAAGACGTGGTAGCCTGCGAAAAGCTTCGGGGAGTCGGCAAACAGACTTTGATCCGGAGATGTCTGAATGGGGGAACCCAGCCATCATAAGATGGTTATCTTGTACTGAATACATAGGTGCAAGAGGCGAACCAGGGGAACTGAAACATCTAAGTACCCTGAGGAAAAGAAATCAACCGAGATTCCCTTAGTAGTGGCGAGCGAACGGGGACTAGCCCTTAAGTGGCTTTGAGATTAGCGGAACGCTCTGGAAAGTGCGGCCATAGTGGGTGATAGCCCTGTACGCGAAAATCTCTTAGTCATGAAATCGAGTAGGACGGAGCACGAGAAACTTTGTCTGAATATGGGGGGACCATCCTCCAAGGCTAAATACTACTGACTGACCGATAGTGAACTAGTACCGTGAGG
Organism: Pseudomonas sp. S3E17; assembly: GCF_024168685.1. Lineage (NCBI taxonomy): Bacteria > Pseudomonadati > Pseudomonadota > Gammaproteobacteria > Pseudomonadales > Pseudomonadaceae > Pseudomonas > Pseudomonas sp. S3E17. The sequence continues at coordinate 6,817,378 of NZ_JALJWE010000001.1, forward strand.
GAAAGGCGAAAAGAACCCCGGAGAGGGGAGTGAAATAGATCCTGAAACCGTATGCGTACAAGCAGTGGGAGCCCACTTTGTTGGGTGACTGCGTACCTTTTGTATAATGGGTCAGCGACTTATTTTCAGTGGCGAGCTTAACCGAATAGGGGAGGCGTAGCGAAAGCGAGTCTTAATAGGGCGTCTAGTCGCTGGGAATAGACCCGAAACCGGGCGATCTATCCATGGGCAGGTTGAAGGTTGGGTAACACTAACTGGAGGACCGAACCGACTACCGTTGAAAAGTTAGCGGATGACCTGTGGATCGGAGTGAAAGGCTAATCAAGCTCGGAGATAGCTGGTTCTCCTCGAAAGCTATTTAGGTAGCGCCTCATGTATCACTGTAGGGGGTAGAGCACTGTTTCGGCTAGGGGGTCATCCCGACTTACCAAACCGATGCAAACTCCGAATACCTACAAGTGCCGAGCATGGGAGACACACGGCGGGTGCTAACGTCCGTCGTGAAAAGGGAAACAACCCAGACCGTCAGCTAAGGTCCCAAAGTTATGGTTAAGTGGGAAACGATGTGGGAAGGCTTAGACAGCTAGGAGGTTGGCTTAGAAGCAGCCACCCTTTAAAGAAAGCGTAATAGCTCACTAGTCGAGTCGGCCTGCGCGGAAGATGTAACGGGGCTCAAACCATACACCGAAGCTACGGGTATCACGTAAGTGATGCGGTAGAGGAGCGTTCTGTAAGCCTGTGAAGGTGAGTTGAGAAGCTTGCTGGAGGTATCAGAAGTGCGAATGCTGACATGAGTAACGATAATGGGTGTGAAAAACACCCACGCCGAAAGACCAAGGTTTCCTGCGCAACGTTAATCGACGCAGGGTTAGTCGGTCCCTAAGGCGAGGCTGAAAAGCGTAGTCGATGGAAAACAGGTTAATATTCCTGTACTTCTGGTTATTGCGATGGAGGGACGGAGAAGGCTAGGCCAGCTTGGCGTTGGTTGTCCAAGTTTAAGGTGGTAGGCTGAGATCTTAGGTAAATCCGGGATCTTAAGGCCGAGAGCTGATGACGAGTTAACTTTTAGTTAACGAAGTGGTTGATGCCATGCTTCCAAGAAAAGCTTCTAAGCTTCAGGTAACCAGGAACCGTACCCCAAACCGACACAGGTGGTTGGGTAGAGAATACCAAGGCGCTTGAGAGAACTCGGGTGAAGGAACTAGGCAAAATGGCACCGTAACTTCGGGAGAAGGTGCGCCGGTGAGGGTGAAGGACTTGCTCCGTAAGCCCATGCCGGTCGAAGATACCAGGCCGCTGCGACTGTTTATTAAAAACACAGCACTCTGCAAACACGAAAGTGGACGTATAGGGTGTGACGCCTGCCCGGTGCCGGAAGGTTAATTGATGGGGTTAGCTAACGCGAAGCTCTTGATCGAAGCCCCGGTAAACGGCGGCCGTAACTATAACGGTCCTAAGGTAGCGAAATTCCTTGTCGGGTAAGTTCCGACCTGCACGAATGGCGTAACGATGGCGGCGCTGTCTCCACCCGAGACTCAGTGAAATTGAAATCGCTGTGAAGATGCAGTGTATCCGCGGCTAGACGGAAAGACCCCGTGAACCTTTACTATAGCTTTGCACTGGACTTTGAATTTGCTTGTGTAGGATAGGTGGGAGGCTTTGAAGCGTGGACGCCAGTCTGCGTGGAGCCAACCTTGAAATACCACCCTGGCAACTTTGAGGTTCTAACTCAGGTCCGTTATCCGGATCGAGGACAGTGTATGGTGGGTAGTTTGACTGGGGCGGTCTCCTCCTAAAGAGTAACGGAGGAGTACGAAGGTGCGCTCAGACCGGTCGGAAATCGGTCGTAGAGTATAAAGGCAAAAGCGCGCTTGACTGCGAGACAGACACGTCGAGCAGGTACGAAAGTAGGTCTTAGTGATCCGGTGGTTCTGTATGGAAGGGCCATCGCTCAACGGATAAAAGGTACTCCGGGGATAACAGGCTGATACCGCCCAAGAGTTCATATCGACGGCGGTGTTTGGCACCTCGATGTCGGCTCATCACATCCTGGGGCTGAAGCCGGTCCCAAGGGTATGGCTGTTCGCCATTTAAAGTGGTACGCGAGCTGGGTTTAGAACGTCGTGAGACAGTTCGGTCCCTATCTGCCGTGGACGTTTGAGATTTGAGAGGGGCTGCTCCTAGTACGAGAGGACCGGAGTGGACGAACCTCTGGTGTTCCGGTTGTCACGCCAGTGGCATTGCCGGGTAGCTATGTTCGGAATAGATAACCGCTGAAAGCATCTAAGCGGGAAACTAGCCTCAAGATGAGATCTCACTGGGACCTTGAGTCCCCTGAAGGGCCGTCGAAGACTACGACGTTGATAGGTTGGGTGTGTAAGCGCTGTGAGGCGTTGAGCTAACCAATACTAATTGCCCGTGAGGCTTGACCATATAACACCCAAGCAATTTGCGTCGAAAGGCCAGATTGCGGTGTGTGAAGACGCAATGAACCGAAAGTTCGAGATTTCACAAAACACCGACAGCTGTCACATACCCAATTTGCTGAAGCGAGGCCCGCTGGCCACGACTCAGTACCCGAATTTCTTGACGACCATAGAGCATTGGAACCACCTGATCCCATCCCGAACTCAGCAGTGAAACGATGCATCGCCGATGGTAGTGTGGGGTTTCCCCATGTGAGAGTAGGTCATCGTCAAGATTAAATTCCGAAACCCCATTTGCGAAAGCAGATGGGGTTTTGTTTTGGGCGGTTGAAAAGTGGGTACGCCTAGGCGGATGAGCTGTTGATTCTCTTCAAGGGCAGTTGCCGTATCACCGTACCCATCGAGATGGAACTCACTTCAGAGTGCCGTTGGGGAATTCAATGCAAAGTGTTTCTGCATTTTTGGTATGGTGCAGCACATTTCTCAAGGACTGATCTTTCATCGCAGGATGCGGCGTCGACCTTCTTCAACGAGATGCTGTAGAAATGCCTGAACCTATACCGATTAAAGATCACGAAAAAGAAAACCGCCTGGTCAACAAGCGCCTGCTCGCTTGTGCGTTGTTGGTGATAGGCATTACGTGTGCGCTGGTAGGGCGTATGTATTTCCTTCAAGTCGTACAGTTCGACTACCACTCCACGATTTCTGAAAACAACCGTGTCCACGTGCTGCCCATCACTCCGACACGTGGCCTTATTTATGACCGTAATGGCGTGCTGCTTGCCGATAACCGACCCAGCTACAACCTGACCATCACCCGCGAGCGCACCACTGACCTCAAGGGCGAGCTCGACGCCATCGTCAACTTGCTGCACCTGCCTGTCGAAGACCGAGCACTGTTCGACAAGGCTCTGAAGCAGGCACGCCACCCATTCGTTCCCGTGACATTGTTTTACGAGTTGACCGAAGAGCAAATTGCATTGCTGGCGGTGAATGAGTTCCGCCTGCCAGGAGTAGATGTAGAGCCGCAATTCGTCCGTCACTACCCGCTGGGTGCGCACTTTGCCCACTCCATCGGTTATGTGGGGCGGATCAATGAGAAAGAATCCAAAGCCCTCGACTCGGTGGAGTACCGTGGCACGCAGTCCATCGGCAAAACCGGTATCGAGCGTTTCTACGAGTCCGAACTGCATGGTCATGTCGGCTACGAAGAGGTCGAGACCAATGCCCAGGGCCGCGTACTCCGTGTGCTCAAGCACACCGACCCGATTCCTGGCAAAAATATCGTCCTGAGCCTCGATGTGAAGCTCCAGGAGGCTGCGGAAGAGGCCCTGGGTGATCGCCGTGGCTCGGTGGTTGCCCTCGATCCGCAAACCGGTGAAGTGCTGGCCATGGTCAGCAAGCCGAGTTTTGACCCGAACCTGTTCGTCACCGGCATCAGTTTCAAGGAATATGCCGCGCTGCACGACTCCATTGACCGGCCGCTCTTCAACCGCGTCCTCCGAGGGCTCTATGCGCCAGGTTCGACCATCAAGCCGGAAGTGGCCATCGCTGGTCTCGACAGCGGTGTTGTCACCCCACAGACCCGTGTATTCGACCCCGGTTACTACCAGCTCCCCGACTTTGACCACAAATACCGCAATTGGAACCACAGTGGTGACGGCTGGGTAGACATGGACGCTGCCATCATGCGTTCCAACGACACTTACTTTTACGACCTAGCTCACAAGCTCGGCATTGACCGCCTGCATGACTACTTGGCCGAGTTCGGCCTGGGTCAGAAAGTCTCCCTGGACATGTTCGAAGAGTCCGCTGGCTTGATGCCATCCCAGGCATGGAAGCGCGCCACACGGCGCCAACCCTGGTTCCCGGGCGAAACCGTGATCCTCGGCATTGGCCAGGGTTACATGCAAGTCACTCCGCTGCAATTGGCCCAGGCCACGGCGTTGATCGCCAACAAAGGCGTGTGGAATCGGCCTCACCTGGCCAAGACGATCAATGGTGAGCCGCCGGTAGACCAGAATCCAATGCCCAACGTCGTCCTCAAAGATCCGCGTGATTGGGAGCAGGTCAACCACGGTATGCAACTGGTGATGCATGACCCACGAGGTATCGCCCGGGCCGCCGCACAAGGGGCGCAATATCGCATTGCCGGCAAGAGCGGTACCGCGCAAGTGGTTGCGATCAAGCAAGGCGAGCGTTACAACCGCGAGAAGACCCTGGAACGCCACCGTGACAACGCGTTGTTCGTTGGCTTCGCTCCGGCCGAACACCCGAAGATAGTGATTTCGGTGATGATCGAAAACGGTGAGGCCGGTGGTCGCGTCGCGGGTCCGGTGGTGCGGCAAATCATGGATGCCTGGCTACTCGACCAGGACGGTCACCTGAAGCCGCAATATGCGACGCCGGCAAAAGCGCCAGGTGACCCCCACGTTTAAATCATGCCTTCCACTCGTCCCATTGCTCTATGCCTTCATGGGCAAGCCAGGGCACATCATGGGCCGTCCAGATGTGCGAGGTGGGCCTGACGCCCGGATCATCGTCCAGCGTCGCTACCCGCACGATCACATGGGGCTGATGCCCACGCTCTGCTATCAGATGGGAGCCGCAGCGCGAACAGAAATGCCTGAGCTTACCCGGCGAAGATTCAACGGACGCCAACAGTTCCTCTCCTTGCGTCCAGCGAAAATGTTCGCGCATTACGCCAGCGGTGGCGACAAACGGCGCCGCATGTATTTTGCGGCAGCTTGCGCAGTGGCAGTGGCTGATAGGCATGTCCAACTGGTCCACCTGATAGCGGACACCTTTGCAGAAGCAACTTCCATTCAATGGGTCAGTCATAAACGTATTGCCGGTTCAAGGACGGGGTCATCATGATTGCTTACAACCTGAGGTTGCGCATTATTTGGTGTCGCCTACTGTCAATGGAGGAGGTGACTTATGCACGTATTAGATCGCATTGAGCGAAAAGTTCTGCTGAACGCTTCACGTAAACAGGTCTGGGAAGCGCTCACCCATGCCGAGCAATTCGGTAATTGGTTTGGTATCGCCCTCAAGGGCAAAGCCTTTGTGGCAGGGGAAACCATAGAGGCGCCGATTACCTACCCAGGTTACGAACACGTGATCTGGAAAGCCAAAATCGAACGCATCCTGCCGCAAACATTGTTCTCTTTCTGGTGGCACCCCTTCGCAGTGGAAGAGGGCGTCGACTACGACAAGGAAACCCCGACACTGGTGGAATTCACCATTGAGGATCGGGCGCCGGGCATTTTGCTGCGGGTGGTTGAATCCGGTTTCAACGCGGTGCCGGAGGCTCGTCGGCAAAAGGCCTTCAAGATGAACTCCCGTGGCTGGGATGATCAGATGGGCAATATCGAAAACTATTTGAGCAAAGCACGTAGGGCGTGAGCCGCATAACGGGCATCATTAACGGATGCCCGTCTTTGTCGTTCCCAATGTTCACGGGGGAATGGCCTTACGGTTAGAAATCCACCGTCGCGGACAACTTGGCTACGCGAGGATCGCCCTGGCTCAGGAACCCGCCCTGAGCCGACTCCCAGTATTTTTCGTTAGCGACGTTTTCCACAGTAACCCCGAGAGTTACATCACGCTGGTCCAGCGTGAACGTATAGCGCGCGCCTATATCGAAGCGGTTCCAGGCCGGCAGGCTCAAGTTGTTGGCTGCATCCGCGTACTGGCCACCGGTGCGCAGCATGCGCCCGTTGAGGGTCACGCCTTGCAGGGCGGGTATATCCCAGTCCACGCCCGCGTTGAGCTGGAAGGAAGGTACACCAATGGCGCGGTTGCCATCGTTGGCACCGTTCTGTGTGTCCTTGAGTTCGGTCTTCATCACGGTCACACCACCCAGCAAACGCAGGCCGCTGACCGGTTCGCCGAAGACATTCAATTCGACGCCTTTATTGATCTGCTGGCCTTCACGAACGTAGCGTGCGGTGGTTGCATCGACGACCTCCGAGTAACCTGCTCCAGGCTGCTCGATACGATAAACCCCTAAGGTAGCGCCATAGGTACCCATGTCCACTTTGACGCCCGCTTCGATCTGCTTGGAGCGAGCGGGCGCGTAGGCCTGCCCGCCGCCAATCACAGTGCGGGTGCCTGCCACAAGCGGGGAAACCGGTCCTTGGGCCAAGCCTTCGATGCGGTTGGCGTACACCGACACGTGTTCCCATGGCTTGAACACAATGCCGTAGACCGGCGTGGTGATCGATTCGTCATAGTTGGCGGTGCGTGTACCGCTCATGTAGTTGTAACCCTGAACCACCATCTGCTGGCGACGTGCGCCGACGGTCACCAATAGGCGGTCATCGAAGAAGCCCACGGTGTCGGAGACGGCTACGCTGCGCACGAATGTCTTGGCGGTAATGGTCGGGTCGCTGAAATCGGTACCCGGGGTATTGCGCGGGTTGTTGAGAGTCGGTGGTGCGCCAGTCACAGGCGCGTAGATATTGGTCGCACTCGGTGAGCCGTTGAAGACATAGGCGTTACGTGCCTGGGTCCAAATGCCCGCGAGGCCGAAGTTGAGTCGATGGCTGACGGCGCCAGTCTGGAATTTGCCGTTCAGGCCGCTCATGAGACTGGAGTTGTCTTCTTCGTGCGCGATGGTCGAGCGGCTGGATGTGGCATTGCCGAGGTTATCGGTCAGGGTCACCGATGAATATTGGCCCATTTCACGGCTGTGTTTGGCACCGGCTGCCGCATAAGCCGTCCAGTTTTCGTTCAGGTCATACTCGGCGCGCAGCATTCCCAAGGTGTCTTCAAGGTTGGTACTGCTCCAGCTCGGCGCATAGTTCGTGTCTGCTGAAGGCGCATCCGGTACATGGGTGGCGGTACCCAGGAATACCGAATTGCGCCCGCCGTTGATGTGCTGCTTTTGATAGACAAAATCACTCGATACGCGCAAAGCATCACCGCGGTAATCCAGGCCGAGGGCAAACAGTTTGGAACGCTGGTTTTCATCGTCAATACCGGTATCCCCTTCGCGTTGGGACAGGTTTACCCGTGCACCAAAACGATTGTCTTCGCCGAACCGCTGGCCGATATCCACGTGTTCGCCTACACGGCCATCGCTGCTGATATCCGTGCTGAAGCGACGCAGCGGTACATCATCGGCGCGCTTGGGTTGCAGGTTCACGCCGCCGCCGATCCCCGAGCCGCCCGGTGTCACACCGTTGATAAACGCGTTGGGCCCCTTGAACACTTCCACACGCTCCAGCGCGTCGGTAGAGATGATCTGACGTGGCAGGATGCCGTACAAACCATTGTAGGAAATGTCATCGCCGTTCAACGGCAGGCCACGGATCATGAAGGTCTGCGCCTGGTTCGCATACCCCGACGCCTGGCGCACCGACGAGTCATTGAGCAGCACATCGCCGACGGTCTCGGCCTGCTGATCACGAATCAATTTTTCGGTATAGGAGGCCATGCTGAAGGGGACGTCCATGATGTCCTGGTTGCCCAGCACTCCCAATTGACCACCGCGTGCCACCTGGCCGCCGCTGTACACGGGGGGAAGGGCACCCGGTGCGGGCCCGTCGGCGTTGATAGTGGTGGCACCCAATTCCAGTGTGCTGCCGTCCTGACGGTTGTTCGCATCCTGCGGGTTGACTGGGGTTGCAGCATGGGCGGCAAGGCTCAGGGAACAGCAAAGGGCGAGCAAGGTCGGGCGAAACGGCACAGCGAATGGGCTACGGGTGGGCATGGTCGATCCTGACGGCGAACCGTCAATGTGAGAAGAGGGGCAACAGGCGTTGCGCTTCCTCACTGCGCGAATACGACTCCGGCGCAGATGATAGTAATTATTATTAACGGCGTGCAACAAATTTGTCAGATTGCAGTCTGCGTGCGCGTTTACCTGCCGCGTTTGCGCAGATGCCGCGTAGAATCAACGCCTGAAAGCTATTCCAGAGGTGCGGTACGGTGGATTTACAGCAGGGTTTTGTCCTGACCCGGCATTGGCGCGATACCCCGGCGGGCACGGAGGTCAGTTTCTGGCTGGCCACAGACCAGGGGCCACGGTTTATCCGCCTACCCGTGCAGACCTCGGTGATGTTCATTCCCGAGGCCCATCGCAAGCCGCTGGATTGGTTGCTCAAAGGTGAACGCGATATCGAATTGCGCCCGCTGCAACTCTGCGATTTCCATCACCGCCCGGTCCTGGGCCTTTACACGCGCCAGCACCGCCAGTTGATGGACGTGGAAAAGCGCCTGCGCGCCGCCGGTGTCGATGTCTACGAAGCCGATGTGCGCCCGCCGGAACGCTACATGATGGAGCGTTTCATCACCGCTCCGGTCTGGTTCGGGGGGACAGCGGATGCCGGTGGCGCCCTGTGCGACGCGCAGATGAAGCCCGCGCCCGACTACCGGCCGCCGCTCAAGCTGGTGTCCCTGGACATCGAGACCACCGCCCAGGGCGACCTCTACTCCATCGCCCTCGAAGGCTGCGGGGAACGCCAGGTGTACATGCTCGGCCCGCCGAACAAGACGGACGCGGTGGACTTCAAGCTCGACTACTGCGACACCCGCGCCCAACTGCTCGAATGCCTCAACCAATGGCTCGCCACCCATGACCCCGATGCAATCATCGGCTGGAATGTGGTGCAGTTCGACCTGCGCGTACTCCACGAACATGCCCAGCGCCTCAACGTGCCGTTGATGCTCGGTCGCGGCGATGAGCCCATGGCCTGGCGCGAACACGGCAGCCGCAACCATTACTTCGCCGCAGCGGCGGGGCGCCTGATCATCGACGGTATCGAAGCCTTGCGTTCGGCCACCTGGAGCTTCGAATCCTTCAGCCTGGAAAACGTCGCGCAAACCCTGCTCGGCGAGGGCAAGGACATCTCCACACCGTATCAACGCATGGACGAAATCAACCGCATGTTCGCCGAGGACAAGCCCGCCCTGGCGCGTTACAACCTCAAGGACTGCGAGCTGGTCACGCGGATTTTCGAGAAGACCGAGCTGCTCAAGTTCCTGCTGGAGCGCGCCAGCGTCACCGGGTTGCCGGCCGACCGCAACGGCGGCTCGGTAGCGGCATTTACCCACCTGTACATGCCGCTGATGCACCGCCAGGGCTTCGTCGCGCCGAACCTGGGCGACAAACCGCCTCAGGCCAGCCCCGGCGGGTTTGTCATGGACTCGCGGCCCGGCCTCTACGAATCGGTGCTGGTGCTCGATTACAAAAGCCTCTACCCGTCGATCATCCGCAGCTTCCTGATTGACCCGGTGGGCCTGATCGAAGGCCTCAAGCACCCCGACGACAGCGACTCCGTCGAAGGCTTTCGCGGTGCACGCTTTTCTCGCACCCGGCACTGCCTGCCGGCCATCGTTGCGCGTGTCTCCGAAGGTCGCGAAGAGGCCAAGCGTGAGCACAACGCGCCGCTGTCCCAGGCGCTGAAAATCATCATGAATGCGTTCTACGGCGTACTCGGTTCCAGCGGTTGCCGCTTTTTCGATACACGACTGGCTTCCTCGATCACGATGCGCGGCCACCAGATCATGCGCCAGACCCGCGAACTGGTTGAAGCCCAGGGGTATGAGGTGATCTACGGCGACACCGACTCCACCTTCGTGTGGCTCGGCAGCGCGCATTCCCAGGACGACGCCAGCCGTATCGGCCAGGCGCTGGTCAAGCACGTCAACACCTGGTGGCGTGAGCACCTGCACAGCGCGTTCGGCCTGCAAAGTGCCCTGGAGCTGCAATACGAAACCCACTTCAGCCGCTTTCTGATGCCGACCATTCGCGGCGCGGAGGAGGGCAGCAAGAAGCGCTACGCCGGCCTGGTGGTACATGCCGACGGCAGCGAAGAGATGATCTACAAAGGCCTGGAGACCGTACGCAGCGACTGGTCGCCCCTGGCCCGCCGGTTCCAGCAGGAACTCTACCAACGCATCTTCCACCGCCAGCCCCATCAGGACTACATACGCGACTACGTGCGCCGCACTTTGAGCGGCGAGTTCGATGAACTGCTGATCTACCGCAAACGTCTGCGCCGTCAACTGGATGACTACGAGCGCAACGTGCCGCCCCATGTACGCGCGGCGCGCCTGGCCGATGAATACAACGACCGCCTGGGGCGCCCGCGCCAGTACCAGCGCGGCGGCTGGATCCGCTATGTGATCAGCGTCAACGGCCCCGAACCGCTGGAAGTACGCCAGGCGCCGATTGATTACGACCACTACGTCACCCGGCAATTGCAACCGGTCGCGGATGCGATACTGCCGTTCGTGAGTGACGATTTCAGCACCCTGGTCGGCGGGCAAATGGGTCTGTTCTAAAATCCTTGATTCACCCTGGTGAGAGCCTGCACTCTTGGCCTCTGATGATCACCAGACGGCGTAGCGCTCCATGACCCTGCTCACCCTGACCGGCACCACGGTCGAACTCCAACCCCTGCAACGCGAACACGCGGCCGCCTTGCTTGCTGCTGCGGCCGATGGCGAGTTGTGGAACCTCAAGGTCACCCACGTACCGGGCCCGGATACTGTCGATAATTACATCGCCACCGCCTTGGCCGGGCGCGAGGCGGGCAGCATGATCCCTTTCACCCTCGTGCGTCGCGACACCGGCCAGGTGGTCGGCAGCACGCGGTTCTGGAAGGTCGACCGGGTCAATCGTAAGCTGGAGATCGGCCATACCTGGCTGGCGCAATCCACGCAAAAAAGCGCCATTAACACCGAAGCCAAGCTTCTGCTGCTGACCTACGCGTTCGAAGTGCTGGACTGCGTGCGCGTGCAATTTACCACCGACGAACTCAATGAAAAGTCCCGTGCTGCGATTCTGCGCCTGGGCGCCGTGCAGGAAGGCATCGTGCGTCACGAACGCATCATGCCCGACGGGCGCAAGCGCAACTCGGTGCGTTTCAGCATCATCGATTCGGAATGGCCGCAGGTGAAGGTCAACCTGCAGGCGAAACTGCAACGATAGGAGGAAAGGCCCATGTACACACTCTATGGCATCGACGAATCCGGCTCCTGCATGATCGAAATCGCCCTGCAACGGTGCGCGGTACCATGGCGACGGGTGGACGCCGCCTCCTGGGCCGACGGCGAGGGCAGCGACGAGCTTGCCCGTATCAACCCGCTCAAACAGGTGCCCACCCTGGTTACCCCCGATGGGCAGGTGCTGACGGAAAGTGCCGCGATCCTGATCCACCTGGGCCTGGCGTTTCCCGATGCGCATCTGCTGGGCGGCGACCGTGACCAGATCATCCGCGGCCTGGTGTACATCGCGGCCAATTGTTATTCGGCGATCGGCATCATCGACTACCCGCAACGCTGGCTGGGCAACGCCGATGAGGCGGTGCTGGCGCAATTGGTCACGGGCACGCGCCGCTATCTGCACCAGGCCTGGGTGGTGTTTGCCGAACAGTTTGCCGGCCAACTGTTCGCGCCCGACGGCGCACCGAATGCGTTGGGCATCATGGCGGCGGCGGTGTCACGCTGGGATGAGGCGCGTGAGGCCTTGACTGCCCTGGCGCCAGGCTTTGCCCAGACCCTGGCGCAGGTGGATGCCGACCCGATCGTGGCGCCTGTCTTTGCCCGCCATTGGCCGGGCTGGAAGGTCTCGTAATGTTTCCGCAATCAAAGGAAACAATGCCGCATGTCGCCGCCAAGTCCTTGCGGAGCGGGCGTCCTGGCCTACGCTTTCTGAACGCGGTGTAGGAATCATCCTTGAATTTGACTGTCGCAGACATGAAACTCAAGAACCCTGCATGGAATTCAAAGGAGGTGCGCATGCTCATCCGGTCGCTGACCCTGGCTACCTTGATGGCTTTTACGGGGCCGCTGTTGGCTGCTGATGATATCAACCCGCTCAAGCAGGACCTGGGCAAAGCCCGGCCACTGGTGGTGGTGGAGCTTGATTCCGGCAACGACACACTGGCGACCCTCAAGAAACAGCTGGACGAGCCTGCCACCAAGCAGTCCTTTGAAGAGCGCAGCATGGTGTTCTACACCGTGAAGTTCGGCAGCATCGGTGCCGAAGGGGAGAAGTTCGCCAAGGCCCCCAAGGACAACAAGAAGCTCACGCCGCCCGAGACCAATGCGCTGATCCGCGCCCTCAAACTGGGCGCCGGCAGCGGCACCAAAGTGATCTTGGTGGGCAAGGATGGCGAGAAGAAAGTCGAGAAGACCGTGCCGCCGGATAGCCTCGATTTGAAAGAGTTTTTCAGCGCCATCGACCAGATGCCGATGGCCGAGAAAGAAACCGCCGCAGCCCCGGAACCCGAGCCCGTTGCACCGGCTCCGGCCAAGGGCGCCAAGCCGGCGAAACACGCCGGCAAGCCCGCCGCGCAACAACTGGATGACTGAACCCGATACTCGGTAGGAGCACGCTCGCTCCTACCGTTATCTGGCAGCCTTGCGCAGCGGAAATGGAAAGTAGAAAAACCGCAGGAACGCCACCCGCTTGATCACTTCCCCGATCAACAACGGCACCACCACCGCCACCACAAAGCCGATACAGGCCGCGACAAACGCGTGCAGCCCCAGGCGCTCCATCAAGTCGAATGTCTTGTGCTGGATCTCCCCATGGAAGATCAGCAGGATCAGGGTCGACTGGCCGATGTAGGTCATGATCCGGGTGATCAGGGCCGACGCCATCAGCACCCGCGCCAACGCCCAGCACAGGTACACCCCAATCACCGCCAGCAGGCTGGTCCACAGCCAGTGGTCGTAGCGACGCTGCGCCAGGTCCATGGTGTCGCCCCGGTAGAGGAACACCACCGCGAACAGCGCCACCGACACCAGCAGGGTCAGCAGTGACCCCGCATGGGTACGCAGCCAGTCACGCAGCAGGTAGCCGTAGACGAAACACGCGCTGCTGATCAGGGTGATATCCAGGCTGAAGGGCAGGCCGGGCAGCACCCAGGTTTGCCCGCCGAGAGTCACCGGCAGTTGCCAGAACCACGGCAGCATCCAGATGCCGATCAGCAGCGGCACCAGCATCACTGCACAACTCACCGCCAGCGGCAGGCGCTGGATCAGCCGCAGTACGGCCCAACTGAACAGGATCGCCACCCAAAAGTGCGGCAAAAACCACAGCGCCTGCCACGGGATGGTGTCCACCGAGGCGTACAGCACGCCGCCGATATCCGGCAGCAGCGGTTGGCCGCGCAGCACATCGCGCACGATCACATACACCAGCATGGTGAAGAAAAACGGCTTGAGCAGGCCGTCGGCCTTACGCACCGCCATCTCGACAAACGGCTGTTCAGGTTTGAAAAACACCCCCGACAGAAAGAAGAACAACGGCAGTACGAACGACGCCAGGATCGGGTACATCAAGTCCGGCGACGTGGCGACAAACCAACTGTGGGCGTACACGATCACCAGGATGCCGATGCCCTTGGCGATATCCATTTGAATCCAGCGATTTTTCACCTGAGTGCTCCCGATCGATCATTCATGCCTTGCGCCACGGCTTGAGCCACAGCCCCATGCCGAGCAGCACCACGGCGCCCGTCAGGGTGCTCAGCCCCAGTTGCAGCCACACGCCCTCAATACCAAACAGCATCAGCGCCGCCAGCCCCATCAGCAGTGCACTGAGCAGCCAGTGCCGGGCCCAGGGCAGGGCGTCGAGCAAGGCCTGGCGCTGCATCAGCAACAGTGCGGTGCAGAGCACGCCGGCCAGTGCGGCCAAGGGGATACCAGCCAGGCCAAACACCCAGGGCAGCGCTCCCAGCAACAACACGTTGACCAGGCTGCCCAGCAACTCGCAGCGCAGTGGCTGGCGCGTATCGCCAGCGGCGTAGGCATAGCGCGCGAGCAAGGCGTTCCAGGCGCCGAACACCAACGGCACGGCAAACCAGGCCAGCAGCAGCGGCAACGGCGAATCCGCCGATTGCTTGGGCAGCAGCAATGCCACCAGGCTCGGGGCTGCCGCCACCAGGCCGACACCGGCAGGCAGGGTCAGCACGCTGGCGGTTTCCAGGCCGCGCTTGAGCAGGGCCAGGCGCTCATCGCCCTGACGTCGGCTCATCATGCCCAGCAGTACCTGGTTGAGACTCATCAGCGCAATCAGCGGCAGGTTCATCAGCTTGCGCGCCAGGTTGACCCAAGTCACCGCGCCTTCTCCCAGCAGCGATGCCACCAGCCGCTCGATCAGCGCCAACCCCTGGCTGGCGCCATTGCTCAGCAACAGCGGTCCGATGCGCTGGCCCAGCTCCCGCAAGGGTGCGACGCTCAGTTGCCAGCGCCATGGCCGCCAGCCTTGGCGCCACACCGACGGCAACAGCGCCAGCGGCATCAACAGGCTGCCGGCCAGGCAGGCCAGGGCCAGCGCGTGCGGTTGGCTGGTGGTGCCCGCGAGGGCGAGGTACGTCACCGGCGGCAGGTTGAACAGTAACGAGCCCAGCCCCGCGAGGACAAAACGTTCACCGGCCTGCAAGGGAATGCTGAACAGCCCATGCAACATCAAGCCCGGCACACACCAGGCGAGGATCTGCAGGTTGCTGCTGGCCAAGACTGTGGCGGTGTCGGCCAATCCCGGGCCGAGCACTTGCACCAGCCACGGTGCCAACAGCGTCAGCAGCAGGCTGATGACCAGCGCGATCAGCAGCAACGCCGGGAACAGCACCGCCAGCCACTCCAGGCGTTCGCCATGCTTGCGTTGCAGGTACAAGGGCAGCGCGGCGGCGCTCAGCACACCGCCGGCCAACGACATGCGCAGCGCTTCCGGCAAAAACAGCGCGATCAGGAAGGCATCGCTGCGCTCTCCGGCGCCCCAGGCCGCCACCAGCAACCATTCACGGGCAAATCCCAGGCACAGGCCCACCAGGGTCGCCAGGGTCAGCCAGGCGGCGGAGCCGAGCATCAGGGCCGTGCCCCATCAGGCAGGTGTTTGCGGTAGGCCACGGTCTTCACCTGCGGCAGCCGCGCCGGAAACAACCGCCGCGCCTCCAGCACATTGATGCCCACCATCAGCCAGAACAACGCCACCATCACCACCGCAAAACTGAAGTAGTGGTCGAACAGGCCGCTGACCAGTGCCGACAGAATCCCGCCGGTGGTGCCCAGCCACAGGGCATTGTCCTTGGTCAGGCGAATCGGGCCTTTTTGCGGACGCGCCTCACGCCACCAGCGCACGGTCACCGCCACAAAGAACAGCATGCCGACGATGCCGGTCTTGTAGATGAAGTTCAGCCACAGGTTGGAGATCCCCAGCAGGTGGGTGCCCGGTACCGGCGGGTCAACCTTGAAGCCGATCCCGAACGGATAGGACACCACCGCCTGCGGGAACATGCGGTACTCGTCGAACCGCACTTCGGTACTGGCGTTGTCCGAGGAGAAAATCGTCGCCAGGCGTTCCTGCAACGGTGGGTAGGCCATTACCAGTGCCACGGTCAGCGCCGCGCCGATCATCAGCAGGCGCCCGGTGTAGGGCACGCGGCGCGTAGCCATCCACACCAGCACCAACGCCAGGCTGACCATCGCGCCGCGGCTGCTGGCCAACAGCAACGCGGCCGCGCCCAGGCAGGCGACGCCCAGGCCCAGCGCACGTTTCCAGCCCTGTTCGGTCACGCCGAAGCAGAAGGCCAGGGGCAGCAACAATGCCATGATCCCGCCGATGGCATTCGGGTGCATCCACGGCGAACCCATGCGCGAAGACATGGCCTCCAGACCGAATTTCAACATGTCGAAATTGCCGTAGTTGAACAACGCCAGAATCGGCGCAATGCCGGCCCCGGAGCGCGTGCGCACGAACACCGCAATCGACAGCACCAGCATCGCCAGGCTGCCCAGCAACAGGGCGATCACCAAGGATTCACGCTGCTTGCGGTCCACCAGCAATCTGGCGCAGAGGAACACCGCCGACAGGCTCAGCAACCAGCGCAGCCAGTTGGCCACGCCGCTGCTGTCGGCGTGGACGGTGACCTGGCCGACGATAAACGGGAACACGCTGAACAGCATCAGCCACAGCAGCATCTGGTCGGTGGGACGGCGGGTCAGGCTGGGCGTATCGGGCAGGCGGGCCAGGAAGTTGTGCCACAGCACCGCGCCCCAGGTCAGGGCCAGGATCGCTTCGCTGACGGTGCTGCGGATCCCCAGGTTGATAGTCGAGTACGGCATGAACGTGGCGATCATGGCGAACAGCAACAGCCCCCACAACGGAAAGCGCAGGATGGTCACTGCCCCCGCCAGGCCGACTACGGCCAGGAACGCCTTGGCCGGCGACAGCAGCAGGGCGAGGGCGCCAAACAGCAGGCCGAAGAGGATCGCGACGAGGCTTGCCAGGTTCACTCTCACTGAAGTTCCTCGATCAGTTCGGCCAGGCGCTGGCGATAAGCATGATGGTTGAAACGTTGCGCCCACAGGCGCCGTTGCTCGGCGCAGTCTTCATCCGGCCGCGCGCCCAGGCTGAGCATCAATTGCACCAGCGCCGGGCCATCGGTGGGCGAAAACCGCGGGGCCGACGGCGGGGTGATTTCATCCAGCGAAGTGCCGCTGGCCACCGCCACCGGGGTGCCGACGCTCAGGGCCTCGATCACCGGCAGGCCAAAGCCTTCGGCATAGGATGGCTGCCACAGGCGTGACGCCTGGCGGTACAGCCCCTGCAACTCGGCGTCCGACACGCCACTCAGGGCGCGAATCCCCGGCAATGTGCGCTGGGCTTCGGGCAAGTGTTCCAAACTGCCCACCAGCACCAACTCCGGCACCGAAGGGGATTGGCGCCGCGCCTGCTGCCAGGCGTCCACCAAAAACGGCACGTTCTTGCGCAACTCACGGGTGCCCACCAGCAGCCAGTAGCGCTCGGGCAATTGATGCCGGCTCAGGTCCGCCACCAGCCCGGCAAAGCCATCGACCTGATTGGGCAGCACACGAATCTTGCCCACCGCCTTGGGAAACAGCCGCGCGGTTTCATCCGCGCTGTATTGCGACGGCGTCCACACGCGGTCGGCGCTGTGCACCGCGTAGGCAATCGACAGGCGATCGCTGGTCTTGTAGATCAGCGCCTTCAAGCGGTTGGCGTGGTAGTTGTCCAGGGTGATCTGGAACAGGTCATGCAGCAGCACCACCGTGCGCAAACCCTTCGGCTTGGGCGGTAACGGCAGGCCCATGTTGAAGGTGCTGATGTACAGGTCGATACGCTCCTCGCGCAAGGCGCGCGGCAGAAAACCGGCCTCAAAGCGCAGACGATTCTGCGGCTGGTGCATGGCGGTCTTGGCACAGCCCCACGCCGGGCAGTGGGCCTGCAGGCGCGTTTCATCGCCCAGTGGCGCTACGGTAAACCGCTCAAGCTCGATGCCCGGCAAGGTGTGCAGGGCGCTTTCCAGCGCATACACCTGGCGGCTGATGCCCGATTGCGGCGAGGTGCCGACGGTGCGGTAATCCAGGCCTATACGCATGCGGGCTCCCTCTGGCTCAGCGGCACGAGGGTGGCGTACACCTGCTCCAATTGGCTGGCGGCGACGCTCCAGTCATGGGCGCGGCGTACGTAGGCGCGGCCCGCCTCACCCATGGGCGCGGCGGCTTCAGGGCATTGCAGCAGGCGCACCACGGCATCGGCCAGGTCGTCGGCGCTTTGCCCACCGAGGTAGTCCAGGCCTTCCACCAGGTCCAGCCCCGACACGCCTTGTTCGGTGCTGGCCAGCGGCAGGCCGGCGGCCAGGGCTTCGAGTACCTTGAGCTTGGAGCCGCCGCCGTGGCGCAACGGCGCCAGGAACACCGAACAGCTCGATTGCAGGTCGAGCAGGTTGGGTACGAAGCCTTGCCAGTCGATACGCGGGTCTTTCCAGCGCTCGCGCCAGCTGCCGGGCATGCCGAAGCCGCACACGCTCATGCGCGCATCCGCACAGCGCGCCCAGACCTTGGGCAGGATTTCATCCAGGGCCCATTCGATGGCGTCCACGTTCGGCGCGTATTCATAGTTACCGAGGAACAGCACGCGGCGTGTCGACGGGTCGGGATGGGCGGCGGCGAAGTGATCGCAGTCCACGCCATTGACCACCACCGGTACGGGTTTGCCGGCGATTTTCTCCAGGGTGTGCGCATCGCTTTGAGTGACCGCCACCACCTGCGTGGCCTGGCGCATCACTCGGCGTTCCCAGCGGGCATAGCGCCATTGATCGTAGCGAATGAACGGCAGCGACCAACGCGGCAAGCGGTCGTAGGTGGCCGCGCCCAGGGCCGATTCCACATTGTGTTCGGTCAGCACAAAGGGCTGTGATTTACGCGCCAGCGCATCTTCGTAAGGCTGGAAACTGTAGCTGTGCTCGATCTGCACAACGTCCCACTGCTCACCCAGCAACCAGTTGAAGGTGTCCTGCAACTCGCCCGCCAGCCCATTCACGCTGGCCAGCAGCGGGTAGGGTGCAAACAGCCCCGCCACCAGGGTCTTGAGGCTGCGCAACGGGCGGCGCGGCAGGATGATCAACTGTTCGACAAACGCTTCCAGCACCTGGCGGTCGGCAGGGGACACCGGATGCTTGTCATGCAGCAGCAAGGTGATCCGATGCCCCCGCGCCGCCAGGCTGCGCAGCAGGTGGAACTGGCGCGTCTTGCCGCCGCTGGTGGCGGGCCAGGGCGAGTAGGGCAGGATCCATAAAATACGCATGGCGGGCCTCACTCCCATAACAGAATTTGCAGGTTCGGCTTGACCATGACAGTCAGCCCGTGGGTGCCGCTTACCGGGGTTTGCGTACCGCGCAGCGGGTCATACAGGGTGGCGCTGGCCAGGTTGGGCAGGTGTGCGTTGCCGCCCCCGGCCGCCCAGAAGAACCATAGCTTGCGCCCGTCGGCGCGGGTCCAGCCGATGCTGAACAGGCCGTCGGGCAACTGATCGGCGCTGGGCGGATCGCCGGGGGTGAGCGTCGGACCGCTGACGTCGAGGAAATTTTTCAGCGCGGTGTAGACCGGCTTGGGGTTGGCGTCGATGTCGAGCAAGCCGTAAGACTGGTCCCGCACACTGGCGCGCTGGTCCAGATCACTGAGGGTAAACAGGAAGATCCGGTCGTAATCCAGCGCACTCATCAGCGCCAGGCGGCGCACTACGTAATCGGCCTGGGTCTGTGGGGTGATGATGTCCTGGGCGTCTTTGGGACCGGTGTAGGTCGACCAGCCCCATTCTGTGCTCCACAGGGTCTGCACGCCGCCGCTGCGCAGGGCCTGGTTGAGCGTGGTGGTCCTGGCGATAAAGTCCAGGTTGGCCGGGTCGTTGCCTTCGGGCAATTGGGTATAAGGGTGGTACGAGACGACGGTATTGAGGCTGGCCACGCCCAGGGCGCCGAGGGCATCGAACATGCTCTGGCCGTTGGGCATTTCGCTGAAGAATGCCATGCCGGCGGCCACCACCGGTTTGCTCGGGTTCATTGCGCGCAACGCGGCGGCGGTGGTGGTCAGCAGTGCGGCGTAGCCGGCCGGGTCGGCTGCCGGGCGCCAGAAGCCCAGCAGGTTCGGTTCGTTCCACACCTGCCAGGCGTCGACACTGGGATAGCGCTGGGCCAACAGCGCCATGCGGTTGGCGAACACGTTCGGGTCTTTCGGCGGGTACTGGTCCTGATACGGCGCCCCTACCGGCGCAGTGGTGGCGAACGGCGCCGACCCGACCAGGTAGAACACTGACTTGAGCTGATTGTCCTGCAGTTTGCCCACCAACTGATCCAGCGTCGCAACCTGGTACTGCCCTGCGACCGGCTCCAGCTGGTCCCAATGCAAATCCAGGCGTACCCACTCCAGGCCCAGCGCCTTGAGACGGTCGATCTGCTTCTGATAGCGCTCAGGGGCGAACCACAGGAACTGCGCGTTCACCCCGAGGAAATCCTTCCACACCACAGTTTTGTTGCCCTTGAGCACATGGCTCTCGGCATCGGCCTGGCGCCCCCACAAAATCGCGGTCAGGCCCAGGGCGGCGACTACGACCAGGGTGGCGACGTAGGTGCGTTTACGCGCCATGGCGGCTGCCCTCGATGGCTTGCTCAAACAGTGCCTTGAACTTTTGCGCGGTCAACGGCCATAAGCGCTCGCGGCCGATTTCGCCGGCGCGTTCGGCCCAGTCCCGGGCCAGCAGCGGCGTGCGTGCCAGGCGCAGCAGTTGCGCGCTGAGGGCATCCACATCACCCTCGGGGTAGATGGCACCGTTGCCGCTGGCGACTTCCTCGGCAAACGCGCGAGCGTCGGAGGTAATCGCCCCACGCCCGCAGGCGGCAGCCCAGGACAGCGCGCCACTGGTCCCGCGTTGGCGCCCGAGCAGGCCGAGTTTTTTCGATTCGCGATAGGGCAGCACCATCACATGGTGGGCCTGGATGGTCTGGGCAATCTCGTCGGCCGGCAGGTTCAGCCGCCAGTCGATGGCGTCCGCCAGGCCGAGTTCGGCGATCTGGCGGTTCAACTGCTCCAGGTAATTACCACCCGCGCCAAACGCCATTTCGGCGGCGGTGCCACCGGCCAGGGTCAGGCGCACACGCTCACGCAATTCGGGGGCCTGCTTGAATACGCCGGCCAGGGCCTCTAACAGGTCTTCGATGCCTTTACCCCGGTAGATAAACCCGAAGTACAGCAGACGCAGCATATCCAGTGGCGGCAACGGCGCCGATGGAATTGCCAGGTTGGCATGGTTGATCACCGCGACTTTCCCCGCCGGCAGTTGCATGCGTTGGCCCAGGCACTCGGCGCCCAGGCGGGTGAGGGTGATCAAGCGGGTCAAGCCGGCGGCGACCTGGCGCTCTTCACGCAAGGTCAGCGGATCGGCCAGCACCACTGCCGCCTGTGGCATCGGGCTGGGCAAACGCTCCAGCAGGTTCAACGGGAATGGCAAGCGCTCACGCCGCCAGACGATGCGTTCCGGATCATGCACCGTGGCGGTCAAGGGCAGTGCCGGGTAGGCCTTGCGCAATTCGCGCAGGGCCAGGAACTCCCCCAGCCGTCCGCCGCCCAGCTCGGCGTGGACCAGGTCCACGCTGTGCCAGTCGAAACCACCGATGGCCTGTTTGATCGCCTCGCTGTTGCCCGCCACCCCGGCCAACGGCGTCAGCACCGTCACCTCCAGTTGTTCCAGTGCCGTGCGGAAATGGTTCGCGTAGTCGGCGATGCCATTTTTCTCCGGTGGCAACGGAGCGAGCAGGGCGACGCGCATCAGAATGCCCCTCGGTACTTGGCGATGGTTTTCAGCACCTTGGCCGGCACTTCGAATTTGCGCCGGTTGATGATGATGCCGTCGACCTTGCCGAACGCGGTGTTGAGGATCGACAGCGCGTGCTCCACCACCGGCACCGTGCTCTTCTGCGCTTCCACCACCAGCGCAATCAGGTCGGCCCGACGCAGGTTGATAAACGCATCGCGGTTATCCAGCAGCGCCGAGGCGTCCAGCAGCACCACTTCACCTGGCGCCGCCGGTTCGGCGCCGCCCACACGCACGTTGATACCGTTTTCCTGCAGCAACTGACGCAGTTGTTCCACCACAAAGGTCACCCCTTCGCCGTGACGTGCCGAGGTCAGCCCCAGGGTCAGGCCCTGCTCGGCGATGCGCTCCAACTGCAGCAATCCGTACAGCCGGTAGATACTCGCATTGAACGCGTTGGTGCTTTGGGCGGTGCTGGTGTCCAGCTCGGGCAAGGTGGTCCACAGCGGCAGGCCGAACTTGCGTTCCGCCAGGCCGCCATCGTGGATGCGCTGGTCGAGCAGGTAGCACAGGTAGATCACCAGCAGGCCGACGACGAGGGCGAATGGGACCGCCAGCACCAGCATCACCAGGGTCTTGGGGAAGATACGGCCGGGGTTCAGGGTGGCCTCTTCGATCACCGCGATGTTGCTGATCTGGCTGTTATCCAGTTCACGGTCAATGCGTGATTTTTCCAGGTTGTCCACATACAGCGCGTAGTTGCGTTCGGCGGCGCCCAGCTCCCGGGCGAGGCGTGTCAGTTCCGGTTCGATCTCCAGGGCTTGCTTGCGCTGGGCTTCGAGGTTGGCCAGTTGTTTCTGTTGTTGAGTCAGTTGGGTACGCAGCGCGAGGTTGTTGCTCGACTCATCCAACAGTACTCGCTGCAAGTGGATTTCCAGGGTATTGGGCGCGCGGTTTTCCGAGCTTTGCACGGTGTTGCTTTCACTCGCGACATGGGCCTGCATTGCGCGGATCGACGCATCCAGGGCTTTGACCGGCGGCGCGTTGTCCGTGTAGGTGCGCATCATGTCGGCCTTTTCCAGCAGCTTCTGGTTCAGCAGGCGGCGCAGGTCCTGCTGCTGGGGGTTCAGTGCGATCTGGCGCACCGTGGTGACTTCCTTGGGCTGGCTCTTGAGCTGGGTGCGGGTGCTCTGGATGGCGCTGTCGGAGGAGGCGATCAGGCGCGTGGTGTTGAACGTTTCGCCCCGCAGTACGTTGATGCGCTCGGACAAGTCTTCCAGGCGATCGGTGATGCTCGCCGCGCCGATCTGGTTCAGGTGCGTGAGGATCTGTTGCTTGTAGCTCTGGATCTCGGTGGCGCTGGTGGCTACCTGGCCTTCATAGAAGACGTACAGGCTCTTGCGCCCCAGGGCCTGGGTGCGTTCGTTGACATAGGTCTCGACCCAATCCTTGACCACCGCCTGGGCTATCTCCGGGTCGCCCCAGGTAAAGTTGATGTCCATGACCGTGGAGCCGGCCGCGTGGCTCACCTCGAAGTTCTTTTCCAGGCCCGCCGCCAGGCGTTCCACCGGCGTGGTTTTTTCCACCACGCCGACAGTTTCCAGTACCACGCGGATGCCATCGAACACCGCGCCTATGCCACTCTTGACGTAGTACTTGGTGCGCTTCCAGAAGCCTTCCGGTGGCGGTGCGTTACTGATCACTTCCAGGTAGTGCTCGGCCACCGCCCGCACAATCGGGCGCCCGGTGAGCAGGCGCTCTTCGTCGACAATCGGGTCGCGCTGGGTGCTGGGCATCACCAGCGCCTGGCGGTTGCTGATCTCGATGGGCAAGGTCGAATCACGCCCCGGCTTGACCAGCAGGCGCGCCGTGGATTCGTACTTGGCCGGCAGCAGGAAAGCCCCCAGTAGAATGATCACCAACGCCGCAATGGCGGCCAGTCTGAACTCGTGGCGGAAGATGAAGAACAGGCGTAGCAGATCACGAAAAGAACGGATCTCGATCATGGGATGTCGCTCCTTTAATTACTGCCGCCGCTGGTTCGCGTGTAGTTGTAGCCGACCCCGATGGACTTGGTGAACGGAATCAGTTGGTTCATGTAGGTATCCACGCCCTGGATGCGCTCGCCGACGTTGGACTTGGGCACGAACACCACGTCGCCGCGTTGCAGGCGCACCGGCTTGCGTCCGTTGGCGCCGGTCTTGAGGAGCTGGCTGAAGTCCAGGAAGTAGGCGCGGTAGGCGCCCTGGGCATCTTCGCGCAGCAGCGCAACCATGCTCGCGTTGCCCGCCGGGCTGACTCCGCCGGCGCCGACAATCGCCTGTTCCAGGGTGTTGGCCGTGGCGATCTGCACCGCCGTGGGGTTATTCACCGCGCCGCCGACGATCACCGAGTTGCCCGGCGCCTGGTTGATGTTCACCGTGACCCGGGGCTCGCGGTAGGTCTGCGCAAGCTCGTGGGTCAGTTGGTTGGCCAGCTCCGATGGCTGGCGCCCGGCAACCTGGATCGGCCCCAGGAACGGGTAGTTGATCTTGCCGTCCGTCTGCACCGTGTACAGCGTCAGCTCGTAGATGGTGCTGACGTTGAACGCCGACAGCGTCGGCATCTCGCCAGCATCGCGGACGATGCGCAACTGGTCGCCGATACGGATGCGTTCCACTGCCGGTGGCAGCTGGGCCAGTTGGTCGAGGGCGCGCTTGCCGTCCTCGACGGTCTTGCTGTCCGGTGGTTCGATACGCGCCGGGGTGTTGCAGGCGGCCAGGGCCAGCATGGCCAGGGCGAGCACGCTTCGCTTCATCAAGGGGGATTTCCTGTGGGTCATGATGCTCACCTCCAATAACCGGGAAACATGCTGATGCGCCGCTTGAGGGCGAGCGGCAGGCGGCGTTCAAGATGGCCCAGGCGGTACCCGAGCAGTTTGAACGCACTGCGCACCAGCACCTCGGGCGCGCGGTGCAAGGCGCCGGCTTTGCGCAGCGCCGCGAGTTCGGCCAGCACATAGCGTTTGCCCTCGCCACCCGCGTCGCCAAAGGCCTGCTTGATCCACGGCTCGCGGCCGTAGAACACGCCAATGTCGAAGTAGCGGTGAAACTCGTCCATGAGTTTGTAATCGTGGGAGTGATGCACCAGCGCGGTGGCGGCATAGCGCACCTTGTAGCCGTCGAGCAGCATGCGTGCGGCCACAAAGGCGTCTTCGCTGCCGATCACGTCGGCAGGGAAGCCACCCACGGCCTGCAACACACTGCGCCGGTACACCGAAAACGAGTCGGAGCTGAAGCAGGTCTTGATCCCAAGCTCCGGTGCATCGGCCAGGCTTTTGCTGCGGCTGTGTTCCGGGTAGTTGAAGTGCCGCGATTGCGCGCCCAGCACGCCGGCATCGGGGTGGGGCAATTGCCGTCCGTAGGCGACGCCGTTGAGCGGGTCCTGCTGCAATTCATCGAGCAGGTTGGCAAAGGTCTCGGGCGTCGCCGGGATGGCGTCCTGGGTCATTACGATCAGCGCGTCGCCACCCACCTGTTCGCTGGCCCAGCGGCGGGTGCCGCCATGGTTGAAGTCACGGGCGTCGATCACCTCGACCCGCGCGCCGAACGCGCGAAAGCGCGCCACGGTGTCATCGCTGGAGGCGCTGTCCACCACCAGCATCTCGTCAGGTTGCAGGGTTTGCATCTTCAACGCAGGCAGCAGGCGTGCCAGGTGGCTGGAGGCGTTACGGGTGGGGATGATCAATGAAGTGCGCATGTCATTTTTTCGCCTCGGCAGGCGCGCGGCCGTAGATGTCGTCGAAGCGCACGATGTCGTCTTCGCCCAGGTACTCGCCGCTCTGCACTTCGATCATCACCAGGTCGATGATGCCGGGGTTGGTCAGCCGGTGTTTGTGCCCGGCGGGAATGTAGGTGGACTCGTTGGCGTTGATCAGGAACTCGCGGTCGCCATTGGTGATCTGTGCCGCGCCGCTGACCACCACCCAGTGTTCGCTGCGGTGGTGGTGCATCTGCAACGACAGCGAGGCCAGGGGCTTGACCACGATGCGTTTGATCTTGAAGCGGCTGCTTTCCTCCAGCACGGTGTAGGTACCCCACGGCCGGGTCACCGTGCGGTGCAGGCTGTACGCCGGATGGTTCTGGCGCTTGAGTTCGGCGACGATATGGCGCACATCCTGGCTGCGGTGGGCGTCGGCGATCAGCAGTGCGTCGGGGGTATCCACGATGATCAGGTCGCGCACCCCCACGGCGCCCAGCACGCGCTTGGGCGAGTCGATGTAGCAGTTGTGCACGTCATGCAAAATCGCCTCGCCATTGACCTGGTTGCCATGGGCATCGCTGGGGGTGAGCTGGCGCAGCGCTTCCCAGGACCCGATGTCGCTCCAGCCAATGTCACAGGGCACCACGGCCACTTGCCGGGACTTTTCCATCAAGGCCACGTCGATGGAAATATCCGGCGCACTGCCGAACGCATCCGCATCCAGTTCACGTTGGCGCGAGGTTTTGTTTTGCAGGCTCTGGCTGTGTTCCAGCGCGGCGCGGGCGGCCTCCAGCACGGCGGGGGCATGGGTGGCCAGTTCGTCCACCAGGGTGCTGGCCTTGAAGCAGAACATGCCGGCGTTCCACAGGTGCTTGCCGCCGTCCAGGTAGGCCTGGGCGGTGGCCAGGTCGGGTTTCTCGACGAAGCGTTTGACCCGGTAGCCATGGCTCAGCGCCTCGCCTTGCTCGATATAGCCAAAGCCGGTTTCCGGGTGGTCGGGCTGGATGCCGAACGTCACCAGGTAGCCGGCTTCGGCCAGGTCGCGGGCCTGGGTCACGGCCTCGGCGAACGCCACTTCATTGAGGATCAGGTGGTCGGCGGGCATTACCAGTAACTGTGCGTCGCCGCCGAAATGCTCCTGCACATGCAGGGCCGCCACGGCGATGGCCGCCGCCGTGTTGCGACCGAACGGTTCCAGCAGCAGGTCCAGGGGCAGGCGGGCGTTGTTCACTCCGCGGTAATCGTCGAGGGTGCGAAACAACAGGTCGCGGTTGGTCACCGTGAGCACGCTTTCCACGCCGGGCAGTTTGGCCGCGCGCAGGAAGGTTTTTTGCAGCAGGCTCTGGCCATCGCGCATGCGCATGAACGGCTTGGGCATGTTCTGCCGCGACACCGGCCACAGTCGAGTGCCCGAACCACCGGAAACGATGCAGGGAATTAATCCGTTGAGGGTCTTCATCAATAGACTTCCTTGGTGGAAAGGACGGCCGGGACCGTCATGAAAACGATGTACAGGTCAAACCACACCGACCACTTGGAGATGTACTCCAGGTCGTACTCGACACGTTTCTGAATCTTGAACAGGGTGTCGGTCTCACCCCGGTAACCGTTGATCTGCGCCCAGCCGGTAATCCCCGGCTTCACGCGGTGGCGCGAGCTGTACTCGCTCACCGCCACTTCGAAGGGAATGCCGGCGGCTTTGGTCGCCGTGGCATGGGGGCGCGGG